>CAWDRR010000005.1:0-499195 GCA_963804785.1 Candidatus Bathyarchaeota archaeon
TATGCTCTAAACTAATCTTTTATGGCTTCTATAAAACTCATGACGTTCCAGAGTTTTACCCTTGTATATGGCGGCATGTTGGGATCTTGTAGAATCTCATCTAACATCGAAACCGCGTTTGAAGCTCTAACGGCAGGAGTATATTCTCCGCTTTGCAGTGAATTCATTGCGTCTTTTGCGGAACGACGTATGTTTCGTGGAGTTGTGCTGTCTTCGGAAACCTCGCCGAGCACAACTACTGCTTGCTGAATCTTTGCCTCATACTCATCCGATTTTTTCTTCCGCACCATAAAATATTCTCCTTCAATGCTCTTGGCAGTGACCAAGTTATATAAGTATTGATATGTATTTACTTTGGGGTTCCAAATGCAACAAAAACCAGATAATTCATCCATCAAAAGAGGCGCAAACCTGCTATTGCGGGGCGCAACTTTAACAGACCTCTCCTGCCCAGCCTGCTCATCACCGCTCTTTAGGCTAAAAGATGGCACCCTCTGGTGCGCAAAAGATGACAAGAAAGTGGTTTTTGTTAAAGAAGGCGAAGACCCCCCCAAACAAACCCCAGGACTTAACACATCATATGATAAACTTGAAGCAACCTTGATAGCGAAGATGCAGGACATTCAGGGTAAGATTGAAAGAATCGAGGATATGGATGAATTGTCAAAACTCACCTCTGCATTGTCCGAACTTCTAAATACTCTCGAAAAAATTAAGCAAATGAAGAAAACTTGAGCACGAGCCAATTTGACTTTGGGTTTTTACGAAAAATTTCCCTCAAGCATTCACAGAATTGATAGTTTTATTTCGACACTTTCAACTAGACAACTCCAGCAAAAGTTAATCCAGGTTTTCCATAAAGTGAACAACAATGAATTTACTTTTGAAGAAGTTGCCAACCCAACTGTACCACAGGGCACCATAATTTTTGAGTTTGGGATAGCGGAATCAGGAGACTTCAATTTTATTGATGACGAGGAACTTAAAAAAACAATGAAATCTCTGACAAAAGAGCTTCTGCGAACGATGGATTTTTTCTGCTCAATTCGTTATTACAAATATACAGGTGAAAAGAGGTCACCGTTAAAGTTTGATTATTATATTCTAAGAACTGTCTTTGGTAAAGGTATTTTTGAGGTTCAGGTTTTTCATGAGCGTGGACCCAGATACATTTCGCCCGAAGAGTTGACGACGTTTATTTATAATAAAATAAATGAAACTTCGAGTAGTAAGAACAAGAAAGTTCTCAAAAAAATAAACCATGACTGAGAATAATCCCAATTAATAATGATTGTTGCCGAAAGTTATATTTCTGCCAGACCCTAACTTGGAAAAGACTGTAACTTACAACCTGTAAAGGAGCTAACATAGTATGCTATCGATTGAAGTTTCATCCCTAAAAAAGCACTATGGAGATTTAAAAGCAGTTGACGGTATCTCCTTCACAATTAACCACGGCGAAGTCTTCGGACTACTTGGCCCAAACGGAGCAGGCAAAACCACAACTATCGAAATATTGGAAGGCTTGCGTGAAAGAGATGGCGGAGACGTAAAAGTTCTAGGTCTTGATCCATGGAAAAACGGTTATGAACTTCACAAGAAAATCGGAGTTATACCGCAAGAATTTACATTTTTTGAGAAAACCACACCAAGAGAAGCCATCATATATTACGCTGACCTTTTCAACGTAAAAGTTAATCCAGACGAGATCTTAAAAGAAGTTCTTCTAAATGAATCAGCCAAAGTCAATTTTGACAGTCTATCGGGCGGACAAAAACAAAAAACAGGTCTTGCTCTCTCTTTGGTAAATTCACCTAGATTACTCTTCCTAGATGAACCAACCACAGGATTAGACCCCAACGCAAGAAGAGCCATATGGGAAGTAATACGCGGATTAAAGGCTAAAGGAAAAACTATCATCTTAACCACCCATTACCTTGACGAGGCACAGCAACTCGCTGACCGAGTAGCAATCATGGACCATGGTCGCATAGTGGCTATGGGAACTACGGCAGAAATCATTCAACAGCACGGCTCAGGCGAACGCTTAGAGATTCGTGGAAGCGAGAAACTAGCTGATTACATAAAAGCCAACACAGAATTGCAGGTTGACTACAACAAAGCCAAGGGAGAAATTACAATACCGCTGAAGAAGAAAATTGATTCACTCGCGGCTTTAGCGGCTGCTGAGCAATCAGGTTTGGAATGGGGTGATATTCAGACTCGTCAAGATAGTTTAGATGACGTTTTTATTAAACTCGTTAGCGAACCGATCGGCGAACTAGGAGAAGCAGCCTCCGAAGAGAAAACGGGCAAAAAACAGAGGCGTTAAAAGGTGGTAAGTGGAAAAAGAATCTATTCAGACTTCAAAGTCTTCAGCCGAGGATACCTTAGAAATAAGTTTGGATTATTCTTCGGTTTAGTATTTCCTGTAATTCTCATCTTGATTTTCGGTGCAATTTATGCTGGAGGCAGCAATGGAGTAGTAGACGTTTACGCTCAAAACCTAGACACAGGACCGTTCCCCACAGGGCAAAATGTTGGCAACGTATTTCTTAAGTCACTTAACGAATCAACCACTATTCAAGTGATAACAGTAGCGGCTTCAGAGAATTTCTCGCAGTATTTAGCGGATCATTCAGTTTCAGACGGAATTGTAATTCCCTCTAATTTCACTGTCAACTATATTGCTGGTCACCAGTTAAACTTGACAGTCTACGGCAATCCAACTTCTAGCACAAGTGGAATCGTAGGTGGAACAGTAAATGGATACGCTAACTTCTTTAATCTTAGATATTTCCAAACAAAATACAATGACGCCACACCTGCAATCATAGGCATAAAATCTGCAACCGTGAACACACAACAGACAAAATACATTGACTTCATGATTCCAGGCTTGATCGGCTTCTCAATACTTACGAGCCCAATGTTCTCTTTAGTCAACATTTCCTCAGAGTACAAGAAATCAAAGCTGTTCAAGCAACTCTCGCTTACCCCGCTCACAAAGATGGAGTGGCTTGCATCCAAAATGTTATGGTACATTGTCTTAACAATCGCTGGCTTTTTACTGATGGTTGGAGTGGGAATCTTTGCTTTCGGTGCAAATGTGATGTTAACGCCTTGGCTTATACCCTTCCTCATTCTAGGTCCAATGCTCTTCGCGGCACTCGGTATGTTAGTTGGTACAGTGACAAAGAACCCTGAAACCGCAGGCGTTATAGGCAACATTGTAACGTTCCCAATGATGTTCCTAGCGGGGACCTTCTTCCCAATCAGTAGCATGCCACAATACCTGCAGACCTTTGCTCATGTTCTGCCATTATTCTATGTTACAGAAGGTTTAAACAACGCCATGGTCTACGGAAACATCAGCGGCACAATCATCGACATTGCAGTCTTGGGGATTATAACGTTGATTATTTTCGTCTTGGCAGTTAAACTGTTCAAGTGGAGAGAAGACTAAACCTTTTAATTCTTACTTCATTTTAGGAATTAATTCTTAGATGTTTAGCTGATTCTTTAGATAAAATATTTAGAGCTCAATTGGCCGTAATTGCAGAGACTATAGAACGCATCAAATAATGCCGTTTTTCAAGACATTAACATGCTAGACGTTATCTATGAAACAAAACCCTTAGCACTCTTGAGCAGAGTCGAAACCGTAGCATACAACTCCTTTGCCACAACATCCTTAGCGTTGTCACCATCAACTCGAATAAGTTCACCCTTCTCTACATATTTGAGGTAAAATTCCCGCACTCTCTGTTGTGTCTCTAAAGTTTCCATAACAGACTTTCTTCTCTTCAAACGCTCAATTACCTTTTCTGGAGAAACATCGATAAAAATACTAAAATCAGGTTGCAGAGCGCGGGCATTGATTGTTTTTATCCAATCCAAACTTAAACCTGAGCTGCCCTGATAAGCTAAAGATGAGTAGATATAGCGGTCGCATATCACCAGTTTTCCATCGTCTAAAGCGGGTTTTACTTCGTTGTTCATATGTTCGATGCGGTCTGCGGCAAAAAGTAGGGCTTCTGCTTCGGTTGGCAAACGTATTTCTTCATAAAGGCAATCTTCACGAATGAAGGTGCCGATTTTGCCAAGGCTGGGCTCTGCGGTTAATAATACCTTGTAAGTTTTCTCGAGGTTTTTCACCAAGAATTTTGCTTGGGTAGTTTTTCCACTTCCGTCCAAACCTTCGATAACGATGAAAATTCCTTTCTTACTCATACTTATCAACTCAGCTAGCTAGCGTTACACATTATAGGAAGTTACATAAATATAACTAACCGATTGTGAGGCTGAGTGTGTGCCTAAGGCTTACTGGGGAGAAATTAAAGATCCTGTACATGGTTACGTGTACATTACCGAAGCAGAAAAAAATGTAATAGACACCTATCCAATGCAGCGACTACGCAGGCTACGACAGTTGGCAGGATCAGAGTACGTTTATCCTGGTGCCAACCACACACGCTTTGAACATTGCCTTGGAGTTATGTACCTAGCTGGTCATGTTTTAGAAAACCCGAATATTTCACGCATCGTCAACGATGAAGAAGTGGATATGTGCAGAATTTCTGCACTTCTGCACGATTGTGGTCATGGACCTTTTTCACATGTTTTTGAGCAGTTGCTAATCAAGAATCTCGATAAAACCCACGAAGATATCACATCATGGATTATAGAAAAAAGTGAAGTTAGAGACAAATTATCCAAAATGGGCTTCAATGCAAAGGAAGTAGCCGGGCTGGCTGTGGGGAAGTTACATAAAAAAGACCGAGCGTTCCTCGATCAAATAATAAGCAGCGCCGTAGACGTTGACAAACAAGACTTCATAGTGCGAGACACTTATCATACCGGCGCCGAATACGGATTCATAGACGTTTACCGCCTAATCCATGCACTCGACGTTTTGGGAGAAAACTTGGCGGTTGAATTAGGCGCACTGTCAGCTTTGGAAGCCTTCGTTATTGCCAGAATTGAATCTTTCAAAAGCATCTATTTCCACCGCGTTGGACGAGCGGCACAAATCATGCTAGCAACCGCCATGGAAAAAGCCAACAAAGAACTGGGCTTAACAGACTTCAAAACACCTGAAGAATACTTGGCGCTGGATGACTACACTGTTTGGGCAGCACTCAGAAAATGCAAAGCATCCAATGAAATTATCAGCAATCTAGAAAATCGGCGAATGCTCAAATGCGCTTACGAACGGACTTTCTACGAGAAAGACGCTATGATATCTAATTTATTCGGTCGGGAAACGTATAGGCGGCAGGTTCAGAGTGAAATCGCTAGAGAGGCAGGCGTCGAGTTAGATTCCGTTATTATCGATGTGCCAACGGTGCCATCTGTCCCCTACCATCATGCAGTATTAATGGAATCAACGGAAATTCCAGTATTCACTAAAAGTGCTGGAGGTGAAAAGAAGCTCGAGCGGCTAAGTGAGAGTTCAAAGATTTTTGAAACCCTTAAAGGGTTCATGAATATCCTCCGTGTTTACACATCGGATTCGGACAGGACAAAGGTTGAGAAGGCAACGGCGAAGATTCTGGGAAAGATTCCTTCAGCTGTAAAAATTTCTTTCTAAACCGCAATATACTTTTTCTTAAATACTAGGTGTTGCTTAAGAAAAGAAATGGAGAAAGCTAAGACAGCGTATAGAAGGGAACTAAATGTCCAAGGATAATGCAGACGAAAAAAGAATCATAAGTGTTCGAATCAAAAGAAAAGTCGAGCCAAAACTGGAATCATCTTTGCTCTATTCAGAAAAAGACATCCACCGCTTCGTTTCAGAGTTTGTATCTTCTTGGATTAGAGGAGATATAATCATCCGTTTCCCGACGGCTGCTGAACTTTCAAAAAAGACTCCACTAAGCATCGCGTTCCCAATTGACCCCTCAGTTAACGCCGAATTAAAAATCAAAGAACACTACGTTGACCTTCTATCGGTCATCGCCGGTACAAAACCTGCGTCTGCCGAAGAACAGCAGAGAGCTATCGATGAAGTTTTCAAGATGCTGCTTATGTTTCGAAGTGCAAACCGCATCGAAGGCAAAATCATGTCAAACGACCTAGAAAAAAGAATCCTTGAACTTGAAAAAATGGTCGCGACTCAAACTAAACTTATTGAGAAAATAACTGCCCATTTGTTTACCCCAAAAAAACCCAAAGCCCGCAAGACGGTTAATTAAAGCATGGTTCTGGAAGGGTAAGGTTTATTCGAGGGAAAAAACATTCTGGTTGATGCTTTATTGTAAAAAGCGCTCCGGTAGTATAGTCCGGTCAAGTATACTGGCCTTTCGAGTCGGCGACCCGGGTCCGAATCCCGGCCGGAGCACCACTTAATCTTTTATCTAATCCTCTCTCTTTCGAGTGATTAATTCTCTTTTGGAATGTACACAGTAGCAAATCATTGTGTTGTTAATGATTTGTTGAATTTTTGGGTTAGCAGTTCAAGACCATTAAAGATGGATAGTTTTTCTTTCTAGAAAATGTTCTTTATTTTGTATAATAGGGGTTATTAAAAATGTGAAAAGGTTGATTATTGCCTTATTCTCTGCTCGAGAGCACAATTATATAGTCTGCTGTATCAGCACACATGTCTGCTGCTTGTTCAATGAATTCAATCAAGTCATCAAAGATTACCATGGCTCCGCAGTTTATGTTTGCGCCATATTTAACGAATAGGCTTTTTGCTTTGAGATATTCACCGTCGATTGAATGTTCTATTTCACCGACTGCTTTTGCTTCTTTTATGGCTTCGTTGGGGTTGGATGAGATCTTCTCTATGCTGCCTCTTAGCGCCTGAGCTATATCGACAAGCTTTCCCGTCATGAAAACAGTCTTCTGAGAAAGTTCTTGTGGAATCTCTACGTCAGCGAGCATTTCAATGCATCGAGCTGCGTCTTTTGTGTGGTCAGCTAAAGTATCTAGGCGTTTGACCAGATGTAAGAGGTCTTCACGGTAATCAGCGACTAAGGCTGCTCCCTTTGACAATTCCATGAATACGTCTGTTCGAAGAAGGTCAACTTCCTCTTCTGCTTTGTAGAGATTTTCAATGTATTTTCTTGCTTCTTTGAAATTATTCTCTGCGAAGCTTTTGGTTGCTTTATGCAACCAAGTGACTGTATCAAAAGCCTTCGTGATTTGATCGTGAGCCAGTTCTAATCCTCTGGTTTTGCGACGTTGTTCAAACCAATCGTAACTTCTTTTCTCCACCTACAGCATCTCCGAGTATTAAATAATAATTCCCTTTTGCAGATATAACCCTTCTCGTAATATTGCCTTCACTGTCAACTCTCACATAATGTTTTTCTTTTCCAATTTTTCTTTTAAGATTAAGCAGACGTCAATAGCTAAAAACTAACCAACAAATCGGCTTTTCAACTTTCTTTTGCTTTTTGCCACTTATTTTTTGTTTTAATATTTTCTTTAAAACAAGTTATCTGCGTATGCCTTAAGCACAAGGTGCTTGAGTTTTGGTCGCTGTTCATTTTTTTGTTAACATATTGCTAGCAATTGAAGAACATTTATTTCTCTATCCTGTTTAAAATACTGAAATAATCTATAGAGACCATTTAGTCTATTTTGAGGAACTTAATTTTCCAGAACAGCCTTTGCCAATGTAACTTTATCTTCTAAACATTGCATCACGGTGTTAGTCACTTTCACTTTTACTCCAAGGTTTTCAACTCTGCTCTTAGATTCTGCATCCCTTGTATCTATTATAAAGGTATCAAGAAAATCAGAATAGAGTTTTGCAACCCCATAAGCCGAAACTTCAAAACCTAAACAACGCAACATCTTATCTGCAGGACCCTTAATTGGCATGCCAGCGACAATGGGGCTAATCCCAACCACCCTTGCATTTGTCCGTTTCAAAGAATCCCTCACACCGTCAACCGCTAATATAGTGCCGATGCTAACAACGGGATTGCTTGGGCAAACAACAACAATTTCGGCATCCAATATTGCGTCCAAAACTCCTGGTGCCGGCTTTGCTGTAGAAGCACCAACAAACTCAACCCCTAAAATATCGTCTTTGGCTTGCCTTCGAACAAAATACTCTTCAAAATGAATGGATCCCTCCCTTATTCTCACCCTCGTTTCAAACATGTCATCAGTCATAGGCAGAATCTTGGTTTTTAGACCTAAAACACTAGAGATCTCTCTTGTAATTCGCGTCAGTGTATACCCTTTTTTTAAGCCCTCTGTTCGGTAAAGATGAGTTGCTAAATCCCTATCCCCCAAACCAAACCATGTATCTGAACCATAGGCTCTGAGCATTTCAAGGCATTGAAATGTATCTCCCATAACACCCCAACCTTTCACATCGTCAACAATACCTGCCAACGTATAAGTGACAATATCCAAGTCGGGCGAAATGTGTAGGCCAAATAGTTCTATGTCATCTCCAGTGTTAACTATAATCGACAAATCTTCCTCTTTAACAAGCCTTGATAAGCCCGTGAGGAATCTAGCTGCTCCCACTCCACCAGCCAAAGCAGTAATCAAAAAAAGTTCACCAAGATGTTAATGACCGTGTCCTTCTTTCTCAGAAACCCAATACTCCGAAAGTGAACCATTCTTGTCGGTTATGCATTCCTTTTTAAAAACGGGAGCTTCACTCTTGTACCTTTCAACAGCTTCCCTGAGAACTGGAAAAACGTCATTTCTATGAGCTCCTGCAACAGCTACGTAAACCAAGTCGTCGCCAACATTGAATTCACCCAGCAAATGGTGAATTTGAACATTAACTATTCCGTGTTTCTGAACTAGATCATCGCTTATTTTTGTAAGAACTTCTTTAGCTTTTTCCTCATAAGCTTCGATGATAAGTTTTTCAACTTTATCATTCTCAAAGGTTTCTCCTCGGACAACGCCAATGAATAATGCTATAGCTCCTGTTTTCGGGAAATTTGGGTCTTTTTTGATATTGTTTATAGTATCTTGGGCATTGAAGGTTCCTTTTTTATGCACGTCGGCGTTGGTCAAAACTTTCGATCTCCCGATTAGAAAATACTAGTACAGGTGTCTAAAACTGTTACGGTTGAAATAAAATGATAATGATTGAAGAAATTTTGAGGTTATGCTGGAGCTGCAACTGGTGCTGGTTCTGCTTCTACTGGTGCTTCGGGCAGTTTTGCTGGTGCCGAGATTACTTTGGATTTTCTGATGCCGACGTGTCTTAGCGGTGCAACGAGTTTTGCTTGGTTGTAAATGTCTGAAGCGATTTTTCCAAGGACCATTTCTTGAACGAATTGGTCAAGTGTCAATGCAAGGGCTTTTTCCTTGATTGTCTTTTCCATCATTGTGCGAATGATTTTTTCTTGAGAAGTCTTTATTCTTGAAAGTGTAAGCGCTGAAACTGAAATGCGGAGTTTGTAGCCGTCTTTTGTGGTTAAGTTGAACAAGCCGTCAACTTTGGTGGTTCTTCTTCTGACTAAGCTGCGAAGGTAATCTCTTGAGTATTCATGTCCTTTGAAGAGTGTTTTGGCGGATTTACCTTCAACTTCGTTTATCTGGAAGAACATTTTCAAGTAATGATGAGAAAAGTCACCTGTAATGTCATAGAGTGTTGCTTCGACAACTCTGTCTATCATCATTTTTTCGTCTTGTGCAGGTATCGAACCTAACTCTATGTTACCAAAGAACGATGGTGCAACTACCATGTACCAGGATTTGCCTCGCCACTTATCGCGAACGTGTTTTGTTTTGGAAGACAAATTTATTTCCCCAAACGTGCCACATCATTCTCATAGAAATATTAAAAGGTTTAGCGTTTTCTATCTATTTTCTCTCTGTTACCCATGTATTTCCTTAACGCTTCAGGTATATTTATGGCTCCATCTGCTAACTGATTGTTTTCTATTATGGCAACGATTGTTCTTCCTGTAGCAATAGCTGTCGAGTTTAAGGTATGAACAAATCCTCTTGGTGCTGCACCCTCTTTTTCCCGGTACTTAATTCCTAGGCGTCTGCCCTGGTAATCAGTGCAGTTACTGCATGAAACTACTTCACGGTAACCATTCTGCGCTGGCATCCAGGCTTCAATATCGTATTTTTTAGCGGCTACCGTGCCGATATCGCCTGTACAAACATTTACAACGCGGTATGCTAAACCAATTTTTTGCATCAGTTCCTCAGCGTTCGATAGGAGCTCTTCATGGAGTTTTGCTGAATCTTCGGGTTTACAGAAGATAAATTGTTCTATCTTGTTGAATTGATGAGTGCGGAAGATGCCGCGTGTGTCTTTTCCGTGTGCTCCAGCTTCTTTACGGAAACACGTGCTCATCCCTGCAAGTTTGACGGGCATATCTGACTCTTTTAGGGTTTCGTTCATGAGCATTGCTGCCATGGGGTGCTCAGAAGTGGCAATTAAGTACAGGTCTTCATTTTCAACTTTATAGAGAACCTCTTCGAAGTCGCCAAGTGATGTTACTCCTTCGTAAGCTTTGTGATTCATCAACAATGGCGGGATAACTGGTGTATACCCTTTCTTGGATAGTTCCTCGATAGCAAAACTCATAAGTGCCATGTCTAACATGGCGACTTCGTTTTTTAGGAAGAAAAACCTTGAACCAGAGACTTTTCCTGCGCGCTCCATGTCGATTTGATCCATGTTCAATGCAAGGTCAATGTGATTTTTAACTGGAAAACCAAACTCTGGGATTGTTCCCCAAGTTTTCACCTGCACGTTGTCGTTTGAGTCTTTTCCAAGAGGGACCGAATCATCCAGCAAGTTTGGCAGACGCAAAAGGTAATCGTGCGTTTTCTGTTCCTGCTCAGTTACCTGCTTTTCAATAATCTTTATTTTAACATCGATGTCTTCTGCTTTTGTGAATTCATCTGTGGCTTCTTGGGCCGCTTTTTTGAGTTTGGCAATTTCTATAGTCACCAATTTTCGATCATGACGAAGTTCGTTAAGTTTGGTAAGGTTCAAACGCCACGACTTATCAACTGTAATTAGCTCTTCGAGCATCCCCAGGACGCTTGGGTTGCCACGCTTCGCCAAATTAGCCTCAACAAGTTCAGGGTTTTCGCGGATAAGCTTGATATCTAACATGTTCTCACACGGAGTAATTCTCTATCTAACAAAATCAGCTATTTAACTTTACGATACAAACAATTTGAACCTAAATTTAGGAGTAGCTCTTCATTGGTTCTCTTAAAATAGACTACCCTATATTTTCTGGCTATTGGGCTCTAAAAAAATAATGCAAAACAAGTTCTTAAGATTATTCCAATAAAAAAGACTGCTTGAACAAAGTAAAAAATAGAAGTTTGGAATTGGTTTCCAATTTATCGAAGTCCAGTTTTACTTTTTGGTTAAAGTTATCTCCATCGTGGAAACCATTCTGGACTTGTTCTCTCCCTCACGTGGTGGCATTTCGACAGTTCCAATTGCAATCTTGCTAACTTTTAGGTCTTTAACGAATCGGTTTCTCGTGATTTCAGCTACGTCAACAGCAGTCGTTATAGCCTGGCCTCTTGCTTTTAAGGTAATTTCTTTTAGGTTTCCTGCAGAGAGGCTCGTAATGATTGCTAAAACATAGCTCATTGGAGGTTTGTTTCCTACGAAGATAACATCTGAGTTGTTTTGAGTCATTTTTGTTTTACTTCCTTTGTTGTTTGCTTTGTGTAACGTTGCTGTATTGCGCTTTGCTGCGCGACAGAACGTCAATTTCAAATATTACCTTTCTTCCTAATAAGTTCATTGAAAAATCACCTTGCAAAGAAAAATGTTCAACACGACTCTAAGAAAGGCTTTTCTACAGCCTCCCCTTAATCTGAAATAACATCTGCCTGTTGAGAGTTCACCTTGCTTACCAAACTCAAGAAACAAATCCAGCAAATGCTCACTTCACAAGCCAATGCCGCTCACAAGTTAGGTTTGACCCCTAATAAAATAAGCCTAATCGGGTTCATACTTGCCTTAGCTTCAGCGGCTTCATACGTCCTAGTGACAGCCGAGTTCTCATGGTTGCTTATTTTGGCGGTGATTTTTCTTTTAGCTTCAGGATTTTGTGACACATTAGATGGTATAGTTGCGCGGACCTTCCAGCAAACCACAGTATTCGGCGGTTTCTTTGATTCAATGCTTGACAGGTATGTTGATGCAGCACTCTACGCCGCCATAATTATCGCTGGATTATGTAACCCTTTTTGGCATTATGCTGTTTGGGGTCCAATTTGGGGTGCAGTTTGGGGCTTAGCAGCTCTAACAGGTTCTATGATGGTGAGTTATACACGTGCAAGAGCGGAAGCCGCAGGGATAAAAATGGAGTCAGTAGGGTTTGCTGAACGTGCGGAACGTATGCTCATTTTAGCTAGTGTTTCTATAATTGCGTTCTTTTGGTTACCCGCTTTAGGTTATGGAATAGCCGTGTTGGCGGTGCTTGCAAACCTAACAGTTATTCAAAGAGCTTTGCATGTTTACAAAATATTTAAGAAAAAAAGCAGCAGATTAGCCGCTTAGTACCTTTTCTTATAACCTTTAGAATGACGTTCGTTTTCGGCGCGGACCTTAACGATGCCGCGGTGAACTGCACATGAAATACAATAGTATTTTGTATCTACCCAAGAAGCTAAGTATGTGCCGCTTTGCCTAAGCTCTTTAGCTAATTGAGGTTCAACAAAGGATACTCGACGTGTGGACCGTTTGGCTTTGTCTCTTGGCACTGACGCACCGCAATTTGCACATTGAACAAGAGTACTGCTTCCTTTGTTTCCTTTTGACCTTCCTCGGCTTTTTCGCTTAACGGGCATTATTTTGACCTCTTTCCTAGTGTTCCATTTATTGACTTAACTATCTTATATATCTGCCCGTAATTTTAGCAGCGAAGCGACGTTTGCGTTCTGATTTATCTGAGGAACAATCTTTCCATCCGGTGAAGTCATCAGGGTTGTCACTCCTGGTCCATGACCAGCTGTAACGCAGTTTGTATGAACAACTACTCCTACAGAGACGGCGCCTTGTCGGTAAATTCTGCCAAATGAATGGTCTGCGTCGATGATCGCAACTAAATCGCCCAGCCTTAAACTTTCTAGCCCATACTGCTTGACGATTGCTTCATCGAACAATTGAATATCATAATCTCCCGAGTTAACTTGGTTTGAACCCAATCCAGAACCCATAATTGCAGCAGGCACAATATGAGTTACTGGTACTTCGAGCTTATCGCCGTTAGGTTTCGGATTCCATGCCTCAAGCAAGCCAGGGTCCATGTTAAGAATTTTTATTTTTGGGAAATCCAAAAGTTTCAAACCTAATCCGAAAGCTTTTATGAGTATTCTATCACCTATCAAAAGTTGATCTAAGCTTTCAGATGGAAAATCAATCAATACATGTTCTATTCCGCCATGTTTTCCTGTGACGACGCCTATCGCTCCTTTTTTTTCGCCTGTGGCGACTGTTGCTTGGTTACCGACACATGAGAGAACGTTGAAGGCAGTATTGGCAACTTGTCCTGAACGAGTGTTGTTTTCCTTATTTTCCACGCTTACTCCAGGTTCTACATGATCTGCTTCCCAGCCACACGCAGGGTCGCCAACTCTCAAATTGTAGGTTATGCCGCCTACACCTGGGAGAACTAAAGCTTTTCCTGTAGCTGAAATATTATAAACTGAGCGAATTGTTGGGCTGGCAATTTCGCCCATAACCGAGATTTTGATGAGTTTTTCAACATTTGTTTTAAGCATTAACTGGTCCCTTTGGTATTGGGGTCTATTTGCGCGGGGGCTAATAAAACTTCACAGACTCCTTTTTGGGGTTAAGCAACTCTTAAATTATGCTTTTCTTTATTGTTGTTACAGAAACTATTAACCTAAATTGTCGGAAGTGAATTATGTAATGGCTGAAATTGGATTAAGAACAAAAATGTTAGTTAGAGACATCATGAGCAGCCCAGTAATCACAATTGATGAAGATGAAACCTCCAACAAAGCTGCTGTGAGCATGGAAAAAAACAATTTAGGCGCCGTAATAGTTACTAATAAAGCTGGAAAATCAATCGGCATCATAACAGAACGCGACTTAGTAATTAGAGTTATAGCCAAGAATCTTAAGCCTGACACTATAAAGGGCAAAGAAATCATGACCACTCCACTTGGTCACAATAGAGCCTGAAGCAACTATAAGTGATGCAGCAAGAAGAATGACAAGGCTTGATATTAGACGGCTCGGCGTAATTTACAAAGGCAACCTGCTGGGAATAATCTCGAGTAAAGACATACTTGGAGTAATGCCAGAGTTAATTGAGACAATGGTGGAGAAATCACGTATCGAAGGCGAGGCTCGCATAGAAGAAGATGAAGAAGTTCCGATGTCAGGATACTGCGACCGATGTAGTGCCTACAATGAAAACCTAAAGGAACGCAATGGGCAAAACATCTGCGATGAATGTCGCGTAGAACTTGAGCAAGAAAAATAAGTATTTTCTTTTCAATTATTTTTTAATCAAAAAAACTTTAATTAACTAAACCACCCGCTATTCAATAGACCGTGACCTCTTTGATTGTAGACTCTGTTTTCACAAACACCAAAGCGTACATCAATGGAAAAATTATTGACTGCAGCATAGCTATCGAAGAAGGAAAAATTCATAAAATCGGCAAAGAAACCCAAATGCCAAACGCCGACGAAAAAACTAACTTGCACGGCCTTCTGGTTTTGCCTGGGCTAATTGATGAACACGTTCATTTGCGGGATGAGGGCAAAGCATACAAAGAAGATTTTACCTCTGGAACCGCTGCTGCGGCTGCAGGAGGGTTCACCTCAGTTTTGGATATGCCGAACAATGATCCCGTTACTATGAGCGTTGGAACCCTACGTACCCGCATGAGCATTGCCCAAAGAAAAATACTTGTTAACGTAGGTTTCTACTCTGAGTTTCCAAAAAAAATACTTGAAATACACGATATTGTTGAGGAAGGCGCAATTGCATTCAAGCTTTTTATGGGTTGCCCAAGTCGGAGGATTAGACATTGATGATGATGAAGCGTTGCTGGAAGCGTTCAGAGAAGTTGCCAAACTAAAGGTTCCAGTTGCAGTTCATGCCGAGGATAAGGCATTGCTGATGGCCAACGAAGAAAAACTAAAGTATACCAAAGAAACAAGCACCGCCGACTTTTTAAGAGCGCACACAGAAACGGTTGAACTAAAATCAATTCTCCGTCTCCTAAAACTCAGCTCAAACGCCGACGTGAAACTGCATTTCTGCCACATCTCAACAGAAGAAGGCTTAAACGCAATTGTTGAAGCCAAAAAATCTGGGAGAAAAGTAACTTGCGAAGTCACCCCAAACCACCTGTTGTTGTCGAGTGACGATTTGAAGCAATACGGGCAATTGGTGATTATGGCGCCTCCACTTAGAAACAAAACTCATGTGGAAGCCCTCTGGAAAGGATTGAGAGAATGGTGATGTTGACGCTTTAGGGTCAGATCATGCACCTCACGTTTTAAGTGAGAAGTCAGCCAGCATCGTCTGGGACGTAAAAGTCGGATTACCAGGACTGGAAACCACACTTCCACTCATTATGATGCTTGTTAAGAAGAATCGATTATCCCTAACGCAAGCGGTTCATTTGCTCGCAGAAAAACCCGCAGAAATCTTCGGCTTAATCGACCGCGGACGCCTCGAACAGGGCAAAAACGCGGACCTGACAGTCTTAGATTTTAATCACCAATTCAAAATTGATGCTTCCAAATTTAGGTCTAAAGCCAAGTTTTCGCCGTACGATGGCTGGGATGTTCAGGGCAAGGTGGTAAAAACTATCGTGAATGGTCAGTTGGTGTTTGATGAGGGCGAAATTGTTGTTAAAGGGGGAACCGGAGTTATCTTTCGGAGAAGCAGCGGTTGAAGTTTCTCGCTGACGGCATGCTTGGGAAACTGGCGCGTTGGCTCCGAATGTTAGGACACGATGTTATTTATTCTGTTCAATTTGATGATTCTGAGTTTTTGGAGCTAGCCAAACGAGAGCAACGTGTTTTGCTAACGAAAGATTTAGAGCTCTACAAACGCGCCATCACGCAAAGGAATGGATTCTTTTTATGTTGAAGGTAAAACGGAATCGGAGCGACTGGCGGAAGTAGCCAAACGGTATCGACTAGATTTAAGGATAGATATGAATAATTCAAATTGCCCACTCTGTAACACAAAACTCAACCAAATCCCAAAAGAACAAATTCAAAGTGAATTGGAAAAAAACACATTCACTTACTACCATAAATTCTGGAAATGCCCCAACTGCGGTCAAATCTATTGGCAAGGAGCACACTGGAAACAAATTAACAATATGCTAAAGCAAGCGCAAATAAAACTGCAAAAACTTAGAAAAATTGAGGCTCAAGATAGCCATTTTAATGGAATATCTTGAAAAGTACCATCTGGTAATGTTCTTCTAATAGTGATTGGCAAGATTCCCGCGTCAAGTTCACTGAGTGCTATGTCAATCGGGTTTGTGTTTTCTGCTGCATCTACCAAGATTGGTGCTCCCATCGAGATTTGAAGTGCACGCGCGCCCACTATTCGTGCTTTCTCGAAGCGAGTAATTTTTGGGGGTCCTACAATAATTGTTTGTCCTGACATTCTACATCATTCCGCCCGGCATTCCACCCATACCGCCCATTCCGCCCGGCATTCCTCCAGGTGGCATTGGAGGCGTCTTCATTTTTTGTGAGGCTATTACATCGTCGATTTTAAGAATCATCGATGCTGCTTCATTTGCTGACTTGATGATTTGTTTTTTGACTGCGAGGGGTTCGTAGACGTTTATTTTTGTCATATCTTCGACTTTGCCTGCGAGAACATCGATGCCTGCCCATGTTTCGCCTTTTTGGTGTCTAGTTCGTAACTCTGAAAGGATATCAACTGTATCCACACCTGCGTTTTCCGCAAGGGTCGTGGCTATTGCTTCGAGTGATTCAGCAAATATCGTGATTGCAAGTTGCTCTCTTCCCTGTCACGGTTTGAGCATATTTCTTGAGAACGCTAGCCATTTCCATTTCTGGAGCGCTTCCCCCAGCAACGATTTTTGGCTCTTCTATTAAGTCTTTGACGACGCAGAGTGCATCATGTATTGAGCGTTCGGCTTCTGCAGTCATCCGCTGTGTTCCACCCCTGATTAGGAGGGTGACAGACTTGGGGTTCTTGCACCCTTCGATATAAGTCATCTTGTCATCGCCAGTTCTGCGTTCTTCCACTAAAGCAGCGTAACCAAGGTCTGAAGATGTGAGTGCATCTATATTGCTTATGATTTTGGCACCGGTAGCTCTTGCGAGCTTTTCCATGTCAGATTTCTTGGCTCGTCTAATGGCTATAACGCCTTTTCTGGCCATAAAATGCTGAGCCATGTCGTCTATGCCTTTTTGGCAAATGACCACATTGGCACCTGAAGCCAAGACCTTATCAACCATGTCTTCTAAGCATGGTTTCCTCTTCCTTTAGGAAAGCTTCAATCTGATCGGGGCTTTCAATGCTAATTTTTGTGTCCATCTCTGGCTTCTCATTTTCCAGGGAAGCATCGAGCAAAGCAATCTTTGCTTTCTCCATACGTTTAGGCATGCCTGAGTGAACGATTTCTTTGTCCAAAACTATGCCGTTGATTAGGCTAGTGTCTTTGAGGGATTCACCGGTTTTCTTCTCAACCTTCACGTCGTCAACATCGGCTCTGAAGGTACCGTCAGGTTGTTTCTCGGTGACTGCCATCATGGCTTTAACGGCTAAATCTGCCAGGTAATCTTTGTATTCAGCTACGATTTTGCTGCCCATGGAGGTTGATGCAGCCTTCTTGAGGTACTCAGTTGATTTCAAGTCTATAGGTATAGCTATTTTCTCAAGTGTTTCCAGAGCTTTATCAGCTGCTTTCCGATAACCGTCAATTATTACTGTAGGGTGAATGTTCTTGTCGATTAATTCTTCGGCTCTACTCAAGAAGTTCGCCAGCAATGATAACTGCAGATGTTGTTCCGTCGCCAGCTTCTTTGTCCTGTGTTTTGGCGACTTCAACGAGCATTTTTGCCGCTGGATGCTGAACATCCATTTCATCAAGGATAGTTCGACCATCACTTGTTATGGTGACGTCGCCGAAGCTGTCAACGAGCATTTTATCCATGCCTTTTGGATCCAAGTGCGCTTCGGACGCTTTCAGCTACAACTTTAGCCGCCATAATGTTGTTATGTTGCGCTTCTCTACCGCGAGACCTATTTGATCCTTCTTTCATAACCAGAATAGGTACTCTGCCAGCTGTTGATGATGACAAATCAAGTAACCTCCAATAATGCGAACAACAACAAAACATTACTAACCATATAAGTTTTTCTAGTCAAGGCATGTCGAAAAAAGCCAAGGCGAGCACTTTTTGCATAATTAACCCTTTTTTTGGGTTCCAGATGCGTTTCATTTTTGCCAGAGCTTAATAAACTGAAACTTTAGCTACACCTGGAATCTTTAGCAATTCAGGGATTAATTCTCCGGGAATTTTCTTCTCAACAATCAAGGTCAATTTTGGTTCAGGTGAAAGCTCGGGGTCATCCACAATTGCTTGTCTGATGCTTAAACCTGCCCTGTTTAGCAACATCGCCGCATTTGATAAGATTCCTGGTGACTTTGCATTTATAGGAGTTATTTCTAAAACGCCCAGGTTTAGGTGTTTTGCGATTTCTTTTAGGGAGTGTCCTGCTGGGCGGATTTCTTCAAAAATCATCTTTAGTTCTGGATTTGCTTTGATGGTGTTTAGAGTTTCGTTCACTGTTCGTCTGTCGACGCCTGCGACTCTTGCTATGCGGACAGGTGGGATTTCGATTTGGTTTAGGTATATTTTGTCGTTTTTGGCGCTTAAACCGTTTTCTATGAGGACGCGTGCTACTTTGAGGCGTTCAGGGTATTCTTGGAGTTGGGTTTTTATTTGGTTCCACATTTTGGGTCGCTTGTGTGTATTTCTGTTCGTTTAGGTATAAATGTGTTGTTTAAGTATGTACAAAACTGTACGCAAAAGCCTTAAATAAAACTTTAATGTACGATTTACACCACAAAGAGAGAAGGCGAAAAAATGCCCGACAGAAAAATTCTATTAAACGAAAGCGACATACCAAAACAATGGTACAACATAGTGCCCGACCTGCCTCATCCACTCCCACCATTCATAGATGTGGAAACAAAACAGCCAGGCGTCGGCATAGTCCCAAGAATCTTCCCAAAAGAAATCATCGGCCAAGAAATAAGCCAAGAACGCTGGATAAACATCCCAGACGAAGTCCGAGAAGTCTACAAAATCTGGAGACCAACCCCTCTTTTCCGAGCACTCGGGTTAGAAAAAGCACTAAAAACACCAGCCAAAATTTACTATAAATACGAAGGCACAAGCCCAGCAGGAAGCCACAAACCCAACACCGCCGTGCCCCAAGCATTCTACAACATGAAAGAAGGCACCACTCGCCTATCCACCGAAACAGGCGCAGGACAGTGGGGTTCAGCCTTAGCATTTGCAGCCGGTATGTTTGACCTAAAAGCAACCGTTTACATGGTCCGTGCAAGCTTTGACCAAAAACCATATCGAAAGATGATGATGAACGCTTTTGGCGCCGAATGCATTGCCAGCCCAAGCAACAAAACTGAGGCGGGAAGAAAAATCCTCGCTGAAGACCCAAACAACAAGGGCAGCTTGGGCATAGCCATCAGTGAAGCAGTCGAAGACGCATTGGTAAAGCGAAGAAAGGAAAACCAACTATACGATCGGTAGCGTCTTCAACCACGTCTGCTTGCACCAGACCGTTGAAGGTTTAGAAGCCAAGAAACAACTCGAAATGGTAGATGACTATCCAGATGTGGTTTACGGTTGCATCGGCGGAGGCAGCAGCTACTCAGGCATCATGTGGCCATTCTACTACGACCAAGTTACTAAGAAAGCACCAAAAGAAACAAAGTTCGTTGCCACAGAAGCTACAGCGTGCCCCAAAGTCACCAAAGGAGTATACCAATATGACCACGGCGACACCGCAAAAATTACCCCGCTCGTTCCCATGCACACATTAGGCCATGACTTCATGCCAGCCCCAATCCATGCAGGCGGACTCCGCTACCATGGCATCTCACCAACCATTAGCGTTCTTAGCCCAAGAGAAACAAGATGACCACCGAAGCCGTTCAACCAAATAGAAGTTTTTGATGCAGCAAAACTGTTCCTACGAAGTGAAGGCATAATCCCAGCACCTGAACCATCACACGCAATCAAAGGCGTCATCGACGAAGCACTCAGATGCAAAAAAACAGGCGAAGCAAAAACCATCCTGTTCGTGCTCTGCTGGTCACGGCTTCTTTGACATGGCAGCATACGATGAATACTTCAGCGGAAAACTTCTACCATACGAGTACCCAACAGAGAAAGTTGCAGAGTCAATGGATAAACTGCACAAACTGTATCCGTGGCTCAACGAAGTCAACAAGAAATACATCGGCTGCGAAACATACTAAATTTCACAAGTCAACTTTTCTTTTTTTTATTTTAGTTTTTATTTATCAATTAATTATAACTAGAACAGGTTATTTCCTTGAACTCTACTGAAAAAGCTCCTCCGACAAAAACCATCGGATTCATTGTAAACCCAGTTGCAGGCATGGGCGGTGCCGTCGGATTAAAAGGTACAGACGGCAAAGCAATCCTCAATCAAGCCATAGCGTTGGGCGCTAAACCCATAGCAACGCAGAGAGCAGAAACCTTCCTCATTCAACTAATCCCCGCCAAAGAAAGCCTAAGACTAATTGTTGGTGCAGGCAACATGGGACAGAACCAAGCTGAAAAATACGGTTTTTCCATCAAAGTTGTCGGTGAAAGCAAGAAAGAAACCACCTCAGAGGATACGCAAGTCATTGCCAAAGGCATAGTTGCAGAGGGTGTGGATTTGCTTGTATTCTGCGGGGGCGACGGCACAACCCGAGACATACTAAAAGCGGTCGATTTGAAGGTTCCAGTGTTAGGTGTTCCAACTGGAGTTAAAATGCATAGCGCAATATTCGCTGTTAGTCCTCAAGCTGCGGCAAGAGTAGCCATCACTTATCTGTGGGGCGGGTTGCCGCTTCATGAAGCAGAAGTTATGGATGTTGATGAGGAAGCGTTTAGGCAGGGGCACTTGTCAGCTGAACTTTACGGGTACCTGCTAAGTCCCTATGAACCTCATCTTATTCAAGGTAATAAAATGGCGAGCCCCATGACTGAGAACGAAGTGGAAAACCAGGTAGCCATAGCTATTAATATAAACGAAGAAATGAACCCAGATATCATCTACATAATCGCTCCAGGAACAACCACTCGAACGATTAGCGACCTTTTGGACCAGAAAAAGACTCTCCTTGGCGTTGATCTTTTCCAAAACAAAAAAATAATCGCAAAAGATGTTAGCGAAAAACAAATTTTGCAAGCAATAAACGGAAAAGAAACCAAAATAATTGTTACACCAATTGGGGGTCAAGGCTTCATTTTTGGTCGAGGCAACCAGCAGATTAGCTCAAAAGTAATCCGTCAAGTAGGCTTAGACAATATTATTGTGGTTGCGACCAAGAGCAAGTTGGATCGGTTGGAGAGCTTAAGAGTTGACACTGGTGACCCTGAATTGGACGAGCAATTTAGAGATCATGGAATTAGAGTTGTAGTAGATTACAAAACCCTTAGAGAAATAGAAATTGAATAATTAACTATCAATTTGCACTTTTCTCCAAGGTTATTTTCTTGGTAACTGAAATATACCCGAAGTCTACCTCTATCTAACAAAAGTGAGGCTGAAAATGTTGATTCCAATTAACTTGCCAAAAATCGGCGAAGAAGAAGTTCAAGCAGTAGTCAAAGTCTTAAGAAGCGGCATACTCACAAGCGGACTTGGAGGGGGTCCTCAGGTAACAGAGTTTGAAAAAAGTTTTGCAGATTTCGCTTGTACTAAACATGCCGTCGCAGTTAACACTGGCACCGCAGCTTTGCACTCTGCAATCTTAGCGGTAGGCGTTAAACAGGGGGATGAAGTTATTTTGCCCAGTTTCACTTTTGTAGCCACAGCCGAAGCCATCGTGTTGGCAGGTGCAAAACCAGTTTTTGCCGACATAGACCCAAAAACTTTCAATCTTTCTCCACCAGCAGTGGAAAAGTCAATTACCAAAAAGACTAAGGCTATAATGCCAGTGGATCTTTACGGTTTTTCAGCCGATATGAAACCCCTAAGAGAAATAGCTAAAAAACATAGCTTAGCACTAGTTGAAGATGCCGCACAAGCCCATGGAACAACATACGAGGGAGAACCTGCAGGGACTTTTGCCGATGTCGCTTGTTGGAGCCTTTACGCAAGTAAAAACATCACTACAGGCGAAGGCGGAATCATAACCACCAACAATGATCAAATAGACGAAACCTTACGCATGATTCGAACACATGGCGAAAAAGCCAAATACTCCTCCCTTATGCTCGGAACAAACTATCGCATGTCAGAAATACAAGCCGCCATAGGAAATGTGCAACTGCAAAAGTTGCCCTCCTTTATAGCTAAACGCCGCCAGAACGCACTGCAACTAACAAAAATACTGGCAAAAAACAACAAACTTGTGTTGCCCTATGAATCAAAAGATAGGCTGCACAGTTGGTATCTCTTTACTGCAAAACTAAAGGACTGCACAGAAGACGAGCGTAATCATCTTGTTGAAGGATTAAAGAAAAAAGGGATAGGTGCCGAAGTTTACTACATTAATCCAGTGCATCAGATGCCGTTTTACCGAGAAAACTTTGGAAGCGGAAAACTTCCTGAAACCGAGAAAGCGTCAAAACAAGTATTTTCGTTGCCAATTCATCCAGGAGTCACTGAAGACCAGATTCAATTCATTGGAGAAACAGTTCTAAGTCTCATTTAGCCAATTTGACCAGGTGTATGAAGTGTAAGAGTTAAATTACACTTCACATACTATACCTTCTGATTTACAGGAATTATAGACTTTTCTTTGAGGGGTATGAGCAGTTTGAGTATTGAAGCAGATGTTTCACATATAAAAATAAAGTTTCTCATCGAAGGCTTAGGTGAAGCTGAAGGCGAACTCGTCAGGTTCCTTGCGCCAAGAACAATAGACATAATTGTTCGCAAACTTCCAATTGAAGGAAGAGCAGCTTTATACAAAGAAGAAGTCTACTTTGAAATCCCCATTAAGATGGGTGAAGAAAAGGCCAAATCAACCGTTGAAGAAGGCACAATAGCCTTCTGGCCCATGGACGGAGCCTTATGCGTCTTCTTCGGCAAATCTCAACCATACAGCCCAGTAAGTATATTGGGAAAAATAACTAGTAATCTAGAAATTTTTAAACAAGTTAAAAGCGGATTAACAATAAAAGTTCAATTAGTAACAGCTTAAAACGCAAACGAGCTATCTTTCCACATTTCCAGCAGCCGCTCACACTCTTCTTTTACATCTTTATCATTGGTTTTGTCTTTGAGAATCTGCAAGAACTCAACGCGTTTTGCCACTGAACGTTTTTCTGCGTTGCCACCGTAGTAAAGCTCGCCCTCTAAGTACTCTTTCATATGGTAGGCTTTTTGTATGAATAGGCTGGCAGCATCCACAGGATTTTCAACAGCAAATTTGCCTGCCCAGATAGCAACTTCGGTTTCGCGCAGTTGAGATATGCCGTCGATTTCCAAAATTTTCCTGACATAGGTTCTCAAGAAGTCATTATAACCTGCGGTTTTAATCAGTTCAATGGCTTGGTTTACTTTTTCCGTAAACTCAGTTGATCCTTCAATAACTAAATTATGTTTGTAGCCTTTATCAACCAGAGCTTTAGCGCTTTTTACTTCTTCTGTAGTATAAACTCTATCTGGAAAACTCATAAAACAACACTCCAAACTTAGACGAAATTATTTAAAATAAATGATAATTTATGCAGTTAGGCTGCAGGCTTATAGATTTTGATGTTGTGGCTACCCGATACTAGTTGTACTGTACCGTTTGCTTCAAGTTGTTCAAGGAACTCTTTAGCTGCGCTTATACGTATGCCATAGCGTGTTGAAACTGCGTATGGTGTTAAGACACCCATCTTTTTAATTTCAGCTATGTTTTTGCCGTCTTTCGCATCTGGAACCATTATACTAACTGTCTTTCGTTCTTTTGGCGGTCCAGCTTTCTCTTTCTTCTTTGCTTCTTTCGATTTGTCTTCGTCAGTCTTGACCTGCTGCTTCTCCATCTGCTTTATGCCGAGCTTCTTTTTTCCACCCATAACTTTTCACTTTAGTTCTCTTTGTCTGCATTTTTATTGTGGTTGGCTTATTTCAACCTTATGTTGCACTTTCCACTCTTTGAGTGGAACGCCAAGTTTCTTCTCTACTTCAGCGCGGTGGATGGAGTTCATTGTACAGAAGGGTATTATTCGTCCGTCTGGAACTGCATAGTGAATTAAGCACCGTTGCACTCGCTCTAAGTCAAAATTGTAGGGATCCATGAAGTGCATCGAAGTAAGCAGAAGCGATTTGCGTTGGAGGTCGCCTAAACTTTCATAGCTGCCCTCAGTTAGTACGCGCAACACGTATTTGCGCAAGAAATTGAACTTCATGTATCGGGCTGCTCCTACTAAGCGGAGTTTAGCACGGTTTTTGTTGCCTTTGGCTGCTTCTTCGTATACTTTTTTCATAGCGGCATTGAATTTTTCGACGTTGGCAATGCGTGATATAGGGGTGATTTTGCCGTTTTCCGTGAATAGGTATGTTGCCATGCCGCAGTGAGGATGTGCAGTGAATTCTAGGTACCTTTTGTCTTTGAGGGCTCCGACAGCTTTGGCGATCGGTGCAACTGTTGGGACAGGGTAGAAGTCTGAAGCTTTAACCATACCGTTTGTCTGTTCCTCTACCAAACGCATGAAGTCAGGAATGGTGATGCGCATTTTTTCCCTTTCTTGCGCAGGTAAGCGTCCGCAGAGTGAAACGGGTTGTACATTGATGCATCGGATAACATCGAAATTAGTTAAGTGCAAAGTTTACGATGTCGCCCAGTTGCTTGTCGTTGACGCCTTTAACCAATGTGACTACGAGGACTACGCTGTCAAAACCTGCTTCACGCAGATTCTGGATAGCTTTCATCTTGATATCAAGGAGATCTATTCCTCGGATAAACTTGTAAACATCAGGGGTTAGTCCGTCGAATTGCAGGTAAATAGTGCTGACGCCTGCAGCTTTTAGCTGCTTAGCGTATTCGACATCTTTGCTGATTCGCAGACCGTTCGTGTTGATTTCAACGTGTTTGAAACCCAATTCTTTTGCCTTTCGAATAAAATCGAAGAGTTCCTTGCGGATTGTTGGTTCACCACCTGAGAACTGTAGTGCAGTGGCTGCTACGGGTTTGTTAGCTCGTAGGTTCTCCAGCATTCCAAAAATTTGCTCTTTAGTAGGCTCGTAAACGTAGCCTGCAGCCGCAGCGTTAGCAAAGCAAACGGGGCAGGTTAAGTTGCATCTGTTAGTAACATCAATTATTGCCAGCGCTGTGTGGGACTTATGTTCGGGGCAGATTCCACAGTCATTTGGGCAACCGTTTTTCTTTTCGGTTCGCGGGTTTTCCATTCCTTCGCCCTCGAAGCGGAATTTTTCTGCACGCACGTATTGGTCATAGTCTGACCAGTATAGTTCATTGAAAGCCCCATGTTCAGGGCATGATTTTTTCATGAAAACTTTTCCGTCATCTTCGTAGATTGTTGCGTCTATTGCCTTTAGGCATTCGGGACAGATGCTTCTAGTAGGTTTGATATCTTTCATTTCTTTTGCCTTCTTGGATGTAAGCGTTACTTTCGAAGTGCTTAAGTGCAGATGTGATGATAATAATGTTTCCAGACGTTTACGAAGGTGAGTGAGGGGAGAATATGTCAATTAACGAAAACACTAGGGTCGCACTTCGTGAAATGGGTTTGAACGCCTACGAAATCGACGCTTATATAGTGCTATTAGAAGGTGGTCAAATGACTGCTATGGAGATAAGCCAACAAGCCACAGTACCCTATAGCAAAATGTACGAAGTCCTAAACTCGCTCAAAGAAAAGGGCTGGATTAAAAGCAGTGAAACTCGACCTTTCAAGTACTACCCTGTTCCACCTTTGGAAGCAACACGATTCACCAAACTTCGACTAGAAGACAAATATTTAAACTGGGAAAACACCGTTGCCGAAAACCTTCAACCTCTCTATGAAAAACGAGAACTCGTGGAACGACCAGATATGCTGATTCTGCGTGGTCAACAAGCCGTCTTAACAAAACTTGAAGAAGTCCTCAAAAAAGCATCCATAGAAATCGTAATTGCAGCCCCAGAATTCGCAAAACCAGTTTTCACACTTGCTGAACCATTATTGGGCAATGGTTTGAAGAAAACGGTAAAGTTGAAACTAATGGCCGCTGGAAAAAAAGAAGATTGGCTTTTTCTAAAAAAATATCCTGGATTAAGCGAACTGCGTTCTCGTGACCACATGTTCGGCGGCGGCGTGATCGCTGACGGCAAAGAAGCCATGCTGTTCCTAGGCGAAGACAAGCCAACTCTCGTTATCTGGAGCAACCACGTTGGTTTAGTCGGGTTCGCACGAGAATACTTCCAATTCCTTTGGGACTCCTCAGAAACCGCTTAACCCTCAGAAAGAGCTAAGTCAAAACAGCGACAATCAGCAAAATGGAATCCAAATAATTAGTTAAAGCAATGATATTAGTGCAGAATTAAACAAAAAAGAAGAAAAGGAGAATGGTTAAGCTATTAGCTTACTTATTTTCCCATGATTTTTCTAGCGGCGATTTCTATGTCTTCCGCTTTGATGGTTTTTCTTCCAGCATGCATCGCAAAATCAAGTGCTTCTTTGGCGATTTTTACACCGATTTCTTCTAGAGCCTTTGCGAGTTCTTTTGCTGCTGCTTCGCTTACTCTGTCAGCGCCTGCTTTTTTGCATAATCTGTGCATGGGAGCTACTGCAATTTCTAATTCAGTCATATCGACATCTCTTTCGCCTCTTTTTCTCTTTAAGGCAATATTTAACCTTTGTTATGGTTTTTTTCCCTAAAACACCCTTAACCATAAAATTGAGTCAATGCAAAGAAAAATTATAAAACCTTCAAACATGAATATAGCGCTGAACAAGAATGAAACTAGTAGATGCACATATCCACCTCTCTGACGCAGAATACATCAGTCATATTGATGAATTGGTAACTGATGCAAAAAACGCAGGCGTAACCGCTTTGGTAACTAACTCAGTGGATCTGCAAACTTGCCAAAACGACGTTAAACTAGCCGAAAAATACCCTGATCTCGTTTACCCAGCTTTAGGTATTCATCCATGGAACGTAAACGTAATCAAAGACAAGGAGCTTCAGGAAACTATAGATTTCATCCAAAAACAAAATGGAATCGTTAAAGCAATCGGCGAAATCGGTCTAGACTACAAATATGAAACCATCTGGGAAAAACAAACAATGGTTTTCGACAAAATGTTGCATCTAGCTGAAACACTAGAGTTACCAGTGATTATTCATTCTCGGGGAACAACCGACAAAATCGTTGAGATGCTCCCATCATATCGCCTTAAACGTGTGCTTTTACACTGGTTTAGCCATCCTATGAGCGCCTTAAGTAAAGCCTTAGACAACGGCTACTTCATAACGGAAGGTCCACCAGTAACTTACTCCACTGGTATTCGTGAGGTCGTAGATAAAACCCCCATAACAAACCTGTTAACTGAAACCGATGGTCCCGTAAAATATTGGAAACAACCTTTCAATGGGCAGTTAACTAGACCCTCCTACATTCGCAATGTTGTTGGGGCAGTTGCGGAAATAAAGAAAATGAAGGTTGAAGAAGTTGCTGAACAAATAATCAGGAACTTTGAGATATTCTTTAACATAAAAGTAAACTAAAACCTCAACTTTTTTCTTTTAACTTCATCTCGCTGATTATCGGTAGCTTACTTCTTACCTTGAGGCGTAAACTTAAATTAACCCACTCATCTATTGAGAGTTGCTCTTACGTTTTTTGACGTCGGAGAAATTAAAAATCGTTAATATCGGAGGAATACTAACTGGGAAAAGTAAAGACTGATCAAATTAAAAAGTTGGGCAAAGAACTAATGGTTCGCTTTCCAAGCAAATTCAACACTATCTTTGACGAAAACAAAAAATCAGTTGACGCTTTGACGAAAGGCGCTACGACACGTGTTAGAAACCAAACTGCGGGCTACATTACAAGGACTCTGTCATTAGCTCAAGCCAACTCAGAAACTGAATCTGAACTTGAAGAACAAGACGAAATAGCGTAATAATTCTGGAAATAAGAATAATGATGGATGAGTACAGAAAAGGTTGGGCACTCAGGTACCTGCGTGAAGCTAAAGCTGAACTCGAAGCAGCGCGAAAAATCCCGTACATGGCCCCAAGTTTAGTCATCGAAGCCATAAGAAAAGCTAGAAATGCCATTTACTACAGCCTAGGTGAACCAGCTTTTATTGAAATACTTATCCGCGAAGAAGTAACCAAAAACCCCGTCACAAACGATTCTGTACTGCGTTTTCTAATTGAAATCGAAACTATCGTTCAGCAAATATCACAATTGGAAGAAGTTAACGGTGACGCTATGATGAAGCAGGCGGATTCAATCGTTGACATCGCAACCGATATTGTTGAGACTTTAACTCAGGAAAAATTCGAAAGTTTTAGCTAAATTTTATCACCCCGATTATTCTATTTGATAAGAGTGAAGATTAGGTGCCTCTAAAAATAAAATTCATAGGTGCATTGCGTCACCTTTCGGGAAAAACAGAATTCACTGTTACTTTCCAAGAAGGAATCTCAATAAAAGATTTGGTGGACAGAATCACTCAAGAACTTCCGGAGCTTAAGCATACTTTTAGCGATCAAGAACTCAAGGATTCAAGGTCAAACTCACTTGTACTGGTTAATGGGAGAGAAATTAGTGTGTTAAATGGCTATGAAACTAAACTTGGAGATGGAGACGAAATCGTGTTTGTTCCGGTCGTACACGGCGGTTGAAAATAATGATAACGTTGACTAGTGATTTTGGGTTAAAAGACCCTTACGTGGCAGAAATGAAAGGAGTTATCTTAACTATAAACCCGCAAGCCACAATAATCGATGTTACCCACAACGTAGAAAAATTCAATATCCGCATTGGCGCTTTCATGTTGGCTTCAGCCGCACCTTACTTTCCAAAAGATACGATTCATCTGGTAGTTATTGACCCTGGTGTAGGCACGAAAAGACGTGCCATTCTAATCCAGACTAAAAGGTGCTTTTTTGTTGGGCCGGACAATGGTGTTTTGATGTTAGCTGCCCAAAACCAAGGCATAGAACACTTCTATGAGATCTCTAATCCTAAGTTTATGCTCCCCATAGTCTCTAGCACTTTTCATGGCAGGGACGTTTTTGCTCCTGCAGCTGCACATTTAGATAAAGGAATAAAACCTTCTGAGTTTGGTCGAGAAATAACTGAAGTCGCTACTCCCAAGTTTGCAAGCGTAGAGCGAAGAAACAGTTCTTTAATCGGTGAAGTTTGGCATATAGATGACTTCGGAAATATAATTACAAATATCAGCCAGAATGATTTACCTCACAATCGAGTAATCAACGTAAAATTGCCAGGTGTTCTTCAAAACATTTCTTTTGGCAAAACCTACGCACAGGCTAAACACCGCGAACCTTTGGTTTTGATTGGAAGCCACGGCTTCTTGGAAATAGCCATAAACCAAGGTAATGCATCCGAAAAGTTCCATGTTAAAGTTGGAGACATAATCGAAGTATCGACTGATTAAATTTTCAGTGTTTAAGTTTAATTTTTTCCACAACTTTTTCGATTATATCAACGGGGTTCTCTAAGTTAGCAAGTTTATCTTTCACGTCAAATCTTTTGCCCAGATACTTCTTTGTGTATCCAAGAATTCTCTGCTCAGTTGTTATAAACAATGGAAAACCCTTCTTTGCTAAATAAGTGTTCACGTAGGTTTTAGCCATATCAGAAACTGCTATACTGGGAACGCCTTGAAGGGCAGCTTCCCTAGCGATAGTTCCTCCATAACTAACCACTAAATCAGCGTTTGCTACTAAACTCGCTGAATCCTCAAAATGCGGTTTCTCTCCAAAACCTTTGCCCTCTTCCTTATATCTTTCGATTAAATGCACGTTTCCCAGTTCTGCAAGCTTTTCAGCTATGGTTTTTGCGTTGTCTTCTTTTCCCTTGGCGTAAGCGGCTTTGTTTTCTATTTGCCTGACAACTATCAAAGGTTTCTTTAACCCAGAGATTTTTGATGGCTTAAAGTTCTTGATCCAAGCAACCTCATCTACACCTTTGAAGGGAACTACGTTTTGTGCACAATAATGTTTTGTGAAGCTCTTTGGCAAGGCTTCGCAAACTACCACGGTGGTTGCGAAGGGTATTGTTAGTCTATTGGTGGCCAAAGCGTGTGGTGTGTCAGCTGTCAAAATTATAGGTGTGCCTAAGCCGAAGGCTGTGCGGCAAAGCTCTACTGATTGGTGCGCAATGGCGAGATCTGGAGCGTTGTTCTTGAAGAGTTTTGAGAATTCTATTATACGTTTAGCGCTTTCCTCCAGCCTTGAAGTAAGTGTGGAAGGATCGTATTTGCCTAATATTATGGGTTTTTCTCTAAGGATTTTAGCGAGCGGTATAGTGTCTGGATGCTCTCTGGTTGTGAAAATGAATTCGTGACCAGATTCTCTTAATCGCTTTCCGATTGCAGCGCCATACCTCATATGTTTGCCGGTGCAAGCGTCATACCAGATCTTCATTTTTGCACCTTACTTTGGGCCTTTATGAAGTCATCACGTTTGATATCGTACTCACTTAGATTCATAACAAATTTTGCGGGACAACCGGCAACCACTGTTTTGGGTGCTACATCTTTTACGACAACACTTCCGCCTCCAACAACGGCTTTTTCACCTATTGAGACATTTGGCAGAATTGTAACTCCTCCACCGATTGTTGCCCCATCTTTAATGATTGGTGGCGTCAAAAAGGCGCTTTTTGGGTACTTATCATTTAAGAGACTACTGTTTGGTGCGATGAATACGTTATCGCCAAGAATGCAGCCGTTTGAGATGGTGACGTGTGCTTGGATGTTACAGTTTTTGCCTATAACCACATTCTTGCCAAGGTCAACGAAGCTTCCAATCATGGTGCCATCTCCGATTTTGGTGTCATCACCTATAACAACGTAGTTCCATATGGATACGTTCTTGCCTATTTCGACGTTGACTCCTGATATTATGCCCGTGCCTTTTTTAGGACTCTGCATAGCTTGTCCTTTCGAACTTCAACTTTAAATAGTTTAAGATTAACTGACTTTCTACTGAATGGTGACTTGCATTTGGCTAAAGAAACCGTTTTGATTGTTGGTTTAGGTGAAATAGGTCACACACTCTTTGCACTTTATAATGAGGCTAATGAGAAATTCTCAGTTTACGGCTTGGATATAGACCCAAACAAAATGAACATGCTGAACCAAAGCAAAAGCAAAGTTCCTAACCAAGTTGACACCCTGCAAGTTTGCCTTCCATGCGGAAACCAAGAAAAATTTGCTGACATAATCAAAGGCTACGTTGAAAAATACAAGCCAAAACTCGCAATCATCAACAGCACAGTCCCGCCTGGAACCACGCTTAAAGTTGCGGCGTCATGCGCGTGCCTCGTCGCCCATTCCCCTGCGAGGGGCGTTCACATAAATGCTGAACATATGATTTGGGAAACGAAGCGTTGGACCAAATACGTCGGGGGCGCAGACGCTGCCGCATCCAAAGCTGCCAAAGCCCACTTTAAGAAGATGGGGCTAAAAGTTAAAACTCTCAAAAGTTGTCGTGAAACTGAACTCGCGAAGCTATTCGAAACCACATATCGCGCTTGGATGATTGTATGTTTCCAAGAAATGCACCGCATCTCAAGGGCTTTCGATGCTGAATTTGATGAAGCCGTAGACTTCCTCGAGGACACCCATAGACAAAGGTTTGATAGACCAATTATGTTTCCTGGAGTCATCGGCGGACATTGTCTCATCCCCAACACTGAGTTGCTGCTTAAAAGCTACGATTCGGATTTTCTACGGCTAATCTTGAAGTCCAACGAAAAACGCGGAGAAGAAATTAAAGATGTAACCGTCAAAGCTGAAGTTGACAAGGTTGCAGCAAGGGCAATTGCACTCGAGAAACAGCTTGCAGGACCAAAAAACGTGGTTTTAGACGAGAAAACTCGGTAGAATCCAAATAATTCCTCTGGAAGACCGTTGTCTGCATTAAATTATTTTGTTAGTGCTTTGTTGACCAAGTGAGGTCTATCTCTTCCCCGACATCCCTCACTCATTTAAGCGACGTTGACCTATAACAAAGAGAAAATAGCATTGTATCTACAGTTTTTCAATAATTAATTCTTTTGCGAAACCAGCGATAAACTCAATGTTCAACTTTGTTAAGTACCAGAATGTTACCACGCTCAAGTTGTTAAATGCCGCAAACGGAGTAAAAATGAACCTCGCAGCTATTCTACGGGTAAGTTTGTAGAGTCCAAAATGTCCGTATCTCCTGTACGATATGCCTATGGTTACATAGTTTTTTGATGTACCCAAATGGGTGGCGCCGAGAAACGGCAGAACTTTCCAAATGTAACCTGTTTTCTGAACGTAGCGTTTGAAGTATTGGTCTTCACCGAAAAACAATCGTGGAGGGTTGTAGTTCTCCATCAGTTTGCGGCGAATGATGATATTGTTGATGTGTGGGTTTGTGTCTAATTTGCTTAAATTGTAAACTGTACCGACAACACGCTCGTAGGCTGCAACATGCTTATTCTTATGAACAGCAACCGTTCCAATAGCTCCAACTTTGGATGTAATTGCTTTGGTAACTAACTGGAGCCAATTGTTAGGCAAAAGCATGTCGTCATCAACCATCGCCACCCACTCTGTGTTTGCCTGCAGAATACCATTTTTGCGTGCAATACTAAGGGGCTTTTCATGAGTATTGATAATTTTCCCCACGCATGGCATGTGCTCGATTTGATGCATCAGTGTTGGGTTCGCCTCATCTCTTGAAGGTACCACAAAATCGACTTTCACATTATTGTCTGAGCAGGATGGCATAGGGCATAATGTTCTAGCTTAAGTTAAATAATTTATCGCAACTGCAAAAGCACAATCTGGCAGAGAATAGATTACATTTTCAAGATTTTAACTGCTTTTTGAACTGCTCTCTTGTTTTTCTTTGTTATCATACCTTTCTGGATACCGTTAAGTAACTGCAGGATCATGCCTTGCTTTACATCTTCAATCATCTGTTGTTCGCTGATGCCTGGTAGACGCATGCAGTTGCCGATTTTAACGTTGTAGCTGGCGATGTTATATTTCCTTGCTATGTCATAGAGTTTGGAGCCAATAATTGGATTAGTTATAGACCAGGAAATATATTCAATCAAATTTTCACTGAGACATTTTCGAGCAAACTCCAATGTATTATTGACTTCTTTAGGTGTCTCATACTCAAGTTTGCCGTTTGTCTCCCAAGCATTATAGAGCATCAAGAACCCGTAGACCTTTATGTGATGCTTCTTTACAAGCTCAAGTGTCCGTATATTGTCAGTTTGAGTAGCGTTTTTGCCTATTCCTTTCAAGACTCTGTCGTTGGCGGATTCAAGACCTATATGCACGAGCCACACATGAATGTCATCGAGTTTTTGCGCTAATTCATCATTTAGTTTGTCAGCCCGGAGATTGCATTGGAACGTTATGCCTTTGAGATTTAGCTTTTGTATTTCGTTGCAGACTTCAAGGCACCAGTCAACGTCAACATTAAACGTGTCTGACCGAAGATAGATCTCTCGAATGCCTCTACCATACAGGTAGTTGATTTCTTCGGCGATATTTTTAGGTGAACGTTGCCTTATCCAAGGCTTCTCGAGTTTCCAGACTGGGTTGGAACAATAAGTGCAGTAGTTGGGGCAACCGCGAATTGGCAGCAAGTACGCCATGCGTTTCTTTTTGCTTACTGAAACGTCATAGTTTTCGAAGTCTATTAGTTCCCAAGCTGGAAAAAAATCGATGTTTTTTAGAAGTGGTCGTAATCCATTATTTTTTCGCACAGTAACTGTTCCAACGACGTCGATAATTGATTTTTCTTCTTGGACTTTCTTTATTAGTTCAGTAGTAGTTTCTTCGCCTTCACCGAGGATGCATACTTCAATTGGAGTGTTTTTCAGGACGTCTTGTGGATCAATAGTTGGGTGGGCTCCACCTGCAACCATAAGCATATTGAAACCTAAGCCCTTCACTTTGGTTATTGTTTCAAAAGCTAAATCTCTTCGGGGAGTAGTAAACGAGATAGCGTAAACGTCCGGTTTGATTTCTTTAACCTTTTCAAGGTGTTCCTCAATTGAGAGAAATGGTTCCAGATAATAGAATTCCACTTCAGGTAAACGAGGTTTAGCATAGCCAATGATGTAGAGAATTCCAAGGTTCGGCGACTCCGTAACAGCTTCACCTTTAGATTCAAGACCAAAGGGAGGATCAGCAAAAACAACCCTGAACTTCTTCTCATCAGGCGCCATGTTTCGTTTTGTCACCGAGATCGCCATCCACTACTCACTTTCCATGCAGTCGTATATATTTTGCTACTTTAACCATCTTTCCCATTTAGCAGGTAAACTTCATAAACTTCAACAGGAAGAATGATGTGCATACTAACATGAGGCATAATTGAGTTGGCAACATTCCTTGTAGTTCACCCATATCTGGACATATATGGCGGCGGCGAGCGAGTCTGCCACAACGTAATCAAAACTCTAATTGATCATGGGCAAAAAGTGGAATTGTTAACTTTTAATTTTGATGCTGGCAGATACCGTGATATTGTAGGTGAAGACTTATCCAAAGATATCATTATTCATTCGCTGGGAAAAAGAATTGAAGTTGAGCCACCATTCACGATATACAAGAGACATCGCAACTTCGTTAAACTTCTCAAAAAATTCCGCGACCAATTGGACTACGATTACTTGTTCTCTACACAATCTTCTTCTCCGTTTGAACCAGTATTCTTGAACAAAGCCAAAAAAAACATTGCCTATGTGCATTTTCCAGAAATTCATTTTGACTATGACCGATCACGAACGAAGAGGAAGCTTTACCTTTGGTTTTTCAAGCGTTGGGTTGAACAGGGAATCGATAAGCTGGATATGGTTTTCTGCAACAGTAACTACACAAAAGAAATGATAGTGCGCTACTGGAAAAGTCAAGGAGTAACAGCCCCCATTGTTGTTTACCCGCCTGTAAACCTTGATAAATTCTGGTCGGAGAAACCGTTAGCAGCGCGAAGTAGAAGAGTGACTTATGTGGCGCGGTTTATTTCTGCTAAAAGACATGAAATTATGAAAAAGTTAGCCTCTGATTTACCCGCTTATGAGTTTGTCAGTGTTGGTGGATTAATCGATGCAGAAAAAGCATGGTTTAGCAAGTTCCAAGAAAACCTGCCCCCGAATTATTCTCTTAAAACTAATTTGCCTGGACCAGAACTCATTGGGGTCTTACATGACTCTCGAATCTATGTTCATTTGATGGAAGGTGAACACTTCGGGATAGCTCCCGTTGAGGGTTTAGCAAGTGGGTGTGTCACAATTGTTCATAACAGCGGAGGTATGAAAGAATTCATCCCAGATAAGTTCAGATGGGAAATCTATGCGGATTTGAAAGAAAAAATTGTCAGATATATGGAAGACGAGTACGTGAGTATTGATTGGGAAAGGACACGCCAACAACTATGGGAGAAGATTTGCGTACTTAATCCTGAAACATTTCAAAATAATATTTGGACTAAATTACAGGAACTCTAGGCGAGTTTGAAGAGAACCTTACAATAAGCATAAAGGGGTACTTCATCACCAAGTACTTTTAGGTCTTGTGCATTAAATGGTTTTTACCATAGGTTTAAATCAACCTAAAGGCTTATTAAAAATTTATTAGCTGTGCAAAGCGATAGAAAAGGGTTAACTCGGTGAATAATGGGATCGCTTATAATTAAAATCAATGATAATGTGATGATGAACATTTGGACACTTGCAAGAAAATTCATGCTCTTCTGGAAGTTAAACTTGATTCTCTAAAGACTTCACTTACCTCTGAACACAAAAAAGGTTTTTTCAACAATCATTGGCGATTTGGTAAGAAGGCAAAAGGACTAATCGCTTTTGTAATTGTAACTGTACTTCTGGTTTCTATTTTTGCTTTCTTGCCAAAAGCAAACAATCAACTCGATGACGGACAGCAAAACACTAATGGTATTTCCGATTCTCCGACCGATCGTCCCACAGATTCACCACAGGATACTCCTCAAGTGACAAACAAGCCAACTAATAGTCCAACCAATAAACCAGACTTGGGTTCCAACATTGCAACTTACATAAATAATTTGGCTACAGGAATAGCTGAAGCAATATCTCCCAAGACTTTGGGTATATTGGAGTCTGCTAAAACCATGAATAGTTCTGTCTGGAAGGAGGTGGCGGCAAATGCTTGGCATTACTTTGATCTTGGTATAGGCGTGCATCCTACAACTGGATTGCCCGGTGCAAACGATGATTATTCCGCTTTTACCGATTGGGATCTAGGTTCCTATATTCAAGCGGTAATTGATGCGCAAAAAATAGGTTTGATCGGCACTAGTGGCGAGTGGACTTCTAGTGGACGTTTGGAAAAGGTGGTTAGGTTCTTGGAAACTCGGGAGCTTAATTCCACCACCAATTATCCATATTGGTTTTATCAATCGAATGGGTATAATTATAAGGTAAATTCGGATAAAGCTACGAGTGATGTTGATGTTATTGATACTGGGCGATTGTTTGTTGCTCTCAACAACCTTCGACTATTCAATAGCAGTTTAGCACCGCGGATAAATAACATAGTCCTCTACGGGCAACTTTATAATAGATCCAATTACGCTGCCTTAGTTCCTAGTATTAAGGCAGAAAGCCTCGTATCTAATAGCATTTATTTTTACTTTATCGCGAGTGGATTTGCAAGTTTTTGGCCCAATGAACTATCAAACGCGAGCACCACAATACTTGATAACATCTTTTCATCCGGAAATGTATCAACTCCAGAGGGGATCTTGTTACCCAGAGCAGCGATAACTTGTGATCCACTACTGTATTCATTTTTTGAACTCAACAACACTGCTCCTAGAATACAAACTATATTGAATCAAGTTTATTTTGCACATGAGGCTTACTACAATTCTACTGGCAAATATCGGGCTTTTAGTGAAGGCCCAAGTTTTTCAAATCAATGGCTATATGAATGGGTAGTTTTGCCTGATAATAGAACATGGACTGTACTTAACGGTAATGATCAGAATATGACTAGCGCCCCAATGATCTATAACAAAGTGGCACTTAGTTTTCTGGCTATTTACAATAGAACTTTTGCGATGAACATGTCTATCTATCTTGAGAAAAATCTACCGCCCTCTAACAACGGGTTTTACGAGGGCGTGGATGAATCTGGAACTGCCCTTGACAACGGCGTGTACTGTAATACAAATGGATTAATCTTAGCTGCAGCACTTTACGGTACACGCCATTAGTAATGAACCCTCTCACGTCATCATTTACTTTTTGCTATATTACCATATGATAGCTAAAGGGTCTATTTCATTTTCTTAAAATTACTGAACATTTATGGAAAGGATTTACTAAAAAATGAGACATTTCAATCTGGGATTTTAGCTCATATCCTGTTGTCTGGATTAAACAATCATTTCAAGTCGATGATGGAAATTTTGAGAATTAAGACATGTAAAAGGTAAAGTTTTGAAACTTTGATTAGTGAAGAGACTCTCTTATTCGCTGAATTTTTGAAGAATGAAAGTGAAGGCTAGAATACAAGAATCCCGCTCCTTAGTTATAGACGCAGAAGGAAAAAAGGGGTCAGCGCCACAATCAACATATAAGCAGATAGCCACTTCTTCTTTTTTTGAAGTTATTTGATCTATTGAATCTTATGTTGTGCTGCTAAATAAAATAAACATTTGGCTTAATTCAGAGGCAAACCCATGCACTTTTTTAAATAAAAATGTAGATTTAATGAAAAAACCTGATTTCATTGTTCGCGAACAATTGTTGTTGAAGTTCTTACTGGTAAAAAGCGTTTCCACTTTTCTTTGAACTCATCCAAAGGTTTAAGGTATTCAAAGGAAGTCAACACTCCGATCTTTGTTCTGCTCTTATGTTGACAATTTATCTGCATAGCACGGACGTCAAAGCCCCTAATGTATGCACTCATGCAAAAATCGGCATCATAGAAGTGAAATTCAAATCTCTCATCAAACAACAAGCCTTGTCTAAAAACAGATGAATGCGCAATTAGGCATTGTGCATCCAATGTTTGGACTACAACGTCTTTAAGCAGTAAGGTACCGATTGGTTCACTGTTAGTTTGGACTATCTGCCCCAGAAAACTATCTCCTGCAAGTTTTACACCTATTGGACCATATATCGATTGTGTGTCTTTCTCTTTCAGACGTAACTTGATGTCTTCTTGCAACACGAAATCTTGATGAGCAAAAATGAACCATGTTTCTTCGTTGAGATGTTTTTGAACTGTTTCATTATAAAATTTTGGAAGAGGCTGGTTCTTTTTGTTATAATAGGCAATCACCCTATCGGATTGAACATAGGGGCTCGAGGAAAAGAAGTTCCTGAAAATCTCTGGAAGATTGTAAACCACAACAAACTGTACGTCACATGAGTCAATGGGATGTCTTATCTTTTTGAACCAAACTTCCATTTCGAGCGGAACACGGGCTATTCTTCTGAACCATCGCTCAAAATGTCGTAGAGTACGCAAAGGTAAAGTTTGTTGACTTATTCTCGGACAAATTCTTAGGAGTCTGCTACTTATTGGGTAATCTATGCTATTAGCGAATTGTATGCTCTCAAGACCTAGAGTTGTGGCTGCGTTTTGAAACCACCTTTCGTCAAAACGATAAAGACTATCTTGCTCCCTTGGACTGCTGCTCCATCTGTGGAAATACCGTACGATTGCTTTTCTCTTGGCTACCCGGCACATTTCTTTCAGCATAACGAACGGCGCTTTAACTTGCTCAATTGTAAAGGCAGAAAAAACCACGTTAAATGCTTCATCCCTAAAAGGTAGATGCATGCAGTCAGCAATTACAAAGTTGTTTGCTTTTTGTCCAGACGCGCCATCTCGGAAGATGCCTATATTTACGTCGCCTCTTAATGCATTTTTTGAACTGATATCAAGCAAGTTAAACTCAGCAAAATACTCATTAAACATAGAATACTTTCCATTCTATTGAAAGGGCCAATTTTAAAACTTACTAACATATAGTATCAAATATACCTGTCGACTTTCTAGTGAAAAAATCATTTTAAGAAAGCAACTCCAGATTGTTTCAACAATTCAGGGGTAATAATCCTAAAAATTAAAGATATGGGCATTTACGTTCCCGTCTGTTGCATATTTGGGCGTATGGTGTGAAAGTAGAACGCGGATTACGTCATTGCAAGCTTGTTAGTTGTGGTTTATGTTTGTTGAGGATAACTTATAATTTCGACATAAAATAAGTACTAATGAAAACTGTAATTTAATTAAATATTAACTAGTGATACATAATTGCTTGACAACAGTTTTCCACTTGAAAAGATTTAGATTTTAGGTAACGATATTGATCTGCCCAGGACGTTTTAATTTGTCTCAAAACTGTTCACAACTCCAAAAAGAAGTAATAATAATCGATGAACCAAGCGAAATTACCAAGAGAAACGCCTTAAAAAATAGATTTATTTCATTGAAGTCTATTTGAATTGAGAGTAACAGATAAATCTTCATAAAGAAAAGCAATCTTAAGTGAAACCATTTCAAAAATTAATTTGAGCAATTTCGCTGATGGCTTAGAATCGGGGATTCAAAAAGTTGGTAGGTGAAAGAGTAACGATTAAGTTGAGATTGGATGTGGATTACCCTTACCCCTCAAGGGTTAAGAGTTTTCTTTACGTTGCGTTAGGAATAAAAAAATCGCAAAGCAAAGATTACCTTAAAAATGCACGCGTAATTGCAAAGATGATTAATGAGTCCCATAAGCAAGTTATGGCTTACTGGTTCTTTACTCCATATACCATCCCGGACAAAGAACTATTAAGCCTCCTGAACCCAGAAAGGCATGAAGTGGCACTGCACGTTGCGAAGAACCCTGTTAGAGAGTGGAAGGTTTTGGAAAATAAAACTGGCCGAACAGTTAACGCCTATACGATTCACGGTACCTCAAAGTTATTCGGTCAGTTGTTGTGGAAACGGAGACTTGGGCAAAAACAAGCAGAGATTCCAAATGATTTTCCATTAAAATCTTTCCATAAATTCACCTCCACAAGTCTGGATACTAGACGCTACGAAGCTGGGTTTGAGAAAGTCAAGCTAGAAGCTCGAGAATGGACTAATCAAGGAATCGTCATATCTATTCATCCAGAATGGCTCTTTAAGAAGGGCGAAAAAAACCGCAGAGGCCCTTACTATGATTCGCTAAAAGACCTCTTAGACGTTGACAAGCCGTTTGATGCTCTTAGAGTAAGGAAGAAGTCTTTTGTCCTTATAGCCCAAGACAATCAAGAATACGAAAAAAACGCCCTATCAACAGAGACTTTCATTGAGAAACTGGGCGAGAGAGGCATAGATATTTACACTTTTATTGAACGAAAATGGTGCTGTCATATTCCCAATACATCAGATACTTGGGTTAGAACGGATGATAATGTCGGTTTGCTGGAGATAACAAACTTTGAGACTTGGTGGAATGCTGTTGGAAAGAAGACTAGAAATATGGTTCGTCGAGCAGAGAAAAACGGCGTAAAAGTTAGCGTCGTGCAGCCAAATGAGAAATTGGTTGATGGGATATGGAAAATCTACAATGAAACCCCGATTCGGCAGGGAAGAGCTTTTCCCCATTACGGAGAGTCACTGAAATCTGTGGGTGACAACATGGCGATGGCAAAAAAAGCTACTTTCATCGGCGCCTACTTCGAAGATGAGCTTGTTGGTTTTATCCAAATCATCTACGGCGATCAAATAGCCATTATCTCGCAGATTCTTTCGTTGCAAAAGCACTGGGATAAATCTTTGAACAACGCACTTCTGGCCAAAGCCGTCGAAGTCTGCGCTGGAAACGGCAACAGATGGTTAATGTATGGACGCATCGGCAACCACCCTTCACTTGATAAGTTTAAGGAAAGTAACGGCTTCATTAAGTACCCAGTAGCCCGATATTATATACCAATAACTGGTAAGGGCAAGTTTGCCATGAGTTTGGGTTTGCACAAGGAGTTCAAAGACGCGTTGCCAGAACCGCTTAAGAGTCCGTTTATTCCCGTCTTTAACTGGATAAGCAGAAATAAGTTGCTTCTAAATATTCGTGTAAGAAAAAGAGCCAAACCGTCATGAGTAAGAGATTAAATCAACACAACGGATTATACTTACCAAATAACCCTTGAAATATCGATTAGAGGAAAAAACATTGGCTTATCCCCTTACCTACATCGTTATTGTTAATTGGAATGGCGAGGAAACGTTGCGCAAGTGTCTCATTTCTCTTTTTGCTAACACAAAAAGCTCCGAGTTCAGGGTAATCGTAGTGGATAATTCAAGCACCGATGGGTCAACAATTATGTTGCAACAAAACTTCCCACAAGTACAAGTAGTCGAAAATCAGGCTAACATGGGTTATTCTGTGGCAAACAATCAAGGCATAAATATTGCACTTGCAAAACATGCAAAGCAGGTTTTACTGCTAAACAATGACATCGAAATCACTGACAATCAATGGCTCAAAACGCTAATTAGTGTCCTTGATTCTGATAGCAAAATCGGTGTAGTGGGGTGCAAGCTCCTTTTTCCAGACGGTAAAATTCAGCATGCTGGAGGTATAATTCTGTTACGAGGAACTTGCCATCGTGGCGAACACGAAGAAGATATAGGTCAATATGACAGAGTTGAATTCGTTGACTATGTAACTGGAGCAGCGTTGCTAATTAAATCAGAAGTCATAAATAAAATTGGGTTTTTGGACGTAGGTTTCACACCGCTTTATTGTGAGGATACTGACTGGTGTGTTCGGGCAAGACTGTATGGATACAAGATCGCCTATACTCCTATACCAATGCTTATTCACCACTGCGGCTTGTCAGCAAAAAAACTCAGGAACACTATCAACACTTTCTATTACAGAAGAAGCTCAATTCGATTTTTCCTTCTAAACTTCCAACTGAAAGACATTCTAAAACGCATAATCAACTTTGAAACCAAAGCAATCCTATCCTGTTTTGTTGGGCATAACCGACATAGCAAACTTCCCCTATCTTTCAGAGCCGATTCCTCTCAAAGGTTTTCTCTTTTTATCAACGCTTGGGAGCCCAACATCCGAGACCTAAAGGGAATAATGGCGAAGCGCCAGCAAAGGTTCAGATTTAAGGCTAAATTGCAGTTTTGATTGAAGTGGCTAAATGAACCGCTCATACAGTGCTGCAAGTTGTTTCGCTACTTTGTTTGCTTCAAAAGTCTCAAGAACCCATTCGCGCCCGTTTCTCCCAAACTGTTCTCTTTCTTTTTTGTCAAATAATAGCTCTCTTAAAGCAAAAGAAAGTTCGGTGGGGTTTTTTTGCTCAACCAGAATGCCTGTAACTCCGTTCTTGATAATCTCAGGAATTGAACCAGTGAAGGTTGATACTACGGGTTTTTGGCATGCCATTGCTTCAACCATTGAGTAGCCGAATTGTTCAGCCCAAAAATTGGTTTCTACACTTGGCAAACAGAATATATCCGCTAAATTATGGATTTGAGGCATTTCTGAGTAGCTGATGTTACCGAGGAATTTTACTTTGCTTTGTATTTTCAGTTTTTCTGCAAGTCCGGTGATTTCTGTCTGCATTCTTGGCGTTCCAGTGCCTACGACTAGCAATTCGACATTTTGATAGCTCTCTAAGATCAATGCAAACGCGTTTAACAGGTCAAATATGCCTTTCTCGGGAGTGAGGCGTCCTACAAAGAGGATTTTTGTTGCATCGCATGATATTGCAAACCGGTTGGGAGTCTTTTTCGTGGTTGGCTTGAACTTATCGCAGTCTAAGCCGGCGGGAATCACTGAAATTCGCTCGGGATTTACTCCTTCGGTGAGGAGTGCTTCTTTGGCTTTTTCTGTTATTGCAATGAAGTGGGTTACGTGTTGGCGGTTATATTCTTGGATTTTTGTATAGGGGTTACCTTTGACGTTGAAGGGTAAGTTTTCCCACTGGGTTGCTACTGTTGGTTTGCCTGTTTTTACTGCTTGATATGTGAAGGGGTACCAAATGTCGGCGGAGTGGATTATGTCAAGGTCTTCAGTGAGTTTTTTTAAGCCGATGACTCGGAAATTCCATGATTCAAAGTTGTATTTTGTAGCTCTGCCGACCAACGAGAAAAATGGCTTTAGTTTGCCTTTTGTCAAGGTTTGTAGATTGTGCCCCTCTCTTATTGGAAAAGTGATTTCTGGTAGATGCTTCACTTTGTCATGTGTGGTTATGCCTATTGGTTGAAAACCATATTTTGTAAGTTTCTCAAAGTATTGACCTTCGTATGGGTTTAGGTTAGGCCCCCTTAAGACGCCGACTTTTTGCAAATTGAGCTCATACCTGCCTATTCTTGATTAATTCTCAAGTGTGAGCTAAAATAGCTTTGCACGCTGGCTGGAAATCTATAAGAGAAGTTTTCCGAGAAGCTTGTTTAGTTCTTCTCGGTTTTTGATGCTTCGAAAAATAGCTTTTCCACTTGAGTACAGACGAAAAGATAAGTCTTGAAAAGTTAACTCAAAAATTATGTCCGCAATATTATTTTTGAGCGTGGCTTTTTTTAGGATGTTGGTCGATGACTTCATCTTTTTTTTCGTATTTGAAGACTACGATAACATCTTTTTCTGCACCGCATGTTCCTTCAATCCGTGCCACGTAATCTTCAAGAGTTGCCATTAGAGTTGATCAAGCTCCTTTAGTATTTCCATGAAGCGGTCAACTTCTGCCTTGGTGTTGTAGATGTAGAAGCTTGCTCGTGCTGAAGACTGAAGTTTGAGAGACTCTTCATGCAGTGGCTGGGCACAGTGGAATCCGCTACGCATCATTACTCCATAATTGTCAAAGAACAAGGCCACATCATGCGAAGACAAACCTTTAACAGCGAAGGGTATAATGCCCAGCTTCTTGGAGAGATTGCTTGGGCCATAAATGGTGACTTTGCTGTTTTCCTGCATGCGTTCAAAGGCGTACTTGGTTAATTCTTTCTCATGGCTCAAAACATTATCCATTCCTAAGCCTTCAAGGTATTTTACTGCTGCCCCTAAACCTATCGCACCACCGATGTTAGGAGTGCCTGCCTCAAACTTCCATGGTAACTCATTCCACGAAATACTGCATTGTCCCGTTCCCTCCGCTAAAGGAAACTTCTTTAATCATTTCTCCTCCACCCATGAAAGGCGGCATATTTTCAAGTACTTCCTTCTTGCCATAGAATACTCCGATGCCTGTTGGACCGAGCATTTTGTGACCTGAGAAAGCCATAAAATCCATATCTAAATCCTGAACATCAACCTTCATGTGCGGTACCGACTGGGCACCGTCAACCAACATCAAAGCGCCGTTTTCATGTGCAACTTTGCCGATGCGTTTAACATCGTTGATTACACCTGTAACGTTTGAAACATGGCTTAGACAGGCAATCTTTGTTTTGCTGCAAATTTTGCTTTCAAAATCATCATAATCCAGTGTGCCGTCAGGGTTGACTTTAGCGTACTTGATTGTGAAATCCTTCATTTTTGCTGTGATTTCCCATGGAACGATGTTGCTGTGATGCTCCATTAAAGAAACAAGAACCTCATCACCTTTGCCAAGGTTGCTTAGCCCCCATGAATAAGCGACTAAATTGATTGCTTCTGTTGTTCCCCTCACAAAAACAACTTCAGATTGGTTTTTGGCGTTGATGAATTTTGCAATTCTTTCCCGCGACTTCTCGTATAGGTCGGTTGCTTCCAAAGACAGGGTGTGGACAGCTCTGTGGACGTTGCCGTTGTGGTTTTCATAAAAATCTGTTAAAGCTTCAATGACTTGGCGGGGCTTCTGAGTAGTTGCGGCGTTGTCAAAGTAGATTAGGTCGTTGCCGTTTATTTTCCGATTTAAAATTGGAAAGTCTTGCCTGATAGCTTGCTGTATCTATAATTTTTTTTCTGCCTCAGGTTTTAACCTCTTAGAGAGTGTTTTTGCCAGTTCTTCTTCTTCTAATGCTTGTTTTTCTTCAAAGGTGTGTTCTTTGGCAACCAATTGGGTGATTCAACGTTTCTTTGTGTAAAGTATTGTCTTATTGCTCGTTTCAAGGCACCGACAGCGAGGACGCCGCAGTGGAATTTTACATCAGGTAATCCACCGATTTCTTCCACTACACGTTTCCATGTTATGTCTTTCCACGCTGTTTCTAAACTTAGGTCCTTTATCATTTCAGTGACTATGCTGGATGTAGCAATGTTAGCGGCGCAGCCGTAACTTTCGAATTGTGCTTTTTCAATTATGTCTTTGTCGCTGATTTTTAGGTAGAATGTTATCATGTCTCCACATGCAGGGTTTCCTGCTACTGCGACGACTGTGGCATCTTCCATTTTGCCAAGGTTCTTGGGGTTACGGAATAAATCCATTATTTTTGGGTTATATGGTAATGGCATACGTGACATATTTAGTGCACTCCTGTTGAGCCGACTATCCCTCTTATACGGTTGACGGCTGTAGGTAAAACTTTCAGAACGTAAGCTATATCTTCTTCTGTATGGCTGCGGGTGACTTTCATGAGGATGCTGCCGTGTGCTTCTTCAAATATTCGTCCGATGGCGATTAGCACGTGGCTGGGTTGCAGAAGTCGACGGCTACATGCGCTTCCACTGGAAACGTAGACGCCATTTAGACTCAGTTCGATGGTTAAGGCTTCGCCTTCTGCACGCAATATGCTTACGTTTGCGTTGTCTGGAGAGCGTTTGTCGCCTTTTGGCCCGTTAAAGCGCAAGTCAACAAGTTCATTGAACATACCATCAACAAGCTTATCGCGCAGTGTTCGCATTTTTGTGGTGTTTGCTTCAAAGTTATCAAAAGCAAGTTCAGAGGCTTTGGTGAAGCCGACTATTAATGGGGTGTTTTCGATACCAGGCCAAAGTTTTTGTGTGCCGATTTGCCCTTCGAGAATGCGTTCCATGTTTACTCCTTCCTTCAGGTACATGGCGCCCATGCCTCTTGGACCCTGAATCTTGTAGCTGCTTAGAGTTGCTAAGTCAACATTTAAGTTTTGTACATTTAAAGGGATTCTGCCGTATGCGTCTGAGGCGTCTGTGTGGAAAAGTGTTTTTGAGTTTTTGGCTTTCACGATGTCTACAGCTTCTTTTATAGGCTGGATTGTTCCAAGTTCATTGTTTACTGCTGATATGCTGACTAGTATGGTTTCGCTGTCGATTGCTTCTTTGAGTTTCTCAAGGTTGATGAAGCCTTCATTGTTGACTGGGATTTTCTGGGTTGTAAAACCGTATTTATGCATCATCTCGGCTACTTGTAGCACGTTGATTGGTTCAATTTCGGATATTACTATTTTTTTGCCTCTGCTTTTCTGTGCAAACGCTGCGCCCATTATGGCTAGGTTGTTGGCTTCGGTTTCGCTTGGGGTGAAAGTGATTTCTTCAAGGTTTTTTGCGCCAATGTAGCGGCTAATTTTTTTGAAGCTGTTCATAATTACTTCGAAGGCTTCCCATCCGGGTTTGTGGGTTAGTGTGGGGTTGCCGTAGGCGGTTTTGTTGAAGTAGGGCAGCATAGCATCTACTACTTCTTTTGGGACGATGCTGGAGTTTTCGTTGTCTAAGTAAACCTCATGTGTTATGCCTTCATGCAGTTTGAGAAGTTCTTTAACGTTTTCAACCATACAGTATCCTGCCTGAAATTTTTGGGACAGATAACTTCGTCACCTTTGCTATTATCTAGTTCAAGTAAAAAAACCTAACCACCCAGCAATTTTGTCAGGACAATAAGTGTTTGCATTGGGCATAGCTACAAACTGAGCAAAAACACACTTTGGTCAGAGAATTTATACCTTAACGATTTATCCTTTATAAAATGCCAATGGTAAAACCAAGCACCTTGAATTAAACTAAATATGAATAGCACTTCAGAAAATAACTTGCTTAGGGCTAAAAAATGGCGGCATTGTTTAAACTAAGGAATACAACGAATTGTAAATTCTACTGGAGATTCAGAGCAATTAATGGCGAAATAGTTGCAATAAGCGAAAGTGTAAGAGACAAAGCAGGACTGTAAGAACGGCATTAACTGCATGTTGAGCAATGCAATTTTTGCCGTTATCAGAGACGAAACTATCTGAAGTTAGTTTATTCTTTCTTTTTTTAAAGGAATACACTATAGCAATAAATAGATGAGCTAACAAAAATTCTATAATTGTCACTTTTTTGTTAATGGAGCAAAAACAATTAACAAAAAAAGCCGTTTAATCACAAAAAAAACTCTAATAACTCATCCAAACCCATACTATTCACAACCAAAAATTATGGTGAAAAACTTGAAGATTGCAGAGTTATCCGTGCCCGAATCCGTCAGAGAAGTGCTTCTTGGTTTAGGAATATCAGAGTTGTTTCCACCCCAGGAAGATTGCATAGCGGCAGGAGTGCTGGAAGGTAAAAACATCGTACTCGCCAGTCCGACAGCTTCGGGTAAGACGTTGATTGCGGAACTCTGTGCTCTCAAACATGTGCTGGAAAAGGCAGGCAAAGTCATCTACCTATCACCGCTAAGAGCTCTGGCAAGTGAAAAATTTGAGGAATTTAACAAGTATACTTCGATAAAGAAGGTGAATGGACAAAATGTCTCTGTTGGAATCAGCACAGGCGACTTTGACACCGCTGACAATTGGCTTGAACGCTACGACATAATCATCACTACAAACGAGAAAGCAGATTCACTGCTTCGGCACCGAGCCAATTGGATGGACAACATATCGTTGGTAATTGCTGACGAAATTCACCTGTTAAACGACGCTGGACGTGGACCAACCTTAGAAATTGTGCTGGCAAGGCTTATGCAGGTTAACCCAAATATTCAAATTTTAGCCCTAAGCGCAACAATCAACAACGTTGATGAAATCGCAGGCTGGCTCAACGCTAAATACATCGTCACCGAATGGCGTCCAATAAACCTAAAAGAAGGCGTTATGCTCCAAACTGAAGTGCAATACAAGGATGGCTCTTCAAGGAAAGTGGATCAGGAAACCCACTTTACAATCATAAACATGGTTTTAGATACACTCAAGAATGGAGGGCAAGCCCTGATTTTTGCTTCCACCCGACGTAATGCGGTTTCAGCGGCTAAAACCGTTGCAAGTCACATGAACAAAGCGCTCTACCCTAAATCAGGTTCAAAACTGGTTAAACGTTCATTAGAGGAAAAAACAAAGAAGGTTCTTGATGAAGAAGCCAAGAAAATCCTTGATGCTGGCGAACGCACAGGAATGAGCGAAGAACTTGCTGAGCTGGTTCGTTGCGCAACAGCTTATCATCACGCAGGGTTGTCTGGGTCTCACCGCAAATTAATCGAAGATGCATTCAAAGATCGAAAAATCAAGGTTTTAACTGCCACGCCAACGCTAGCATGGGGTGTTAACCTGCCTGCAAGAACAGTAATCGTTCAAGATTATCGGCGTTTTGAAGCTGGATTAGGTAACTACCCCATAAGCGTTTTGGATTATAAACAGATGGCAGGCAGAGCTGGCAGACCAAAATACGACAAATTCGGCGAATCTGTGCTTATTGCAAAAACCGCTGACGAATCCGACTTCCTCATGGAAAACTATGTGTTGGCAAAAACAGAGAAAATCTGGTCCCGCCTGGCCGTAGAGAAAATCATCCGCACTCACGTACTTTCAACGATAGCATCAGGCTTCGCTGACACTGAACAAGGTATTTACGAGTTTTTCGGAAAAACCTTCTATGCCTATCAATTCGATGTGAAAGCCATCAAAAGTGTCATAGGCAAAATTCTTCGATTCCTCCATGACGAAGAAATGATTATTGTTGCAGGTGACCACATCCTCGCCACTAAATTCGGAAAACGCATAAGCGAACTCTACATTGATCCCTTATCAGGCGTAATCATTAGGGATGCGCTGCAGAGCAAACCACCGATTTTAACAGAATTCAGTTTACTTCAATTAGTTTCCCACACACCCGATATGGGTCCAATAATGCGACCATACCAACGGGAAATGGAGCAATTATCGGTACAAACTGAAGATCACCGACAAGAATTATTCACAGCACCCCCCGACCAATGGCGCGACCACATTGGCTACGCCGAATTTTTAGGTGAAGTTAAAACTGCAATGGTTATGAATAATTGGATTGAGGAGTTGCCAGAAGAAAAAATCATCGAACGCTTCAATGTTCAACCCGGAGACCTCTACAGAACTATCGAAACCGCCAAGTGGCTCTTGCACGCCACAAACGAGCTATCGCCTATAGTTGCTAAAAGCAGGGAGGTTTCAGCATTAAGTCACGAACTTGTTGAGCGTGTTTCTAAAGGCATCAAAAAAGAACTTCTGCCAATTGTAGCGTTGGAAGGCGTTGGCAGAGTTCGTGGACGCATCATATTCAATGCAGGATACCAAACAATCCCCGACCTTAAACACGCGTCAATCGAAGAACTGACTAACCTGCCATCTGTAGGTCCAAGATTGGCCAAGAAAATCAAAGAGCAAGTTGGCGGGTTTGTCAAAAAAGATACGTGGGAAAACTTGGACAAAGCAGATGAAGTTTCACAGAAAGGCTTGTTTGAGTTTTAAGCCTTTTTTCCGAACCGCTCAGCCTGCTTAACTGCTGTGCCCAAATAGTTTTTGGGGTTTAATGCTTGATCGATTTCTTTCTCTGTCAGTTTGCTGCTGACGAATTTGTCTTCGAGAAGTACTTGCTTGAAGTCCTTTTTATCGAGCGCACTTTGGATTGTTAATTTCCTGAGCATTTCGTGAGCGTCCTGCCTGTTCACACCCTTCTTCGCAAGAACCATCATTACGGATTCCGACATCGCACGTCCCCGTGTCAGCGACAGGTTAGCCTGCATGCGTTCGCTGTCAACACGCAAGTTTGCGACGATGTTGCACATGAGGTTGAGGATGTAATCGAGCAGAATATTCGATTCTGGGAGAATGAACCGTTCAGCTGAGGACTGTGTTAAATCGCGTTCATGCCAAGTAACCATGTCCTCAAATGATGGAGTGCTGAGACTTCGGACAATTCGGGCTAGACCACAGACGCGCTCACAAGTTTCAGGGTTCTGTTTGTGAGGCATTGTCGAACTGCCGACCTGCTTTTTTGCTTCAAACGACTCAAACAATTCAGCGATTTCGGGGCGTTGCAGTTCGCGAATTTCAGTTGCAAAATTCTCCAATGAAGAAGCCACCGACGCGTAGATGCAGACAAGTTCGGCGTAACGGTCCCTTTGCACGATTTGCGTGGAAATTTCAGCCGCATGCAGACAAAGCCGCTTCATAACGAGTTCCTGGATCTGCTCAGCATGCTCGCCTAAACCTGCCTGTGTGCCGACGGCACCGCTTACTTTTCCAACTAAGATCCTTTTTTTACACTCTTCCAAACGCTCTAAGTGCCTGCCAACTTCATATCCCCAAACAGCAAACTTAAAGCCCAAAGTAATTGGCAAAGCGTGCTGCCCGTGAGTTCTGCCAATCATTGTCGTGTCTTTGTGCAAGAGAGCTTGTTTCTGCAAAATAAACCTAAATTCAATTAGTCTTTTCTCGATGACTTCTAAGGCGTCTTTTAGCTGCAATGAGTTGGCTGTGTCAACGATGTCATAGCTCGTTGCCCCAAGGTGAACGTATGCGCCGCTTGGACCACAGAGCTCCGATAGTGCACGCACCAGCGAGGCAATGTCGTGTTTAATCTCTTTCTCAATCGCCTTCACCCGCTCAACCTTGACGTATTTGATTGACGCCATGGCGGCGATCTTTTCAGCGTCCTTCTTTGGGATGTTTCCTACTTCTGCATGTGCCAAAGCCAACGCGGCTTCAACATCAAGTAGCTTCTGGACTCTGGTTTCTTCATCGAATATTTTGAGCATTTCTGGCGTTCCATAACGGCCAGTGTCGATTGGCAAGATAGGCAAGTATTGGTGACCTCAAAGAGGGATATGCAGATTAAACATTAATGTTTTACCAAAGCACTTACACAATACAAGTAAGCTGAGTGTGTGAGTACATGAAAGTTACAGTTGCAGTGTTGGATAAAAACGGCGACAGCACCGTTGAGAGAGTTCTTAATGTGTTAAATTCGTTTGATCTGTGGGTGCCCTCGCATTTTGGGTTGATTTCCCCAAAGAAATGCGTGTTCGAAAAAAATGTTGAAATCATAAAGAAACAAGGCTTAAAATCGTCGACTGCGGCGGGTTTCGTTACTTCAAAACCCAAGTTAACGAGTGACTACGAACATTTGCAGATGGATGATGAGGCATTGCTCTTTGAAGGTCGGGTTTATTCACCCGTTCCAGAAACCGCTTTTACGCAGCAGGTTGCCAAGGCACCACTTCACTGCGAAGCCACCTTGCAGACAATGATGGAGCAGGCGGACGGAGACTACGAATTCTTATTGGTTAAAAACAGCTGGATTGCCGTGGGAAGAGACCCAATCGGAGTTCAACCGCTATATTTTGGGGAAAACAGGGACATCGCCGCCTTGGCCACGAACAAAAAAGCCCTCTGGAAACTCGGAATAGAAAACCCCCAGTCATTTCCGCCGGGAAATTTGGCGTTTGTTAGCAAAGAAGGCTTCAAATTCAAAAGCGTTAAAACATTAACTTACACAGAATCCAAGCAAATAACGATGGATGATGCCGCAAAATGTCTTCAAAGACTACTTGAAGAATCCATCAAGAGACGGGTAGTCGGCTTAAAAGAGGTCGCCGTCGCATTTTCAGGAGGCTTAGACAGCAGCGTGGTGGCTTTTTTGGCAAGCAAATTCGGATTAAAAGTCAACTTGCTGCATGTAAGCTTGGAGAATCAACCAGAAACGGAAGAAGCTATGAAAGCCGCAGACGAATTAGATTTACCCTTGCAGGTAGATTTGTTCAAAGACTCCGACGTCGAAGCAGTATTGCCCAAAGTTGTAGACTTGATCGAAGAACCCGATCCGATCAAAGCAAGTATCGGGGTGCCATTTTATTGGGTTGCACAGAAGGCTGCTGAAGCCAACTTTAAAGTTATGTTGGCGGGGCAGGGTGCAGACGAGCTTTTCGGGGGCTATCAGCGCTATGTTGCTGAGTCTTGTAAGGATGGCAGTGAAGCAGTAAGAAAAACGATGTATGACGATGTAGTTAGAATTCATGAGAGCAACCTTGAGCGGGACTTGAAAATAACTGGGTTCCACAATGTTGATTTACGCGTGCCTTTCGCATCGTTTAGTTTAGTGGAGTTTGCACTTGGTTTGCCTGTTAATTTGAAAATAGAGAGTAAAACAGACACACTGCGAAAGCTTGTGCTAAGGAAAATGGCTCTTAACGCTGGTATGCCACCTTCAATGGCGCAGAAACCTAAGAAGGCTGTTCAATACTCTACTGGAATAAACGATGCAATAAAAAGGATAGCGAAAACTCACGAGAAATCAGTCAACGAATACATCATTGAAGTCTTTCAGCAATCCCGAAACAACATGTAGAAAAAAATATTTGGAATATCTGAATCCTAACATCATAGCTCTGCAGTACACCTGAGAATAATTGATGTCCTGAACCTGTTTCGATCTGAGGGTAAGCAAAATATTTTTTCAATCGAATTTTCTTCTTCTGTATTGCAGAAGGAAAAACATTGACGAGCTTTCTTAAATTATTATGAAAACGCTTGATTCTATTCGACAAAAAGTGTTCGATTTGGATCTAAAAGATAAGTTTTGAAAGAAAGAAGTAAAAACGGTTTTTTTCTTCTAGAAGAAAAAAAGACCAACTGATCTTTTTAGGGTGTTAATCTGACTCTGTCACGTGGATAGAGCGTTGCTTCCCTTATGTTCTTGTTCCCAGTTAAAATCATCGTTAACCTTTCAAGTCCCAAACCCCAACCAGCGTGGGGCGGCATGCCGTAATCGTAGGCTTGCAAGTGGCACTTGAACGATTCAGGATTCAAACCTTTCTCTTGCAGTCTCTGGATTAATTGGTCTTTTTGAGCTATTCTTGTCCCACCCGAAACCAACTCGATGTAACGCCACATTAAATCAAATCCTTCACACACTTCAGGTTTGTCTTCGCGTGGCTTAATGTAGAATGCTTTTGCATGTGTGGGCCAATCTGTTATGAAGTAGAAGAATGGGTAAAGCTTGCCGAGAACTCTGAAAGCTTCGGTTGGGATATCTTCGCCCCACGGAATCGTAACATCCTGTTTCTTTAAATCTTCGAGAACATTGTCGTAAGTTAAACGTTTAAACGGAATATCTGGGACTTCAAATTTGTAGCCAAGCACCGACAATTCACTGGCACATTTTTCTTTAACAATTGAGCAAGCATGAAATATGACTTGTTCAAGAAGCGACATTACATCAGTGGCGTTCATAAAAGCAGCTTCAATGTCAACAGAAGTAAACTCGCTTAGGTGCCTTCTAGTATGCGATTCTTCAGCACGGAAAAAAGGTCCAACCTCAAACACTTTCTCAAAACTTAATGTTAGTTCTTCTTTGTAGAGTTGGGGACTCTGGGCAAGGTATGCTTTTTGCCCAAAATAATCAACACTGAATAATTCAGCACCGCCTTCAGTTGCAGAAGCAATGATTCTTGGCGTGTGAATCTCCAAAAAATCTTTACCGAAGAGGAAATTGCGTATTGCTTCAAGCGCAGTATGCTGAACCTTGAAAGTGGCTATGCTTCTTTCTTGGGTGAGGTCGAGTGGTCTTGCATCTAGCCGAACTTCGATAAGCGCTGGGGTTTTGCCAGTGATATCGATGGGTAACTGCTCCGTGGCTACATTAAGAATTTTAAAGTCGTTTGGAATTACTTCGATGCCTCGTGGTGTCATGTTGGTTTTTTTAACGTTTCCTTTAACGCCAACACAAAACCTTTTTTGTAAAAGGTCAGACTTAGCTAAAACTTCAGGAGCAACTCTTTTTTTAGGTATCGTTAACTGAATTGTTCCTTCGCGATCTTGCAGTATAATAAAGCGAATTCCGCCAAGGTCGCGGATGTCTTGGACCCAGCCGAAAAGAGTGACTGTTTGTCCGTCAAATTCAGGAGTTACCTGGCTTGTATAGTGAGTTCTAACATAGTCGTCAATAGAGTCCAAGTTCATGCTGCTTGCCAACCTTAATCTGCAATTTCAACGCGTAAAGACATTTTCCGTACTTTACTGGCAATTTCCTTTAACGCTTTAAGGTCAAAGGGCAACTGTGCTCCTCTTTTCCTTTTGAGGATCACTCGAGTTTCAGTTGTCCCATCTGGGATCCAGATAGTGTTGATCGTTAGGATACTGAAGGGCACAAAGAGATCTTCAAGGAATTTACGGTCATCAACACCATGTTCTAGTACGCGAACGTTTTTGCCTGTTTCATCACCAAGGGTTTTGACGATTTTGCCACCGTAACCCAAAAGTTTAGGGACATCTCCATGTCCAACGAGGATGGCTAAGGTTTTTTCAACCTCAACTGCCTTGTAGAAGCAGACGTTTTGCAGGGATGGATACTTCTCTTCTAGGGAGAGTAGTATACGGGCGACTTTGAGGTCTATGTCGCTAATTTCGCCAGCTTTGACTTTGGCTGAACATTTTTGGCATAGTATGCCGCTTTTTAAGCAGAAACTGCATAGTTCTGTTTTCATTTGTGGTTCTGTTTTCCTGCAAAGAAGGAGTTAGCCAAAGCGTGATTTATCTTACCAGTGTTATCTCAATTGTGCTGACGTTGGTTGCCGTGTTACCCTCTTCTTGGTCTTGAGGCAAGAATCGATCTGTTCCGATGCTTATGCTTTTGATTTTAGCATCTGGCAGGAATCTGTGCCTAACAACTTCGGCTACGTCGATTGCTCGGCTGATGGATCTGCCACGTGCTTTAATGCTGACTTCTTTTGCTCCGCCGTGGAAGAATGTGATGCATGCAAGGACATAGTTCATTATTGGTTTTTTGCCGATTAAGCACTGCGCTGGCATTTTCTGTCACGGTTCCGCTTCACTCCTAGTTTACTTTTAAGTGGCTTGACTTAAGCTTTTTTTCAAAATAAATACATTGTGGTGTTTAGTTTATGTAATTGCTCAAAGTAAATTCGGCGGTTTCAGGTTAAAGTAAGCATAGAATTTTACATGTTAATGTCTATCAAAACTCAATATATATCTGGCTTCAACCCGCTCTTTAGAAACAATAATGGTTTTTGTCGAAACGTACTTTTAAAATGTAAATGAGCATCTGTCTTTTGCTTGATGGTTGATAAATCTAGTTAACATTAAGGAGTCAGATTATTAAGGAAGCTTGCAACTATTGTAAAGGTTTAACTTAACAAAACAACATAAAAGTGACAAAATTGGAACCATTAACTAAACGTTCAATCCAACTATTAAAAACGCTCTACGAGAAAGGGAAATCTACAAACACCTACACTCTAAGAGTTAAACAAGACGAATTATCTAACCAGTTAGGCGTAAGTAGACAAGCATTAAATGTCCATTTGCGCAAACTCAAAAATCGCGGTTACATCCGCACAGGAAGAGGTTTCATTGATGTCACAGAAAAAGGATTAAGCGCATTAGGCGTTTCTACAACACCAGCTTTCATACTTCTCAAAGTATCACCTATCAAACGTATCCACGTTTATGAGCAGATCCACGAGCTAGCTGTTTCCAGAGCATTCCGCATAGCTGGTGAGGTAGACGCTTTAATTATTGTTGAACGTGAAAACCTCGATGAAATATTGAAGAAACTGTATAGCATCGATGGTATAGAAGACACCCGTTCATACGTTACCATTGAAGTAATCAAGTGACATGTTTTTGCATTCAACACAATATGTAAAAGGTTAGACAAAAGGTATATTTGATACTCTAACCATCAAAGACTTAGCCAAAACGGAAGGTTAACAATAAAATGCCAATATTAGACCCAGTAAAAAAAGCCATAGCGCAAGAACACCGTTTGCACATGAAAATCTGTAGGGAATGTGGCTCACGTAATGCTGCAACCGCGCTGAAATGCAGAAAGTGCAAGGGCAAGAACCTGCGCTGGAAGAAACGTGAAATAGTAAAGTAAGAAGTTTTGCTTCTCTTTATTCAACATTACAAAAATCAGGGACTACTCTTCAAGTGCTCTTTTTTGTCTGTAGCTCATTTATTTAAAGGCATATTAGAGAACAGTCATAAAAATTTATGCTCAAACGACCTGCTATCCTATTTATGTACAATCAAAACGTAAGGTTAACTTGTAACAAGAAAAAAACGTCCAAATAAAAAATACTGGTGAAAAATGGCGGCAGTTTATGCTGCCATTACTAAAACCCATTTAACCGAGCCACAAGTTCTGCACGGCGGGAAAGTCTCAGTTTTGGATAAAGGTATTCGAGCTTTTTCACACTTACTTTTACAGAAATGCTCATACAAACCTGATTCCGGGCATTTCTCGCCAGTTCGAAATAACTTTTTTGCCACTTTTTTCTCTAGCATAAACATCAGGTGATACTCTCTTGGCATTGCCTAACATTATAAATTTTGCTAAAAACCACTAAACCTACAATTAAGTTTGTTAGAGGACTTTTATGAGCGTTTCCATGTTGAAAATTGTGCATGCACAACCATTCTTTAACAAAGGTATACCCTGCCCTGCTATTTTCATACCATTTATAAGTGGCCCCATAAGTTTCATTTCTTCTCCACACGCCACCCCAACTATGCCTTCATATCGACTTTTCTTGATAATCTTGGGTATACAAGAACCTCCAGGCAACAAATAAACATCATAACCCTTCTTTCTAGCATATTGATCTGCCTTGTTAACCATACAATCGTCCGAACAATGCATGCACGTGTAACATGGAGTATCAGGGGAAAATGTTGCTTTGCAGCGGCCATCCATGAATTTTCGCGAGCAATGTGGAAGGAACAATGCCCTCTTCTTTGTCTGCAAAAACCGGCCTCTCTCCAAACTGTTAACGGCTTGCAAATCAATCAGATCCTGAAGCAAAGCAACTGCATCTGAAAGGTTTAGTCCAGTTGCTTCCTGAATTTTAAATTTAAGAATCAAATCATTGAGCGTTGATAGGAAGCTTTTATGCATGCCCTTCTGGTAACTAATCAAAGCGATTTCGGTGAAGAAGAAGCGTGGGACCTTTGAGAGGTCAAAAGTAAATTTATAGGGCATAACTTAGGATTAGCGACGTACATACTTAAAAAAATTGCTTATTATTAGTTAAGATTTGCCTGAGTCAGTGTTATGCAGCTTTAATCCTAAAAGGTCACGGGTAGTTTCTATTTCTTCTCGCAACCATTTAACTTCATCTTCTAGTGCGATTCCTCTTGTTTCAATATCATTTCTATAGTTCTTAATACTGCTCTGCAATTCAAGCTTTGAATCAATTATCTCTATTTTGTGATGCAGGTTGCATAGATTCTGCTTAAGATCTAAGAGGGTCTCTCTAAGTTTAGCAATTAGCACTTCTATTTTTCGCTGGTCTAAATTTTTTTGTCGGAAACAGCCATATGTGAGCCTTAAAAAAATAAAAAATGAGACGTGCTTAGATACTTATTTGGAACATTAGGCGTTCAACGAGTTCTTTGTATCTGTTCCTGATAGTAACCTCAGTAACCTGTGCAATTTCGGCGATTTCTCTTTGTGTCTTTCGCTCACCAGTTAAGACTGATGCAACATAGCTTGCTGCTGCTGCAATGCCTGTTGGTCCCCTGCCTGAAGTGAGTTTCAACTCTTTTGCTGAAGCCAAGATTTTGTGGGCAATTTCCTCGACTTTTCCCTGCATGGTAAGTTGGCTTGAGAACTTTGTTATATACTGACTTGGGCGCAGTGGCGGTATTGAATAGTTTAGTTCCCTGATTAGGAAACGGTAGCTTCGTCCAACTTCTTTTTTGTTAACCCCTGAGCATTGAGCAATTTCATCCAAAGTTCGGGGTAAACCACATTGCCTGCATGCTAAATAAATCGCGGCTGAGGTGACGCCTTGTATTGATCTGCCTCGAATAAGTTTCTCTTTTACTGCTTTGCGATAAATAACTGAAGCAGTTTCAAGAATATTTTTTGGAAGGTTAAGGTTATTAGAAATCTTTGTGATTTCAGAGAGTGCGAACGCCAAGTTCCGTTCAGTTGCATCTGAAACTCTGATACGACGCTGCCACTTTCGCAACCGATATACTTGAGCTTTCTGCCCTGGCGAGAGACTTTTGCCGTAGATGTCTCGATCATGCCAATCGATAGTTGTTGACAATCCCTTATCGTGGATGGTGTATGTTAGGGGTGCTCCAACACGGGTTCTTTTTGACCTCTGCTCATCATCAAAAGCTCTCCATTCAGGTCCACGGTCAGCTATTTTGGCTGCCACAACGAAACCGCAGTCCATACATACTATTTCCGCGCATTCATAATCGCGCATAAGTCGGGTGCTGCCACATTCGGGACATACTTGAACTTTAACTGGTTCTGCTTTTGGAGTAGTTTGGTCTTGATTCAATGGTTGCGTTAACTTGCTGGCTCTACTCATCATCTTTTGCTCCTTTTGGTTTTCGAGAGAAGCAAGTACACCGGTTTATTCACTAGTTTCTCAGGGTCCTTAATGCTCGGTTTAATTATTGCATAAGGTGCTGAGACAGGGCCTATTATGTCGAAAACTCTGCCAACAACATTTAAATTTTCATCGACAACTTCAAAACCCATTTTCGGGGTGTTTTCTGTTTTTACCACCATGTTTCGCGATGGAGTTACATTTGAAACCTTGCCCAATCTTTGCAAACGCAATTCCCCTTCTCGAAAAACATGTAGGAACCCGTTACAGTTTATATAAAGTTTTCTAAATGCCTTATAAGTTGAAAGTACAAGCCGGTTTTTTGGGAGAAAGATTCTTAAATAAGAAGTGCGGATAAGATTCTGCCTTAAAAGGGTGAGGCTAAGAAATATGTCTAAACCATTTTACGTAAAATATGAAGTGCCAAAAGAAATCGTAGATGCAGCCTATGAAGCCCTAACGATTGCTTCAAAGTCAGGATCTGTTAGGAAAGGAACAAATGAGGCAACAAAAGCTGTTGAACGTTCACAAGCAAAACTTGTGGTAATAGCTGAAGATGTTGACCCACCGGAAGTAATAGCACATCTACCACTACTCTGCGACGAAAGAAAAATTCCATACGTGTTCGTACTAAGCAAGGAACAACTCGGCAAATCCATCGGTATCGATGTTCCATGTGCAGCAGCATGCATCATAAGGGAAGGAGAAGCAGCAGGCTTACTCAAAGAAATCGTCACGAGAATTGATCAGGTTAAACGAGGAACTCAGTAATGAGTAAAGACGCAGCTGAAGAACTAATTCCATCAGAAGTCATACAAGTCATAGGTCGTACAGGTGTAACTGGCGAAATCACACAAGTCCGCGTTCGCATAATGGAAGGAAAAGACAAAGGTAGAATCATAACACGCAACGTTAAAGGACCAGTTCGAGCGCAAGATATTCTGATGCTGCGAGAAACAGAAAGAGAAGCTAAGAAAATTACACGATAACCTGGAGAATTTGTCATGCCAAAACCTAGAAAATGTTCGTTCTGTGGTGCTGATTTCCCAGCTGGCACAGGCATGATGTTCGTTAAAAACGACGGCTCAATCCTATGGTTTGATTCCAGCAAATGCAAGAAAAGCAGCATAGCATTCAAACGTGACGCACGCAAACTAAAGTGGACTAAATACTTCGGTAAAGAAGAGAAAGGCAAAGGGTAAGCAGCAAGAAATATTCTACGTTTCAACCTATTTTTTCCTATTGTAGACTTATTCCGATATTTGATTTTCTACTGAAAACTTATCTTCTATCAGTGCAACCAGATTTTAGGTGTTCTAGAATTGCCATTGTTTTTTGCAAAAAAAGAAGTATTTCAATGGCTATCGCAAGGCCAAAAAACAATCGATGTCAGAAAAGGTAATCCTAAACTTGGTGAAATTGCTGTTTTCCAGTCTGGCCCAAGGATTCTGAGGTTGAAGATCGTAAAGACAGAATGTGGACAGTTAGAGGAAATTTTGCGTTTAGATAATTTTAAAGCAATTATTCCTTCAGCTGTGGCTCTCAGGGATGCGTTTGTTTATATTCAGGGGATTTATGGGGTTTATGACCGCGTTTTTACTGCTTATTATGTTGCCAAGTTATTTACTTCTGAAAGATTGTGATTAATGATGAATTAAGCCTTTTTATCATTTACTATTTACGATTTTAGTAAAATTAGTGTGTAAAACGTAACACTTAAATATTCTCTCTACCACTGTTCAACCATCTATAAAGAGGCATTTGAAATGGCAACATTCAGCGGTTGTTACACTGCATTAATAACCCCCATGAATAGTAATCGCCAAGTCGATTACGAGGGATTACATGAACTAGTAGATTTCCAAATAAAAAACGGCGTAAAAGGCTTACTAGCTGTAGGTACAACAGGCGAAAGCCCAACTCTAGATTGGAACGAACACAGCAAAGTCATCGAAAAAATACACGAGAACTCAAGCAATAGATGTCTGACTATTGCGGGTACGGGTAGTAACTCAACCCAAGAAGCAATCGATGGCACAGCGCACGCCCAGAACGCAGGCATAAACTGTGTCCTTCTTGTCGACCCATACTACAACGGTCCGAGCTCAATGGAAATTCGAAGAGAATACATAGAACCCATCGCAAGTCAGTTTCCAGATGTCCAAGTTATACCTTACATTATCCCAGGTAGGACGGGCACTCAACTTTTTCCCCAAGACCTTGCAATCCTCAATAAACAATACCCGAACGTTCACTGCGTGAAAGAAGCTACGGGTGATTTGAAGAACATGGAGTTAACTAGGCGAGTCTGTGGAGAAGATTTTGATATTCTCTCAGGAGACGACGACAAAACCTACACGATGATGATATCCCCAGACATCAAGGCAAGCGGCGTCATATCTGTAGTCTCTAACATTGCCCCAGGCGCCGTAGTCGAAATGGTGCATTATGTTTTGGACGGCAATGAGGCTGCTGCAAGCGTAATTTCCCAAGCACTCCAACCTCTTTTCAATATCGTTACTGTGAAAACACAAGAACAAACACCTTACGGTTCTGTAACATGCAAGGCCCGCAACCCACTTGCCTGCAAAACGTTAATGAACATATTAGGAATGCCTTCAGGACCCTGCAGGCAACCACTGGGAAAAATGACACGAAACGGAGTAGAAATAGTCTTGATAAACGCGAGAAAGGTTTACGAAAGTAACCCACAGATTTTCATGCCAATCGCCGATTATTTTGGTGTCGACCTAAAAGAGCGACTCTACAACGAGAAATACCTAGCGGGGCTTTTTTACGCTTAGGTTTTGTGTCGCTGGTGCGGCAGGACGAATGGGACCTGCTATAATTGCTGAAGCCATTGCAAAAGGATATGTAATCACAGGTGCCACGGAAGCACCAAACTCATCATGCGTCGGCAAAAGCCTCCGCGAAATAGGTATTGCAAACTCCGATACAAAAGTTCTGAGTTCCGACAGAATAGAGCAAGCTGTCAGAGACTCCGACGTTTATGTGAGCTTCACTGTACCGGTCGCCGAAGTCACTAATATTCCAATCGTTGCAACCCTTGGAAAACGCATTATTCTCGGCACCACAGGTTTTAATTCAGAGCAAAACCGACAAGTAGTGGCTGCAATGTCGGGTAAAGTCCCGTCAGTATTTTCTCCGAATTACAGTGTAGGTGTCAACATCCTCTTCAAGTTGGTAGAGTCGCTCAAGGCGTTTCCGCAAGGGTACGATTTCAGTCTAAGCGAAATCCATCACACTGGCAAGACGGATGCGCCTAGCGGAACTGCAAAGAAGCTTGAGCAGATAGTTTCTCAAACTCGAAATTATACAAAGACTGTTTATTGTAGGGACGGCAGTAGTCCACGACAACCAGCTGAACTTGAATCGGTCGCAATACGTGTTGGCGGCGTCCCAGGAATCCATGACGTAATAGTTGCTGGCCCCCACGAAATGTTACGTCTTGAACATACAGCTTTCTCGCGTAGTGTTTTTGCTCAGGGCGCTGTATTGGCCGCTGAATGGTTAAGTAAGCAAAATGAGCCTAAAGTTTTCAGTATGGCTGATGTTTTAGGATTATCATAGCTTACAAAACCATTAACTTTTTTATGAAGAAAGAACAGAGTGAAAAGCGCAAAGGAAGAAACAACCCATGCCGAATAAACGTAAAGTCGCCATTTTAGGCGCAACCGGTGCCGTTGGACAACGGTACATTCAACTCTTACAAGGACACCCTTGGTTTGAAATTGAGGTGCTTGCCGCTTCGGAGCGTTCAGCAGGCAAAAAATACAAGGATGCCTGCAATTGGTTAATGGAATCTAACCTGCCTCAGGAGATCGCTGAAATGTCCGTTGTTAATGCTGACGTGGCATCTGTAGAAAAAGCAGGTGAAGTGGACTTGGTTTTTTCATCAATGCCTGGGGATTTGGCGGGAGCGGTTGAATCGGAATTTGCGGCCATGTACCCCGTGTTTAGCAAGGCAAGTGCACACAGAATGGAAAAAGATGTGCCGCTTATAATTCCAGAAATCAATCCAGATCACACTGAGTTAATTAAATTTCAACAACAACTTAGAGGTTGGAAAGGATTTATCTCTACTGACCCGAATTGTAGCACTATACAAATGGCGATTACGCTAAAACCGCTAATGCAGTTTGGATTAAAGCAGGTTGTAGTGACCACTATGCAGGCGTTGAGCGGTGCAGGATACCCTGGCGTAGCTTCTTTGGACATAATCGACAATGTAATTCCCTTTATTTCCGGTGAAGAAGACAAAATGGAAACGGAAGCCCTGAAGATTCTGGGTACCTACACCGGAAAAGGTGTCCAAAACGCTAATTTCCAGATTAGTGCAAGTTGCAACCGCGTTCAAGTAAAAGATGGACACTTGGAATCTATATTTGTAAAGCTTGACCAAGAACCCTCACTTAGTCAAATCGAGGCGGCCTTTGAGGATTTCAAAGGTGCCCCGCAACTTCTCAAGTTGCCTTCGGCTCCCGCAAACCCAATCATTGTTCGTCACGAGAAGAATCGACCTCAACCACGTTTTGATAGAGACTCAGGTTGCGGGATGAACGTTGTCGTAGGCAGAATTCGCAAGGATCCGATTATGACCTTCAAGTACATGTGCCTTGGACACAATACGGTTCGTGGCGCTGCAGGCGGGGGTATCCTGAGTGCTGAATTGTATGTGGCTACCGGCTTAGTTTAAATGCCGTTCTAACAAATACAGTGGAGTTTGGTGTATGCGGAATGGTTAAAAGAAAGCTTCGTGAACCCTTAGAAGACCGAAAAGGCAGCCTTTTCTTTGACGGCTTCTCAGTAAAGGAATTAGCTGAAAAATACGATACACCACTGTACGTGTTAAGCGAGAAACGCATCAGAGATAACTACAACCATCTTCATAATGCTTTAATTAGCAATTATAAGCATTTACGAATATACTATGCGGCCAAAGCCAATAGTAACCTGACTGTTCTTAGGATTCTGCAGTCAGAAGGCGCCTACTTAGATACTGTGAGTCCAGGCGAAGTATTCATGGGTTTGAGTAGCGGATACACACCTGAACGCATTTTATTTACAGGCACCAGCGTAAGAAACGACGAATTAAAAATGTTAGCCGATGCAAACATCACTGTAAATGTGGATTCGCAATCAGAGTTAGATAGGCTTCTGAAGATTACAGTGCCACCAGTTGTTTCAGTGCGTGTTAACCCTGAAATCGGCGCAGGTCATCACGGTCACTGCATAACGGCAGGTCCCGAATCAAAGTTTGGGCTCTGGGAAGATGACGCTATAAAGGTTTATGCAACAGCTAAAAGGGCAAGAGTTGAACGCTTCGGCATTCACATGCACATCGGCTCAGGTATTCTAAATATTGAACCGTACTCATTGGCGGTGGAAAAACTCCTTGGTATAGCCAAGCGAGTGCACGATGAAGTAGGCATTGAGTTTGAATTCATTGACATTGGCGGCGGATTCGGAATTCCATATCAACCAGAAGACAAACCCGTTGACTTAACAGAATTCTCCAGTAAGATTGTCGCTCCATTCAAGAGTAAAGTAAAAGAATACGGTCTTGGAAAGCCGTTCTTATGTGTTGAACCAGGAAGATACCTTGTTTGCGATGCGAGCATCCTGCTGACGACTGTTAACACCATCAAGACAACGCCCTCTAGAAAGTTTGTAGGTGTAGATGCAGGCTTCAACACCCTAGTTCGTCCAACAATGTATGGTTCCTACCATCAAATCATTGTTGCCAACAAGGTTTCGCAGGCAGATAAAGAAACTTACGATGTGGTGGGTCCAATCTGCGAGTCAGGCGATGCATTAGCTAAAGATCGAACGCTTCCCAATGTTGAGGAAGGTGATTTACTAGCAATCCTTAACGCTGGTGCATATGGTTTCAGCATGAGTTCACAATACAACTCTCGTCCAAGAGCGGCGGAAGTCATGATAAGGCAGGGTAAAGCAGTGTTGGTTAGAAAACGTGAGCAACTAAGCGATTTGATGTCTAGTCAGCGGACGGCGGAATGAATATATGTATTTTTGGAAAATGCACGGGTTAGGCAACGATTACATCGTTATTGATAACAGGGTTCAAAAAATTACTGATGCTCATTCAACTGAGTTGGCGAAAAAGATTTGTGACAGGCGCTTCTCAGTTGGTGCTGATGGGCTTTTGCTAGTTTCTAAATCTATTGTTGCTGATGTGAAGATGCGAATTTTCAATGCAGATGGCAGTGAAGCAGAAATGTGTGGAAATGGCATCCGATGCTTTAGCAAGTACTGCTATGAAAATGATATAGTTAAGAAGGCCGAGTTTTCAATTGAGACGCTTTCAGGCATTAGAAATGTTTGTTTAACCATTAAGGGCACAGAAGTCGTCACCATCAAGGTAGATATGGGTGAGCCGAACTGGGAAAGAAGCAGCCTACCGATGAAGGGGAAAGGCGAATGGCTTGACGCCGACCTAGAAGTCGACGGTGAAAAGTTCAAGGTAACTTGTCTTTCAATGGGTAACCCTCATTGTGTAGTCTTCGTTGATTGCATTGATTGTTTTCCAGTTGAAGAGATCGGTTCAAAAATTGAAAATTACAAAGCTTTCCCGAAGCGAACCAACGTTGGCTTTGTCGAGGTTCTCAACGAGAATGAGATGAATGTTCGAGTTTGGGAACGTGGCTGCGGAGAAACCTTGGCATGCGGCACGGGAACCTGCGCTGCGGTGGCTGCTGCAAATAAGCTCGGAAAAGTTGGCAACAAAGTCACTGTTCACGTGCTCGGCGGTAATCTGCAAGTGGAAGTAGGCAAGACTATTTTCCTGATTGGCGCAGCCGAGAAAGTTTACGAAGGTACACTATTCAAGGAGCTGTAACAAATGACGTTTGAGTATGCAAACCGAATTAAACGGTTACCACCATACCTGTTTGCTGAACTTGAAAAACTTACCCGAGAAAAGAAAATTTGTGGCATTGACCTAATATCGCTAAGCATAGGTGACCCTGACCTTCCACCGCCACAATTCATCATCGAATCACTCAAAGAAGAAGCAGGCAACCTGAAGAATCATAATTATTCATTTAGTCAAGGCGAACCAGACTTCAGACAAGCAGTCACGGCGTGGTGCAAGAAACGGTTCAATGTTGACTTGCATCAGGACCAAGTCGTCGCGCTTTTGGGCTCAAAGGAGGGGATAGCCAACATTGCCAGAGCTTTCATTAACCCGGGTGATCGCGTTTTGGTACCTGACCCTGCATATCCAGTTTACGCTCAGGGCAGTACAATCCTTTGCGATGGCATAATCGTTCCAATGCCCTTGTTGGACGAGAACGGTTTCAAACCCGACTTTAACGTAGTCAAAACTGACAAAGCAAAAATGATGTTTCTAAATTACCCAAACAACCCCACTGCCACAACAGTTGACAAGAAATTCCTCAAAGAAGCTGTTGATTTTGCTAAGGACAATAATTTGATTCTTTGCTATGATAATGCTTATTCAGAAGTCACCTATGATGGATATCGCGCTCCGAGCATACTGGAAATTGATGGTGCAATGGATGTTGCTATAGAGTTTCATTCACTTTCAAAAACCTTTAACATGACAGGTGATCGGATTGGTTTTGCAGTTGGAAACAAACAGCTTGTCACTGGTTTAACTAAGATAAAAACCCAAATCGACAGCGGACCACCCGTTTACACGCAAAAAGTTGCTGTAAAAGCTCTTTCCTCTTATAAAAGTCGCGAAGCTCCTGATTTCCTAAAACAAAACAACCAGACTTTGCAGGAACGCCGCGACCTACTCGTTAGCACCCTTTGCAAACTTGGGTATGAAGTTGAAAAACCGAAGGCAACCTTCTATGTTTGGGTCAACTGTAAATGCGACTCAATGAAATTCGTTGCAAAATTGCTGGATGTCGGCGTTGCAGTGACGCCTGGGGATGGTTTTGGCAAATATGGTGAAGGCTACGCAAGAATAACATTTACGCAACCCAAAGAACGGATAGTTGAAGCCTGCAATAGAATGGCGATGGCTTTTTAGCTTCTCTAATTCTTTTGCCGGAAGGTCTTATTGGTGCTTTAGGGGAAACATCAAAAAATAGAAGGGGAAATCCAGCGCCTTTTCTCCAACTTTAAACTGGTTTGAAATAAATATCATTTCTAACTACAAAATGAAAAGTTAATGCTTGTATAAACAGCTAATGCCTAATCTAAAGTGAAGGCTGAAGGACAAATTTTGTTTAGGACGCAAACTTCACATTGAGGTTTTCTTGCTTTGCACACATTTCTGCCGTGAAAAATCAGTAAGTCAGTTAGCGGCATCCACTTCTCTTTAGGTGTAATTTGCATTAAATCCTGTTCTATTTTATTTTGATCTTTTTGCTGGGTTAATCCGAGTCGTTGTGAGAGCCTTGTTACATGAGTGTCAACTGCTATACCTGCAGTTATTCCATATGCATTGAATAATACAATGTTGGCGGTTTTGCGTGCTACTCCTGGAAGCTCAACCAAATCGTCCATAGTTTTTGGAACTTGAGAATGAAACTTTTCTACAAGAAGTTGACAGCATTTCTGAAGGTTTTTGGCTTTATTATGGTAAAAACCAGTTGAGTGAATAACCTGCTCCAACTCTACTATGTCTGCTTTGACGTAGTCTTCTGCAGTGTGGTATTTTTTGAATAAGTTTTTTGTCACTTTATTGACAGTCACGTCGGTTGTTTGCGCTGAAAGGATGGTGGCCAATAGGATTTCCAGCGGGTTTGTGAAGTTTAGGGCTGTTTTGGCGTCTGGGTATTGTTTTTCCAGGAGCTCGATTAGTTTTTCTACCCTTTGTTTGGGTTCAAGGAATATTTCAGGTGTTTTCACTTTGTAGCTCTCCAAGAAATTTGATTGTCTATAATGTTTGGGGGTGGCTAAAAAGTTTTGAGTATTTTGGGTGATGCTTTTGTATACTGAACAATTGTTTAGAATAATGTATATCTAATTTAAACTTGCAAACTAAAAGCTCTAAAAACTTACGTAATGTTTAAATATTTTTAAATGTTGTAAAAATGTGTTGAATAAATGTCAAGTGGGAGCATGGTCAACCCTGCGAGAATAACTGTAGCCTTTAATAAAATAGCAGCAGAATGCTCTGAAAAATAAGTACCGATGCCCAAGTATCACAAAGCGAAATAATAATGCGAGCTATAAAATTCTATAATGAAAAAAAGCCATCGAAGAGCCAGCAATCAAGAAAAAAATCCGCTTCTACCTTGACATGTTTCTAACAGGCGAACATATATTGCTAGACATTGACCATTGGCTCATGCTCCTACGCCTCATCGCTTCCTCACCCGAGAAAGAAAAATTCTGAACTGAACACAAAGAAGTTGCCCGTGTCCACTTGGAACAGCTAAAGACTAAGGTGAGCTCACCAGAAGAGGTGTTGTATAGGCTTGAAATCTGCAACTTTTTCCGCTTAACCAAGAACGTTCCAAAGGGCAATATGAATTATTTAATTGATAGCTATCCAATAAATTTATTTTAACTACTACTACTTTCTCCTAATACTTTCTATCTTTTCTAAAAAAATTTAAAGGTCAACTTTGCAAATTCTTGCACAAAACCTTTTACCCTTACAATACAATATCCAGTAGTGCTTAGGTGAACAAGTTTGGGCTTAAAACTAAGAATTGATGGAAAAGAAATCCCCTTAAACGAATTCGTCGAGAAAATCATGATTGGAACCGTAACTGGTGCTGTAACTTCTCTGCGTGGAATAAAAGAGGATTGGAAAAAAATTGAAATAGAAATAGAAAAATAGTTAGCCTTTGAATTCAACTTTGGTGTCTATTTCAGAGAACATTTCCTTTTTTGCTTTGCAGATTGGGCAAACGTAGGGTGGATCTTCACGATAAACCACGTAGCCGCATTGCTTGCAGTACCATAACTTCTTTTTTATCTCTGTTTTTTGCGGTTGAGGGACAGTTGATTGGTTAGGTTTTTCTTGTGTGGTTTGAGTGATTGGTTGTTTAGAAATTTGGGTTTCGTATACTCTTTCTTGTTTTTCTAAGGGTCGACGTTCAGGGACTTCCGGAAGATTTTGGCTATCAAAAACAGCTTTGTTAACGAATAATCTGCAGTAGCATGCACCATATTGGGCGACGTCGGGGTCTCGGTAGTCGCAGGGACAAATGATGTCTCGATCAATCTCTAAGTTGCCAGTCGCAAGTCTGCAAGGGCAGGATGGGTAACCGTAACGATCCTCGTTTGTCTTTAATCCCTCAATGAACATTTGCAGAAGGTCACTTTGAGGAGTAAGATAATAACCATATGTTTTTGCGTCAGCATCTGCTCTTTTGAGTACCTGTTCAAGCGTAGTCAAAGACCCAGATCCTCTTTGAGCAGGTCTTTGCGAAAACCCGTGATTACGGTTTTATCATCTATGATCGTCGTGGGGTAACTTAAGACGCCCCCTTTGCTGATGATGGTTGAATGAACCCTGCTTTTATCGTTGTCATCGAGTAAGTCAACATCAACATATTCGTATTCAACGCCGTTTTCGTTAAGGTACTGCTTTGTCATTTTGCACCAAACGCAAGTGCTCAAAGTATAGACAGTAACTTTATGGGTTTTTTTTGTGCCAGAAACCTTAGTCAATTGCATATTAAAAATCTCACCAATAAAATTTGGTTTAAGCCAAATATAACTGTTTAGATTACCAAAATTTACCGTTCTTTTTCATGTTGGTGCAGACTGCAAAAGTGTTTTTTGCAGCCTCGCTTGAAGAGGTGTGAATATGAATGCCTCGGGCTATTCGGATAAAGTCGTTCAAGCATTCCTGAACTTAAAAGATAACTGAAACATCAAATTTGCTCCAATAACAAGTCTCAACAAAAACTATCTGAATAATTGAACCCAAAAAACTTTTGAAGACAACTCTTTTGACAAAAATCTTTTAAGGATCTGCAGGATACTATTTTTTAGGGTTTTTTATGGCTAAGAAATTGAGTAAAGCAGAAGAAGATAAGAAAAAACAAGCATACTACAGCAAAAAAGAAAAGAGTGCCAGAGAAGTCAAAAAGTAGCTTCTTTACTTAGAAACTCTGGTAGGCACCGTTCGTCGAGAATGGGGTTAAAGCTTTTCAGTTCATCTTTTTTTAGTGGTAACGTGATTCTTGACACTAATCCGTTGAGGCTGTAGGGTAATCGAATCAAACGGTATTCGCCTGAAGTTACCCATTCATCAATGTGGAAGCCTGCTTGTTTTGCTTGGTGGGCCATTTCGAGCCGTTCTTTAGTAGTTAGAGCAAACGCTTTTTCGTCTAAAACATGTATGTGATATCCTCGACCTGAATAAACAACCCTCAAATCAGAAAAACGGGTCTCCAGAAAATTGTAGAGCTCAATTGCCTCCCGTTTAACCAATTCAAGTTCAACGTCGCAGAAACTTAATCCCTGCTGACGCTTCATCTTATCCGCCAAACTGCCATGGATTGGGCATGTTATGTTTTCTGGGTCAAGGTCAAAAGCTAATTCCTGACAAAGTTTACGGTTGTTTGCTCCGTATATGTTTCTGTCGTAATAAACAGCTTCAGGTAAAAATTCAAGGATTTGCTTACGTATGTCTTCCAGATCTTTGTACTCGTCAATTATTATCGTTGTCCAGGCATTTTCTTTGTATTTCTCAGGAAAAATCTTTGTGTGTCTGCCTATTATTACTGCAAATTTAGTGTTGCCGAGCTCACCTTCAAACCATTCGACAACTTTTTGAAGACTAAATTCTTTTGCATAGAACTGTTTTCTTTGCTTCAAAGTTGCATGTTTCATGCCCGAGGGCAGGTAATATTGACTCATACGAACCACACTAATGTTACGATGGTTAACCCCAAATGCTTTCTGTCTTTAATCAGGGAGAAACCCTAATATTTGTTGTTTCCAGAAGTGAATGTGGTGAACTTTTTGCCAATTGACCCTGATTTTCAAACTAAACGACAAGTTGTAAGTGAACATAATGGCCATAAAGTTTGGGGACCTGTCGAACCTCCACAGAAACTAGGCATACATGGAACATCTAATGCTGTAGATTGGGACGTATGCGTTGGAGATGGAGTATGCATAGATGTTTGTCCTGTTTCGCTATATGATTGGGCTGATCTCGCCTGGCCATCCGCTTTCAGAGCGCAAATCTGACCCAGCACGCGAAAAAGACTGCATTCAATGTTTAGCTTGCGAGATGCAGTGTCCGACACAGGCAATAAAGATAACTCCAATACCCTAATTCTATCCAACTAACTATTTAGGGACTAAACTTTTTAGTGAAAGTATTATATTAGCAGACCATCCAAATAATTGCTAAGTGTACCATGATGAGTCAAGAATCAAAAGACAAAATAATAGTTATTCGGCCATCTGATGCTTCATCAAAAACTACGGATGTTGTTGAAGAATTAATTTCAGCGATAATTGAAGCAGGAGAAGTTGACATAGTTGGTATAAATGATGGCATTTTTTTAGCTTGTTCGGCAATAAATATGGCAACTGAAATCGCAAAAGTCTATGTTGATGACATTTGCATCTCAAATATTGAATTTCCAGTTCTTGGAAAAACATCAACTATTTCAGTGCATCTCACACAAAAACAGGCAGGGGATTATGCTGCACTAGCTGAACAGGAAGAACAGGAAATGGAAAACGTTGAGGAGCAAACAATTAGTGTTAGCAGAGCGGCCACTATGGAACGTCTTCTAACAATAAGCCTTTTGCGTCTCGCAAAATTGAATGAAATTAGAATAGTTGCAGCAGGTGGCTCGATTAATGATGCTATTTCACTCGCATTACGGCTAACTAACGGTCAGATCTCAAAAGATATCGTGGGTACTAAATTGATACATTTATATTCTATTAGCATGAGAAACGATCCAACCAAAAGTATAGCGGCAATATCCATCTACCTTCAAAAAGGGATAACTCGAGAATTCACTAAAAGGCAAATGGACTTGCTTAAAAAAATAAAAAGCTAAAAAAATGAGGTTCTTAAATTATTGTCGGAATAGAACGCAGATTATGATTTTTCATAAGCGTCGTTTTAATTTCTTAATATATAGAGAAAAAGTAAGCGGGAAAGCTTACTTGAAAAGGCTGAGGTTTTTGTTGACTTTGTCCCAGTTGACTAGGTTCCAGAATGCTTCAACGAATTTCAGCCGCTCATTCTTGTAATCAAGGTAGTAGGCGTGTTCCCAAACATCAAGAACCATCAGAATGTTGAAAGTTGGGTAAACGTTTACGTTGTGTTTTTCGATCTGCATTATTAGTGGTCTTCCAATACATGGATGGATCGCTAATGCTGCCCATCCTGATCCTTCAGTGCTTGTAGCTGCCATCGTGAATTCTTTTTTGAACCTTTCAAAGCTTCCAAAGCCCATATCAATCATGTCTGCTACTGCTCCGTTAGGTTTTCCTCCACCTTTGCCTGCCGGGGCCATATTTTCCCAGAAAGTAGTATGCAAAAGGTGCCCGCCAATATTGAAGGACAACTCTTTAAGCATGGCTTTCATGTCGGCATCTGCATTCTCGTTGCGCGTTTTGTCGAGTTTTTCGAAGATTGCGTTTGCGCCGTTTACATAAGCTTGGTGGTGTTTGTCATGATGAAGTTTCAGTTGCTGCTCCGAAATGTAGGGTGCAAGAGCATTGTAGTCATAGGGTAGTTTAGGTAGGGTAAATTTGTTTATTTTCTCCATAAAATTTCACCGAAAATCTAATACTTCCAAAGCAAAAAACAATTAATATACTTTACCATGGAGTATTTTAGAGCTCGAAAAATCTTATTTTATATTAAGGAGGGGTCAACTTTAAGTTATCTCTTTATTTTCAATTGTTGAAAGACAAGGTATTGCTTATTACTTGCTTTTCTATTTACTGTGTCTAGTGAATTTTATGGTAAAAACTGATGAAAACCTTAAAGCTGCTTTCGCAGGCGAATCCCAAGCTAACAGAATGTATTTGGCTTTCGCTAAGAAAGCAGATGAAGAAGGATTAACACAAATCGCTAAACTTTTTAGAGCTGCGGCGGAAGCAGAAACCGTACATGCCCTAAACCACCTCCGAGTAACTGGTCAAATCAAATCAACCATTGAAAATCTTGGCACAGCAGTTTCAGGTGAAACCTACGAGTTCAAGAAAATGTATCCAGATTTTATCGCTGAGGCCAAAAACGACGCCAACAAACCGGCTTTGGTAAGCTTTGACTATGCTAACAAAGTTGAGCAAATCCACGCAAACCTATATCAAAAAGCAATAGACGCCCTCAAAAACAAAAAAGAACTCACTATGGTGGACTATTATGTGTGTCCTGTGTGTGGAAACACTTTCGAAGGCTCAACTTCAGATATATGCCCAATCTGCGCTACACCAAAAGAAAAATTCATAAGAATAAAATAAAGAAAGTTAAGCTTTGATTTTTTGGGCTATTTGTTGCCCAAATTCAAAGCATTTTTTCAAATCTTCGCTATCTGGAACAAATTTAACTTCGACGCCAGGTTCATAAACGTCAAAGCCTGTTTCTTTAGCGGTTTTAATCATGCTTTTCACTGCGCCACCTCCCCAACCGTAAGAGCCAAAGAAACCCCAAAGCTTACCCTTAGGTTTCAAACCAGATGCGTACGTTAAAAATGAGCTAAGCGTAGGAAACATCAAGTTGTTGAGTGTGGGTGAACCCAAAAGAACGGCTTTTGCATCGAGGATTTCAGTTATGGCTTCTGACATTGCGTAAGCGCGTAGCTTGAAGATTTTTACTTCAACTCCTTGGCTTGCTAAGCCGTCTGCTATGGCACGAGCCATCTTATCAGTGCTATGCCACATTGTGTCAAAAACAATAACTGCCTTGTTCTTTGCTTCTCCTGCACTCCAGTTCATGTACGCATTCACTATTTTCATCGGATCCTTTCGCCAAACTGCACCATGGCTTGGTGCAATCATTTCGATAGGAATTCCCATTTGAATAACTTCCTGAATCTTTCGTATTATTAGCGGTGCAAGTGGCATTAGAATGTTGGAGTAGTACATCGTGGCTTCCTCCATCAATACGTGGTCATCAACTTGGTCATCAAAGAGCTGTGAACTAGCAAGGTGCTGGCCAAAAGCATCGTTTGACATCAAAATCTTGTCTTCCACGAGGTATGTGAACATGCTGTCAGGCCAATGCAGCATCGGTGCCTCAACGAAACGCAGAGTCTTTTTTCCAACTTTGAGTTCATTACCCGTCTTAACGGTTTCGACCCTTTCAAATTCTCTACCGTAGTGGTCTATTAACGCTTCTCTACCCCTTGGCGAAGCAAAGATTCTGGCGTTTTTAGCTAGCTTTGCAATTATTGGTAGGCTGCTCGAATGGTCCATTTCCACGTGATTAATTATTATATAATCGATTTTGTCAAAGGTGGTTAATTCAGATATTTTTTGGATGAGTTCTTCTGAGAAAGTGTTTTTGACAGTGTCAATTAACGCGGTTTTCTCATCTTGAATTAAGTAAGCGTTGTAGCTGCTTCCTCTTTTAGTTTCGTAACCATGAAAATCACGGATATTCCAATCGACGACGCCAACCCAGAACACTCCATCTTTTAGGGCTACTTTAACCATATTCATCTTCTCCAAAACTTTACAAAGAAAAAATCGCGAAAACTCTTATATGACTTTCGTTCGGAAAACAGTTGGGACTCTACAGTTATATGTATGAAACAATAAAGTTGCTTTATAGATGTATTATAGAAAATTGTTTTGTGAGGTTGAGTGTTTGAGTCTATTACTTAACGATAAAAAAGAGTTAATTAAAAGAGATTTTATGGAAAAACTAGTTAATCCTGTAAGAATAGTTATGTTTACACAAGAATTTGAGTGTCGATATTGCTCTGATACAAGAAAACTTGCCCAGGAACTATCTGCTCTAAATAGCAAAATTACAGTTGAAGTTTACGATTTTGTAGCTGATGCAACTAAAGCTAAGGAATATGGAATTGATAAGATTCCTGCATTGGCTATCATAGGCAAAAAAGACTATGGTGTGAAAATTTATGGAGTACCATACGGATATGAACTTCAAACCTTGGTTGAAGCAATAATTAATGTGTCTAAGGGTAAAACTGATCTATCCGACAAAACCGAGCAGATTTTAACAGAAGTCAAAGCCCCTGTTCACATACAAGTTTTCGTAACCTTAACCTGTCCACACTGTCCCGCTGCAGCTGCTGTAGCCCATAAATTGGCGATCGAAAGCGACATGGTAACTGCAGATGTAATAGAAAGTAGCGAGTTTCCAGACTTAGCAATGAAGTACAATGTTATCGGAGTGCCGAAGATAATTATTAATGAGACAGTGGAGTTTGTTGGAGCTTTCAATGAGGACCTGTTTGCTGAACATGTCTTGTTAGGTGCATTCCAACCTCTTCCACCGTTGCCTGCGCCTGAAAAAATCAGTTTGCCATAATTAGGCAAAACCTAAATAAACATAATTAAACAAACAAAAAGAAAAAAGAGTGTTAAAACTGTTTCTTTACGATTTAGCAGTGGTCGTGTCCGCAATTGCATGAGTGTCCTGTTGAACCAGCACTACCCGCGTATTTTGCTGGAGATTTATCAAAAGTTGCCTTGCAAGATGCAGCACAGAAATAGAATGATTTTCCGTTGTAATCGGATTTGAATTTTGCTTTTTTCTCGTCGACCATCATACCACAAATTGGATCTTTAGCCATTAGTTTTCACCTCGCTACTTTAGTCATATTATTTCTTCCACTTGGTTATTTTACAGGTTGCCTATCGAATATATGTGTCTACATAAGATATATCTTTATCATTAAATAACCAGAGAAAAACTAAGTAGTTCCAGCAAAACGATCAAAACAGCCCCCACAACCGCCAACGCAAACAGCACATTTGCAACTTTGTTAAATTTGTTGGTTTGAAATTTTCCCGCAGAATTCAGCTGTCGGAAAAGCAAAATAACAAAGAACAACCAAAAAGCCCCAAACAGCCAACCCCCAAAAACATCACTCAACCAATGGACATTCAAATAAACCCTATCAAAACCCACTAGCCCTGCCTCCGTACCCAAACCCGCACTAATTACAAACCTTGAACCCCTGCTTTGCCAGCGCTGCCAGGCAAAATAAGCAAGCAAACCGCCAAAAACGATGCAACCTGCACTGTGACCGCTCGGGTAAGAAAAACTGGCATCAGAAACGATCTGGTTCGTTGGCCTAGCAACGTGTTCTAAGTTTTTTAGGGCTGAAACAATCAATGCATCACCCCCCATTGCTCCCAACAGCAGAAGACTGTGTGCTTTGTAATTTTTAAAGAACAAAAATCCAGCTATTATTAGAGAAATTATTACAAGGCTAGTTGTATCAAAAACTAGCGCTATTCCTTGAGCAAAAAACGTGAGGGTACTAGATTGGATTGATGGAATCAAAAGGTTAACTGATGTATCAACTGAATGAAAATTTGCTCTAAAAAATGTGACCAACAAAAACCCTGAGAGTGCCACTATGCAAGTTGTGAGCAATAACAGTTCAGTTTTTAAGAATCTGAATTTTGTGTTTTTCACTCTTAATTCCTTTAATGTTATGTGTGTTAGATTATAAAAAAATACTCTTCAGGGTTAGTTTTTATCGCCTGTTGTTTATTTTCTTATTCTATTCTTTTTATTATGTGGTACCCAAACTTGGTCTTAACTGGAACAGAAGTTTGGCCTTTCTCAAGTTCGAAGGCAGCTTTCTCAAATTCCTTGACCATTTTGCCTCTTGTAAAAGTGCCAAGATCTCCTCCTTTCTTACCTGAAGGGCACAAAGAGACTTGTTGTGCTACCGCGCCGAATTTCTCGCCCTTGTCTAGGCGGGATTTAGCGTTTTTTGCTTCTGTTTCTGTTTTGACTAGTATATGGCAACAATGTACTTTGTCTGGCATAATCAAACTTAAGTGTGGTTTAACATATAACTTTTACTTTGCTTATCATGACATTTTTTATAAAGAAATCTTGTTTAGGCTGTTTTATTTCAATCTATTATGTTGTTATGTTAATTAGAAATTGTTAAATTAACATGAAAACATAAAAACGTTAAAGAATATTTTCCTGCTACTTCGAACTTCGAAGTAAACGCCAGAGATATTGTTATAACAAAAGCGGCTGATAAGAAGACTATGCAGACTGATAAATCACTGGTAAACATAGATGAAGAACAAATCCTCGACGTTACAACGGCAAAACAACTCGCCAGAATAGTTGACTTTCTGCTAAACCTCGAAGACTAACAAAGTATTCTCTTAATTATGTGAATCTGCAGTTATTTTTGACTCAAAAAATAGTTTTGTGGAAAAAAATTTACTAATAAAAGGGAAAACTCTCTCGCTCTAAGGAGAGACTAATTTGGAAACTTTGGCTTACTCGATTACCTGAATTGCACCTTCAGGACATTGTGCTTCACAAGCTCTACAAACCAGGCATTCGCTTACTTTGCTTGGTACTGATTTGCCGGCTATAATTTCATATACACCGACAGGGCAAGTGTTGACGCAAGTCTCGCATCCAGTGCATTTAGGATCGACAACTATTTTTACCATTTTTGTCTTACCTCTGTGATATTTTACTCCAAAAGTTGATCAGTAAAATAAAAGGGTTTAGGTGTTTTAACGTATTTTTTCACGTAGTCTTAGCAAGATTCCGTTGATGGCTGATTCAGCTTTGTCTCGTTGTTTCTGGTAATCGCCGATGCTTTTCTTGTAGACTTCAAGAGTTATCTCTCCTTTGTTTAGGCGTGATTCCAAGATTTTGATGTATTCTTCTGCTTCGTCTAAATCTGTTTCAGCCAAATTCAGTTGTTTAACTAGATCTGCATAGCCACCGGGTGTTCCTTTGAAGTTTTCTTTTGTTCTCTTTATGTTTCTATTTATAACTTGTAGACGATTTTCTATAGTGCTTTTTTGTACTTTGTACTGGCGCCTTGGTATTTTTCCTTTTTGCGCTTTTGCATCCATTGATTTTAATTCTGCGTTTAACTGTTTCTTGTCTTCATAAGCATCTATGAATTCTCTTATAGACTCGGCAGAAATGATTTGGGCTGTTTTTTGTTCGGTTCCTTTAGTATGCGTTGTAGATTCTGCTTTATCGGTTTCGAGTTTTGTTAACCGTTCGGTTTTATCTGCGTATGTTTCTTCTTTGGGTTGGTGTCTTTTAACAAAAAAGACGGCTACACATGCAACTGTCGCTAGAAGTAATGCCCAAAAGGTAGGTCTGAAAGCAACCCACACTGGATTGTATTCAAAGGAAAGTTGGATCGAGTTTTGTTGTGGTGCAAGGTAATCCACGTAACTTATACTTTCTTTTGTTACTGTGAGGCTGTCTTGGTATGTTTGCCTTGTTAATGTTGAAGAGGCATCAAGGGATGTTGCTTGTGGATTAGTAATAGTTGCTCCTTCAGGGGGAGTAAACGTTATAGTTGCTTTGTCAACGACATAAGCGAAGTTTGGAAAGAGCTTAAAATCTGATAAAACATAGTTGGAGCCCTGAAGTGTTGCGCTGGTTAGCGTGTATTGTGTTGTTAACGTTGTTGATTGTCCACTGGTCAGAAATGTTTGTAGAGTGGCGTTAGCGAGAAATATGTCGCCTGTTGTAGAATACGCTAGGTCAGTAGTTAATGCTTTTCCAAATGCATCCCTAATTACTACGTTGGATGCGTCAAAGGGTAAACTTACTACGAAGGCTTTTAGGGTAGTTGTTGAGTTGCTAGTGATTCTGTAGCTGTCTGCTACGTTTGTTTTTCCTGTTGGGTCGATGGTTATTTGGCGGTCTAAGTTACTTATGGTGGTTAATTGTAGAGTTCCGCTGGGTACTTGGAAGCTGGCTGAAGCTGGAGAATTGGTGTATGCTGGAAGGTTTGTTTTTGTGTAAACAGCATCGCTAATAGTTCCATCGTTCTTGGTGATTGTTATAGTTGTAGGTGCACTGGGAAAAGCGATTGTGACGTTGCAAACTCCAGCTTCTTTAGTTAAACTGGGGTAAGCTGGAAAATCAAGAGTGTCAAAACCGTTGTCTTGTTCTGTGATAAGTTGATTGGAGAGGACAAAGGCAACTGTGAAAACACTTGGGGTGTTTCCGTTGAAATCAACGGTTGCACCATAAAGTCCACTGGTTTCGCCCAGTTGAACACCTAAATTCATTTGGTACAAGTGGGTGTTATCGTATGCTATTCCCTTGAGTACATCGGCACTGTACTTGTAGGGTAATCCAATCATGAAGCCGTCAGTTACCTGTCCAGAAACATGGATTGTGTCTAGAATTACAACGTGTCCGGAATACATGATTTGAACCTGATGGTCCACTTTATCAATAGTGTAGCCGCTTGTTTGAGCATAGACACTACCAGAAGGCAAAGCAGCTGGCAAAATAGTGAGTAAAGAAAAAGCTATAATCAAGAGGATTGCATGCGTTCGCTTCATTGAATTCACCAAACAGAGTTTCTGTAATGTTATGTCAACCTATTTATTTACTTTTACAGTAAACAGAGCTGTATTTAGGGCTTAGGAATAAATTATTGTATTCCTCAAAACTCGGGATCGTAAAAAAGGATATTGCCCGCATTAATTGAAGGATCAAATTTTTCTTGGAGGATTAGAGATGTTGTCCTTTTTGATGATTTTTAGTTGTTAACTGCTTCTGCTTTGATTGCGCTTTCTCTGCGTGGTTGTGGGTGTTTTTGTACCACTTTTTTTGAGTGTCGGTCGTGTTGGTTTTTCGCGTTGGGTTGTGTTTTTTCTATTGTTTGGTTGTGGGTTGAGAGGTTTTTTCTTCACTACTATGTTGGATTGGCTGGTTGTGGGTGTGGGAGATGTTGAAGTGAGATAGTTGTGCTTTCATTTCTATGGTTCTTTGTTTATAGCTGTGTTATTTGGTTAAGGATTCGGTTTTAACGCTTTGAAGAGTTCAAGTTTTGATATAGGTTATAAGTTTAAAGACCCGATCAGAAAGCAAAAATTGTTTGTTGGTAGCGGGGACTAGATTTGAACTAGTGATCTCTGGGTTATGAGCCCAGCGGGTTAATCCTGGCTACCCCACCCCGCTACATATTTGCGATATTATTTTGGGTGAAGTAACTATAACTTAAGATGTCGAATATTAATAGTTTCTTTTTCGGTTCTTCAGCAAAAGGATTTTAGTGTCGAACATTCTTTTCTATGGACGGATGGTTTGCTTTGGATAAGCCTTATTTGCGTAAACTTTCGAATCCACCTCTTGAAAATCCAATTTTCGTTCAAGGGCTTCCAGGGTTCGGAAACGTGGGTAGGATTGCAGCACATCTGCTCATAAAGTTCTTTGACGCGAAGCCTTTTGCTGAGTTGTATTCTCCTTCTTTTCCAGATTACGTTTCTATTAACTCAAAAGGTATTTGTCAATTGCCCTATTATGAGTTTTATTATGCTCCTATGGAGAAAAACAACCTAGTTATTATGACAGGTGAAATTCAACCTTCATTTGATGATGTAGTCGCGCATTATGATGTTTGTGATTCGGTGCTTGATTTTGTTGAAACTTTAGGTTGCCACTTTATAGTAACAATGGGTGGGGTTCCAATTGCTGAGGATAAAACTCAGGTTTACGTCGCTGCAACATCTTCACGGTTGGCAACTGAATTTATGGAGAAAGGTGCAGTTATTTATAGCAAGGGCAGAATTGTAGGAGGGACAGGGTTGACGCTTGCGTTGGCGAAGGAGCGGAAAATCGATGGCATCGGTTTGTTGGGTACAACCATGGGGTTTAAGGCTGACAAGGGTGCTGGATTCTTGGTTTTCAAGTTTTTAATGAAGGCGTTAGGAAAAGAGATAAAAGAAGGATTAGTAGAAACAAATGCACCTGAAGAGTGAGAGGTTGGGCGTTGCATGACAGAAAATAGTGAAAATGAAAAAGTTAGCGGTTTAGACTCGAAATTTATGAAGATAGTGTTAACAGTTGTTACTGTGTTATTGATATTTGTGGGTCCAACCTACATTCCTTATTTGCTATCAGATGTTCTTAAGGTCGATTACATCGCTTCCATAGTTGTGGGCGCTTTGCTGTTCGTAGTTGGATTGGTAATGTTAGTTTACTTGATCAGAAAGAAAGTAATAGAGTAAATTTTGCCTCAGATACCCTAGGGTGCATCATCAAATCAGCGGTTTAGGTTCTTCATCGGCGGCACCTTAGAGTTAGAACCTATTTTATTAAGATTCTTTGAGTTTTTCAAGAAAACTTTAATTTTGAATATGTTTGTTGAATACATAAGGCATATTAAATATTGCTTTAATAATAGGTTCTATGCTCGACACTAAACGAAAAAGCTCTGAGGCGCCAAAAGAGAAAAGTGAAGAAGCAAAACGAACAACTATTATCTTAGAAAAGAGTGAACGAGACTTTATTGAGTCACTAATCAAAGAAGGCAAAGAACCTGGAATCAAGCCGCTTATATCAAAAATGCTCGACATTTACAGGAGCATGATGATTTACGATTGGCATTTCCCAGGGGAATATTACTGTGGAATTAGTCGCACCGCGTTTGTCAACGTCGAATTAATCAACATTTTGACCCAACAGATTCCGAAAGAAAAATGGCCTTCAGTTGGGGAAAAGATGGGTGATGCTCTGAAGGTTTCTATACAGTCTACGTTGGGAGTTGACGCAAGCAAACAAGAGAATTGGGACGCCATCTTCAAGAGGTTGAAGGTGCAAGGATTCGGTGATTTCTATCTTAAGGACAAGTTTTTGCTTTTAAAAACGCCATTTATTAACGATAGTGAGATTTGGAAGGGGTTAATGGAAAGACTGCTGGGTGTCGAGTTGGAAACGCGGAATTCTGTTGCTCCGTTGGTTTTTGAGATTAAGGCGCCTTCAAGTTAGATCTGAGCTGATCTTGTCCGACAGTTAAATATTGGGAAACAGATTTATTAGGAAGATAGGCGTTCAGGTGTCTTTCAGTGGTATATGATGAGGGATTGCGTTCATACAGGGCGATTGTCTTCATTGCAATTAAATTCAAAAATCGCATAAGTAGTGAAACGTTTAGTTATTTGAAATCAGGCGCATCCCGTCAAACAACCATTTTAACAGAACAAGAAACCCTCAGAGGTTTCTCTAAAAATTTAGGTGAAAAATTATGGATAAAATAAAATTTGCAATCCCAAAAGGCTCTCTAGAAAAAGCAACTGCAGAATTCTTCTCTAAATCAGGCTTCAAGATTGGTGGAACAGAGCGAACTTACCGGCCTAGCATAAATGACCCTCAAATTGAAATGAAAGTTCTAAGACCTCAAGAAATCCCGGTTTTTGTTAACGAAGGTCTGCAAGACCTTGGCATCACAGGTGAAGATTGGGTTAAAGAAAACAAAGCGGACGTTGAAATCCTTCAGAACTTGGAATATGGAAAAATCAAACTCGTTATAGCCGTCCCAAAAAGTGTGCCTGAAAAGAGTACCATGGGCGAATTCATGGAGTCGATTTGGAGTCAGGGCAAAAACTTCCGAATCAGCACTGAATACCTTAACATTGCCTCTGAATATGTTAAGAATACTCCTCAATACAAGAAACGATTTGGCGACGCCGACCCCATTATTGTAACTCCATGGTGGAAAAAAGGAGACAATGCAAGGGCAAAGATTTTCCTGTCGTTTGGCGCGACTGAAGCTAAGCCGCCGGAGGACTCTGATTGTATAATGGATGTAACTGAAACAGGCACCACCATAGAAGCAAACAACCTGAGAATAATAGAAACTGTTTTGAAATCATCTGCCGTACTAATCGCCAACAAAAAAAGTCTCGAAGACCCCGAGAAACGCGAGAAAATCTACGACATAGTTGCTTTGCTAAAGGGCGTCGTTGACGGGTCCAAGAGAATCCACATATTTGTTAACGTTAAAAAGGCAAACCTGCAGCGATTGCTAACTGAATTGCCTGCCTTAAAGAACCCGACAATAGCACCTTTAGCAGACGACACTTGGGTAAGTGTTAACACAGTCATCGAAAAAGATTGCCTAATCGAGCTGCTGCCGAAAATTCGAAAACTTGCTCAAGGGCTAGTTGTCTACGAGCCAAGACAGGTGTTGGCGTTGGATGAGATTGCACGGAGAAACGAAGGAATATGCGCGAAGAACTCAGTATAAGAGTCTGGGACTCAAAAGATTTGCCTTCTGACTGGTTCAAACGAGAAAAGGCGGATGAGAAAGTAACTCAAGAAGTCGATTGTAGCGTTGAAGCTATAATAGACCAGGTTAAAACAGACGGCGATAAAGCGCTAGTAGAGCTTGCTATGAAATTTGACAAAGCAGAACTCAACTTTCGTGCTCTTAGAGTTAAACCTGGAGAAATCAAGGAAGCCTACAATAAAGCTGCACCTGATCAGGTGTTCGCCATTAGGTTTATGAAGGAAAAAGTCAACGCTTTCCAGAAGCAGTTGCTTACTCAAACCGAAATCAAAACCACAGGCGACGGTATTTCGATTCAAACGGTTCTGCTTCCAATCGAAAGCGTCGGTTGCTATGTTCCAGGTGGACAAGCAGCTTACCCAAGTACACTTGTAATGACTGCTGTTCCAGCTAAAGTCGCAGGTGTTCCAAGAATAGTTGTTTGTTCTCCGTCAGATGCTAAAGGAAAAGTTAACCCTCTGGTTCTCGTCGCAGCCGACATTTGCGGAGTTGATGAAGTTTACAGAATAGGCGGAGCTCAAGCTATAGCAGCATTAGCTTATGGAACAAAAACAATAGATCCAGTCCGAAAAATAGTTGGTCCAGGAAATAAATATGTTACAGCTGCGAAGGTTTTGGTTTCTACCAATGTTGCAATTGATATGCCTGCTGGTCCAAGCGAAGTCCTCATTTTGGCGGATGAGTCGGCTGACGCACGATTAATTGCTTTTGATATGATTTCGCAAGCTGAGCATGGAAGCGATAGCGTTGCTGGACTCATAACGACTTCGGAAAAGGTTGCTTTGCAAGTTCAAAATTACCTCTCAAAGATTTCAGTTTCAATTGAAAGACGTGAAAAAGTCTCAGCGTCACTAGCCAAGTTCGGTTTCATAATAGTTTGCAGCAGCATCGATGAGGCAGTATGTTTAGTTAATCAGTTTGCTGCCGAGCATTTGGAAGTCTTGACCTGTAATGCTAAAGAGTTGGCTGGAAAACTAACTGCAGGTTTAATACTCTTAGGTCCCTACAGCCCTGTTGCCTTGAGTGACTATGGAAGCGGTACCAACCACGTTTTACCAACAGGCGGTTTCGCTAAGTCTTTTTCAGGTTTATCCTCATTGGATTTTATGCGACGCGTTAGTATTGTTGAAAGCACTAAAGTAGGGTTGGAAAGAGTAAAAGACAGTATCAAGGTAATGACGGAAGCAGAAAACCTTCCAAACCACTATAAAGCAATAAATGCAAGGTTTGAAAAATGAGCGAATTTTACCAAAAATGGATAAAGCAGAAACTGGAAAAACTTCAGTTAATAGACTGCTACTCGGCGGGTGCAACGCCTGAAACAATAGCGAAGCAATTGGGCGTTACAACAAAGCAGATAATTAAGTTGGATTTCAACGAGAACCTGTTCATGCCCCGTGTGAAACAGGCTAAACTTATGAAAGATTTGGCTGACGAGATTGATTTGCGCATGTACCCCGAGGATGAGGAGATTAAGCTACGCGAAAAACTTGCAGGCTATATGAAAGTCCCAAAGGATTTCCTTGTAGTAGGCAACGCAAGTGATGAATTAATCGACCGTATAATAAGACTCTTCGTTGAAAGAGGCGACATCGCAGTTTCGTTCGCACCGACTTTCTCTATTCCAAGGCTCTGCGTTAAACGCCAAGAAGGCGAATACGTCACAGTGTCGCTTCAAAAAAACCTGCAACTCGACGTAAAGGGAATGATTTCCAAATTCTCCGACAAAACAAGATTGCTCTACATTTGTTCTCCTAACAGCCCAACTGGAACCCAGTACAAAGCAGAAGACATAGAAAAATTGGTCAAAGCATTCCCGGGAATAGTTGTCTTAGATGAGGCTTACGGTGAATTTGCTGATTACTCGTTTGTGCCAAGGATACGGGAGTTTGAGAACTTGATTATTTTGCGAACTTTCTCCAAAGCATTTGGGTTGGCTGCGCTTCGTCTCGGTTACGCTGTTGCAAATCTGGAGTTAGCCAAGATATTAACCGAAAAGGCTCCCTTACCATACCCAGTGAGTGGGTTCACGCTCAGGATGGGTTCTAAAATGCTGGATAACGTTGACTTAATGCTGGAATCAGTAAAACAAGTCAAGAACGAACGGGAAAAACTTATAAAGGCATTGAACGACATCGAAGGCGTTCAAGCATTCGATTCCCAGGCCAATTTTGTTTTGATGAACACGCAAAAACCAATTGAGTTAGTGAATCAGAAACTGCTTTGGAAAGGAATTATGGTTAAGAAATGGGGTAGGATTCTTCATTACGAAAACTGTTTCCGCGTCACGGTTGGTTTGCCTGAAATGAACGCTAAATTAGTTGAAGTGCTAAAAGAGATTGAAGAGGCAGATGAATGAGGCTAGAAGAAATTTATCGTAAAACCAAAGAAACTGAAGTTAAGGTCTGTGTGAACCTTGACGGCGAAGGAAAAGTAGCGGTAAATACTACCGTGCCGTTTCTTGACCACATGCTCACATCACTTGCAACCCACAGCTTAATCGACATAACTGCTTCGGTGAAGGGTGATTTAGTGCACCACTGCGTCGAAGACCTTGCCATAGGCTTGGGAGAAGCATTATGCAAGGCGTTGGGAACCCGAGAAGGCATCACACGTTTCGGTAACGCAGCTGCACCCATGGATTGTTCACTTGCATTTGCGGCTGTTGATCTTGTTAAGCGGCCCTACTTTAAAATCGACCTCAAACTCCGGGGCAAAAAAGTCGAGGAAATGCCAACCGAAGACATTAACCACTTCTTCGAATCCTTAGCCACGGCATTGCAGGCAAATGTACATGTCTTCGTTGAATACGGCAGCAACGACCACCACAAAGCTGAAGCCGCCACCAAAGCCCTCGCGTTATCAATTCGTCAAGCAATTGCAATTGATCCAAGGCGAAAGGGCGTGCCCAGTTCTAAAGGTGTCATTTAATGCCAGAAGCCGTTATATTTGACTACGGCGTAGGAAACCTTCTCAGCCTTAAAATCGCGTTTGAAAAAGCAGGCTTAACCGCGTCAATCGGGACCACGGCAAAAGACTTGGCGAAAGCAGATGTAATTGCGTTGCCAGGTGTCGGAAGCTTCACTGCAGCGTCAAGCAAACTTGAAGTGGTTAAAGAAATCCTTCTTTCTAAAATTCACGAAGGTACGCCGCTACTTGGGATTTGTTTGGGCTTGCAACTTTTCTTTGAATCAAGCCAAGAAGGACCAGGTGATGGATTAGCGCTCTTTAAGGGTAAAAACATGCAGTTGCCTAACACCGTGAAAGTTCCACATATGGGTTGGAACACTCTTAATATTGCAAAGCCAAACGAGCTCTTTGACAACATAGCTGAGGGTACCTATGTTTACTTCGTGCACTCTCTTTACCCAGTGCCTAAAGATAAAAAGATAGTTTGTACCACAACTCAATACGGTACAACTTTCACTTCAGCAATAGCTAATAAGAATATTTACGGTACCCAGTTTCACCCTGAAAAATCAGGGGATGTCGGATTAAGAATCCTAAAAAACTTCGCCAGAACTGTGGTTAAGTGATTATTATGAAGTTGATTCCAGCAATAGATTTAATGAATGGCAAAATCGTGCGATTAACCCGCGGCGAAGCGAAAACCGCCAAAATTTATGAAACCGAATTCGGTACTCCAGTTGAAGCAGCCAAACGCTGGCGTGATGAAGGAGCCGGCAAACTGCACATTATCGATTTGGATGCAGCTTTTGCGCTTGGCAATAATCACTCTGTTATTTCTGAGATTGCAAAAAACGTCAAGGTGCCCATTCAAGTTGGTGGCGGAATACGTAGTTACGAAATTGCAGAAAAACTCTTTGTAACCGGTATCGCCCAAGTAATTCTTGGGGCATTAGCTTTCAGCGACCCTTCTGCAATTGGTAGAATCCAGAAGAAATTCGGTTCAGAATCAGTAATTGTTGCCTTGGACAATAAGGATGGGTTAATCATGGTTGAAGGATGGAAAACAGCAACCGCTATGACTGTAGATGATGCACTCGAAAAATACACTGCGCTTGGCGTCCATAGTTTCTTGATAACATCTATCGCTCAAGACGGCATGCTAACAGGTCCAGACCTGCAGACTCTCAGCCAAGCCACAGAATACCCGAACGCCAAAATTGTGGCGGCAGGTGGAATCGGCAGCATAGGTGATTTGGTTGCTCTCAAAGAAATTGGCGTTGAAAGCGCAGTCATCGGCAAAGCCCTTTATGAGGGGCGCTTCACCCTAAAGGAAGCCATTAAAAAAATAGGAGACTAAAAATGCCGTTAGCAAAACGTATCATTCCATGTCTAGATGTTGATCATGGGAAAGTGGTTAAATGCATAAACTTTCTCAATCCAAAGCAGGCTGGAGATCCAGTTGAAATGGCCAAGCGTTATTCTGACGATGGCGCAGATGAACTGGTTTTCCTTGATATAACTGCGTCATCTGAAAAGAGAGATATTCTTCGAGGTGTCGTTGAGGGTGTCGCCAAAGCTATTAGTATCCCATTTACTGTCGGAGGTGGAGTTCGTAATGTGTCGGATGCTAGACTGGTGCTCTGCAGTGGTGCTGATAAAGTGTCGGTAAATACGGCGGTAGTGGAAAACCCGAAAACAATAACCGAACTTGCCGACGTTTTTGGTAGGCAATGTGTCGTTTGTGCTATTGATGCACGAAGAAACCGCATTCCAAGCGAGGGAAAAATTATGGTTGACACTGCTGAGGGCAAATTGTGGTTTGAAGTTGTAACTTATGGAGGTCGCAAACCGACAGGCATTGACGCTCTTGCTTGGGCAAAGCAGGCTGAGAAGCTTGGGGCAGGTGAGTTCCTTGTGACATCGATGGATAAGGACGGAACAAAAGACGGCTACGATATCGAATTAACCCGCGCCATATCCGAACTCGTTAACGTGCCCATAATTGCAAGTGGCGGCGCGGGAGAACCCAAGCACCTCTTTGGCGTCTTAACCGAGGGAAAAGCCGATGCGGCACTGGCGGCTTCAATCTTCCATTATAACAATTACCCAGTTCCAGTTGTGAAAGATTACCTGCGAAAGTTGGGGGTGACAATTAGACAATGACAACAAAAGAATTGGTGGAAAAGCTCGATTTTAAGAAATGCAACGGGCTCATACCAGTGATAGTGCAAGACGCAAAAACCAAGGAAGTGATAATGCAAGCCTACGCAAACCGTGAAGCCATCGAGCATACACTCAAAACGGGCAAGGGCACATATTGGAGCCGCAGCCGAAACGAACTTTGGATTAAAGGAGAAACCTCAGGAAACACACAAAAAATCGTGTCAGTCTCAACCGACTGCGATTATGACTCATTGCTCTACGTCGTTGAGCAGACAGGTCCCGCATGCCACACAGGCGAATATAGCTGCTTCCACCACACACTGCTGCAAACCAAAAAACCTTAATTTAGGTCTTCTTTTTAGAGAAGCCCATCTTAGTTTCCCAAGCATGATTTGATAGGTTTTCGCTGAATAGATTTTTTGTTCATTAAATAACAACAAAGTTGTGTTTGCATTTTGAGTGGGTTTGTTTTAGGTTGTATTTTGGGGTTTAGCGGCGTTTGCAGGTTGCCTTTGGGTTCGCTACAGAACGTCATAGAAAAGTCAATGGGCGGTATGTATAGAAAACAACAATTTACCTTTAACTTAGAAAGCAAAATTTGAAGCAAAGTGTTGAAATCTGAATATTTCTTTCCCCTATTACCTCTTTGATGATCTTAAGAGGGGGATACTTGTAATTTATCAAAATATTTCAAAGCATGTTTGTAGTTAATGCTTTTAAAGGCAAAATTCACTATTGTTTTGTGGTTTGTTATGTCTTTTCATGAAGCGATGCTCTATGAACGCCAAAGTGAAGGCAAAGTAAAATGTTGCCTGTGCGCAAGGCGTTGCCTAATCAATGACGATTCAACTGGGTTTTGCATGGTTCGAAAAAACCAAGCCGGAACCCTTTACGCCCTTAATTATGGGAAAGCCGTCTCAGTTGGCGTTGATCCTATTAGCAAAAAACCGCTCTCGCATTTCAACCCTGGCGCTTTGGTGATGTCGGTTGCTGCGGCCGGCTGCAATTTCCGTTGCCAATTCTGCGATAATTGGATGATAAGTCAAGACCACGAAGTTGCCGGTAACCCTTTTCCACCTGAAGAAGTTGTAAAGTCGGCGCAGAACGCTGGGTGCCAAGGAATCAGCTATACCTATACTGAACCCACCATCTTCATGGAGTATGCCTATGATAGCGCTAAATTGTCTCATGACGCAGGCCTGTTTAACACGTTTGTCAGCAATGGATACATGACTCCTGAAGCAGTTAGGACAATTGCGCCTTATTTGGATGCAGCAACCATTGATTTTAAAGGAGGAGGCGATCCCGATTTTTACAAATCAGTAATGTCCGTGCCTAGCGTTGAACCAATCTACGAAACCCTAAAGGAACTCAAACTCGCTGGAGTCCACATAGAACTCACAAACCTAGTTGTTCCAAAAATAGGTGACTCCTTGGATAGAATCCGTGAAATGGCTAAATGGATCAAAACTTATCTTGGTGCAGACACGCCTTTTCATTTGCTTCGTTTTCATCCTGAGTATAAGATGACGACTGTATCTGCAACTGGCGTGAAGGAGATGGAGCAAGCTTACTTGACCGCTAAGAACCAAGGATTAAACTATGTTTATATTGGAAACGTGCCCGGTCATGCTGCAGAGAACACATATTGTCCTCGCTGTGATACAGCAGTCATCAAACGCAACAGCTTCGACATCACCCAGTGGAACCTAACAAACGACATGAAATGCCCTGTGTGCGGACACAAGATTCCAATAAAAGGCAAACTGCACCAAAACAACCAAGGTTTCCCATACGCGCTCTTTTAGGAGCCGACACCAGTCAAATTGGTAGTAATTAGTATGGTTAAGCCTTTATTAGGACAAAACTCAAACTGTGTTTTTGTAGCGTGCCCAATTGATGACCAAATACACTGCATTGGCGATATCTACCAATTACTGGAAACCCAACAGCGACTACATAGACAAAATCATTAATGCGATTGAAAACAAAATAGAAGATGTTGACTTCTTGGTAGTTTCCGAAAAGGCAATCTCAACAGCATTGGGCAATATGGTTGATGAAAGCACTGTTAAGCCTAGTCCAACTGCAAGAGGCATGGCGAGGTTTTGGATGCGTCTTGTTTGGGGTTACCCGCTTGGAATTTTATGTGGTTTTGGACCGCGACTTCTAAAGCGGCTTCGGAATTACCCTTTGGTGTCAGGCAGTTGCCATAAACAAATCGCATTGCAGTACGCTGGGTTCTGGCAGGCTCTGATGTTTGGTTCGGAAGGCGGAATAGATGGCTCGAATTTACCGTACTCGTACGTGAGCTTGCCCTTAAGCAATCCTGCTGAGTTGGCGCAGAAAATCCAAATACACATCCGGAAAAAACTGCACAAAAAAGTTTGTGTAATAATAGCTGATACGGATAAAACTTACAAGTTTAGAAGCTTTTTCATTACTCCACGGCCAAACCCGCTTAAAGGCATACATTCACTGGGTGCGAGTACCACCTTCATTTTGGGTCGAATCCTTAAGCTCAAGAGAAGTTCTACGCCACTCACTGCGGTAGGGTGCAAACTCTTGGCGAGTGAAGCGTTGAAAATCACGAATATTGCGGATAGAGCGCGTGGTCCAGGTTCAGGTGCCACTGTGTGGGATATGGCTGCTCGATTTCGTGTAGAGGTCAATGATGTGACTTGGGAGATGCTGGAAGGAATTATCCATAAACCCATAGTAATCGTACGCAAAACGTTTAACGAAAGTTAATACGTGAGAAAACAAATAGTGAAGTAACAAAAAACAGTTTTCTTTGAGAGTAACACATAAAAATGCGGTTTGTAAGCACTAAGCGATACGTGGGATAAGGTATGGATGAAACACTACAGAAGATGGATGCATTCTTTAATCCGCAATCAGTCGCAGTAATCGGTGCTACAAAAAAAGCTGATAAAGCAGGTCACGTCATTTTTAAAAACTTTGCTTCCAACAAGCAACATGGTGTTTTCAAAGGTGAACTCTATCCCGTTAATCCAAACGAAGACTCAATTTTAGGATTCAAATGCTACAAGTCGCTAAGTCAAATCCCAGGTAAAATAGAATTAATCGTAGTTATTGTTCCAGCAAAGTTTGTTCCTTCAATAATGGAGGAGGCAGCTGATAAAAAAATTAAGACCGCCATAATCATTAGTTCAGGTTTTAAGGAAGTTGGAAATAAGGAACTTGAAGATCAAGTGGTTGCTGCAGCAGCAAAGGGCGGAATACGCGTTTTGGGGCCAAACTGCCTTGGTGTTTACTACTCAAAAACAGGAATCGACACACTGTTCCTTCCAGAAACAAAAATTCTAACGACAGGAGAAGAAGTCGTTGCAACCCCAAGACCAATGCCTGGCAACATTGCCATGATTACGCAAAGCGGTGCCTTTGGTGTAGCGGCCTTGGACTACTTGACAGGGCGGCAGATGGGCGTAAGCAAATTCGTGAGTTTCGGCAATAAATGTGATGTTACCGAGTCGGATATTCTCCATTACCTTTTGCATGATAAAGAAACCAAAGTAATCCTTGTTTATCTTGAAGACATCACGGCTGGAAGGGAATTCCTCAAAATCGCCAAAAAAGTAACTGCCAAAAAACCCGTTGTCATAATCAAATCAGGCAGAAGTGCCGCGGGTGCAAGAGCGGCAGCATCCCATACAGGTGCCATTGCGGGCTCAGACAAAATCTACGCTGCCGCCTTCGAACAGGGTGGAATAATCAGGGCGCGTGACATGGAAGAATTCTTTGATATTGGTAAAGCCTTAGCCATGCAACCTCCAGCTATGGGCAAAAACATCGGCATCTTAACCGACGCGGGTGGACCAGGCGTCATGACCGTAGATGAATGCGAAGTCTTAGGCTTAACTGTAGATCGTTTCTCGGAGGCGACCTTGCACAATTTCCAAGAATTAAAAGATCAAAATATCATTTTAAAGATTGCAGCAACTTCAAACCCTGTGGACCTAACCGGTTCAGTTACTGATGAAATGTTTGTTATGGCTGCGGACTTAATGTTTCAGGACCCACAGATCAACGGCATAATACTTCTTGGTCTTCACCACATGCCTGGGCTTAGAGAAGTGTACATTGATGGAATAGTAAAAGTGGCAGAAAACTACAACAAGCCCATAGTTATGTGTGATATTGGCGAAACAGAAATGGCACTCTACACCCGTGCACGCTTCGACAAGCTTGGGGTTCCTTCGTTTGAATCACCTGAAGATGCAGCTCGAGCCATGAAGGCATTGGTAACTTACGGTTCATACCTGAAAAAATCTGGTTGCGCAAACGATTACATGGAAGCATTCAAGAAAACAAGCAACACTAAACGTTAACAGTTATCGTTACCAAACTGCCATCTGCCAAGTTTAGATGTTCACGCAGGTACACTGGTGAAATAATCTCTAATACATCACTTGGATAATTAGGGACTTTAGGCGTTACTACTGCACACTCCAATGACCCAACACACGCTTTTAATAAAATGCCCGGGCAATAACCTATTTGCGGTTCAATCATTATTCCATTTGGGGTTTCCAGTAGAATTTTCTTTTTTTTATTCTCTTCGTTTATATGCAAATTTAAAGTTCCCGGATAAGGTGAAAAACCAAGTTTTTGCTCTATCTGTCTCTTAACCCAGGGTAAACAAACAAATTTCTTTCCGTCGCCAGAGCCAGAATAAACGATGCCAAACAAAACTGTTTTTGGCAAAACATAAGCCTTACTGCTTTTGTTCCTTGAGCCAAAGAGCAACTGACTTCAAAATAGGATCCGAAGTAATTTCAACCACTGGTACAATCATCTTTTCCTTAGTTTCAATAATCTGCATATACTTAGGCATCATAGCGTAACCCACAAAAGTCCAGTAGACCTTATGTTTCTCAAGTAATTCCTTCGCAACAATCGCTGTTGAAGCAGTAAGCGGAAAATACAGAAAAACCACGCCGTCAACCCAGTATAACCCTGCTAATTTGCCGCCAGCAATCACGGATATAAAGCGGGCAATTTCTTCGGGGCTATTAAAAAGGGTTTTTTCCATAATTACAATTTCTTTGAATGGTTCATAAGAAACGGCGATTTCGTTTGTGCTCAATGTCTCACCAGTTAACTATTTAGGTGTCGACCGTTCCCTTTTAATTTTGCGACAATAACTCTGATTAGAAAATTCATTTTTTCTTTTTTGGAGACTTTATCTTTGGCAAGCAAATACTATGCATATTTTTTCATGATGAGGTTTTTACCTTGCGATTTTCGCAGCAAAAAACCCAACTATTATTCGTACAGTGAAGTAAAGACAAAGACTTACTGCAACTATTAAGAGAGAAAACATTGTTTCTTTAGAAAAAGTTATAGCGTAGACGCACATTAAGCCTAAACTAATTAAATTAATCGGATGGTTAATGTTTCATGCCTGAAATTCGCGTAGCACTCATAGGCGTTGGCAACAGCGCATCAGCACTCATTCAAGGAACTCAGTACTATAAGGATGCAAAGGAAAATACGTCTGTTCCAGGGCTCATGCACGTGAACTACGGCGGATACCGCATACGCGATATTCATTTTGTAGCAGCGTTTGAAGTTAACAAAGCCAAAATAGGAAAAGACCTGTCTGAAGCTATTTGGATCAAGCCTAACGTTTGTGAAAAATTCGCTGACGTCCCAAACCTAGGCGTCAAAGTTTCTCCAGCACCGATTCTCGATGGCGTAGCACCACATATGAGGGAAACCTTCAACGTTTACGATGACAGCAAAACTCCAAAAGACAGCATCGTTAAAATCCTCAAAGAAACAAAGACTCAAGTTCTCGTAAATTATCTTCCAGTTGGAAGCCACGATGCAGTAAGATTCTACGCGCAATGTGCCCTGGATGCAGGATGCGCTTTTGTTAACTGTATGCCTGAATTCATCGGTTCCGATTCAACTAAAGAGTGGCCAGCAAAGTTTGAGAAAGCAGGATTGCCCGTTTTGGGCGACGACATTAAGAGTCAGGTGGGCGCAACCATCCTGCATCGAAATCTTGTGCGTCTGTGCATAGACCGCGGTGTCATAGTTGACGAAACCTACCAGCTGAACCTGGGTGGAGACACAGACTTCCAAAACATGACAGTAGAAAACCGCTTAACGTCAAAACGCATAAGCAAAACTGAAGCCGTTACAAGCCTTGTCCCGTACGCTTTGCCAACAAGAATCGGTCCCTCAGATTATGTGCCTTTCCTTAATAACAAAAAAATCTGCTACATCTCACTCAAAGGCCGAAAATTCGGTGACCGTCCCATTAACATTAGCGTGAAACTTGAGGTTGAGGATTCACCCAATAGTGCAGGAGTAGTTATAGATCTTATCCGTGCAGCCAAAATTGCTTTGGATCGCAAAATCGCTGGCGCACTGTTGAGTATGTCTTCATATGCCTTTAAGCATCCCCCAATACAAATCCCAGATTCGCAAGCCAGGCAGTGGACGGAAGAGTGGATAGCGGGCAAGCGAGAACGCTAGACCACGTTTTCTTTTTCATTAAACCTTTTATGTTGGATTATAATCTGGTAACTTAGTAATACTTAGAAGGTTAAGGTCATGGTAAAAGTTGAATCGTACGAAGTTCCAGAAGGTCTCTATTTCTCTAAAGATTTTGAATGGGTAAAAATAGAAGGAGACAAAATACGTATGGGCATCACCGACTACGCCCAAAAATCTTTGCGGGAAATCGTTTATGCAGAATTGCCAAGCGTTGGTACAGAATTAACGCAGGGTGAACCTTATGGAACGTTGGAGTCGGTTAAAGCAGTTTCCGACCTAGTTGCTGCAGTAAGCGGAACCATCCTTGAAGTCAACGATGAAGTTCAATCTAAACCCGAAACCCTAAACGAAGATCCATATGCAAAAGGATGGTTAGTAGTTGTTAACCCCTCAAACCTGCAAGCAGAACTCACGAACTTGATGGATTTTGATAAAGCCGTTGAATGGCACAAAGCGCAAGCCGCTTGTAACTGTTAAGCGAAGGCAAATCGGATGGCTAGACGAGTACTCATAATCGGCGCTAACGCCGCAGGCGTTGAAGCTGCGTCAGCTGCAAGGAAAAAAGACCGAACAGCTGAAGTTACCTTAGTTACCCAGGAAAAAAATGCTGGATACTCACGCTGCGGCTTACCTTTCGTGATCGGTGGGCAAATTTCGAGTTTTCGCAATTTAATAGTTTATGCTCCAGCATACTTCCAAATGCTTAAACTAAATTTGAGAACTGAAACCAAAGCTACCTCAATTAACACCAAAGACAAAACCGTAACTATAGCTACCAAAGAAGGGGTAGTGGAAGTGTTGCCCTACGACAGCCTTGTAATTGCAACTGGTGCAGACTCATTTATGCCCCCGATTAAAGGAAAAGAGAAACCCGGCATTCTAAGTCTGCGTACAATAGAAGACGGCGAAAAAATCGATGCGGCAGTTAGAGCAGGTGCGAAATCAGCTGTCATAATGGGTGCAGGCTTAATCGGTTTAGAAGTCGGTGTTGGCTTAATGGAGAGAGGCCTAAAAGTTACTATCGTTGAAATGCTCCCTCAGATTTTGCCACAGTTGCTTGACGCGGACATGGCAAAGCTTGTCTTAGAACACCTGCAGGAGAAAGGAATGATTATCCTTACGAGCAAAGGTGTGGAAGAATTCCTTGGCGAAAGCAAAGTGACAGCTATTATGGCAGGCGGTGAAAAAATCGAAGCTGATTTGTTTATCAGTGCTTTCGGCGTACGAGCGAACACAAAGCTTGCCCTTGATTCGGGCATTCCGCTTGGCGAGACCCGCGCAATTAAGACTAATGGACGAATGGAAACCGAAGCAAAAGACGTTTATGCCGTTGGCGACTGCGCTGAAGCACCAAACATTATCACTCACAAACCTATGTGTGCACAGCTTGGAACAATTGCGGTTCGCCAGGGCAAAGTTGCAGGAGCAAACGCGGGAGGCGACTATTCACAGTTCAGCGGTATTCTGGCCTCAGCAGTCACAAGGCTCTTTGAGATTGAAGCAGGCAACACCGGCTTAACAGAGACCGCCGCAATACGCAACCGCCTTGAAGTAGTTACAGGCGCCATAAGCAGCAAGACCAAAGCCGACTATTTCCCAGGTGCCAAACCAATCAAAATAAAACTTGTCGTCGAAAAGGAATCTCAGCGCATTGTAGGTGGTCAAGTAGTTGGTGGGGAAGAAGTTACACAGCGCATAAACTGTTTGAGTTTCGCTATCCAAAAAGGTATGACAGTGCGCGAACTCGCCAAAGCAGACACAGCTTATGCACCGCCGCTCTGCGAAACATGGGAACCCCTGGTACTCGCAGCAGAAATGGTGCTCATGAAACTACGCTAAACCATATGTTTTCTTTCTTTTTTAATTTTTTTTATTCTATTTGCGATGTTTCTGGCTGTGTAAACGGTTCAGTCATACCGACGAGAAGTTTGCCGAACGTGTTTATATGCTCTTCTTCTTCAGCCAAAATTTCTTCCAGCAACCGCCTAGTGGTATAGTCTCCTTCTTCCGCTGCCACTTGAATTGCCTGTTTGTAGAGGTTAATGGCTTTTTCTTCATCCTGCTCATTTTGTTTGAGCATTTCGATGAGGCTGCCGCGCACAAAAATTGGGTCAGGTTTGATAGTGGCTACACCGTTGAGGTAGTCTAAGCGTTCAGCTAGTCGTTCGGCATGTTTCATTTCGGCGATAGCGGTCTTTCGGAAAATGTCCTCTATTGTGGCGCCGTCAATGCCTGTAACCTGCACATGTTGCCACATGTATTGAATGCTTACTTGAAGTTCACGGGCAATGCCTTTGTTTAAATACTCTAAAAGTTTTTGAGAAGTCAAAATTATCCCTATAAAAATTAGGTTAACTCAGTATATAAACTGATTTCTAACCAAAAAGATACAAACCAGAACAAAGCCAAAAAACATAATAGTTCAACTGACTCAAACTCAAATGTCTGTGAATCTTCATCCAACAAGCTGGGCTTATTTGGTGGCGTTTTAGATTTCAAAAAAATTATCATAATTAAAAGAAAAAGCCTTGGTTTAATTAGAACGCAAATGGAAAAAGACGGTTTCAAGGAATCATAGTCTGGTGTTTACGAGTTGCTCGATTTTGAAGAAATCCGTGGATGGGCTAAAGGCCTTGCAAATAATGCAGGACAATAGCAGAAGTTTTCAATTCTTTGGAATAAGCAGTGAAAAGAGGTATAGTCGATAAAGTAGATGCCAAGCGCCAGTCTTGTTTATCAACTTGCTAAGGTAGAATTATTATCTATAATCTCATTTTTTGTTTCTTCGACAGGCTTACCTTTATTGTCCCTGATTATGGGAATGACAAACTCAAGAACTACAAGCAGCAGAATAAGCCCGATTACCACTGGCAAACCCCAAGGATTGTTCCTTAAGAAAAGAGTGACCCATCCAAAATATGGAATACGCATAACAACTTTGCCAATCACAAGATCTTGGGGAACACCTTGTCCGCTGCTCCAGAGGGTGCGGGAATCGTATTCTTGAGGACTAGGTATATTTGGCCACTTGTCTCCGCTGTTGCCATCACCCTTGGTCTGGAAGTACATTGTGTCGTTTACCTTGTATGTCTCAACAATGCGGTGAACGATAGGTGTAGATGTTGGATTATTTGGGTTTTCATAAACGATTATGTCACTGTTAGGGTAGTTGGCGTTGAGATCAGCTGGATTCACTTTCTGAATCACTATTATGTCGCCTACATGGAGTGTTTGTTCAAAGGGGTGGCTCCAGCCGTTGCAAAGGCCATCGTAGGGTACACACATGCTGCCGCTTTCCACCACCCTTATTGGAACTGATGTACCAAGGGCGAATTGTATGCCGAAGAAAAGTCCTAAAACCACCGCAACAATTAGAAGAATAACCATTGCCGACTTGAAATACTCGTTTCGCCGGATTCTTGTTAAAACGCTCAATGTCTTGCCTTCAACAGTTAATCCTTAAACAGAAAGAAAACACCATTAATAAACCACTTCTTTTCAATAGACAGCAAACGAAAAATAGTTCTTAACTAAGCTTTCATTTGGTTTAGGCATGCTTAGATCTAAATGCACCCAAAAAGCCTTCTTTCTAATTATCTGCATAATGGGTTTATTTGCCATCCTTAGCTCGACTATGTCGAAAAATCCCGTGCTAAAACCCTTTGCGACAAGCCTTGGAACACCCGACGAGTTGTTGGGTTTAGTTGCTGCTGTTTCAACCATTCCAGGTATACTCATCAGTCTACCTGCAGCTTCACTTTCCGACGTTTTCGGCAGACGAAAAGTACTTTTGTTTGCCGCTTTCGTTTTTGCTTCCGGTCCTTTCCTGTATTTAGGGGTTAATTCTTGGTGGACGCTTGCTATTGTGCGGTTTTATCATGGGTTTGCAACTGCGATCTTTATTCCAGTTGCTGAAGCCTCAATCGCAACGTTGTTTCCAACTAAACGCGGGGAACGTATTTCACTTTTTAATTCTGCAACTGCAGTTGGTAGAGCTTTGGCGCCGTTTTTGGGCGGTTACATACTTTTTGCAACATCAAAAAGCTTCTTCACTCTCTACGTTGCAGTTGGAATTGCCGGTGTAACTGCATTTGTCATTGCGTTACTGTTTTTGTCTGAGAGAAAAAACTTTGGTTCCGAGCCTACACCAGCTGATAAGTTGCATAGAAAAATGTTTCACGGATGGCTAACAATAATCAAGAACACTCAAGTCTTAGGTGTAAGTTTTGTTCAGGCCGTTCAATACTTTGTTTTTGGTTCAGTTGAGTTCTTCCTTGTAGGATACTTAACTGAAGTTGTAAAACTGGATCTTTTTTCGGTTGGGATTATCACGGGTAGTGAAATAGTGGCGTTGGTTGTTGCTCGACCTTTAATTGGACGAATCTCTGATAGAATAGGTAGAACTAAACCAATCGTTGTAGGTATTATAGCAAGCTGTGTTTTGGTTGCAGCAATCCCGTTCACAACCCAGTTTCCAGTTCTGCTTCTTTTAGCGATAGCTTACGGAGTTTCGTTTGCTACAGTGCTCTCTTCCACTTCGCCTTTGGTTTCTGATTTGGTGCCAGTCACACTTGTGGGTGCCTCAATGGGGTTCCTGTCAACTACAATGGATATTGGACAAACACTTGGACCTATAGTAAGCGGAGTAATCTTTGCAACCAACTTGCGGTATGCGGGAATGTTCATTTTCCTTAGTTTGCTACTATCTATTTCAATTGTTATTTTTCTGTTTTCAAAAAGGCAAGCAAAGAACAATAAATTTCAACATTAACTGGAAAGAATAATTGATAACCGGCCGAACGATTTCTTCAAAGTGTTCACTAAGAATGGAGTTGCAAAGCTGAGAAGGATTACGGCAAGGGAGACGTAATGCCATTCTTGGAAATAGCTCCCAACAGGAGTCAAAACGTAAAATGGAAAATAATGACCAGAATAGTCAACTTTGAAATCAATGATTGGAAAAGGCTGCGTATGATTGAGGAATAAAAGACTCTCCATCAACGAAGCAAACAACAGAACAAGCCCAAACCCGGCAAGAAGATGCTTAATCTTCCGTTTCCCGGTCGAACCCAATAGGATTCTGCCTTTATAGAATAAAGATGCCGCAAGCAAACACAGAAACGGCAAAGATGCATAATTGTATTTGAACGCGCTAACGTAAGGTACCAGCAAATTCTTTCCAAACACCAAACTAAGGTCCACTCCGGCAACTATCAGAATGGTTACGGCGAAAACAGCATCCGACCAAAACGTTTTGGCAAATAAACGCCTAAAAGAAACCGCTAAAATAAGTGAGAAAACAGCAGCCGCAATCAAGAACCAGCCCGCGCTTTCGACAAAAATTCTTGGCAAAAACACTAAAGAAGGATTAGCAATTAATTCAGGATGAGTAAAGTCGCTGGCAACATAAACCCCGAAGAAATGTTGATTCGCAAATCCTCCAAACCATATGGCTTGGAAAATAAAGGAAGGGGTCAAAAAAATCAGGATTTTTCTCAACGAGAGTCTGAAGCCGCTTTCCTTTCCCTTAATTAAAACAATTAGCAGAAGAGGAACTATCAGGAACACTGCAAAGAGTTTGGTTAAAAATGCTAAAGCAAACAAAACCCCTGAAACTGCAAGCAACTTATCAGAATTCCGTTTCACGGCATAAACTCCAGTGAGCAAAAATAGCAAACCCAGAAACATGTATTGAACATCAATCAGGTAGGTTCTCGCCATGAACACTTGCCATGGAACCAGCCCGAACAGTGTTGCTGCCGCCAGCCCGGTTTTCTTCCCATAAAACATTGTGCCTAAAGCGTAAACAAGTGCAACGCAGCCTAGTCCCAAAGAAGACACAAATCCTACACCATTCACATACGATAAACCAAATAACTGCAAAATAAGCGCTGTTGTGTAGAAAGCAAATGGTGGCTGATTAATCATTAAGTCAGTTGTAACATATGGAAAACCGCGATTAATAACGCTCGACACCGCTTCAAATTCTGTCTGGGCATCCCAATTGGTATAAGTTCCCATCGAGGCTAAAACGATGAACGATGCGATGAGAACCCCGATTAACTGGTAGTGTGCAGATATGAGCGCTCTAAGACTTTTCAGTTTCAATTCGAAGGATCTCCGCAATAACTTAATTTACTCTTATGGTTTGCATTTTAAAATTGCCCCATTCAGAGTCAAACAGCACCAAGTTGGACAGTTGTTTTCTTTAACTGTAAATCATAAATCTAAAAATTTCAAAATAATTGGCTTTGTGGAAAATCAATGACTCAAACAGAAATCCAGAGAACGCCAGTAATTTATGAAATTGTAGCTTGGATGATGCTGAGCATTATAATTGTTACTCTTTCCCTTCTTGGCGGTGACACAGCAGACCTAAATAATTGGATAGAAATTCCACTTTGGATTACCTCAATCGCAGGAGTGCTAACCATGAAAAAATGGGGGTTCGCCTTTGCAATATTCACCTTAAGTTATACCTTTAGCACCAGTATGAGCAACGTAATCTATTACGGCGTCTGGATAAACGTCGTCAGAGTCATAATCAACGTTCCAATTATCATCTACCTGTTTAGAGAACTTTTTTCAAAAAACTCTGGGTTTCAGTGAAGGGTAAGTTGTTTTACTTCTGGTTTGAACTGTGTAGAAGTTGCAACCCATGTGCAGCGTGCTGTTGCAACAACAATTGCAACAACTTCTCTCATAAAAGGCAATGCTGACTCTTTGGTATTTCTGAAAGCTACAACAGTTGTGAAAAATACAGTAACAGCGGTATCTTCTCTAATTCCCTTCTTTGCTTTTGCTCCTATTAGCACTCTTATTGGCGCTGACGTTGCGGCTACCGGTTTGAAACCTAAACTATGTCATTTGGTTTATCTTTGAAAGATAATGCCCTTTCGCAGATTCCAGTAGCAGTATCATCACCATCATTATTACCTTCTACGGCTCCTACTTCATCATTGTGAATAACTTTTTGCGAAACGGTAAACCAATTTAATTTGTTTGAGGGAAAAATCCAAATAATAGTCACTTAAAGAAACAAAATTCTAATATTAATCAATGCAATCTCTTAATCAAACACCTGTGGGCCGGTCGTCTAGCCTGGTTAGGACGTTGGCTTTACGAGCCAAAGGTCGCCGGTCCGAGTCCGGCTCGGCCCACCATCAAACTTTTCGTTCCTTATTCAATTAGATCTGCGATTTTTTTAGTCTAATTGTGCTTTAAGTCTCTTGATTAAGGCGTTTCTTTCTTGAGGTTGATTCATCCATAATTCCCGATTTACCCTGAACTGTTCACCAGTAATTTTTCCCTTCCTTTGAAGTTCGCCAAGCAGATTTACGACTTCTCCCAGCTCCAACTGATCTCGTGTAACCACGTTTTTGCCTTTTCTCTCTCCAAACAAGTTAGTTGCAGCAACTTCTCTGTCTGGCGGCGGATAATTTTCGTATAGAAATCTGGTTAAATAAGTCACTTCCCAACCTTGCGTTATTGACAAATTGTTTTTAGCTTTTAACAACTCTAAAGTCAAGCACGCGTACTCTTCTCCCTGAGTATAATATTTTGTTGGGAGGCTTGTCCTATCAGCAATTTTGCCAAGAAAATACTTCAAGTGACTGATGCTCAAGATCGGCAAGACTTTACCGCTCTCATAGTTTAAACAAAAAATGATTTTTTTGGCAAGTTGCTTGTCATCTCCCAAACCCTTAATTTTCCCCCAATTCGCATCCACTTTTTCAGCCAACGACTTCTTTTTATCAACCACAATGTAGAGCAGATTCTTAAAATCTTCAATTTGCACTCTAATACTGCGATAAAGGCTGGAGTCTCTAATTGAAGAATGACCCAGCGGTTTAAAATAATATTCTAAATCGTGAAAGAATTCACCAACTTCACCTGTGTTTTCTTTAAAAATGTCATCGGGTTTTAGCATGGCTATTGATGTAAGATTTTCGGTGGAAGAAAATTTAGTTCTAAACTCTTTTAAGCAGCTAATTGCGTTATCGACTTGTTTTTTGTTTACTCTGTTTTTATCATAAGCGGTTGCTTTGTCTATTATTGAATTATCCATTCTTCTTCAACGCGGTTTTAGCAATAGTTTGTCTAGTGTGTAATATCAGTATTTGTTCTTAGAATTCTGGTTTGGATTCGCGATCAACAAAAAAAAGAAAGGTTTTTAGGAAATATGCCCTAACGCCGCTTTCTAAGAACTACAATTGCGGCAGCGATTACTACAATCAAGATGACGATGACTATACCATAGTAACCGATGTTTGGTATTGCTGACCCTGAGCTGGTTGCTGTTTGGCCGACGGCGTAAAAGTTGCCATCGTAGGCGCCAAAGTATGCAATTCCCTTAGCTACTGCAGGTGAAGAGTAGATGTAGCCATTTGTTTGGAAGCTCCAAAGGAAATTGCCAGATTCTGCATTGAGAGCGTAAGTTTTGTTTCCCAAAGTTGAAGTTACATAGACTGTGTTGCCTATGATTGCAGGAGCCGTCGTTAAGCCTTCATCCAGAGTATACGTCCATTTCTCTGTTCCAGTGGCAGCGTCTAATGCGTACACTTTCTTGTCGAAAGCGCCCCCAGTGTAGATTACACCATTGGCAAAAGCGGGAGACGCCTGAACACATTGGTCATAACCTGTAGTAACCTTCCAAACTAATTCTCCAGTGTCAGCATTTAACGCGTAAGTTACGTTATCAAAACTGCCGATGTAAACGTTCCCATCAGCGACTACGGGAGACGAAGCAACGACGCTTCCTGTAGTGTAACTCCATTTCAAAGCACCGGTTAATGCATCCAGCGCGTAAACATTATGGTCATAACTACCAAAATACACAATTCCGTTTGACACTGCAGGACCAGATGTTACGTACCCGCCTGTTGAAAAATTCCATATAGGCATGCCCAAAGCATCGTTAAAAGCGTATAGTTTGCCGTCATTTGAACCTGCGTAGAGTATTCCATCTGAAACAGTTGGGATACCTTCCGCTTGTCCGTCAGTTATGCATTTCCAAATATGTGTGCCTGTCGTAGCGTTTAATGCATAGATAGCTTTGTCATCTGACCCAAAGAAAACTATGCCGTCTGCAACTGCAGGGGAAGTGTAAATTTTAGCGCTGACGGAGTAATTCCAGATTTTGGAGCCATCTTTAGCATTTAATGCGTAGATGTTGTTGTTGGAGGTGTTGAAGTAACCTTGGTCGGAAGAAGTAAAGTAGACTATATCATTCGCAATCGCTGGGGAAGATAGCACCCAACCGTCTGTGTTAAAAACCCAGAGTGTCTGATTTGTGCTAGGTCCAGTTGCAGTTGAGTAGCCCGTATGAGCTGTATCTCTATGGAACATTGGCCAGGAATCTGTTTGTTGAGCGCTAACGGTAATTGAAAGAGTTATCGATAGACAAAGGATCGCAAAAGCAACTGCTTTAAAAATTTTTTTCATAAAAACAACCTTGTTACTGTATATTATTTATTTTTTTAGATTTATACATTGTCCCTAAGAGGTCAGGGGGTTCGTTTTTTTTAACTTTAATTGTTGGCTGAGTATTGCCACAAGATGGCGAACAAAGTATCAATTTGGACAGAACATAATAAAAAGAATCGAGTGAAAAAGTGTGGACGCGTTCAAAACTTACGGTCGGTTTCTTTTTATTCCTGCTCTTGGTCCCAATAGATAGCATTCTCGTAGGTCGTGAATTTTCTGCAAGATTGTTTGTCATAGGATTAATTGTATTTTTTAGTTTTTATTATTGGTTTAAAAATTTCGCAGAAAGAAGACTTTAGTGTAAAAGACAGCTAAAAAGTGAGATAGTTGAAGGCGACTCTCGTGTTTTAGCAACTTGCGATATGAAATAAGATGAATTTGGGAAAATAGGATTGTTTAGTTATAGAAGGCCCAAGGTGGTGGCTAGGAATAGTGCATATATGGAAAGGAAAACAACGCCTTCTTGCCAATTGATTCTTCCTCTTGAAAGGAAATACCAGAAAAACAAGTTTGTAATTATCGAGAAGATAATAAGGTTCTGGAAAACACCCATATCCATTTGAATGGGTGAGCCGACGAGTACTGGAACAAAAAGGGCTACTCCTAAGATTAGGGTTATGTTTATGAAGCTGCTTCCGATGATGTCGCCAAATGCGAGTGCTGAGTGACCTTTTAGGAATGCTTTCAAGTCTAGTGTCAATTCTGGGAGGCTTGTGCCAAAAGCAATTATGGTTGCGCCGATCACTGTTTGAGATATCCCCACAGTTTGAGCTATTACAACGGCAGATTCTACAAGGAAATAGGCGCTGCCGACGACTCCGAGTGCGCCAACAATTGTGAATAGTATGTAGCGTTTTAGTTTGTTTTTTTCTTCTTGTGTGGCTTCGCCATTCTCTGGGGGCATTCTCACTTTTGAGAGTTGGTACATGTAGATAACGAAAATTGTGATTAGTACTAGGCCGATGATCCATGTTGCTGTTTTGATGTAGATTAGTATCATTGGTATTATGGAGGAGATGAATAGTCCGAAGTGTATGCTGCTTAGTTCTGATTTGGCGAAGTCTGGGATGACGCTTAGTTCTTCTGGGGTGTTTGGTTCGTTGCGTTTTCGGCGTGTTTTTATGTAGAGGAGGATTGCTGCTATTCCTATTATGACGGATATGTTGATGATGTTTGAGCCTAGGACGTTTCCTACTGAGAGTGCTGCGCCTCCTGATAGGGCGGCTATTAGGGCGACTGTTAGTTCTGGTAGTGAGGTTGAGAAGGCTATCATGCTGAATCCGACGGCGGTTTTTCCTAGTTGGGTTACGTTGGATACGTTTAATGCGTTTTTTATTGTGAGGTTGCTTGCCCAGTTTAGTACGGCAAAGGAGACTGCTATGATGATGATGTTGATGATGAAGTCTGTGAGTAGTAATTCTGCCATTGTGTCTGCCTTCTTTCTTGTTCATTCATATGTTTTTTGATGTTTAGTGAGTTCGCTTAATGTTTAGGGGGTAATTATTTGTTTCGCAGTCTGTTTGGTGATAATAAGTTGGCTGTGTGTGCTTGTTTTTTTGGTGTATTTGTGTTGTGGATTTGTATTGTTTCAGCGGATATGCGAAATGTTTAAAACCTGTTAGCTATAAATTGTTGGTTGGTAATGGCCTTGGAGTCTTGGGTCTTTGGTGCGATTTTGGTGTTAGTGGGGCTTTTGGTTACTGGTTGTAGTTTTGGAGGAATTGAGTTTGGCGCGGTTTTTTTGTTGGCTGGTTTGGTTAGTACGGGTTTGGGGTCTTTTGTTTTTGTGGTTAATTTTAAGCGTTGGGTAGATAGGCTCTGATTAGTTATTTGTTGTGTGGGTCAAACTAGTTTTGGAAAACCTGAAAGTTTGCAGGCTAAATTAGACTTTAATCCACCCAGAAACATCTAACTTCCCAAGAAACCAAAATGTTACCAATCCTCCCACAGACTATTTTAGCCAAAATTGATAAAGTGACAAGCGACGGCGAAGATTTTTAGAGATTTTTAAAAATTGCACAAACCAAAACATCCCTTTCTACACGCAAGCTGCCCTCACCATTTTAAGCCAAAAAACGTAACTTGGTTCAACAGATGACAACACTGTTTTTATAATTAAACATCATTGAACAAGCCCTCATAAGACTAGAGAAAATCTCTTGTCCCCTTAATAACTTCAACTAATACATCGGCAACGCGTTCTGAACTTGACGCTCTAGATTAACTTGGCTACTTTTGGGTTTATTTAGTTAATTTTGTATCGCGTTGCGGCGTCATAACCAACGAAGATTTATTGGTAGTCGCTAGCTCAAAGTTAGTTGAGTTCTTTATAGCACCTCTGGGGCAGTCCTCAATACATTTGTAACAGAAGATACATTTGCTCAGGTTGATTTGAGGGCATTTTTTCTCTTTAACATCAACCATTTTTATTGCCATTGATGGACAATTTTTGCTACATAAACTGCAACTGAAGCAAAGTTCAATATCAAATACGGGTTGACCTCTAAAGTTGTCAATCAACTTGGGGGTTTCACTCCAACAATATTAAAGATTGTTGACTTTATTAAATATATTTACTACATTGACAATGAGTCAAAAAATCCATTAAAATTATGTTAAGTCTCCTTCGTGAGTGTAAAATACACTGTAAACTTCAGTTACATATTTAAAATCTACAAATCGTTAGTTATATGGGGTAATTATGGAATTCAAAAGAGATATGTTAATGGCTTATACCAATTTGAAAAAGAAAATCATAGATCAAGGTTTTTGCACGGCGTGCGGAGCGTGTGTGATGGCCTGTCCAGTGGGGGCAATGCAAATTGTGGAAGGTAAGGCCAATCGTTTACATAATTGCACAGAGGATATGGATCTTTGTCCAATTTGTTATTCAGTTTGTCCCCATTCAAGCCCTCTTATACTAAGAAGCCTAAAAGCAGTCTCAAATGCCCCAATCAATAATGAAGCAATAGGCTATTACAGAAGAATGTTTCTTGCCCAAGCAGCCGACCCAAACCTCAGAAAACACTGTGAGGGTTCAGGGGTTATAACCGCGCTCTTAAAATATGGTATAGAACAAGAAATTTTCGATAGCGCCATAGTTTCTCAAGCAGAAAATGAAGATCCCACAAAACCAAACCCCATTGTAGCCGAGGTACCCGATGACATACTCTCAGCGGTAGGCTCAAAGTTTTTTCCCTCTTCAGTGGCGAAAGCTTATGGAACCGCTATAAAAAACTATGGAAAAACCAAGATCGCCGTTGTCGGTATACCCTGTCATGTACTTGCTCTCCGCAAGTTGGCGGCATTGAAACACAAACACTCCAGAAACCTAAAGATCATCTTTGGTCTCTTCTGTTTTGGAACTTTTTCACTAAAACCCTTGAATGAGTATCTAACAAAAACCTACAATATTAAACCCTCAGAAATCAAACAAATAAAGCTCACAAAAAACCTAGTTATCAACACAGAAAAGGAATCAATAACCATTCCATTTGAAGAACTTCAAGACAAGTTTCTGGCTAGCTGTAAAACCTGCGCAGATTTCACATCTGAATTTTCAGATGTCTCATTTGGACGTGCTTTTCCACTCAAGGACTGGTCCGTTATAATTGTTCGAACCCAAATTGGAGATTCCTTCATTTCCGAAGCAACAAGAGCAGGAGTCATCAACACCCGTGATATAGAACAGGAACCAAAAGTGTTTGAACGTGTAATTAAACCAGCCATAAGAAAACGAACTGAAGCTCTACGAGCAGCTAACAAAATTGAGGGAGCCCACGGTTTTATTCCCGCTCGTCTACTAAGCAACGCAGAGTCGCTTGCCCGCGTCAAGGTCGAAGAAATCATGACAAGAGACGTCCGAACAGTACCCTTTAACACAACGGTTAATCAACTTTTAGAACTAATGGCAACTGAACATCATGCCGGGTACCCAGTCAAAGATGACAAAGGCGAACTCGTCGGCATAGTAACGATGGAAGAAGCCTCAGTAGTGGACAAAGACAAAAGAGGACAAACTCTTGTAGGTACAATAGCAAGACCAAATCTTGATGTAGTCTATCCTGGTGAGACAGCCCAAGATGCATTCAAAAAAATGAGCAAACAAGAAACAGGCCGAGTACTCGTACTAGACCCTGAAAACCCACAAAAATTGATAGGTATAATCACCAAAGCAGACTTGCTACACGCTCTAGTGAAACAATCTTGAAAAGACAAAAAAATTCTACCCAAACTCAACATAAACTCTTAAAACAAGTCCAAAAAAATATAAATCAACGCACATAAGGGAAAAACAAAGAGGATATTGTAGCACTTTATTGGAATTATCCTCAAGTCTTTAGTTCTACGTACGAGTTTCCAAAATTTAGTTTAGACTCTTACCGACTAGAAGTAAGTTGTTCTCCCATAAATGACCTTTTGACAAATCAAGCATGATTTCAGTGTCAGTTTAACTATTTTGGTCTTAACCAACTATATGTATTCCTTAGGCTGGATTACATTTATTTTATCTATGGACTTCGAGATACTGCTCCATAGCGATTCTATATTTTTTAAAAATGTCTTCTTTCATTTGGCTTTTTAGAAATCATCAGCAGCTTCAACGTTTAGGTTCGATTTCATCTCGTAGTTCAAACTCATATTTCTTTACACACCTTTTATGGTTTTTAAATTTGAAAAAAGCTTCGAAAATGTCGCAATTGTTGTCGACTAATTAAAAATTTAGCTATCTATATTCACTATTATGAGGTTAATTTTTGTTCATCCATAAAATCAAGGATCTTTTTGGCATTAAAAACGACAAAAATCGAATTTCTCAGGTACCTTCCAACAATAGAGACCAAACCAGCTGCATTGGTGCCAAGCTTGCATGTTAAGGAATGTTCAAACATTCCCAGTGTCTCGATTTCAATAACATCTCGGTTCAACCGCGTTCGTTCAAGCACATTTTCTATTTTATCTAGAGACGCTCCCAAAATGATTAGCCTATCCAAAAGAGACTGTTGCCACGAGTGAAGTCTCTCAACCTGCTCTTCAGCCAACTCCCCCTGTAACCCTTCGACTTCTCCAGTAATTGTAGAAACTAGCTTAATACTCAACGGTGAACGCTCAACTAAACCGTAGATTTCAGCAATTTTCTTCAAATCCGTGTTTCTACCTTCAACCAGCTGTGTCTGCAGATTAGCTAAAGATACAGTTGCTAAAACTACTTTAGGCTCAAAAATTCCCACATCGACACTTAACTCTTGTTTAGTCGTGTCAAGTTTGGATATGTAACCCCTTAGAACAGGATAGTTTTTTGCGTTTTCAAGGCTACTTGGGCATGTGCCTATTTCTTTGTTGATGTAGCTTGTAGCTACGGCTTCATCTTCGCCTGAAAGCAAAACTTGAACCCATCTGTTAGCGGTGTTATTTGAAACTTCTACTTCGACGTCTAACTCTGAAAATTGGGTTTTTAACAATTCATCTATTTGTTTTACTTGCCCAAGATTTGAAGCTTTGACTAATAGTGTTAATGTTGTCATTTTTCTTCGCCTAGTAAACTAGTTATTTCATCATTTAATTTTCTAACTCTTTCTGCTGCTAGATGTTTATTCTTTGTTTGGAGCCGTTCAATTTCTGTTTCAATTGGCATTCTTCTTGACTTGTCAATTAGTTTGTCGGAAAATGAAACAATTTTCTCTTCAAGTGTTTGAGGGGCATAAACGTCTTTTGGCCAGCCCAGCATTTGCGCTTCATCAGTGGTGATTCCAGCGCCAACGTGGCGCTTTATTATCCTGATAACTGTTTCAGGTAATCCTATTGATTGCGCGATTTGGGCACCTGCAATTGCGTGATCGACGGTGTGGGTTTTTGAGCGACCAAGGTCATGCAAAAGTGCACCTGCCTCAACAAGTTTTGTATTAATTTTATACCCCTTTCCTTCAAGTTTGCCTGCAGTTTCAACAGCAAGATCTGCAACAGCTATGCAGTGGTTAATGACTTGTGGTGAACACTTGTATTTGTGAAGGAGTCCTACTGATTGCTCCCTATTCGGAAGCTCACTATTCACCCAGTTCCTTCCTTAAGATCTCAACTTTCCCGTAAAGCTTGTCTATCATTCTTTCGTTTTCAAAATGTACCAATGATTTGCCACATGTGGAACAATGGAAAACTAGTTCAACAGCTTCTTCAAAAGGAACCCGTTTACATTCAGGGCTGTCACAGTAATAGAAGTCATGGTTTCTTTCGTATTCCAATCGGACATTAAGTTTTTCTAAAACACGTCGCTTCTGGCTTAAAATGAAGCCTTCGAGTTGATCTGGTTGAAGTTTCCAATGAAAAATAAACCATCCAGTTTTTGGGTCCCTTGTCCTTCGCAGACTTACAAGAGAATGGTCATAGAGTTTGTAGAGGATTTTGCGAACGGAATTTAGTCGAATACCAGTTTTATTGGCAATTTCGTCATCCGTTATTTCTTCTACACCTTTCAAATGAGCTATAAGTTGGACCGCTTCCTCGCCACCTAACGCTATCGCCACTTTGGTTAAAGTTGAATCATCAATTGTTGATAACATGCTAAGTTCCTTTTTAATACCCATAATATTGATACATGAGGTAATAAAACCCTTCCCAAAACATTAAGGAAAATTCATGTTACCCTTGATTTCTTTGCCCCGCTCTCTCGGAACAATCTCGATTTTAGCTTTCTCGAAAGGTTTGGCTAATTCTTTACCTTCAAAGAACCGATCCAAGAAAATCGCTAAGGCGGAGCATTCTGAATGCGGTTGGTTTCCGATTGATATGTTGAAATCTGAGATTTCGCTTGAATAAAACTCACCAGGAACTTTTTGGGCTCCAACAATTAGCAACAGATCTTTGTTTGTTTTTTTGATTCTATCTAATATGTCGCTTGTTTGAATGTTTTCGCCATAAGCGGTTAAATGCACTACGACGCCACCATTGGCTCTCCATTCGCGAACGACTTTCTTCCAAGAAGTACCCATTTCAAAATAAAAGTTTCCACCCCAACTCTGAGTGATTTTTTTTATGGTTTCTTGAATGTGGGCGTCAAATGTGTCTGAGAGTATGAAACCTGAAGCACATAGCGCCCTAGCGGTCAGAGCAACATGCGTGGTTAACCTTACATCTCGTTGAGGTCGATGTCCCCATCGTAGCACCACAATCTTTGGCTCACTACTTTGGAGGGATGATTTGGAATTTTCCATTTAGTTCTTCCACTTTTCTTCTTACTTGCTCAACCACTGAAGGGATAGATTCGAAAAAAACTTCAACAGTTTCGTTAGTGAATGTTTCTTTTTCAATATGGGTTTTTCCATGAACCCACGAGATAAACGGCATAGCTTTGCCCGTTAACGGTACAGAAAATTGAGCTTGCTGATAGTTTTCTAAGATTCGCAGAATTTGTTTTCGGAGTTCGTCAAGGTTAGTTAGGCATTTTGCTGAAACCAAAATTGGGTTTTTGACATGGTCCTTGAGTTCTTCAAGTTTTTGCAGGCTTTCTTCTTCAGTTAGTTTGTCGATTTTGTTGAGGGCAGTTATTGTTGGTATGGTACATGCTCCAAGGCGCTCAATTGTTTCCAAGCAAACGTTGTTTTTCTTCTTGATTGTTTCTATGGGTTCGTTTAAGTCTAAAAGCACTATTATCAGGTCGGAGAAAATAGTTTCTTCAAGTGTTGAATGGAACGCTTCAATGAGTGAGATGGGTAAGCGGTCGATGAAGCCGACAGTGTCGGTTATGAGGAATTTGCGGTTAGAAAATTCAATCATGCGGGTCGTTGTTGAAAGTGTCGTGAATAGCGCATTGTCCACTTCAACAGTGTCTTCTGTCAACGCGTTGAAGAGGGAACTTTTTCCAGAATTCGTGTATCCTGCAAGCGAGACAGTGAGAAAACCAAGTTCTGTTCTTCTCTCACGTTGAAGAACTCTTTTTTCTCGTACTCTCTCAAGTTTTTTAAGGATTGTTTGAACTTGACGTTTTATGGCATCTCGGTAAACATCTCCTTCGTACGCGCCAAGACCCATAAAGCCAGGTTGCTCGCTTCCTTTAGATAATCTGACTTTTTCTCTAGCATGCTTTAATTCATGTCGAACCAATGCAAGTTGAATTTGCAGTTGAGCCTCAGTTGTTGTGGCTCTTCTTGTAAAGATTTCCAAGATAAGTTGAAATCGATCGATAACTTCAACTTTAGTTGCTTTAGCCAGATTGTAAACTTGCATTGTGCGAAGTACATTGTCAAAAATTATTTTGTCTGCGCCCATTTCCCCAACCATGCGAGCGAGTTCCTCAACTTTACCGGCGCCAATCTGGTAGCGTGAGTCGGGTGGTCTTGTCTGCTCCATTTTGCCTACAACGATGTAACCTGCAGCCTGCGCCAAAGCTTTGAGTTCATCTAAAGTTGATGGTTCACGGTTCAGCCTACGTTGAGCTATGATTGCTTTCGTTTAGAGGGCGCCTCCCCGCTTTTCTCATTCATCTCGACGAGGTCACCTAAAGTTAACTCTTCAGTCGCCACCTTATGAATTTGCGTTGTAGATTTTTCATTAGAGACATTGACCAACAACTGAATTCTAAGCATATGCTCAAGTTTTGAGGCTAACAGGTTGTCAGGGGCCATTTTTCCAGTTTCAATATGTCTTAATACAGAGGCTTTTTCATTAATTTTTAAGCCCAGTTCCTCGTGGCTGAGCATGAGTTTTTCTCTTGCAATTCTTATTTTGTTAGCGTAATCATCGGTGAGTTCCTTGGTTAGAGCGACCTGGGGAATATCTGCTCTTCTTCTCTGAACCAAAGCCACTGGCTTGCCAGGTTTGCCAGTTGTTCCGCTAACAGCTTTTTGGGGTAGCGGTAGGAATGATTCTTCATGCAAAATTATTTTTCCATGTTTAGAGCATTCAACACAAACGGTTAATTTGGCTCCTTCAATAACTGCCCTTACGGGGTCATCGTGTATTTTGCGTCCACAAACTTCACATCTCAAGAAACATTCACCTTTTAACTGTCTTTATAATCTTGTTATGTTTATACTTGTCGAAACAAACAATTTCAACGTGAACATCAATGGACAATAATCTGGCTAAAGTAAGAAGTATAGCGGACTATCAATTCGGAAAAGGTGTAGGTGCACATCTTTTTCCTGATAACATCGAAATTCAGTATTCACCACGAACAGGTCGAATACGGTTCATTAACCTAAACCGAGAGCGACTAGCTACTTTGCGTCCCACAGATGGGGTACTTTCACTTAGCCTCGTAGCTGCACAAACCATGGCTTTGAAAACACCCTTTGCCAAATGCTTTGTCTCAGTCAAAAACGAGGTTTCAAAGTTTATCGCCGCAGGAGGAGACGTTTTCGCCGTTCACATAGTTAAGGTTGACACGGATGTCGGAGCTAAAGACGAAGTTATCGTCCTAGACGAAGAAGGGCAGGTTCTTGCAGTTGGACGAACCATACTCTCAAGCGAAGAAATGAAAGCTTTCAAAACAGGCGTGGCCATCAAAGTCCGACATGGTACCAAAGAAAGTTAAGTATATCAAGTTCTAGCACAGAATACTTGGTGAAGTGAAATCTATGCATAAACGCATGAATTCCCGAGAGCAGAAACGTATGATGCAGAGAATGGGTATGAACATGGACACGGTCGCTGATGTCCAGCAAGTTATCATTCGAACAGCAGATAAAGACATAGTTATCGATGAGCCTGAAGTGGCAATTTTGCAGGTTCAGGGGCAAAAAATGTACCAAGTTATCGGCGGACAAGTTTCTGAACAATCACCAACACAAAGAGGTGCATCTATAGCGGCGAAACCAGCGTTCTCTGAAGAAGATGTACAGTTGGTAGCTGACCAAACAGGCAAGAGTCTTGAGAAAGCAAAAGAAGCGCTTCAAGAAGCTGACGGCGATTTGGCGAAAGCTATTTTGCTACTTCAGTCTTAACCCAAATTTATTTTTTATAATTTATTGCAAACCATTTATAGCTGGCGAGGAACTGGCGTAGTATCTTCTTAAAATTAAGGTATTTTATTTTGACTAGAATGTTTTTTAGTTTTTGGTAATATAGTTTTCAAGAGATCGCTGTTTTAATCCGGTCGAATTGGATAACTAATAATTCAAACAATGCATTTTAAATAACGACTGTTTCTTGGATTGTCAATAAGCCGTTGTCGCCCACAATCAACTTCAGGTCAGACAGCAACGGTTCAAGTTTTTCCTTTGTATCTACAACCTCAATAATCAAAGGCATATTCACAGAAACTCCTTCAATATGCAGGGTAGATTTTCCTCGTTTACCAAACCCGTTTACGCCAGTCCAAACCGTGGCGCCTTCAATCCCAGCTTTCACAAAGCAATCAATGATAAGTGCCTGAAGACGTTTGCCTCCAACCTCATCATTCTTTTTTATTCGAATAGTCAAATCCCACATTTTTTGTCTTACCGCAAAAACCTCTCCATAATTGTATTACCTAGTACTCTGCCACCAAATATCGCTCCCAAAGACAAGCAAATATTGGCAAGTATATTTAGTGCCAGCAGGCTAAAACGGTTGCTATCAAACAGGTTACTGGTTTCAAGCGCGAAAGAAGACATAGTCGTGAAGGAACCGCAGAATCCAACTGCCACAAGCAGAGTGTATTGTGGTTCCAAATTCAAACCAAGCGACAAAACTGAGAACAAACCCAAAATAAAACTGCCCAAAACATTCACTGCCAAAACGTTAACTGGCAAACCATAAACTGCAACGGGCGACTCAACGAGTTTGTAACGTAAAGAAGCTCCAATTATCGCGCCTACAGCCAAGAGGACAAATTCAATCCACTTCATTTGCTTACCTTCCAACCTTGCAGGTAGGCATTATTAGCATCCACTCTGTTGCAGTTCTGGCTTTGTGCCACGGCTAATGCCATAGCCAACCTTTCTGAGCAAACAAAGTTATTAAAACTTTATCACATAAAAAACACAAATGGCTTTCTTCATTAATCGTTTGGTTTTGGCTATGGGCTAATCCTATATATTACTTGATTTAATATTCAAAGTGATTAGAAATGGGGTCTCAAATCTGTGACATAGCCGTAGTTGGACACTTATCAATCGACACAATACTGCTTCCAAGCAGAACTAAACCATTTGTTGTTTTAGGTGGCGCTGCAACATACACTTCTTTTGCCGCAAAAAGCTTGGATGCCACCGCCTCAGTAATATCCAAAGTAGGCGGAAACTTTCCAGAAGCATACCTTTGGTGGCTTGGGCAAGAAGGAATTGACCTTTCGAACGTTACCAAATCTGCAAATGAACCTGCCACTTGTTTTGAGCTTTCTTATAGCGAAGATCTTTCTGAACGTACTTTGAAGCTGAAAAGCAAAGGATCTGCCCTAAGTCCTGATGATGTTCCCAAAGATTTTTGCGCCAAAGCAATTCATATTGCCCCAATAGCAAACGAAATCCCGTACGAGCTAGTAGAATGCCTCAAAGGTCGTTGCGATGTTTTGTCACTTGACCCTCAGGGTTTGCTTCGAACCTTCGATGAAGCAGGAAACGTATCTGAAAACGCTTGCATAGACAACCGTATCTTCAGTTTAATCAACATTTACAAGTCTTCGCAAAACGAAATCTATGCATTAACAGGTGAAACCGATCTTAAACAAGCAATGAAAGCAATTCACGACGTGGGCGTGGAAACCGTTCTCGTAACAATGGGTGCAAAAGGCTCAGTTCTCTCGGTCGAAGGAGCCCAATACAACATTGAATGTTGCCCACCACAAGTTCTAGTTGACCCAACAGGCGCTGGAGATGTCTTTATCAGCAGCTTCCTGACTGAATATCTTCGCCAAAAAGAATCCTTGTGGTGTGCCACTGTAGGGTCCGCAGCTGCTTCATGCGTTGTCGAAGGATTAGGACCCACTTATTTTGGTAAAAAAGAAGAGATTTATCAAAGAGCCAATTCTTTGTATGAAAAGAAACTTAAGTAATAGCAGCGTAGTACGTTGTTAAACTTGACAAGGCGTAGAATATGGGGCGTATAGACAAAGGGGAAAAATGTAGCGTCTGTGGCAAGGTAGCCGAGCGTTCATTGTCAGCTGACAAAGTTAAAGCCGCTGGATTAAGCGTTGGCAGCGCAGATAAACGTGCTTACCTCTGCAAAGACCACTACAAAGAATACAAAAAGAAAACGAAGAAAGACAAAACCCTTGACAAGTGGCGTTACGGTTAACTAGAGGCATTAAAAATGCGAATTTTACAGTTACATTCCAACTTTATAGTTTTCAAACCTGTTGAAAAGGAAATCAACATAGCTGAAGAAGCCGAGAAGGTTGAGAATCGCGTTGAAGAAGTTGTCGTGCTCTTCACTGCCATAGAAGAAGGCGACAACTCTGCAATGGCGTTGAAAGCCATCAACGACGTCAGGGCTTTCTTGGGTAAACTCAAAGTTAACCGCATCCTAATCTACCCGTTTGCCCACCTCAGTAGCAACCTATCCCAACCCTCTGAAGCCCTGAAAATAATCAAGGATATGGAAGCATACGCCAAAGAGAAAGGTATCGAAACTTATCGTGCGCCTTTTGGCTGGAACAAACAATTTACAATCTCAATCAAAGGTCACCCATTAGCCGAACAAGCACGCAGCTACGCCCTAACAGTAGTCTCAGCTGCTGTGACAGAAACACAAGCCCCTTGCGAAGCCAAAAAAGAAGAGCAACCTGTCTCAGCAGCCCTCAAAGCGGAAGACACCATGAAATCTTATTGGCACATCCTCCAAACTGACGGTTCACTTGTGCCTATTGAAGAATTTAAGTTCAAAGGACACGTTAACCTGCAAAAATTCTCTAACTACGAGATTAAGAAGACCCGTGCGGTTACTGTGATGCCTCCTCACGTGCCACTGATGAAACGTCTGGAAATTGCAGACTATGAACCGGGAAGTGACCCGGGCAACATCCGTTGGTATCCTAAAGGACGCATGATAAAATCTCTCCTTGAACAATACGTTACAACTAAAGTGGCGGCTTATGGAGGCATGGAAGTTGAAACCCCAATCATGTACGACTTCAACCACCCGAGTCTCAAAAGCTACCTGAACCGATTCCCAGCCCGTCAATATGTTCTCAAATCCGAAGACAAAGAACTCTTCCTGCGCTTTGCAGCATGCTTTGGGCAATTCCTGATGGCGCATGACGCCCAATTCAGCTACAAACAAATGCCCATCAAGCTATACGAGTTAACACGGTACAGTTTCCGGCGAGAAAAATCCGGTGAGGTCGTCGGTTTAAAACGTTTGCGTGCATTTACTATGCCTGACTGCCACGCCTTCTGCACTGACCTTGAGCAAGCAAAAAAAGAGTTCATGATTAGATTTAACCTATGCATCGATGTATTGAGCAACATTGGCTTTGTGAAGGATGATTACGAAATTGCTATGCGCTTCACCAAAGACTTCTATGCTGAACACAAAGACTTCATAACCGAGTTAGCAATGGCTTTTGGCAAACCTATTTTAGCTGAGGTTTGGAACGAGCGATTCTTCTATTTCGCACTCAAATGGGACCTCAACTTCATAGATAACCAAGACAAAGCCGCAGCCCTTAGCACTGACCAAATCGACGTCGAAAACGCCAAACGCTACGAAATAACCTTTGTTGACGAGAAAGGCGAGAAACAGTATCCGCTGATTCTACACTGCAGCCCAAGCGGCGCCATAGAACGAGACATCTACGCATTACTGGAAAAAGCTTATCGTGAACAGATGACGGGAAAAGCACCAATGCTACCACTTTGGCTTTCACCAACCCAAGTCAGACTAATTCCAATCTCGGATAAATTCCTCGACAAACTCGGAGAACTCGCAATGCAAATTTCATCTCACGAAATACGTGTAGACATAGATGATTCCGCAGCAACGCTTCAGAAAAAAATCCGTGAAGCCGAACAAGAATGGGTACCATATATTATCGTTGTCGGAGACAAAGAAATTGAATCTGGCATGCTTTCTGTGCGTGACCGTGAACTTAAAGGTCAACAGCAAAACATGACTGCAGAACAATTGATTGAGAAGGTTTCAAAGAAAATCGCAGGTAAACCCTCCAAACCTCTGCCCCTACCCATGTACATGTCAAAGCGTCCGCAGTTCCACGGTTAATAAGGCACCAGAGAACGAATCGTATGTATCAACTAACATAAGATATATCAAAGAATTGGGCAATATGAAACAGTAACAAAGAAGTGGAAAACAAATGACCAATGAACTAAAAGTCTACATCGACGGTGAATTCTACCCTAAGTCACAGGCTAAAATCTCCGTCTACGACCACGGCTTTCTCTATGGCGACGGCGTCTTCGAAGGCATCCGCGAGTACAACGGCGTTGTCTTCAAACTCAAAGAACACATCGACCGCTTATACCGTAGCGCACACGCCATAATGCTCCAAATATCTCTAACAAAAGAGGAAATGACCCAAGCAGTAGTTGAAACGTTACGTAAGAACAAGATGAAAGACGCTTACATTCGTTTAATCGTCTCAAGAGGAGTCGGCGACCTTGGGCTTGATCCGCGTAAGTGTCCCAAATCGACAGTCATAGTTATAACCGACACCATCAACATCAAGGCAGGAAACGCAAAAGAAGTTGGCATTACAACCATGTTCAGCTGGGTCCGTAGAAACCCTGTGGACGCAACAACACACGAGATAAAATCACTCAACTACCTGAACAGCGTGCTGGCAAAGATTGAAGCCAACGCAAGCGGAGTTGATGAAGCCATCTGCCTAGAAGCAAGCGGCTGCATAGCTGAAGGTGTAGGCGAAAACATCTTTATTGTTAGAGACGGCGAAATCTTTACACCACCTACCTCAACAGGCGCTCTAGCAGGCATCACCGCAGACGTTGTTGCTGAACTATGTGAAAAACTATGGATAGATCTCATCATAACTAACCTGACACCGTTTATGCTCTTCACAGCTGACGAAGCATTCTTCACGGGTACAGCAATGGAAATGGTTCCCATACGAGAAGTAAACAAACGCATAATCGGGGATGGCAACCCAGGTCCAGTAACAAAGAAACTGATGGTTGAGTTCCATAAAGTAATACAAGACCCAAAAAACGGGACAAAAATCTAAATTCTTAACCACAGCCAACGTGGCCGCGGCTTACTTTTTTTCATTCTTCATAAAATGCTCCAAACAGTTGAAGGCTTCCTCGAGTTCTTCGCAGGGTGGCAAGAACACTATTCTTGCGTGGTCTTTGCCGTAAACTGGATCGAATCCTGAACCGTTAACAATTAAGACACCCGTTTCCTTGAGCAGTTGCACCACAAATTCCATGTCAGTTTTCCACCTTGTACCGACATCATGGATTTTGGGGAAGATGTAGAATGCTCCTTCCGGTTTGGTTGCGCTGATGCCTTCGATTTCGTTTAGACGTTTCCAAGCGTAATCTCTTCGTTGTTTTAGTTTTTCGACGATTTCCTTCACGAAGTCCTGAGGACCATCAAGCGCGACTGCTCCAGCTATCTGCACAGGCGTATTAGCGCACAATCGGATTCGACATTGCTTCTCAACACCCATCCTCAGGTCATCGAGTTGCTTGCCCTCACCATTAAAATACATGTAACCCAAGCGCCAACCAGTCATCTGGTAAACTTTGGAGAACCCGTTTAACCCGACCACTGGCACGTCTTTGGAAAGGTTTGAAGTACTGACAAATTCTTTATCATAAGTTAATTGATCGTAAATTTCATCTGATAGTACAGGCAAGTTGTTTTCACCCGCGATGTCGAGCATTTCTTTAATCATTTTTCCATTGTAAACCGAACCAGTCGGGTTGTTTGGGTTGGTGATTACGATGGCGCGGGTTTTGGGCGAGATTTTGCTGCGCAAATCATCAATATTTGGTATCCAACCTTCATCTTCTATTGTTTGGTAGCTGACAGGAGTGCCCTCAAAGAATCTAGTGTAGGAAATGTAAGGCGGATAGGTCGGTCCTGGGAAGAGAATTTCATCACCCTTCTCAACCAAAGCTGCGAGAATCATCTCGATTCCCTCCGAAATTCCCTCGGTTACTATGACGTTATTGGAAGTGATATCCACATTATTGACTCTTTTTTCTTTGCGCACAATCGCTTCGCGAAGTTCAGGTATGCCTTCGGAAACTGAATAGTAGTTTTTATCTTCATCAATTGCTTTACACAGGGCATCTTTGACGTACTGCGGCGTTTTGAAGTCAAAGGCTGCGGGGTCACCGATGTTTAGATAATAGATTTTCTTGCCCTTCTTGACAAGTTCTTGAGTGTGAACAATGACGTCTCGTATCGCGTATTCGATATTGCTTGCACGTTTCGTCACTTTAATGTTCGGCAAAGTTGCTTACCTGTACCCAGAACATTCGATAGCCCAAAAAATAAACGTTCCTAACATTAATCTATCCCAAGCACACTCAACAAACGAATTTTTGCCAACAAACTATTACATCAAAGAAACCAATCATTTCAGAAACCTGAGGAAGGCTAAAATATTATCTATTAAACCTTTGAAAGCGCATAAAAGTTATTAGCTTCTCTAAAAGATAATTTGAGTGTTGTTGTAACGGTGACTATTTAGAGTGGCCTTTGAAATTCAAGAGTTGCCTGACGTTATCAGAGTTGTTGTTCTATTAAACCTCAGCAAAGGCGCCCGAATAAAAAAATCAACGTTGAAAAGTCGAATCGACCGAGTTTGCCTCAATTTTGCCTGCATAGAAATGAGCGAACTTGATAAAACACTAAAAGAAATGAGCTTTCAGGGGCTTCTAACCGAAAAAGAAGACATCGTGCAATTAACATCACAAGGACAAAAACTAGGAAAAGAATGGGAAAGCCTGTTACTAAAGAAAGAACCGATAATGGAGGTGGTGGCAGGACTAGTGGATGGTTCGATTACCAGTCTAGTCGTCGTTCTCTCAGCCTTCATAGCGACCTTAACTTTAAGTACCTCATTTTTGGGAGACCCTAAAACCATAGTTTTTGCCGCTTTCCTAACACTTAGTGCAGTAGCAATTACCAACTTCTCCAGCTTCCTCCTTGGTGGAATCACTGAGGACTTGAACGATATCATGACGCTGCAGAACCTTATGAACTACAGCCTTAGCGACATACCTGACAAGAAAGAACGCGACAAATCACTGATGCTAGTTCAGAAATTATTCACACTACTTGGAAAACAGATTCACCGCTCGAATCTTTACGCAGCGATAATTTGTGGAACCACAACTTTCATAGCGGGAATTGTTCCAATCGTCACATACCTTGTTCTTCCACCCGTCTACAACATTGTAGTTTCTCTTGTTCTTGTAGCAGTAATCTTGGGGGTTTTCTTGGCGAGGTACCGTTCAAAGAAGACAAGGGTTAACTGGAAGGTAACATTACTGGAAACGGTCGCGATTGTAATAATTGCAACAGTGGCTTCTTTGTTGCTGGGTGGCGTATAACAGTTAAGTTAAGTGGTGATGCTCAATCATCAAGTACTTATCCATAACTAAAACCAAATCAGACGACCTCGCCACCTTCGCCGTATATTCATTAACAAAGCCCAACGGCATTTTATCTACAAAAAACCCACCAACCATTACTTTTAGTTTGTTAGCTTGCTCAACAATCGGAGGAAAATCATCAGTTTTCCTGAAGAATTCAACAACTTCAAGGCTCCTTGGGATTTCTTCAGGAATACCCAATAGGCTTTAGGATTTTTCACCCAGAACCTTTCAAAAAATGGATAAGTTTTATGGTACTTATGTTAAATACGCTTTTGCCAACTTTTTCTATCTTATCTAAGACAGCGTTATCGTCGAACGACAAGGGGTCCTCAAAAAATGTTAAAACCCGTTTTAATTAAATTTTGATTACATGCTTATTCTTGACAGAACACGCATTTTTCAGCCCATGCTTCAGGCATTTCTTTTTGGCAAGCCGGACACATTAAACCTTTTTCTCTTATTGTAGTGCATGTTTGGCAGAAGAGTTTAAGGATTTCTGTTTTGTTGTCTGGCACTTTTATGAGATGTGTTACCATTTGGTCTATTAGGTCGAGTACTTCGGTTGTACCTTCGATGTTTAGGAGGTTGCCTCTTTCTCTGTTCATGTATCTACTTACAGCGGATTGTGATAAACCAAGGAGGTTCGCGGTTTGTTTTTCATTTAAACCATGTTTTTCCACGATTGATCTTGCCATAATTGCCTTTACTGCTGGCAGGACTGTTTTTACTCCTACTTCGCACGGTAGTATCAAGTTATGCACCAATCACCCTTACTTTTGGGGGAAACTTATTTAAACATGACGCCTGTCATAAAATATGACGGGTGTCAAGTGGGGTGGCAGCAAACAAAATACCCTCACACCAAACCACCTCATCACCCACCTTACACACGCCTAAAGGAGATAAAGAACATTGGGTAACGTACTGTCAATCCGAAACAGCGGAAACAACAAAGACCTAACTGGAATGCTAAGTTCACTAGATGCAGAATGCAGAAACTGCGCACCAACCTCGCCGCTAGAATGCATAACTCGTTGTCAAGTATACAAATTAAAAAATGAATTAAGAAAACTCCGCAAAACAATGGATAATCCAAATTACATAAAAGAATTATTCAACGTTCTAAAAAACCAAACAAGACTCCACATTTTAACTGCCATCGTTAACAGCAGGTATTCAGTAAGCCAACTTCAACAAGAACTAAAAAAAACTGGTCATGCACACAGCCAAGATACAATAAACGAAGAATACCTGCAACCTTTACTGGCAGTTGGACTAGCAACTGAATCGCGAGACGAATATTTCGCAACCACATTTGGCGGACGTTTAACGCATTTGATCGAATCATTCCCTGAATTTGCCGAAATGCTCCCAGCCCACTCCGAATGCTACGAGGAAACCCTTCTGCGTGCCTTACTAACTGGACCCAAAACTTTTGATGAAATAGAAAGCTTAATCTCATCAAAAATAGCATCGCGAATCCTCAAGCGCTTGCGCTCGGTTGGGTTAATAGAAACCCCTGAAGATCGAGACTACATATTCTTCTTCAAATCCAAACGCGACCCTGAAAAAGAAGCCTTCGCAGAAACAGAGCGCAAAGTCTATGACACTATATACGAGGAAGGAATCTCAGCCGGAAAACTTGCTAAAGAATTAGGATTATCCATGAGAAGAACCTACAAGTATCTGCGGGGCTTAAAAGGTAAAAAACTGGTCTTCATAAGAAGAACCCCTAAAGCCTACGGTTTAACCAACAAAGGTGAAAATTTAGCCTCTGTTCTTGAAGGCCTTCAGCAAATAGTCGATGAGACCTGGAGTTTTTCGCAGCAAGTCATCAATGGCAAAGATATCGCTTAGCATAACTCCATTTTTTGTATTTATTCTTAGCCAGGTGCGCCATGGAACGGAACATTTTCCCAGAGCATCTTCCACCAATCAGCCTCAGTTATGGTCTCGCCATGTACTATTATTTCTAAAACCATTTTTAACATTGCATGGTGCCTGACCTCATCATTTAAAATCGCTTTCAAGAGGAAGACAACCTTCTCATTTTCGATGGTGGGTATCATGGTTTGAAGTTTATTTATTAATTTGGCTTCTATCTCAATGTGTTTTTTAACCAAGGCTGTTTGTTGGTCAAGATTATCCTGAGTTAACGCTGTGGATGCGTTGGTTAGCAAAGTAATTGCTGCAGAATAAAGTTCTGCATGCTTAACAGAATCCAACGATACACCCTTCAAAACTCCTTTAACAGCTGGATTCTTCATGCCAACGAGTGCTTCTTCAAGGGAAGATACAATTTCATTTTCAACAGTAATCTGGTTCTTCAAAAAATCAAGAAGATTATCCTTCTTTTTTTCCATAAAACTTTTCTCCTAACTTTTAATGTCAAGCCTGATTCATCAAGCTTTCGGAAACCTTCTTTCCAAGGTTCCTGCATTCGTTGAGTGCATTTTGATCAGGAGTGTATTTGATAAGTAATGGGGGTTCAATAGTCTTCATTTCAAATTTGTATTTCATTATTTCCAAAACAAGTTTGGGTGCTTCACCGCTCCACCCATAGGAACCAAAAACTGCGCCAATTTTGTCCTTTAAACTTATGCCTTCCATAGTAGCTTCCACAAAGAGATTCTTAAAGTCCACAGGCATATCATGATTGTAAGTTGGTGCCCCAACAATAATAGCGTCATATAAACTCAGATCTTGGGGGTTGACATGATAATTTAATTCTACGTCAACATTGCCTCTGCTCTTTATTCCTTCAGCAATTGCGTTTGCCATTTTTTCGGTGTTTCCAGTTCGACTATAATAAAGAATAAGTGCTTTTGTCATAATCAAAAATTAGAGCGTCAACTTATTTCAATATTTTGTTCGTTATCTTTGAACAATCAGTAAAAAATCAATGGCGCTATGGATTAAATTTAGCTTTCTAATTGTTTATGCATATGTGACAAAGTATCTGTGACAGGTGAACATTTAGTTCCAGTAGTCATTTCCTATTTCCTCTACTTTCGCCGTCTTTCCGCCCAATTTCCCTTTAATACTTCCTTGTGTTTAAGAAGTCCTAAAGCTACCTCTCATGCCGCTTCTTCAACTGTCATTTTGGCTTTCTTTTCTTCCAAAAATCATTTCCATTAAAAAACAAATTAGAGCGTGAGGAATTTAGAAAAAAATTAACTCATGCAACAGAACTATCCTGCAAGAGGTTGTTTTATTCTTCCACATGCTCTTTTCCTGCCTGAATAAGTCGTCGGACTCTTTGTCCGCCCCGGTGACCTGCTTCTTCAAGACTTGTTTTTCCTTGAGCTTCTGCTGAACCTTCATGTTGTTTGGCGCGCTCAGAACCGCCTTTGCTGCCTATTTCACTATAAAATTCTGGACCGCGCTCCTTTGAAACTTTTTCTCCGCCTTTGCGACCGATTTTTTCGTAGAATTCTTTTCCATGAGTTGAAGCGGTTTTTTGTCCACCTTTCCTGCCTGCTTCAGCGACGGTCATTTTGCCTTTTCGTTCTTCAGTTCGAATAACCAAAATTTTCACCTCCTACTAAATTGCCAAAAGCTTATTGTAACTAGACCTAAGTGACCACTCATAAACTTATGTTGTAGTTGCATAGCAGTAACATGCCAACTAAGGAACCAAAAAATTGGTATTTATTTGATAAATAGACATAAAACAGCTACCAACTATGATTTGTTAGAATAAATTTTCATCATAAATTACCTTAAATATCCCCGGCATGTCAAATAAATAATAATTGGGTTCAATCGATGAAAGTACTTCTTATTAATCCGCCGCAGACGTTTTACCCAGGTTCGGAACAGCCTGCTGGAAACCTGCCAATTGGTTTAATGTACATCGCTGCAGTGTTAAAGAAAACCGGTTGCATTGTTGAAATTTTGGATGCGTTCATGGCCGACTGCGACTTTCAAGATAACGAAGAAACCATAAACGTTGGCTTACCCTTTGACCAAATCAAACAGGAAATTGAGCGGCGAAAACCCGACATTGTTGGCATCTCTGGACCATTCACATGCCAAATAGACAACGCGATAAAAATAAGTAATCTCGCCAAACAAGTTAACCAAAAAATCCTAACCGTCGTAGGAGGACCACACGTAACGTTGGTGCCTAAAGAGTTCTTGGAGAACGCAACCAATGTTGATGTTGCAGTTGTTGGAGAGGGCGAATATGCTATGCTTGAAATTTCTGAGGCGTTTGAGGGAAAAAAACAATTCAGCCAGATTCTTGGAATTGCTTACCGCCAAAACGGGGAAGTTATCATTAACCCAGCAAGACCATTCATGCAGCAACTAGATGAGTTGCCATACCCAGCTTATGACCTCGTTGATATGGAGTTGTACCTTAGCTGTAAAAAGATTGGTTATCGAAGCTTCCAAAACCGAGCAATATCAATGATTACAAGCCGGGGTTGTCCTTTCAACTGCTGCTTTTGCGCGGTTCACCTGCATATGGGGCAGAGATTCAGAGCAAACTCAGCCGAGTATGTGTTGAACCATATTCAATACGTGGTGGAAAAGTTTAAGGTTAAAAACATTTTTTTTGAAGATGACAACTTAACATTGGACGTTAAACGTTTTGAAGAAATTTGTGATGGAATAATTGAACGTAAGATAAAGATTGGTTGGGAAACCCCCAATGGCGTGCGGGCAGACTGCTTAAACTTGGAATTGCTCAAAAAAATGAAACAATCTGGCGCCAAAAGTATCTTTGTCGGAGTCGAATCAGGTGACCAACAAATCCTCGACAACGTAATTTGCAAGAGCCTGGACTTAAACCGAGTGGTTGAGTTCGCAAAAAACGCCAAAAAAATTGGATTAAAAACCGGTGCTTTCTACATCATCGGTTTTCCAGGCGAGAAGAAAGAGAACATGCAGCGAACCGTAGATTTTGCCTTAGAGCTAAAAAGAAAGTACGATGTGGGTATGCACTTGTTCATGGCAACGCCTTCATACGGCACAAAACTGTACGATGAATGCAAGTCTAAAGGTTATATCCAACAAGATTTAACTTGGAATGCCTTCGCACAGGCAAGACAGCCAAAGGGAATGCCGCTAATTACGAGCAGCGATTTCACACCCGCAGAAGTGAAAGAAATAGCCGCCAAGGCCCTCGCAGAATACAAAAAATTATCTTTGATAAATCATTTCAAGAACCCACGCAAAGCATTAAAAACAGCCTTTGACCAGCCTCAGCTAATTATTAAGTACATAAAAAACTTGTTTTAATCGTGATTGGCGAGCCCGCCTAAAAATAGAAGAACAAAATCTAGGATTACCTATAACGCCGCTGACTAGGCGATAGTCTCGTTTACCCGAAGAATGTGGCTGCAATATCGTAGAGCTTTAAATCAACTGTTTTACGTTTTCCTATAACATCTTTCAAAGGCACTGGTACCATAGCGTTTCCTTGGAGGCCAACCATCAAGCCAAATCTACCCTCGTGTACCAAGTCAATCGCAGCTATTCCAAAACGTGTAGCTAGAACTCGATCAAATGCGATGGGCGGCCCGCCGCGTTGAAGATGACCCAGAACCACGGTCCTAGTGTCGATGTTTTCGAATCTCTTTTCTATTTCTTTTCCTATATATTCACCTATGCCACCAAGCCTTGCGTGCCCAAACTCATCTATTCCACTAGCATAAACGATCTCTTCACTTCCTCTTGGTTTGGCGCCTTCAGCGGCGACGATTAAGCTGAAGTTTCTACCGCGTCTATGTCTTTTCCTAATAAATTCGCAGACTTCTTCTATGTCAAAGGGTTTCTCAGGAATCAGAATGGCGTTTGCCCCTCCAGCAATTCCTGCCTCCAAGGCGATCCAACCGGCATTTCTTCCCATAACTTCAAGAATTAGAACCCTGTGATGCGATTCAGCCGTTGTACGGAGTCTGTCAAGTGCCTCACAAGCAATCGAAACTGCTGTTTGGAAACCGAAAGTGTAATCTGTACCAAACAAGTCGTTGTCGATTGTTTTGGGGACGCCGACAACGGGAAGCCCCATTTCATAAAGTTTGGCGGCAACTCCAAGCGTGTCATCACCACCTATTGCAATGACCGCTTCAATGCCGTTTTCGGAAACATTCTTAAGAATGCAGTTTGGTCCATCTGCGCTCTTGAATGGGTTGGTTCTTGACGTGCCCAGTATTGTTCCACCCTTACAGAGTAAGCCTGATAGGTTCTTAATTTCTAAGGAGGTGAATTCACCTTGAACCAATCCTAGCCAGCCATCTTTGATGCCTAAAACTTCATATTCATATTGTTGAATTGCTTTTCTAACTATAGCTCTGATTACAGCGTTTATTCCAGGTGCATCTCCACCACCTGTAAGGATGCCGATTTTCATAGGTTAACAATAAGCATATCTGAAATAAATAAGGCTTAGCTTTACTTAGCACAGTACATTTTGACATAAAATTTCTAACCTCAGAGCTATAATATTTGGAAAGAAGTGGAACGGGCCCGCTGGGATTTGAACCCAGGATTCTCGGCTCCGGAGGCCGATGCCTTAATCCGTGCTAGACTACGAGCCCACATTTCCAAACAAACATGAACTTGCTGATTTAAAGCTAACTTATTCTTGGATTAATTCTTGGTCTATCCACCAAGCCTTCTTTTTACCAGACCGCATACCCGCATAATATTCGATTATTGATTTTCCAACTTGTTTTTTGGAGTTTTTCTGAATTTTCCGTAGTCGGTTTAGAATGAGCCAGCGATTTGTTTTAACGAAATCCGCCAATTCAGGAGTGGTAGCGGATTTGTAATGCATTAGGTACTCCATTATTTTATGGTCCACCTCGTCGATGCAGTAAGCTTGTGGGTCAATTTTTCCATGTTGGAAGGTGAGAATTTCGAGGTCGGCAAGGTATTTTCTGATTTGCCCAAATTCCTGCTCGATTTTACCCATCCTTTCCTGTAGAGCTAATAGTTTATCTGCTTTGGGTGTTTTCTGCAACTTTTCGCTAATTGCCTCGCGAATAAAGGCGCTTCTATCACCTTCAGGAATGCGTAACAACATTTCTTGGTAGACTTCTTCAGAGATTTTTACTGTAACTATTCGAGTTTCACTCATTACAGGCTCCTCTTGATCCTCATATAATTTTTTAAATATTTCACGGTTTCTCTCTGGCGGTAGTTAATGCGGCGAATGTGTTCTGTAACTGGGGTGAAAAAGAATATTCTTCAGGATATCTATTTTTTGATGCCAACAAAACCAATGTTTTATTAGGCACACAAACAAAATACACGCACGGTGACTTATGTGATTGATTGGTCGCAAAAAGAGTTACTTATTTTGGCATTTGACCATCGAGCATCTTTCCTAGAAAAAATGTTTGGCATAAAAGGTCGTCAACCAACCACTGAAGAACGAAAACAAATCGAAGATTACAAGAAAATGATTTTTGAAGGCTTCCTACTTGCCACAAAGAAGACAGTTCCTAAAGAGGTCGCTGGTTTGCTGGTGGATGAGGAGTTCGGTGCGGCTGTTCTACGTGAAGCGAAAAAGGAAGGATTAATGTTTGCACTGCCAGTTGAGAAGTCAGGTCAAGACGAATTTGACTTTGACTACGGAGACGATTTCGCTAAACACATCGAAGATTTCGACCCAACCTTCGTCAAGGTTTTGGTTAGATACAATTCTGAAGGCGACGCGGCAATGAACAAGAGGCAACTGCAACGACTCAAGAGACTTAGCGACTATTTGGCAAAGAAAAAGCGACCATTTCTCTTCGAACTAATAGTTCCCTCAACCTCAGAACAATTAGCCAAGTTGGGTGGATCAAAAGGAAAATATGACCAAGAACTTCGCCCTAAACTCATGGTAGACAGCATAAAAGAGATTCAGGCAGCTGGCATCGAACCAACTATCTGGAAGCTGGAAGGTGTCGATAAATCCGAATCTGCCAAGGCAATTGTCAAGCAAGCCCAAAGCGGCGGAAGAAAAGTAGGTGTCATCACTCTCGGACGGGGGGAATCCAAGGAGAAAGTTCAGGAATGGCTTAAAATAGGCGCAAAAATCCCTGGAATTATTGGGTTTGCAGTTGGCAGAACTATCTTCTGGGAACCGCTCGCTGATCATAAAGAAGGAAAAAATAGTAGGAAAGTAACTGCGGAAAAAGTCGCCCACAATTACCAAGAGTTCACTGAGTTATGGCTAAACGAACGTAAAGGTAAAAAGGAAAAAAGGAAATAATCTCTCTGAGGTTATTATCCCTATATCTTACAGGAATTGCCACTCCCAGAGAAGTCGGTGGAGCACTACCCATTAGCAAATGAAACTCAGACAAGGTTCAAATATCGAGAAAGAAGGTCACTATCTTGCCCTTGGTATGTGATCGAGCGAATTGCCCTTTTGACAAAATTTCTTTTATTTCATTTTTAAAAAGCAAGAATAATGCAAAGTTTAGGTATGGGTATGTTCGGTTTCTTCTGTTGTTATAGGTTGACCCGATAATTTTGCCAGTTGAAAATACCTCTTCTCAACATTTTCATGCAGTTTCTTACGCAAATCTTCTCCAACCACATTTTTCTTCTTTAGCAGAGCTGTTTTTTTCGCCAATTCCTCATCACCCAGACCTCTGATCCAATTTTCAAAGTCACCTCTTTGCATATGAAACTCTACTGATATTATATCAGCGCGGTTAAGCTTGTTTGCGAAATCCCTTAGACTATGAGCATGCATACCTATGGGTTTTCCGACAGTAACGTAGAAGTTAAATGCCTTATCATGGGGGGCGTACGCAATTATTGCTGCAGCTTTTTCTTTGGTTGTTTCAGATATTCCGATCGCCTTTTTTCCTTTTTCTGTAATAGCGTAAAACCCTTTTTCAGGTAAACTAGCGTACCCCATTTTGATGAGTCCTAATAGGTGCATGTTAACTGGTTGGTACTCTTTTTTTGCTTCCTTTGCAATTTCCATGGCTTTGAGTGGCTTCTCATTTAAGAGCATGGTTTCTAGTATTTCTAGTTTGATAGGTGATAAACTCATTTGCGCGCACCTTGCAAGTAATTCTATGTAAAACGGTTTAATCAAACTTTGCTTTAAACTTTCTATTCGACAATTATTTTTTGGGTTTTAAGCATTTGACGCAGATAAGGAAAGCTTTAGTACAAAGATTCATAATGTTAACTGATAAATGGTGACTGATAAGATATGAAGATCGCTGTTTTTGTCTATGAGTATCCGCCTAAAATCGTCGGTGGACTTGGCACCTATGCCGCTGAGATTACACGTAAATTTGTTTTGTATGATCATGACGTAACGGTTTTCACGATGAATGACGACACTGGTTCGTTGCCAACAAGGGAGATTTGGCGCGGCATAGAAATTCATCGACCCTTACACATTGACATTTCTGATTCGTTACCCGATGTGATTGCAGATGATATTAAGAAGTGGGGCAGGGGAATACACCTTTTTGGTAAGCTTATGGTTTACAATTATTTGTCTGCTGCAAAACTCATCAATGAATTGATTAAGAAAGAAGGTATGAAATACGACATAGTCGTCGCTCACGATTGGCTCTCCGCTATGGGCGGAATTACAGTTAAACGGGAAACTGGGATGCCTTTGGCTTTCCATGTACACTCTACCGAGAAAGGAAGAACCTTAGGTAACGGTTCAAGCGTAGTTAGCAACATAGAATTGCGTGCGGGGAACATGGCTGATTTAGTTGTTACAGTCTCCTACGCAATGAAAGATGAGCTTATACAACTTGGTTTTCCAAAAGACAAGATTCAAGTCAGCTACAACGGGGTTGACCCACAAAAATACAATCCTGAAAACATAGCTAAACAGGACATTCAAAGAATCCGCGAGAAATACGGCATCAAAGATGACGAATTTATGATTCTTTTCCTCGGACGGCTTGTCGCCGTTAAAGGAGTCGACAAGTTGATTATGGCAATGCCCCACATACTCACCAAAATTCCCAAAGCAAGATTGGTTGTTGTAGGCGTTGGCGACCTCCAAGAATACTTGTCAAACCTGACTAAAACCATAAGATTAGATGAATACGTAAAGTTCTGCTTTGACTTCATACCTGAAGAGGAACGCATCCTACACTACGCTGCATGTGATATAGCGGTTTTCCCAAGCTTTTACGAACCCTTCGGAATAGTTGCGCTCGAAGCTATGGCAATGGAGAAACCAGTTGTGGTTGGAGCAGCAGGAGTAAGCGGGATGCGTGAAATAGTAATTTGTTGCGGCGAAGAGCAATGTGGCTACCATATAGACCCACACAACCCCTCCGACATAGCTTGGGGTGTAATAAGCGCACTAGAGAACCCTGGAAAACGAAAAATGCTTGGTAAAAACGGTCGAAAACGCGTATTAGCCGAGTTCACATGGAGCAAAATTGCACAGAAAACCTTTGAGCTCTACGAATCAATAGTGAAACGGTAAAAGCTTTGCCCGACGACTATGACTTAAAGTGTCGAATTGCAAAAGAAGCCGCAACCCTTCTCTATTTTGGAGCCGAAAAAGAGTACAAGCAAGCTAAAGACAAAGCAGCACAAACCTTCCGAGTTCATTTTTTGCCATCCAACCTTGAAGTAGCATTGGAACTAGACAAGATAGCAGAAGAGAACGAAGGCCCGAAAAGGAAAGAACGTTTAATCCAAATGCGAAATGAGGCATTAGTTATAATGCAGATTTTGAGTGGTTTTTATTCTGTTTTGATTGGAAGTGTTTGGAGAGGAACAATTAAGAAGGGAAGCGACATAGACATCGCTGTTTATTCGGATGATTCAGAAAAAATAGTTAATGTGCTTGAAGCCGGAGGGGTGAAGATTTTGAAAACTGGTTGGACAACTGTGAATAAACGGGGGATAACCTTGGAGTCTTTTCATATCTATGCTGAAACCCAAGTTAAACATGGGCTTGAAATTGTAGTGCGAAGCCGCGAAGAAGCAGGGAAAAAACGGAAATGTGAAACCTTCGGGGACGAATTGAAAGGCTTAAACATTAAGGAACTCAAAAGAGTCCTCGATACCAACCCAACTCAACAATTTATTCCTTCATAATTATCGTTGAAATAAGTTTTTTCAGCAAAAAAGAAAATAAATGAGCCCTTCAAAAAATATTTTTGCACAACGGATGAAACATGGCAATCGATAAAAAATCAATTAAAAAAATATTTCCACATCTCTACGAGGAACTTGAAAAGGGAGAAGTCAGAGTTCCAATTAACGCTGTTCGAAAAAACCCTTTGGTAGCGGAAGCAGCTGCAGTGGGTGAAGAATGCGACTGCACGGAAGACGAGTTTGCTTCCTGTACCGAAACACCTGATAAACTGCGTCATTTCAACCCATCCGCTGTAGACTTCATTCGACGATGCGACACAGAACTGCAAGCCGAAGAAATTATTGCCTATTTGTTGAAGAAAGGTGAAATAACCCAGGATAACGCCGAGCAGATGCGATGTCAACTCAAACGTGATGGTTTGAGAAGTTTTGGACCCAAAAAAGAAGAGTACCACTACTTCAAAGAAGGCGGTCTCTACTAAATCATCTCTATCTCAAGTTACCGGTTAATTCTTTTTCTCAATGCAAGAGAGGGTCTACCAAGAAAGAACTATACCTTCTAGAAAAAAACTAATTTGCCCGGAAAATTAATAAAGTCAGAGTTGATTGTACAAACCCACATACATAGGTGATTTTAATGGCAAACATTAAAGTTGGAATCAATGGTTTTGGAAGAATTGGAAGACTATTATACAGAGCAGCAATCGAAAAGAAAGCTAACATAGATTTCGTAGCCATCAACGATTTGGCAGACGCAAAAACTAACGCTCATTTACTCAAATACGATTCAGTTCACGGACATTTTCCAGGCACAGTTGAAGTAAAAGGTAACGACATGGTTGTTAACGGAAAAGAACTCAAGTGCCTAAGCATAAGAGACCCCTTACAATTGCCCTGGAAAGACCTGGGAGTTTACTTAGCAGTTGAATCCACTGGATTATTCACTAATCGCGAAGGCGCAACCAAACACCTTACGGCAGGAGCAAAAAAAGTCTTAATATCAGCCCCAGCAGAAAACCCAGATGCAACCTTTGTTTTAGGTATCAACGACAAAACCTACGACCCTGTAAACCACAACATCCTGAGCAACGCTTCATGCACAACCAACTGCCTTGCACCAATCAGTAAAGTCTTAGCAGAAAACTTTGGATTAGAAAAAGCTTTCATGACAACATGTCACAGCTACACAAACGACCAGAAAATCCAAGACATAGTGCATAAAGACCCAAGACGCGCACGCGCTGCAGCAATCAACATTATCCCGACAAGCACAGGTGCAGCAAAAGCGATAGGCTTAGTTCTGCCAAGTTGCGCTGGAAAAATGAACGGTTATTCTTTGCGAGTACCCACTCCAGACGTCTCTATTGTTGACTTAGTTGCGATTTTAGGCAAAGATGTTACAAAACAAGAAATTAACGCAGCGATGAAGAAAGCAGCTGAAGGCGAACTAAAAGGTATATTGCAGTATACTGAAGATCCAATTGTCAGCACGGACGTACTTCACAGTGCATACAGCAGTGTTTTTGATGCCGGCTTAACCATGGTTATGGGTGAGAAAAGCAACTTCGTTAAAGTCTTCGCATGGTACGACAACGAATGGGGCTTCAGCAATCGCATGGTTGACTTCATCGAAATGGTCGGCAAAAAAGCAGGGTTATAAAGACACTCAAACAAGCTTAAATCCTCCATTCTTTTCTTTTTTTAGATACTAATAAAATCATGACGTGAAGGATATGACAAAGTACAAGACCTTAGATGATTTCGACGTTAAAAATAAAACTGTAATAGTTAGAGTTGACTTTAACTCAGAAATTGATCCAGCTACTAAGAAAGTTACAAGCGATGTTCGCATAAAGGCTCACGCTGAATCAACCCTTAAAGAACTTGCAGAAAAAGGTGCGAAAACCATAGTTCTAGCTCATCAAGGCAGAAAGGGAGACCCTGATTACACACCTCTTAAAGAACACGCACTAATCCTTGGAAAAATCCTCAAGAGCCCAGTGAAATATGTTCCTGACTTATTTGGTGACAAAGCCAAAGCTGCCATAAAAAGTTTAAAGAGCGGAGAAATCTTGATTTTAGAGAACGTTCGCAGTTGGGATGGAGAAACCAAAAGCAGCACACCAGAACAAGCCAGCAAAACTGAACTTGTGCAGAACCTTGCGCCACTAGCAGACTTTTTTGTTAACGACGCTTTTGCCGCAGCGCACCGGGGACATGTTAGCATGGTTGGCTTTACCGCTGTTTTGCCATCTGCCGCTGGACGCATCATGGAACGCGAACTTAAATCCCTCAGCAAGGCATTAGAGAAGCCTGAGAAACCCTGCGTTTACGTAATGGGTGGAGCAAAAGCTGACGATTCGCTGGAAATCAGCAAGTATGTGTTGGGCAACGGTATCGCAGATTACGTTTTGGTTGGCGGAGTGACTTCACAATTGTTCCTTGCAGCTAAGGGCGTTGACCTTGGCACAGGCAACATGGCTTTTCTCGCAAAGAAAGAGTTGACAGGTTTAATTCCTGGAATTAAAGCGTTAATGGCACAGTACGGCGACAAGGTGGTTGTACCAGTCGATGTTGCCTTAGAAGTGAATGGTAAACGCAAAGAAATCGCTGTAAACAAATTACCCACTGAGCACTCAATCTTTGACTTGGGCGCAAAAACCGTCGAGTGGTACTCAAAACTTATCTCAGACGCAAAATCCATAGTAGTCAGCGGACCCATGGGAGTGTACGAAAACAAAGAATTCAACTATGGCACCAAAAAAGTCTTTGAAGCCATCGCAAATAGCAAAGCCTTCTCGCTTGCAGGTGGCGGAAACACAATCGCAGCCATCCAAGAATACGGTTTAACCAAAAAAATCGGGTACATAAGCACAGCGGGCGGAGCACTCATCGAGTTTTTAATGGGAAAGAAGCTTCCGGGAGTTGTGGCGCTGGAAAACGCGGTTCAGAAAAAGAAAATTTAATTTCTTTCCTTTTTTGTTACCTATTTTTGATTTTGTTAAAAGTAAAAATAGTTGGTTTTCAAAAAACCATTTAGTTTTTTGGTTTAGTCTATTTGTTTGCCGCAGTTAGGGCAGAAGCGTTCGTTTGCTTGGACGATTCTTGCGCATTGTGGGCAGACTTTTGTCATCGGTTGCGCTGGAGGCTGTGTGTAAGCTTGCTGTGGAGGTGGACCAAACTGTTGGGGTTGTCCGTACTGTGGTTGTGCACCGACAGGTATGGGTTTGTAGACTAATGCTAGTATGCCGCCGATGAAATTCAGAAGTGACCAGCTGCCAATTAAAGAGAACACTAGAATGATTGCACCCCACTTTGAATGTTCAAATGGGTCAGATTTTAGTTTTGACGCAGCAATGATAACAACTAAAGAGCAAATTGTAATCCAGATACCTAAACCGCCAATCACTGCAAAACCGAAACCGAAAGTGAATACTCCTGCGACCGCTCCGGCAATGATTAGGAGTAATCCCCCAAGAAGCGCCAGTACGCCGCCAATCATAGATAGCCAGTATGCTGCTGAAGGTGGATTTTGAACTTGATTGTGATGCATTTTTTCTTCTCTCCTAATGATGGAACCTCCTTTTAGTTGAGGGTGTATAAAAAATTTGCGAGTGCTTGGACGATTAGATGGAGAGAATCTGACTTAGACTCTTGCAGATTTCGATTAGGTCTTTGGCAATTAGGTCTGGTTCTTGCTTGCTTTCTTTGAGGTCTTTTAAGCTATTGAATTGTGAGGGCACAAAGACGGTTTTTAATCCTGCCTCTTTGGCGCCTTTAATGTCTTCGTTTGGGCTATCCCCGATGTAGACTGCTTCGTTGGGTTGTATTTTAAGGCATTTTAGGGTGAATTGGAATATATGGGAACTTGGTTTTCTCCAGCCAACTTGCTGAGAAACAACGACAATGTTAAAGAATTTGCATATTCCCATTTTTCTCAGGCTTTTGTAGATAGCGGCTGCGTACGTGAAGTTTGAGATTAACCCAACTTTTATTTGTTTTTGGGTTTGATGAAGAAGTTTTTTTGCACCCTCTCTAAGTTCTAAAGTGTCGATGAAATCTTGAAAGAAAATGTTAAGCGCTGCTTTAATTCGTGGATTATCCTCGGTTACATTAAAACCTAACTTACCCAAAGCTTCTGCCACCCAAACAGCATTCGTAACTTCCCGCAGCTGTTCATAGCGCACTTTGCGATATTTCTCATGTGACAAATCGTAGGCAGTTAAAAACATCTCTTTGTTAATATCAAAGCCTTCAGCTATGAGGGCATTGCACAGTTTCTGTTTTGAAGCATCCATTGTATAGTTTCTGCAGTTGACCAAAGTGCCTATGTAATCAAAAATCACAGCTTTAAAAGGCATTTTAGGGGTCTCTCATTTTCGACAAGATAATGACTTCAGCGATTTTCTGGATTTTTTGGGCAAAAGCCGTGTCAAGTAGCTTTGATGTGTTGCCGATTGCCGCTTCAACCTCAGGGTCAAAAGGAATAGTGCCGAGATACTTTATTCCCAACTCCTCAGTTTCCACAGCAATCCCAGTTGCCCTGTCGAGCTTCATATTCTCAACCAAACCAATTAAAGGCATTTTTAACTCGCATAGCAGCGACACTTGCTTTTTAACAGTTTCAAAAGCCAAAAGAGACGGCGTAGTAACGATTAAGAATTCTAACCGCTTAACTAGCCTAATCAAGTCAAGAATTGCATCGCCGATTCCAGGAGGCATATCCATTACCAGAAAATCCAACATACCCCATTTTGTAATAGTTAAGAGCTCGATAAGGGCGTTTGAAACGTCTGCTCCCCGCAATGGTGCTGGGTTGTCGCCTACAAAATAAATAAGCGACATGTACTCCAAATTGTGAACATTTGGTGGAACTAACCCTTTTTCTTCTTTAGGCACCGCGTTCCTTGTGCCAAGAATAATATGGGTTGATGGACCTGTAAAATCCAAGTCAAAAAGCCCAACTCTGCAACCTTTTTTAGCAAGAGACAAAGCCAAAATAGTTGCTACCATACTTTTGCCTACGCCACCTTTGCCGCTTGAAACAGCGATTATTCGGCTTATACCGCTTAAACGCTCTGATATCACGCTTGTCCGCGGGTCAGTCAATCAGATTTGGCCCCTTTCACGCTGTCAATCCAAACGCCACGTCCGCTGACAATTTCAAAGTCGGGACTGCCACATTTCGGGCACTTAACAAAGGTGTGTGCTGCTTCAGGAACAAAATGAATGGCTTCAGCAGTAGCTTTGTCGAGTTTTTTTAGGCTAAATTCCCAAGTAGTTCCACAGACCCTGCATTTTAGCGATGACTTCGCTTTGTGAATGCGGAATTTTGTTTTTTTGAATAGCTCCGTTTTCATTTGAGAGAGTGCAAAACGAAGAATAGGGGGCTCAATCTGCTGAAGCTCACCAACCTTGATGGTTACTTCTGTAACATCCTTCAAGTTTTCCTGCTCAGCTACTTGTTTAGCCGACGCGAGGATTGCTTCAGCCAAAGCCCATTCATGCATAGAATAACAGGCTTAATCCTGCAATAAAAGAATATTGCACTTAAACCCCGAGTAAAATACATTTGAGCTTAGTAAACAAATTACTTGCCTCTCTTATGTCTGGGAAACCGATAGGTAAACAACTTTAAATCAGCTTGCTTGCTTCAACTAATTATTCTTCGGTGTTTTAATGGAAAAGGCAATCAAAATTTTATCTTTCGCAGGAACGCTTACAGCATGGACTATCAAACTTGAACAAGAACCACAATAAAACTCTTCAAAACTTTTGCGTTGATGCAACAAAGCCTTAAAATGGCTACGTGCCATGTTAGGGATTGGCGCAATAACATGAGAGTCATAGCTGACCTGCATATTCATGGCCGTTTCAGCCGAGCAACAAGCGAACAAATGAATATACCTGAAATAGGAAAGTTCGCAAAAATCAAGGGACTCAACCTAGTTGGCACAGGAGATTTTACGCATCCAGACTGGCTCAAGGAAATTAAGCAAACCTTAACACCAGAACAGGATTCAATGCTCTTCAAACTAGCCAACGTGGAATCTTCAATTCGATTTATGATTACAACCGAAGTCTGCACAATCTTCAACTATAAAGGTGAATCAAAAAAAATCCACCACGTTATTTTAACCCCAAGCTTAGAAACTGCTGCACAAATTAACGAGGTGCTCCAGAACTTTGGCAGTTTAAGCTCAGACGGCAGACCTATACTTAACGTATCTGCACCACAACTTGTTGAAGAAATCATGGCAGTTTCAAGTGACAACATGATTTTTCCTGCCCACGCTTGGACACCATGGTTTAGTATCTTTGGCGCATTTAGCGGATTTGATAGAGTTGAAGACTGCTACCAAGATATGACCAAACACATTCATGCGTTAGAAACTGGGTTGTCGTCTGATCCAGCGATGAACTGGCGTTTAAGCAAACTTGACAAATATACGCTGGTTTCAAACAGTGATTGCCACAGTTTCTGGCCTTGGCGCATCGGCAGAGAAGCCAACGTTTTTGAGCTCGAAAAATTCACCTACAAAGAAGTCACAGACGCAATTATTGCCAATAATTCTTCACATTTCAAGTTTACCATCGAAACAGACCCTGCATACGGCAAGTACCATTGGACAGGGCACCGCAACTGCAAAGTATCTCTGTCAACCTCTGAAGCCATAAAATTTGGCAACATCTGCCCAGTCTGCCGCAAGCCGCTCACTAAGGGTGTTGAGCAACGCGTTGAGGAACTTGCAGATAGACCTGCAGATTATAAGCGTGAAGATGCACCTGGGTTTTTGCGTTTACTTCCCCTCTCTGAAATCATAGCGACAGTACTTGGGTCAGAATCTCCGTCGACGCAAGCAGTTTGGAAAAACTATAATTTGCTAATCGAAAAATTCGGCGATGAATACTCTGTATTAATAGATGCACCCATAGAAGAACTGGTCCAGGTGGTGGATGCACCGGTTGCACAAGCTATCGTTAAGGTGAGAAATGGTTCCGCCAAGGTTACTCCTGGATATGATGGTGTATATGGTCAACTATTATTAGGAATTGAGTCGCCGCCAAAAATCAAACTTAAACCTAAATTGACTCAGCCAATTGTTAAGCAGAAGAGTATGACTGATTTCTGGTGAACCAATCGTTGAAAAAAAACAAATAATTTAATTCCCCAGACATTTCTATTCAATAAGGAACGATTAACTTGAAAGACCTCCTAACAGAAATAAATAATGCCGCCACCCAAAAGTACGGCGCCAAATACGCTGAAGCACGAGCCCAAAAACTCTATAAAACAAGTCTAACCCTAAAAGAGGAACGCGTAGAAGCCGCCAAACAGGGCATCGAAAACGGAGTTGCCATCCGTGTACTGGTAAATGGCGCTTGGGGATTTGCTTCGGTAGGATCGTTTGATAAAGCAATTTTGGAGAGCGCTGTTTCGGATGCTTGCAGAATGGCCAAATTGGCAAGCACCCGGTTGAAAACGCCAATTAAGCTTGCAAAAACTAAAGTTGTATCCGACCGAGTTTTATCCAAGTCTCAGAAGAATCCTGCAGACATTCAAATGGAAGACAAAATTAAAACAGCTCTTGCGGTGAACAAGGCGAGTTTGAGTCTTGACAAACGAATTAAAAGTTGCACTGTAGATTACTTCGATTTGACTGGCACCAGCAATTTTGCTAACAGTGAAGGAACAACCATTGAACAAGACAAGTTGTATGTTTGGGCAAGAATAACTGCTTCCGCTTTCAGTGAGGGGGTGTTTACGTTTGGTCGTGAAGAAATCGGGTCCACAGTGGGGTATGAATTGTTCGATGAGAAGATTCCTGAAGACTTGGGCACCAAAGTCGCCAAACTTGCAATTGAACAGTTGAACGCCAAAGCTCCAAAAGGCGGAAAATTTCCAGTGGTTTTGGGTCCAAACGTGGTTGGAGTGTTTGTGCATGAGGCATTTGGACATTTAGCTGAAGCGGATTTAGCTCTTTCAGGAGGCGTTTTAGCCAGTAATCTTGGAAAAAAAATTGGTTCTGATTTGGTGACTTTCTATGATGATGGCACGATTGAAGGTGCGTTTGGTGCATTCAAGTATGACGACGAGGGCGTTTCATCTCACAAAACACTGCTCATAAAAGATGGTGTCGTAGCGGGCTTAATGCATAACCGCGAGACCGCACAGAAATTCAAAGCTGAACCCACAGGAAATGCTCGTGCTGAAGACTTTCGTGTGGAACCAATTATCCGTATGCGCTGCACCTATATGGCGCCAAAAGATCATTCCTTCGAAGAATTAATACGCGATGTTAAATTGGGTTATTACTTTAAGAGTTTTAGAGGTGGACAAGCGAACCTTGATGGTACCTTCCAAGTTGGAATCCAAGAAGGCTTTGAAATTGTAAAAGGTGAAATAGGTGCTCCTATTCGTAACGCATCAATAAGCGGTAACACATTGAAAACGTTGCACATGGTGGATGGTGTGGGAAAAGACTTCACGTTAGATCCTGGTCGATGCGGCAAGGGTCAGACAGCTTTTATTAGTGATGGTGGACCGCACATTAGACTAAGTGAGGTGGTTGTCGGTGGCAGTGCTTGAAAAAAACGCTATGCTTAATTTAGCCGAGAACGCGGTGAAGGCCGCTCTCATTAAAGGTGCCCAAGACGCAGAAGCCTATGTTTACGAGGGACAAGCATCAAACATAAGTATAGAACTGGGGCAAATCAGCAAAACCAACAGAATAATTGACCGCGGATTGGGAATAAGAGTAGCCGCCAACAAAGCAATTGGATTTGCCTACACCAACATCATAGAAGATGCAAAAGCGGTTGAAAAAGCTGTTACCAGCGCGTTAAGTGCTGCGAGAGCGAGCAAATCTGACCCAGACTGGAATGGGCTGCCGCAAAAGAAACCTTTCCCAATAACCGAAAATACTTTTGACAAAAAAATCGTTGAACTCAGCTCAGAAGATCTAGTTAATGTGGCCTCAATAATGCTGGATGCTGCTGAACAAGTAGATAAACGTGTTTTTCCAATTGAAGGTGGCATAGGCAGTGCTTACCTTTCTAATGCCATTGCCAATTCAAACGGTGTAACAGGTTTTGACAGAGGAACAATAATCGAATGCAGTTTGGCGACTATAGCAAAAGAAGGTAGCGCAGTAACGCCCGTGTGTTTTGAGTTTAATGCGGCAAGAAACTATAATCTTGACCCATCATGGATAGGCAAAGAAGCTGCGAGACTGGCTGTTTCAGCACTAAAAACCAAATCAGTTGATACTAAATCAGGAAAAGTAATTCTAACACAATTTGCCCTGCAAGAACTTTTAGCTTATACATTAATTAACACCATCAAAGTAGACAGCGTTCAACGGGACCAATCTCCTTTTAAAGGAAAAATAGGGGAAAAAGTCGCCTCTGAAAACTTAACAATTTACGATGACGGATTGTTTGCTGGCGGATTGCGCACTTGGGGTTTTGACGGAGAGGGTGTTCCACACCAGAAAACAACAGTTATAGAAAAAGGTATTCTTCGCAACTTTTTGTATGACAATTATTCAGCCAAAAAGGACGGCAAAAAAAGCACTGGTAACGCTTCAAGAGCTGGTTATCTATCAACACCTAGTATCGACACCACAAACTTTCATATAATGCCCGGACGCAAAACCTCCGATGAAATGCTAAGCGAAGTGGAGGATGGCTTAATCGTCTATTACCTGCAAGGCGCCCACAGCAGCAACCCAGTTAGCGGAGAATTCTCAGTCGTTGCCACTCCAGCCTGGAAAATAAAGGATGGAAAAATAACGCATTGTTCAAGAGGTGTTATGTTGGCTGGCAACATCTTTGAATTGCTCAAAAACATCAGTGTCGTCGGAGGAAACGAACGTCAAATGGGTCAGTTGGTTTCGCCGTGGATTCAAGTGGAAAATGTTAGGGTTATTGCCCAATAACTGTCTCTGGGTTTATTCAAGCCCAGAAGCTCTTGGAGTACTCCCCCAACACACCCTCGTAAAAGCGTTTAGTTTGCAACGCAATCTTTTCCCAATCATACTTTTCTCGAACTCGTTTGTAGGCGTTTTCTCTGAGGTTTTTAGCATAGTTATCATCCAGCAGAACCTTTGTTATACCCCAGGCTAGGGAATCAGGGTTGTTTGGGTAAACCTTAACGCCTGTAACGTCATGTTCGATTATTTCCGATAACCCGCCCGTATCAGATGCGACCACAGGACTCTGTGCTGCCATAGCCTCCAAAGCTACGATGCCGAAAGGTTCAAAAAGCGACGGAACAACAGACACGTCCGCACATTTCTGCAATTGTAACAGAGTTGTCTCGTCAATGAATCCTTCAAAAAGCACTTTATGCTCTAAACCCATGCTGCGAACAATGTTTAAAAGCTGTTCTTTCATGTAGCCACTGCCAACGATTATAAATTTGGCGTTAACTTTACTTAGGATTTTTGGCACTGCGTTAATCAAAACGTGGATGCCTTTCTCATACACCAGTCGTCCAACGAATAGGACTATTTTTTCTTCCGGCAAAGCAAATTTGGTCCGGAAACTCTTGTAATCTACGTTTATTTTTTCGTAGGAATTGGTGTTCACTCCGTTTGGAACCATAACTAACTTGTCCGTAGGCAACCCGAACGCATATTTGACATGCGAAATCATGTAGTCGCTGCAACAAATAACCTTCCAAGCCTCATAAGTAAGCCAGGCTTCAGTTTCATGAATCATTCTTTCAGTTGTGTTGTGTAATCCATCTCTTCTACCCATCTCGGTTGAATGCATAGTTACTAAGAGGGGCTTTCTAAAAACATGTTTTAAGCCTATACCTGCGTTCGCCACAAGCCAATCGTGAGCGTGGAAAACATCGATTTCATCAGAGATTCTCCTTGTTAAAGCAGCTGTTTCTTTTTGCATGTTCATGTTCATCAAGTAAACCCATGTGGCAAAGTCAGGCGATGGGTTCTTGTAGGAATCAACTCGATAGACTTCTACGCCGTCGATTACTTCATGAGCTGGCGCCCCTGGAAAGTCGCAGGTGATAACATATACGTTTACGTCTTGTTTGACCAAGTTTTTGGATAAGAAGTAAATATGAGGTGATATGCCTCCGATGACTCTTGGTGGGTACTCCCAACTCAGCATCATAACGCTTAGTTTATGTTTCATGTTTGGGTGCCTCCGCCACTTTGCTGTATAATTTTAAGAAATCTTTAACTGAAATAATTGGATCTGATGAAATTACTGTTATTTTCTCTATTGGAATTTTGTAAATTCTGGTGACTTCATCTTTCATCCATTGCGATTTTACAGCTATTTTTTCCGCTTCATAAAAACCCAGCCACTCGATGCTTTTTATCGCCATGTTGTAAGATGCGTTTGCGTTTGGTGAGCGGTGGTCTTCTAAGCTTTCAACTGAGTAAACAAAAGGTATGCCCAGACCGTTTTTTAAGGTGACTGCTGCAGGGATAAAATGCCAATCGAAGACATCTATAAGGTCTACTTGGTTTTTTGTTCCATAGTAAATGTTAGCTGCAGCCCTCTCAACCTCCTGATTTAAAGTTAAAACCCATGTTAAAACACCAATGTGGTTTCGGACTGGATTCACCACTCTGAATGTTTTTACTCCGCTGGGTTCTTGAGTTTGACCAGTTGTAGAGTCATCGTAGGTTACAACATTAACATCAACTTTGCTGTTGGCTAGTTGAGTTGATAAGGTGTTAACGTATATAGAGAGTTGACCTACTACTCGAGGCGGATACTCCCACGAAAAAATTATGACCCGCATGTTTCCACTACGTAAATAGCGAGCAGACCTTTATTATTCCTCGTCCATTGAGATAATACCGTTTCTTGCCTTCATCGTCATAGAAGCTTTCAGCGAAACCTTCAGACTTATATCTGTCTAGAATGCCTTCAATTTCGTTTGGGTCCTTCTGGAGAAGTCGTGCTACATCCTCTCCCCTTCTAGCTAAATCAGCGGCGGTAGCGCATAAGTTGTGCAGGGTTTGCAGGACTTTATCTGGAAACGGAAGCTCGAATCTCATGTTTAATCCACCAAGCCAACAGAAGAATACTGCGACTTGTCTAATAAACGCATACGAGACTTAGAAAAGCTGGGTTGCATCCTGTAACTCCTTGCTTTGAGTAATGTATCTTTTTGTGGCAGCCTCAACTATTGCTTTTCTAAGGTTCTCCCCTTTTTCTCCTGAATCTGTGAGTTCTTTTATTTTGGAGGCTAATTTCTTGTCTTTAAGCGAGCTTTGTGCCCAACTTTCAAAATCGCCATTGCTAATGTGAAACTCTATAGCTTTAACATTTACATCCTTGAGAGCTTTAATGAAGCCTTTTAGACTCCAAGCCATAGTGTCCGTATAGAACTCTTTTCCAACGCCGGTATAGAACAGGAACGGTTCGTTAGCCGTTAAAATAGCGAGTCTTAGTCTACATTCAAAATCATTGAGCAATGTCTGAGCAGCTACGAAAGCATCCATTGGTGACTCGTATGGGCTAAAGTATGAGTGGACTTCTCCAGGTCCTCCGCCTGCAGTGAACATGTAATATAGGTGATCGCTGGTTTGGAAGTCACGCCACAACCTGAGAAATTCGTTGTCTTCAGCTTCTTTAATAAACGGCTCCAACCTACGTAGCGTTGTATAGTATGCCCATTGCATAACGTTGCCAAGCCATCCTGACTGGTCTCGTTGAATGTCAGCCCAAGAAACGGTTCCGCCAGCTTCAGGAACATCGATTTCCCCTGCTGAAACATGTTTATCCAACACTTCGGAAGGCGTAACCATCTGCAAATGGTCAAACTTCAAAATCTCGTCGGGAAGGTGCTGTAGGAAGCTGTGGATGCCTGTTTCTGGCCAATGATGTTCGCCAAAGGTTTCATAGTCAGGGAAAATGTTGATGCATTCACCTTTAGCTTCTGATAGCCACCTTGCGTACTTGTCTGCGGTTAAAGGCCATTCGGGCCACCATCTTGATGAAAACCTAAAGCCAATGTCGTCAGTTAACTTGTAGTTTCTAAGAAAAACTCGAATTTTCTTAGCGCCTTTAGGAGTGTAAATATAATTAGGTGATTTTTCACCAAGAATCTTTTCTATGCCCTCCGTATAGATTCCTTTATAGCCCATGTCCTCGACAGTTTTGGCGATGGTATTGTTGTAGAGCAACTCTGTGTTTTCAAAAACTCGCGGAGTATAAGCGAGCAAGTCTTTGACAGTTTGTTTGTGCATTTTGGATTGTTCGATGAATTCTTCTTTTTCTGGGTATAGACTTGAGATTGAATGGTAGTAAGTTTGGTTTAGGAATTCCACGCATCCTGTTGCTGAGAGTTGCCTAAAGCTTTCAAGTAGATCTTTGTCAAACATTTCGCATTGTTCAAGGAAAACACCTGAAACGCTAAAGGAAAATTTTGCCTGTTTATTGTTATGTTTGTATTTGTCTATTACGTCGAGGAGGATTTGGTTTGAGGGAAAATAGCATTTGCGTGCGGCACGTTTGAAGATTTCTCTATCAGCCTCGGTGTCAAAGTAATAGTTGAATAATTCATTTTTCGATTGTCGCCTGAAGGCTTTGCCTTCCCAAAATAAGTTTCGTCTCAACCTATGCGGCTGATGAACTTCAAAGACAAACACAACATCCGTCATAACAATTTAGCCTCTAACTAAATAGTATCAGACGCTAGAGTTATTTCTAATTTACGATTAAGAATGAGAGCGGTAGGAAGTTTAAATTTGACAAAAAAACCGAGGTAAAGAAATAGCGTTATAATTTGAAATAATGATAAAAGGAATTATTGGATTCTGCAGAGTCAATATTTGGTTTTAAGAAGAAAATTTTATTAGAATAGTCGTTGACTACTCAGACATGGCTCCTAATAAAAAAAGAAAAACTTCAAAACGCAAATCCAACAAGACATTATTTATCGCAATAGGCATCATAGCTATAATTCTAGTCGGGATTGGAGCATATATTATGATGGGGCAGTCTAGCAACCAACCTGAAAATACAACTCCAACTCCATCTCCAACACCTACACCTAATATGTCATCAACGCCTAGTCCAACAACATCCGACCCTCTGTACTCCAACCCAACAAAAGTTCTACTTCAAACCAATGTTGGAAACCTATCTCTCGAGTTACGATCAGACAAACCAATTACGACTAATAATTTTGAAAACCTTGTTCGAGACGGAAAGTATGATGGCACGGTATTCCATCGGGTTATCGCGGGTTTCATGATTCAAGGAGGCGCAATTAACGATAACATTCCGACAATTGCAGACGAAATAGGCACAAACAACCGCAACATTGCCTATACAATCGCCATGGCTAAAACCAGTCAACCAAACTCCGCAACAAGCCAATTCTTCATAAACGTCGCAGACAACGGAAACATAGTGATAGATCAGGCAGGAACTAAATTTGACGCGGTCTACTCAGTCTTTGGAAAAGTAATCTTAGGGCAAAGCGTTGTTGACGCAATCGCAAATGCTCCTGTAACAAGCAATGCTTATGAAGCAAACAGCACACCAATAAACCCAGTTACCATAATTAAAGCGACAATCCTGCCATAAACTTGCCAAAACAAAGTTCCGATTATTCTTTTTCTTTATTTTCAAATAAGCAAGAAATCATCAAGGCTGCAATAGGCATAATAATCAATAGTTCTACTTGATATCGAGACGTTTATTATGACTGGACAATCAACAAACCAACCTGAAAATAAAGTTTTTCTACATACAAGCATAGGCGATATAACTATTGCTCTACGAAATGACATGCCCATAACCACTGGTAATTTCAAAAAACTGGTCCAACAAGGAACCTACAACGGCACAATCTTCCACCGCGTCATCCCGGGTTTCATGATTCAAGGTGGTGACCCAACAGGAACCGGCTACGGCGATCCCGCAATTCCAGATATTAAAGATGAATTCACAAATACCAACCGCAATGACCGCGGCACCATATCCATGGCAAATGCGGGTCCAAACACAGGAAGCAGCCAATTCTTCATAAATCAAGTCAACAACAATTTCTTAGACAGTAAGCATCCTGCGTTTGGAAAAGTCATCATTGGAATGGATGTAGTTGATAAAATCGCCAAAGTACCAACTGGCTCAAATGATAAACCGCGGACAAACGTAACAATAATCAGTGCATCAATAGTACTTTAAAAAAGCCTAAGAAATTGGATTATTCTTTTTTCTTTTCTTCTTTATCTTTAGGCTTTGAACCGATTTCCACGCACAGGATGTTTATCTGGTAGTTTTTTCCGCCCGCCATCATTTTTCCTTGAGCATGGTAGCCGCGGCTTCCTGTTTTGAAATCTTTTTTCCCTAAGATGAAATTCATTTTTTCGCCGCTCAATTGGATAGTTGCCATATCAATATTACTCATTTTTCAAAAGTCACCATCTTTAGAATAAATCATGCGTTGTTGCTTTTCACCTTTTCTCTCTCTTGGGTACAACGACTTTTGAGTCAGGTTACTTTTTATTTTCATTAAACCCAAATCAACTGCTACCATGAATATGAATGTCAGAGCAAGATAGAAAAACGCGAAAAACACTTTACTAAACAATTGAGTAAACGGATGTGAAGTAGCAACTGGGGTTTGATCAGTCTAGTCCAACTACTTAAAACCCATACTAAAACAGATAAACTGTTTTCAAGGTCATAAATATGAGCCAAACTAGCCGTCCAGCATCTTGAGACGTAGAACTTGTTTTATAGCATTTGTCATTTCAGATCACTAATTGGATAGACTATTTTGTCATCATAATTCATAAAGCTTTTAAATCATAACTCTGCAAGACTGAAGTTCATAACAGTGAGCATATATGTTCAAAATCGATAAAATAATCGGCTACACTCTATTAATCTTGGGAGTCATTTTGTTGCTTTTCTCAATTTTCGAAATGGTGACCGTTTACACAGGCAATGCTTCACCTCCAAACCTCTTCAACTTCTCCGATGTTGCTCTGCCAATAGGTCAAAATGGAGCAAACGCAACCGCAATTGAGGGAACGCAGTTAAGCCAGCTTCCGAACCTGTTTTTCTGGTTTATCCTTATGGGCTTCGTCATGTTTGCTGGAGGAAAGATTGCATCCTTGGGCGTTAGCATGCTTAAGGACATTAAAGTGGAAGTTCAGAATTCTCTTCAAGCTCCAAAGAAAGTTAACGAGCAATAAACCTGTCTATAAGGAGATTGCGAATACAATGGAAGATCCGGCGGCCGCCTACATTAAAATTCTTTTAGATATTTTGGTAGCCGTCGTTATAACATCAGTTTTGTTTTTTTTAGCTCATCGTTCAAGAAAAGAACAATCATTTGTTGGATTCAGCTCAAGGTCTTTCGATGAAAAATACGTTGGTTACGTTTTACTTTCGATAGGTATAGCCATTATTGCTGTTTCAATATACGAACTGCTACTTCTCTTAAACGGAAATATATATTATAATTCACCTTTCGTATTAGCGAACGTCTCCATTGCTGGACAAGTGGTTTCTGGGGAGCTCTTGGGCTTATTTTTCGCAATCGATTTTTGGCTAACAATCTTTGGTTTAGGTGGAGGAAAGTTCTTGTCACTTGGACTTGATATGCTTCAAGGAAAAAAAGTGATCTTATCCAGAAATATTCGAGTTTGAAAAATAAGTAAAGATTGGTGCGGTCGCCGGGATTTGAACCCGGGATCATTAGCTTGGAAGGCTAAAGTCCTAAACCAGACTAGACGACGGCCGCATATATTTTGCTGTTTAAGGCTATTTTCAGGCTTTAATAGGTCATCATTGTTTTCTTGACCTATTTGACCACTGTTTGCCTTTTCAGTTGTCAGAGAAATGCCTTGTGTTTTTAATAAAGTTTTCAGAGATTCCAAGTTTTCTATCTTGCAGTAGGTGAATTGTGGCTTATGGGTAACTGCATCATTGTGGGAATAGTGGCGAACTCTTGCATATCTAATGGAGCCAGCATTGTTTAGAAATAGTTGTGCCAGTCCAACATTCTTGCATTGGCACAAAAATTTGCTTACACATTTAATCTTCATTCTGATTACCTTTTGGCTTTTGGGGTCCATGATGAATCATTTCAGATATAAAGGCCATTAAGAACAGTTATTTAGGGGTTATACGCTATCTCCAGAGCTTAATTGCGTTAATATGCTCTATATGTAGAATTCATCTTGGGCAGCTTTCAATCATACGGTTCTATAAACGTAAATCATCTAATGGGAGTCCTTTGTTTGCACTTGGCAGTTTAGACCATAAGTAGAAGTTTCCTAATAAATCAGCAATCAAGATGAAGAATGGATAATTAATAACCCAAGGTCCCTCCCCTGTTATTACACTCCAATAATCATACTTTATAAAGAAAATGAAGTTCCATACTTGCTTGCCCCAGACTAAAATTAAAATGTAGAGAAGGGAGATAAAGAAAAGGATACCCATCCCTATGTTAAAGTTTAGGATTTGTTTTTTTAGTTGTCATATTAGATAATTTTAATATCATATTACTTGCTTTTTAAATTTTATAATTCTAAATAGGTAACATGCTCTAAATTTGCAAATCAGCTTAGTCATGCATTCTTACATACTTCAAACTGGAAAATTACCTTTGGCATAATGCTTTAAGTGAATGAGATTCTGTGACGGTATCTTTTGGAGAGAAAATATTTTTTTTGAATTAGTTTTTGTTTGCTAATTAAAAAAAAGAACTGTTTTTTTAGAGGATTCCTGACAAGGGTTGATTCTAGTTTTGTTTATTGTTCCTGAAAGATATTTAATTAGTAAAGTTTTATTTTATACATAGGGATTTATTTGTGTGTTAAGGGCATTTTTTTTAACGGCTTGTCTTTGATGCGAATAGTTACATCTCAACTTTCTAGAGTTATATGTTTTTGACATGGCTTTTTGAATGGATTGGCTTATGTTGGTTAGTCCAAGATAGGCACCATCCAACAAAAAATACAAAAGCTGCAAAAGGTAACATGATAATTGTCCTAACTCTATTTGGTTTTGACAACTCTATCCCCCTAAAACACATAACGTTCTATAGATATAATAAGACTTTTTGAGAAGTACACTTTGCTAATTTGTTGATTCATGCTTTGGAACTAAACATGATGCCTAAATTGGCACTTTATACAAGAACAGTTTGAAGATAGCAATAAACGCATTTGATTGAATTACTTCACGTTCATAATATCTATTAGTTGCTTCCTCGATCTCTGTGTAATATTAATTTAACAATTGAAAACATGTTTTTGTAGGGAAGCCTATATCTTGGTCACGACCACTAAATATGGTAGTTTAGGTTGAATAAGATGAGTTCAGGAAAGGATAGGCATAAAATTCCCGGAAGCCGAATGAAAATCCTAACAAAAGACGCCAAGCAAATGGTGAATGGACCATACTATTGTCCTAAGTGCCGAAAAGAACTATTGCAGATTTGTGCAAGCGTTAAAACCAAGGAAGTTTACGCTGTATGCAAATGCGGGCTTGAATGGCAATTAACTTATGCACCTGTTTTTCAACCTGTCGATTACTACAATAAGTTCAGAGACTTGTGGAAAAAGCAAAGTTACGGAATAATCAAACAGAAATAGCCTCTTTCTTTTCTACATTTCATCAGAAAGCAACTCAAAACAATTCATCTATAATTTAGAAACTCTCCGTGCCTATTGGATGGAGTTAAACGCTTTGGTTGAAGAAAAACTTGTTTTCGCCCGCATGCTACTTGTTAGGTGAGAAATTTTGCTTCTAAAATGGGTTTTTCTAGCCTTTCTTAGCGTTTTGTTTTATAATTTTTTAAGGTTGGCTCTAACTGTTTTTTCTAAGCTTTTAATTTTCTCGGTTCATTTTAATTAATAAAAGTGTTTATGTTTTTCAGCCTTTGTCGGTGACAGCTTGCGGCTTAACCACTTCAGCTAGTTGTTCAACAGTTACTGAAAAAATCTGATTTGGGACAAGTTTTAAACGGTAGACTGTGACTGTAACCCAAGATCGAAATGGTCAAAATGGGCAAACTCTGGCTAAAACAAAAATCAATCAAACTATTAATCATCTTGACCTTAGCGTTAATAATGTCTGCGTTTATAATTCTTCCAGACAAAGCAGCCGCACAGACAGACGAGACATACGATAAATCGTTCGCTTGGAATTACAACGGGAAATATTGGACATGGAACTTGAGTATTCCACAAAGCCTGTATGACACTTATAAAACTGTTCCAGTTTCCAATCGAACAGCAAATGGTCCAGAAGGTTACGGGTTTCTCACCACAACCGATGATTACTACATAAAGATTCTTGCTCAAAAACTCAATGAAACCGCAAACCAGCAGGGATACAATTCATTTGATAAAGTGAGCTTTGTTTTAGCATTTGTTCAAAGTTTGCCCTACACCTCTGATTCAGTAACTACTGATCACGACGAGTATCCACGGTTTCCTATAGAGACTCTGGTAGATGACGGCGGAGACTGCGAAGACACATCCATACTTTTTGCAACTTTAACGCTGATAATGGGGTATGGCACAGTCTACATTAATCCCCCAGATCACTATGCTGTTGGCGTGCTTGGAAACAACCTTCGAGGCACATATTGGACCCACCCCGACGACTCAAACAATACTTATTATTACTGTGAGACAACCGGGGACAACTTTAAGATTGGGCAGTTACCTGAGGAGTTCCTTGGACAGAAGGCATTTATTTATGACATCGACCAAAGTAAACAATATGTTTCTAATTTGGAGATAACACCAACTGTCGAACCATCTCCACTGCCAACTTATTCTTTTGGTCTTACATCGCCTACGCCGACTTCAAATCCAAACCCAACAATTTATGTTTCTCCATCTATTGCACAACCCAGCAATCAACCTGTTCTACCATTATCAATTAACTTAATTTCTGACAATCCTCTCTTGTTTATACTTATCAGCTTTGCAATAGTAGCTTCAATAACCCTTGCGATTTGGTCAGTAAGAAAAACCCAGCACCCATCAATTAAGGAACCCATTGCTCCTAAAACAACTTTTCCAAAAACAGAAGATACTGCTCCTGAAGGCAACAAATTCTGCATTTTCTGCGGTTCAAACAACAAATCATTCGCATTTTACTGTGAGAAATGTGGCGAACAAATAGGAAAACAATCAGTATAGAGTTTTTAGGGCTTCTTCTGTGAACGTATCGATTTTGAACTTCGCGTAAACTACTATTGCAGCTTCCAACATTATTATAAGTGAAAGAAAACCCGCCAACCCCCAGGTTAAATTGACAAAAACTCTAGCAGCCCCTGAATCTACGTTTCCTCCAACTACGACTAGCCAACTCCAACAACTTGGCTCACGAGATACGATAAATGCGCTCAAATCGGAGGCCATCCACAAACATAAACCTATAAGAACAGCCGCAAACGCGCAACCGATTAGAGTTATATTTATCCAGTCTGAAGCCAACTTGGAAGAGCACCTCACTCTTGTTCTACCGTCAATTTCCTCTAAGGTGGCAGTAATGGTTTTTTTGGCTGTTTGAGGCGCAATTCCCCAAAGCGATCCCTGCTTAAAACGGATTTGATTTTTCGGGTCTTCCGAGATAACCTTGCAGCCTTTCTCAACTAAGATAGCCTTCAATTTTGGGTAAACATCTTCAATTTTTAAGTTGAATGTTCGCTCAAACAAGAGGACGCCCCAAACAAATATGTGCTTGCTACTATTGTGTTTTTTCGTTAGATTCGAAAAACCGCTTCTGATTATGCGCTTTAAATTTTAATCCTGTAACTGGCTGGCGTGGCATAGCTCTTTGCCGCTCAAGGTTCTTGATTCTTGCATAAAGCTTTGAGACCTTGGTTTTCGACGGAATCTTGGATCTATGTCTATGCACGGGCACGGGTGTAAAGGGCTTTGTAATCTCCAGCTTTTTCTGCTTAGATTTATTAAACGCTACACTTCGTACTTTCCTGAAGGTTACACTGCCTTCTTTGAGGTTTACTTCCTGCACTTCCCAACCTGCGCTTAACCATGCCTTTGTATGAATACTGGAAGAAGTATTGCTCCACCAGCAGAGGTCCCGGTAAGCATCCATGGGAAGGTTGCTTCCTATTAAACCATCAATTCGTGCGAACGTAAGCTTAACAAGGTTTGTGAATGCAGCTCTAAACTTCAAGTGACTTTCAAGTCCAGAATACTTTGAAACTGTCCGTGGCGAAACCACCCGTCTAGCGCAGTGAAGGCACAACATCATGTTTGGGTCGCCAGTAGCAACGTCGGGAGTCATGCAATCTCGACAGAACAGTTTTTTGCAGCGTTCACACTTGCGCATATACATTGTTCGGAGAACTCTGCCACAGATTTCACATTCATCCTTCATGACGCGACACCATAAGCGAATAGGAAAGATCTTTTATACTATATTTTTTTTGAGATATTAATTTTCACACAAAAACATTCTTGACCTGAAAATTGTGCTAAAACATTATTTTATTGAGAATAATTTGGTGAAAAAGAAAGGTGGATTACCCTTTCACAACAGCTAACGGAACAAGCCTTGCAACTTTTGTAGCAATCCCAACTTTGTCACTAACATCAGCAACCATATCTACATTCTTGTATGCCGAATCAGCCTCTTCAGCTAACACAGATGCACTCGCTGCACGAACCACGATCCCTCGCTTCTCTAAAGCTGATTTTATGTCTCCACCCCAGAACTGGCGTTTAGCAGCTGAGCGGCTCATCATTCTGCCTGCACCATGCGCGGTTGAACCAAAAGTTAAATCCATCGCCTTCTGCGAACCCACCAGAACCCAAGAGCTAGTACCCATGCTGCCTGGAATAAGCACCGGTTGCCCTTCACTTCGGTAATCTTCCGGAACATCTAAATGCCCTGCTGGGAACGCGCGTGTTGCACCTTTGCGGTGAACCCAAACCTTTTTTTGATTGCCGTCGATGTTGTGGGTTTCTGCTTTGGCGATGTTGTGTGCAACATCGTAGACGAGATTTAAACCGAATTTTTCAGGATCTTGCTGGTAAACTTGCTTGAAGCTCTCGCGTACCCAATGCATGATCGCCTGGCGGTTTGCAAAAGCATAGTTGACAGCGCAAGCCATCGCTTCAATGTAATCACGGGCTTCATTGCTGTTTCCTGGAGCACAGGATAATTCGCGGTCGGGCAGAGAGATTTTGTATTTTTGAACCGCGTGCTCCATAACCCGCAAGTAATCGGAGCAGACTTGGTGGCCATAACCCCTTGAGCCACAGTGAATCATGACTATCACTTGCCCTTCATTCATGATTCCAAAGGTTTTAGCTGTTTTTTGGTTGAAGATTTTGTCAACTTTCTGGATTTCAAGGAAATGGTTACCTGAACCCAACGTTCCAATTTGTGTTAAGCCACGGCTTTTCGCTGTGTTTGAAACCTTATCAGGATTCGCATTTGCCATTCGTCCGCTTTCTTCACAGTGTTTTGCATCCTCTGGCCAGCCTAATCCACGGTCAATAAGCCATTGCACCCCTTCAACTGCTAGTTTTTCTAGGTCGCTGTTGGATATTGTGAAGTCTTTTCTGCGGCTTCCAAGCCCTGAGGGAACATTGCGAAAAATAGCTTCTGTCAATAGCGCAAGTTTGGGTCGGACATCTTTTTCTGAGAGTGTTGTTGATAGGAGACGAACGCCGCAGTTTATGTCATAGCCGACTCCGCCAGGGCTGATGACGCCGTTTTCGTAGTCGGTTGCTGCTACGCCGCCGATTGGAAAGCCATAGCCTTCATGTCCGTCAGGTAATGTAATTGCATGCTTGTAGATTCCGGGTAACTGGGCTACGTTTGAGCATTGCCAAAGCGTTCGGTCAGTTTGCATCTTCTCGAGTAGCGCCTGGTTAGCGAAAACCATACCTGGAACGCGCATCTCAGGCTTGTACTTTGGAATTTGCCACATGTAATCGTTTACTTTTTCTAAAGGAACTCGCTCGGGAGTTGCTCTGCTTTCACTTTCGCCCAAGAATCTTCACTCTTCAAAACAAAAGATGAATGAGACTATAAAACATTTATGAACCCAGTTTTTGTTTTGCGTATTCAACGAAGCCTCTAACGCAATTTTCCAGAACTGTTTTTGAGTAGATCTGATGAGACTTCACAAAATCCAAAACTTGACCCATAACAATGTCCTCAGCAAGAATCCTATCGCGGATTTCCTCAAAACTCTGATTTTTCATCACTCCTTGTTCTGCAATATCAGCCCATAATTTAAGTTGCTCTTTGTAATCTTTGAGGCGTTTTACTGCGTCGTTAGCTTTTCCAAAATGACTAAAATAGAGCACGGTTGGTTTAAGACTGATTAATTTATCTAAAGAAGATAATGCTGCATCCAGATAAAAAGGGGGTGGCGTGGTTGGGACTACAACATCGAATCCTGGAAGATAAGTCCCTGCAGCATCTCCAGGGAAGATGCCTCCGTTGAACGATTCTTGGAAGCTCAAGTTATGCGACGCATGACCTACAGTTTCACACACAGTCAATTTAGCTTCTTTATCTAAATCAAAAGTGCCTTCAGTAACTGGAATTAATCTTTCTTTAGGGACAGGCTCTGGTTTGCCGAAGATTTCGCTAACAAAACCTAAAACCTTCTGAGATGAAAACCAAAGCCGCTCAGGGTCAACAAGATGCGGCATACCTCTTGGGTGAACAATGACTTTGGCGTTAGGCAGAGACTTTAGCAAAGTGCCTGCGCCGCCGCCGTGGTCTAAATGGATATGGGTGACTGCAACGTATTCTACGTCTTCAAGTTTCACATCAAGTTCCTTTAAACCATAAAGCAAATTTGGAATAGAGTTACGTGGCCCTGACTCAACAAGGAATGGTTTTTTCCCCTTTATTACATAGCTGCAAATGAGATTTTTGAAGCCTCCAGTCTCCAACTCGACCATAAACAGGTTTTTCCCAATTTCTTTAGTATGCAAACCCTGCACCTTTAGAACGGGTTAAGAGTCTTATGGCATAAATGTTTTCTTTAAAACCCTCCTTCAACGGTAAAATTTAATTATAGATTACTATTGTATCAAAAGGAGTCTACAGGTGAAATCTATGTTAAAAGCAATTATCTTTGGAGCGCCAGGCGCAGGTAAAGGTACATATGCCTCCAGACTTCAAGCCAAACTTGGCGTAGAAGTTATTTCAATGGGGGATATTTTTCGTGAACTAATTAAGGAGAATTCAGATTTCGCCAGGAAAGTTAGAAATTATATGGAAAAAGGTGCCTTGGTCCCAGACGACGTTGTCGTCGAAGTTTTGAAGCCGCATCTATCCAAGATTTCAAAAGGAAAAGGCTTTATCCTCGATGGATACCCCCGAACTCTTGACCAAGCTAAAAAACTCGATTCCATAACACCAATCGACGTAATAATGCAATTGAGTGTTCCTGACTGGATAATCATCGAACGTCTATCCACTCGAAGAATCTGTAAGAATTGCGGAATAGTCTACAACGTGAGATTCCTCAAACCCAGAGTTGAAGGCGTTTGCGACAAATGCGGCGGATCGCTCTACCAACGATCAGACGACACACCAGAAACTATAAGGAATCGACTCAAAGTGTACCAAGAACAAACCAGCCCCCTGATAGCCTTCTACAAGGAAAAGAAGATTCCATTCATAGAACTTGAAACCAAAACACTGGATCAACCACCTGAACCCATGGTTGAAAAACTGTTCTCTGAACTAAAAAAGCTAAAGGTTGCTTAGATGTCGAGGATAAACTCTAAAATCACCCTATCTGTCTCCCGGATAATCACCATTAGGTGATAAGTTACTGCTTTAACAGCGACTTTCTGCGGGTGTTTTTTGGAGTCAAATTTTTCTCCCCAAATTTTTGCTTTTATCTTAAAGTTTTCGTTTGTTTCTTTCCAATTAGTTATTTGAAATTTAGAATAAAGCATTTCCAATGTTTCTGATTTTACAAGCAAAGCTTCCAGCCAATTGTAGAGAAGAGCGTACTGATCTTCTGCTTCAACTTCAAGGGTATCTTCTAGGGCAGGAGAAACCTTGTCCAAGTCTGTGATAGTTTCAAACATTGATAAAGCGGCATTTTCGTAGGCTTCTTCCATGGTTTTGCCGTGTGCCCTTACATAGACATCGGCGGTGTGCTCTAAAAACTCGAATTTTCCAGCGAATTTGTCAGGTTTACTCATCCAAAGACCGATAACAAGATAAGAAGAAAGGAGAATAAAAAACAATTGCACTAAATGGGGGTTTAGAAATATTTTGTGGCTTTTTGAATGGCTGCTGCGGTTAATTTTGCAGAGTTCTCGATGTCTTTTAGACTGAGCATGCCGACCGGGCTGTGGATGTATCTTGTGGCAATAGCGATGTTACCGCACGGGATACCTTGACGTGTTATGGAGATTCTTGCTGCATCAGTGCTGCCGAGCAAACCAGATTCAAGTTGAAACGGGATTTTTTCTTCTTCCGCGGTCTCTATGAGCCACCGCAAAACCTTAGGATGCGTAATTAAGCCTGAATCAGAGATTGTTAGTGCCGGTCCCTTGCCCATTTTTACACTGGTGTCAAATTCCCTTACGCCTGGCACATCACCCGCAATCGTTACATCTAGAGCCAATGCCAAATCAGGATCAACACCAAAGGCTGCTGCAGCTGCTCCGCGCAACCCAACTTCCTCTTGGACAGTGCCAACGGCGCAGATAGTACAATCAGTTTGTGTGAGAAGTTTGAGGGCTTCAACCATTGTTAAGCAGCCAGCTCGGTTGTCAAATGCTTTGCCGATTACTGCATCTTTGCCAAGATTAGCATATTTTACATCGAAAGCTACTACGTCGCCAAGCGATACACCAAGTTTTGCAGCGTCTTCTTTGTTTTCTGCTCCTATATCAATGAAGAGATCATCGTAAGCGATGATTTTTTTTCGCTCATCTTCTTTTTGAATGTGAGGAGGTTTAGACCCGACTATGCCTGAAAGTTGTCCTTTTTTTGTGTGAACAACAACTTTTTGAGCAGGTAAGATGCGGTCGTCTATGCCACCCATTTTTGTGAATTGTAGAAAACCGTCTTTTGTGATTGTCTTAATCATTAAGCCAACTTCATCCATATGGGCTGCTAACATAATTCTTGGTGACTTGGCTTTGCCTTTTTTGATGGCTATGACGTTTTCCAATCTATCCACTTGGATTTCATCCACATAAGGAGTCATCAACTGGACCATTATTTGTCTAACTTGTTCTTCTCTACCTGTTACTCCGCAGGCGTTAGAAAGTTTTTCAAGATTTGAGTTTAGTGACAATCAGGATACCTACTTTCTTGGATTGTTAGAATTCTGAGTATTTGGTTATTAAACAATTGCGGTAAACAATTTTCAAGTTTTAGAGCAAAAATCTTGGCTCACCACGTGGATAATCTTAAATCATTAAACTGTATTCACAAACAGGTTAAGGTGTAAAAATTTGGCACAACAACCAAGTTACAAAACAGTTTTTGTTTTCCTAGATACAGATAAATATTGTAGTCCATTCGACATGCTCGTAGCTATCGATGCTTTCCCAAACTCAATGATATTCAAGTACGAGAACGTGACATCAGAAGATGCTCCAAAGATAGTTTTCGACCTCTTGTTCCCACGTGGACCCGAAGGTGCAAAACACACCAAGGTTTTCATCAACGGAAGCAACTTTGAAATGGTTGAAAAAGTAGTTGAAGCAACACAGAAAGCCATGAAATCAGCCCCATGGGGAAACAGCATAATTGTTGACCCACGAGGTGGATACTCAACAGCCGCAGCCGCAGTAGCAAAAACTTTTGGTGCAGCAATGGAGAAGGGCTTAGGCTCTTTAGAGGGCAAAAAAGTCGCTGTTTTAGCTGGCACCGGACCAGTTGGACAGACAGCCGCAAGAATTTACGCTGCAGAAAAAGCCAACGTAACCATCACAAGCCGCTCACTAGCGAAGGGACAGGTAGTTGCAAACAAAATCAACCAAGAATGCGGCGCGCAAAGAGTTACTGTTGTTGAAGTTGCAAACCCTGAACAGACAGCTGCAGCGATCAAAGGAGCTGAAATCATCCTCTCTGCAGGCGCAGGCGGAATTCAACTTCTCTCAGGAGCAGACCTAAACACAAGTCCCAAATGCAAAATCGTTGCAGACATCAACGCAATCAAACCATTAGGTGTAGAAGGTTTAGCACCAAACGACGACGGCAAAGAACTCAAACCAGGCGTCTACGGCATCGGGGCCTTAGCCATCGGTAAACTCAAAATCAAAACAGAAACAGAAATGATTAAACGCGCAACCGCTGAGCCCTCAGGACTCTTCGACTACGCAATCGCCTATACCATCGCCAAAGACCAAATCCTAAAGAAACTCGCAAAAGCAGCTGCCAAATAAGCAGCTGATCCTTTTCTTGTTTAATTAATGGCAATATTTTTTCTAACTTTCAAAAGAGATTATTGATCGAATCTTTCGAGTGGAATCTGTTGAGAGATTTTTTGAAGGGATTGAGATAGGCAAATGGCAAATGTATAGTTCAATAATGGAAATTGAATATTTTTCTATAAGATTCTTTGTCCTCAAAGCTTGAGTTGACATTCTGTGATGTTCCTAAAGGAACAGAAATTAAAAATGATGCGCTCGAATGTTCCCAAGGGTCAAGAAGCTGAAACAGCTGATGGATGGACAGAGTTCTACCGAGCTAATTGAATAAGTAATTTTAAAAGAATAACGAGTCTCTAACTGAATAATAGATTCTGAAATTCTTTTTTTTTTATCTTTCCTTAAAATACTCTAAACCTGTCATTCAGTTAAAAGAATATTCTATTTTTTATAGGTTACAATTTTCAAAAAATGTGCATATATAGTTGTGAAAATGGGCTAAATAACAGCGTTATAGGGGGGAATTCTTAATATTATACTTCTGCATTTTGTATATAAAAAAATAGGAAAGAAAAATAAAATGAAAATTCTAAAAAATAAAACTATGGCTATTATAATTGCTTTGCTTCTGACAATCTCTATAGGATCATCAGTTTTCTTTGAACAACCAGTCAATGCACATACACCTCCATGGATATTTACAACTAAGGCTTACATTTCTGCTTCACCAAACCCTGTTGGGGTTGGTCAGCAAGCATTAATTTACGTATGGCTTCAATACACAATCCAAGGAGTAAACATCGCCAACGACATTAGATTCCGAGACTACCGTCTAACTATCACAAGACCTGATGGCGTAAATGAAACAGTAACTTGGCCAATTGTCTATGACACAACTTCTTCAGCTTACACTCCCTACACACCTGAACAAGTAGGAACATACACCCTTACATTCAATTTCCCAGGACAAACATTTGATTACGGTGGAGCATACGACAACGATACATATACACCCAGTAGCGCAACAATGACCCTAACAGTGCAACAAGACCCAATACCGAAACTTCCTGAAACTCCACTTCCAACTGAATACTGGAGCAGACCCATAAACGCCCAAAATCATGATTGGGATACCATTTCATCAAATTGGCTTGGCGGCTCAGCTGTCAATGATATTTGGCAGAAAAATGGTGCCGGACCAAGAAGTGCACACATTATGTGGGCTAAATCTCTTGAATTCGGCGGCATGACAGGCGGCGGTCTTAATCAGGTAGGCGGACGCGAAGAAATAACAGATTTAACTTACTACTCTGGCTTCTCATACAATACACGATTTGGCACTCCAATAATAATGAACGGAATACTTTACTACCGACAACCAAATGGTGAAGCCGGATCAGGCGGAGGCGTAGTTGCAGTAGACTTACAGACTGGCGAAACATTATGGTCAAGTGATACAATCACACCATCCTTTGGACAACTCTATAATTTCCAAACACCCAACCAACACGGCGTCGTCGGAGCCTTACTATGGCAAACTTCTGGATCAACATGGATCGGCTACAACCAATTCACAATGAAAAACATAATCAACCTAACAGGCGTTCCCTCAGGTACTGAAGAATATGGCAATGACGGTTCGATAATTCGTTATGTATTTAGCTACAGCACTTCAACCCGTAATGGCACATTAAAATTATGGAATAACACTGCCGCAATCACAAGTAACCAGGAATTGTACGGAGGAGCAGCATGGCCTAACAGCGCTAGTGTTTCAATAAATGCTAGCACAGACGCTTCGTATTCATGGAGCGTACCAATAACTGCGGATTTGATTGGATCTTCAAATCCAACCATCGTAGGCACTATACCGGGAGAAATACTGCTTGGACGAAGCAGTAGTGTTCAACTCACCTCAACACCAAACCCAAACAGCAACCCCTGGACAATGTGGGCACTAAGCCTAAAACCTGAATCAAGAGGACAACTCTTATGGATCAAAAACTACGCAGCACCATCAGATAACATTACCCGAATGTTGAAATGGCAGCCAATAGACCCAGTTTCACGCACATGGACCATGACAGACTTTGAAACCGGACAAGCCACAGCATACAGTCTTGACACAGGAAATCTGGTTTGGGGTCCACTTGGAGACCAACCGGGATTCCAATACTATGCTACACGAGAAGGACTGCCAGCTTATGGCAACTTATACATTACCGGATACGGCGGAGTGGTCTTCTGCTATTCAATGTCTAACGGAACCCTACTATGGACATATGGAAAAGGTGGCTCAGGCAATAGCACAAATAGCGGAGATGAAACACCTTGGGGTAATTACCCAACTCACGCTGCAGCCTTCGCTGATGGCATGATATTCACTATGTCTGGCGAACACTCACCCAACACACCACTCTATAAAGGATACAGAGCACGCGCTATAGACGCTTTCACTGGCGAAGAAATATGGACACTTCTAGATTGGTCTGCCTCTGGATTAGGAACCTCAGTTGCTCCAGTCGCAGTAGCAGATGGCTACATCTCCTTCACTAATGCATACGACGGCCGAGTCTATACTGTTGGCAAAGGACCATCACAAATAACTGTCACTGCACCTGACACAGGCTCACTATTTGGTTCATCTGTCACCATCAAAGGCACTGTAACTGATATTTCCGCTGGCACAAAGCAAAAAGAACAAGCAGCCAGATTCCCCAACGGAGTCCCAGCAGTTTCTGACGAGAGCATGACTTCATGGATGGAATATGTCTATATGCAACAACCACGACCAATGGACACAACAGGCGTTCCAATCACACTGAGTGTCGTTGACGCAAACGGCAACTATAGAGACATTGGCACCACAACAAGTAACGACGGATTCTTCAGCTTCACATGGAAACCAGACATAGAAGGCCAATACACTGTTTACGCATCTTTCGCAGGTTCTGAATCTTACTGGCCATCAAACGCAGTAACAGCATTCAACGTTGACCAAGCAGCACCAACACCAGCACCAACAAATACACAGCCACAATTCGATTCAGTAACTCAATCCCTACAGAACACAATAATCATCGCAGCCGTCGCAATAATAATAGCAATTGCAATCGTTGGAATTCTTACACTCAGAAAAAGAGCATAAGCCAAATTAAATAAAAAATAATCCCCTATTTCTTTTTTTCATTTTTTAAAATAATTCATTGAAACTTGCTATAGTTTTTGGATCAAACTGGATATTTCATTAAAATATTTTATCGCAGTTTTTAAGAAAAACTGAAATTCTATTAATCACATGAGGCAAATTAAAATTCATATTGGGTTGAGATATTTTCTATTATTGGCTTAAACTGAAATTTCAATCCACTTTTACCCCTAATTCAAAAATCCGGTCGGTAAACTAAATGAGTGCGATCAGCCAAAAAATCTTACGAGATGCCTCAACATAGTTTCTTTGAGAATTCGCTGGAAACTACTTGTCATCGTGTTCATTACTCCGATCTTCTTTTGTTCTCCAAGGGGTCCCCTCCAGGACAAAACCACTTTGTCTATTATGCAGACTCTTTTCTCCAAGGCAGGTTGGGTTTTCAGGAGGCGAAACTGCCAAAGCGGAACTCATTAACAAAAACGACAGCTACTACGTAGTTTATCCACCAATGTCCGCGATCATTCTTCTTCCTTTTTGCCGCGGTTTGCAGTCAACAGTTCTTCTCAACACATTTTTATTTTTGATTATGCTCTATTCTGATAGTTTTGGTGAATAATGGTGAAAGGATGGACTGGTGTTTTTCTAAAAGTTAATTTGACTAACTGCGAAGCCAAACCTGAAATGTACCAGCAAGACTTAGCTTTGAATTTTTTGGGCGGCAGGGGCTTTGCAAGCAAAATTCTCTGGGACACACTAAAACCGGGAACCGATCCATTTTCGCCTGAAAACAAACTAATTTTTGCTACTGGACCACTAACGGGCGTTGGGTTGCCTAACAGTGGCAAGCTTGTTATTGCATCAAAAAGTCCTTTAACTGGCGGTTACGGCGATGGTAACATTGGTTCATGGGCAGCTGTGAACATACGCAAAGCCGGTTATGACGCCCTTGTCATTGAGGGCAAAGCATCTTCGCCGGTCATACTTCACGTTAAAGACCAAACCGTGGAGTTTTTGGATGCCAATGATTTGTGGGGTAAAAGCTCATTTGAAGTTGAAGATCAACTGAGAAAAAAATACTCCAAATTAGCTGGCATTCTTTCAATCGGCTCCGCGGGAGAGAACCTTGTAAGATTCGCCATTGTGGTTTCACAGAATGGACGTGCAGGAGGACGCCCTGGAATGGGGGCTGTCATGGGCTCTAAAAACCTAAAAGCCATCGTAATCGAAGGCACCAAACAAATTCCACTCGCCTACCCACAAGAATTGAAGAAGCTGGCGGTGCAAGGATACAAGGAGCTCTTAACTAAGCATCTTTACTCTTTTTGGAAACGACAAGGCACAATGTCGACTGTGGAGTGGTGCCAAGAAAACAGTTGTCTTCCCACCTTAAATTTCAAACAGGGCGTTTTTGATAAGGCTGAATGCATAAACGGTTTCACTATGGAGAAGCTGAAAGTTTCTAACAGAGGATGCCCACAGTGTAACATGACTTGCGGAAATGTGATTAAAGATAGCGAAGGGAAAGATTCCGAGTTAGATTATGAGAATGTAGTTATGCTTGGCTCTAACATTGGCTTAGGTAATCTTGAGCAAATTGCAACTTTAAACCGCATGGCAGACGAGTATGGGATAGATGCTATTTCTCTTGGAAACGTAATTGGTTTTGCTATGGAGACTTCTGCAAAGGGGCTAATACCAGAAAAGATTGGTTGGGGCGATTTTGAAGCGACTAAAACGATAATTCACGATATTGCTAATCGACGTGGTTTAGGCGCTATTTTAGCTAAAGGTGTACGCTCCGCATCAGCAACCTTCGGCAAAGGGTCAAATGATTGGGCAATGCATGTCAAAGGATTGGAGGTCACCGCCTACGATTGTCACGCAGCTCCCTGCATGGCATTAGCTTATGGAACTAGTTCGATCGGGGCTCACCACAAAGATGCCTGGGTTATAAACTGGGAAATAAAAGCTGGCAGAGAAAACTATAACACTGAAAAAATCGATTACCTCATCCAAACTCAACTCACGCGTGGCGGTATATTCGAAGCTTTAGGAGTTTGTCGTTTCCCATACAACCAGTTTGCATTTGGGCTGGATTGGTACCAGAAATACCTGAAAGCATCGACTGGGCAGGTCTTCTCTATGGAGCAGCTAAACCAAATAGGCGACCGAATACTCAACTTAATCCGAGCTTTCTGGGTGAGGGAATATGAAAGCAAGTGGAGTCGCGACTTAGATGTTCCGCCCATACGTTGGTTTAAAGAACCATTAACAGAAGGTCCTTTGAAAGGTGCCATGCTTGAATTAGAAAAATACAACACCATGCTAGACATTTACTACCAGAAACGCGGCTGGAACAAGAACGGGGTTCCAACAAAAGAAACCCTAGAAAAATTAGGGTTGGCTAATGTTGCAAGTCAGCTTACGATGAGCTAAGAAAGACAAGTCTAGTATGACCGTGCGTAGTAAGCTGTCTCTTTAGCTTTCTCTCCACAAACGATACAGTTAGTTGTTGGCTGCTCTATCTGGAAGGGTAGAATGCGAATGGTGGCACCTGTTTCATCTTTTACTTTTGCTTCACAATCTGGACTACCGCACCATGCGGCCTTTATGAAACCGCCCTTTTCATCTAGTACCTTCTTAAATTCCTCATAGCTTTGAACTGAACTGGTTTTGTCTTGCAGGATTGCTTTGGCTTTTGCAAGCATGTTATCCTGTATTTCCAGCAGAAGTCTCTCTACAGTTGAAGCGATTTCGGCTTCTTTAACTGGGGTTTTCTGACCAGTGTCACGTCGCACCATCACAACTTGTTCTTGTTTGAGGTCTCTTGGTCCGAGTTCTATACGGATTGGGATTCCTTTGAGTTCCCACTGGTGAAATTTCCATCCAGGCGTGTACTCGTTACGGTCATCTAAAATAACGCTTACACCTTTAGCTTTGAGTGATGCTGCGATTTCCTTAGTTTTTGTTGCTATAGCTTCAGCCTCCAAGCCTTTGAAGGGAATTGGAATGATAACAACTTGTATTGGTGCCACTTTGGGCGGCATAATTAAGCCTTTGTCGTCGCCATGAACCATAATCATAGCGCCGATGAGGCGCGTGGTGATGCCCCAGCTAGTTTGCCAAACAAAGTGATCCTGCTTGTCTTCACCAATAAATTTTACATCGAATACCTTAGCAAAATGCTGCCCGAGATTATGACTGGTTCCCATCTGCAGAGCTTTCCCATCAGGCATAATTGATTCGAGCGCTGTGGTGTAGATGGCACCAGCAAACTTTTCGCTGTCACTCTTAGTGCCAACCACTACTGGAATAGCTAAGTAATTTTCCATTATGTCCTTGTATTCGCCAAGTGCGTACATGACTTCAGCTTCCGCATCTTCAGATGTTGCGTGTGCAGTATGTCCTTCTTGCCAAAGAAACTCTCGTGTACGCAAAAACAGCTTTGTAGCCTTGGTTTCCCATCTTACTATGTTGCACCATTGGTTGATTTTCAGAGGCAAATCTCTCCAGCTTCGTATCCACTTGCTAAACATTGCATACATGATGGTTTCGCTGGTGGGGCGAACCGCTAACTTCTCCTCTAAAGGTGTGTTTCCACCCTGTGTAATCCATGCTACTTCTGGAGTGAAACCTTCAAAGTGCTCGGCTTCTTTTTTGAGGAAGCTTTCAGGAATGAACATGGGGAAGTAAACGTTGCTGTGTCCTGTTGCCTTGATTTTTTGGTTAAAGATTTCTTGGATTTTCTCCCAAACAGAGTAGGCGTCTGGGCGTATTATCATGCAGCCTTTAACAGGCGCGTAATCTGCAAGTTCGGCTTTTAGAACAACTTGTACATACCATTCGAGAAGTCTTGGTTTTTCTTTACTGTTATTCCAGTATCGGACATGGGGATTCTCTTCTTGCATCCTTATGCCTACATCTGCATATAAAACCGTAACGGGGCGATCATTCTAAATTTGTGTCTTTTCAGATGCAGATTTTGGTCCAATACAATAACCGAATATTCAAGAGCTGCTGACTATAGTGTAGTTGCTTTGATTGTAGCTACTTAGGAAAAAAACTATTTTCTGAAAAGGCCCTTCTTTTCAGGGTAGTCTTTGCATTCGTAGATTCGCAGTTGCCTTTGTGGTTCTATGCGGCAGCGTTTGCGTGCATTCTTGCGCCTTAAAAGTGGAGCAAGTTGAAAGAAGGGGCATTTGGAACAGAGGGTGCTCATCGGTTCTCTGTCCTATCGTGTCATCATTCTTCGGAATACTGGCAGTGCAATTGCAATCATTACTACGCCGAAGGCTATGAGTATTATGAGTTCTGTAGATATCTGCGATATACCTGCGCCTAGCACCATGACTTTTCGTAAAGCATCTGCAGCATAGGTTAATGGCAGAACCTTTGAGATGTCTTGCATATACCATGGCATTTGCTGTATGGGGAAGAACACTCCGCTAAGGAACATCATTGGGAACATCAGTGTCATCATCATCATCTGTGCGGTTTCTTGGTCTTTAGTGAAAGATGTAATAACTATGCCTAAACCAACGAAACTAAATACACCGAGCAGCAAGAGCGCAAATACGAGTAGAATGCTGCCTTGTATGGCTACTCCGAATATGCCGATGGCTAACGCCAAGATTATCACACCTTGGATTAGACCTCTGCCAGTTTGGGCAATAGTTTTTCCCAACAAGATTGATAGTCGATTTACTGGTGCAACCATCATGCCGTCCATTGTGCCAATTTCTTTTTCCTGTGAGATGGCAACAGGCAAGCCTGTCATTACGCTCATCATAACGGTCATCGCCATTATGCCTGGAGCGATGAAGTCGAAGTAGCTGGGGTGACCTGAAACTACGCCTTGAGTTTTTATACTGTAGGGTTGTACGACTGCGAGTGGGTTTGTTGCATTCAATGGCAGAACATTGTGTACGGCCAACTGCTGGCCCATTGCATTGAATACGCCGGTTAATGCGCCTTGGATAATGGCTGATATTTGTGGATTGGATTCGTCACTTACTATAATTATTGTACCTTGTTGTCCAGTCATTACGCTTTCGCTAAAGTTGCTTGGAATCACTATGCCGCCTTGAAGTTGGCCCCTCTGCACCATATCTTTAAGGTCAGCTGTGCTGTCTACGTTAGTTATTATTAGCATGTGGGTTTGATTGTTTATTGCATTTAGGCCTTCAATGAAGCCTTGGCCAGGCGCAAATACACCGTTAAAGCCTAAGTCCTCGTTTACCATTCCAACTTTTAAGTCGGTGATTGTTCCGTTTGATGGATAGATGAAACCAACCATAACCATCATAAACAACGGCATAACGATTAAGAGCACTAAGCCTAGTCTGTTTCTGAACAGTTCAGTTAAGTCTTTTTTCGCAATTCGGAAACTATGTTGAAGAATAGTTGTTACAGTCATCTTCTATCACCTTACCCTTCTTGGTCCTCCACCAAAACGCTTGCCCGGACCAGTCTCCTGCTTTATTTTCTGGTCAGCGCTGTCTCTAACTTCATGTCCAGTAATATGCAAGAAAACATCTTCAAGTGTAGGCTGCAAGTTTGCCATTGAAGTGATTTTTCCGTTTTTGATTCTAACAGTATCGATTATGTTGTCGAAGGCATCTTCGTCCGTGAACGATAAGATGTAGACTTGTCGAGTTTTCTTGTGTTACGGCATCCGCGCATTTGAGTGCTTTTACTGAGGCTACTAAATCCGGTGTTAGGTTTGCAATTTCAAGTTTTATAATCATGGTGTCTCCTCCTGAAATTATCTTTTTTAGATTAGTTGAGGTGTCCAAGGCTATGATTTTTCCGTGGTCCACAATAGCTATGCGGTCGCATAACAAGTCAGCGTCAACCATCATGTGAGTGGTTATGATGACTGTAGTTCCCTGTTCTTGATTGAGTTTCTTTATGAAATCTCTAATTTCCACTGATGACTGAGGATCTAAACCTAACGTAGGTTCATCAAGAAATAGGACTTGAGGCATGTTTAGTAGAGCGCGAATTACATTCATTCTTTGGCGCATGCCAGTTGAAAAAGTGCCGACTTGGGCGTTCTTCCATTTTGTTAATTGCACCAGTTCGAGTAATTCATCAATTCTTTTGTTTAAGGTGTCTTTTGGAATGTTGAAGAGGCTGCCGAAGAACCAGAGGTTTTCTTTAGCTGTTAAGCGATTGTAGATGATCATTTTTTCCGAAACGATGCCGATTAGCTTGCGTACTTCCATGTCGTGTTTTACTGTGTCGTATCCGCCGATGGTGGCAGTTCCCTTGGTGGGTCTTGATAGAGTGGAGAGCATTCGTAGAGTGGTGCTTTTGCCTGCTCCGTTTGGTCCCAACAACCCGAAAATTTCGCCTTTCTTAACATCAAAGGATATGTCATCTACGGCAGTGAACTTGTTGAACATCTTTGTTAGATGATTTACTTCGATTATGGATTCATTTGCCATTTTAGTTTCTCCGTTAATTTTCAATATTGTTCACTGCAATATATAGCGGTAAAATATAAGTATTACCCAACATACAATATAGTTTTGAAACAAGATGGCATCAGAAACTGAAGACAAGACAACAACAAATTGGATGAAAGAAGCCCAAAAAGGCTACATACGCATGGGAGTCCTCATACTACTCAACAAGAAACCTTCCCACGGCTACGAAATCATGAAAGAAATCAACAGCCGCACCAAAGGCTTTTGGCAACCCACCGCAGGCGGCGTCTACCCCATCTTGCGTGACTTAGAAAAATCAGAATACATCAAAGGTCACTGGGAAACCCAGAAAAACCGAAGATTAAAAGTGTACAAAATCACCCAATCAGGAGAACTAATACTCAGACATGCAATCGTCAAGCAAACAGAAATTTTCAACAACATCGGTTTACTTTTCCGTGAATTCTCCCGAGATGTTCTAAACGTTGAAGTAACTGACATTGCAATGCCTAAAATTCCCTCTCCTTTTTCACCATTCCTTGAGGAAGAAGTTGGCGCTGACCGAAGCCTCAAACAATTAGAGCACGAAAGAAAACATGTACGCGAAACTGCAAAAGCAATGCACGAACGACTAAAACTTCTCGACAAAAGAATTTTAGAACTTAAAAGAGAAGCTAAACCAGATTCTGCCTCAAAAACTTAAAACAAGTATTCTAAGTTGAAAACCCTTTTTAGAAGAAAAGGTTTGACGGTTGGTGTAAAGAATTAAATCTGTGACTGCTTAATCCATTACGAGAGAGTGAAAATAACTTGTTCCGCGTTAGAGTTAACAAAATCGAATCCACCCGCGACTTAGACGGCAACCTTGGAAAAAGAATCGAACTCCTCGAAGAACGAGAAGTTAACCCTTACATAGTAAGACCCCAATCAGACGAAGCCAAAATGGCACAGGATATCATGCAAGCGCTTCAAACACAAATGCCCTTTCTGCCACAACGCACTCAGATGGCAACGCCAAAGATAATTCTGTTCCTAACTGAACAAGAATACGACAACATGGGCATAAACTTCGACGTAAACCAAGTTTACGAAGTTGTCCTTGAGAACCAAACCATCCGTTTTAGGAAAGTTTGAGAAGTTCACTTCTCATTTCTTTCAGAACTGAATGGTTTGGATGAAAAGACAAAACAAACATCATATTTCTGAGTTTACCACTAATTTCTTCCAAACCTGAAATTTTGCCTTCATCACAATAAAGCGGTATAGGTTCATCACCATCATTTTCTTCATAGTACACATAGATAGGTGAAGATGCCCTGTCGAGTCGAACCATTTCAAAATCTAAATTCAAACGTTTAGCAGTTTCTTTTGTAGCTGTCCTGACTGATTCTAACCGTTTCCCTTTTGGAACACCATGTTGATGCATAAACCATCAGTTTACCACAATTTTCCTTAAACATGCTAATCATCAAACTTCCTATCCTCAAAATCTCTTTTAAAACAAGCTCGACAGCGACCTTTTCTATCAGTAGAGAGCTCAGTGAAAGTGAACCCTGTAGCACTCATTGCTACTGTGCTAAACCCAACTACAACTGTTTAGATTCCAAACAAGAGCCCCTTTTTGTAATAGAGGTGAAAATAGAATTGCGATTGGAAAAAAACTCTGGGAAAATTGCATGCTCTACAGACTCAGATGTTCAGCGGCTCTTAAAGAACCTGAGATTGTCAGAAACAAAGGCAAGATAAGGAGAATCATATAAAATTCACAAAACTTCATAGCAATTATAAGACGCTACGGTTCATTCCAAAAATACCTCGACAGCCTTTTGATAAATTAAACAATTATGCACTTGCATTCACGGAATTAGTCAACACCTTCAAGTGGTTAGGTCCACCTTCAGCTAGTCTTTTTCTAAGCGCCGTTTGCAAAAAAAATCGATCCATGATAATTAACCCTTTTTTCTTTATTGTTGAAATTATATTTTTAAATCCCATCTTTCTTAATTATACGAATGTCTATGAAAGTTAGAGCACACCTTTTTGTTTCTGGGCGAGTTCAAGGAGTATACTTTAGACAAAGTCACTCTGCTTGAGGCACAAAACTTGGGTGTTAGCGGTTGGGTGCGAAATCTGCTGGATGGGCGGGTGGAAGCAGTTTTTGAAGGTGAAGAACACGCGGTGAAAACTCTCGTCAACTATTGCCGCCAAGGTCCTCCTGCTGCAAGAGTAAATTATCTGGAAGTCCGTTATCGGACCTTTTAAGGGCGATTTTTCAAATTTCTCTGCGCTTTAATTTCATAAAGTTTTTTTCTTAGGAACCCTAAAATGCGAATCTTTTCCAGCGCTTATATATTCGCCGCCCATACCACGTACTGCAGAGGCAATCTTGGCGAAGTTTTCTGAACCCAAGAACTGTTTAGGCTTTATTATAATATAGTCTCCTTTTTCGTCGAAGCTAAGTCGGGCTTCAAGTTCTTCTGGGAATGACATGCGGATGTCGTCAAGTGACCTCTGTTTTGATGTTTCACGTGCTGCTGGCATTGGTGCAGAAGTTGCGGGAGATGGGATGTGAGTTGGGGGCTGAGTTATTTGTCCAACTGCGAGAGACTTCAGAGAAGCAGAAACTGAGCGTAGTTCCTCAGAAATCTTATTTATGGAAATCGCAATTTCATCAACTTTTACCAAAAGCTGATTCAGTTTTTCCTTATCAGTGCTCACGAAACACATCCTCTTAAACTCCTAAATAATCCCAGACGCTTATTAATTGTTTGCAAACCAGCAACAGTGGAAAAATTGTATGATAGAAATTGATGGAAGCCAAAAAAGTGGAAGCGGCACAATCCTTCGTCTATCAGTAGCTCTAGCCGCAATCACCAAGCAACCGCTTCACATTACAAACATCAGGCAAAGCCGCCCGCAGCCAGGCTTAAAACCTCAACATTTAGAAGCAGTATTGACCGCAGGTAAACTATGCAACGCCAAAATCCACGGAGCAAAACTTGGTTCAAAGGAACTTTGGTTTACGCCACATGAGATTGAGGGTGGCACAATTGAAGCACTAATTGAAACCGCCGGAAGCATACCGATGTTGCTTTTGGCAACGTTACCCATTTGTTTGTTCGCGAAGAATCCTGTACATTTACATGTGGCAAAAGGCGGAACTGACACCACCCATGCTCCAACAATCAACTACCTGCGACATGTTTTCCTTCCAGCGTTAAGACAGATGGGAGTTGAAGCCGAAATAACAGTTCAAAAATACGGGTACTATCCCAAAGGCATGGGTGAAGCAACAATAACAGTCAAACCAAACCACCGACTAAACCCCATTTCATTGAAGAGTTTTGGAAACATAAAGAGCATTAAAGGGGTTTCTGTGTGTACTTTTCTGGCTGATAAGCAGGTTGCAAAGCGACAAGCAAAGGCAGCAGAAGATTATCTTGTTCAAAATGGTTTTAAGCCTGATATTCAAATTGTAAACGACCAGTCAAACCCAATTCAGAAAGGTAGCTCTATTGTATTGTGGGCTGAAACCGATACACGTGTGATTATTGGTGCTGACGCAATTGGGGAACTCAGAAAAATGAGCGAGGTTGTGGGAAAAGAAGCAGCGCAAAGGCTCAACGCCGAACTCTCAGTTAAGCCGACGGTGGATATTTACCTTGCAGACATGCTTATTCCTTACATGGCATTTACAGAGGGAAAATCATTTTTTCTTGCTCGAACAATCTCCGAGCACATAGAATCTAACATTTGGCTTGTGGAAAAAATGATGAACATTAAATTCAGCATCAAAAAAGTTAACCATCTATATAGGATAGAAAAAAGCTGACCGCCCATGCCCAGACCGTCTATTTGCTTTAAAGTTCTGAAAAGTCAAGGCGAAAAAGCAATCACTTTAGCAACAAAGTTTGGGCTTGCGGATAAATCTCTGGTTATTCAACGAGAAAAAGACTACCTCTGTATTCCCCTGGTAAGAGAACCCGAAGGCATAGAATTAACAACTTTTAGAAGTCAGATACCAAAATTTACCTTTCATACCGCTGTTTTCAGCGAAAAACATTTTTCTCCACAAACCCTGACCCAAGCCCTTCAAGATAAACTGCCCCCTGAGTTGTTTTACAAAGTTCCACAAGCCTTCGATGTTGTAGGAGACATAGTAGTAATCGACATCCCACCTCAGCTTAAAGCTTACCAGAGCTTAATCGGCGAGGCAATTCTGCAAACACAAAAAAACGTAACAACGGTCCTCTCCAAAGCAGGCGATATTGGTGGCGTCTTTCGGGTTCGCGATTACGACTACATCGCTGGAGATAACAAAACCAAAACAATTCACAAAGAATTCGGTTGCAAATACCATGTTGACATAGCTAAGGCATATTTTTCGCCTCGGCTCTCACATGAGCATGAACGAGTGACGGCATTGGTGCAAGATGGCGAAACAGTAGTGGATTTGTTTTCTGGTGTTGGGCCGTTCTCAGTGTTAATTGGTAAACGAAATCCGACGGTGAAAGTTTGCGCTGTGGACCTTAATCCTGATGCCATTGAGTTGCTTAATTTGAACGTGAGGGTAAACAAGGTTGAAAATAATGTTTACCCAATATTGGCAGATGCAAGGGAAATTGCTGCAACTAAGCTTAGAGGCTCAGCGGACCGGGTGATTATGAATCTACCTGAAACAGCCATCGACTTCGTTGACGCAGCTTGCAACGCGCTAAAACCTCAGGGGGGCGTAACACATTTCTACGGTTTTGTCCGTTCACCTGACACTATAGAAGACCTCAAACAGCGCTTCATGAGATTAGTGAAAAAGAATGGGCGAAAAGTTGAGGCTTTTCTTTATGCAAAGAGTATTCGCGAGACTGCGCCTTTTGAGTCTCAGGTTGTGTTAGACGCCAAAATTGTTTAGCTTTCAACTCTTACTGTAATTTTGATTTTTTGTTTAGGGTCCTGAAGTTTCTCCACAAACTTTCTTGACAAATCATTTGAGGCTTTATCAGCACAAATTGCCAACGTTCTGCTGCAGATATAATCGCTTTTCCTAATTACAATATCAGTTGGGTGGCATAAACAAAGTCTATGCGAGCCGAGTGCTTTGATTTCTTCTATGAAGTTGCCTGCTTCGATAGTGACGGTCAACTTGGAGTTTGGCTTTCGAAGTTCCTCCTTGAATTGAGCACTTAAATCTGCAACAGATTTGTCAGCTGACATTGCCACTATACAATCGCCCTTCTGTGAAACATGAATATCCTTAGTAAACATCAATGTTGTGGGATGGATCGCGTGAATATTTTCATGTCCTAGCGCCCAGAATTCATCTTTTGTTTGTTTGATATTCAAGATTAATCATTAACCTCAATTGAATCCACTTTTCCATCTCCATCCAAATCAAACCCATGAATCGCCACAGCAAAAGTGTCTTCGCCCTTGTATTTTTCTAGGGTTTCTTTCCAGAAATTCGTTAACGCCAACACACAAGCTTTAGTTCCCACTGCCTTGTTGCCGGCTAAAACCACAATACGTTTAGTGTCATCCCATGGATTCACGATTTTGGCTATAACGCCCGAAACATCTGAAGTGTAAATTTGCCCAGTCTTATTCGACGACAAACCACCAAGCAAAAAACCCTGCCCAGAGGACTGCATAATGAATTTAATGGGTAAGAAATCGTTTACTTCCTGCGTTAACAGGTTGGTCCCGGGTCCGCCAACGAGAATTAGGTTGTTTTTTTCTTCCTTCTCCACCTTCACATCAACATCTAATTTCACAGCAAACTCCGTCGGCATCTTGGCGAATTGCCCCAGAAAAAGGGCTAAATGAGCAGCATAGTGACCATCACGGGCACTAGTTTTGAAAGGTCCATGCGGCAGTGGACTACCAACCACGATTTTTCCGTCAAAAATGCCGTTATCGATGAATTCCTTGAAGAACTTCTGCAACTGTTCATCGAGACTTAGGGTGCACATGTTTTGAATTGGTTTGTAACCTTGCGGGAATTCGATTCCGAAGGCTGGTGAAACAGTTTTGTAATATTTTGCTGTTGCACCCTTCTTTTTTTCTTCGCGTGTGACCACGATGGCTCCTGCTTTGGCGAGTATTCTTATATGATAATAAATTTTTTGTTCATGCATGCCGAGTTGTCTGGCGATTTCTAGAGGGTACATTTCTTTTTTTGAGAGTATGGTGAGGATTTTCCAGCTAAGGCTGCCTAGTATCATTTTTAATTTTTGGGGGTCTTTTAGGAGGGTGATTTCTTTTACTTCTTGAGTGTTGTTGTGGTCTTGGAGGAGAAGTTTTCTTTGCATTTCGTTCATTAAGATTAAGTCGAGGGTACTATAAAAAATTTTTTTGTAGAGGTTCAAAATGTTCCGTGAAAAAGTTGTTTGTTTGCTCAATCTTACACGCAAATTGGAAGTCAACTATTAAAAAAAACTTTTTAGTAGTCAAACTCTTATTTTAAAAAAGCTTATTAGTAAACCTCAGTCTCCATAAAACATTAAACATAATAATAACTCGAAGGCTAAAAAAATGTGTGGAATATTTGGCTGTATTTTGAGAGAAGGAAACGCTGCACCCCTAATTCATTCATCCCTAAAACATCTAGAATACCGAGGCTACGACTCAGTCGGCATAGCAACAATCTCAGACGGAAGACTCTTCATAAAAAAAGATGCAGGCAAAATCGATGAAGTAGACAAAATAGTCAACCTCGACGACATTCCCGGCAGCATGGGCATCGGACACACCCGATGGGCAACCCACGGTGCTCCCCTAAAAATTAACTCTCACCCCCATACCGACTGCAAAGGCGAAATAGCCGTAGTCCACAACGGAATCATTGAAAACTTCATGGAACTCAAGAGTGAACTGGAAAACCTAGGTCACACCTTTGTTTCAAAAACAGATACAGAAATCATGCCTCATCTAATCGAGGAAACCCTCAAACAAAACCCCAAACTTAACCTTCAGCAGGCAGTAATGGCAAGTCTCAAGCGAATCGAAGGCTCCTACGCGTTCGCCATAATCTCCACACGTGAACCCGACAACATCATCTGCGCTCGAAACGAAAGCCCTTTGGTTTTAGGAATCAATGGCGAAGGTGTCTTCTGCGCTAGTGATATTCCAGCATTTTTGGATGTTACCAACAAAGCCGTCATGATAAACAACGGTGAACTCGTCATTCTCACTGCTCGCGGTTACGAAATCCGAAGAATCTCTGATAACAGCCCTATTAAACGTGATCCCATTACTGTTGAGTGGACTGCAGAGATGGCGGTTAAGCAGGGGTATCCACACTTTATGATTAAAGAAATCCATGAACAACCCGAAACCTTACGCAACACTCTACGTATCCAGGACCATTACTTGGATTTGCTTGCTACTTTTCTTGACCGAGCCACTGAAGTGTTTCTGGTTGCCTGCGGAACAAGCTACCATGCATGCCTAGCAGCTTCCTATATGTTCTCTAAACTAGCGTTCTTGCCCACTTACCCAGTTTATGCTTCTGAGTTTTTGGAGCAATGCGGCAAATCAGTTAGCATCGACAGCACCATCTTAGCTGTGAGTCAATCGGGCGAAACGGCAGACACAATAGCCGCGGTAAGTTGTGCACAGCAACGCGCAGCAACTGTCTTAAGTTTAACCAACGTTATCGGTTCCACTATGACACGGATTTCCCGAGTTTACATTGGCACCCAGGCAGGTCCAGAAATCGGGGTAGCCGCCACCAAGACTTTCACCTCGCAGCTCTCCGTCTTAGCCCAGATAGCTTTGAAGTTGTCCAAGAAGCGGGGGAAGATATCTCAGGATGAAATGGATTGCCTTGAAGAAAACCTCAAAAAAATGCCTGAAGACGTCGAAACGATTGTGCGAACACAGGAAGAAAAGATTAAGCAAATCGCAAAAAAATATGCGTCTTCCAAAGTGTTCTTCTTCTTAGGCAGAGGCATCAGCACCGCCACAGCATTTGAAGGCAGACTTAAACTGATGGAAATCGCCTATATTCCATCCATCGCGTTTCCCGCAGGCGAAAGCAAACATGGCCCCATTAGCCTTATCGAAGACGGTTTCCCAGTGGTATTCATATGCCCCAGAGATGACACCCATAAAACCGTTATCGGGAACATTATGGAGATGAAAGCCCGAGGAGCACATATAATCTCAATCATAGAGCAAGACGACGAAGAAATCAAATCTTTATCAGAAGAATATATCGAGGTCCCAAAAGGCATTCCAAGTGTGCTCTCCCCGATTCCTTTTGCGGTTCCGCTGCAATTGCTAGCATATTATGTGTCTTTGGAGAAGGGCTTTAATCCTGATATGCCTCGTAATTTGGCAAAGTCAGTTACTGTAAAGTAAAATTCTTTTCTTTCTATCCGAACCATTTTTCCAGAGAAACTTTGCCCTTCTGCTTTTTATTACATGCAATCATCCTGTCTAAGGATTTTTTGATACGGTCTTCACCGAATTCTTTTTCTCCAGACATGAAATCGATTAAGCTTGCTTCGTTAGGTTCTCTCCACTCTATCTTGAAAGTGTCAGTCACTTCTGGATTGAGAAAAATTTTGCGTATGCTCTTTAGTTCAACAGGAAAGCTGGGGTTTTTAATGTGAGGGATGGCGCTTTCAATAGTGCCATATTGTTTGATTAATTTCAGGGCGGTCTTTGGTCCAAGCCCCTTTATGCCGTCAGGGTTGAAATCAGTACCAATCAATATTCCCACATCAATTAATTGCTCACGAGTCAATTCACATTGTACTAGAGTTTTTGACAATTCAATTACTTCAGGAACAACCTCAACTCGAGTTTTAGTGCCTGCACGTTTTCTTTTTCCTGAGATAGTCACATTTCTAAGTAGTTTGGGCGCTCCAAAAAGAAGGCTATCGTAGTCTTGGCTTGCACAATAATCTGCATCACCCTTTTTTGTCATGTATGCTGCTTGAGCTTCACCTTCGCTAGGAGCTTGAACCCAAGGCAAACCCATTAGGTCTAAGAGTTTTTTGCTGTCATCTCGCATGTAGTCTTTCATGCTTGTCGCCATCGAAGCGAACGTTCGCATTTTGATAATGTCACCAGTCGCTACTGCTTTTGCATAGCTGGCGACGGCTTCGACTTTGACTTGTTTGCGGCGTTCTATTTCTGCGGATTTTAGAGCAGGTGGGATACCGTCGAAAACGTAGATTGGTTTTATGCCAATTTCAACCAGGTTGCATGTTCGGTAGAATAATCCGCTTAGGTGGCTAGTGATTTTTCCTGTGCTGTCTTTGAGTGGGGTTCCGTCTGGTTGGCGGATAATACTTAGGAACTGGTAGATGGCGTTGTATGCATCTATTGCTATGATTTTGCCGCCGAGGTCTTCGAGTTTTACCTGGGTTTTTGGTATGATGTCTTTGAAGTTTACGCCCAAAACGATTCCACAAATAGAGTAGGCATGAGCCCAACTTAATAAATTTGCGAAACTGCTTAAAATTTAGAAAATGGAAATATGCAAAATTCTAATTAATTTCTTTTGGAGGGGCATCGCGGATTTGTGGCTTTTCAACAAAAACTCTAATCCACACATAAACAATGTAGTTATAGACGTTATCAAATCATATTCTTTTCTGTAGTAATAAACACTGGTTCCAAGCATAGCAGATATAAGGAACCCTTACAATATGAACGGCTAAGAAGTGTCACAGTTATGTCAGAGAAATTATCCCTCGTAACATGCACAAGTTGCGGAAAACCAATCCCGCCTGGTAGTGAATCCACAAAATTCCTGTGTCCAAACTGCGGTGAAATTCAAATTAAACGAGACGGAAAATGCCGCAAATTTGGTCGCCTCTACAAATGCCCTAAATGCGGCTTTAGCGGACCATAAAAAGGCGCGTTAATATGGGTAGCGTACTAGTAACTTACAAAGTTTTTCCAGAAGACATAGTCCCAAGCTTTGATGACCTCAAAGCAAAAATTAAAGCTGTCTTGCCCGAATTTGCAGCAATTGAAGGATACGGTGAAGAACCCGTAGCTTTTGGTCTCGTAGCGCTTCTAGTTCAAATAAAATACCCTGAAGACAAATCAGGTCTTGTAGATGAATTTGAAGAAAAACTATCAAAAATTCCAGGTGTAAGTCAAGCACAAACCTTCCAAATACGCCGAACAAGCCGCGATTAGATCTCTAAAACCCAAAAAACCCACAATTCATCTCCTTAACATGCGCTTGATGTTCTTGTTACTTACACTTTAAAGTTTATATAGGGATAACCGCTTTTTCAAACACACATCCCTAAACAAAAAATCAAATTATTTAGGAGAATTCTAAATGAGCGAAGTACAACTACGCGTTGGAGACGCACGGCAAAGAGATGTCGGTAGAGGAATTGCCCGCATTGACCAGCGAACGATGCAGAAACTAGGTATTAGTGCTGGAGACGTAATTGAAATTGTTAATAAACGCACAACATCAGCAATTGCTTGGCCAGCATACAGCGAAGACCAAAACCGCGACATCATACGAATTGACGGCTTCACCCGTAAAAACAGCGGTGTAGCCATAAACGAATATGTGGTTATACGTCCTGCAAAAGTCAAAACCGCCCTTGCCATGACACTTGCACCTGTGGATATGCGTCTCAACGTCGATGAGGACTTCACAAACTTCGTCAAAAACCGACTCATGGAACGCACCCTAGTCGAAGGCGACACAACGCTAGTCATGATGCTTGGACATGCCATACCATTTACGGTCTCAAAAACCCGACCACATGGTATAATAAAAGTGACAGCTGAATCACGACTAACCATTCTAAACGAACCAGCACCCGAAGGCAAAGGTCTACCCACGAACAAATTACGAAGACATCGGAGGACTGCAAACAGAAATCCAACGCGTCCGAGAAATGGTCGAGTTGCCTCTTCGTCACCCCGAACTTTTCCAACGTCTAGGCATTGAACCACCAAAAGGTGTACTGCTTCACGGTCCACCAGGCTGCGGCAAAACCCTGTTGGCACGAGCAGTTGCAAACGAGTCAGAAGCAAACTTCTACTCCATCAACGGTCCAGAAATCATGAGCAAATTCTACGGAGAATCCGAAGCACGCTTGCGAGAGATTTTCCAGCAAGCCCAGCAGAACGCTCCAAGCATAATCTTCGTCGACGAACTTGACGCAATTGCACCTAAACGTGAAGAAGTCACAGGTGAAGTAGAAAGACGCGTTGTTGCCCAACTACTCGCACTTAATGGATGGCTTATCTGGCAGAGGAAACGTCATCGTCATAGGTGCAACCAACCGTCCAGGTGCACTTGATCCAGCTTTACGTCGACCAGGACGATTTGACCGAGAAATAGAAATCGGCGTTCCCGACAAAAAAGGACGTTACGAAGTTCTCCAAATCCACACACGCGGCATGCCACTTGCAGAAGACGTTGACCTTCCCAAACTCTCAGCCATGACTCACGGCTACACTGGCGCCGACCTATCCGCACTTGGAAGAGAAACCGCCATGAAAGCACTAAGACGCTATTTACCACAGATCAACCTTGAAGAAGAACGCATTCCACCAGCAGTACTGGAAAAGATGGAAGTTACAATGGATGACTTCCTTGGCGCATACAAAGAAGTTACACCAACCGCAATGCGTGAAGTCTACATCGAAGTCACAACAGTTCACTGGGACGATGCAGGCGGACTTGACGATGTAAAACAGCATCTCAAAGAAGCCGTAGAATGGCCAATAAAGACCCCTGAAATATTTACAAAACTTGGAATACGACCACCAAAAGGCATCTTGCTTTATGGTCCACCAGGCTGCGGCAAAACCCTACTTGCACGAGCTGTAGCAACTGAGAGCGAAGCCAACTTCATATCCATCAAAGGACCCGAAGTATTCAGCAAATGGGTAGGCGAATCGGAGAAAGCCATCCGTGAAGTCTTCCGCAAAGCCCGCATGGCCGCGCCTGCAGTAATATTCCTTGACGAAATCGACTCCCTAACACCCAAACGAGGCATGGGTATGTCTGACAGCGGTGTTTCCGAACGCGTTATAAGCCAACTGCTAACAGAAATGGATGGCATTACAACTTTGCAAGACATCGTCGTTATTGCTGCTACTAACCGCCCTGACATGGTTGACTCCGCTGTGATTCGTCCAGGACGCTTTGACCGCTTAATCTATGTGCCTGAACCTGACGAGAAAAGCCGACTGCAAATCCTCAAAATTTACACTAAAGGCATGCCCATCTGCAAAGACGTCGACTTAAATCAACTTACAACTGTCACTAAATACTATTCTGGAGCAGACATAGAATCACTTTGCCGAGAAGCTGCTATGCATGCCTTACGAAGAGACGTAAACTCAACTGAAGTCACCATGAAAGATTTCCAAGACGCCCTGAAAGAAATGGGTCCCTCAATAACGCCTGACATGGAAAAATGGTACAAGAGCTTCATGCAGCAAATCCGACAAGTACAAAAGCCACAAACCCCAGTTGCATAAGAAGGAATAATTATGCCGCAGATTAAAACTTGGAAAACACGCCCAGCCTACTTCTATCTTTTGGAAGTTTTGACTAAGAAAGGCGACTTGACTGACGACGACCTCTTTGAGCAGCTAAAAGACGAGTATGAAGATTTAGGTTTCAAAGACTTCAATGAGCTACTGCTAAAACTTGAGGTTAGCGGAAAAATTCGCACTTCATCAATGTCAAGGGGCAAACGCCGAATCGAACTAGTCCAACAACGATAATTACACTTTTTCTAAGAACTCAAACTTTTTTAATTTTGTTAGTATGTCTAAATGAGTTTATGTTTTTTTCGACCTTATTTTTGTCTATCTGGCTCATTTAGAAATAGCCTAATCGAAAAAATAGATAGATCTTTGAAGGTATCCCCCTCCCTTATATAAAAGAAAAATCCAATAGCTTATCGATGATGGCACAAACAATTCAATCCACAGATGCAATAGTTATAGGAGGCGGGCCTGTCGGTTCATACGCGGCTTTAAATTTGGCTAAACTTGGTGTAAAAGCCACCGTTTTTGAAGAACACTCAACAATTGGTTTTCCTTCCCATTGTGCTGGGCACCTAAGCATTAAAAGTCTAAGACGTATGGGTCTCTATCCGCTTCCAAAGGGGATAGTTGAGAACACTTTTTGTGCAGCCAACTTTCATTCGCCACTCGGATCCAAGTTGTCGATTAAACTTTCATGTTCTGTTACATTAGCATTGGATAGGGCACGGTTTGACCAATTTCTTGCAGATCAAGCTCAAAATGCTGGAGCAAGTTTGGTTTTAGGCTCTCGTGTTCAATCATTGCTGTTGAAGGCTGGCTCTGTAAAAGGAGTAAACATTAGGCAAGCAGATGGCTCTGATGAGAAAGTCTTTTCCAAAATCGTTTTTGACGCTGAAGGTGTGTCCTCAAGGCTTCTAAGGCAAGCGAGGTTAAAGACCCTTAAAACCAGTGGTCTTGTTTATGCGGTTGAAGCTGAAGTTGATACAGTTCAAGATGTTGACCTTGACGCAGTTGAAGTTTACTTTGGGAAAGCTTATGCTCCTGGTTTTTATGGTTGGCTAATTCCAAGACCAGATGGATCAGCTAAAGTGGGTTTAGCGACAAACCATGGTGATCCACGCGAGTTTCTTAAAAGGCTCATGTTTAAGCATCCAGTAGCTTCCAAGCAGCTTAGCAAAGCCAAAATAACAAAGGTAGGCTATCATTCCATCACTTTAGGTGGACCTATTAACATGTCTTATACTGATGGTTTTCTAGCTATGGGTGATTGCGCTTCACAAGTTAAACCCACAACAGGTGGCGGAGTAATCTTTGGGTTGACAGCTGCCAAAGTTGCAGCAGAAGTCGCAAGTCAAGCAATAGTTCGAGGTGACGTATCCTCAAAGGTTCTGCAAATGTACCAGAAACGCTGCAATGAAATGCTAAAATTCGATTTCCTTGTCATGCTTAGGATAAGGCGATTTCTGGATTCCCTTTCAGATCAAAGGCTCGATGAAATGCTTCGGGTTTGCGGAAAATTAGGCGTAGACAAGGCATTACGTGATATTGACGAAATTGATTTTCAAGGCAAAATGCTCCTAACTGCAATTAGAAAACCTTCAATGTTGGCGGCTCTAACTTACTTTGGGTTGCTTTACTTCTCTGCAAACCCTTAAAATCTTGAGTGCCAAACTATAGACGGGATAAAATGGGCGAATTTGAATACAAACAAGTCCTCGTGTTTCGGACAGATTTGCAGATGAGTAAAGGCAAGATTGCAGCTCAAGCTGGACACGCAGCGGTTTCTTCTGCTCAAGATGCCTATACACACCACAAGAAATGGTGGGAGGCATGGATGTTTGAGGGACAAAAAAAAGTCGCGGTTAAAGTTGCGGATGAAAAAGAACTCGGCGAACTTGAGGAAGGTGCAGACCAGTTAGGTTTACCTCATGCTCTAATTGTTGATAGAGGTTTAACTGAGGTTCCTGAAGGCACAATTACTTGTTTGGGGATTGGTCCTGCACCATCAGGAATGATTGACCGGTTAACAGGCAAATTAAAGTTATTGTAAGGCGATTTTTTGCAGGTTCCCGAAATTGAAAAGTTGCTTGGAATCGACGTATACGCCAGTAAAAGTAAAGGTTTTGGCGGTGTTATTCGGGAGTCGGTTGATGATTTTGTTGTTGAAGAGGTTCTTGTGGACGGCTCCAAAGCAAGTGTGAATGGAGAACTCCCCAGCAGAGTCTTGGGGTCTTCACTCCAAAAACAACGGTTTTTGCTGTGCATTTTGGTTAAACGGAACTGGGACACATTTATCGCGGTCAAGAATATTGCAAAGTTTTTAGGCATTGACCAAGCCAGAGTTCAGTTTGCAGGAATCAAGGATGCAAAAGCCGTTACTGCTCAGCACATTACTTTAGAAAACATTTTGAGAGAAGATTTAGGAAAAATTGATATTAAAGAAATTTCGGTTCGCCCGGTGGGTTATGTTCGGGAAATGCTGTCACTTTTCTATCTTTTAGGCAATAATTTTACTATAACAATCAAATCAATCAATGGTTCAGAAGCAACTGTTAGAGAAAGTATCGTGAAGACAATCAACGAACTCGAAGGCTTTGGTGGCATACCAAATTTTTTTGGTCATCAACGCTTTGGAACAACTCGTCCGATAACTCATTTGGTTGGAAAAGCCATTGTCAAAGGCGATTTTGAGCAGGCAGCAATGCTTTTTCTCGCCAAATCCAGTGTCCATGAACATCCCGTTTCTAGGCAAGCTCGACAAGAACTGGATGCAACAAAAAACTTTAAGCATGCTCAGGAGAATTTTCCTAAACAACTGCGTTTTGAGCGAATGATGCTTAGTTATTTGGTAGATAACCCTGGTGATTTTGTTGGTGCTTTCCAGTGTTTGCCAATTAAACTTCAAGCGCTTTTTGTTCAAGCACACCAATCCTACTTGTTTAATCGTTTTCTAAGTGAGCGGGTGAAGCATGATTTGCCTTTGAATGAAGTTTTAGAGGGGGATTACGTTGTTGGTGTTGAACGTTCTGGGTTACCACTGACTTCTGTTGCGAAAGTTGCAACCGCTCAAAACCTATTAGAAATTAGCACTCAGGTTAAGACTGGAAGGTTGCGTTTGGCTCTTCCCATTTTTGGAGTAAAACAGAAGCTTTCCCAGGGAGTCATGGGGAAAATTGAGAATGAGGTTTTGGAGCAAGAAGGTATAGAAACGACCAATCAGCATTTTAACGTGTTATCGCGGACAGGTGGAAAAGGTGGTTTGCGGACGGCTATTACTCCAATTCTGGACTTCAAACTGCAAAACATTTCAGCGAATGCCGCCGGCAATGTGGTTCAGGCAACGGTAAGTTTTATGCTGTTTAGAGGATCCTATGCTACGGTTGTTTTAAGAGAACTAATGAAGCCTTCCGACTTGATAACTGCTGGTTTTTAGTCAGTAACCGAAAACCCTGACAAGACTGATCAATTGATTATCTCATAGAAAGCTATTTTTATGGAAACTGAAACTCGACGTCAATGCATTATTCATATTCATAAACCAAATCGCAAGGAACTGATTTTCTTTTTTGCTTTCTCAACAATTATAATTGGAGTCTTCGCACAAGTGCTAGTTTTAGTCACTGTTTATCTTTTAGCTAGGTACTTCTACCATAAGGCTTCAAAGGAAAAACTGGCTGTTTAACAAATCCTATCAGTTCGCATAAGATCTCTGAGTCTGTTAACGCCATCTATTTCCAAAATGAAGTCAGCCACGCTTTTGGGAACCAGCTCAATCCAGCTGTCATCTTTAAGCATTTTTTCTCGTATAATGGATGACATGTAGAGTTTTCTCTCAAACAAGGGAATAGTTTTGACTTCGTAGCCCGCTTCCATAAAAAGCCTCTTTGTTAATGGCTCATTGGAAATCAATACACTGAATTTTGGTGTATAGCCTAAGACGGCACTGACCCAAAGCATGTGAAGGTGAACGTCTGGTACCGGTACTATCCATAGTTTAGAATAATCAATTCCGGCCTCTATCATTGCTTGGCGAACCATTACCAACCTTTCACCTGCAGTAAACGGATTGTTGGCGTTGTGGCTATACTGAGCACTGCCAATTACTACAACCAATTCATCAACCTGTTTTAAGGCGTATTTGATGGCGTCTAGGTGTCCTAAATGGAAAGGTTGAAATCTTCCAACATAGAGACCTCGGTTAACCATGATGCTCACTTGCTTTGAGTGGGGCTCTCCTGCATTTATGATTTGCGTAAACCCGTTTAAACAAAGTTTTTGAGAACGTACTCAACTGGAAAAACCATTAGTTGTTCATCATTGACTTCAATTATTTTCGAGGAAGAGAAACCCCGTTTCTCTCTACCCAGAAGTTGGATCTTAGTCTTTAAGCCAAAACCGTAGCCGCCCAGCGTATAATCAGATCTAACAACCCTATGACATGGAACAATAGGTGCGAAAGGATTAGATGCCATTATGTTTCCAACAGCTCTTGGGCCTCCACCAACTACTTTGGCAATTGCTCCATAAGAAGTCACGTAGCCAAGCGGAATTGCTTCGGTTGTTTTGAGAACTTTTTTTGTGTAAGCCGGCAAATGACCTGTTGCCAAAGACAGGTTCGTTTCAAATGTTTTTCCATCATAGACTCTTTTCAAAGTCATAAAGATGTTTTTGGCAGACGGTACTGGTTCATGGAAAATCTGAAAAGCCATGTTGAAAGGAACATTAAATAAAACTCTTTTTATTGTTGTTTGCTGGTCTACACCAAAAGAAGATGTTATGATTTGTTGCTGGTCTATGGCGATTGCAAACCATGTGTCCTCAATCTTTTGGGCGTAGATTTCTATCATTGAATTTTGTCTTCTTTTGTTGATTACCATGGGTGCATTTTAAAAGTTACTGCGGTAGAAGCCTATTTGTGTTGGAGCAATCTATGCATGTTGCAACCAACTTCACGTTATCAATGATGATTTAGTTGCAAAGAAACTTTTGGCTGTAACCTCGACATAACCGATGGATTTGCCACATTTTTGGCACCTTGACGGTTTAGACTCGCTCATACGAGCCACTTCGTTAATCTATAATGGTTATAAGTAACCTTAATAATTTGTCTTGTGTATATCAAGAAAAGGCGAAAATTATGGAAAGTTATGGACCACAATTACCAGGGTTACCGAATATTCCCCAAATCCAACTGATGCCGCAAGACCCACAGCAGCAAAACCAAGGTCAACAAGCCCAGCAAGGCGGCGGATGGATGCCTGGTGCCACCACAGTAGGTGCGGTCTTCTCTGGAGGAGTAATTTTAGCTTCAGAAAAAAGAGTTACCTACGGCAACTTTATAATGAGTAAAGGCGGCAAAAAAGTCTTTAAAGTAACAGACCGTATCGGCGTTGCATGTGCAGGACTCATTGGAGACATGCAGATCCTCGCCAAAGAAATGCAGGCACAAGCTAACCTCTTCAGCATGGACGTCGGAAGACAAATTAGTGTGCGTTCATCAGCAAAACTTTTGGCTAACGTACTGTTTAATCGTCGATACTCGCCTTTGTTTACTCAAACAATCGTAGGCGGATTAGACGAAGACGGTTCATCACTCTATGTGCTTGACGTCTTAGGCTCCTTAATTCCAGATAAATATGCGGTTGTGGGTTCAGGAACCGAAATTGCGATGGGTGTTCTTGAAGAAGGCTACAAAGAAACAATGACAGCACAAGAAGCAAAAGAACTCGTCACACGGTCAATAAAGTCAGCTGTTAGCAGAGACTCAATGAGCGGCGATGGAATAGACTTCCTTATAATAACTAAGGAAGGCATCACTGAAGAATCCATAAAATTCTAAAAACATTTTTTAATATTTTTTTAGTTTGTTGATAGGTTGAGCAACGCATAAGAAGGAAAATGTTATGTCGTTTGAATTGACCCAGGAAGAAGGAAAATTCTTAATTCACCTAGCACGAAACACTGTGACAACAGTACTTGGAAACAGGCAAAGTCCGAAAACCGCCAAAAGAAACACCAAAAAAACTCTTCGAACGATGTGGCGTTTTTGTAACTATCAGCATCCCAGTTATGAGCGAGAAAGAGCTTCGGGGCTGTATCGGCTACCCCTACCCAACAAGTCCGCTTGTTGAGGCAGTTATCGATTCTGCGCGTAAACGCTGCAACACAAGACCCCAGGTTTGAACCATTAACATTTGATGAACTTGGTAAAGTTGTTTTCGAGGTCAGCGTGTTAACGCCACCGGAACTCGTAGACGTAAATAATCCTAAGGAATACTTGAATAAAATCAAAGTTGGTGAAGACGGCTTAATCGTCGAAAGAGGTCCATACAAAGGATTACTTTTGCCGCAGGTACCTGTGGAATGGGGTTGGTGCGAAGAAGAATTCTTGTGCCAATGTTGCATGAAAGCTGGTTTGCCACCAGACACCTGGTTAACCAAAGACGCAAAAATCTACAAGTTCAAGGCCATAGTCTTTGACGAACAAACTCCCAACGGCGAAATCAAACGTCTGAACTTGACCTGACTAAATAAACGGTTAATCCAGCAATGTTTCCACGATTGAAACAGCTTTGTCTAAACCTTTGAACTTGTTTGAGAACGCGTTTAGTGCTTGCACGTTTTTGTTGTAGGTTTCTTTTTCATTTTCCATTTTATTGACGGCTTTTTCAAGTTGTTTTTTGTTTTTGACAGTGATCGAGCAGTTTAGGTCTTTAAGTTTAGCCGCGTTTCCCAACTGTTCAGGCTGAGTGGGAATGCAGATGCTTGGCTTAGCATACTTGATGGTTTCAAAGCAAGTTGCGTGTCCACCGCTGAAAATCACGAATTTAGCGTTTCTCATCGCTTCCTGTCTCTCTTGTGGTGAGAGCCAATTGTGGAGTTCGCAGTTGCCGATTTTAGTTGAAACCCTCTTTCCCGGAGTTCCTAAGCTTATGATGCATTTGGTTTTGAGTTTTTCAAGTACTGGGATGATTGTTTTTATGAGTTTTGCTCTTGTTCCAACCGGTCCACTGATTGGTGCAAAAATATGTTCTTGAGACCCATTTACGGGTGAGGTGTCAACGAACGCTCCCACATACTCGACATTCCCTTTCAATCCCACATTGGTCCAAGTTGCCAATGTTATACTCAGATATAGTGTATGGAGGGGGATTGTCTGGAATAATGATTTTAGAACAATTCTTTACATATCGCTCAACAACACGTTCACCCGGACTCAGCAAAGCGGAGAATCCGTAACTTGGTCTAATCATGTTGGCAATGTAGACTGAAGGAATTTTCCACCTTTGAGCAAGCCGAAGCGCGTTTATGTCGCCGTCAGCTATGAGTATGTCGGGGGCAATATCATGGAGGTTTTCTCTTAAGTCGTAGTATCGATGGATGGTTTCCATGGCATTGGATTTTTTGAGTTCGAACTTGTTCTGCTCCATGTTGAAGAGGGGAAGGGGGATAAGTAGGTTTAGGAGTGATGCTGAAGTGATTATGCCGTGTGCGTTTTCGTACCAGGATACTGGTGTGCATTTGTAAACGTGATTGAACTCTTTTTGGAGCATCTCGTAAGCTTTGCCGCCTGAGAAAAAGAACATTTCGTGGCCATTCTTCTCCAGCCGTTTGCCTAAGGGTATTATTCGTGAAACGTGTCCTAATCCAAGCTCGGAGCAGCAGAGTAATAGTCTCATATGACATACGATTAATGCAAGATTATATTTGAACTATCGCCAACCTGGGAAAAAAAGCAAGCAATTTAAATTCAGAGCACTAACACTACAGGTATGTTCGTCCCAAGAAGAATCATGGAGGAAAAACTCAAACAAATTCTCGTTGATGATATAGGGCAGGGAGATGTGACAGCGGCAGCGGTTATTCCTGCGAATTTAACTGTAAAAGCGGAAGTTATTGCCAAGGAAGAAGGTGTAGTTGCTGGAATCGAAGAAGCCATATTTCTTATGGAGTACTTAGGACTCATAGTTAAGGCAAATGTTGCCGATGGGGCAAAAATCAAAAACAAGCAGAGTCCTCTTACAGATTTCAGGCGACGCTCAAACTATCCTTGCAGGCGAGCGAACAATGCTTAATCTTCTTTCACGAATGAGCGGCATTGCAACCAAAACACGAATGCTGATTGAGAAGCTTGAGAAAGCAAAAGCTAAAACGAAAATTGCCGCAACACGCAAATCTGCGCCAGGTTTGCTATACTTTGACAAGAAAGCAGTTATTATAGGCGGCGGTGACACCCACAGACTGCACTTAGATGATATGATTCTGATTAAGGACAATCATCTTGCTATTGTTGGAAGCATTGAAGATGCCGTCAGGAAAACCAAAGCTAATGCCTCTTTCACCAAAAAAATTGAAATCGAAGTAACCACTGTCGAAGATGCTTTGAAAGCAGCAAAACTCGGTGTTGACATCATTATGCTGGATAATTTTTCTCCCAAACAAGCCAGAGAAGCAAGCGAAACCCTCAAGAAAGCTGGGTTTAACAAAGTATTACTTGAAGTAAGCGGCGGAATAATGGGCGAAAACCTCTTAGAGTTTGCTTCGGCACAAGTTGACATTATAAGCATGGGCGAACTCACTCATAGCGTTAAAGCATTAGACATAAGCTTGGAAATAGTTAGAAATTAAAGAAAAAATGTGTTTGGTTAGAGTTGCAGTGATAAGGCCAAAGTTTCAACTATCGCGCCCAATATGAGAAACAGTGCAACGATTCCAATGCAGATGGCAGTGTTTTTAAGTTCACGCCAACGCTTCTGCAATATTCTTCGGAACAGCCACACACTTTCTGTCATAGCTAGTGAGTAGGAAACATATTCTAACAAAAACGTCAATCCAATGAGAACCAACGCTAAAATTGCCGTTGACGCTTGTATGTCTGCTGCGGCTGCCCCTGAAATGGCGGAAGCGCTTTGTATGTCAAAAACCGCTCTAATCGCCATGCCCGTGCTAAACAGTATGAACAAACCTATTGCTAATCCAGCGAGGGGAATGAACATGAGCAGGCAAAGGGAAAGGTTGTTTAACAAAATTGTTGGAATTAGGGTGCCTTTGGCAGTGTTTTCGATAACTGTTTGGTTTAATTGGTCGCTTATTAGTTGTGCTTCTTGTGGGCTGAGAGGAACTAACATGCCCACTAAGGTTGCAGTTATGCTGAGTACAAAAACAAAGGTTAGTGAGTAGATTCTCTTACGTTTAGGTGAAGCTGTTTTCCAGAACGAAAATAGAATGTTCATCAAGTTGACCTCCATGTTTGCGGTTTTATTATTAAAGCTCGAAATCCTCTTGCAACAGGGTTTAGGGTTTCTGACAATTTAACCTTTGTTAAAACACCCAGAGTATCAACGCTGAAACTCCGTGCGTCATGTTCGTTTGCTATAAGAGAGTGAAGGTAAACTCGGTTGTCCAATAATCTTGGTTGACACATTAACGGCAACCCCAACAAAATACTTTCTTTTTTGTCGACGGCCATTTTGGCCGCAAACAGAATTGCTTCTGCACCAGCTGTCAACTCAGCAATTCGTACGGGCATGCTTTCTTTGCCGATAGCCAACATGTCTATTCCATGTACCCGTTTGATTTCACAAGCGATTTTCCTGAGTTTTGGCAAAATCTTCAGAATATTCTGCCGCCCAGTTTTTGATGCCCGCATATTTACAAGTTCAACTGGCGACAACTCTTCAACTGAGACTCCGCCCAAAGACATGTCCAAATGTACAACATCGGCCTTCATCCTATCGAGCAAGCTTCGGCATAGTTCAGCCTCATGCACAATCAAATTAAAACCCGCTTCAACTTCCCTGAAAATCGGTTCAACTATCCGATAAGACGGCTCCCTGAAAGGGGGTTCAACAAGAACTGCGACAGATGCTACATGCAAAAGAGGCTTAAATTGTTCATCTAATATTGCTGCTGCAGAATCCGCCGAGATAATTTTCAAGTTTTCTTTACACCTTACTGAGGGCAATTTAATGCTGAAAAATTAGCTTTCCTCTTCATATTCACGTGCGACCTTTAAGCCCAAAGCTAAAAGGTACATTTCTGAACTTTGTTGTCGGCTAGCCTGAGGTTTGACTAGCTTAACTTCATCAAAAAGCATTTTCACCGTTTGCATAAAATCATTTAGCAACTCACCTTCGAAAACTTTAACAAAAAAGCTTCCGGATGGTCTTAGTACACATTGTGCAATTTCCAAGGCTTTTTCGGCTAAGTCAATTTGTCTTGCATGGTCAACTTCCCAAACACCCGTTATGTTTGGTGCAGCGTCACAGAGAACTACATCAGCTTTGCGACGTAAAAAAGACATTATTACGTCAATTGTTCCAGGTTCTTTAAAGTCCGCGATAATTGTACGTATGTATTCTTGTGTGAAGGGTTCAATCGGTTTTAAGTCAATGCCTAAGACGAAGCCATTTTTACCCGTCATTTTTCTTGCTGCTTGGATCCAACCCCCCGGAGCAGCCCCTAAATCTACAACGATGCTGTTTCTTTGTATGAAGCCATATTTTTCGTTAGCCTGAACAAGCTTGTATGTGGACCTGCTGCGGTAATTTTCTTCTTTAGCTTTTTTGAAGTAATATTCGTTTTTTCTTTCATTTAACCAAGCTTTCGGCAACGGAATCATCCTCTGGCAAATTCGGCTCTGCTGATGCGCTTGGGTCTTCTGGATTAGCAATCACAGGTGCTGGCGGTTTTCCTAAATTAAGAATCCAATCGGTTAGTTTTGGGCAACTTTTTGGGGAAAGAGCGGTTGTAGGGTCGCAGCGTGCGTTGTCTGGGCACAGCAGACATGGACAATCTACGATTGTTTCTATGGATGCAGGTAGTCTTTTGGGGTAGAGCCGGTAGGTCCATCTGCCATCTTGAAGTTCTTTTTCTCTGCGGATAAGTCCTTTCTCTTCTAGTTTAATTGAGACACGTGAACCTTCGCGGCTGCTTGCGCCGAGTTCACGCCATAACTCTGATTGAAGTACTCCCTGATAACCTGTACCGACGATGTAGTGGAGTGCTTTCTGTTCAAGGTCATTACGCTTTGGCATTTAAATCAAATCCGAAATAATACAACAATATATGCGTTGGATTCACATAAAAATATGTATCCCTAGAAATATGTGGATTGGCATGAAAAACGCAAAGAAAGATAGTTCGAGCAATTACTGTTTGGGCATTGAATCTTCAGCTGATGACTTCGGTGTTGGAGTTGCTACTTTTAATGGCGAAATCTTGGCCAATAAATCGGACAGTTACATACCGTTAGAAGGTGGAATTCACCCTCGAGAAGCCGCGAGGCATCATGCTGAAGTTGCAGATAACGTCCTTAATGAGGCACTAATTGAAGCTGGGGTGAAGCCGCGGGAATTAGCAGTAGTTGCTTTCTCTCAGGGTCCAGGTTTAGGGCCATCTTTGCGTACCGGGGCTACTGTTGCCCGAGCTATAGCCTCTTATCTTGATGTTCCGCTAGTTGGAGTCAATCATTCTGTTGCACATATTGAAATCGGTAAACTCAAAACTGGCGCTTGTGACCCTGTGACGCTCTATGTTTCGGGAGGCAATACCATGGTCACTGCCTTCGAGTCTGGCCGTTATAGAGTGTTTGGTGAAACTTTAGATATTGCACTCGGAAACTGCCTTGACGTTTTTGCTCGCGAAGCAGGGCTCAAGAACCAAAAAGGGTTACCGCTTGGAGCTGCCATAGAGAGGTTAGCTGCTAAAGGTGAACTACTTGTGCCTTTGCCATACGTGGTTAAGGGTATGGATTTGTCGCTTAGCGGTTTGTTAACGGCGGCAATTTCTGCTTTACAAAAAGGGATTTTTAAGATCGAAGATGTATGTTATAGCCTACAGGAACATGCTTTTTCCATGGTTTCAGAGGTAACTGAGCGGGCGTTGGCTCATACCGAGAAGAAAGAGGTTTTATTAACGGGTGGCGTAGCCGCGAACAAGCGGCTGCAATCTATGCTTGCAATAATCGCAGGTGAGCATTCTGCAAAGTTCAATGTTGTTCCTTTAGAGTTTGCAACTGACAATGGCGCCATGATTGCTTGGACGGGTGTTTTGGCTTTTAGAAATGGGCTTGTTACGTCAGTGGACGAAAGTTTTGTGAAGTTGCGTTGGCGAGTAGACAAGGTTGATGTACCATGGATAATTTAGATGAAAAAAAATTGTATAAGAAGGGTGCAGAAGCCAGTCTCTACCTCGTCGATTGGCATCAGCGAAAGGCAATCATTAAGGTGCGTCTTCCGAAAAAGTATCGTTCGCCAGTTTTAGATGAGCAGATAAGAAGTTACAGAACTATCCATGAGCCACAGTTGATCCATGAAGCTAAAGCGGCAGGGGTGCCTACTCCATTGATTTACATGGTTAATGTGTCAGAATCCTCGATAATAATGGAATATATTGAAGGGCAGCAGGTTAAGCAACTTCTAAACAACGTTTCCAACGTAAAACGACATAACATATGCGTTAAAATCGGTGAGTTAATAGCACAACTTCACAGCCATAGTTTAATACATGGAGACCTAACCACCTCCAACATGATATTGAACACGAAAGGCAAACTTTTCTTTATCGACTTTGGTTTAGGGGAAAAAAATGGTGAATTGGAAGGACAAGGTGTTGATTTGCATTTGCTTAAAAGCGCGCTCCAAAGCACACATTATTTGTTCTGGGAAGAATGCTTGCAAAGTGTTTTAGATGGTTACACCTCGGTTTTAGGCGTTGAATTAGCGGAAAAGGTTTATGAGAAAATCAGGGAAATAGAGAAGCGTGGGCGCTATGTCGAGAAACGAAAACAGTGACTTTCCATTCAAAGGTAAAGTTGTCTTTTTTGCAACAGGCAGCATCAACAAGTTCAACGAGGTACGCAGCATTCTTCGCCAATATGACATCTCAGTTGGTTTGTTGAAACTGAAGGGTGACGAAATACAGAGCGATAGCCTAAAAGAGATTGCACAAAAAAGTGTCATTTATGCATACAAACGATGCAAGTTACCCATTTTTGTAGAGGATGCAGGTTTATTTATAAACGGGTTGAATGGTTTTCCTGGTCCATACGCGGCGTACGTTTACAAAACAATCCACAATAGTGGTCTCTTGAAATTGATGGACGGCTCAAAAGAACGGTACGCCAAGTTCCAATCAGTTATTGCCTACTGCGACGAAGAAACCATTTGCAAACCATCCTTATTCGAGGGTGAAGTAAATGGCGAAATAACCTTGACTGAACGAAAAGAACAAGGAAAATCAGGTTTCGGTTTCGATCCAATCTTCCAGCCAAGTGGAAACGAAAAAACATTCGCTGAAATGGCAATTGTTGAAAAAAATCGTTTTTCGCATAGAGCTATGGCGATTCACAAATTCGCTGAATGGTACAAGAAAAAGCAGACTCAAACCTAAGTTGAATCAAAACAAAGTGTTATATTGTCTTTCCAATAATAAGGAGATTTGCTAAGAAGAGAGTATTGGAAAATGATGGGAAATGCTGTAAAACAAACGTCTCTTTATGAAGGTTTAATCACCGCCTTATCCATAGGCGGATTCTTCATCATATTGGGCTTAGTATTTGGATTTACGCCTACCATCTCACAGAATATAAACACATTTTTCTCAGACTTAACCACCGTAACTTTTCCATTTGGCAGCATAGGTTCAACTGCTAGTCTGTTAGCTCCAGCGCATCCAGGGAACCACCAAAGTTTCTACTTAGCCGTTATGAATTTCCTCATAGGCGTGGGAGTTCTACAAATCGTAATCTTAGCTCTGAGATTAGCGGTGCATTCACAGATAAGGCGGCTAGCCCAAAGCGTTGGCGATTTAATATTCTGGATAGGTGCCGCAGTTATGGCAAACGTTTTCCTGTTGACTGGAACCCAAAGTGGTTGGTTCCAATTCTGGTCTTCGTTAATCGTGCTAATCGGCGTATCCTTGATTGCACGGTTCTTTGTGTTTCTCGCGAAAAGGCATTATAAGACACAAAAATAAGTAATCCATGTTATTCCTTATGTAACAATAAAAATTAAAACTTGAGTTTTATTGCTTTGCTTTTAGCACAGTGAGGATTAAAGCAGCTGTTGCATCCTTTAGGGTAAGTTGAGCAAAGTTGTATCTTTTTAAAACCCCATTTCTTTCGTAGTTCGTCAGCTTGTTCCTCTTGTTCTTCCCATCTGTTTTTTGTGTAGCTAAGGTAAGCGTGAGCTATTTCGTGGGCAATTAACGATTCTGAGTCTGTTCTTTTCAGAATTATCATGAAGGGCTTCTTTCTTTCTTTTACTTGAATAGTTTGACTTTGACCTGCATGGAACGAGATTTTCTGTAATGTAAATTGGTAAACTTCTTCTGGTAACCTAATCAGAGTATTTAGTAATCTTTCGTGGAGGTTGCTCCATCTTTGTGCAAGACGTATAAATTCGTCAATGTCACTGTTAGATTCCACTTCTGATCTATTTCTTCGCATGCCTTTTCTTCTCTGTGTTTCTTTTGGTAGGGTCTAATTGTACTTAGATGTTCTGCCTGTGGTTGGAGCTACTTTTAAATATTCGTGGGGTGTGGTTATGGGTGCAGTTTAAGGTGTAACAATGCCAAAGCAAGAAAAAGGTAAATCACATTCGATGCGCCCAGTTAGCAGGCGTCCTCCAAGCTGGTGTAAGTATCAGCCTGAAGAAGTAGATTCATTCATAATTAAATTGGCAAAAGAAGGTCACTCAATGAGTGTTATAGGCACTATTCTAAGAGACCAATATGCCATTCCACTAGTAAAACCAATAACCGGCAAAAGTATAAGCGACACACTCAAAGCCGCAAACTTAGCTTCAACTATGCCTGAAGACCTTGGAAACCTAATGAAGAAAGCCCAAGGTCTCGCAGTTCACATGGACAAAAACAAGAAAGATCTCCACAATAAACGCAACATGCAAATTATCGAAGCCCAAATCCACAAGCTATCGCGCTACTATAAACGCGAAGGCGTTCTGGCAAAGAATTGGAAGTATGTGCCAAAAATCGCGTCAGTAACCTAAACATTTTCTTTGTTTAATTCTACTGTTTTATTATTGTTTGATGCGCCAGCTTTAAATCTAATCAGACCCTTTTAGCCCGAACAAGTGACTGGCATGGCTGCACAGCAAAATATAGAAGGCTTCTTGACTTCAGAAAACGAAGCTGCAAAAGTAATTCTGGAAACTGTCAAGAAAGATGGTTTTATTCTAGTTTTTTCACATTTAGATGCGGATGGAGTTGCCGCCGCAGGCATTATCGGTAAAATGCTCACTCGAATAGGCGCTCGTTTTCGTATTCGAGTGATGCAGTGGGTTGATGAAAAAATCATCGGGGAAGTTATAGCTGATAAACCGCAACTAGTAATTTTAACCGATTTCGGAAGCGGCTACCTTGACTTGCTGAACGAGAAAATCCCTAATGTAAATGTAGTAATCCTTGATCACCACCAAACAACATCCAAGGTGGTTAACCCAAACTTCGTCCAAGTTAACCCTCACATTTTCGGTATTGATGGGGCAACTGATGTTAGCGGTTCTGGCGTGGCGTATTTTGCGGCGAAAGCAGTGAACGCAGTGAACATAGATTTGGCGCCCATAGCTTTGGTTGGCGCACTAGGTGACATGCAGGATAAATATGAACAACGAAGCATGCGAAGCTTAAACGAAATAATAGTTAACGATGGTGTCTCTTCTGGCTTGTTGAAAGTTGAGAAAGACTTGATTTTCTTCGGTCGAGAGACAAGACCCATCTACAGGATGTTGGCGACCACCACTAACCCTTTTATTCCAGGTTTGAGCGGTCAAGAAACCGAAGCTTTGAATTTTGTAGCAAATCTGGGAATTCCCCTCAAACAAGGCGATAAGTTGAGGGCTCTTTGCGATTTAACTGACGACGAGCGGAAGCGGTTGTGCTCGGCTTTAGCTGATCACCTATTGTCAAAAGGGTTACATTTGGAAGTTGAGAACCTTATTGGTTATGTTTACGTTTTAACTAAAGAGGAGCCTAATACGGCTCTTAGGGATGCACGTGAATTCGCGGTGGTTTTGAATTCAGCTGGACGCATGGATCGGCCGAGTCTAGGAATTGCCATCTGCATGGGAGATCGTAAAGCTGCTCTTGAAGAATCCAACAAAATCCTTGAAGACTACCGCAAAAACATCAACAAATACCTCGGGTGGGTAAACGAAAAACCCGAACGTATGCGCGAACTCCAAAATATCTATGTCATCTACGGTGAGAACTTTATAAACGAAAAAATCATCGGTACCGTCTCTTCCATAATAGTTTCGAGTCTTACTAACAACGAAAAACCGCTTTTGGCATTCGCGAACATTGAGGCTGAAAAGGCAGCAAAATTTTCTGGGAGAACTACTGAAGCGGCGCTTCGTAAAGGCGTTAACCTTGGCGATGTCATGCGCATGGCTTCAGAAGAACACGGTGGTAAGGGTGGAGGACACAACATCGCTGCGGGGGCTCAAGTGCCGTTAGATAAGCTTGAATCCTTCATTAAAACCGCAGATGAATTAGTCGGTCGGCAACTTAAGGGTGAGAAGCTTGCAAGCCACAATAACGCTTGAGTATAAAGACAAAAAAACTGCAAAAGCCATTGCACAAGCGGTTTCTCCTGACAACTTCAAAACCCCGATTGGGCTGCATGTTAAAACAGAAAGGGATGGCAACAAAGTAATCACACAAATTGACTGTGAAGAAAAACTTGCCACTTTCACAAATACAATTGACGACTTACTCTTTAGCGTATCTACAGCTGAAAAAGCACTCGCGACTATCACGTAACTTTCTTTAGTCTTTAAGGGAAAGGGTCGTTCGATTTGGTGAGCACATATCTTTTATTGTTACAATAATGCAACTTAGTCGTTAGCATAGTAACAGGGTTAAAGGAATCTTATTGGGTCAGTGTCGATGTCAACGATTGTAGGTTTGGTAGCTTTGAGTGCAGTGTCAACTGCTGCTTCTAGCTGGCTTGGCTCAGTAACCTTGATGCCCAAGCCGCCTGAATGCTCTGCAAAGTCTGCGAAGTTGTAATCAAAAAGGTCAGTTTGAGAACTCTCGTATCCCTCGACTTTTTGTTCCTGCATAATCATGCCCAATCGCTTATTGTTTATTACAAATACTTTGACATTCAAATTGTATTTGAGAGCAGTCAAGAAATCTCCCAGAACCATCGTTAAGCCGCCATCACCAGTTAAACAGACAATTTGCCTCTCAGGATAAGCTATAGCCGCTGCTAATGCTCCAGGTAAACCAAAACCCATCGTCGCCAAAGAACCGCTCATAACCATCTTCTGTTTCTTCTTCATTCTAAAGTTTCTCCCAAACCACCAACAGTTCTCACCAACGTCCAACGAAATCACAGCGGTATCTGCGATTTTTTCATTCAGGATTTTGATTATGTACTGGGGTCTGATGGGTTTCATTGTTGGGTCGGCTTCTTTTTCAAGTTGAGTTAGCCAATCTTTTTTTAATTTGGCTATTTCAACTAAATAATCCGCATTCTGTTTCCCCGCAACCTTCTGGGTCAACTTTGGAATCAACACGGTGCTGTTGCCAAGCAAACTCACCTCAACCGAGTACCGTCGAGCAATCATAAGTGGGTTAATTTCAATCTGTACAGTGCGTTTCTTAGGAATCTGTGATAAATCCGAAAATGAAGAGCCGATAGCTATTAGCAAATCTGCTTTTTCCATAAGGGCTCCTGCTGCTGTTGAACCAATCCCACCGTGACATCCAACATAAAGCGGTTCGTTTTCGTCCACTACTCCTTTTGCTCTGAAAGTAGCTATAATCGGCGCACCAATCTTAGATGCCAGCTTCAAGAGTTTCGTGCCTTGCCCTCTGGCGCCAAAACCTGCTAAAATCACGGGTCTGCTTGCGGAATCAACAGCTTTTGCTGCTTTCTCAATTACCCACTCTTCTTGTCCATATGCCATATTGGGCATTCTGCCTTCAAACGGTAAAATCTCAGTTTCGTAAGGTAGTTTTTGTATGTCATTTGGAACTCCAATGTGAGCTACTCCCTGATTCAGTAATGCATGTTTAATCGCTAGCGTTGCTAGCGAGGTGGTTTGGTCTTCAGTCATCAATGTCTTGTTGTAAACGGTCAAAGGCTCAAAGAATGCTTGTTGGTCGATTTCCTGTATAGAGCCCTGTCCAATCAGTTTGCGGGGAACCATTCCTGTTAAGGCTAAAACGGGCGAGTGATCCAGCTGTGCATCGTACAAACCGGTTACCAAGTTTGTTGCACCAGGACCCGAAATTCCAACACACGCCGCTACATGCCCAGTTAACTTGCCATAAGCCGACGCCATAAACGCCGCTGTCTCCTCGTGTCGAACCTGGAAATACTTTACTTTGCCGTTGCTCTTTCGTATGGCATCCACAATACCCAACGTAGATGTGCCTGGAATTCCGAAAACATATCGGACACCCCACTCAGCAATCTGGTTAATCAGCACATCTGAAACAGTGTGCTCAGGTTTTTTTTCTTTACTATTGCCCTTAGTTAACAACACAAACGCGGTTTTAGGTGCTCCACAAACTGGACAAACCCACTCTTTGGGCAAATTGGTAAACTTTACTTTTTCTTTAGAGTCATCATAAACCCAATTGCAAACTGTACACCTGTATTTCGCCATAGTGGACCCTTCAAAAATGCTTGTTAGAAATTTAATTAATTTCGAGCCTTATCAGCTTATTGGAATTAAGCAGTGTCTCTAAGTTCATATGTTTTGTAAGTGTGATTGATGGCACTTTTCTGCAGGTTCGAGTTGCATCATCATTATCATTATCTGCAACAACTTTTTTGCTTTGTTAATTTGAGGTGGTTTTTTAAACAGGGTTCTTTCCACAGTTTTTTGAAAAGCAGTCAGAAAACATATGCTGGAACTTCTAATAAGGAACATAATAGAAAAACACCTCAACTATTTTGAATCATTATGCCAAAGTAGACGAACAATTCATAAACTTCTTCACCAATTATTCACACATAAAGAGATGCCATATTTATGGAGAACTGGGATGTAATAATTATTGGAGCAGGCTCCGCCGGTCTTTCAGCTGGAATATACACCGTCCGCAGTGGACTAAAAACCTTGATTCTAGATGAAAAATTGCCAGGCGGCACAATCTCAGATGCATCAATTGTAGTCAATTACCCTGGGTTCGCCGAGATAAGCGGTGGAGAGCTTGCAGAAAAAATGACAAATCACTGCAAAAAAATCGGCGCAGTAATCCACGAGTTAGAGCCTGTTACACAATTAGAGCTTACTGCCGAAAAGAAAATTGTAAAAACCTCAAGCGCGACCTATGAGGCCAAAGCTATAATATTTTCCACTGGGTCACATTATAAGGAAATCGGCGTTAAGGGCGAAAAAGAGTTCCATGGAAGAGGCGTAAGCTACTGTGGAGTTTGCGACGGGCCATTCTTTAAGGGAAAAAAAGTACTCGTTATCGGTGGCGGAAACTCGGCTTGTATAACTACACTTTACCTTTCAGGTCTTGCTGAACAGGTCACCGTGATCCATAGAAGGGAAGCTTTCAGAGCTGAAGAATCCTTGGTGTCGGATATATCATCAAAGGGTAACGTAAACATTCTTTGGAACACTGAAGTTCAAGAAATCAAAGGCGACAAACAAGTAAAAACAGTGACCTTAATAGATAACATTACAAATAAAACAAGCGAAATGGCGATTGACGCCGTTTTTGTGCAAGTCGGCGAAGCACCCAACAACCAACTAGCCAAAACCGCCGGAATAGAAACAGACGAACATGGTTACATAAAAATTAATATTCGACAGCAGACAAATCTACCGGGAATTTTCGCGGCAGGCGATGTTACCAATCATCCAATCAAACAAGTGGGCACAGCTGTGGGTCAAGGTATCACCGCTGCGCTTGAATCTTACAGTTACATTCGACGACCTTATTACAAAAAATAGAAAGAAAGGATTATATATCCAAAAACCAAATTACGGCACTGTCATATAATGTATGCTAAGAACGAGTTACGCACAAAGAAATTATTTAATTAAGTCTATGCTATTCCAGTACTCCAATACCCACAACTGCTCGGTTTAGCAATGGGTATGGCGCCTGAAGAGTTGGCGTTTAATGAACTCCGAATAAATGCATCAAACCTATTAAAGCAATTGAACCAAGGAGCAAACAAACAATGAGTCAAAACAAATTAAAAATAGCCTTCTATTGGGCTGCAAGTTGTGGCGGTTGCGAAATCGCCGTCTTAGACTTGAACGAGAAAATCCTTGATGTTGTAAAAATAGCTGACATAGTCTTTTGGCCGGTCGCGATAGATGTTAAATACAAAGATGTTGAAGCACTACCAGACAAACACATCGACATTACTTTCTTTAATGGTTCTATTCGCAACTCAGAACAAGAACATATGGCTAAGGTGCTTAGAGCAAAATCTAAAACTTTGGTTGCTTTTGGTTCATGTGCTCATGAAGGTTGTATTCCAGGGTTAGCGAATTTAAATAATAAAAAAGAAATTTTTGATCAAGTTTACATAAAAGATAAATCAAACATCAATCCGCAGGGGACTACGCCTAAAACTCTAACTCAAGTAAAAGAAGGCACTTTGAACATCCCCGCATTCTATGACACAGTAAAAACCCTTGCTCAAACTGTTGATGTTGATTATTTTCTTCCAGGTTGTCCTCCTCCTGTTAAACTAATAGCAGCTGCTGTTGATGCAATTGCAAGCAATAAACTGCCGCCAAAAGGCTCAGTACTTGCACCCCTCAAAGCAGTATGTGATGAATGCCCCAGAAAACGTGATAACAAAAAGATTGATAGAATCTATCGTGTTTATGAGAAAGTTCCTGAGCCGGAGAAATGTCTCATGGAACAAGGCATAATCTGCATGGGTATGGCAACTAGAAGTGGTTGTGGCGCTCAATGTTTAAACGTTGATATGCCCTGTACTGGTTGTGGTGGGGCGGCGCCTAACGTTCCTGAGCAAGGAGCAGCTATGATAACTGCTTTAGCATCAATTCTGGGCTACAATGGTGTAGAAGGAAAAGATAGGTATACTGAAGAAGAAATTGAAACTTTAATTAGTCAAGTGAAAGATCCAGTTGGCACAGTCTATATGTATAGTTTGCCGGCTTCGATTTTGAAAAGAAAGGTGATGCAATAATGAAAGAAATAGTGATAGATCCAATAACTCGTCTTGAAGGACATGGGAACGTATCTATATTTTTGAACGATCAAGGTGAAGTAGAAAACGCGTACCTTAAGATTCCTGAATTGAGAGGTTTTGAGAAGTTCTGTGTTGGTAGACGTGCTGAGCTTATGCCTCAACTCACGACCCGAATCTGCGGTGTTTGTCCTGTTGCGCATCATTTTGCTGCTGCTAAAGCTTTGGATGCTGCGTTTGATGTTGAGCCTACTTTGGCTGCTAAGAAGCTTCGTGAATTGATGTATGCTGCTTACTTTATTTATGATCATACTTTGCATTTTTATTTTTTGGGCGGTCCAGACTTTATTGTTGGGCCTGATGCGCCGGCGGAAAAACGTAATATTTTGGGTGTTATTGAGAAGGTGGGTTTGCCTATTGCTGGGGAAGTTATTAAGCACCGTGCGTATGGTCAGAAAATAACTGAAATACTCGGTGGGAAAGCTACTCATCCTGTTTGTGGGTTGCCTGGGGGAATTTCTAAGGCGCTAAGCGAGGAGAACAGGCAAGAAATTGAAAAGATGGCTGTTTCCTGTGTTGATTTTGCCAAGTTTACCCTTAAGATTTTTCATGATATAGTTTTGGGTAATACTAAATATGTTGAGATGATTAAAAGTCCAGCTTATACGATGCCGACTTATTATATGGGTATGGTTGACAAGGATAACAAAGTTAACTTTTATGATGGTAAAATCCGTGTTGTTGACCCTTCTGGTAGGGAGTTTGTTAAGTTTGACTCTAAAGATTATTTGGTTCATATTGGTGAGCATGTTGAGGAGTGGACTTATAGTAAGTTTCCGTTTCTTAAGGCGGTTGGTTGGAGGGGGCAGGTTGCTGGGGTTGATAGTGGTGTTTACCGTGTTGGTCCTCTTGCTCGTTTGAATGTTTCTGATGGTATGGCTACTCCGCTTGCTCAGGCAGAATATGAGGTTATGTATAAGACGCTTGGCGGTAAACCGGTTCATAGTACTTTGGCGTTTCATTGGGCTAGACTAATTGAGTTGCTTTATGCGACGGAGAGGGCGGTGGAGTTGGTTGGGGATCCTGAAATTACTAGTTTGGATGTTCGTAATGTGCCTGGTGTGCCTGGTGAGGGTGTTGGTATTGTTGAGGCTGCGCGTGGTACTCTTATTCATCACTATACTCTTGATAAGGATGCTCTTGTTAAAGATGTGAATTTGATTGTTGCAACGACTAATAATTATCCTGCTATTTGCATGAGTATACGTGATGCAGCAAAAGGCTTAATCCACGGTGGCAAGGTTGATGAGGGCATTCTAAATAGGGTTGAGATGGCGTTTCGTGCTTATGATCCGTGTTTTGGCTGTGCTACGCATGCTGCTATTGGAGAGATGCCTTTAACAGTTGAAGTCTTCAACGCCCAAAAACAATTAATTAGCACTGTAAAACGTTAGTTTAGCCCATTTTTGGGCAATCTTTTACAGAAAACATAGTGGAATAGCTGTTGCTTACGCGAAAAGCTGAATTTTTAAATCGTATTTTTTTGCATACCCTAAGGCTTTTCACCATTAGAAAAGGAGGTGAGAGATCTGGATAAAGCGCAAACGTTTGAGTGCTCATAAACCTTAGGAATATATTAAAATTGAAATTCACCAACAGACAAATCTGCTTAGCGTTTACGTAAAAGGTGACTTAGCCAACCATACCTTCAAACAAGTTGGTATAGCTGGGCTTTTGAGGTTAGTAAAAATTCCATCGCGATAAAACATATCTTTGTTTGTCTTTACAGAATTACAGATCTCCTTTATAGAGTAACTCTGGAACCTCTTTCTAAAATTCCACGCTTTCAACTGTTTTAAATCTTGATCTATGCCCCTCCACTATTGTACTTATATTCTTGCATGAGTGCAAGGCATTTTATAGATAGAACATGCATAAAATAGAGCGAAAAGATTATAATCTTCTCAAACTCTTTTCTTGCATTCAATAAGCTTTTAGCTAGCGTGCTAAGGCAGTAATTAGCGACGGAAACGTGTAAAAAGAGGTTTGAGTATGAGTGAAAAATGTCTCGCTGTAGTTGAAATCAATGAAGACCTATGTAGCCGATGTTATGTCTGCAAATCAATCTGCCCTTACGATGCCATAAAAGCAGATTCAACAGGCAAAGTTGAAATTAACAATGAAGACTGCCAAGTTTGTGGCATTTGCTATAGTGCTTGCCCATCTGCAGCCATAAAAACGAACTACTACACTTATGATAACCTATCAGAATATCTTAAAAAGGCACAGGCAAAAGCCAAAAACGGTGCTGACACGCTTGTTTTAATGTGTCGAGGAAACTCGCCTTCAACAGGTGAAGTGCAAGATATCCTTAACGATCAAGGATTAAAAGTTGACAATTACCTTGCTTTGCGTTTGCCTTGTGCTGGTAGAGTTCCAACTGACTTTGTATTTGAAGCCTTAAACTCTGGCGTAAAAAATATTATTTCTGTTCAATGTGAAGACCCCTTCTGTCGTTATAAAGAAGGAACAAAAATTAACACTCGAAGATTCGTTTTAGCAAGGAATGTTCTAAAACAGTTGGGTTTCGATGAGGACACAGTTAGAATTGTAAAGTTCTCTCGCAAAGCAATCTACGATGTACAGGAATGTGTGGGTTGCGACAAATGCATTTTCATTTGTCCATATGATGCACTGGAGTTTGAGTCATTTGCCACTCCAAAAGTTAACGAAGAAAAATGTGTCGGTTGCGGTGCATGCCAACTAGTTTGTCCACATCACGCCATACAAGTGAAAGGTTTCGAGTTCGAAAGCGTAGTGAATCGTTACGGTAACTCCGTTGCACAATTGAAAGCTAAAAACAAAGATCCAGCAGTTCTAGCATTCGTCTGTCAATGGTCAGAGTTCTCAGCCCTCGACTACCCAAACAAAGTGTTTGAAGGTAAAAACGTCTTAAGTCTTGAAGTTCCATGCTTCAAATCTCTTGATCCAGTTCATATCATTAATGCTTTAAACTGCGGTTTTGACGGTGTAATGGGTGTCATTTGCCCGTCCCAAGATTGCAAGCTTCAAGAGGGTAGAAATACTGCAGAGCGCAACATGAACGCTTTGAAAGTTACACTGAAAAAATTGGGCTTGCTTGACCGATTCGAGCTTTATGAAGAATCACCAAGATGCGCAGCTGATTTTGAGCAAAAACTGGATGAGTTCTACAAGAAGATTTCAGCTTTAACTAAAGGTGAAGTAACTGTGGAGGCGACTGGAAAACGTATAAAATAGTGAATAAAAAAGAACTGGTTCCGAAAATCAAACTGTTCGAAGTTGAGGCTTCAGATGTTGCGGCTAAATCGCAAGCTGGTCAATTCCTAATAGTAATACATGGCAAGACTGGAGAACGAATACCCTTAACTATTAGCGGTTATGACAGAGTGAAGGGCACAATTTCTTTTGCCTTCCATGAAGTCGGCAAAACTACAAAGAGTCTTGGCTTGCTAAATCAAGGCGAATGCATAGATAACGTTACTGGTCCTCTTGGTAATCCGTCTGAAATCAAAAACTTCGGCAAAGTCCTCTGTGTCGGCGGAAGCGTAATGATTGCACCACTACTACTACAAGTTAAAGCTATGAAAGAAGCAGGCAACAAAGTCACCACTGTTCTTGGCGCAAGAACAAAAGAGTTTATTATGATGGAGAATGAAGCCAAAGCATTAAGCGAGAAAGTCTACGTTGCAACAGACGATGGCTCAAAAGGCTACAAAGGCTTAGATTTCCTCAAAGATTTGCTAGCGAAGGAAAAGTTTGACCGCTGCGTGGTTATGGGTCCAGTAATAATGATGAAGGATGTTAGCGAAATCACCAAACCCTATAACATTCCAACATTGTTACTTTAACGCCCATAATGATTGATGGAATGGGCATGTGCGGTGTATGCCGCGTTACAGTTGGTGGAAAAATGATGTTCGGCTGTGTTGACGGTCCAGAGTTTGACGGTCACAAAACGGACTTTGACGAATTAATTCTACGTCAACGAACGATGCTTCCAGAAGAGAGATTAAGTTCAGTATTGTCGGAAATGAATGGAGGTTGCAAGTGTGGCAGAAACAAAGCCTAAACCGAAGTTAAATAAGAAAGCAGTTGAAATGGCAAAGCAAGACCCAAAAATTCGCGCTAAAAATTTCAGTGAAGTTGCTTTAGGTTACACTGAAGCGGAAGCTCAAGAAGAAGCAAGCCGATGTCTACAATGTCCGAAGCCTCAATGCGTGACAGGTTGCCCTGTGGAAGTTCCTATTCCAGAATTCATTAAACTAATTAAAGAGAAAAAATACGCTGAAGGCATTGCGAAAATAAAATCAAAGAATGCCTTACCCGCGGTTTGCGGACGTGTTTGTCCTCAAGAGGTACAGTGCCAAGCTAAATGTGTAGTCGGTAAGATTGGTGAACCAATAAGCATCGGACGCTTGGAACGCTTCCTTGCAGATTGGGAACGAGACAACGGTTGCCAACTTCCACCCAAAGCTACACCAACTGGCAAAAAAATTGCAGTTATTGGAGCAGGTCCAGCAGGACTAACGGTTGCAGCAGATCTCGTAAAGCTCGGTCACGAAATCACTATGTTTGAAGCATTGCATGTCGGCGGCGGAGTTCTCTCGTATGGTATTCCAGAGTTCCGTCTACCCGAAAGCTATCGTACAAAACGAAGTAAATTACGTCCAAAACCTTGGTGTTGACTTGCGTCTTGGCAACCTGGTCGGCAGAATTCACACAATCCCTGAACTCATGAAAGAGGGCGGATATGAAGCAGTGTTCATCGGCAGCGGTGCAGGTTTGCCTCAGTTCACAGGTTGCCCAGGTGAAAATCTTGGCGGCATTTTTTCAGCCAACGAATTTCTCATTCGCGTTAACCTCATGAAAGCGTTTGCTTTCCCAGAATATGACACTCCAATACGCCTCGGCAAACACGTAGTTGTTATCGGCGGCGGAAACGTTGCCATGGACTGTGCACGAAGTAGCATGCGTTTAGGTGCTGATGTTTGCTTGCTCTACAGGCGCTCACGCGACGAATTGCCTGCAAGACAGGAAGAAATCGAAAACGCTGAAGAAGAAGGCTTAGTTTGCAAGTTTCTTGCTGCACCACTGGAATTCTACGGAGACGAAAGCGGCTGGGTTAAAGCCATGAAGTGCATTGCTATGGAACTAACTGAACCCGACGCGAAAGGCAGAAGAGGCGTCAAACCTGTTCCGGGCTCAGAATTCACAATGGACGTCGACACGGTTATCATCGCAATCGGACAAACACCAAATCCCATTATCCAACGTACCACAGACGGTTTACAGAGCGATGCCAGACACGGAACTATATGCGTTAACGAAGTCGGCAAAACCAGTTTAGATGGAGTTTACGCAGGTGGAGATGTCGCAACAGGCGCAGCAACAGTCATTAGCGCAATGGGTGCAGGTAAACGCGCGGCAAAAGCCATGCATGAATACCTTACCAACAAGAAATAATCTTGAGCGATCAATTGCCCTTTGATCTATCTTCTTTTCTTTTATAGGCATTTTAATTTTTTTGGTTTTTGAATTTAGTTGTTTTATATTGTTTTTTTAGTTATATGAGAGAACAATTGCATCCCATTTTCAAATTGAGTTTTAGTTTGCCATATGGTAATATAGTTTTAAATTAAAGAATTGACTATATGAGACAACTTAAAGGTTCAAGTAACTATCTTAAAAATCAGGTTCTAAAGAACCTTGCCAAAGCAGCTCTAAGCATACTCATTTTGAGCATAATACTTTTTGCCCTAACACTGAGAGTGCTCTCTACATGGCAAGTGGGTCCGTTGGAAGAAGCAGGGCTTCTTCTTTCAGTTGTACCCCTTATTGGCTTCTTTTTTTACCTTCGCAAATACCGCATTTTCAAGGGCGGTTGGGAAGGTGAAAAACAAGTAATCAGACTGCTAAACGACAAACTAAACGATGCCTACTATATCTTGAACAGTCTCTACTTGAATGACGGTGGTGGAGATATCGACCACATCGTTTTGGGACCCAACGGTGTCTTCGTTTTGGAAACTAAAAATTGGAGCGGTAGCATCTCTTGTAGCGGCGAAGAGTGGCGACGGGCCGGCAAACATAATTTTTCAGGCAACCCAAGCAGGCAGATTAAACGGAACGTTGCTAAAATCAAACAGATAATTAACAACAATCAAAATCTTAGTTCGCTTGAAATATGGGTTGAAGGCATAGTGGTTCTAACCAACAAACATGCAACCCTCCACTTGAACAATCCAACTATTTCAATCCTCAAACTCCCCCAAGTACCCACTCATATCGCAGAGTTTAGAAGTTCTCGAAGCCTTTCCCGTCAACAATTAGAAGTCATAGGAAAAGAAATCATAAAACTAAAACATTAATCGCAATTGGGCGGCGTAATTTTTAACCACGCTTTCCTTTTTACTAGCGCAAGAGATGTGATGACAGTAATTGTCAAACTGCTGATTAGGAAAATATTGTTTACAATCCCTTCAGGGTTTAGTGTTGTAGTAATTGAAATAGAAACTAAAAGATAAAGCGAAACCAATCCTGTTACTATTTGAAGTACATGGAGAACTCTTCTTGCCTGACAGGCTTTGGTTTTTACCCAGTTCAACATGGATTCGATTCGTTCTGAAACATCAGGCAAATCATCCAGTAGCAGAGTTAAGCCTGCTAAAATAAAAAAGCGTCCGGTATTGATGGCTAAGTCACTTGAAGTTATTAGAAAAATATCGATTAAAGAAACAGGAGTAAAAAATACAACAAACAAAGAAGCGAGAAAAAGAACTAAAAAACCGTAAACGTAATGGTGAAACAGGAATCGTCCTGTATGCAAAGCGCGACCTATGCATGCACTCGGAAAAATATTGATCATGGCTGCTGCAATTGCAAGCCAAAATATGTTCCCTTCAATCAAATACGGTGAAAATGGTTTCCAATCAGGATAAGCCCGGTAAAAACCAAACAGAATTCCCACAACTATAGCTATGGTTATAAGCGCGTTGAAGATTAGCGCCAAACTGAATATTTTCTTTAATATTACCCAAACTTTACCGGCCATTTTCTTCTGCCAAGTCCATAAATGTCCTAAACTTTAAGTTTTATAAAGAAACTCGCCTATCAATCTTTTATAAGTAACGCATGTAAGGAGATAAACACTATGAAATTTGATATTAAGTATAAGCCGTCATACGCTATGCTAGTTGTTAATTTCAATCAAGGTGAAAGCATCACAGCTGAAGCTGGCGCTATGACCTACATGACGCCAAATATTGAAGTTCACACGCGAAAACGAGAAAAAAGTATACTTGGAACATTGGGTTTGAGCCTTATTGGGAGGCAATCCTTCTGGGTAAATGAGTATACTTGTAATAGTGAAGTTGGAGAGGCTGGTTTTGTTGCTGCTCCAGTCGGTGACATCAAACAATTGGACATTGCGCCAGGTAGTGGTTACGTCATACAGAAATCTGCATACATAGCTTCCACACAAGGAATAAATTTAGATGTTAAGTGGGAAGGTTTTACCAAAGGACTCTTCGGACAAGGCTTATTCATGCTTAGAGCAAATGGCAGTGGACAAATGTTTATCAATACTTTTGGTGCAATTGACACCCATACCCTACAGCCTGGGCAAACTCTAATTGTAGACAACTTTCATCTTGTCGGATTCAGTGAAACCTGCAGCTACAAAGTTGTAGGATTCGGTGGTTTGAAAGAAACCCTGCTTGGAGGCGAAGGATTAGTTACGCAAATCACTGGTCCGGGAGAAGTCTACATCCAAACTAAGAATCTGCAAGAATTTGCTGATTGGCTGTGGACGCTTCTTGAGTCCAAGGTGCGTAGTTCAAGAGCAAGGTAGAGTGTATCTCTTTATTTTTTCTCTTTCTGTTCAAGGCTGAGTGAAAACTTTGGGTAACATCGGACTTGGCTCACTTGTTTGCTTCATTATTACCGTTCCTTAGCCTAATTTACATAGGCATTTTTTTTATATTCTTGGGGTTTTCATCGGGGATAGTTGCTTGGCTCATCGCAGGCGGAATAATAGTTGGTGTAATGGTGGGTTTATTTTCAGGAATATTTAGTTCAATAGCTTTGGCAATTCTGGCGTTTCTGGGTTTAATTGTATCCGGTGGACTTACCCCTGGCTTCCTTGGTTGCATTATTTGGCGGTTTAGCGGGATTTAGCCGTCGGATTAGCTGCGATCATACTTGCGATATTTGCAGGAATTATTTCGGCAATAAGTGGTTTAATCGGTGGAGCAATTTCTGAGTAGTTGCTCCCCTTTTATCTGTCTAACATAAACGCTTTTTCATGCGTTGTTTTTTCTGGTATTCTGTCCAGAATCATTCTTTCCTCAGGCTTCTTGCTAAGTACAATTGGTGATAATTGTCCTGCAAGTTCCAAAGCCGATTCCAGTTTGCTTGGTCTTTCCGCGTAAATTTCAAATAATACACTCATTTTTATGTACATCGCCTCCTAACTTCGCATGCAACACTACGCCTGCACCTTTTTCTTTAGGCGCTCCAGCTTCACGGGCAATTCTTACAATATTATCCGTGCTAAGCCACAAGACCTTGCCCGCTTGCTTTGACCGCACCTTAACCGACTCAGGTCCTACAGGTAAATCTTCAGGCTTAACCGCGGGGTCGCCGCCCTGTGCCTCAATAATTTCCCGCATCTTCTTCATTGCCTTACCCGAATCAATCATTTCTTCGGCCATTCCGCGGGGATTTTCCACGTCGACCATTTCAAAAAGCATGCTTGCAAGGCTAACTGCTTTTTCCCGTAAATCAGGAGGGCCTCCACCCATAAGAGTAGTTAAAGCTTCTCGTGCTTCCAAAGCTGGTCCGATGCCGCAGCCCAATGGTTGCTCACCAAAAGTAAGGGCACATTGAATGTTTAATCCTAGTCGTTTGCCTAAATCTACAAAGTCTGAAGCTAAAGTGTAAGCTTCTGTATGAGTTTTGATTTTTGCGCCCATTCCTGTCGGAATGTCTATGACGACGTGTGTGGCTCCAATGGCTTTTTTCTTGCTTAGAATCGAGGGTAACAGCATGGGGTCAATTCCCAAAGGGTATTCTACTTGGATAAAGAGGTCGTCGGCTGGCGCAAGTTCCAATGAGCCGCCCCAAACTAGGCATCCGTTGGTTTTTGCCACGACTTCTTTGATTTCTTTTATGGATAGGTTGACAGGGCAGAGAGTTTCAACTCTGTCTGCTGTGCCGGCTGGCGAAGTTATTGCTCGTGAAGAAGTTTTAGGAATCGTGAATCCTGCAGCTGCAACAATAGGTACAACGAGCATGCTGGTTTTGTCGCCTGGGATTCCACCAACGCTGTGTTTGTCAAGGATGGGTCCTTCGCCGAAATCAATTGTTTTGCCCGTTGAAATCATTGCTCTTGACAAAGCTTCAGTTTCGCTGGTTCTTAACCCGTGGATGCTCAGAGCGGTTAGAAATGCTGCGATTTCTACTGTGCTCAAATGCCTCTCTACTACATCCTTTACAATGGCTATAATGTCCTTGTCGAGCAGTCGCTCCCCATGCAACTTAGCCCTAATGTTGAAAAGAGATTCTGGAAGTGTGGCTAACTGCACCTTGACCTTTTCATCCTCTTTAACCCCGAGTGCATCTACTGTTTCTTCGTAGAGTCCAATGCTGTTTGGGGGAAAATGCAGGGCAATGTTGGCAATGGCAATCATTTCTCTATCATCGTGTACTATTTTTATTCGATCGGAACTGTGCACTCCCAACAGGTTGGCGCTCTCTTCACTTAAAATGGCGATTCTGCTACCGCCAGTGGAAATCATTAAAGCTTCAACTCTAAGTTCCATATGAAACACGTCAATTACTGATAGATTAGGCAATAGTTAAAGATTTTAAGGCTTAGCCACTGAGTCTATACAGCGAGGATAACTCTTTGAAGTATCTTGACTTCGTGGATTTAACTTACAAGCCAAAAGAGACTGATTTAACATGCACTTTTTACATTGAGCCTGAAGGCATTAGCATTAACGAAGCCGCTGGAGGTGTAGCGGCAGAAAGCTCTGTTGGAACATGGACTGAACTTACAACAGAGCAGCCTTATGTCAAGCGGTTGGCAGCACACGTCTATAGAATTGACGGAAACACAATTAAAATCGCTTATTCTGCTGAGCTTTTTGAGCCAGGCAACATGCCAAATATCCTCAGTAGCATTGCAGGCAACGTTTTTGGACTTAAAGCACTAAAAAATCTGCGTTTACTCGACATAGACTTTCCCAAGGAACTTCTAAACAGCTTTAGTGGACCAACCTTTGGCATAGTGGGAATCCGAAAACTCCTCAAAATCCCAAAACGCCCGCTCGTGGGCACAATAATCAAACCTAAACTTGGTTTGAAAACAAAAGACCACGCTAAAGTCGCTTACGAGGCATGGTTTGGCGGCTGCGATATCGTAAAAGACGATGAGAATCTTAGTAGTCAAAGTTTTAACCCTTTCGAAGAACGATTGACACAAACCTTGGCGAGCCGCGACAAAGCACAAGAACAAACAAATGAACGCAAAGTCTATATGATAAACATCACAGCCGAAACCCAAACAATGTTAAAGCGCGCCCAGACCGTCATTGACCAAGGCGGCGAATACGTTATGGTGGATATCTTAACCTGTGGCTGGTCAGCTCTACAAACGCTGAGAGAACAAAACTTCAAACTGGTCATTCACGCGCACCGAGCGGGACATGCTGCTTTCACCAAGAACCTCCTACATGGAATCGCTATGAAACCTATTGCAACAGTTGCAAGAGTAATTGGCGTAGACCAACTCCACGTTGGCACGGTTGTCGGAAAAATGTCTGAAACAAAGGCTGAAGTAGTCGAGAACATATCTGCCTGCAAATCAGATTTGGGTTCATTGAAGCCTGTTTTGCCCGTTGCCAGCGGAGGTTTACACCCACGTTTGGTTCCTGCTTTAGTTGAGACCTTTGGAAACGATTTCGTTATCCAAGCCGGTGGCGGCATACATGGACATCCAGACGGCACAATCTGTGGCGCCAAAGCGATGCGGCAAGCCGTCGACGCAACTCTAGCCGGAAAAACGCTTGAGGAATACGCTAAAAACCACGAGGAACTCGCCATAGCACTAAAGCAATGGAAAAACTAAATCTCTAAAAGATATAATACTTGCAGCAACTCTGCCTTGCTCTAGGTAACTGTCAAATTAAATTAGAAAACCCACGAGTATTTTCTTCGCATTACTTCAACTATTGTTTGGGGTGCGATTATGCCTTCTTCACAGATTAAGCCTTGAATGTAACGATTTGAAGTAACGTCGAATGCAGGGTTGCGCACAATTAGTTTTGGAGGTGTATCATTCCAAACTTCAGTGGGGCTGCGTTGCTCAATTTTCTCGCATTCGCCGTTGAGTGTTTCGGGGTCGAACTTTAGCAGTTCCGAAACCACGTAAAAGGGCACTCGGGATTCGTTGGCTAAAACTGCAATTGCACTGGAACCAATCTTGTTAACTACGTTACCTTCTGAGGTAATAGCATCGGCACCCACAATTACAATGTCAGCGTTTCTGATGAACGTCCGTGCAGCAGAGTCAACAATAAACGTGGTTTCAATACCCAAGTCTACTATTTCTTTGGCAGTTATTCTTCCTTGAAAAGCAGGACGTGTCTCGGTGCAAATAACTTTAATGTTTTTGCCATCTGCCTTAGCTTTGGAAAGAAGATGAGTTACAGTTGATGAGTGACAGTGGGTAAAAACTACTGAACCGTCGAGAATTCGGTTGGCTCCAATTTTCGCTATGTGTTCTTTTGAATCCTGCAAATCTTTTAGGAATTGGCTGGCATTTGCAACTACATTTTGTTTTAGTGTTTCAACTTTTTCTGTCTTGACAGCTTGAGCTTGGGTGAGTATCCAGCGAATTGCATTTCGCATCAGTGGTTCGGTTTCTCTGGAAGCAACGAAGATGGTTTGGGTTTCTTTGAGTTCATTTAGAAATTGGATTTTGTTTTTTGTTTTTGTTTGTTGTGCTTGGGTTTGGATTGCTTTAAGAGCGGCTATTGCGACGTTTCGTGCACCTTGAACTTGGAGTTTTCTTATTTTTTCTGCTGTTATGCGGATTGTTTCTGACATGAATATTCAACCCAAACGCTTTGTTTTTAATTATTTGTGGTGAAGCATATAAGTAAATTCATAACAACTGTTTAGTGAACATTATGTTGCCTGATGAAGATAGCATTAACTCTATTCTGCTACCGTACATTCAGCCATGGTACGATTCCTTAGAAAACCCTCAGAAGGCACAAACGCAGATGCTGGTTGATTTAGTAGCGAAATACGGTTCCACAGAATATGGTGCAAACCACAATGCTTCCCAAGTAACTGATATAGCTGAATATCGTGCTAATTTTCCAATAATTAGCTATTCAGGGCTCATACCGTATCTTCAACAGGTAAAAGAATCCAATTTCAAGTCTTTTTTGTCAGAACCACCAGTAACTTGGGTTATGACACGCGGCTCAACCGGAAAATCCAAAGTTTTGCCTGCAACCCAAACTCACCTAAAACAAATTTACAGCTGTGGAGCGAGAGGACTGATAAACTATGCCGTTCGAAAAAAGAACTATAAAGTTTTTTTAGGTGTTATTCTCAACTTGAATTTTCCTTCGAACGTCCATACCATGGATGTCAATGGCAAACAAGTCACTTACGGCTATAGTTCAGGCACATATGCGCGGTTGAATCCCATGTTTGATCGGGTAAGTCTTCTGCCAAGACAAGAAGAAATAGATGCTTTAGGTAGAGGCGTCAGTAGGGAAGATTGGGAAAAACGTTTTGAACTTGCCTATCAGATGGCACTTAACCAAAACGTAACCGCTGCCATGGGCGTCACACCCGTAATCTTGTCCTTCGCCAGATACATTAAACGCAAATACGGGAAAAAACCTGCTGACTTATGGAAAACCCAGGCAATTTTCTGCACAAGTGTACCAAAAATCCATTTCAAGTACGGGCCAATCCTTAAAAGCTACTTTGGTGACGCGCCAATAGTGGAAATGTATACGGCAACCGAAGGTGTTTTTGGGCAACAGCTTGATGATTTGCCCTACATAACTCCCAACTATGATTCTTACTTCTTCGAGGTTGCCACAGGAAAAGATGTGAAGATGCTGCATGAACTCAAACGTGGCGAATGGGGTAGCCTAATACTTTCTTCTTGTATGTTTCCACGATATGAAATTGGCGATTTGATTGAGGCAGCTGGGAAAAACTATTACCGTGTGTTTGGCAGAAAGAAAGTCTCAACTCTTCTCGAACACAGGCTTTATCGAATGTTCTTACGTGGGATTATCTAAGGGGGCTGCGGAGAACGCTTTCGCGCAGTCATAGCTACGTAAATAGCGCCAATTATAATGATTACGCCTATTATTAGCAACATAATAGCCCAGCTTTGTCCTGAATTCGCCTCGAAATAATTGCTTAATTGCAGAACAGAGAATAAACCCAGCGTAATCAATATGAGTCCACCGATTAAGTAACCAATGAAGCCAGTTTCGCCCTTCTCTTGATTTTGACCTTTTTCTTGATGGTTATTTTTCTCTTGTTTCTCGTTTTTTTCGTTCTTCTCAGATTTCTCGCTTCGTCTAGGATACGGTTGAGCGGAAGGCATAGGTTGTCCTGGTGAAGTGCCTTTTAATGATGCTCCGCAGCGTGGGCAAAAAACCATTGTTTCATCCACTTTATTGCCACATTTTGAACAATACGACATTTAATTTCATCCCAATGTTATTTTATCTGGTCTAACTATTTAAAATGTTCACAGACTCTCTTTAAGAGAAAGGTATAAGTGCTAAATGTCTTGTTCTCGGATGAGGGAAAACAGTTTAATGCTTACCTTCAATCCTCAGTCCCTATCTGATAAGAGAAAAGAGAGCTTATTCACCGCCATCTACATCGGCGCACTCTTCATTATCTTGGCTTTAGTTTACTATATTCATCTGTCTGATAACCTGTGGGATAGCTTGGTGAACTTTTTTACATCCCTCACGCTTGCGCCTGTCCCAACCACTGGAATCTCTTTGCCTGCGCCTGCAAACCCGGCTAATTTCGGGAACCTCTATGTTGCTGCTTTCCAATTCAGTTTAGGTGTGGGGATCTTGGAAATCATTATTTTGGCGCTAAGGGTATTTTTGTATTCGTCCGTTACACGAATAGCTGAAACTATTGAAAACATTGTTTTTTGGTTTGGTGCAAGCTACCTGATAATCGCATATCTAGTAAACATGAAGATTTCTAGCGAATGGTTTGTCTTTTGGGCTGGAATAATACTTATCTTTGGTCTAGCGTTGCTTGCTAGGGCGTTTGTTATTTTGGCTAGAAAATAATTTATTTTTCCTTTATTTTCATATTCCACCAGAGCCTCATTATTTGGCGGAACATGTTCCATGAATCCTTAAAGAGGTTTACTTTGGTGTTCTCGCCGCTTTTCCATTCCACTGCGATTTCTTTCACTTTATAACCTAATCTTTGGGCTCTTACCATTATTTCTGTATCCCAAAACCAATGAGTCGACTCGACCTTGTCTATTATTTGCATTAGTGCCTCTTTTCTGAAGGCTTTAAAGCCGCATTGATGGTCGTGAAGTTTAGATCCAAGTATGTGCCTGACTAGAAAATTGTAGGTTTTAGAACTTATGCTCCTGCTTGCGGTACGTTTAGCTTTGCTTTCACGAAGCATCCTTGACCCAGTTGAGAAATCGTATCCTTCCACGGTTATGGCTTCAACCAGAGGCTTGAGATATTTTAGGTCTGTAGCTAAATCCAGATCCATATAAACCAACACTTCGCCGTTGCTTTGCTTAAACGCATTGTTAAGTGCAGTTCCTCTGCCTAACCTTTTTTCACGGTGAACGTGTTTCACTTTCGGGTTTTGCTGCGCAAGTTCCTCTGCTCTTTCAGCGGTGCCATCGGTGCTGCCGTCTTCAGCAATTATAACTTCAAAAGAGTGTTCAAACAAGTTCAGGGTTTGGATGGTTTTTTCAACTGCTGGTTGAAGGTAATTGACTTCATTGTAGGCAGGGAGCACCACTGAAATCTGCACAGCACCGTTTGAGTTTGGTTTTATCATCCTAAAAAGCCCCAGCTGTGGGAACCATTTTAGGTTTTTAATTGATTCTGTTGTAGCAGGGGCTCCAGAAATCACAGGGTAGAATAGCACAAACATTGCTACTGCACCGGCAAATATGGCTATCGCAGTGATCTTTCCTTTGCGAGTATTCCAGTACTTATTGATGAAGTAGGTTGTTGCCAAGCAAAGTAGAGGTACACTTAGGTAGAAATGGTAGATGTAGGTTGCTCTGCCTATGAAAACGTAGGGAAGCCACGAGAAGAAGAACACCACAACAATGTATATTGCAGGTAAATCCCAACCTTGTCCGCGTATACTGATGCGTGTAAGCAAAGATGACTTTGATATTCGACTGTACAAGTTTTCTATCAATTGCCGTCCATGAATTGCTCTCTCTATAAGTACAAGCATCAAGGCAAAGCCAATCCACCAAACCACAGGGTTACCGAATACGGTGATTGTCGAAACTATGTTGTTAGGTAGGTACGATATGTCAAACCATCGTGGAACATTTACTCCATCTAGCCTAAACATGAATGGCCAAGACCACCAAGGAGCTGACGAAGTATCTACAACATTACCTGAATGGAAATTGGACATGGCAAACTGTAACTTTATAATGGTCGGAAAAGAGTCACCCGCAAGCATTTCAGGAATATAAGTTGCAAAGTAGACTAAAACCGCGATGCCTATGAAGCCCAAAAATAATACCGCCGGATAGTTAAAGAAGGCCAAATACTTGTCGGCTAAACTGCTCTTAAGCTTGGCCAAATCCTTGAATCTCACCATTAAAAGCAGTGCAAACATCCCTAGAGTTCCAAAGATTGTAAACCACTTTGTTGAGAATCCTAATGCAAAGAAGAGTACCGCAAAGAAAAGCGGCAGAACAGAGGTTTTCCATCCGTTCTTAACTACATTCATGAAGTAAACAAGGAAGAATAACTGTGATAGCAGCGAGAAGAACACTACATAGGTATCCACGGTGCCTATTCTCGCCATAGTGAAATGCATAAAGTCAAACGTCAAAAGGAAAGCTGCTGAAAAACCACCTATCCACGTGCCAAACAACTTCTTCCCCAGAAGATACATCAAAGGAATCATCAACGTAGCGAACACTACACCCATTATTCGCCAACCAAACGGCGTTTCACCAAAGACAGCTACTCCTGTGGCTTGAATTAGTTTTCCCAGTGGCGGGTGGGTTCGTTCGTTAGGTATCATGTGGTTTACATAGTTTTCTCAGCTGACCGTGCAAAGTAGACTTCGTCAAAGTACATTTTGGACATGTAAGTGGGTGGAATCTGAAGTTTGCTCTGCTCATCAACAAGACTTACCCAAAGTTGAATCGGTGGAGTTTAAGCCAGTAATTTCAACGATTGGAATTTGTTGATTAGTTTGGCTTTCTACTCCTATTTCTGATACTTGAATAAAGGGTGAGGTAGGCTGGTCTGAAGGGTTAGTTACGCCCCAATTGGAAAACATAGGTTGAGAATCATAGTTTACTGCTGTAATCTTGAACTCTAAGAACTGAGTATTCACACCTAAGCCTAAACTCTGGTAGACTGAATAGTCTGTGCCTCTAGGTTGCAATCCATTTGCGAATTGGGCTTGGTAGGTCCAGTTTCCGGGAACCCCAGAATAAACCGAGGCTGTAGCGTTGCCGCTTTTAACCCAGAAATAAACGTTTTGAACATATTGATTTGAACCCAAGTTCACGTAGAAACTTGTTTGTTGAGTACTTTCCCAATTCGTGATTGGTGCATTAAATGTACCAACATTCCAAGAAACTATAGCAAAAAAGATTGTTGATAGCAAAACGATTGTTACGATATCTTTTTTGGTTGTTCTTAATCCAAAGTTTATTTGGGCTCACCTGAATCTTGAGTTTGATTTAATGTGGCGTTCTGTGTTTTGAGCCATTGTCTGCCTTTAAGTTCATCCCACATTAAGACTGAACCATAAAGGAACATTATTAAATTAATAACGCTTACCGCTATAACCACTAAATCCCCTCTTGGAATAAACGTACCGCGATTAAGGTAGTGGAGCGCGTAGACTTCATTAACAAGTAACGTGCCGGTTAAAACAACGTAGAACATTCTGGCTTTTTTGATTAGCGGGAACATTAGCACTAATATGCTTATGGCTGGGAACAGGTACCTTTCGTGAATGCGAGTTGGCAGCATGAAGAAGGCGAAGAAAAGCATGAAAGCCGAAAAAAGAGCGAGAAACTCACCCGAAACGTGAAAACGCTTATGCAAAACATACAACGTGAACGCTGCTAAAGCTCCAAACATTGCCCAACCTAAAATGGAAAGGTTACCGTCAGGCATCCATAAACCAAATAGACCCCACAAGTTGAAAGCGTTAATCGAAGTATACTGGTAATTGCTGTATGCTCCAAAGTAGATAGTGCTTAGAAAAGTTACTGGATTGCTCCATTCGAAGGGCAAAATAATCGCTAAAGTTGTTACCGCAAACACAGCCACTGAAATTAAGAGATTTTTTACTTTTGGCAACTCTTTTATTATGATGCCTTTAAGGCGGCGCAATTTTGTGTTATGGCTATTTTGCATGAGATACTGGGATGTATCGTTTACAGGCTTGAGTTCAGTTTTCTCATATATTAAGAAGGAAACTAGAGGCAGCAACGCTATCCCCTGAGGCTTGGTTAAAATGGCAATGGCGAAAACGGCTGCGGAGAGTTTAGGTTTACTTTTAAGCGCCAGAATCAGCGAGAGGACAAGGAAGAATGTGTAGATTGCGTCGAATTGTCCCCATATTGCCGCGTTAAAGATTATCGCTGGATTAAAAGCGTAGAGCCCCGTTGCGAGGAGGCTTTGTTTGAAGTTTAACTGTTTGCGGACAAAGATGTAGATTAGGGTGGCGGTTCCTAAATCAAATAGGTTTGGTACCAACTTTACTATGCTAACAGTGCTGATGCCCCAGGCTGAAACCGCCTTGGCTAATGAGCCGAATACCCAGAAAATGTACACGTTGAACGGTGGGTAATCGATCCATCCGACATCCCTCAAAACCACAGTGTAGAACGGTCGTATGCCGTGTTCTGCAGCGGTGTTGAACCAGTAGCTGAATGTTGCCATGTCATTATGGTAGCCTTGTAGAGGAAACAGGATAACCCTGACTATGAAGGCAACAAGGAGCAAAACCGCTACAATTATTACCTTGTCTTTGGCAAACGAGAAGTTCACCACGGTTTCCCTCAATTAAAAAATTAACTATTTAATATGGCATAAGAATCTTTTCCAAAACCATTCCTTCTACCATTACAGCGGATGAAATACGATTTGCTGGGCTGACTTTTTTTATATAATTTACATTCAAAAAACAATGTTAATAACTAATAATGGCCAAATGCTGCTTAAACAAGGTAATTACCACTTGGTTAAAATTAATCCAGGCACGGACTTGAAATGTTGGTCGCGCGTGAGTATAGTTTCACCATTTGTTTTTGCGATGGCGGCTATCAAAATATTAAATTCACTAAGTAATTGCCTTCTTCTTTTAAAATGCAGTAAATTTTTGCCGCTTCCAAACGGGCGTCATTCATTTAAATTCAAAATTTGAACATTTGAAAATTGCTTCGATACCTTCCAATAGATTCTCCTTTTTTCGGGATGAAAGTTGAGCGCCTTTAAGCAACTCATAAACAGTTGTTGTTGTGATGGCTATCGTGTCTCCCTGATTTGTTAGCTCCTCAATTTTATTAACCGCGTCTATAGTACCATTCAAAAATGAGGCCAAAGTACTTGTGTCAATGATTGTAAATTAAAATTCAATCTCGCGTGATTTTGCTTGTTCTCTATCCTTCAGTACGATTGAAAAAACCTCATCTATGTCGTCGCCTTTCCAAGTTCCGGCGAACTCCAGAATTGACTTTTTATGCTTCTCGCCGGCAATTCGCAAAACAACATCTGAAAAAGATTCTCAAGATTTCTTCATACCCTTCAAAGTTTTGCATGCTTTCTAAGAGAGAGATTACTTTTGTCATGACAATATTATGCGCATATGCATATGTATGGATTTTGAAAAATATTACGGAGTAAAAAAATGAAAGAGGGATTTTTAGGTGTCCACTTTTTTACCGCAGCTGGAGCAGTAAGTGTTTTGAGGTTTCAGGGGTGCGCCGCAGTTGGAGCAGTAACTTTGTGCTTGTGAAGACCCAGGGGTAGACTGTGTAGATGGCGGATTGTATCCATAAGGCTGAGATTCATATGGTTGCTGTTGCTGGGGCGCTTTCATTGTGAAGAAGCCAATTATTCCGAATATCCAAGCGACAAAGATCAGTATTACACCGACTCCAATTATGGTCAGTATAGAGCCCACCCAAAGTAGCGTACCCGCAGTTTCAAATGAGTGTTCTCCAGTCTTCTGCGCCAATGTACTGAAGGTTTTTCTTAAATGCGAGGCTGCAAGAACGTAGAATACGAAAGTGACAATCAGAAATGCTATGCCAACTGCTAGTCCGATAGCATTGCCGATGCCGAATGTTAATGTTGTTGGAAAATTATTGACTACGAAGCCAACTACGAAACCTGCGCCGGCAATTGCTAACGCGATTAAAGCAACTACGTAATATTTGATGCCTGTTAGTGAGTTCTGGTAGATTTCGTTGTCTTGATAGTAGTTTGCAAATTCTTTCATGCCTCTGAGTAAAAGGATAACGCCTATAATGCCAAGTACCCAACCCACGTATGGAACTGAGCCGAGTATGGTTAGTATTGAACCTTCCATTGCTAAAGTTTTGCTGTATTGAAAGTTTGTTCCCATTTATTTTTTCTCCTAGATTTTTATTTCCTATCAACAATACAAGTCGCGTGCGCGATATAGCCCTAACATTTAGAGTTGCCCCTCTAAGGGTTAGAGTCTTAAGCAAATTAGCAAATAATAGTGAAAACATGGAAACAAAAATTAGCTGTAGGACTGTGTTTATCTTTACGGCTGTTGCTTAGCAGGAGCAGTGGATTAAAGTGGCAAAGTCACGTGGAATAAGCGCTGATATTCAGTCGCCCAGAACCAAACTGCTGTATCTAATCTATTCTGCATCCAACAGCAGGATAAAGGCTGACCCAGGCGTAAAATCGAGTCTGTGCTCCGCTTTGGGCTACAAGTCTGACGGTCATTTCCACTACGATTGGAACTACTTGATGAATGCAGGTATGATAGAAGAAAAACAGGGCTATTATCTGGCAACGGAATCTGGAAAGAAGGAGTTTACTTTACAATCAACAGCATCCAGAAGTAACTTGACAATGGTTGTCATAGGAGTCGCAATGATTTTCTTCACGTTAACGCTTAAATTAGGGCTTCTTCCAATAGAAAGCGTGCTATTCTTCGGGGTTGCGCTAATTTTGATTGGCACTCTCTTTTTTATTATAAGCCGAAGAAACAAACCAGCCTTGCCGTCTAATGCTAAAGCTTTACTCAAAGAATTAAATCGGCGCTAAATTATTGAAAGTTGGAGCCTTCGGCGGGATTTGGACCCGCGACCATTACCTTACCAAGGTAACGCCCCACCGGACTAGGCTACGAAGGCAAATTCTTGTTCTTCTCTCAAACAACATGCGATACCAAATAAAGAGCTTACGGTTAAAGTGCACATTGTAGCAACAAAGAACTCAACAAAAAGCAATCTTGAATCAAAATTGCTTCCTCACAAGTCAAATTCTCTAACATACCCCACAACCACAACCCAAAAAACCAACAGTTTGTGAAGCAAAAACCCACAAACCACAACCAGACAGAAAACAAAAACCAACCAAAACCCAAAAACCAGCAAATTCCAGACTCAAAAAGAGGTGCTATAGCAATTTACCACAACCACGTAAAAGAGAAAAAACAATGGCAAATAAATATTAAAGCAACCTAACCTATTTCACACTGCGCAAAATGTGTGCAGGGGTCTCCAAGCCAGGTCAACGGAGTAGGGCTTAGGACCCTATCGCGTAGGCGTTCGTGGGTTCGAATCCCACCCCCTGCACCAATATAAACAAAACGTATGGGGGTCCACCCGGGTGATGGTTTTTGCTAAAGTTTGCGTTTTCTAAAGATTTTGATCTCTTGAAACTCTGTGACATATTCAAGCCTGTTTGGATTATTTAACAAAGAATAATTATAGACTTTCAGTTGCGGGCGACGAACGCCTCAAAGCGTAAGGCGCCAGTACTTTCCGATGAAAAACGATATAGGAAACTACAAGTCTAAACCAGAAAGTTGCAAACCTATGCAAAAGAATTGAAGTTACGCCTACGGCTAATGGGATTCCCAACGAGATGAAAAGAGAACTTCTTATTATTTCATTAAACCCTATGAAGGATACCCCTTCAAGCAAAGTTGCAATAAAGGCGTAAGCAATTAAAGCTTGGTAAGCTGGCAAATTATAGCCTAACGCCATGAAACACAAAATAAAAACTATTAAATCTGTAGCCCATGCCAAGAACGTAAAAGTTACAGGCCACATTAAGCCGCGTGGATTTGCTTTAAGGGTAACAATTCCCATGTGAAAATCACCTAGATTTTTTTCCATTTTACTTCTAAAAGCAGCAGAGTTCCATTTGTTCCTGCGTAAAAAACATATTACCCGAATGATCCAATCCAACAACTTGCCTGTTGCACGTCTATTGCTGCTCAAATAGAATATCAATACTAAAGTGAAAATAAGTATTGAAGAAACCCCAATTACTATTCCAAAGACTGCTGAGTCAATCAGTCCATAGCCCAAAACCCATAATAATAAACCAACAATAGTATTTGCCAAAATTAGCATAATTATTAAGATATTATGGGCAATAACAGAAGCAACGACCTTACCTGTATCTTGCCCCACTGTTTTGGACAACCAATAAGCCTTAAACAAATCTCCAGTTAATCCGCCAGGAACAATATTGTCTACAAATATCCCAATCCAAGTAAACAAAAAAGATGTTTTGATACGAATCAGGCAAGACAAATTGCCTAAGAGACCCCGCCAAACGAGAGCATGAAAGAAAACACTGACAACAACCAAAGCGAAAGCCGCTGAATAGTACCATAAATTTAGCTTCGTCAAAGATGAGGCAAAAGCAGATATTCCGACAAAGTAGTAGAAATAAAGAACAAAAGCAACAAGTCCAATAACAGACACCCAAAAAACTGTTTTCGAAAGCTTAGGTTTTGCTACTGAATTCATTCCAAACACCCGTCTTATTTTGGCAAACTAAAATCAGCGGACAAAATTCGGCTGAAAACAGATCATCTTCAACTGTCCTTTCTCTTTTGCCACAAAAGAAAACGCAGTTTCGATTTGACGTTTGACACCACAATACGGTTACCCTCTCTTTGACTACACACATGCATTAACAATCTATAGATAATAAACTGTTATTTAGGAAGTACTTTGATTATTCCAACGTGCACAATTGAGAAGAGAATATCACAATTCGAAAATATCTGTTTCCTAAAACTTTCGGCACATTTGAAGAAAACAAAATAGCCTTAAAGAAACTTGATGAATCAACACACTAACAAAAGAATTTTTTGCAGAATATAATTGCATGGCTTGGATTGGCTTGAATCCCACGCCTGTACCACTCAACCAAAAACACTAAAGTTGGCGAAGGGGAATCCTTTGACGTAGAAAACCTTATCTTAGACGTGAAAAGTTTTATTGCAGGAGTTTTTAAATAAGAAAGGTCTTCCTTGAATAGGATGTAAACTAATGTCTGAACATAAACCTGAATGGCCTGAATCGGGCGATCTCGTTATCGCCTCAATAGAAAGTGTGATGGATTATGGAGCATATGCTAACCTTGACGAGTATAGTAGACGAGGGTTTCTTCATATTTCCGAAATCTCCAGTGCTCGCATAAGAAATATCCGAGACTTTGTTCGTGAAAACCAGAAAATGGTCCTCAAAGTTCTCCGAATAGACATTGAAAAAGGCCACATTGACCTCTCACTTAGACGTGTTACAAAACGGGAACGAATAGAAAAAGTTAAATCTTGGAAAAAAGACCGCAAAGGCGACGCCCTTTTACATGCAGTGGCAGAAAAAACTGCTTTACCGATCCATGAAGTTTACCAGATGGCAGGGGTAATTCTTGAAGAAAAATACGGTTTATACGATGGCTTTGAAAAAGTCGTTAAAGAGGGCATAGATGTCTTAACTAAACTTGAAATTCCAGAAGATCTCGCCAAGGTCATCGCCCAAGTTGCCGAAGAACGCATAAAAATCAAAACCGTAAAAGTCAGAGGAGTCATTGAGGTTAGATGCATGAAGCCAAACGGAGTTCGTTGCATCCAAGACGCATTCAGCGAAGCTAAAAAAGCACAAGAAGCTAAAGATGCTAAAATTGAATTCTCTGTCATCGCTGCCCCAAAATACAGCGTTGAAGTATCAGCCGATAATTGGAAACGTGCCGAAGAAGTACTCGATAAAGTAAGCGAAAACGTAGTTGACATCATAACTAACTCGGGCGGACACGGCTCTTTTAAGAGAGAGAAATAGAAGGCTTAGACTTGAGAGAACCCACTGAAAAACTTGAATGGGGAAAAGTAGAGAAGATAGGCAAAGGAACCAAGGCAAACTATAATTCTGAAAAGAAGATTCTGACTTTTTGCTTTAATCGAGGACCAGAAACTTCAAGCGAAATTTTGAGAATCTCGCGTGAACATTTAATGAAGGCATTGAGTCAATTGGGCTATTTGAGTCGAATGAAATACAATGGGGAAGTTGTTGTTGAAAACGTTCAAGAGAGTGATGTGATTCTTGTCAAGAAAAACCATAAACTTATAATTAGCTTGAACAAGAAGCAAGATGAAAATGTCAAAGCTTCTGCAGAATCTCTTGACTCAAAAAATGAGAGTCAAAGCAGAATAAAATTTTCCTAAAGTTCCATGAGATTTCTGCTTTTTACCTATTAATTCTAATTTCCACTTTGACGAAAAATCCCTATTTTAGGGTGCTTTTGGGAAAACAACTAAATACTTGTCTATGGCAATGTAGAAGCTATGGCATTTAAAAAGAAAGGTTCCCATAAGAAAGCATACATAGCGATTATTCTCTTGGTTGTGCTTGCAGTGGCGTCTGCTGCAGTAATCTATGCTACACAGAATCCTTCAGCCAAGACAGTGGTTGTAGGTGTCCAAGCAGGTGACACATTTACTTATCACCTGTTAGGTATATCAAATTTAACAAGTCTAGCTGCTGTAGAAACTCCGGGTTTCTCGGTGTATAATAATACTGATTATTATCAGATTACAGTAGCAAACGTTCAAGGTACTTTAGTTAATTTAGACACGTTATGGGCATTCAAAAACGCTTCATCAATAACAGGCTCACAGACAATTGATTTATCAACCGGAAATAAAACAAACGAGAATGGATTCTGGGCTATTTATGCTTCCAATCTCAACGTAGGTGACCTACTGCGCCCAAATGGCTTTGACGGTATAACAGTTAATGCATCTAGTATTGTACCATATGCAGACAGCTCAAGAGAAAGAAACTTTATGGCCGTGGGCGCAGAATCTTATCTTGCTACTGATCCTACACACAGTACACTACGATACGACACTACACTACTCTATTTCGACAAACAAACTGGTATGCTTGAAACCCTAATTTGGGCAACCGACTATAACAATCCAGAAATGAGAGAAACCATCACCTGGACCCTAGTCAGCTCATCAGTTTGGGCTGTCCAATAGTTTCCTTTTCTATTTTTTTGGTTTAGACCTTTTTTAAGATCTCTTTTCACTATACCGAACTTTCTTAAGCTTAAAAATAAAAATAGGAAAATTTTGAAGGCTTGAGAAAAAGATGTGGGGCTGCTTTTTTAAAAGTCTAATTATTATTTTTGTTTCACTTTAATAGCCGCCAGTTTACCGCCAACTTTAACCATACTTTTCTCTAACTCACTAAGGACTAAAGTAACCTCAATTGTTTTGCCTTTGGTAATGTTCTTTATGAAAAGGCGCTCGCTTAACTCTTTAATGTCCAAATCCAATAAATCACCCTGAGTAATATCCGAATAATCTTGTTTGTTCACGAAGGTTAAGGGAAGTATTCCAAAGTTAACCAGATTAGCCATATGTATTCTAGCGAAGGACTTGGCGATTATTGCTTTTATGCCCAGATGTTTTGGCGCCAAAGCAGCATGTTCACGCGAAGAGCCTTGACCATAGTTTTCACCGCCCACAATGAATCCGCCGCCCTTTTCAAGTGCACGAAAAGCGAATGTTTTATCGATGTGAACAAAGATATACTTACTTATTTCTGGAATGTTGCTTCTAAGAGACATGATTTCAGAGCCGCCTGGCAAAATATCGTCGGTTGAAATGTTATCGCCGAGTTTAAGCAAGACTACACCTGTTAATTTGTTGGGCATTGGCTTGAATATGGGTAAGGGTTTAATGTTAGGGCCCATTACAACTTTGGCGGATATTTTCTTGTTTGGATAAATGAACATGGCGTCGCTCAAAACAAACTTTTCAGACATCACTATCTCAGGGTATTTACCTAGTTTTCGTGGATCAGTTATTTTACCAGTCAATGCTGCTGCAATCGCTGTTTCCGGGCTTACCAAGTAGATTTTTGCATCTTGAGTTCCTGAGCGCCCTTTAAAATTGCGGTTGAACGTTCTAAGTGACACCCCCTCACTTGTTGGAGCTTGCCCGATTCCAATACATGGTCCACAAGCGTTTTCCAAGATTCTGGCACCTGACTCAATTAGGGGCTCAAGCTCACCTGAGGTAGCTAAGTTTTGCATGGTTTGTCTAGAACCGGCAGAGACGGTGAGACTTGTGTTTTCATTAACTTTCTTGCCCTTCAAGAGTGCTGAGACAATTTTTAAGTCACGAAGTGAAGAGTTAGTGCAGCTCCCGACACAGACTTGGTCAACTGGGGTGCCTTCGAGTTCACCTACAGCTTTAACGTTGTCCGGGCTATGGGGCAATGCAATTAACGGCTCAACTTTGGTAAGGTCAATCTCAAGAGTTTCAGAGTATTTTGCGTCATCGTCAGCTTTGAACTCTGACCACTGTTCTTCTCTTCCTTGCGCAAACAGAAAAGCACTCGTTGTTTCGTCAGATGGGAAAATAGATGTTGTGGCCCCCGTTTCGGTGCCCATGTTAGTTATAGTTCCTCGTTCCGGAACACTAAGGGTTTTAACTCCTGGACCATAGTATTCCAAGATTTTATTTACTCCGCCTTTCACGGTTAATTGTTTTAGGATTTGCAGTATGACGTCTTTGGCAGATACAAACGGCTTGAGTTTTCCGGTTAATTTTATCCCAAGTATGCTAGGCATTTCAAGGTAAAAGGGTTCTCCAGCCATCGCAGCGGCAACATCTAAGCCTCCAGCGCCAATCGCAATCATTCCCATGCCACCTGCAGTTGGAGTGTGGCTATCACTTCCAAGAAGAGTAGCGCCAGGTTTGGCAAAGCGCTCTAAATAAAGCTGATGACAAATTCCGTTACCCGGACGAGAAAAGACGATGCCGTATTTTGCTGCAACTCCTTGTAGGTATCGATGATCGTCGGCATTGCGGAAATCGTTTTGTAGCATGTTATGGTCAACAAAGCTCAGGCTTAACTCTGTCTTGACTTTGGGCACTCCCATTGCTTCAAACTCGAGGTATGCCAATGTGCCAGTTGAATCCTGAGTTAACGTATGGTCTATTTTTAGGGCAATCTCTTCACCGGCAACCATTTTTCCCTGAGCTAAATGATGTTCGATTACTTTTTCGGCAACTGTAAGTTTCATTCTTTTTCCCTCTGGTTACAAAGTTGGTTTGATATTGTTGTTATACGCCAATTAGAGGCAGGGAAATTTTAAGCTTCGCATGCAACTTGAACGATTAAACGGTTTTTAAAGGAAAAAATGAAATAGTCAAGCACTAAACAAATACAGTAAGAGGATTCCGATGTCGTTTAAAATGAAAATGCTGGAGACAGCAAAAAGTAAAAATTCTCGCCTTGTCTTGGCGTTAGATTTTCCATTCGAGGCCCTCTCGAACCGAGAGAAAATTTTGGCCAAGGCACAAAAAGTTCTCAAAACTGTTAATCCTTATGTTTGTGCAGCTAAGATAAATCATCATTTAACTCTCCCACTTGGCACTTTTGATGGCGTGCAACAACTTGTTGAGCAAATTCACAGTCAAGGTATGTTAGCAATAATGGATGCTAAAGTAAACGATATCGGTAACACTAACCAAATAATAGCTGAATATTACTTTGCGGCTGGTTTTGATGCTATAATAGCTAATCCGTTTGTAGGTTGGGAAGAAGGGTTAAAACCGCTCTTTGAAGTTTCAAGAAAGCTTAACCGCGGCGTAATTCTCCTCACCTACATGAGTCACAAAGGAGCAAGTGAAGGTTACGGGCAAACCGTAATTGACGCACAAACAGGCGAAAAAACTCTTCAGTATATTTCCTTTGCCAGAAAAGCTTTGATGTGGGGCGCTGATGGAGTAGTAGTTGGCGCTACTGTTCCCCAGAAAATTAGGGAAGTAAAACAAATTCTGCAAGATGAAGTCGATATTTACTCGCCTGGTGTGGGTGCTCAAGGTGGAGCTGTGGAAACTGCGGTTAAAGCAGGGGCAAGTTATCTGATTGTTGGGAGAGAAATAACAAACTCGAACGATCCCGCAGCTACTGCACGGTCACTTTGTGAGTCAATAAAAATGCTTTATTAAACGTTTTATCTGCGTTTGTTTTCCCAAAGCTCTTTTTTAAGCAAATCACGTACAGAAGACCTGATGACGCTGCTTCTGCTCGGATACATATTAGCTCGGACTAATTCATCTAAACCTTCCAAGTATGCTTCTGGTAGCAAGACGGTTACTAATTTCATTTTTTTACTCCCCTAAACTATATCATGCATATAACATGTGGCAAATATAAGAGTTAGCGTAACAGAACTTGCCAAATCAAAGTTGACGAAGTTGGTTTAATGTTCCAAGAAATGTACCGTCTAAAAGATATAGCTCCGAATTATCCACATCAACCGCTTCCGAACGCAAAACAGGTCCAATCAAAGCTTCACTGCCGATTTCTTTTCGGGGACGAGTTTCGTTTATAGGTCTACCGCCAAGAAAATCGTTAAAGCTAGGCATTATGAAAATCTCCTCTGCCTTCGCCTTAATGTTGTAGTGTTTCTGTAATGTTTCAGCCACTGAACCCACAATTTTAACTCTACTCTTTTGCAAAAGAACCTTCGCAAAGGCTTCGCCGTCGCATTTTGCCTTCATCCAAACCTGACTAATGATTTTGCAGCCCGTCGGGTCACGAAAAACCACTACCGGATGAAGATGACCCATAACCAAAGTTTTGCAGCCTAAAAGTGCCGGAGAAGGCCATTTATGTCCATGAAAAACGCCTACATCGCCAATAACTGCTCCAGTTGCGGGTAAAAACTCAACGTTCTCTGGCAACAGTGTCTCCAGATTGGCATCATGGTTGCCGCGAACAACTGCTATACTGCTAACAAGCTTCGAGAGTTTGTTGAAGAAGTCTGGGATGTCCTGCCACTCGCCAAACTCGTGGGAAACAACCGTATACTTCACATCCCCCAGAATAACTAGTTTGTCCGGTTTGTACTTCGTGATGATTGAACTTAGTTTGTTCAAGATTTTAGTTGTTTGACTTGGAACGTGGATGCCTTTTTCCTGCAGCTGAATTTCCCAGCCCAGGTGGGGGTCTGCTATAAGGAGATTTTTGGATTTTGATGTTTTCACTATCGCGGCTGGGTTTGGTAAGAGTAACCTTAACATTAGGGTTTAATCAGGCTCAGAATTTTTTGGTGAATCTCCTCATTGGCTGAAGCAACGAAACTCAAAGTTTGTTTTGGATCTAACTTTACATTTACCGGCTTGTTTTCTTGGTCGGTTACGGTTCCGCCTGCTTCTTTTACTATTAGGAATCCTGCCGCGACGTCGGTTGTGCGGATTTTGTTCCTCAAATCTATGAAAGCATCAGTTAATCCGGCTGCGACAAGACAGACTTCGAGGGCGTTAGCGCCGAAGTGTCGCGTATGTCTGATGTTTTCGATTAATACGGCCGCGATTTCCATGTTCAATTTAGCTTTGTAAGCATTCAAATCCAAACCTATGACTGCTTCGTTGAGTGACTGGATTTTTGATGTATGTATCCGTTCGCCGTTGCGGTATGCGCCTTTGCCTTTAAGCGCAATGTAAGTTTCGTCGTGGAAGAGATCAACAACCATTCCGGCGTAAACGTTGCCGAGTTCAAGTGAATTGGAAACTGCGAGAGACGAAGCATAGAATGACAAACCATGGGTCAAGTTGGTGGTGCCGTCTATTGGGTCAACACATAGGTAGCACTCTTTGGGGGTGGCTCCATATTCTTCTATTCCAGATTCTTCACTGATAAGCGTAAAAGATACCTCATGTTGCAGTAGGGTGTCGACTATGGCTTTTTCAGCTGCCAAATCCACGGGCTTCATCATGTCTCCTCCTGCACCTACACCCAAGTTGGGTTGGGGTCCCTTGAGGGTTTTTAGCCAGGGTTTGATACTGGTTTGGATATTGGTTTTGCATTCGAACAGAATTTGTTGCCAATCAACTGGTTTTTTCATTACTTAACCTTCAGTTTCTATATTACACGACAAGTTCATAAAGGCTATACCAATCTCATTGATAAAAAACTGTTTTCGTAGATTAAGTTGATTCGACAAAGATGCTGTATTTTTGGATCCTAATGTCCAAACATTGCACAGACCTATTGAGAGCTAGGTTTAGGAAAATTGTTTTTCAAGGAATCAATATAAGAATACGGTAGATATTATGTGCATTGGGCGGTTGTCCCGAAAAGGTCCTAATGGTTACTCGATTTAATTATTGGTGGTTCAAATTGGCGAAAAAACTACGTCTACCTGCAATGGCAAAAAAAGAAATGGAGCAAGTATTCACAAAACCACCCGCGTCAGGCAAGTTTGCTTTTATGAAACTAGAGTTGTCGGATAATTTTCGCGGTCAACCAATCTTTGATTTTGATTTATGTATCGGCTGCGGCTTATGCAGCAAGGATTGCCCGGCGAAAGCAATAGAGATGGTTCAGATTGACGGAAAAAAACGTCGTCCTCAACTAAATCTCTCCAAATGCGTCTTCTGCTATCAATGCGCTGAAACTTGCCCAAAAAAAGCTATAAAAAATTCTTTGGTCTACGACTTAGCCACAACCGATAAATCAACATTGATTAAAAAGCCGCAGCCTAGCCATAAACCCTGATTTTTGACAGGTGCACAACAGTGCTAAAACATATTTAGCCAACATATAAACGCCTGAAATTACCCAAAAATCTGCAAGTTGAAACCTAAAAAACCATGAAAACTCTTAAATTATACAGTTCCCAAAAGAATTGGCAAGGTCCCATTAATGTCATCAAATACTCACGTTCAAATCGAAGGCTACGATGAAAGCGAAAAAATGTTCCTTGTAAAATCACCTCAAGGCAACATAGTTAAGGTTCAAGATACTTTCGCAGAAATGTTTGCCCTGTGGGCAGGAAGAGTCTTAATCACCGCCCAAAACGAGAAGTGGGCACAAATCGCCGCATGCTTAACCACTGGGTTTGCCACAAGCGTAATTGCCGCTTCTGCCGAAGCATCAATAGAACGCGCAGTTCCAGCAGACCAAACACCCGACAAACGACCGGGCGTTCTCATTCAAATTTACAACCGTGACCGATTCGAACTTAAACACCAACTAATGGAACGTATCGGCCAATGCACCATGACTTGTCCAACAACTGCCGCATTCAACGGTTTAACAGGCAAACGCGTCTTAACAGTCGGCAGCAGCCTGCGATACTTCGGTGATGGCTTCCAGAAAAAAGCCGTGGTTGGCGGAAGAAAATGCTGGAAAATCCCAGTTATGGAAGGAAGCTTCATCGTGGAAGACGGCTTTGGCGCAATGGAAGCAGTTGCAGGAGGCAACTTTATGATTTTTGCTAAAACCCAACAAGAAGGCCTTAAAGCTGCAGAAGCAGCAGCAGAAGCAATTCGCGCAAATGCTCCTGACGTAATTATGATTTTCCCAGGTGGAGTTTGTCGTGCAGGAAGCAAAGCTGGCTCACTAAAATACAAATTGAAGGCTTCAACTAACCATCCTTACTGCCCAACTTTAAGAACAATTGTGCCTGACAGCGTTGTTCCAGAGGGTGTAGAGAGCGTTTATGAAATTGTCATAAATGGCTTAACTTTGGACGCAGTTAAAAAAGGCATAAAAGAAGGTGTAATAGCAGCTATAGGTGTGCCAGGCGTAATAAAAATTTCATCAGGCAACTATGGTGGAAAGTTGGGACCTTTCAAGGCATTTCTGAGAGATGCAATAGGTGCACCAACTCCTGAGCCATCTGCAGTTCCACCAGCTAAACCAAAAGCCTAAGCTTCTATTTTTTATGTCGGAACTTTTATTTGATTGCTTATAAAGTAAGTTATGCGGATTACGCAGCAATTAGTGAAGTTATTTGAGTACAGCAAAAAAAAGCTCTCTTGAACTATTTAGGCTAAGAAAAACACTCAATTCCCTAGCTAACAAACAGGGCAGTCACACAGAACTTATCACTGTTTACGTTCCACCAGGTAAACAAATCAGCGACGCCTTAAACCTCCTTCGCAACGAATATGGAACGGCAAGTAACATCAAATCAAACGTAACCCGAAAAAACGTCCTTGACGCTATCACCAAAGCACAACAGAAACTCAAACTCTTCAAAGATCCAGGCGAAAAAGGCATAGTAATTTTTACTGGTGCCCTACTTGGTGAAGGCGACGCGCCGGGAACTGAACGCATGGAAGCCTATGTTATTGTTCCACCTGATCCAATCAAAATTTTCCTCTATCGTTGTGATTCACGTTTTCATACAGAGTATCTGCAAGATATGCTACGGGAAAAAGAAGCTTATGGCATTTTACTCGTAGACGCTAACAATGCAACTATTGCTACGTTGCAGGGAAAACGTTTGCAGATTGTGAGGCAGATGCATTCTGGTGTTGCAGGAAAAACTAAGGCTGGTGGGCAATCGGCTAGGCGATATGAGCGTCTTCGGGACATGCAGCTTAACGAATATTTCACCCGTGTGGGTGCTCATGCTAACGATACTTTTCTTCCGATTGAGAATTTAAAAGGAATTATTCTCGGGGGACCAGGACCGACAAAATACGATTTTGAGAAAGGCGACTACTTGAACTATCAACTGAAAAACAAAATTCTCGACGTTATTGACACTGCTTACGTGGAGGAGCAAGGTGTTAAGGAAATAGTGGATAAGGCGCCTGAAATAATGCGTAAAGTTCGCTATATTGAAGAAAAAGAAGTTATGCAAAAATTCCTCTATGAAGTCGGTCACGACACTGGCCTGATAACTTATGGAGAATCTGAGGTGCGTCGTTTGCTTCAGAATGGGGCAGTGAGAACTGTCCTATTATCGGAGGAGATAGATTTGGTTCGCATTACTGTTAAATGCAGTGCTTGTGGCTACGAAGAACAATACACTGTTAAAGGCAAGGATTTAGCTGACTTCGAGAAGGGCTTGATTGGCAAACCGTGTGCAGCATGCAAAGCGCCGTCTTTCACAATTGTGGATAAAAAAGATGTCGTAGATGATTTGGCTGAACTCTCGGAACTAGCAAACTCTGATGTTGAGGTTATTTCTGGAGAAACTGAGGAAGGTCAAATGCTAAAGAATGCTTTCGGTGGCATCGCAGCGATTCTAAGGTTCAAACAACAAGGCTAAAACCCGTTTTTTCAACAAAGTAATAATGACTAATGAAACCATTCAACATCCCATTGGAGGGCTTTACAAATAGGCATCAAAAAAGCTAAAATGTTTTATTTAAAAACTGAAAAGGTAACTTGGGGTAAGGTGAGGGGTAAGCCCTCTCTCTTGTTATTAAATAACTAACTTGTTTTATCTACATATAAGGGGTATTTCGTTTTTCGATATATTAGCTCATCAGCTCTGATTTAGAAGCTGTTCAATCTGCTGCTTTCCCATATCTTTTATGAATAGCTGTTTTTCTTTAGAAGTGAATCCTGAAGCAAGCTCAACTTTGGTATGCAAAAGCTTGGTGAATTCTTTTATAATTTCCTTGTTTACCTTTCCTCTAACTGGTTCCTCAGTAGAGTAAACAACAATTTGGGTGCCGTCGAATTCTATTTTGAATTTTAGGGAGTTGGGCTTTGCAAAAATTGTGATGGAAACGCCGTCTTTTGTTTCCTTTATACTCATGCAGTTATACACTCAGATGGCGCTTGCGCTTTGCTTTGTTGTAGTGCCCAGTTGAATTTATTGCGTAAGGTTTGCGGGTAGAATTTTTCGATATCGAATTTGACTTTCTTTGCCCATCTAACATAGGCTGTGGGGTCAATGTATGATTTCAGTGAGGTCCCAAGGTTGTATTCTTTTGTCAGCTTTGTTAATTGAATATCCAGCTTTGCTTTCTCTATTCGGTTTTCAAGAGATTCTGTCTTTTTACCTTGGGCTTTCTTAGCTTTCAGTTGTGCTTCGAGGTTTTTGAGTTTCTCTTCTTTTTGAATTACCCGCTGATCAAAAGTCGGTGGAACCTTACGTTTATGGTTTGCCACTTCAGCGACTTTGAAGTTTGCCATTTTTGCAGCAAAAAGTTTCTTGTAATCCGGATCACCCTTAACTACTCCGCTTTTCTCCAACTCTTCCCTGACGGTTTTTGTGCAACGCCACGTACGAAAGACTTTTGCAGTTAATTTTGGCATTTTTTCGGAAAGAAAACGGCTAACATGTTTGGAGTCGATGCCTTCAAAGAGGTATTCTTTGCTTGTTTTGCTAAAGTATTCGATGTTTTTTATTACTTCAAGAGGTGCCTTGTACTCTTTAACCCAGCGAACGCTATCTTTGCCTAAAAAGTCAAAATGAAGGGTATCACCAATAATTTTGATGTGTTCTTTGCGCAAGGTTATGGCGCCTACAGTGTCAGCTTCATCTGGGTCTTTTTCGTCACCAACCCTCATGTTAGGGACCAAAATAAGCCAAGCCACAGTCGCGACTTTGCGTCTGTTTAATTCTTTGTCGTCCAAGTTTTTAAGTATGTGTTTTTCGATTACGCCGATTTGTTTACCCAGCGTTTCGGCTTTTTGGAATTTTTCTTTTTCACGGTTCTGTTTTAGGAATGCTGTGTCGGAGAACCAGACATATTTGATTTTGCCTGTAAGTTTATCTTCCCACTTGGCTACATACATCTTGTTTGGTTCCCAAACTACTCCTTTCCAGTTTCCTGCTGGTTTTGGGGCTTCAGGCGGCAAGTTGAGGATAATATCTTCTTCTTTTGGGCCGTCTTTCCATTTTCCACGTTGGGGATGGTCGCCTCGTCCAGCGAAAAGGCAGGATGGTTCGGAGGTCCAGTTGGCTAACTCCAACTTTTGTCCGTCAACTTGTGCATAGCCATATTTTTCTTTAAATTCTAAGCGTTTGATTTTTCGTTCTTCTGCTTGCTGTTTTTTTACTTCTTTTGTTATCGCTTCTTTTGCAGCTTTTTCCTGTAGAATAAAATTCTTGATTTGAGTGAAATCAATTTCTTGGTTTACCGATGGATCATCTAAGTTGGCAATATATTTTGAAGAGAACGAATCCAAGAAAGATTCTTTTGGATTCTCTTGTTTTAGTCGACCAAGAAACTCTTTCATAAAGTTCCTTTTAAAAACAGTGTCTGGTGGGGTCATTGTTGTTGATAGGTTTCTGCGTTCCCAAGCCACAGCCATCGGCTCAGTTTTTTCGGTTAGTTTAACCATTTTTCCTTGGATTTTTACGCTGAAACCTTTGTAATCGTAAAGTGGCACAAATATGCCGTTATGTTGTAGACTTTTCATAACGTGTTTCATTAATTAACCCCGTTTTCTGGCAAAGTTTTCTTCCTTGCCAACTATTGCTTACACATGTCTTTTTTAGCTTTCGTTACTTAAAAATTCCCTTCATAAATTCTGGGCTCGAACTTGAAAAATCACTATAACTCCGAGGTTATTAGGGAAAAAGTGTTTTTTGCCGTCTCGCAATTCTATTGCTCTGCAATTTCCTGTAAACTAGTTCTACATCCTTTCTTTCAACATAACCTTTGTGTGGACGGAAACCGCCTGAGAACCCACCGGGAATGTGCATAAGTTCATGAATCAGAGTTCTCTCTTTATCTTCCGGAGACCTCTGATCGAAAATCTCTGAAATAACTTCAATAGTATATGATGGAGGAAGGTTCAAAACTCCCTGCCAGATCTTTCCTAATCCATGTATTCGGGCTATGGTTCGGCGGGCTTTTGAGCCTTTGCTTCGCACGCAAAAAACAAACTGGGGCACTACATGGAAGAACTCGCATTCTTCAGCTAACTGATCTACTTGCTTTTTGATTTCTGGGGCCTCAAAATATTTTATAGGCATACGTCAACCCTCTCCATTTGCACTCTGATATGTTGTTTGAGTTAAAAAGCTAAGTGCTTTTCTTGAGGATTTTTCAAGTTCAATCCAGAACGCAGCTAAAAACGTAACGGCGATTATCAACGGGCAATCCCCACGATGCAGGTTCGTGATCTGTAGTGTTGCTTGAATAAGCAGCAACCAAGTACCCGCAATAAAAGTTGCAGAGACTGCGATTTGTTCAAGGCAGGACCTAAAAATAGCTAAGTTTGGATAATTACTCAAGGTTGCCAAAAGCAGCCATGCCCTAAAAAGATTGCGCCGATAAAAACCAAAAGTTTAGAAGGCGTTCACTTTGCCCTTTTCAGAGTATCTGCTTGTATTTGTGCAAAGGATTCCACAATTACAAAACTATCCTAAATACCCTTGATTCACTAAAAACAATGTAACTATGTATCGTAAGCAATCATCGAACTGCATTTTACTGTTTTCAACCATTTTTTGAATTATTACGCAAAACTTTATAACCGCGCCGAACGTTTTGAGTCTAAAAAGGTAGAATCAAGATGAAATTCGGCACATACATGTTTGAAGCAAAGAAAGTTCCAGGCTTCGACTATGACCTTTTCCGAGTAAAACCCGAAGTAGGCAGACGAATGCCACCAAAAGCAGACATGCACAGCAACATCGCAATTTTCGGAGACAACGTAACAGCCCGCGTACACCCAGACTGGATCAGCCAATCCGACTTAGGTCCAGCATGGAGAACCAACGACAACTTTAACGTTCGCTGGGAAGTCCTCTGTGCAACCCAACCAGAACATCGCGCAGAACAATTAGACTACATCGAAGACGTAGCACGCAAAAGCCAAGGAATCTGGCTAAACAGCATTCACTTCGCAGAACACGGTCACTGCACTTGCCCACGCTGCAAAGATCTATGGAAGAAAAGCGGCTTAAGCTGGTATGAATGGAGACGAAAAGAAGTCACAGAATACATGGCACAAGTAAGCGACCGCGTACGCAACAGAGCAAAGAAAAAATTCGTTATCGGTGTCCTTCCAGACCCAGTTACAAACTATGAACGCTTCGGCGTAAACTTCGATGACCTCGCACCACTAACCGACGAATTCCTTGTCGTGATGTTCAACAAAAACTACGCTACACCATGGTACAACGAAATGCTTACACGCAACTTCAAAAAACTCTTCAAAGACGTAAAACTAAACATCGCACTATACGTTATCGGACCCGGCGACGACCCAAAAGAAACACCAACCCCAAGTGAACTCTTAACAGTATCAGTTCGCATGGCACGCGCAGGAGTAGACGGACTACTATACCTCACAGACAAAGCAGCACAAATGCAAGAATTCCAGAAAGCAGCAATCGCCCAAAAAGATGTTCGCGAACGCCTAAGTTAGCTACGGCGGAAAGCAAGGTCAAGAAGTTCTCGACTTAGTCACAAGTTGGGAAAAGCTCTTCTAAGCCAAAAAAAACCACTGCAGGCAGAAAAAACCTGATTGGTGGAAAAACCACCAGGCTGCCCTTTTTATTTAATTTATTTTTATTGAATATACCCCAAGTTCTTGTTCTGTGTTTCATTAATTTCCTTCATCGACTCGTAGTGAGCTTCGATTAGAATTTTTAAGGCATCAATGTTCTTTGTTATTTCTTCTACTTCTCCACTTTTCTGTAAAACCCCAGACTTAACCAGTTGCTCGTTTATTTTGGCTACTGAAACCGCAATCACTTTAACTTTGAACGCAAAAATCTGCAATGTATAGAGCAGTGTTAGCTGAGAATTCAATCTTTCTAGACGGTCTAAATCGAGTGTTTTTCCAATGAAAGCCTTCAACTTTTGCTCTTGTGACGCTAGTGGTGAAACAAGAAGTCCCTCGTAAAGGGCTGTTTGTTTAATAGTAGCTTCTTTTGTTTCATCTGCAACTTTCTGTACCCGCTTCGCGGTCTTATCCAACATTTCTAAGATTTCGTCCAACTAAATGTTCCCTCAAATTAACAGTTAATTATGTTTTCAAGGACTATGTTACCTATTATATATAACTTAAACTAAAGCGGCATCTCGTTGTTAAGGGGTTTTAATAGGTAAGCTTTTAGGTGCTTCCATACATAATAACATAAATAGAATTAACCAAGAGGAATATTATGCCTTCATTAGCAAAAAAGAACGCTGCAAAAAAGAAAAAGCATGAAGAAAAAACCGGAAAAAAATAATTTTCCGACTTAACTAGAATCCTAAAATCGTTTTTTTTCTTTTCATTAGTTATGGTCAATTTTCATTCTTAACTTTCTTGGTATTTGTTGTTTAATGAAAATTAAAACATAGCGTTATTTATAAGTGATAAAAATCCAGACATCAAAACAATAAGTGACCTGATAAAAGCTGTCACTATGGAGACAACATCAATGTTGGGTTTCTCTTTTCTCTATCTTTCCAGAAATTACAACAAAAAATGCTATTAATTTTACTAATTTAGAAATTATTCGAGACAGTAAGAAATTAAAGCGTTACTCGACTATCTGTCCAATAGCAGGATGAACACCGCTTGACAATTTATGTAACTAAAGCAAACGGTTCAAAACAGCTATTTGATAAAGAAAAAATAGTTTTGACCTGTCAAAGGATGGGTGCAAATCGCGAGGTAGCTATCCAAATCGCGCATGAAGTTGAAGAAAACATCTACCCGGACATAACAACACAACAAATCCTTCAAATAATTTTCACCCTGATGCGTAAACATAAACCCGCAGTCAAACACCTCTTTGACCTCAAACAAGGTATAAGCCTAATGGAGTCTAAACCTGAATTCGAAGTTTTTGTAAGAGTTATCTTAGCGCACAGCGGTTTTCAAGTTAAGTCTAACATGATTCTGAGAGGGTTGTGTGGAGAACATGAAGTGGATGCTTTAGCAACCAAAGATGGCTTGACTCATTTGGTGGAAGCAAAACACCACAATAATTACCATGCTCTCACGGGGCTTGACGAGAGCCGTATAGCCCGAGCTATTATGGAGGACGTGACAGATGGTTACATAAGTGGTGTAACAGGCATCAAAATTGATCGGGCGATGTTAGTTACCAACACTAAATACTCAGAGCATGCCGTAAACTATGGTCGTTGCCGCGGAATTTTGCAGGTAGGATGGGCCTCTCCTGAAGGATTTGGGTTAAGGGATATTGTTGAGAAACACAAGCTGTATCCTTTGAGTTGTCTTCGAGGAGTAAGCACAGAAACAAGACTACGTTTGGTTGATGCGGGAATAGTGCTAATAAAACAGTTTCTCGAACAAGACAGCCACTATCTTGAAAGAAAAATCGGGTTACCCCAAAAAACCGTTTTTTCAATAATGGAAAAAGCCAGACATACAACAGAAACACTATGGTGTTAGTTTTTTGAAAACAGTTTGACCACAATCAAAAAGATGTTAAAGTGGACTGGGAGGATTTGAACCCTCTACTCAGTGGAGATGCCACCCGCAAAACCCCTCTTTCTATTGTTTTTATTGAGCGAAGACATAGCTTATTTCATTTATTACTTCATTTTGCCAGTTACCTTTCCAAATAATTCTATAGGGAATGCCAATGGATGGGGCTGAGTAGTCTGCCACAATGTTGTAAATTGCGTTTGGAACTACGGGATAATTAATTGTAACGTTCCAGCCTTGGCTGTAATAGATGTATGTTTCTGCTCCCACAATGTTTGGAGGCGTTACTCTTCCTCCCGTCCAAACTAAATTCTTTATGAACTGCGCGGATTCGGGATGGTTAGACTTTATGAAGTCCATTATGGAATAGCGTATTTTTTCTTGTGTTGTCAAATCAGAGGGGCTCGGTGTTGGCGTTGGATTAGATGAATCTGTGGGAGTTGGCGTTATTATTGGCGTGGGTGACGTAGGAACTGAAGAGGCTGGCGTGGGTGAAACTGTTGGCTCAGGCGATGGTGTGGGCGTTGGGGAAGCGTTTTGAGAAAGAAGCTGTGCTATGCCATAGTAGCTTATCGCCACGACTGATGAAGCGAAAATAACTATTATGATGACAACTACTATTTTGGTTATTCTTGACCTTGATGATAAGAAGCGCAATTTTAGCTCTCTTTTGCTACTTGTAATTGATTTTCTATATGCGTCTTCAGTGTATAAGAAACTTGTTAAACGTGGATTGCAGGTTGTTTTCAGCACCACTTCTCAGTCGCTGGGATTTGAACCCAGTCGAGAGCGGAGATGTCACCCGCGCAACCCCTTTTTTCTAAGTTAGTGAATAAAAACAAAAATGGAGGAATAAAATTGGAGCAAAAAGTCATAAACTGCCCTCATTGCGGCAGAATAATATCAGACAAAATCTTGAGCGTAAAGAAACATCCATCAGTCAAGTGTCCAATGTGTGGCTCTGCTAAGTTTTACAGAGATGGCTTTAGGTATATCAATTCTGCAAAAATTCAACGCTACCTTTGCTGTGATTGCGGCTACAGGCATTCATGACTAAGTCGGGATGGGAGTTGAACGCTGGCGAAAGTGGAGATTTCAACCTCATTTCCTCTTTTTTTGCTGATCAAAGTTTATGTCAGTGTTATAGAAGTATCTTGGCTCGGTTGGTGGAGGTGCTTCTGCAATAAACAAGTTAGTTATCTTTCTTGGGTTCAAAAATGCATAGGCATTAAACTTGAGAGAGGCTTTGGGTTCGAACTTTAAAGCTCGACAGTATACCTTGAATTTTGAACAGTCATTGCAGCTTCCAAGCCTTTGAAGTATGTCTCGCATAGGCGTATCTCTTCGGTATGATTAATAAAAATGTCAGTGCAAAGTTTCTGCTGTTTCCTTAATTAAAAAAATGTGGTATATTTAGCGTTGGCATGAAGTACCAAACCAAGAGGAAGAATTGTAGTAGTGCAAAGATTGGGACAAGCAGAAACTTGATTTTGCGCGTTTTATGCCTGAAAAATAGCATGCCAGCCAGAGCGCCAAAGGGTCCAAAGAAGGCAAGCAGTAAAAGTCTTGATTCAGGTATCCTGTAGCCTCTTTTCATGCTGTTAAATTTGTCTATTCCAAAAGCAACTAAACTAATTATGTTAACAGTCAGTAAAAGGATCTGCAGGATTGTTTGAATCATATTATTCTTAACCCATGGTTTAGAAAGTATCGTCTTTAGGCTAATAATGTATTAGTGCAGTTGTTTGCCGGTTCCTTTTGCCTTTTAAGACTAATGGACAATGATAAGCTGTTTTCAGTAAATTATTCTAAGAGAGGTGAGGTTGATTGTTGAAAAGTGAACGAATATTTCTAAAGCGTGTATGTGCGCTTCCAAGTGATTTGGCGTCGGCTTACTTGGATGATTTAGAGGCGACTGCTAAAGAACGCCTTGCCTTGTTTGAAAGCTTAGCCAGTAAACGTGCCGCATCCAGCTAAAGAATTATCCTTATTTAGCGAGCGTCTTTTGTTTTTTGAACAGTTAGCGCTTCAACGTAAACAGGTAAATGGTTTAAAAGTAGAATAGGATGGATTTGCCCGAACCCAACAAAAGTGGAGATTTCACCCGCAAAACTCCTTTTTTCTTCTCGATAATCTGAAAATATTTTCTTTCTAAGTACGGAAAATTGATTTTTCAGGTTTCTTGAATATCTGTATTGTGGTTACGAAAGAAACCGAATTCAAACTAACTAGATCAGTAATAAGGCACTTCTGAGACTTGGAAATCGAAAAGTCCAAAATAGTCCCCGATTTTTATTCGATATGAGGTTAAGGTAGTAAAATGTCTTGGTTCTATCGAGAAACCTATTTTTCAATTTTTTAGCTTTTAGTTGAGCTGCCTCAGACATATCTTCTAGTAGTTTGTAGTTTTCTTCAATAAAAGAGGCAAGAACGTAGGATTTTGCACAATCCTTTCCTACAGCATTAACCATTTTGTTTTCTTCAAGTACCCTAAGATGGTGACGGATTGTAGTGTAGTCTTTTTCTAGTAGGGTAGCTAATTGATTTGCGTTACTTGGCGATTCATGAAGTGTTTGCAGTATTAAGAATCGAGTGTATCCCCCTTGGGATCCGCCTATAACCCAACTTAGCATATTTTTCAAAGCCCGAGGATCAATCGACACCCAAAACCCTTGCCCTATGTACTTTGTAATAGTATAGTATACTTATGAATTTGTTTGATAAGACTTGTGGTATTTCATTTTTCAAGTTTTTATTCTAAATTAAGTCATCTTCTCAAAGAGAAGTTTGGATAGATATAGGAAAGATTATGGATAGACTTCGGAAAGTTGTTATTAGCTAATTTTGACCAATTCTTGCTCAACGCTATTCTAGCGCACAAAAAATGAGGAAAGAAAATGAAAAATCAATTCGTAAACAAATCAATTTCTTTGCTTTTGATACTTGTTGTTTGCACTTCGATAATGATGCTATCAAACGTTAACTTAGTAGCAGCTCATAACCCGCAATGGGAAATTACTTCCTACGCCTACATAGTTGCAGAACCACATACTATCGGTGTCAACCAAAGAGTTTCAATCTTTATGTGGGTTGACTTGCCACTTCCTGGAGCAACAATTACGAACGATGTTAGACGTCACGACTACACACTCACAATAACAAAACCAAACAACGCCACAGAAACTAAACACTGGGACATCATCTATGACGCTACAGGAATACAATCCACTACATATTTACCTGATCAAATCGGAACATACACTCTCAAATTTGATTATCCCCCACAGAACTATACTTGGACTGGAACTTACGTAAACGATACTTTCCTTGGTAATAGCGCAACGACTACAATTATTGTACAAGAAACACCTATACCAGAAGCCATAGGCAGCTATCCGATTCCAGCAGAGTATTGGACACGCCCCATCGAAGGACAAAATACTGACTGGTATACAATTTCATCAAACGATTTGGGTAATGCGTACATTGGCAACGAGCCCTACGGAAGATACTACAAGGACGGGATAGCTCCCAATAGTGCACACATTATGTGGACAAAACCAATACGTATGGGTGGTGTTGTAGGGGGAACCTATGTTGGTCCAAACGGAGAAATGTTCTTCACTGGAGAAAACTATGACGTAATAACTGAAAATCCGATAATAATGTACGGAATGCTTTACTATCAACTACCCCTTGGCGGAAACCCATCTGGCGGAGGCTACATATGTGTTGATTTGAGGACTGGTGAGACCCTATGGTTGAAAGATATACCTCAGCAGACTTTTGGTCAGGTGTTGAGCTATTCTGACGGCAATGGTCACGGTGCAATGGGCGGTTTTCTATGGTACAGTCAAGGCACAAATATGAATGCAACTGATGCATGGACAGGAACTGCACTTTTCAACTTAACATCTGTGCCTTCAGGAACAATGGCTTATGGTCCAAACGGAGAAATACTAAAGTACCAGCTTGATTCAACTGGAAAACGACTGGCTTTATGGAACACAACAGTAGCTCTTGGACGCATGACACAAACCAGTGGAGCGATAAACGCTTCTAAGGCATTTTCATGGAACGTATCAATACCTAATTTGCCAGCGGGTTCATGGAGCATAGAAAACGTATTCTACGATGACTTGATACTTTGCAGCCAAGGCAACTTCGGAACAAGAGGAAACTGGGCTGGAGCTAACATGACAGCTATCAGCATTAAACCACTTAATTTGGGTAACGTGTTGTGGACAAAAAACTATCCAGCACCAGCAGGTAACGCTACTAGACAATTAGGAACTGTGGATCCAATCAACCGTGTAATTGTTTTCCGCGATAAAGAAACCTTGAATCTTTGGGGATACAGCCTTGATACTGGAAACAAACTATGGGGTCCAGTAAAGATAAGTGATAGCGGCTGGGACTATTTCCACGCCTCTCAGTACACCTACAGCTCATATGGCAATTTGTACGTTTCTGGAATGACTGGAGTTGTTCAATGCTTTGACATTACGACCGGTAGTTTGAAATGGTCATATGGAAACGGCGGTCCAGGTAACAGCACAAATGGCGGTTTACAATCACCATTTGGCAATTACCCGACCAACATAGGTGCCATTGCTGATGGAAAACTCTACACGTTCGTTTTTGAACACACTGCGCAATCCCCACTATACAAAGGCTACAGCGTACGCATGCATCAACGCATCGACTGGTGAAGAACTCTGGGTATTGGACTCATTTATTACAGCTGGCGCAGGACGACAACGAGGTAACTTACTTCCATCTCTTGCAATTGGAGACGGCTACTTAGCATATCTAAACGGTTATGACATGCAATTCTACAGCATCGGCAAGGGACCTAGCGCCATGACGGTCTCAGCACCGGAAATTGGTGTTGAATTGGGTAAGTCACTGGTGATCCGAGGCACGGTAACTGACATCTCAGCAGGCACAAAGCAGAATGAGCAGGCTGCTCGTTTTCCAAATGGTGTTCCAGCAGTTTCTGATGCAAGCCAAAGCGCATGGATGGAATATGTCTATATGCAAAAGCCACGTCCAATGGACGTAACAGGTGTTGAGGTAACCTTGAGCGTGATGGATGAAAACGGCAACTTTAGGGAAATCGGCAAGACAACAAGTAACTCTGATGGTTTCTTTACATTCAACTGGAAACCTGACATTGAAGGACAATACACAGTCTATGCTTCATTTGGCGGCAGTGAATCTTATTGGCCATCACGCGCGGTTTCATCATTCGTAGTTGACATCGGCTTACTTGGATGATTTGAAGGTAACAGCTGAGGAGCGTCTTGCGTTTTTTGAGCGTATCGCAAAAAAGTGTTTCTCCTAATTTTCACAGTGACTTTTGTCACAAAACAAAATCGAATAGAATTGTATAGATTTGAGTTTTGAAAAAATGGATAATTTACTGTTGGCTCTCATATTCTACATTGCACACGGTTCAGGCACTATAAACGAAATTGGATTATTCGGGTTCTGGTATGGTTGGAACATTCGCCATCAACATCTAAGGCACTTTTTTTGCGGTGCCAAATTTTTTTTCTTGTTTAGTTACTGTGTAGAAGAAGAGGTTTGCTAAGGCTCCGGCACCTTAATAGGAGAAAAGAGAGATTTGCAAACTCTACAGCTACTGCGTAAATCTTAACCAGAGCCCACTCAGCCTCAATTCATCGCCAAACTTTCTCTTCTACTCTTTTAACTGCTGTCCTTGCAAAGACAGCTAAGTCAACAAAGCAACCTTCACTACTCAACAGTGTAACACGGTTGCACAGAAGAATCCTGCAATTCAAAAGGCATAGATTTAACAACCCGAAGAACACACGCAACAGGACCAGTCGTAACATAGATAATTTCAACTTCAGGAAAATAGCTTCTCTATAAAGTCTTTTAGTTTAGAAAAATCTTTATCATGAGCTTTAAGTATAATTGCTCTGGGCTTGATTTTTCTTGAACAAACAGTTTCCAAAACCAAAGGTACTTCATTCAATTCTGTCGTTTTAGCCTCTACTTTAGTTGCCTTCTTTAAAGATAACTCTAACTTAAGTTTTTCCAAAGCCCACTCAACCCCCAACTTTTCTGTTACTTTGATTTTTTTATTGGACTAAAAAAGGGGAAAGATAATTTTGTTTTTTATGCGGCTTTTATGGTCGTTTTCTAAGGAACAGAATGATCAATAGACCAACGACTATTATGGCTACGAATAGGCCTGCGATTGCTGGAACAAAGTAAAGCTCCGACATCAGCACAGGGGCAGCAGTGGGCGCAGCAGTAGCCTCTGGTCCTTCATCGATAACAAACGCGGTTTGATCAAAGGATGCATAGTAAGATTTAGATCCAGTGAAAGTTGCGATAACAGTGTACTTGCCAGAAATGTCTGGTTGCCACTCCAAACTAAAGAAGCCGCTAGAATCACTAGTAGTTGTTCCAATATTTCGGTAATTACCGTTCGCATCGATAACATCGATTGTCACTTCAACACCGACAGCATTTGGACGCGGAAACTGCTTATACACAAACAGCATCCAATCACTCATGTTGGCATCAGCAACAGCAGGCACACCATTTGGAAAACGAGCCCTCAAAGAATAATCCTCAGTACCCGGAGAAATATCAGTGACTCTACCGCTAATCAGAACAGATGACCCAAGTTGCACACCAGCGTTAGGAGCAGTAACCGTAGTAGCACTTGGACCTTTACCAATAGCATATATTCGTTGATCATAAGTATCCATCGTAGCTATAACACTGTCAGCAATGAGTGCAGGTCCACCGCCCCAATAGGTTAAACGAGTAAGACCATTTGCACGCCAGACTTCCGCACCAGTTTCAATATCTAGACATACCAAGGGTGCACCGCGTGGTTTAGGATCAATCGGTGAGTGCTCTAGATGGCCCAAGTAGATTTTGCCGTCACTAATGAATATTGGTCGCATCCACCAGTTATTAGCCCACAAGATTTCCTGATAAGGATCTGTAGCGTGGTAAGTCCATGCCAACTTGCCAGTGTCTATGTCATAAGCGTATACTATTCCGCTGATACCAGCTGAGATGAGTTTGTCGTATGCTATGTAGCGTACTGAACCAACCCATGTGCTAAAGTAATCTTCGGGTTCGGTTTGCCATAGATAGTCACCTGTGGTAGCGCTAAAGCCATAGTGTTTTCTTTCTTCTGCAGCCCAAAGGGTAAAGACAGCCCCTTCGCCAAACGAACTGATTGCGCCAAAGCTTACGCTTACGTTGCCTGCAGCCCAGTCGGATGGTGGAGTCCAAGTTTTTTTGAACAGTAACGTTCCCTCTTGTCCAGGCTTTATACTGAAGCCCCAAGAGGTAACTTGGGTAGTAGTTATGCTTGCACCGATTACTCTGTCATCAATAACCGCCTGAACGCTTCCAGTCAAACCTGTAGGTATTGTCTTGTTCCAATTGTATCCTGCTAAGCCAAGCGGAGTTGTAGGTGACACAATTTCAGCTGTAGCGTTGATAACCTTGCCCATAGGTCGCCATTGACCCCACCCCATGGAAGGATATTGAGTACTTGCATACAATTGAGGTATATTGCTTGAATTCCAAAGAGTCATGTAGCCGCCGTTCAAGTTGAAGGTGTAGTAGAGGATTTCGCCTTTTGGACCAAAAATCCTTGTTCCGGAAGGAAGTCCATAGAGGGCATAGACGAAGTCTCCAGTGTAGGGGTCAAAAGCACACAAAGGATTTCCAGCAGTTGTAGGAAGCCCCAGAAGTGTTCGTGTCTGAGCGTTACCAGTAGCCCATATGTAGTCATAAACGCCGTGGTAGTCATAGGTGTCCCAATACATTAGTTGCCCAAAGCTTATTGAAAGGTTGTTGAGCAAAACTCTAGACCATAACTGCTGACCAGTACGCAAATCCACACAAACTGCCTCTTTAAACAGATCTGGACTAGCATACTTCTCATAGTAGAATTTACCACCTAACGCAAAGGGTCCAGAAAAGCGTCCGCCGAATTTGCCTTCATAAGCATCGCCTTCTTCGAATCCATGATCACCAAGAGCGTCCAAGTTTGGTTCACCCAACGATCCTCCGACTAGACCTCCAGTCGTTATCGATTTTGCCCACAGCACATGTGCACTTTCGGGGGCTTCATTGAAGGGAGCATATAAGTTGCGTGGAGACCAATACAGCCAGTTGCCAGCAATCACCGACCACTCTCTAAGCTGCGGATCGATTGGACGTGACCAGTATTCAGTTGGAAGTGGCATACTTGGATAATATGCTATTGGTTCTTGCTGAACGACAAGCGTTATCTTCTCACTATCACCTGCCTTCATTGTAGTGCCTACAGGTAGAGATCGACCTGCCTTGTTAGCTGTTGTGACTTGTTCAGGAAAGTGCGTCTGTAAAGTATAGTTGCCAACCATATTGGGCACGTACGTTCCACCAGTTCCGCCCGTGGAGTCAGTTCTGTAAGGACCAAGCGTTTCAGTTGTACCGTCGGGTTTAGTGACCGTCACCGTTAAGCCCTCCCAACCCATATTTTCAAGGTTCAGCGCCAAGGTTATTCCAACATGAAGCAACACTGTTTGTCCAACACCGACAGGATTAGGTATAGCATTAATGAAAGGATAGGACGTCATAGATGTTTGTGCATCGGCAACAGGCAATGATATCATCGGAATAGCGATACCTATTGTAAGTAGCAATGCAATAGTTGATAGAAACATATTTTTTTGTATTTTCATTTTTATTTTTCTTTTCCTATATTTATACTACACATTCAGTGTGTATAGTAGTTAGGTTAGCCCTAGTTTGCTTTTTAAAGTCTTGTAGGTTGTCTGTCCACTTACAAAAAACAAATAAAGACAAAAAAAACAAAACTACCTTCGATTTCAATAATTAAATGTTTGATTTTTCTTTTCTTTGTCTTACAAAATATCGTTTTTCAAGTATACATATTGAATAGAGGTGATTTTGTTTGGTTGATGAGATAGAGGTATCTGAGAATAAGGAAGCCCTGATCGTTTTGGCTGGAACAGTTGCGGGCGCTGCTACTACATTTGTTGCTTCCTTGCCGATTCCGCTGGAGATTAAAGCTCCGGCGACTGCGTTAGCATCCACTGTAACGGGCGCGATCCTGCTTTACTGGAAGAACAAAGTCAACAAGCAGTAAGCATCCCACTTTTCTTCTTTTCTATTGGGAAAATTTTCCTGTCTTTTAGCCTAAAATTGTGTTAAATTGAGAAACATTTGTTTCCTTTTTTTAGACAATTATTTTTTTGGCTTAGCGGTAGCTTTGGCTTCTTCTTTTTCTGCATTTTTTCGTGCCTGGTTTGTGTTCTACTATTATTAGGCGGTGGCTAGTTAACCAACCCGAACCATTCACAAGTTGAAAAGTTAGGAACAAATCCTCTCCAGGTAGAAAGAAAACTTCCATAACGCTACTTTGCAGCCAAGTGCTATTATGATTTTTCCTCTTTCCGACAGTTATGAGCTACTTTTTCAGTTTTACTTACCCCTCTACAAAGCAGAAGGGTTGTTTGTTGGCTTGCTTTTTAAATGGTTTAGGTGATAGGCAGGAACCCTGTGTGATTGGTATGAAAAAGAAAACTCAAATGTTAGCGTTAGAAGATGATCTCTTAGTTGATTTGACTTTTCATAGTGTTCCAGCTTCACTTCTCTGTGAGTTTGCAGAAAAAATCGTTCGACCTTACTACAACGGTAACATGAATGCTGCCATCCAGGATCTGCTCCATAAAACCCTGCGAGAACAAGACTTCATTCAGTCCCACATCACGCACATCAAAAACATTGAGGTTTAGCGGATGGGCAAGGCTGTTGAATCTTTCTGGATTGCTTTGGAGGATGAGATTAACCGTTGGAGTGGCTTTGAGAGGGCATTGCGTAAGCCTGATCGGGAAGCCTTTGACGAGTTAATTTGTGCTTTTAGGAGCTTTGCTTCAGAGTGTAGTAATGCGAGTAATCCAATTGTTTTTGAATCCATGGTTATGAGTATTTTGTTAGATCGGCAAAAGAGGATCTTGGCTCTCGAAAAAGGAGCTGAACAAAATCCAACAGCAAGCAAGCATTTCTGAACCGGAGCAAGCCCAAGAAAACTAATTGAGGAATGTCTGAATGACAGCTTTTAGCAACACTGAATCACCCGAAGAATTCAAGCATCGGCTTAATTCTTTAACTGAAAAACTAAACAAGACCACCAAAACACAGGATGATTTTCTGGAGCCAAAGAACTGGTAAAGTTCAGGAGTGGATAATGAAGAAAGAGTACAAGCATAAAGAGTATAGTTGCAAAAAGTACCTGCTTGAGTTCACAGTTAAAGCTAATCCTTTTTGCCTATGCATATGAAATAGTTTTCATCATCTCTTTCGAACGAAATAGTGAGCCCGCTATCCTTCAGCATCTGTTTAAGTTGTTCCATGCTAGGCAGGAAATCGTTCCCAATCTCCATACCACCATTGATATGAACTCCGTTAATCTTCTTTGCTGAATCAGAATGAGCTACTACTATGCGCCCTCCTTTCCTTAAAGCCTTGGATAATATTTTGATAGCTAAAGGTTGGTTGACAAAATGGGGAAAACAGGAATAGCAAACTACCAAATCGAAATCTGCATCATATTTTAACTCATAAACATCGGAAACCAGGTATGAAATCAGCGGGTGATCTTTTTCTGGATATTTCAAGCGAGCAACATCGATCATCTTATCAGAATAATCTACCGCAACAACACTTCCATCAAATAGATATCTCTCATAAAACGGTATCATGATTCCGGTTCCAGTACCAATATCTAGTATCTCATCACCACTATGAATTGCTATTAGATCAGTGATGTATTGTACCTTTTCGAGGTTGTGAACGGTAATCTGATCCCATAATTTTGCTTTCTGGTTGAAAAAATTCTTTTGTTTTGGATTAACAATTTTTCGTTTCATATTCTTAACTCCGTTTATATCGGAATGACAACTGGTATTCCTCGAACGCTCTCCACATACGCATCGATGTTGTAAACTTCCTTGATATTTTCAGGAGTGATAACCTCATGACCTCCAACCGCGTAAATTTTCCCTTCTTTAATCAAGACAAACTTATCAGAATGCCGGATAGCTAAGTTAAGATCATGAATAATCATAATCGCAGCCATGTGATTTTTCTTAACGATATTTCTGATTAGATGCATAATCATGTGTTGATTAGATAAATCAAGACTGCTCGTGGGCTCATCAAGCAATATTACCTTCGGTTGCTGAACCAGAACTCTTGCTATTTGTACCAGCTGGTATTCCCCACCGCTTATCTCATCAACATATTTCAGTGCAAGCCCATCCAAACCAAGCAGATGGATTACTCTTCCAGCTAACCTTACATCTTTCTCAGTGGCGTTCCAGTCAAAATGCGGCTTCCTACCCAAAAGTACAGAATCAAAAACCGTAGTTCTAGATGTCTCGCTTCTTTGAGCCACGTAACCTATGTTCTTAGCGATATCCTTCTTGCTCATCTGATGAAGATCCAGTCCCGCTATAAATACTGAGCCAGCGTCTGGGTTTAGCACCTTATCAATACACTTAATCAAGGTGGTCTTTCCAACACCGTTAGGTCCCAAGATAGATACAACCTCATCAGCTTTCACCGCAAAAGATACGCCCTCTAGAATCAGCTTGCTACCGTAGGAGAAAACGATGCCATTTACCTTAAAAAACATCATTTCCGGTACCTCTGAATTAGCAAGTAAATGAAAAGGGGTCCACCAAGCATTGAAGTTATTATGCCCACTGGTATGACTGAAGGGTAAAGAATCACTTGCCCAACCCCATCCGCTATTACTAAGATAATGCCTCCAAGGATAACTGAAAGAGGGATCAGGTAGCGATGATCACTGCCAATGATCATCCTGGCAATATGCGGTCCTAAAAGACCGATGAAAGCGATGATGCCAAAAAAGGAGACGATGATAGCAGATAAAACAGATGTCAAAACCATGCCTATGATCCTTTCTCGCTCTGTATTAACTCCTAGCCCTTTCGCAGTATCTTCCCCAGCGTCTAGGGCATTGTAATCCCACCTTTTGTAGAAGAAGTAAAGAACTGTTGAAAGAAGTATTAACAGAATCAGGGCATTCCAAGACCAAGTTGCTTTCCCCAAGTCACCGAAAGTCCAGGCTACGATATTGCCTAACTGTGAATCGGTAGCTATGTATTGCATGAAGGATAAACCAGCGGCGAACATGGCACTTATTGCAACGCCGGCCAGTATCATTGTTTCAGCACTGACTCTTGTAATCTTAGTAAGGATTAGAATAGAACCCGTTGCTACTAAAGAAAATAGAAAAGCGCAGATAGTTGTAACATAGGGATTATTGATGGACACTATGGAGGACATGCTACTGCCGGCACCAAGAAAGATAATTGCAAAAGAGGCACCAAAGGCAGAAGCATTAGATATTCCTAAGGTGAAAGGTGAGGCAAGGGGATTGCGGAGAATACACTGCATGACCACCCCAGCGACTGCCAATCCAGCACCGGCGAATAAAGCTCCAAGGATCCTGACCATACGAATGTTCCAAATTACGCCTCCTAATCCGTTGGTGTCAAAAGTAACAATGTATCTAACAACGTTTATGAAAGGTATGTCTATGGGTCCGCTCTGAGCAGCTATGAAAACTGTGAGAAACAGAAGGAATAGCCCGACGATGAGGAAAAGACGCTTCCGTTTAATGAATCCGCTGTATGTTCTTGAGATTTTGGTGCCGTCTTTTTCGTTATCCTCGTAAATGTTAAATGCCTCATAGCCGTCATGGTCCTTGGATGTCTGGTTTTTGTCCATTCTCTGACACCGTTAATAAAAAAAGTTTGGAAGAGGCTTAAAATTAATTACAGCGTTGCCTTGCTGCATCCGTTGCCGGTCTGACCATAAGCGATGTCTGAGTAGGTCATCGTAGTGTCTGGGTAGAATAGTTTTATGATCTGGTTTGCTTTGTCTTCAAAGTTCCATGAGTATGAGTGTCCATTCATTATGGATGCAACATAGTATACATTTACTAGCTGGTTGTCCCAATTGGTGCCATAGCACTTATAGACCATCGTTGAATAGATGTTGCCAGTTTTCACCGCTGAAACGTCTTCTAATCCGGTATTGGTGTTTATGTATCCGTTAATTGAGTCGATACAGCCGATTAAGCCTATGTCGTCTATGAATATGTAATCTGGATCGGCAGCGATTAGGGTTTCCAATGTGATGACATATGGTTGACCGTTAGCCGCTGGTGCAATTGCGTTTGTGACTTTAGAGTAGTCGAAGGGCAGATAGTTACCTGACCCTTTAAGGAATGATGCCCCACCGTAATAGAACATGCCACAAGCATATGCACTCTCAGTGCTGGCAGGGGTAGTTTTTGAGGTGATGTCGTTGATCATTTGGGCAATTCCGTTGTTGAATTCAGCGGCTCTATCTTTCTCGTTAAATAAGGTGCCTAGAGAGGTTATCTGATTGTAGAATGCCTGTCCGAATTCGAGGTTGGCGTTTATGACATATACTGGTATTTGGGTTTGAGTTTGGAGGTTGTCTGCGGTTGCGTTGTCTTCGGCTGTAGAGGTGATGATGACGCTTGGGTTTAATTCTAGGATTGCTTCTGCGGTGGTGGCTACCTGTGGTAACGCGGAGAATTTTGCTTTGTTGATTAGGTAGTATGTTTGATCGTCTCGGGTGTTGAAGGTGCCTGCGGTTTCAATTGCTTGGACTTTTTCGGCAGCGTCAAAATAGGATACTAATCTTAAGGAACATGCGCCTATACAATAGATTGAGCCTATCTGATCGGGTATATCCACTGATCTTCCTAAGGCATCAGTGACGGTTGATTCTGATTGGTTATTATTTCCCATGTTTGAGGTGAGAACATAAACTACTCCTATGGCGGAGACTAATACAATTGCTATTGCCACGATGGCAAACAATTTATTTTTTTCCATTTGGTCACTTCCATTGTGAGATGTACTGGTGTTACGATTCTATTTTTTAGTAACACCGATATTAATATATATTTAGAGCCTGAACAAAAGAAAGATAATGCAAAGGAACATTTTCTGCAACACACCCATAACCTGCTTAAAGAAGCCCCGCGCCAAAATGTAACCACGAAAAATGCATGACGACTAAGCAGTACTTTTTTGATGCTATAGAACTAAAAGAGGACAAGTAGCCTCTCAAAAGATGCACGACTAGTTTTTTGCCTGGCTCCAAACATGGATTCAAAAGTATAAGCTAATATTGGCTTGGATAGAATAGGAGTTCAGAGAAAAAATGAAAAAGAAATACATACTTTCGTTTTTCATAATAATTATTGCAGTAATATCGCTTCTCTTAATCATTGAATTGGCTTTGCATCCCTCAATTCCTGGTCCAACGTTGCCAACCGGTATCTACCAAGGCACGTTAAGTTCAATATCACCGCCACAGCTTGCGACGCCTGATACAAACACTTCTGTTCCTTTGGTTTGGGGAATAACCATAAGCAACAGTGTGTACTCAGGTCTGAATTTGCCCACCGGAACAATAATTTACGTTGTTTCATCAACAAACATAACATCCTACTCAAATTTCATCACAGATCTGTCATCGTTAGTGTCAAGCGGATTGAGCGCTCCAACTTTTGCAAACGCACTACCACAAGTAGTTTCCTTTTCAGGAACCATATTCACCTTCCAAGACTATGACAACCACTTGTGCTATGGTTTGGATAATGCAAAAATAATGCCGCCAGCACCACAACCAGCATAACAAAAAATGTTAACACACGCCTCGCATTGCATCTCATAATCACACGCTGGAGCGCTATTTTCTAAAATGGAAAGAGAACAAATAAGCTTAAGTGGGTCACTTTTTTGTTATTTATCGGTGTCCTTTTTGTACTCTTTGTATTTTTCTAAAATAGCTTCTATCTGGTTATTTACGACTGGTCCTTGGTTTTAGATGTCTGGGAGTTTCCAGCCTTCTTTTCTTTTGTTGCGGATTATTTCTTGGATTTCAGGAACAGTTAACGCAAATTCTATGTGTCCACAATTCTCGCTCTCGTCTAATTCGCAGTATATTCCTTCTGGACTGAAACGTATGTCTGCTATTCTGTGGAGTTGGCGATCGGTTATTCGCACGCCGTGGACGCCCATGTTGAAGTGGTCGTAGCGTGGCAGTTGGGGTTCGGGGGGTTTGTATTTGGTTAAGAGTTCGCGTAGGGCTTCTTTGACGATTTCTGCTCGGCTTTTAAAGCCGTAGGTGCCGATTAGTTTGTCCATGGAGGTGACTAGGTCGTTTGGGAGTCTTATTGTTGTGTAGTCGCCTTCGATTGGTTCTTTTTCTATTCTTCTTGGCAATTTTTACCCTTGAGTAATGTATTACTAACGTGCTTGTTTAAGTATTTTTGGCAATTATTCAGTCATAGAAGCGTTATAGATTACTATTTGGTTACAATAAAACCTTAAATGGAAACACTTGATATCAATCAATTAATAATAGGTGAATAAATGAACAAAGATTACGTAACTATAAAACTCCCCTGCAACATAGTCAACGAAGTCCTCGACCCCTTAGTGGGAACCCACGGCTACTCAAGCAGAGCAGACGTCCTAAAAGACGCACTACGAAGACTATCGGAAAAATACAAACTACCAGCAAACTAAGAGGTTAGTGTTCTTGGGGAAAAAGCTTTCTAAAAGTTTAGCTATAGGATGGCCATGTGTGCTTAAACCCCACACAATTAACCTTCTACCAATTTTTAGAGCACATCTCCCCAATTCTAAAAGCTTCCCAAACAAGAACACACCACTCCTAAGCTTGTTTTTTCACCCCACAATGAAGGAACACGTGGAGGACACCGCTGACGATCACATTTGAAGACCTCAAGCAAAAGTTTGCTGTTTTACCCGTAGAGGACTTGGGTGATTGCATCGTTATTCCTGGCGAGGAGCTTGACCTCGATTGGATTTTAATTTTTCTAGAAGAAGGTTACCGATTTGAAGGTTCACGCCTTGATGGACAACCGTTTGTTTTCGTTCAGGTTAAGCCCATGGTAATCGACAGCCCAGATACCAAGCATGGAGCAATCAAAAAGGAGGCTTTATAGTAGTGACAGAGGGGCAGGTTGGGGTTTCCGTTTCAAGCGCTATCGAGAAAAGCGTATTTGGCACTAAGGCCAGCTCCAAATCCTGCAAGCTAGAGCCTACAGAAAGCTCTGGAGTCGCCAGCCCCCTTTGCCCACAATGCAAAAGCCAAAAGGTCTGGCGCGACGCTTTTCGTTATACAGTTTATGGAGATAAAATTCAAAGATGGCTCTGCCGAGACTGCGGGTTAAGATTTTCCGATCCTAATGATGTCCAGAAGGCTAGAGAAGCAGTTGAAAGTGTTGAAACAATTGAAACGAAGTCATTAAAAAGCCGAAACGACAAAGTATTTACTCGCCAATTATGCGTCACGGAGACGAAAAACTTGGTTGCAGAACAACAAACAAAAGTTCTGCGGAGAAACGAAGCAGAAGCCAAAGGGTCAATCATTGGATTCAGTTTCTTGATGCTAAAACAAGGATACTCCAAAGCCACAATACAAGGACGAGTAAAACTGTTAAATCGACTAATGCGTCTCGGAGCAGACTTCAACAATGAAGACTCGATAAAAGAAATAATATCTAAACAAACTTGGTCTGTAAGCCGAAAAGTGAATGCGGTCGATGCCTACGATAGTCTTCTGAAGATGGAAGGAAAAACTTGGACACCGCCAATCTACAGGCGAGTAAGAAAACTTCCCTTCATCCCAACCGAAGCCGAAATAGACCAACTCATCGCAGGATGCAGCAAAAGAATTGCAACCTTCCTTCAACTGCTCAAAGAAACAGGCATGCGATGTGGCGAAGCTTGCGACCTACTAAAATGGACAGAAATCGACTTAGAACAACGTTCAGTCAGAATCACGCCTGAAAAAGGAAGCAACCCACGAATTCTACCACTATCAGTAAAGCTCGTAGAAATGTTAACTGAAATGCCCAAAGACACCCCGACCGCCTTTAGCGTAAATGCAGATATGATGAGACACAACTTTGAGCACCAACGCAAACGAATAGGTGCAAAACTAAAAAACTCAAGAATAAATCAGATCACGTTCCATACCTTCCGCCACTGGAAAGCCACTATGGAGTACCGCAAAACCAGAGATATCCTACACGTAAAAGAGATCCTTGGCCACAAATCCCTCAACAACACCATGCTATATACGCAGCTCATAAGCTTCAAAGACGACGACTTCACAGCAGCTGTTGCTCATTCAGAAGAAGAAGCCTGCAAACTAATAGAAGCAGGATTCGAGTACGTCTGCGAATTTAGCCAAAATAAAATCTTCAGGAAACGAAAATGATGAACTCTTACAAAAGAAATTATAGTAGTCTGGGGTTTGTTGCTGGCGATGTTGAAGTGGACTGGGGGGGATTTGAACCCCCGACCTCTTGAGTGCAAGTCAAGCGTTCATGCCAGCTGAACTACCAGCCCTTAGCCTTGCATTCCGAATCAGATACAGTTCTTTGATATTTAGCTTTTGCCAGCCAAGAACGATTGATTAAAATGTTATATCCGCGAAAACCGTAACATTAGGTTGGAGGCTTAAAGTTGGATTTTAAAACAGTGAAAATTGAACCGCCCAAAGACTGCAACATTATCCTTGGTATGGCACACTTCATAAAAACCGCCGAAGACCTCTACGAAGCACTTGTTAACTCCGTTCCTACAATCAAATTTGGTTTAGGGTTCTGCGAGAGTTCAGGTCCATGCCTTGTCCGCCATGAGGGAAATGATGTGGAATTAAGGCGGTTGGCGGCGGAGAAAGCGTTTGAAATTGGTTGTGGCCACAGTTTCTTGATATTTATAAAGAACGCCTATCCGCTTAATGTCCTCGACAAAATCAAGAAAGTCCCCGAAGTATGCACAGTTTACGCAGCCACGGCTAATCCTCTGGAAGTTTTAATCATTGAAACCAGCCAGGGAAGAGGCATCATCGGCGTAGTAGACGGGCTGAAAAGCAAAGGAATAGAAACCAACAATGACATCACGGAGCGCCGCAAATTCCTGCGGGGAATAGGTTACAAACTCGAGTAAGACCATCTACCATAAACTATTTTAGTTCACCAAAGAATCAAACCTTTACGGATTCAGTGATGTGTTTTTATGGCTTTAGAAAGAAACATGGCTCAGCTTGAAGCTTACAAGCGACAACAGTCAGATGAACAAACAGACCCTTAAAGAGAAAATGGGCAAGATTAAACATAAAATCGCTATTATAAGCGGCAAAGGTGGAGTTGGAAAGAGTACGGTTACAGTCAACCTTGCAACAGCCTTTGCGATGCAGGGGAAACGAGTTGGCGTTTTAGATGCTGATATTCACGGGCCAAGTGTTCCAAGACTTCTGGGGTTAGAGGGCAAACAAGTTAAGACTGTTCTTTCAGGTGTTATTCCGGTTAATGGTCCGTTAGGCATGAAGGTTATGTCGATTGACTTCTTCTTGCCTGAACAGGCACCTACGATTTGGCGTGGACCATTAAAGATGCGTGCTATCCGTCAGTTCCTAACAGACACAGTATGGGGCGATTTAGATTTCCTTTTCATTGATTTGCCACCTGGAACAGGAGACGAACCCTTAAGCATAGCCCAGCTTATTCCCGAAATTGATGGCGTTGTAATCGTTACCATGCCTTCTGACCTTTCCAGCTCTATAGTAAAGAAAGCAATTACTTTCGCTGAAAGACTAAATATGCCCATCATTGGTGTAGTGGAAAACATGAGTGGATTTATCTGTCCACATTGCGGGCAAAAAACAGAGATTTTCCAATCAGGCGGCGGCAAAAAGATGGCTCAAGAAATGAACGTAGCTTTTCTAGGAAGCATTCCTATTGACCCTGAGGTGGGTGTTGATTCCGATAAGGGAACACCTTTTGTGTTTTCACATAAGGAATCAGCGGCGACTAAGGCATTCATGGAAATTGTAAAAAACGTTGATGAATATCGTGAAAAACGAACAAAAGTAAAAAGATTGGAGCTTAAGAAACTCCCAGGTTTAATTGTTGTCCTAGTTTACTACTCTTTAGTAAGAGTAATTTCTATGGTTGAAACCATCCTGGACCTTGTCTCGCCTTCTCGTGGTGGCATCTCAGCGGTACCGATTGCGATTTTTGTTACTTTAAGGTCTTTTATGAAGCGGCTTCTTGTGATTTCTGCAACGTCAACTGCTGTGGTGATTGCTTGTCCTCGGGCTTTTAGGGTAATTTCTTTGCCTATGCCTGAAGAAAATGCTGTTATAATGGCGAGTACATAGCTCATTGGTGGTTTATTTCCGACGAATATTACGTCATTTGCTTTTTCTGTCAATTCATATCACACTCCTTTTTATGTTGTTTTTAGCGATGTTCGTTTTTTGTCTTTTCAGACAAAAGACGGTAGCTCATAATAACTCTAAACTTCCTAATAAACCAAATTCTGCAGTTTGACCCATGAACAGTCGTCAACTGCAAGAATAATTACATCTAAAACTGCTTCAAAGGTTAACTTAGCTACACTTTTAGTAAAATCGTGGCTTTTCCCAATTGAATCGTGGCGAAAAACGTTATAGTTTTATACCTCAACTTTGAAGGGAAGAGTGCAAGCAGGGAGAATTATTCATGTCCGTGTCGCCTGGTCTGAGAGAAGTTTTAGCGAGAAGAATTGCTGGAGAAATAATTCTTTCTGGTAAACCTGGCTCAACTATGCGCAAATGGCGTGAACTTTTCGCTGTCTCCCAAATCAGCCTTTCCGAAACAATGGGATTATCCTCTTCAGTTATCAGCGACTATGAGAGTGGCAGACGAAAAAGCCCTGGTGCCAAATTCATCCGAAAATTTGTTCTCTCACTCCTTCAAATTGATGAAGAAAAAGGAAGTCGCTTTATTCGTGAATTCGCTAAACTAACAAGTTCACCAAGCATGGCAGTGGTAGATCTTCGTGAGTTTCCAATACCTGTAAGAGTTGAGTATTTGTGCAAAGCTATCGGCGGCGAAGTTGTGGCTTGCAAAGAAAAATTTGTTAAGGAAGTCAACGGCTACACCGTAGTTGATAGTAGAAAAGCAGTTGAAGCTTACTCGGGCTCGGACTATACACAACTTTTTGGTGCTTCAACAGATCGAGCGTTGATTTTTACGAATATTGAGATTGGATGCTTACCTATGATGATTGTACGTGTTAGTAGCCTCAAACCACGCGTAATTGTTTTCCACAAGACAGTCCCTGATGAAGAAGTCGTAAGGATAGCCGAGTACGAACAGATTCCACTAATTTATTCAACCGCCCCAAGTCTTGAGCAACTTGTGAAATCATTACGCAAACTGTACCGTATAGCGTTGCGGGTTAAGCTCGGTAGAAGACGGGTGCGTCCACCACCAAAAGTAAGTGCCTAACAAGAAGATTTACAGAAAATTCTTAAGGATAGTAATTAAAAACATCACGCAAATCAAAGATTAAACGATTGAGCCGCTCGAACAAGAAGACTTTACTTTCGCTATAGACTTAATGAGTAATTACAAGTTTGACTATGAAGATGCTGTCCACCTATCAGTGGTGACGAGAACAGGTGCACTAATGATAATCTCAAACGATAAACACTTCGCCTCGACACCGACAAAAGGTATTTTAATTCACCAAAAAATCGCTTTACCCACATCCCTATAGATTTCTGCAATGAACTTCTAATAGGCTCCAAATATTCCGTATCGCTCAAAGCCCTTATAACCCAGAAACCCATTTTCCCCTAATGTGAAGAAAAATGTGTGAATTTAACGTAATATTAAACGGAAAAATCCAACTAAAAGATGTCATTTATGCTAAAATGGAAGGCGACAACGTAATCGTCAAGAACATTCTGGGTGAAGCCAAAGAGTTCAAAGACAGCAAAATCGTTGAAGTTGACGTGAACTTAGCCAGACTTGTGCTTGTTTCGTTAAAGTAGTAGACTTGAGAGCCCAATTTTGTTCGTCTTTCTTTTGGTTTATATATTAAAAACGAATAGTGAAGATGCAGGCAAGTTTGTTCTCCGCAAAATTGGTAGGAAACGTGAATGAGCAATAGGGAAAGATTCGAGCATGACTTAACAATTCTTTTGTCTAGGTTAACAACTGATGTTACTCCGGAAGTTGAAAACAAACTTAACATCCTAAAAGAGTGGCTTCTCAAACTCCATAAGCAAAACGTTGTGAAAATCAACCATACTGTAATGGAACTAGTATGTGCCAAATACCTAATCGAAAAAGGCTACGAAATCCAGCTCGAGTACCCTCTAAGCGAAATCCTAACTTGCGACTTATATGGCATAAAGGGCCTGGGAAACCTAATTGTTGAAATTGAAACAGGCTTTATTCCTCCGGAAAATGCGTTGGCGCCCTTAACTTATACTTCAGCTAGGTTAGCAAGTAAAATAATTCGGTACAGTAGTTTCGCAGGAAAATTCGCTTTAGGGGTGCCCCCACATTACATCTTGCCTTTTCCGGCAACGTTTGCTAAACCACCCAGAAACCGAACCGAGCAAGAAATAGCACAAATCAAAAAGCTCTGCGACACCTACTACCATAAGCCGCCAGTAACACTTGAAGAAATCCGAAATGCGCGCATACAAGAAATATACATTATCGATGTGGATCGTGTTAAAGTGCAAGAAATTGATCCAGAAACTTACCTCAAAAGGGCAATTCAGAAGGGCATAGTCTACGATTACCTACCATCTGAAGTCAGGAGCATTAAAGTATAGATGTCGTTTTACGTTTACATTTTGCTTTGCATGGACGGGAGCTTCTATACGGGTTACACCAAAGACCTTAATGAGCGAACGCGTCAGCATGAAAATGGAAAAGGCGCAAGATACACCAAAACCCACAGACCACAAAAAGTGGCATACATTGAACTTTTCAATAATAGAAGTAGCGCGATGAAGAGGGAGCGGGCAATAAAGAAGTTATCGCACCAACAAAAACAAGAGCTTATTCTCTCAAAAGAAAAAAAATGATTTTCCTGGAAGTTAAAAAAATCCTGTTCCTAACCATTTTTAGTAAGGCTATTCCTAAAAAGAACCTAATTGACAGGAAAAATTGTTTTTCCTGCCCCTATTGAAGTAGATCAACTTGTGCGTAGGCTGCCTAAAGGCAAGCTAACTACTATCAATAAAATTCGCCAAGCTTTTGCAACTAAACACAATGCCACCATAGGTTATCCGATGGCTATAGGCATCTTTGCATGGATAGTAGCTAACGCTGCAGAAGAACAAAAACTGATGGGCGTAACTGAGATCACTCCCTACTGGAGAACGTTAAAAGTCAAAAAGACTAAAAAAACGAGAAATATCCTGGCGGCTCAGAAGCTCAGACTGTACTGTTGGAGCTAAAGGGTCACGTTGTTGTTAAGAAGGGAAGAAACTTTTTTGTAAAAGATTACGCGAAAGCAATAGTTCGTTTAGACCAATGACATTATCAACGTTAACGCTGCACCCGTAATCACTGGAATTAGCACGTTATCGTTTACTGGCAAGGGCAAAACCTCAATGGTCATGGCAATCGCTGCTCCAACCAAAGCCAGCCATGGCGAAACAAAGAATGTTCCTGCTAAAAACGCGAAAAGGAACCCTGCCAGCGAGCCTTCCAATGTTTTTCCTTTGTTAAACGGCAGAGAAGTTGAAATCAACCCTCCGAAAAGTGAAGCTGCGCTGTCCCCAAAGCAAAATATCGCAATTGCGGCTCCACCTGCATTAGCTGGGAACAAAAGCAAAGTTGTCACGATTCCAAAAGCAAAGTAGAGCGGTGCCGCAGCAAAACCGTAAAGTTCAGACTCGGAAGCTGCATGACGGGTAATCGCTGAAACAAAGCGTAATTCGCGTCCCTCTAAACGCCTGAGTTCAGAAACTGTGTATACGATGGCGATAAGAATTATTATTATCGCAACTGCGGGAACAGTGATTAGTCCCGCGATTACAGGCATAAAAAAACCCGCAGCGTGAATGTCTTCTCTAACTAAATCGTTAATCATAGGAAAAGAACCTTTATGTTTTTTCCCGTCAATGACTGGTATAATGCCTGAAAGTTTACCGTTAATTACTCTATCAGCTTTTACTCGGAGAACAAAATCAGCGTTAAAACCAATTTTTAATACTTCAGGAGCAAAAATGCAGCGGTTGTTTCGATCATCAGCCACTACCACACAATCCTTCAGTTCTAAGTTTTCGGCAACTAAAATTCTAGATAAAATTTTCATTTTTCCTGCAAGTTTAATGGCTTCACCACTTATTTGACCCGTCAACTTTCCGTCTTGGGTTTCAACATCAACGCCAAATGCATATTCTGCACCTAAGCAGTCGGCAAACTTTTTAACGACAACCGTGGGTAACCCTGAACTTATCAGAGCAATCTTGCAATTCCTATTTTTTAATTGACTAAAAATGCCTTGTAAAAGGGGTGTAGCCGGAATCTTTTCAAATATACACTGAAGAGTTTCAAGCTCAACTCCTTTCATTTTGCTGAAAACATGTTTTAATGCTGATTCTAGCTTTAGAATGCCTGCTTCGTAGAGAAAACCGAAAAAAAGCATCTTGACCAATGTGGCTAACCCTAAGGTTTTTCCCAGTTCAAAAATGAAGCGGTTCTTTGGGATAAGCACTCCTTCAACGTCGAAAACTACAAGTCTGGGTTTTTGCGTTTGAGCCATTTCTATCTAAACTCACGATTTAGCGCTATCTGCTATATAGAATTGTTTGCTGCTGGAGATAAAATTATCCTGTCTGGCTACATTGGTGTTCTTTGTTTTGCAGCTCCAAGGGGCATCCGCCGCCACAAACCTGCAATTGATCACAATTCTTGCATTTTTCTTCAACTAATTCTCTTTTGCGCAGTTTTTCAGCCAATGAACTGTGCCAAATCATGTCCCAAGGATCCGTTAGGATATTACCAAGGCTTTCAAAGTAACTCTGGCATGGGTAAACGTCACCGTTGGGCCCTACACAAGCGTTTATCATTGCGGCAGTGCAGGATTTTACGCCTAAACCTAATTGAAAAGGGTCAAATTGACAGTACTGCGTCGGTGTGTACCAGAGGAATTTTAAGCCAATAATTTGAGATTTATCTCTTATTTTGGGCAAAAGCATCTTTAACTCGTCAACAGATAGGGCAAATTCTTCGCTTGCAGCTGGTGCTTTTCCTGAGTAAATTAGGCTGTTGCAGCCGAAGGCATCCACGCCAAGTCCTTTTATGTACTCTATGGTTGTTAAGAAGTTTGATGCGTTGTGTTTGCTTAGAGTAGTGTTAGTTGAAACGTAGATTTGCGATTGCACTGCGTTTTGGATTCCGGCAACGGTTTCTTTCCAACTGCCCTTCATGGTGGTTATTAAATCATGGACTTGTGGTTTATGAGACTCTAAAGTTACCTGAACAAAATCTAAGCCTGACTTCTCCAGTTCAGTAACATAGGCTTTGTCCTTTAGCCTTCGCCCATTACTTATTAGTCCAGTAACCAAGCCTTTGTTTTGAGCGTAAAGTAACAGTTCAGGCAAATCATCTCGTATAGTGGGTTCGCCACCCGTGAAAGTTAAGATGAAAACGCCGATTTCGCTGAGTTTATCAATCACGCTTTTCCATTGAAATGTTGTTAATTCGGGTGTTTCATGTGGTCCACCAGCGTAACAGTGTACACAGTCGTTTTGGCATCTGAACGTTAAAGCTAAATCCATTCGCAGAGGTGCTGAATACTGGTAAGTAAACGGTTTTTCTTTTTCAATCTCAAGGAAGGAGACGGGGTCGATTTTTTCGGTCTGCGCCAATGTGCTAATTGTATAGACAAGCTTTTCGTAATCCGCCTTGGCAATTTTCGCGTTTACATGGTACATGCGACGAATTTTGGCTAAAGCATTTTTTTGCGGTAAGCCTTGCATGAAATAGTACGCGAACGCTGTTGCTGTGTGGTTCAAGTGAAGAACAGTGTTGGCGTTGATTACCATGACTCCTTGCCCGCTTTGTTCGATTCTCAACTGAAGGGACATTCCTGCAAACTTGTCCTCGCCGCGGTAGGTGTAGCGTCCAACCGGAACCTTTTGTTTGCCTAGACTTCTCTTTAAGAAACTCATTTAGTGTCCTCCTCCACCTGCACATGCGCAAGCGCAGGAAACGCAAGCGCACGCACAGGCACAAGCATGACAAGCGCAAACGCAATCTGCTCCTTTGTGTACTGGTTCATGGGACGTTTTGGGCGGCGGTGGAACGATAGCATTGGCGAATTTTTCCAAGTTAACGACTATGTTGTTCGATGTGCCCTCTACCGCCGTGGCGATGTTATTGGCGAAGTCTGCGCCTGGAATCTGTGGCGGTGGACCTGATTGCAACGGAACATTTACATTTGGAGAGTATGTGGGGTGTGGATGGTATGTTGTGTAGCCGTACCACCACCAGAACCAGAGAGGGTTTGGCTGGATAACTCTGTCCTTGAACACCGTTTCTGTACGTGCCCGCTGGTTGGGGTCAAGCAGTAACCACAGCAGTTGCTCATCATAAGCATTCGCGGCCAACTCGACCGTCCCAGCTTGCTCCACTTGAGACCAGGCTTGAGATGCGATTTTTCGGTAATAATCAACGGTGTCTTTTCGACTGTAACCCTGCAGTTTCTGCTCAACCGTGTCACGTAGGAACATGATCATATGAGCAAGCTTTTCTTCATCGAGTAAGCCATCCGCTTTAAGCGAGTTCAAGAAATCAATCTCATAATAGCGCAATGGGGTGTCCGTTGAACCTGTTTTGTTTTCAAACGGTGGCAACATTTTCAGTTTAAGTGAGGGTTTGGTTTCTTGCGCCCAAACGGCTCGCTTCTGTAACAGGCTATAGAGGATTTCAGTTACTATTTGGGGTGGTTTTAAATCCATTAGGTAGGATGCTTCTACAGCTGTTAAGCCGCGTTTTACCCCTAATGTTTCCATACCCACCTTTGGGGATGTATAGGAGATTTTGCGAGCCGCTCTGATTACTAAAAGAAAAACGACTATTACAACCAATAACCCAAAAACTCCAATTATGGTGGCGAAGGTACCAAAGTCGAGTTCTCCAGCTGATTGGCTGGGTACATAGTTAGGCATGAAAATGGATGGAAAAGATACGCCAACCTTAAACTGTTCGTTTGGTTGGATGTTGGATTTTTCCCAGTAAACCGCCAACTGGTCATTCACAGTTGAGGTTCCGTTGTAGAAGTTCTCAGTTGTCTTCACATCGCCCGTTGAGACACCGGGAGGAAGAACGATCTGTACTCGCACATCGCTGATTGGTAAATCGGATATCCACTGGGGAATGAATTGCATGCCATAGTTGCCGGGGTTTTGGGTGTCGTTGATTATCGTTCTAGCTAAGTTGGTTGTTACTTGGAACCAGACGGATTGCCCCGCGGTTAAAGGCTGGTTTAGGGTTACATCGACTCTGTAGTCGCCGCCGCTGCTGGCATCGGTTACTTGGAGGGAGTTTCCGTTTTGGTCTACTGCTGTTCCGGGTGTAAAGTCGATGTTGGGTTGCCCAACGTAGAATCCATGCATAGTTCCTTGGGAGACGCTTGCTGTTATGTTGTAAATTAAATCAATTGTGCCATCTTGGTTGATAAAGATCTGCGCCCACTCATGGTCCACGCTGTAAACTAAGTTTTGAGCGTTGACGCTGCTTGCAACTGAAACCGCCAACGTAAAAATTAGTAAAGCAATCAGGATTAGAGAAGTGCGGTTTACCATTTTGGCTCCTCAGTTACTTCAAAGGTAGTGCCACAGTAAGGACATTTGACGTATGGCACGCCTGAAACGATTTTTATTTGATCCGCACTTATGGCTGCTCCACAATTGGGACACGATATTGCTGCACCCTTCATTTGCCCTGAAACTTCAAGGCGTTGAATGATAGTTTTTGGTTTGCGGGTCGTGTAGTAAATGCCTACAATTATGGTTAAGCCAATTATGAACAGGATACCGCTAGTTAGAAGTCTGCTAGTCATAACTTCAGCAGAGTAAGATGATGCAAGGGCAAAGATTACTGCAAAAAAGAACAAAACTGATACAGCAATGGTTCCAAGGATTGTTATTGCTTTCATAATTATGTGTGGTGTAGTGTTTTCCGATTTAAACTTAGTCCCAATTACGCGTGCTAAGATGAATAGTTTGGTTAACTATTTATTAGCGGTGCGTTAACTTGGTGTTGCTTCTTTGGTGTGTATAATCGACTCTGTGATTGTTGTGTTTGCGTCAGGGTTTCTTCAGACGTTGGGCTTTGTGCCAGCAGCATTAATCTTGAATTTTTTGCTGCTAAGACATCATAGTTTAAACTTGAAGCCAGTGAACGCTGGATTAACTGTTTTGCCATCTATTATTTGTGCATATGTTACCGCAATCATCAACAGATTGTTAATTCTCAGTATTGAAACATGTTTACATCTATTGTTTGGGCAGGCTGGAATATTTTTTGGGTTCAGTAATCGGGATCGCTAGTATATCGTCAATAATTACTTCTTTGGAAAAAGCTGATGTTAGAAAAGCTAAGGCAGAATAGCTAGCACTCTTGCAATATTTATTTAAACTTGAAAAACCAAACCTATCAATTATATTAATTAATATATACATGGTGCACAATCAAGATACGAGGATGGCACGGCTTGGCATGGTATGATGACCCGTTAACAATTACTGCAATATTGGCAGTGGTAATCATCGTAGTAATTGCCGCTTCTGGATCCGTAATTTTTTCTATGAGACGATATGAGAAAAAACCTAAAGCCGCCAAAAAAACTCAGAAAAAAATAGATCCAGACCTCGAATACAGCAATATGCCGTTTAAAATTTCTAAAAGTGTTCAAACGAATATGGCTTCCAGTGCAAAAGATGAATTGCGTATGTTAGATTTAGAACGCGACATTCTTGGTGACGCGATAAGGCGGCTTTATGAAGCTCATGCTGAAGGAAAAATTACTGAACAAGAACGAGATAAATTAGCTAGCACCTACAAAAACCGGATGTCTCTGATAAAAGAATCAATTTCTAAAGATGAAGGTATCGTTGCACTGCATGAACTTGAAGGTATGCAGGAAGACCTTATGAAACTCTTTAGCGAACGCTTCGGAGAATTAACCAGCAAAGTTGAAGAACTTAGAACACGAATTGACGTGAAACCAATTCGTGAAATACCGATAAAAATGCCTACGCCAACTCCAACCCAAATAGATATTGAAGGAGAAGACGAAGGCGAAGAACCAGAAACACCGACGAGCAGCGAAGAGAAACCTAAAAAGAAACGCAAACCGCCAGAAGAGAAACCTGCAGCTAAAAGCGAAGCCGAAAGACGCATAGAATCGATTACGAGTGAAGTTGAGAAAGTTTTAGATAAACTGGGACAGATGGAAATTGAAAGCTAACCTTGATCCAATCCAACAAGCAAAACAAAACGCCGCTTTAGAAGCAGTCAAACATGTGAAAGACGGCTTCATTGTAGGTTTAGGCAGTGGAAGCACAGCCGCATTTGCAATTGAAGCAATTGGTGAAAGAATTAAAAAAGAAAATCTCCATATTATGGGCATTCCGACTTCTTACCAAGCATTCCTACTGGCAGTTGAATGCGGCATCCCCATCACAACACTAAATGAGCATCCAGTAATCGACGTAACTATAGACGGCGCAGATCAATTAACCCCCGAACTGTTCCTAATCAAGGGCGGTGGTGCAGCGCTGGCGAGAGAAAAAATTGTTGCTTCAGCCTCCAAACTCAACGTCATCATCGCCGACCAACCCAAAAAAACCAAGTTGCTGGGTGAAAACAACCAGTTTGTTCCAATCGAAGTTTTGCCCTTTGCCCTTCCAATAGTTAAAGAAACAATTTTTGCTATTGGTGGAAAGCCTGTGGTGCGTGAAGGCAAAGGTAAGCTTGGACCAACAATAACGGATAACGGCAACGCAATTATAGACGCATATTTTGGAGAAATAGTAAATCCCGTTGAACTTGCTATTAAAGTGAAGATGATTCCAGGGGTTGTCGAAACAGGATTTTTTATTGGTTTAACCGACGTTGTCTACCTCGGGGCAAGCGGTGCTGTCGAGAAAATCGAAAAACCGCGAAAATAACATTCGGATATAGCCGAAAAAGCATGGTAACAGATAGCGTCAAACAAAGTCTATCACTTCACATTTCTGCAATAATGCGCTAGTAGACTCTTAATTTTCTTCTATTTCGTTGCTAAACAGCGAAATGTTACCAGTTGCGAAGAACTATCATTGTATTGGTCTTCATTATGCCTTCGACACGTCGGATCTTCTCAATTGATTCGTTGACTTCGGTTACGTTCAATCCACTGATGACCGCGACAATGTCATATTCGCCTGTGACCTCGTAGATTGTTTCAACATTTTCGATTGCTTGAATTTTCTTGGATACTTCCTGCGTTGGGTAAGTTGGGTTGGTGGCAAGAAGTGTTATTGCTTGTGCGCCTTCTGCTAACCCGATTTTGACAGTGAATTTTCTAATCACGCTTTCATCGGTTAATGTTTTGATTCTTTTGCGCACAGCGCCTTCCGACAAGTCTACTTTGCTACCTATCTCACCGTAGCCTGCTCTTGCATCATCTTTTAGGATTTTGATGATTTGCTTGTCTTTTTCATCCATTTTATCAGCCTATAAATTATTGGAGTGATGAAATTTAACGTTTTCCATCATTGGGATTGGAGTGGCAATGCGGATTTCGTCGTGTTGACGCGGTTATTGTAAGTTTTTTGGTGTTCTACACAAGCGAAAAAGCTGCACCAAATGAGACATTAAAAGTTTAAGTTGTAACAAATAAGTCAAAATGTTTAAAAGAAACTTGAATTAATCTGATTGACATTTCCCAATATAAAAAAAGTGACGAATAAAAAATGATTAAACCTGTACACTCGAACCCACAAGAAATGAATGCTATTAACAAGGCAAAATGTCCCGACTGCGACGCAGAACTTGATGTCCCAGCAGACACAGAAAAAGGCGAAATCGTAAGTTGCCCTGGCTGTGGACTCGAACTCGAAGTTAAGCAGATAAATTGCGGTTGCGTTGACCTTCAAGAGTTAACGATTGAAGGGGAAGACTGGGGCGAATAAACAAACTTCAATTAGTTTATTTTCTTATTCCAAATCTATTTTAGCCTAATATCTTTTCATGGATACTGAAAGCGATGAGCATTGCACTTTTGTATGAGCGCTCGGAAAACGACGAAAACGGCATCAAGCTCACCGCTCAGCAACTCGGTATAGACTTAACGTTTATTCCTTTCCGCAAAATTGCGTTATCCATTTCCAAAGATGGTTTTAATGCAAAAACAAAAGGGAAAGATTACACAAGTTCCATCATGGATACGAAGGTTGTGTTAAATCGAGCACAAAGCAAAAATCGGCGTCTCCAAGCCTCATACATAATGGAGATGTTAGGTAAAAAGACCATCAATTCATCCAAAATCGAGTTCGTCTGCTATAGCAAACTTCGCACTTTACTGAACTTCTACAAGGAGGGCATCCCAATTCCAAAAACAATATTCGTTCCATGCGACTCATCTGACATGTTGAAGAGCGGAAAAGAAATCCGCAATGAAAAAGATATAGCAGATTTGTTCCAACAAGAAATTCCAATAGAAGAAGGAATCGTAATCAAGGCGGACGCTGGAACCCACGGGAAAATGATAATGCTCTCCAAAAACCGTGAAGAACTCGAAGCCAGCATTAAAGAAACAAAGCCTTCAATAATCAATCCCATTGGAGTTGTGGCTCAGGAACTTATTCAGAAATGGTTCTACGACTTACGCATAATAGTATCCAAAGAAAAAGGAAAAGAGCCCCTTTGCTACCACACATCAATGGCACGCGCAGGCTTCAAAGATTTTCGCACCAACACCTTCCTTGGAAACCTGGTTTTCCACGCCAAACTACCTTTGGGTATTCAGGAGTTAGCTGTAAAATGCGGCAAAACCCTCGGCAAAGGCAGTGAAGCTTGGATATTTGCTTTGGATGCCATGGTAAACGTTGGAGAAAACAAGAATGCAGATGATGTTTACTTGAAAGGCGAGCTTGACAAGGCAGCCGAAGAGTTTGTGCCAGTGCAAAAAGTAAAAGTAGATGAAACTCGCCTAACCGATTTCCAGACATGGACCGACAAGCTTGAGAAAACATTCCAAATCTACAAGAGTTCGCAATCATACGAAAACATTAAAAATATAATTGAAGAAAGTGTAGAAAAAAATAAGAGCGCCTTGGTATTTCATGAGTCGAATTCTTGCCCAGAGTTCTGGGAGAATACGCGTTTGGCCACAGGGCTTAATGTGGCAATTCCGCTCTTAAAAGGCGCACAAAGCCTAATTGACTAATAATCAAAAAAAACTGAGGATAGAAAAATGCGAATTGGAATAATCGGAGGTTCAGGATACGTTGGCAGTGAACTGTTAAGACTGTTACTTATGCATCCGCAGGCAGAGGTAACTATGGTTACTTCACGCCAAAGCGTAGGCGAATACGTCTTTAACGTGCACCCAAACTTGAGAGGACTAACTCAACTAAAATTCGTTCCCCAAGACATGGCAGAGCTTCAAAAGAATTGTGACCTAATCTTTACGGCAACACCACACGGTGGCTCAGTTAACCTTGTTCCCAAACTTTTGGAAGCAGGCTTAAAAGTAATAGACATGAGCGCAGATTTTCGCCTTAAAAACCCAGCTGATTACGACACCTACTATGGCTGGACACATACCCATCCTGAAATGCTAAAAGAAGCAGCATACGGATTACCGGAGCTTCACCGAGAAGAAATCAAAAAAGCAAAACTTGTAGCTTGTCCTGGATGCATGGCAACAACCACTATTCTTGGTTTAGCACCAATAGTGAAAGCTGGCCTGGTGGACAAAGACAAAATCGTCGTAGACCTAAAGGTAGGTTCTTCAGGCGGCGGCAGCAAACCAACTCCATCATCACATCATCCTGAACGTTTCGGGGGTGTGCGCCCCTACCAAGTCGTCGGGCACCGCCACATCGCTGAAGTCGAACAAGAATTAAGCGCTCTTTCAAACGAGACTGTCAAAATATCCTTCACACCCCATGCAGTAAACATGGTGCGTGGTATCCTTGCAACCATCCATGCTTTCCCCAAACAACCAATAACCAGCAAGGACCTCTGGAAGGCCCTCCGAGGGATGTACGGAACTGAACCATTCATACGCTTAGTAAAATACCAAAAAGGACCCTACCAACTGCCTGACCCAAAAATCACCATAGGCACAAACTACTGCGATGTCGGTTTCGAAATCGACGATCATTCAAATCGTCTCATACTTTTCTCGGCTCTTGACAACATGTGTAAAGGAGCATCTGGGCAAGGAGTACAATGCATGAACCTGCTTATGGGAATAGATGAAACCACAGGCCTTGTAAGCACTGGGTTCCACCCGATGTGACCGCCATGCTTCTTGTTATTAAAATGGGTGGAAGCATCCTAAAAGAAGGCGCCTCAACCGACTTAATCGCCGACCTAAAAGAAGTTGTAAAAGAAAATAAGATTGTATTAGTTCACGGTGGAGGTGTAGAAGTCACTGAAATCGCGTCCAAACTGGGCAAAGAACAAAAATTTATCATTTCACCTGAAGGCTTTAGAAGTCGTTTCACTGACAAAGAAACAATCGAAATCTACACTATGGTAATGGCGGGCAAAATCAACAAACAAATAGTTCTTGCTTTGGAAAGCCAGGGTATCCAAGCTGTCGGCTTAAGTGGACTCGACGCTGCAATTCTCAAAGGTGAGAGAAAAACCAAATTGATCGCTGTTGACGAACGTGGCAGAAAAAAAGTTATGGATGGCGGATATACAGGCAAAATTATCAATGTTAACACTGAACTGCTCAGTTTACTTCTCGAGAAAGGCTATCTACCAATTGTGACGCCAATAGCGTTAAGCCAAGACTTCGAGCCGTTAAACGTGGATGGAGACCGAACAGCAGCTACAATTGCAGGTGCCCTGAAAGCAGACAAACTAATCCTGCTAACCGACGTGGAAGGTTTAATGCTAAAAGGTGAACATGTTTCCAAAATAACTTCAACCGAAGTCAAAGAAGTTCTCTCAAGCATCGGGGGCGGCATGAGTACAAAAGTTCATGCAGGCTTGGAAGCGTTAAGTCATGGTGTCAAAGAAGTCCTTGTCACTTCAGGCAAGATTAAGCAGCCTATTACTTGTGCTTTGGATCATCAAGTTGGTACAGTGATAACTAGTGAATGAAAAAACTGTAATGGAAACTGAAAATCGCTACTTAGCAAACGTATTCTCCAAAAAATCCATCGTTCTGACAAAAGGTAAAGGCGCGCTTTTATGGGACATTAACGGCAAAGAATACGTGGACTGTGCAAGCAGTTACGGCGTTGCGGCACTTGGTCATTGTCACCCAAAAGTTGTTGCAGCCGTAAAAGCTCAAGCGGAACAGCTCATCACATGTCACAGCTGCTACTATAATGATAAGCGAGCTGAATTTATAGAAAAACTAGTCAAAATAACGCCTGAAGGGTTAGACAAAGCATTTCTCTCAAACAGTGGTGCTGAATCCGTTGAATGTGCTATAAAGTTAGCTCGTAAATACACGGGTAAACCCGAAATAGTCGCTTTAATGGGTGCATTTCATGGCAAAACTATGGGCGCATTATCTGCAACTTGGGATAAAAAGTATCGCGAACCGTTTATGCCCCTAATTCCAGAAGTCAAACATGTTGCACCTGATAACGCCGAAAAAATTCGCGAAGCAATAAACGATAGAACAGCCGCCGTCTTAATGGAGCCAATCCGCGGAGAAGGCGGAGTTCGTGTTCCACCGACAGGGTATTTGCAAGAGGTTCGGGAAATCTGCGACGAAAAGAACGTACTGCTAATATTTGATGAAGTACAAACAAGTTTTGGGAGAACGGGGAAATTGTTCGGTTGCCAAAACTGGAATGTTACTCCTGACGTTATGTGTTTAGCAAAACCTTTTGCAGGGGGATTGCCCATAGGCATTACAGTGGCTAAAGAAAACGTAATGGCGTCGCTTAAAATTGGTGAGCATTCGACTACTTTTAGTGGAAGCCCACTTGTCTGTGCAGCCGGATGCGCTGCAATAGATGCACTTTTGGAAGAGAAACTCACTGACAAAGCCGCAGTAAATGGTAAATACTTAAAATCGAAACTGGAAGGTTTGCAGGCTAAATACAAAATCGTTAAGGAAGTCCGTGGCTTAGGCTTGATGCTTGGCATGGAACTACGCTTTGACGTTCACAATGTTATTCTGAAGGCACTTGACAAAGGCATTCTGGTCTTGGATGCTGGAAGAACCGTCGTTCGCCTACTACCACCACTCATAATTGAAAAAACGCAAATCGACAAAGCAATCACAGTTTTAGATACAGTGTTGGGAGAAGAGGAAAATGAACGAGCAAGCAGTACGGTTCCTAACTAACCTTCTAGGAATCTATAGCCCATCGGGAAAAGAAGGGGATGCATCTAACTTCTTAGAGCTTGAAATGAAACGGATGGGTTTTGAAGTTGGCAAAGATGCAATCGGAAACGTGATTGGTGTAGTCGGGGAAGGTAAACCTGTTATCCTCTTATGCGGTCACATGGACACGGTGGTTGGGCATTTGCCGCTTCGAATTGAAGAAGGTAAAATCTTCGCTCGAGGAGCAGTGGATGCAAAAGGTCCGCTTGCAGCAATGATTATGGCCGCTGTTGCCGTTGCTAAGGAACCTACTTTTAGAGGTAAAATATTGGTCGCGGCCGTTGTTGAAGAGGAAGCTACTAGCCGAGGCGTCAAACATTTAATTACTCAAGGTATTGAAGCGGATTATGCAATTTTCGGTGAACCCAGCGGAGTAGAAAACGTTACAATTGGATATAAAGGGCAAATACAGCTTAAAATTGCTCTTAAAACCGAGACGGGGCACGCTTCTACACCTTGGCTCTACGATAATTCATTGGAGAAAGCCATTGAGCTTTGGAAACAAATCAAAAACGCATCATCGTATCCGTCGCTTGATCCTTCAGCAAGCCCATACAACGCTGTCACAGCCTGTTTAGTGAAACTTGTTGGTGGAAGAGCAACATCAGTAGTTCCATTCGAGGCAGAAATGAACATAGATGTCCGAATTCCCATCCAGTTCTCCACTTCCCAAGTTTTTCAACAGATACAGAAAATAATTACAAAGTACCAAGCTGCTAACCCAAAGGTCTCTGTGAAAGCAACTGTTGGGGATACTGTTGAGCCGTTTGAAGTTAACAAAGCTTCACCTCTTGTTCATGTATTGTCGTCTTCAGTTAGAAAGGTACTGAACAAACCCGCAACACTTCTTCATAAAACGGGGACAGGCGACATGAACATTTTAGGAAAAGCCATGAATCTTCCAATAGTCACTTATGGACCCGGTGACTCGCACCTTGATCATACATTGGATGAGCATATCGAAATTAAGGAGTACTTGGATTCAATAGATGTTTACAAGGAAACGATGTTGAGATTGGCTGAGCTGCATAACAGCAAGAGTGGCACCTAAAAGTTGAGTTTGCCTTTCTATTGTAAAGGTGATTCAACTTCTTTTTTAGGTTGGTGTTTAAACACCTTGCTATTCAAGGGAATGTTGCGTTTAAACTACCTTGTTTATTGTTGCGGGTTCGAAAATTTTTGAGCCTATGCAAAGAATTGTTTGAAAACATGAGTAAAGACAAATTGCATTTTATCAATAAAAGAAACCGAACTCAAAGAATGTGAAGTGAAAGGCGCGCGTATCAAAGGCAAGCCAATTTTATTGGTAAGAATAGGCAGCGAATTTTTTGGTATGTCAAATCCTTTTTCCATTTGGTTTATTCATTTGAAGGTGGCCTTCTGAGAGATTTCTCGGTTATAACTCCTTGTTATGGCTATAAGTTCGACAGCGTAATGAAAAGTACATCGAAAGCACTTAAACAATGTGCAAACTTACCAATGCAAAACCAAAATCAGAAAATATTATGCGATATCAAATAAACCCAAAAAAATTTAATCTTCTAATGTTCATTTTTTTGGGTAACGTCTTTAAGCATAAGTCAAGGTACATACAATAATCCTCAATTAGTTAATTCAAAAGAATTTCAGAAGGAGGCAGCAATCAGTTGAGCAGTGATGACGACTTAAACTTAGATTATTCACACAAAAAGAAGCGAAGCAAAGATTCCTTAACTGCCTCCGGAATAGCTGAGTACATCCGCTTCAATTGTTGTCCACGCTTCTTTAAACTAAAGCTAGACGACGATGAAGAGGCAGAAAGTCGCAAATGGCCTGAAGCATTCAAACCTATCAGCCCACTGCTCTATGGTGCAGGCAAAGAGCTTGAAGCTAAAAAAATAGCCGAACTCAAAGAAAAAGCAACTGAATACCACGACTTTAACAAGTATCTAGAAAATGAAACTGCATCTTTCAATAATTTGAGAGAGTTAATTGAGAATCAGATTTCTTGCGAAGAAAAAGAAAACTGTAAACCAGTTTTGCTTTATCAAGTTCCTATGACAGGCCAAATAGGCGTCTGGAAAATCAAGGGTATTGCTGATTTGATTGCTATTTGGCCTAATAGAAACGGAAAAGTTAAAATAAGGATTTTTGAGCTCAAATCATCTTGGATGGAGCAGACTGCTCATAGAATACAAGTAGCTATCTACGTTTTGCTTCTTTCCAAAGAATTAGGCAGCCTCTCATCAAGAATTGAATTGGAAGGTGGAGTAATTAATAGAGAGACAAGTCTGGAAAGTCTTGATCCAACATGTCTTCCAAAATTTAAGCTTAGCCCATTAATTCAGGACGTTGAGCGTTTGCTTGCTAAAAATGGCGAGTTGAATCGGGTTCGTGAAACTCCTATTTCAGAAGTTGAGTATCAGCTAGGCGTAAGATGTGATAATTGCGGGTTCAATGAATGCTGCATTGTGTGTGCTGTCGAAAATGAGAGCGTAGCTTTACTTAATTTGAGTAGGGGCGAGCAGAGGGCTCTTGGTCATTATGGCGTTGAACGATTAGAGGATTTGGCAAGACTAAAGGTTGTTAAGGATAATAACGATTTACGTCCATATGATTTCACAAGCCTTCCAGACAAAGATGCAGAGAAGGTTCATTTAATAGCTACTGACCGTGTTGTTGGCGCAAAATTGGATTGGCTTGTTCAACGTGCACAATATATGTTGGGAGGAATTCGGCCAAGCAGTCGGTTTGCTAGTAAAAGCAGATGGATGCCTTGGCTAACTGGAACTGGTTATGGAGGTCTTCCCGAGGACAGTCCTTCAGCAGGAATGGATTCAGCGCTTTTTTTTGGTCCTGACAGCATGATTCGGATTTACCTTTTTGTCGAAAGAGACTACATGTTAGATGTTATTTCCATGATTAGTGCAAGGGTAAATTGCACCCGATACAAGGGAGAACCTTTGAGTGTTTCATGTGTTATTGAGAGTCTCCCAGACGACCGAAAATTATGTTTAGATGAAGAAAAGAAACTACTAGAAACCTTCTTCCAATCCCTTACGCAAGCAATAACAAAAATAGCTATCGAAGTAGGGAGTCCAGACGAAGCTCCAATTCACCTCTATTTCTTCAGTCGAGGAGAACGAGACGTTCTTATGGAAGCGGTGCGGCGTCATCCTACATTAATGAGTGCCCGAGCGATCAGAGACCTTTTGGGACTAAGACAAGCCATTGACCAACCCATGTTCTCAATACTCCAAGACGAAGTTGTGCATAGAAAAGCCTTAAAGTTTGTTAGTTCTGGACTTCTACCCATTCTTGAGCAATCAAGTTTTTTCGACAATAAAAACTGGATGGCAAAACGCCAAGATGGATCTTTGGTTGATTTGCGGCTGGTTTTCCGAGATGGGATGTTTAACTATTCTCTTCCTTACCATAGAAACCCCAATGGAACAATTGCTTTTCTTCGAAAAGAATGCGAACCCAAAGATGGATACTATCCCGCACGAGCTCGATTCAGTAATCAAATACCCATTGAGTACTTGTGGGCTGCTAAAGGTCGGTTGGACAATTATGAAGAAAAAGGCACCGCGAAAGTTATGTTGGAAAAGCGTAAGTGGTGCGATTATACCCAAAGGACCCGGCGGATTTCTGATGAAGACCTCGCTTTGATGGGCTCGAAGATTTGCATGGCGCTTGAACACATTGAGCGGTCATTGACAATTCGCAACAGGCGATTGGGTAAGAAACCAATTGCGGTCCCTAAGATTTCAGAGTTTACTTTGGGAATTGCAACTTTGGAGCGTAGTTGCAGAGAGTTTCTTGATTTAGAGTATTTTTCTAAGCGCCAAGAAATGTATCAACATTACGCTTTGCTTCCCTATCAGCGAGTAGCTTCGGGTAGGTCGCTAATTTTCGAAGTCACAGGTGTAGTAGAATCTGAAAATGATTTTATTGTCAAAGGAAAACTAGTTTACGAAGGAATAGGCTTGCCAAAAACTGATTGCATTGCTAACGCTTGCAGAGTTAAAGGTGCTGATGGATCAAGCTCAGGCGACTGGATGGTTGTAACCGAATTGAAGCGCAATGGACAAGACCAGTTTGAGGAAGCCCAAAGGCGCTCCCCATCTGAAGTTGAAAAATCAGCTCGAGCAATCGTCGAGAAAGTGGATGTTCGAAAATCCGAGATAATTATTAACGTAGTTAGTTGGCCAAGTGGTAAAGGCAGAAAATATAGCGCATGGCACAATCTTCCAACAACTGACCATGAAAAAGCCAAGAGCAAGTATATGCAACTCTTCGAAGTTGGGAAAATCTACATTTTAGATGAGTTGGCTGACGACATCATTTCTGACCGAGCCGCTAAATGTCTTGACTACGCAGGCAATAATGTGCTCTATGTTTTGCTAACAAATTTCTTGGCAGGCAAATTAGAAGTCTCTTCACATGTTGCTTTGTCAAGAGAAGGAGCTTTGCATTTTTTGAGATGGGTTGAGGGCAGGCGCTTTTCTCCTAAAGCTGAGCAACATCGTTTCATTGAACGTGTTTTTGGGAAAGAACAAATTGTTATGCTTCAGGGTCCCCCTGGAACAGGAAAAACTGAAACTCTGCAGTTAGCAGTTTTAGCTCATGTCGCCGCCCATAGAGCCAAATCAAGATGCCGTGTATTGATGGTTGCTCCAACACACAAAGCCATTCAAGAGTTCGTTAGTAAGCTCGCGAGTTGCTGGCAAGAATATTGCCGAGAAGGCGGTAACGACTTAAAAGACCTAAATATTTACCGGGTTCTAAGCAGCTCCGTTTCTTCAGCCAAGCCCATTGACGGAGTCAAATACGTTAACTATAACGAAGATGAAGAAACTGTTAAGGAACTCAAAGATTGCTTAATAAACCAGGCAGCGTTAACGCCCACTTCTTTAGGTTCTGACCCGTTGATTCTATGTTTAACACCTCCGGGCTTGTACGGCTTAATGAAGAAAATTGGAGACTCAGAGCCTCCCTGGGGCGAAGCATTCTTTGATTTGCTAGTCGTTGACGAAGCAAGCATGATGCGTCTGCCCGAGCTAATTCTTTCAGGCTCCTTCCTCTCCAAAAGCAGCCAAATCCTGGTTGCAGGAGACCATCGACAGCTTCCTCCAATTCAAGCGCATAACTGGGAAAAAGAAGACCGTCGAACACTAGAAGAAATGGCATCATTCCTATCCGCTATGGATTTCCTACGTTTACTACGCCAAGAAGACCTTGGGATTGAACGAATAAGTTGCAAATATCCCGCAGATATCCCAGCAGAACGATTATGTGAAAGTCACAGGTGCCACTCGGTCGTAGCAGAGTTCTTAAGAGAATGGGTCTATGAAAAAGACAAAATTGATTTTCACTCGGAACAAAAACAGACGTTGATATTTTCGAAGCCTAAGACTGATGGGTTAAGGGTTGTTTTGGAGCCTGAGAACGTTTTCGTCTTGATTGTTCACGATGAAGCGGAGAGTTTCCAGTCAAACATGGTGGAAGCTTCGATTGTTGAGGCTTTGGTTCGCAACGTGAAATCAGAAGGAATAGGTGTGATTACTCCACATAATGCCCAGAAAGGTTTGTTAAAGAACATGCTCTCTGAGGGCTGCGAAAACGCAAGAGTTGACACCGTTGAACGCTATCAAGGTGGGGAAGCAGACTTCATAATAATCTCTTGTACAGTAAGCGACCCGGACTACGTTCGCAGTGAAAGCGACTTTCTGCTTAATCTGAATCGAATTAACGTGGCGATTTCTCGCATGAAGAAAAAAATAGTCATCATTGCAAGCAAGTCAATTTTTGAGTTTATGCCACAGGACGCCAAAGACTATGACAAAGCACTGTTGTGGCGTGGGATTGCTCAGATAGTTGGGTTTACTGCTGACTCGAAGGCACAATGGATGGGTAATCTATCAGAGCTTCTTGGAAACGCGTCGGTTCCAGTAAAAGTCGAAGTCTATGTTAGGTCTGAGAAATCCTAAGATATATCAAACTTACTCCACAAATTGTTCGAGATATTTAATTATTAATGCATATGCTTCTTCGCCATCAGGACCGATCCTTTCGTTGTTGCGGTCAGTGCTGACTAATGCTTTACCTTCAAATTCTCCGACAGGCTCGTTGTACTTAATTCTAAAAACACATCGAACAATATTGTCACCATATGTTTGAAAAGTAAGTAAAGGATACTTCACCCCGGGTAAATGTAAGTCATATTTTCCATTTGTTTTGGATTCAATAATAAAATCCCTAGTTTCTTCCAGCATTAGAAGACTTTGCAGGAGTGATCCTTTGTATTTTGGAAAACAAGTTAGCTCTTCCAACTCAGTCTTTTTTCTTACTTCATTAATCTTAGCGTCGAGCGTGTCTCTATCCCAAAGGTCGACATGGAACTTCTGAGCATCAACTATAGTTTGTCGAGAAAAATACGAAGAGGTTACAACAATTGCTCCAGTGCACCCGTAGGTACTCTTTGCTTCTTGAGACTTCAAAATAGCTGAATTCGACACCTTGCTATTTCTCGGAGTCTTTCTAATTAGAATTGCAAGTTTACTGTCATTTTTTGTAGCCACCAAGCAAACTCCTGAATCAACTGAATACTTCTCTGGTTGAATTTCAAAACATAGTTCTTTAAGTAGCCAAATAGTAAATCGTTCAAATTCTCTCTCTGAAAGACTGTCGACCGAATAGACACTTTTTTTTGTAGGCTCAGATTCATCTGATTTTTCCAAAAATTGTCCAACACAATTTTGTTCAGGTTTGCTTTCTTTCAGGCAGTATTCCTTTTCTATTCTAACACCCAATTCCTCTGCTTTATAATCTGGAATCTGCAGTTTCTCCTGCAAAAATTCTGCGATATCGATATTTGGGTACCGCCTACTTATTTCATCTACAACGCCGTTTAGTTTTAAGTAATGCATCTTAGTTCTCCTTTGCCTTGTTTTTGGATGCATGTTTTGGACATAATTGTCGCTTGAACTCGTCTGTGTATGATAGGTTGAGTTTTGAAAAAACTTTTCCACACACATCACAAAACCCATAATGATGGATGCATATGCTTGATTTGTCATGACTACATTCGAATTCTAGCAATTGACTATGTCTCTTTCCACACACTGAGCAGACAAAGCCTGAATCGTGTTCAAAGTACTCATTTAACGTTTCATCTAACGATAGGGCTGCTTTTCTTGAATAAATTTTATTTGTGTCTACAGATTGTCTAATGCAGATTTTGCAGACGTAAAGTGAATCTTGGGTTGCGTATCCTTGATAGATAATTTTCTTGCATACAGAGCAGCAAACTTCTGAATTATGATTTATGCCTATGACCATAGAAGAACGAATAGTTGAATTGTTGTCAAGTTTTAATTCAAACTTGATTTTAGTTGTGTTAATTACAATTAAATTGATCAATTTTACTGCAATATTTGTTATGAGAGATTCTTCTTCTCTTCTGAGAAGCAACTCGTAGTTGGTTCGCCATTGATGTAGCTCAAAATCATGTTTTCTAGAAATAACTTTTTCTCGGCGTTCCCTTCTTAGCCTCTTATCGAAGCTTCTAAGTTTTGACTTTTTCTCCCTTCCAAGGGCTAAGTCAAAAGAATCAACTTTTCCTTAAGGATAGTTTCCACTTTTTCGTCTGCAACTACTTTCAGTTTTTCAAGGACCGAAGCTTCAAGCTTGGACTTAAAATCTTTAACTTCAATCGCTTTGTCGTTTAGAAAATTATCTTCACTAAATTCCCCTGCCCTGACAATATTTCCATCCTCATCCATCAATACTATAATTGTTTCTTCACTTTTCTGTCGAAGCTTATTTTGGAAAACTGTGGAAAAATAAAATTGGAAATACCTAACAGGCTCATTTTTGAGAGCTTTCGCTGAAACTATTTTTCCATTATTTATTTGATGATAACATGGCGGAGATTTTATGCAGGAACTGAATAATTCACCTTCAACAGTCACGTTGTCGCAGTTTTTGCAAGAAAAGGGTGTATCTTTGAAGTATCCTTTAATGAATATGTCAATTTCTGCTTTTGGTTTAATTGAAATTTGGCATAGAATACCATTTTCTAAGCATTCTCTGAGTATTTGCTGAAAAGCTAAACTTCCTGGTGATATGAGAGGTATTTTCTTCTCTCGGGCGAGATTTGGTAGGTAAGTGTATTCTTTTGGGTTTGTTTCGTTTGGATATTTTATGGAAAATACTTCTTCAGACAGTTCGGTTATTATGCCATTTTTGAATCTGACATATGTTTTAATGAATTGATGGATTTCAGTTTCAGAATATTTTTTGCTCAATCAAGAACACCTTGAGTGAATTTTTCGGCTAATTCCTGGTTTTTCCTTGAAAAATTAAGGTCCTCTGCTAATCTTTCTAGTTCTTTTTTAATGTCCAGATGAGATTTGCTCCTAAGCAAAATTTCTACAATAGTCTTTTGTATGTCCTGAGATCCTTCTTTTAACTCAGCAAGAACAGTTTCCATTTTGCCGACGGTCATGGTGAATAAGTCTATTTTTTGGTATAAGATGTGCAACACGTAGTCGTCGATTGTGTCTTTGACACTTAAGTTGAAGATCGTAACATCGCGGTCTTGTTTGTATCTGTGGATTCGACCAATTCGTTGCTCAATTTTCATAGGATTCCAATGCAAATCATAGTTGAACATGATACAGCAATTCTGGAGGTTCAAGCCTTGAGCCGCAGCATCGGTAGCGACAAGATACTTTGTTTCCCCTCTCTTGAAACTCTCAATAACTTTGTCCCTTTCAGCCTGATTCATATCACCTGAAAAGACAGCAGCACTTCCAAACTCTTGTTCCAGTATTTCTTTGAGTTTATGTGCTGTAATTTTTCGTAGACAAAATATCAATGCTTGTTCATTCGGGATCTCCTTTAGAACGTTTCTTAACAATTCCATTTTTGCGCCCTTGACTTTTTCGGCCATCTCAATTAATCTGCTTGTGGCTTCAGCCTCCATTGGGAACCGTTGTTGTCTCTTCTTTAATGATTCAATAGCGGCAAACGGGGAACTTGAAAATGATTGTTGAAGCGTAACCGCTTGAAACACTAAAATCGCGTTACTTTGAGACTCGCTTATTTTTCTGTTTGGGTTCTCTGCTATTAGAGTCTCTATTGTCTTGAAATGGTTGTTGCTCATGTCCCTGAGGTATTCGGTTGCTTGATCAATAAATTCGCGTTCGCCCTCATTTGCTTCAAGAGTTCGTGAGTCAACACATCGCTTTGTAAATGGAATTCCGGTCTGTTCTCTTCGAGTCCTGCACATAACATCTTGAAGGGTCTGTTTTAAATAATCTAATTCCTCTGACTTTACAACTCGGCTTTTAGAGTCTTCAGCAAACCTGGAAATAAAGGCACGTTCACTATCAAGAAGCCCTGGCTGAATTAAGTCTACAATGCTGTATAAGTCAGTAAGCTTATTGCACAAGGGGGTAGCAGTAAGCAGCAACAAATGATTTTTTCTAATGTTTGCTAAGGATGCTCTACCTTTGCTATGAGTATTTCTAAATGCATGTGCCTCATCCACCACAATAAGGTCCCATGTTCGGGATGCAAGTTCATCATATTTTCTATACAAAAGATTATGTGAACATCTTACCCTGTCTGCGGTCTTAAGATTCACTCTTTTGCAATTAGCTATAGCGAAAATCTCTCCAAATTTCTCAGACATTTCACTTTTCCACTGTGACAAAAGACTCTTTGGCGATACAATCAAAACTGAGTTGATTTCATCCCTTAGTAGCAACTCTTTCATTATAAGACCAGCCTCGATTGTTTTGCCAAGCCCCACCTCATCAGCAAGAATAGCATTTCCATTCATTTCATTTATTACTTGAAGCGCAAGCTGCAGCTGAAAATTATAAGGGATTAATTTTGTTCGAATCGCATCCAAAGAAATTAGTTTTTCGATTTTACCCGTCTGCTTAATTTGAATAGCGCTTAAATTCAGCTGAAATTTCTGGAATTCTGAAAATTTCTTTGTCTGAATTAGCTTTTTTATGTTATAGGGATCTGAAAAAATTATTGAATACCTGGGGGTGTCTTTCTTTTCTGCAACTGATTGCTCTTCAAACTCGCAGGATAACTTTTTTTCAGATGAATCTATATTTGAAGAGGTCTTTTTTGATTGGAACGACTTTTTTGTAGCGATTTTCTTATGCGATTTCCCACAATTAGGATTGGGCGCGTCAATTGCCATTTGAATTCCCCTTTTCTGATATATTGCCGCTGTACGCGCGACATTTGGCTCGGAGGTTGACAATCAAGAGAATCGCGGTTTACTTATTCTCTGAGTATAAAAACATGAAGTGCCAAAAACTAGGATTTAAGCAAGCTTACTCAACAGTTAACGACCCTGGTTAGGTTAATTGCGTAAGCCAGTTTTTGAGGGACGACTAGAACACCTGACATTTCCAACTTTTTTAGAATATTTTAGATCTCAAACTAAACGAAAAGCAAACCCTAAACAACAAAATCAACCAAAAAGATCTGCTCTCTTTTGTAAAACAACCAATTGTTATTGAATTGAAACGGAATTCAAAAAGGCGCATCCAATATTTAAGTTGGATTAGGAAAGGTGACTAATTCTGTTTTGCAGGTGCTTCAGGAGACTTTAGTTGTTTCTTTATTATTATGAAAAGCGCTAAAAACAGCACGGCAGCAGCGATGCCTGAAGTAATCCCAATAATATACCAAGCTTCCCAAGCTGGCATAAAGGTGCTAAGGTACTTTAACGACCCAATAAGAATGAAGAGAGAAGCTGAACCGATTAACGAGATGCCAAGGGTCAACAAAACACTGCCAATTATGCCTATCACGATTAGTCTTTTGAGGCGTTTTTTAACCGTTGTTTCCGCCTCATTCATGTATTCTTTGAGTATGGTTTTTATCTCATTTAGAATTGAAACAATTATTTCCCTTAATGAAAACTTTTCTGACATCCAAAAATTCACTTTTCAAAAATTGATTTAAACCTCAAAACCGCACTATTCACGTACAATCGTGGAGTAATGGTGTTTCACTATCCCCATAATTAGTTTCTGTTGGACTCTATTTTAAGATTGTGACTGCACATAAAACTGGTGCTGATCCGCCTGCGTTACTGCCTGGGAGATAGTTGACTTTTAGAAGAGGAAAAAAGCGTTTTTCTCTAATATCTCGTTTATCTTTTAACACTCATTTTTAGGCAATAAATAGTAGTTATGCAAAATAAACTTAAGCAACTATTGTATTATATAGTATAGTTAAGTCTTACTTAGCCTAAATATCTGGTTTTACGCTTCTTTTGTAATCTAGATTTATGGACGGTGATGTAACTTTGAAAATGTTTGATGCGATGGTGCTAAAAAGAGAAATAGGGACAAGCTGCAATATAGATGCAAAAATTCTTGAAACTTTGAAAGATGGGTTTGTTTTAAGAATTATGGAAAACATGGTTAATGAGAATTCACTTGAGGCTATAACTGATTTTGTTAACAAACATGAGCTAAATATTTTGTTTGATAATGGCGTTTATTTTATTTCTAATCAACTTCTTGCGCCTTCCGAGCCAATTTATTTATCCGAATAAAGAGAGCACTTTCATTACAGACAATTGGATGTAAGACCTGGATAGTCATTTTTGCATTTAGAAATGACTTTATTTCTTATTCTTAACATCACAATACTCAAAGAAAGCAATACTGAAAGGGTCAATAGAATTAGAAGAGCAAATGGATTTATTTAGATTTTACTAGTCTGAACACCAGTTGGTTTATATTGTATAATGGTATGAAAACGTCTGAAAATAAAATGTCCAAAAAGAATCAACTGGAAAGACTATGTCCTGAATGCGAAGAAGAAATGAATCCGGTATATGATAAGAACAAGATACTTACTTGCTGGGAATGCACCGAATGTGGTACAATCGTTTCAACAACCAAATAAAATAAACAAGAAAAGCCGTAACCCAAAATTATAGTCTATTCAGTTTTGATTAGTTTTTTTATCAACCCTAAAATCGATCTTGTCACATTTTGGACATAGATAAACTATTACAGGTAACACTTCCTCTCCAAATCTCGTCGAATCATCGCCAGTTGGCTTTTGATTTGATTCCCCCCACCCATCAATCTTAAACTTGGTCTTAGTCTGCAACATCTCAACTTTACATAAAGAACAAAAAGTAATTGAAGCATTTTCTGTTTTGTTCGCTTCAGTTTCTACTTCACTCATTACTGACTTATTGATTTTGATTTTTTCAGCAACAACTTGTTGTGTCTCATTTTCATAACCCCCTAAAAATCGGCAAGGGTTAGCACAGTCTAGTACAAACATGCAAAGGTAGCAACAGGTCATCTTTTCGTCATTTTTGCATCGAACCTGCCTACTTGCCCTTGATTTCTCACTCTCAGAAGCAGCTAGACATAATTTCTCATTTGTTAAATATTCACAGCTATTCGCTAAGTCTGACACGTTGGATTCTTCCTATCTACAAATCAAATTGTAAGTTTTGCCTATTTGTGTTTTGGTCAACAATTCTGGGGGTGGTTCTTGGCTTTGTAGACCCCGGCAATTAATCGAGGTGCCGGAAAAAAGATCTTTTTAAGGAATTGCAAATGGACGAAGAAAAACGTCTCACTCCGACCGGTAAGTGTTGTACTTCTTCTTTCAGAATAGACTCGCCCAGTTTCTTGATGAATAAAAAAAGAACTTACTTTTGCACACAACTTTTTCTTCTTCTAAAAAGGTATAAAAGTCCTTTTTACTGTTGCTTCCACTCCTTTTTCCCTTTGTTCTTTGTCTGTCCTTTTGTTTCGCTTTTAGGTTTATTTTTTGTTTTGTTTTTTATTTTGGTTGCGCCTCCTGGCTATCTTCTTTCCACTATTCAATTGTTTTAGAAGCTTATTCGGATTGTCCCTCTAGAAGCCGTCTGAAAGAAAAAATAAGTATATTCCTATATTCAATAAATTATTCTTCTTTTTCGTCTCGACTGAATAGCAGCGCACTTGAGAGACAAAGAACAACAACACAATTGAAAAAATCATGTTGTTGTTCTACCGATTGCAATGCAATGTTATGATGAGAAACAACCGGTCAACTTAAAGAAGAAACGCAATTTTTTCAACTTGCTTCTTTCAATTCTAAGAATGAGATGATTTCATCGGCATAAAAAATGATTAAAATATTTAAACAATCCCATAGTGTCTTTAGGAATGCTTCTATGAACAAGTCCGATAAAAAAGTAACTAAAGCAGTTGAAGAAGTCAAAGAAATACTCTCAAACCAATTACCTGCTAATACAACCGCGACAGAGTACGTTCGAAAAAGATGCACAAAATAACAACTATCTTGGTAAGAGACTGTTATTCTATTTTTATCTGGCATAAGCTCGCTTGTTTGTTATTTTGTGTTAACATTAACTTTTTTTTATCTCTTTTCTTTCTAAAAAAAATTATTCAATAACATCATTAATGAGAAAACAAAATAACTTATTTTTTAGAAATTTCACTGCAAGTGCAGTCTCAACATTACATATAGTGTTGAAAATAACTAAAACTATTATTTGTGGTAGTCAGACTACAACACACAAGTCTTAAATTTATTTTAAACCAATTATATATTTGAAGGAAAGAGTGCCAAGAAAAGAATATCTCAAAAAAAGCGTAAAATAGTAGTAATATAGAAAAATGAATAGCATTGAAAACTTTGCTATCAATGAATTAATTGCTCTTTCCTTCTTCCCACTTTTTATTCCTGAATGCCAACATTGATATTGCTTGCGATTTTTTGACAAAATATCATTGACCTGACAATAAAAGAAAATCTCTTAAAATGAGGTCAAAAAGTTTATTATACAATCCTTTTTTCCAATATTCATCCTCAGTTAAGGTTCAATCTTCTTATTCGTCAAAAGCCTTTTCTTTTTTCACTTCGCAAAAAACTTTTTGATTATATAAATAATCTCATTGCTTGGCTTTGCGTTTCCTTTTGCGCTTGATTGAAGAAAGAACAATTGCTATTTGGTTTAGTTGATTATCATCAAGCATAGTCTCAGATGTTTTAGAACTTATTTTTGCATTTTTCAGCATTTCATGGAAGGATTCTCTCTTCAACGTATAGGTTTTTTCTGTTTCAAAAGCCCCGTGAAGATCTCCCTCATCAGTTTCTACCCGTGCTTTATCGGAAATTCGGACTAGTTCAATCACTATTTTTCCACGTTTGCTCAGGTCAGCTATATAAGCAAAATCACCAAGTTTAACATGGCTAAAAAAATTGTAACCAACATCTCCTAATACGGACAGATTAGTTTGCCAATTTATCTCTCTCTTTATTTTATGTACAGATTTTGACGAAAGCCAGTGGGAGACCCCAATAAACCATGTATTAACGGAATCATTGGTCCAATCTCGGATTTTGGTATGAGGTTTAATTTTTTTCAGATTGGGTTTTCTCTTAGTCTTCTGGGCCAAATTCCACATTACTTTATATTTTTTTAATTCGCCAAAGGGTTTTGAAGTGTTCCATAAACTTTCATTAAAGTAACTTTTTATTTCTTCTGCTTCTGACCCTTCAAGCAATACACCCACTTCAAAATTATTTTCAAATGCTTCTTCTGTAAATTTGGCTGAGGTTAATAACGCTGTTTTGTCAAAAATATAAATATTTGAATGAAAATTTTCATTAGATCTTATTTTAACGCCCTTTAGGTGCTCAATTAAGTACTGTATTTCGTACGGATTGAATTCACCTTCCTTGACTGCAAAATCATTTACTCGGAAGATAAACCGGATATCGGCTGGAGGATTCTTCAAGATTTCTTGCGAAAAAACTCTGTGGGCGCCTGAACCAAGAGATGGAGAACATATCCATAAAATCTCTTTTGTATCCATTGATTTCTGAAGAATAGTTTCATATAACTCTGTATTGTACAGCAATATAGTCACAATGTGAAGTTACTGAATGTGAATAAAAGTTTTCCGAAAGTATATTGCCTTGTTACCCGCTTTGGAGCAAGTCAAGTGACAATTGTTTCGCGAATCTTCGCTATTTTCTGAATTTGACTATTTTATTTAGAAGCAGACAATCAAACTTCAAGATAGCTTCTAAGAACTACAAATGCTCTAGCTGATACCATGTACACCTGAGACGAATTCGAATAGTGATGTAGTATTCTTTTTTCTATTTTACTTTTCAGGTTTTTTTGGAAATTGTTTTTTGTAAAGACAAGGGACAGATTTACAAGAGTGAATAATTAATTCTTTTACCAAGGAGATTATGCGATGAGCAAGAAAGGGGAAACAGGAGAACAAGATCGGGGTAAACCTCAACCTCAAAAAAAGAAAATTAGAGAAACTAAACGGAAGGACAAAAAAACCGCTAGACTTGAAAGACAAAAATCAAGATAGTCCTTAGATAGACATTGGAAAACCTTCTTTAGCAAAAACTTATCCAAACCCACCTTCTTTCGATTGAAGTTTCATATTTGTTCTTATTCTTGCATGAATTTGTCGAGTCAATTCCAGGGAATCGGTGGATACTCGGTTGAACTTATGAATAAGCGGAAAAACGATCGGGTAATTGGAGAGACTACTCGTTTGTCTAAGTTCTAATTGACTTGCGCAAATTGTCTGTAACAAATATGTTGATTTGATAAAGTCTCGAGTTTTTCTGCTTTATTGTTATTAAAAAAAGAAAGATTAAGTTGCGCTTACTCTTCGTCTTCGCAGTCGTCGCAATCGCAGTCTTCGGAGTCCTCTTCTTCGAAACCAAAAGTAATTTTTTCCATTTTTTACACCTGCAAGTTTAACCTAAATATAACTAAATAAACCCTTTGTTATAACCTCAGATTGCTCTTGTCTCAATTTTTTGCAGAAGCCGGCTGAAAATTCACTTGATCAATTTGGAAACGGTTTCTTCATTGTACTTGAAACTCTTCTTTATCAATCCTTTCTGAAATAATTGAGTAATCCCAAGTTACGTCCTCTAAGCTTTCGCCTAAAGATTAACTATCTATTCACAAATCTTAAAAGTATAACCGATTTAAAGGTTCTTTATATGAGTGGGTTGTTCGATGGGGTTCCTTAAGAAATTTACAAACAAACTAACTGCTCCCGAAGCTTCTGTCCAGCTTAGACTTTCCAATTACTCTGTTTCATTAGGAGAAAACCTGCAAGGAACACTCAACGTAACTTCAAAAGAGGACTTTGAAACAACAGAGGTGCGCTGTGAAATAGCTTGCGTTGAACAAGCCAAGGTCATTCGGGAAGTCTATGATGCCACTTTCAAAAGATCAATCCCACGAGTGGTTGATGAATCAGTCGTTGTTTATTGTGCTAAACCCACGCTTTGTGGACCAACTCACTTTGCAAACGGCGAAAACCGAAGTATCCCAATAAACTTTAACATTCCGGCAGGCGCAAAACCCACTTATGCAGGTGTAGATCGAAGAGTCACGTGGACAATAAAAGGTGTACTTGCAGTCGATGGCAGACCTGACAGGACAACAGAAACATCTGAGATCCAAGTTACAACTCCAACTGTGCAGACTCAGGCGGTTACTGTTCAAAGAGAAGTCGTCCACACAGTTGTGATGATTCCCTGCAAATACTGTCAAGGTTTAATGGATCAAACGCTGACTGTTTGCCCTAACTGCGGTGCAAAGAGAACAATTTAGGTTGAATGAAATCTTAAGTAATTTTTTTTACTCTCTTAAGCTTCGTTTTTTGTTTATCCTGTTGGAACTAAAAAATTTAAGTTTTTTCCGCAAACATTAAATTGCCTTCTTGCATTATTGGAGAAGAGATTAGTCATGAAGATCATTTCAAAGTCTGATTTTCAAGATTTCGTAAACAACCTGATTAAAGATGACTCTTACAACGTAATTGGAGTAAAATCAAAAGGCAACAAATTTGCTTTTTCGTCTTTGCAAACAGCCGAGGAACTACAACTCGACTACGACGTAACCCTGCTGCCGCCAAAAAAATATTTCTTCCCACAGCGCGAGACCCTATTCACTTATGATCTGGCAGGCGGTTTCTCTGCCAAAAAACCCGAAGAGGCAAAACCTATGATTATTATAGGCGTACATCCCTACGACATTGTTGCGTTGCTTCATATGGATGAGGTTTTCAGGGAAACAAAATCAGATCCATACTACTTTAAGAAACGTGAATCTTCGGTAATAATTGGTGTCAACATCCAGAAACTTTCAAAATGGAACTTCTCTTCATACATGGGCGCCTCCACAGTTGACTATGGCTTCGACCTCATGTTAACCGATTTAGGCAACAGATACATTATAGCAGTCGGATCTCAAAAGGGCGAAGAATTGCTATCCAAATACGCAAAAAACATAACAACTGCATTGGCTCGTGATATACAAGTTGCTGGGCAGAAAAAAAGAGAAATCATGAATCTCTCACAGCAAAACATCGACTTCTCTCCAGAACTGATACCTGAATTGCTAAAGGACAGCTACACAAAAAGCGGCTTTTGGGAAAAGCACTCTGAGAAATGTTTAGCTTGCGGTTCATGTGTGCTAGTTTGCCCGACATGTTACTGTTTTGACGTTAAAGATAACCCTGACCTTACCTTGGAGGCAGGTGAAAGAATCAGAACTTGGGATGGCTGTCTACTGGAGGATTTTGCCAAGATTGCCTCAGGCGAGAACTTCCGTGCCACCAGACCTACAAGGTATCGTCACCGTTATTTCAAAAAAGGAAAATACCTCTATGACCGCTTTGGCTTTGTCTCTTGTGTTGGTTGCGGCAGATGCTCGTCAAATTGTCTACCAAACATAGCCAACCCCGTTGACCTATTCAACGACATGTATCATGAAATGCAGAGCAACGGCAGCCAAATAAAAGCTTCTGCAGCGCCTGACATCAGTATTCAAACTGAAGGAAATATCAACTTCGTACCTAAACTAGGAACCATAGTCAAGAAGACCCCGATGACAGCCCTTGAAACCCTCTTTGAGATAAAATTAGACGATGACTCAGAGCTTAATCATAAACCAGGCCAGTTTGTTGAAGTCTCAGTATTCGGAATAGGTGAAGCACCCATATCCCTGTCTTCCTCGCCCACAAAGAAGGGTACATTTGAAATCTGTGTCCGCAAGCTAGGAAACGTCACGACCAGATTGCACAAACTAAACCAGGGGGACAAAGTAGGAATCCGAGGACCATTCGGAAACGGCTTTGACGTTGATTCTCTGAAGAAAAAAGATCTCTTGTTCATTGCAGGCGGCTTGGGAATAGCACCTCTTAGGTCGCTGTTCAATTATGTGCTTGATAATCGGAATGATTACGGGCGAGTCATTCTGCTTTACGGCTGCAAAGAACCAAAAGAGTTGCTTTTCGGTGAAGAAATCGCTGCATTGGCTCAAAGAGATGATGTTGAACTGAAAGCAACTGTCAACTGGTGCCCTGAAAACGAAGTTTGGAGTAGCAACATCGGTGTAATTACAACTCTTATTCCACAGGTTTCCTTTGACCCAGAACATACTCTTGCCATACTATGTGGACCTCCAGTTATGTACAAATTTGTAATCGCTGACCTGAAAGCCAAAAAGGTACCGGATGACCACATAATAATGTCGCTCGAACGCAGAATGAAATGCGGTGTGGGAAAATGTGGTCACTGCCAAATCAACCATATATACGTATGCAAGGATGGGCCTGTGTTTAATTACGCAAAAGTAAAGGGTGTACCGGAGGCGTTATAAATGAAACCTAAAGTTGCATTTTTTGATTTTGCTGGCTGTGAAGGAGATCAACTACAAATTGCAAACCTCGAAGAGGACCTTCTGGCTCTTCTTGGGCAGGTTGAAGTTGTCACTTTCAGAGAAGTCATGAAAGAACAAAGCGACAACTATGATATCGCTTTTGTTGAAGGCTCATGCACAAGACTACAAGATGAAGACAGGCTAAAGCAAATCAGAAAAAATGCTAAAATTGTGGTGGCACTTGGTTCGTGTGCTGCAATTGGTGGCATTAATTCCCTAAGAAACTACAAAGATCTAGACGTTGTTAAAAAGCTGGTGTATGGCGAAAACGCTAGGCTCTTTGACTCCTATGCCGCAAGACCAATTGATGCCGTTATCCCCGTTGACGCCTACGTTTATGGATGCCCAATCGATCATGAAGATTTCCTACATGTAGTCAAATCGCTTCTAATGGGAAAGAAACCTGAAACACCTACTTATCCTGTGTGCGTTGAATGCAAGAAAAACGAGAATGTCTGCGCTTTTGAACGCGGCCAATTCTGCGTTGGGACAGTCACCAGAGCTGGCTGCAATTCGTGCTGTATTAATGAGGGAACAATTTGTTGGGGCTGCCGCGGCTTAATAGATAACCCCAACGAGAACTCTCAGAAAGAAGTTCTTATAAAATACGGCTTAACGGTTGACGACACGATAAGCAAGTTTAGGTTATATTATGGTTGGCAAGAGGCAAAAAGATGAGTGAACAAAAAAACGTCGACATAAATGTCCATCACATAACAAGGGTTGAAGGACATGGAAACATCAATGTATCAATACGGAACGGCGCCATAGAAAAATGCGAATGGAGTATCCCTGAAGCGCCAAGGTTCTTTGAAGCCATGGTCGTGGGAAGATCCTGGAACGAGCTGCATCACATTACCTCACGTATTTGCGGTATATGCTCAATCGGTCACACGCTTGCTTCGTTGAAAGCAACAGAAGCTGCTATGGGAATACAGATAAGTGAACAAGATCTAAAACTGCGTAAACTTGCACTTCACGCTGAAAACCTTCAAAGCCACATTCTTCATCTGGGATTTCTGGTTCTTCCCGATTTGATGGGTGTGGGTTCAGTTATACCCCTAGCCTCAACAAACCTTGCGGAAGTTAAAATTGTTCTGAAACTTCACCGAGCTGCAAACGAAATGTCAAACCTACTGTGCGGTAGGACTACTCACCCTCAAAGACTAATTCCCGGAGGATTCTCCAAAATCCCGTCGATTAATGAATTGACCGCTTTGCGAAAGAAGCTGCAGGATTCGATTCCTAACCTGCAAGCAGTTGCTGGACTGTTTAAGAGTTTAGCAGGCAACTTACCAGCATTCGAGCGTGAAACAGAATTCATTGCTCTTTCAGACCAAAACGAATACGCTCTCTACGATGGGCAGTTAGCATCTACAGACACCGTCACAGCGCCAGTAAATGAGTACCTGAACTTCACAAATGAATACGTCGTTCCGCAATCGACCGCTAAATGGGCAAAACACAACCGCGAATCATACATGGTTGGCGCACTGGCTCGTCTTAACCTCAACTACAGAAGACTATCACCTATGGCTAAGAAAACTGCAGAAATGTTCGACCTAAAACCAACCTGCCATAACCCATTCATGAATAACATCGCTCAACTCGTCGAGGTAGTTCACAGTGTAGAAGATTCAGTGCGGTTGATAAATGATCTTGAAGCAGCGGGACTTAAAGGTCAACCAGACTACAATAATCCCAGCGTTAAAGTGAAGGCGGGAAAAGGCGTTGGCGCAGTTGAAGTGCCACGTGGCATATTGTTCCATGATTACACCTACAACGACGCTGGGGTCTGTACCAAAGCAAACTGTATCATTCCGACCAACCAAAACCACGGAAACATTTCCCTAGATATGAAGGCTCTGGTACCGCAGGTTCTGAACAAAACGCAAAAAGAAATAGAGTTGGCTCTGGAAATGCTTGTGCGCGCTTATGATCCATGCATCTCTTGTTCGACCCACATTGTAAAAGTTGATTTGACCTAACTATTTCTTAAAAGAAGATGCTCTGTTGCAGCAAAAAAAGTATGTGCAACAGTTGCATCTTTTAAATTAAGAATTTTCAAGTAATAGAGTGGAGGCGCAAAAGGGTTATGGTAAATCTTAAAGGATTTTTCAGCCCTCAAGCTATCGCTGTTATAGGGGCAAGCCAACGAGTTGACTCAATAGGAAACAGAATTCTACGCAATCTAATTGGGTCTTATCAGGGAAAAATTTTTGCCGTCAACTCTTTTAGGCAAACAGTTCAGGATCTTACTGCTTATCCAAGTATAGATCGCGTCCCCATCAAAGTAGACCTTGCCATCATAGCAACACCAGCCCACACAGTTCCCCAGATTGTAGAAGAATGTGGAAAGGCAGGTGTATTGAACGCGATTATTGTCTCAGCAGGTTTTGGCGAATGCGGCTCAACAGGCCAGAACCTTTCCCGAAGAATTTTTGAATGTAAAAAAGCTTTTGGAATGCGGATAATAGGACCCAACAGTCTTGGCATAATAAGACCAAACTCGAACCTATACGCAACCTTTGCGGAAAAGAAGGGGTTACCCGGAAGAATAGCTTTCATATCTCAGAGCGGAGCATTCTGCGGGTCAGCTTTGGATTGGTCTTTGGAAACCCAGGTTGGGCTTAGCGCTGTTGTTTCGATAGGTCAAACTATCGATGTTGACCTCGCCGATTTGATAGAGTATTTCGGTAATGACCCTCAAACCCGCATAATAATGGTCTACGCTGAATCTATAAAAAACGCAAGACACTTCATGAGTGCCGCTAGAAACTATGCAAAGACTAAACCCATCATCATAGTTAAACCCAGCAGAACCGATGAAAACCAAAATTTTGCGGTCTCGGATACACGTCTACTCCAAGAAGCCATTCATGATGCCGCATTTAGAAGAAGCGGGGTTGTTAGAGTTGAGACTATTAACGGGCTTTTTGATTGCGCTAAAACATTGTCAATGCAGTCAAACCCAACTGTTCCTCACTTAACCATAATAACAAATGCAGGTGGTCCAGCGTTAATGGCTTTGGACCAAATAAACAGGCGAGGTGGCAAACTCGCAGAAATAAGCGATGCTACTATTCAAGCGTTAAGAGACATTTTACCATATTACTGCAGCTCAACCAACCCCATTGACCTTCTAGAAGAAGCAACTCCTGAAAGATACCGGAAGGTCATACAAACCTGTATAAACGATAACGTAAGAAGCAGTCTACTTGTGATTTATGCTCCCACAGGCTTAACCAGCCCTAGTAGTTTAGCTGATTTAATAATTGAATCTGTTAAGCAAACGAAAAAAAACATGCTTGTTTGCCTGATGGGCGAAGACCCTCAATGCCAAGAAGCAAGAAGAATGCTTCATAGAAACGGAGTTCCAGCCTTTAAAACTCCTCAGGAAGCCGTAAGAACATTTATGAACATCTTCGTTCGCACACAAAATTTGGAGTTGCTTTATCAAACGCCTGAAGAGATTCCAGTAGACCAAGCTTTGCCAACACATCTCAAAGGTGTTTTACGTCGTGCGTTTAGTGAGGGTAGGGAAATCCTAAATTTACAGGAATCTTTCCAACTCATAGAAGCATATAAGATTCCCACAGTGAAAACTTTTTTCGCTAAGACCGTAGAAGAATCCTCGGCTTCTACCAATCAACTTGGCTACCCTATTATGATGAAAACCCTAAGTCCTCAGTATGGTCAGAAAAGCGAAATTCAAAGTTCTGTCTTTGATGTTTTTTCTCCTGCTGAACTTAACTTTCAATTCAATCAACTACTAAGCAAGAATGATACCTCCAGAAAAGTAGACGAGTTCCAAGGAGTAGCAATTCAGCCAAAAATGCTGAATACTTCCTGCCGACTGTTTTTAGGGTCACGAAAAGATCAGCAGTTTGGCTCAATAATATGTTTGGGAACAGGAGGCACTTTAGTTGAAAAAGACAGGGAGCTAAGTGTTGGTTTTCCCCCGTTAAATCAGGTTCTTGCTCGTCAAATAATGGAAAACACCAAAGCGCTACAAAACTGCAAAGATGCATGCAATGAAGAGTTTGAAACTGGGTCAATCGAAGAAATAATAATTAAGTTCTCTCAGCTTGTTGTTGATTTTCCTGAGATAAGAAAAATCGACATAAACCCCATCATTGTAAAAAATGGCAAAGCCTACGCTGGTGATGCTGAAATAGTCCTAGATATGACGCGGTTTTTGCGTCAAAGCGATGAACACCACGAAAATCTGGTTATCGCACCTTACCCTAAAAAGTACATTTCACAGCGAACCCTGAAAAATGGTGCGAGAGTGACTCTTCGCCCAATCAAGCCAGAGGATGAAAACCGTTTCAACGCTCTCTTCAAATCACTATCTGACCAGAGTGTGCGGTTTAGGTTCTTTGAGACCATAAAAGAGATGTCGCATGACACCTTGTCTAGGTATTGCAATCTTGACTATGACCGAGAAATAGCTATCGTTGCCCAACTAGACGACAGCAGACTTATTGGAGTTGTCAGATTAATTCTTGACGCCGAAACAAAGAAGGGGGAATTCGCAGTCATGGTTACCGATTCTTGGCACGGTCTAGGACTGGGATCAAAGATGATGGACTACATCATCGACATAGGCAGGGACCTAAAACTCGAAACCATCTATAGTGACGTGAGCCCTGAAAATACCAAGATGCTAAACCTCTGCCATAACAAAGGATTTACGCCTAAATCATCAGATGAATACTCGGTGTTTATGTCTCTCGCGCTGCCGCCTTAGAGATTAAGGTCGTTTAAGAACTTCCAGAACTCCTCGATACACCTAACAATTCTCAGTTCCAGAAAATTGCCATCGAAATTGCATTCTGAACTAGCTGGGCTTCTGAAGAAGCCAACTGTATGAGGGTACCCATTTTCAAACATTGGGCTGTCCACGATGTCCGCTACCAGGGCATCCTTGATTTGTTTTTTCTTTCGGTCAATGAACTGAACAGAATAAAAAAGGTATTTTCTTCCCTCATTTCCCAAACAGGGAAAGCTGACTATCCAATCCAATTCCTGGAAATAAAAATTCTTCGCTTTTGTTTCCATAGGACCCGCCATTTGCTGAATTAGCTTGCATGTAATAAATAAATTTTGGGAAAATACGGAAAGGTTAGGGTTGGGCTCACTTTTTGTCCAGATCGAACTCTTCGTGAATAGCCCGAACCACAGCTACGCCATCTTTCTCTTTGACGACAAAGGATATGTTGAGTTCAGAGCTGCCCTGCGCGATCATACGAATGTTTATGCTTTTCTTGGCAACAGTGCTGAATATTCTTGATGCAACACCCAATGTACCCTTCATGTTTGCACCCATAACTGCAATGACTGCGACGTCGTCTTCCGCGGTTACTTCGCTCACTACTCCCCCTCGCTCTAGCAGTGCGATTTCCAGGTTGCTGGTGGCTCGGCCTAGGAGTCCGCGTTTAATTATCATGGAGATGTTAGCTTCAGAGACAGCGGTAGATATCATCATAACGTTGATGCCGTTTTTGCCTAGTACATCGAAAACTTTTGCGTAACTGCCTGGCGCACCAACCATTGCAGCGCCGTTAACGTTTAGCATGGCTACGTCTTTGATCATTGCAACTGCCTTTACGGCTTCGGTGACTTTAGCGTCGGGTTTTTTGGTAATGAGTGTGCCTGGATTTTCTGGGTGGAAGACACTTCGTATACGTACAGGAATGTTTTCTTTGATTACTGGTCCTAATGCTCTTGGATGCATAGCTTTTGCACCAAAAATCGCCATTTCTGCAGCTTCTTGGTAACTGAGTTGGGGCAGCATTCTGGCAGCTGGAACTATTTTTGGGTCGGTAGTCATTATTCCGTCAACGTCGGTCCATATCCAGACTTCATCGACTTGTAATGCTACACCAAGTATTGTTGCAGTGTAGTCTGAGCCCCCCCGGCCAACGGTTGTCACTATGCCATCTTGATTGGCGGCAATAAACCCTGTAACCACGGGGATCGTGCCTTTTTCAAACATTGTCCCAATTCTTTCTCGTATAAGGTGAGTGGTATAATTCATAAGCGGGTTAGCTTCACCAAAATTCGAATCTGTGACTATGCCTGCTTCTTTGCCTGTGAAGCATTGAGACTCAAATTTGTGGTCTCTTATCGCTCCAGAGACTATGGGTGCAGACAAGCGTTCTCCAAAAGAAGCAACATAGTCTTTAGATTTTGGTGTGAGTTCACCAACATAGCATATTCCTGTTAGGACTTTTTCTAGTTCAGAGATTGTTTTTTCTGTGATTTGAGTAACTTCTTTTTGGATTTGTTTGCTTGATATAGCGGTTGAAATTGCATCTACATGTTTTTTGAGCAGTTCTTTTGTGAAGCACTCGATTTGTTTTTCATCACTTTTCTTAGCTTGACAAGCAACTTCAAGCAGACTGTTTGTTACACCTGCTAATGCAGAAACAACAACAGCTACTTTGTAATCTTTCTTAGCGTATTGCGTTACTGAATCAGCTACGTGACGTATATTCTCGCCCGTGCCTACGCTTGTTCCACCGAACTTCATCACAATCTTCATTTTTATCAGTCCTTTTCTTTAGTTTAGTAGTTTGGTTGCTAACTTACGTCTTATATCTAAAAGGTCCCTTAAAACTGCACTGGCAGTTTCGATACCGCCTGCTCCTCTGCCGATCAGCGTTTGTTCTGCCGCATATTCTGTTGAAAAGGTTATGGCGTTTAAAACTCCGCTGACGCATAAAGGGTTGGATAGTGGTATTTCAGTAGGTTTAACAGTTGCTTTATCGCCTTCGATTGAACCAATCAGTTTGATTGTACAATTTCTTTTTGCAGCTTCTTCAAGTGCCTTCAAGGTTACGTCGCGTACGCCTGTTCTTTCTACGTCTTTTAAGGTTATTTTCTTGTTCATTATCCAGTTAGATAAAATAACTACTTTGCAGGCAGTATCAAACCCATCAATATCCATCGATGGCTCTCTTTCTGCGTAACCAAGCTTCTGGGCATTTGAGAGTGCATCTTGGAATGTTACGTGGTTTTGGGACATTTCAGTTAGTATATAGTTTGTTGTGCCGTTCAGTATGCCACGTATGGACAAGATTCTGTCTCCTGCGAGGCACCGTTTAGCGAACTCTAACATGGGTGTTCCCCCGCCGACTGTACCGCTGAACCTAAGGTAAACGTTGTTGTATTCTGCGAGTTCTGTGAGCGCTGGCATCGCCAATGCTAAAGGTCCTTTATTGGTTGTGACAACATGTTTGCCTGTTTTGAAAGCTTTCGTAATGTGTGATAGGGCTGGTTCACCAGTCTTGATGTTAACAGGCGTGACTTCAACAACTACTTCCGCCTCAACCGACTCGATAACATCCAAAGCTGAAATTCCCGGTCGACCAAAGTCAGGGTCTTTAGATATTGGATACCCCAGTTGCTTTATTGTCTCAAGTTTTTCTGGGCTTAAACCTCTTGGGTTTATTACCGCACCATCTATATCGGCGATTGCTACGATTTTTGGGTTAAACCCAGTATCCTCAAGGTTTTCCGAGTATCTGCGGGCAAGAAGTGTTGTTACGCCTTTTCCAACTACGCCGTAGCCAACTAAAATAATCCTCATTATCTAATCACTGTGCAAGAATTACTTGTTTTTTTAATCCCAACGCTCTTTCGATGGCTGAAATTTCCGCGTCAACTTCGATTGGTTTCTCACTAATCTTAACTGCTGTATCTGGGTCTTTTAGTCCATGTCCAGTTGTAACACATACAACACGCTCCTCTTTGCCAATTACGCCACTTTTAACAAGCTTCTTAAGCCCTGCAATGGATGAGGCGCTTGCTGGTTCTACGAATATTCCTTCAATCCTCGCCAATATTTTTTGGGCATCCAAGATTTCTTCATCCGTTACAGTCTCAGCAGTTCCTTTGGATTCATGGATTGCGTTGATAGCTTTCTTCCAGCTTACTGGTGCACCGATGCGAATGGCTGTAGCAACGGTCTCGGGGTTTGCGACTGGAACAATTTTGTCGCTATTGCTCTTTATGGCTTGAACTATAGGTGCAGAGCCAGAGGCTTGAATCCCTGTCATTTTTGGAAGTTTTTTTATGTAACCAAGATGGTGGAACTCGGTTAAACCTTTCCAGATGGCGCTTATGTTTCCTGCGTTTCCAACTGGTACTATAATTCTGTCGGGAGCATCGTTATTGAGTTGCTCACAGATTTCGTATCCTAATGATTTTTGTCCCTCAATACGGAATGGATTAATTGAATTCAACAGATAAATGCTCTTGTGTTTATCGGCAAGTTTAAGCACGAACTCCAAAGCTTCATCAAAGTTTCCTTTGACCTGCAGAACTTTGGCGCCGTGAATCATGGCTTGCGAAAGTTTACCGTAGGCAATTTTGCCTGAGGGAATCAGGACGGTGCATTTTATTCCTGCTCTTGCAGCGTAAGCGGCTAAACTGGCACTAGTGTTGCCTGTTGAAGCGCAGATGACATGTCTTGCGCCCAATTCAACTGCTTTGGTGACGCCGACAGTCATGCCTCTGTCTTTGAAGCTGCCAGTTGGGTTTTCACCTTCATTCTTAACGTAGAGGTTTTTAAGTCCCAACTCGGCGCCTAAACGTTCAGATCGGTGTAGACCAGTGCCACCTTCGTTTAGAGTTACTATTTTTGTTGATTCGTGGATGGGCATGAAGTTGCGGTAGCGCCAAACAGAGAGTGGTTTGCTCAACCAGTCGCTTTCTTTGAGTGTTTCAGCTATCTCTTTAAAATCAAATTTTACTTCCAAGATGTCTCCGCATTTTTTGCAGAAGTAAATAATCTCGTCTATACCATAGGTTGTTTTGCAGTTTATGCATTCTTGATGTGTCATTTATTTAGGTCTCCACTTTGGCAGGCTACTAACGCGCTCCCATTTTGATTGTGATATCATTAATTTTGCCCTACTTTGCTATTTATTTAACCCACTAAATTTGATAGAACCTCATAGGTTTTTAGGCTATCCTTCTTTTCAACCACCATGATTGTTTCTGTCCAGCAAGAAATAAACTCGATAATGTTCACATTCTGTTCAGCCAGAAGGGTTGCTAGAAATGCCACTACTCCCGGTGTAGCTTCTAATTCTTCGGGCGAATGAACAACAATCATTGTGCAATTGTCATGCTTAACCAAGGTGTTTATGCGTTCGGGTAAATCACTTCGATCAAGCAAGTAAACGAATTTACCCATTAAATCGACTTTCATACCTGTTTGTGTTGGCAATTCCTTAGCAGTTATCATTACGGATTTTCGGTCATAAACAGCAATGTTGCTACGTTTAAGGAGTTGGAGGACTTTTTCTTCTCTTTTTTGCTTGTGTTTCTGTAATTCCTCTGAGTAGCGGCGGAGAGCGGCTTTTATAGCGCTTGTGTCGTCGGTTTTCAATTCTTTCTGAATTTGTCGTGAGAGCTCACTTAGGTTGACTATGCCTTTTTCTAGAGCTTCCAGTAGGTATGGTTTGTTTCGCAGGTGACTTCTCACATTTTGAGCTATTGTCAAGGTATCTGTGAATGTATCAAATGGGACATTTAAAGCTTGTTAAGTGACAAAAAAGTCACAAGGTTTAAAAATACAGTCTTGAAGGTTGTTGGAATAAATTTAGAACAAAAATAGGGGAGCAAACACATAACTGACAAATTTGTATTAGCATACTCAGGCGGATTAGACACATCCGTATTAATCAAATATATCCAAGAAAAATATGATGCCCAAGTAATCACAGTAACAGTAGACGTTGGTCAACAAGAAGACATTAAGGCAGCTGAGAAAAAAGCAAAAAAAATAGGTGTCCTCAAACATTTCTCCATTGACGCAAAAGAAGAATTTGCCAAAGACTACATTTTCCCAGCCATAAAAGCCAACGCACTCTACGAAGGAAAATATCCAATAAGCACAAGTTTATCCAGACCATTAATCGCCAAAAAAATGGTTGAGATAGCTGAAAAAGAAGGCGCAACAGGCTTAGCACACGGTTGTACAGGAAGAGGTAACGACCAAGTACGCTTCGATGTAACATTGGGTTCGTTAGCACCTAGTATGAAAATTATTGCTCCAGTTCGCGAATGGGGCATGACGCGAGACGAAGAAATAGCCTATGCTAAAACCAAAGGAATTCCAGTCTCAAATGCCGCTAAAAAATATAGTATTGATGCGAGCGTTTGGGGAAGAGCCATTGAATGCGGTTTACTTGAAGACGCAAGTCAAGCGCCGCCAGAAGATGCATATGAATGGACAACTTCACCAGAACAAGCTCCCAACACACCTGAAATTGTTTCCATACAGTTCGAGGTAGGAGTTCCAGTTGCGGTTAATGGCAAAAACATGTCGCCTCTTAATCTTATCGAAGAAGTGAACAAGATTGCTGGCAAGAATGGTGTTGGTCGCATTGACCATATTGAAGACCGTTTAGTTGGAATAAAATCTCGCGAAGTCTATGAGTGCCCAGCAGCCACAGTTATTCTCGAAGCCCACAAAGACCTCGAGAAAATGGTCATGACCCGACATGAAGTGTTGTTCAAGCAGCAAATCGATGCCGAATGGGTGTTTCTGGCTTATGCAGGTTTGTGGGTTGATCCGCTCAAAGATGACTTGGACGCATTCATTAACAAATCCCAAGAAAACGTCACCGGCGAAGTCAAGCTGAAAATCTACAAAGGTAGTCTCCAAATTATCGGACGCTCATCTCCAAACTCACTCTACGACAAAAACCTTGCCAACTACAACATCAAAACAAGCTTCAACCAATCCTACTCTAAAGGCTTCATCGAACTCTGGGGATTGCAGACGAGAATGTACAACACGCTAAAGAAAGCCAGCAAGAAACCAAAGATAACGAAAGCCTAATTCTTTCACTGCAAGGACTAAACTAATAGGAGAGCAAATGAAAACGTCGAAGATATTGCATGGAGGACGGCTGAGCAATGTTCGAGAAGATGTCGCCAAGTTTACCTCCTCACGCAAAGATGATGCGCGGTTAGCTGATGCTGTTTTATCTATTAACAAGGCGCACGTCATCATGCTGATGGAACAGAAAATTATCAATTGGCCAGACGGAGCAAAAATCCTAAAAGCTCTCCAAAAACTAGAAATCCAAAAACTCGACCCTAACGCTGAGGACATCCATATGGCAATTGAAGAAGCCATTTTAGCTGAGACTGGGCCTGAAGTTGGCGGAAACCTGCATATCGCCAAAAGCAGAAACGATCAGGTAACAACAGCCATTCGTATGGCATTGCGAAACGAATTATTGAGTGTCATGCAGCAAGTGCTCAACATGCAGGTAAGCCTCCTAACATCCGCTAGCAAACACACTAAAACCGTCATCTTAGCCTATACTCACCTTCAACCAGCTCAACCAGTCACCTTCGCACATTACTTGCTCTCACATGTTGATGCTCTAGGACGGGATTTGCAGAGATTGCAGAGTGTCTACGAACGGGTTAACTTATGTCCTTTGGGCGCTGGAGCGTTGGCAACCACAAGCTTCCCATTAAACCGCAAAACTACCGCCGAACTCTTAGGCTTCGATTCAGTATTAGAGAATTCGATCGATGCTGTTGGCAGCCGAGATTTCATTCTCGAAACCCAGTCAGCACTAACTCTGCTTGCTGTGAACTTAAGCCGCATAGCTGAAGACCTGATTATCTGGAGTTCACCCGAATTCGGCACAGTCGAGTTGCCAGACGAATTCACCTCAACCAGCAGCATCATGCCTCAAAAGAAGAACCCCGAAGTACTCGAGGTCATCCGTGCAAGAGCCAGTTATGCTTTGGGCGATTTCGTTGCTTCCGCTGCTGCTCTCAAAAGCTTACCCTCAACTTACAACCTTGATTTTCAAGAAATAACTCCCAAGCTTTGGTCATCAACCGACAACCTTACAGCTTCACTTGGCATATTTGTGAAAATTATTCCTAACTTGAAGGTTTCTTTGGACGTTGAAAGCAAGTCTGCAGCAGGATTCGTGGGCGCAACCGAACTTGCGAATATGCTAGTGCGAAAATACGGCGTAGCTTTTCGAACTTCCCACAAGATAATCGGTGCTTTAGTCAAAGCCCTAATTGACTCGGAACAGACTTTGCTCGATGCCACCCCTGAATTGCTAACAAAAGAGGCTAAAGAATCGGTTGGAATCCAATTAACGGTCAAAAAAGCAGACATAGTTGAATGCGCAAATCCCCGCAAACTAATCGAAACCTATAAAGTACAAGGCGGTCCATCACCCACAGAGGTCGAAAGAGCCATCAAATCAACCAAAAAAACCCTGACACAGACAAAAGCAAATATTACAAAACTCCAAGAAAACCTTACAAAAGCAGAAAAAACCCTTAGCTCGACCGTGAACTCCTACTCTCAAATTGACTCTTCCAAAAACGGAAGACTTAAAAATTCAAAATTATAGGTTGAATAGGGCTTTGGTCCCACAATTTAGCACGTCCAACAAAAACAAAAAAGCAATACTTCTTCTTGAAGACGGAACGTCATTTATCGGAAAAGGTTTTGGTGCCACTGGAAAGATTTCCGGCGAGGTCGTTTTTTCAACTCAGATGGTTGGTTATCCAGAATCCTTGACTGACCCGTCCTATAAGGGGCAAGTTCTCACTTTCACTTATCCTATGGTGGGAAACTATGGAGTTCCGTCTAACGAATTAAACCTTGGAATGCCGCTTTATTTCGAGTCCGACCATATTCAAGTACAAGGCTTAATTATCCATGAATTATGTAATCAGCCATTCCATTGGGCTTCCACAAGAACTCTTGATAAATGGTTGACAGACGAAGGTGTCCCCGGAATCTACGGTGTAGATACAAGACGCTTAACAAAGAAACTTCGAACTTACGGTGTAATGTTAGGGATCCTGCAAGTTTTTGAAGCGGATGAAGAACCCAATTTGGATGCAATTTTGAAGAACGGCAAAAACATCACCGATCCAAACCTGACTGATTTGGTTAAGGAAGTGTCCGTGAAAAAACCCATCAAGTATAGTGTTGATGGAAAGAAAACTGTTGTTTTAATTGACTGCGGAGTCAAATACAATATTATCCGAAATCTGCTCAAACGAGGCATCGATGTTGTGCGTGTGCCCTATGATACTTCAGCTAGCGAAATCATGAATTACAAACCAGACGGGGTTTTCTTGAGTAATGGTCCCGGCGACCCTAAGAAATGCCAAAAAACAATTGCGTCTATTCGAGAATTGTCTGAGAAGGTCCCCCTAATGGGCATCTGTCTAGGCGCGCAAATACTGGCGTTGGCAATGGGAGGCGACACTTACAAACTCAAGTTTGGCCACCGTGCGCAAAACCAACCGGCACTTGACCTAAATAGCAGCCGCTGCTACATCACAACTCAAAACCACGGTTATGCGATAGACTTAGAATCACTAAAGAAAACACCTTTGGACCCTTGGTTCATTAATCCCAACGATAAGACTATTGAGGGTGTTAAACACAAAAATAAGCCAGTTTTCGCTGTCCAATGGCATCCTGAAGCTTCGCCTGGACCATACGACACTGAAATGCTATTTGATAAATTCGCTAAAACCTTGGAGGTCAAGTAAGGCTGCCGAAGTTTGATTGGATAAAGAAGGTTATGGTTCTTGGTAGCGGCGCAATTAAAATTGGGGAAGCAGCCGAATTCGACTATTCAGGAAGCCAATGTCTAAAAGCTCTGCGAGAAGAAGGCATTGAAACTGTTCTAATTAACCCTAACATAGCAACTATACAGACTGACATTAGGCTCTCAGGTAAAGTTTACCTTCTGCCAGTTACCCCCGAATTCGTGGAGAAAGTTATCGAGAAAGAACGTCCAGACGGAATTCTACTTGGTTTCGGCGGACAAACAGCCTTAAACTGTGGTCTAGAACTGGAAAAAACAGGCATCCTCCAAAAATATAATGTTAAAGTCTTAGGCACACCCGTAAAAGCTATCGAAGACACTGGTGACCGTGAACGTTTTCGTCAATCCATGCTTGAAGCCGGCGTTCCATTTCTAAAAAGTAAATCAGCGACAAACATCAAGCAAGCTTTGGAAGTTGCTGACGAAATCGGTTTCCCAGTCATTGTCAGAGTAGCTTACACTTTAGGCGGAAAAGGTTCAGGTGTAGCTCACAACGTTAATGAATTAAAAGAAATAGCTACCCGGGGAATAGCTCAGAGCCGAATTGGTCAAATTCTCATTGAAGAATACATTGGGCACTGGAAAGAAGTCGAATACGAAGTCATGCGCGACTATGCAGACAACTGCTTAACGGTCTGCAACATGGAGAACTTTGATCCAATGGGCATCCACACTGGCGACTCGATTGTAGTTGCACCCTCACAGACAATGACAAACCGTGAGTATCACATTATCCGTTCAATCTCTATAAACGCAATCCGCCACTTAGGTATAGTTGGCGAATGCAACATACAATGGGCACTGAACACCAAATCCGAGGAATGCCGGGTTATAGAAGTTAACTCACGTATGTCCCGCAGTTCTGCGTTAGCAAGTAAAGTTACTGGGTATCCTCTTGCTTACATAGCTACAAAACTTACTCTGGGCTACACTCTTCCTGAACTAATCAACAAAGTCACTGAAGTCACTACGGCATGCTTCGAACCAGCCCTCGACTACATAACTGTCAAAATCCCGAGGTGGGATCTCCAGAAATTCAAGAATGCCGACCGCCACGTCGGTCCACAGATGCGTTCCGTAGGAGAAGTCATGTCGATTGGACGCTGCTTTGAAGAAGCACTACAAAAAGCTGTACGTATGTTGGATACAGGAAAAATTGGTCTAGTCTGCAACCCTGAGGAAGACGCAGAAATCGAATCTGAAGAACGCATAAGAGACGAAATTGCAAACCCAACTGACGAACGCCTCTACAAACTTGTCAAAGCCTTAAAACTTGGCATACCAATCGCTGAGATATACCGTTTAAGCGGCGTAGACCCCTTCTTCCTGCACAAAATCCAAAACATCATAGACATGGAAACACAACTCCGCAGCCTAAACATAGCAGAAAGCACTGCGCCAGAAACAATCCGAGAAGCAAAACGCATCGGTTTCTCTGACGAACAAATCGCTCAATGCCAAAAAACCGACGAATTCACAATTAGGGCTTTTAGAAAAGATGCAAATATTCTTCCAGTTATCAAACAGATTGACACGTTGGCAGCGGAATGGCCTGCAAAAACCAACTATCTCTACCTGACCTATGGCGGAGATGAGGATGACATAGAATTATCAAGTAGCCCAAGCAAAGTTATCGTTCTTGGAGCAGGCGTTTTTCGAATCGGGTCAAGTGTGGAATTCGATTGGTGCGGTGTCAACACAATTTGGGCGCTTAAAAAGAACGGTATAAAAGAAGCTATCATGGTCAACTACAACCCCGAAACTGTCTCAACAGACTATGATATCTCAGACAAACTATACTTTGAAGAATTATCCATTGAGCGGATCTTGGACATTTACGAGAAAGAAAATCCGTTGGGAGTAATAACCAGCGTCGGCGGGCAAATTCCCAACAATTTAGCTATGCCGCTCTCAAAAGCAGGTGTAAAACTTTTGGGCACTTCAGCGGAGAACGTGGATTTAGCTGAAGACCGCTCAAAATTTAGCGCTCTCCTAGATCAACTTGGCATTTGCCAACCTAAATGGAGTAAACTCTTATCTATTGATGATGCAAAATGCTTCGCCCAGAAAATCGGTTACCCCGTTCTTGTTCGCCCAAGCTATGTGTTGTCGGGTTCAGCAATGCGTGTTGCCTACAACGAGGTGTCACTTGAAAACTTTTTGAACTTGGCTGCCAAAGTCTCGCGTGATCACCCAGTAGTTATCAGCAAGTTCATAACTCAAGCCAAAGAAGTCGAAGTAGATGGTGTCTCCGACGGCGAAAACGTGTTTATCGGTGCCATAATGGAGCATGTGGAGAACGCTGGCGTCCACAGCGGTGACGCAACAATGACCATTCCCCCTCAATCGCTGAAGATTGAGGTTCAAAAGAAAATAGAAGAATGCACCCAAGGAATAGTGAAGGCGCTACAAATTCACGGACCCTATAACATACAATACCTCGTCAAAGACGATGTAGTCAACGTTATCGAATGTAACTTACGAGCCTCACGTTCCATGCCTTTTGTTAGCAAGACTCGGGGCATAAACATGATTGAATTGGCGACTTTGGCGATGCTGGGCAAAAAAATCGACGGAGTCAAACTCTCCCCAATGACAATTGCTCCTCATGTAGGAGTGAAGGTTCCGCAGTTTAGCTTTATGCGTTTAAGTGGCGCTGACCCAGTTCTGGGCGTGGAAATGCTCAGTACTGGAGAGGTAGCTTGTCTTGGCGAAAACTTTTCGGATGCCTTCTCGAAGGCATTGCAGGCTGCGGAATTCACGATTCCTCCCAAAGACGGCAAAGTTTTCATCAGCGTTGGTGGCGATGAAGCGCGAAAGGCACGCGTTGTGCCGATTGCCAAAACACTTGCTGAAATGGGCTTTAAAATCTACGCAACTCACCACACAGCCAATGTACTCAACGCCCACGGAGTAACGGCCACCCTACTATACAAGGTCAAGGACGCTCAAGTTAGCCCTAATATAATGGATTATTTGCAGGAACGCAAAATCGACCTAGTAATAAATGTGCCAATGGCTAACCGACGTTCAAGCATATCTGATATCCTAACCGACGGTTATATCATACGACGCCAAGCAGTAGAATTCAATATCCCAGTAATCACCAACCTGCAACTTGCAGCGGCATTGGTTGAAGTGCTAAAGGCGAAAGGACAAAACGGCAATTCCATTCATTCATTAAACGAGTACATGGATGCCTTGCCTTGGAAAAAGTGGTAAGTCCCGCTCCCTTCGGGCTTCTTTTATCAAAAGCGCTAAAACTCATATACTGACCTGAACAATCTATATACTTTCTACAATGTTTGGCAATTGTTATTTGGATCCAAAAATGCTGTTGCATGTCTGAGGAGCATCAAATATTGCGAATATAACCTATTTTTTGCGCAAATATTATATTCTTGCCCTGCCTTTTCGATTGAGCATTAAGGTAATCTGCTTTGTCTAACCAAGCCAAGACTCGGACAGTAGAAGAGATTAACCAGAAAATCCGTAAAGGAGACGCCCAAGTTTTAACTGCGGAAGAAATGAAGAAGCTGGTTGAGAGCAGCGGTGTTGAGGTTGCCTTCAAAGAAGTAGATGTGGTTACCACGGGCACTTTTGGAGCCATGTGCTCATCTGGCGCAGTTGTAAACCTTGGCCATTCTGATCCGCCCATTAAGATTGAGCATGCATGGATCAACGACGTAGAAGTTTGCCACCCCGGTGCTGCAGTTGATCTGTTCATTGGTGCGACTAACATGTCCGAGAAACAACCATATCAATATGGAGGGGGACACGTTATCCAAGACTTGGTGGCTGGAAAAGAAGTTGAACTAAGAGCAACGTCATATGGAACCGACTGTTACCCACGGGCCTCGCTAAAAACGACTTTGACAAAGGACGATCTAAACCAGTTTTATTTGCTTAACTTTCGCAACTGTTACCAACGCTACAATTGCGCCGTCAACAGCAGCGAGGAAGTCATCTATACATACATGAGCAAACTTTTGCCCAGAATGCGAAACGCCACCTTCTCCGGCGCAGGCGAACTTAACCCTCTTATGAATGACCCAGACTACGAAACCATTGGCATGGGAACCCGAATCTTTCTTGGGGGTGGGCAAGGATATATCATTGGAGAGGGAACGCAGCATAGCCCCAAAAATCTCAACGGAACATTAATGGTTAAAGGCGATGCGAAGAAGATGTCGCCTGAATTTCTGCAGGGTGGCGCTTTCACTGGCTATGGAACTTCATTGTACGTTGGTTTAGGAGTTCCAATTCCGATTTTGAACGAGGGGTTGGCGAAAAAAACTGGGATTCAAGACAAAGATATCTTAACCGATATTATCGATTACAGCGTGCCACGCCGTGACCGCCCCAAGTTTGGACAAGTGAGTTATAAGGAACTAAAATCTGGCTCCATAACTGTTGGTGGAAAGAAAATCAGAGTAAGTTCGTTATCAAGCCTGAAAATGGCAAAGAAAGTTTCGCAAACGCTAAAATCATGGATTGTCGAAGGCGCATTCTTCTTAACTTCTCCTATTGAGAGTTTGCCAACAACAACCATTTTTAAGCCTATGAGGCAAACCGAGGAAATCCCCTTCGTTTACAGCGTAATGCACCCTGCTGTTACCTGCACCGAGGATGAGGAGATACAAGCTATTGCAAAACGCATAGTCACAAAATCAGTTAACCACATAGTAGTGGTGGATGAAACTGGCAAACTTAAAGGGATAGTGACTTCATGGGATATCACACGCGCTATGGCTGAAGGCAAGAAAGCATTGGCTGACATAGAATCCCGCAATGTAATTACAGCCAAACCTGATGAACCACTTGAAATTGCTTCCAAACGAATGGCTCAAAACAACATCTCTGCTTTACCTGTGATAGATATTGAACGAAAAGTGCTGGGCATAATCACTTCAGAAGATGTTTCCAGACTGTTAGGACGGTAATTAAATGGGAAGAATTCTAATAAGATTTAACGAAGACCAAGTATCAGAGCCTATCGCATCACAAATAATTATTGAATACAAAGTGCCAATGGCAATTTTGTCAGCCCACATAAACTCAAAAGGAGGCGAGATCCTGGCTGAAGTCCCTGACGAAATACTGGAAAAAGTTGTTAACGCTTTCCGCAATAGAGGGATCTCAGTAACCGTTCCTAAACTTATTGAGGTTGACTCTGACAAATGCTTTAGTTGTGGTGGCTGTCTCGCACTTTGCCCAGTTGAAGCCATCAGCTTAACCAGCGATTCAACTGTCCAGTTTGACAAAGAGAAATGTGTTGGCAGTACCTGCAGTGTTTGTGTTGATGCATGCCCCGCTCGAGCTATTAAATCGGTTAAACCAAACAACAATGGTATGTCAGCCAATAGGGAAAAGAAACGTTGACAGAAAAACTTTTCAAAGAAAACTTTACCTTAAAAGAGACCCAATGTACAATCATTTCTGATAGGCAGCAAGCTATCCAAGCCGCCATAGACTCAATTAAACGCAACCGTCAAGAATTGGAACTATACATTAGGGCTAACCCAAAATTTATGTATACTCTAACACCTATCACCACCCCAGAAAAGCCTCTTATTGCAAAATTAATGGCTATGGCAGCCCAAAAAGCAACGGTTGGACCCATGGCGGCTGTTGCAGGAGTTTTGGCTGACTTAGCTGTAGCAGATATGAAACGCGAAGGGTGCGAAGTGGCGGTTGTAGAAGACGGCGGTGAAATCTCAGCAATTTCAAATCTACCAATTGATGTGGCAGTTGCCGCAGGTGAGGAACCTCTCTCAAAACGCTTCGGTTTTAGATTGACGGAATTCCCGATTGGTGTAGCTACCAGTTCAGGACGCTTTAGCCATGCACTTAGTTTTGGGGATGCCGAGGCAGCTGTGGTTTTTTGCAAAGGTGCCGCCTTAGCTGACGCGGCGGCAACAGCCGTCGGCAACGTTGTTAAAGGTGAAGATGCGCAGGATAGTATTCAAGAGGGAATCAAAAGGGGCTTGTCGATTGAGGGAATTGATGGCATACTTATAATCTATAAGGGTCAGGTTGGAACTGCAGGAAAAGTTCCGCAAATAATAAAAATAGACCCTTGAAGAATTGCCTAAACTTTTTCCTTTATTTTATTTTTGACTTGATTTTTCCTCAAAATAAACACAATATTTTGGTTCTCCACATTAGTTTTGCGTAGAGTTTCTATTTGATAATAGTATAGTGGTAAACAAACGAAAAACATACTGTTAACTCGATTGTAAAATATTCATTTATAGCCCAAATCCGAAACGCTTATATTTTTTGGAAGAAGACTGATTGAACAGGTTCGAAGCAAATGACCAATTCCGCTATTAAAAATGGTCTCGTTGAATTACAGTTTCATAGCTTCGACTACTACTTTTATTATTACCATTTTCCTTAGGCCCAGGACTGAAAAATTTTTTGAGAACGGTTCTGGGCGAAACACGGGTGCACCATAATGAAAAGTAACCACAAAATTGTTGTAAAATTCGGTGGCTCTAGCTTATCTGACCATGAAAGACTCTTGAAATCCGTTATGGCAGTTGTAAATGAAGCGAAAAAAGACACCAAAATAGCCGTTGTAGTTTCCGCTATGGGCAAAACAACTGATGTCCTTATGACCACCGCGAAAAACACTTCGAATGGGAAACTATCCAAACATGAGTTAGACGATATTCTCTCTATGGGGGAACGCACTAGTGTACGCATATTCGCCGCCGCACTTCGGAACAATGGAGTTGATGCTTGCTTCTTTGACCCCATGGATAGCAATTGGCCAATAATCACTGATGATTCGTTCCAGAATGCCAATCCAATCGTTAAGGAATGTGAGAAAAACATCAAAGAATTCATTCTTCCCCTTGTCGAGGCGGGAACTATACCCGTAATTGCAGGGTTTGTCGGCAAAACCAAAGACGGCAAAATCACCACGCTAGGTAGAGGCGGAAGCGATACAACCGCGTTCCTGCTGGCACAAGGAATAAATGCAAACCAGGTTGTCTTGGTAACGGATGCAGAAGGCATTATGTCAAGTGACCCTAAAATCATCGCATCACCTAAACTACTTCCAACAATTAACGTAAACACCCTTGTTGGTTTAGCTGATTCAGGAGCAAAATTCATACACAGAAAAGCCCTGAAATACAAACCAAAAGAGATTGATGTTAGAGTAATTAGCAACGCACATAGCGACTTGAGTCGTGCAGGAACAACTATCACAGGTGGACTATCTACTGAACTTGATGCAGAAATCGCTCACCCAACATCAGTCGTTGAAATTACAGTCATTGGGAATGGGCTCTCTGCAAACCCCGAAGTTATTACAGAAATGGTGGAAAAAGTCAAAGAAAACTCCCTGTTGATTGGCATGTCGATGAATACAAACTCAATAATACTATACGTGCCCCAAGAGAAAAATATCGATGTTCTCTTCAACCAAATTCATAAAATCACAATCAGCAACAAAGAAACCATAGCTATGGCAGTCAAAAAAGACCTAGTATTTATCAAAACCAGCGGTGTCGGTTTGGAGGAAACACATGGCATTATCGGCAGAATCAGTGAAGATTTATGCGTCAACGGCATAAACATCTCAGGCATATTGACTATTACCTCAAGTATCCTCTTATTTGTAGATTGGAATGAGAAAGAGAAAGCATTAAAGTTAATTAAAAACTCACTTAAAACACATTAAGGTGGAAGAAAGATGAACACTGGAAAAACCCGTAGACTGAGAAGAATCATGCAGCAAGATAACCGCACAGTAATCGTGCCTATGGATCATGGCGTTACAATCGGGCCCATCCAAGGCATAACTAACATGCAGGAAATAACCACTAAAATAGTAAGGGGAAACGCAGACGCCATCCTTGTCCACAAAGGCATAGCTAAACGTATCGATACAGGACAAGCAGGACTCATAATTATGTTGTCAGGCATGTCGAATCTTAGCCCTAACTTAAATGCAAAAGTACAAGTTTGCTCTGTACAAGAAGCTATACGCATCGGCGCAGATGCAGTCTCGGTACACGTTAACGTTGGCGCACAAGACGAAGACAAAATGCTCCAGAATCTGGGCAAAGTCTCCGAAGAATGTGACCTCTTCGGTCTGCCCCTGCTTGCTATGATGTATCCGCGTGGACCAAAAATCCAAAACGAGCACTCACCAGAAGTGGTGGCCCACGCAGCAAGAATCGGAGCAGAACTTGGCGCGGATATTATTAAAACCAATTATACAGGCGACATAGAAACCTTCAAAACAATAATTGAAAGTTGCCCCGTTCCAGTAGTAATCGCTGGTGGACCAAAATGCAAATCCGCCCAAGAAGTACTCCAAACAACATCTGATTCACTTAAGGCTGGAGCTGCTGGACTCTCGATTGGGCGAAACGTGTTCCAATGCGAAAACCCAACTCAAATCGTTAAAGCGCTCTCAGCTATTGTTCACGAAAACGTGTCGGTGGAGCAAGCGCTTAAGGTTCTCGGTGAAAAGCGTTGAAGGAACTCTGGGTAGAAATAGACTCAAAAACTTCGGCTCTAGACAAAGAGAGTTTACTTAACCTTTCTCATGAAAACGCAGATGTAATTCTTGAAGGGAACCAGGCGAGCAACCGCAACAACAAACTTGAAATAGTTTTCTTAAGTGATTTAAACGAGAAAAACCTCGCTCTACTAAAGAAAGAAGGCAAAAAAACTGCTTTTAGAGTTACCATTCAGGGTAAAGAAGACGAAAACCAAGCTGCCAAAGCCGCAGAAATTGGCTTTGACTATGTAATAATAAACTGTCTCGACTGGCGAGTGATTCCTCTTGAAAACTTGATTGCGAAGGGTAGAGGAAAAAGTACTTTAATCGCTGAAGTGACAAACTCTGAAGACGCGAAGGTGGTTTTGGAAGCGCTCGAACTTGGAACTGATGGGGTGCTTCTTAAAACTGGAAACCCAAACGAACTGGAAAAAACAATTAAACTCATTAAGTCACAAGCCCCAAAAATGGTTCTAACATCAGCTAAGATTTTGTCAATTAAGCCCATTGGTTCGGGTGCCAGAGTTTGCGTTGACACCGTTGACTTGATGGTTCCTGGTGAAGGTATGCTTGTAGGATGTCAATCGGCGGGTTTTTTCCTTGTTGAAGCTGAAGTCAATGAGAATCCCTATGTGCAGTCTAGACCTTTCAGGGTTAACGCTGGACCAGCCTCACACTATACCTTAACCTCGACGCAGAGCACAAGGTACCTCTCGGAACTCAAGACAGGAGACGAAGTTTTGATCGTTAATCGAGAGGGCAAAGTCAGATTAACAAACGTAGGCAGAAGCAAAATTGAGTTTCGACCATTAATTCTCATTGAAGCCCAAGTAGCGGAAACAAAAATAAAAACAATCCTTCAAAACGCCGAGACCATCCGCTTGGTTACACCCAAATCCTCAAAACCAGTCACAGAACTAAAGCCAAACGATGAAGTCATAGTGCATATAGCCGCGAAGGGAGGAAGACACTTCGGCATATCTGTGCCTGAAGAAACGGTGATTGAAAAGTGACTTCAAGAATATGTATCTCGATTCTCCCAAAAAACGATATAGACGCATTGAAACTCATTGAAAAGGCAGAGAAAGCCAAAGCTGACATAATAGAAGTTAGGCTTGACTGTCTCAAAAACTACCTCAAAATATCCGAATTATCGGCAAGCACGAAAGTCCCCTTAATTGCCACAAACAAACTCCAAAGCGAAAAGGGATTTTTTGCTGGAACAGAATCTGAGCGTCAACAAACCCTGTTGAAGGCAGCAAAAAGTGGCTTTGAGTATGTTGATATAGATTTGTCAAGTCCAAAACGCAAAGAGACTATTAGCCAGCTTAGTCTGTTAGGGGCGAAACCCATCGTTTCCTATCACAAATTCGACGGTGCACTCAACATTTCAGCGATGGCGGCGGTTCTAGATGAAGAACTTGCCAGCGGCGCATTCGTCTGCAAGATTGTAACAACTGCTAAACAGATAGAAGACAACCTGCCTGTTTTGAGCTTTGTTTCTTTTGCTTCCAGCAAGGCTAAGCTGGTTTGTTTCTGCATGGGTGAACAAGGTAGGGTTTCGAGGGTTCTCTCACCTCTGTTTGGGGCTTTTTTCACTTTTGCCTCACTTGAAGAAGGTAGTGCAACGGCTGAGGGACAAATGAGCATAAATGAAATGAAGACTGCTTATACTCTGTTGGGGAGTAAATGATATGGGTATATCTGGAAAAACAAAGATATGCGGTGTTAATCGGGGACCCCATCGAGCACACATTGAGTCCAATCATGCACAACGCAGCATTCAACGCCCTAAACCTCGACTACGTGTTTTTAGCTTTTAAGGTGAAGCCTGCGGAAGTTGAAAACGCAGTCAACGGTATGCGAGCTCTAAACATCCGCGGCTTAAACGTAACAATGCCGCATAAAACTCCAGTCTTAAAATTTCTAGATAGAACAGACCTATCAGCGCAAATCATAAACTCAGTAAACACCATCTTAAACAGGGATAACAAACTCTTCGGCTTCAACACAGACGGAGTCGGTGCGTTGAAAGCTCTCAGAGAAAACGGGGTGGAATTGAAGGGGAGAAAGGTTCTGTTGTTGGGTGCTGGAGGAGCGGCTAGAGCCATAGCGTACACGATGGCTAAAGAAGCTGACGAGTTGGCAGTGTTGAACCGTTCCCTAAAACCAGCCCAAGAATTAGCCAAACTCCTTGAGAAGACCGCAAATAAAAAAATTGTTTCAGGCTCACTTTCGCCAAAAGAAATCCAGCAAAACCTGCAAGACTCAGACGTTTTAATCAATGCTACATCAGTGGGAATGAAACCGAAAGCTGAGGAAAGTCCGGTAGCGCCTAAACTCTTGCGACCAAACTTAGCTGTACTGGACATAGTCTATAACCCAATCGAAACCAAACTTGCTAAAGACGCGAAGGCGGCAGGTGCGAAAGTGGTTAGCGGTGTTGAGATGTTGATCTATCAGGGTGCAGCATCATTTGAGATTTGGACTGGCAAGTCTGCGCCTGTTGATGTTATGAGGCAGGCTGTGCTTAATCACTTAACGAAGGTGTAAACTTGACTGGTAAAGCGGTGGCTATTGCTCATGGAGCAGCAACAATCGTTAACGCAATTGCGTTGGGGAAGGGTGCTGCTTTTGGGATTGATTTGTGGACTAGAGCTGAAGTTAACTTAACCGATGAACCAGGCGTTATTAAAGCCGAGATAGTTTCTGACCCAAAAGAAAGCACACGCCTTGTAGAAAAAACCGCTGCAAAAGTCCTGCTAAGATTTGGTCTAGAGAAGAGTTTTGGTGTAAAAATAAAAACCATATCCACTATCCCAATCGCACGAGGTCTTAAGAGCAGCAGTGTAGCTGCAAACGCAACAGCTCTTGCGACTACAGCGGCACTGGGGAAAACCCTTGATGACATAGAAATCATAAAGTTAGGTGTTGAAGCAGCTTTTGACGCTAAAGTCACAGTCACAGGCGCATTTGACGATGCCTGTGCATCTTATTTTGGCGGCATAATAATCACTGACAACATAAAACGAGAAATAATCAAACAATATCCATTATCTGAGGATTTAGTTGTGCTCTTCCATGTGCCACCCCAAAAAGCCTACACCATTGATTGCAATTTAAGCAGACTGAAGACCCTCAGATCCCTTGTGGAAGTAGCCTTCGAGAGGGCTTCAGACGGCAAAATCTGGGAAGCACTCACACTTAACGGATTAATTTACTCTTCAGCCTCCAACCTCAATACATCAATTGCCATCGACGCATTGGCTGCTGGCGCAGTAGCGGCTGGGCTTTGTGGCAAAGGCCCCGCAGTTACAGCTGTAGTTTCAAAGGATAAATTAGATTTAGTGAAGACTGCTCTGGAGAAATATGAAGGCGAAATATTGCAGACTCAACCAAATTGTGAGAAAGCCAAGGTGCTCTAATCAATGGCGGATGTAATAGTTAAAAAAACGGAAAAGCTGTATTCTCAAGTTTGTGCGCCATCGTCTAAGTCTTACACCCAAAGGATGGTTATTGCTGCTGCATTATCGAAAGGCATATCTAAAGTTTCTGCTCCTCTTTTGTCTGAGGACACCCAAGCAACGCTCCGAGCTGTCACTGCTTTTGGGGCAAAGGTTACTGTAGCAGACGACTGCTGGACCGTCGAAGGAACTAAGACGCTTGGAGGTGCAAAAGAACCAATTGACTGCGGTGAATCAGGAGCTACATTGCGTTTCATGGTTCCAGTAGCCGCTCTAGCAAATGGGCCATCGACTTTGGTGTTTAAGGGTTCAATTGAGAAGCGACCTGTAGAACCATTACTGACTAGCCTCAACGAACTTGGCGCCAAAGCGCACATTGGAAAACTCGGCGATGAAGACGCCATTTTCGTGGAGGGAGGCGGCATTGTTGGAGGTGAGACATCAATTCCGGGCAACGTGAGTTCGCAGTTTATTTCTGGTTTGATGTTTGCCTGTCCAAAGGCTCAAGAGGACACTGAAATTATGTTGTCTTCTCCGTTGGAGTCTGAAGGTTACGTAAAGATGACTGAGGCGGTTCTTGTTAACCATGGGGTTAAAGTGACTTCACATCAAAATCACATTCATATTTCAGCAAACCAAACGTACACGCCATCTGACGGCAAGGTTCCAGGCGACTTCTCCTCAGCAGCTTTTCTGCTTGCTGCGGCAGCTATAACTAACTCTAAAATCCAGATAAACAACCTTGATTATGGCAGCGTTCAAGGAGACAAGGCAATTATCAGTATTCTAAAACATATGGGTGTCAATGGAAAGGTTTACGCGGACAGAGTTGAGATTGAAGGTTCAGGCAGTCTACTTAAAACAGATGAAGTTGACGCCAAGCACATTCCTGATCTTGTTCCAACCATCGCGGTTTTGATGTGTTATGCTAAGGGTACGTCTCATATTTTTGGTGCAAATAGGCTTCGTCTAAAAGAATCCAACCGTCTTGAATCGCTATACCTTGAGTTGAAAAAGATGGGCGCACAAATCACCATCAATAACGATGGATTAATCATAGAAGGCGGTTCACCTTTGCACGGTGCAATAATAGATCCACACAATGACCACCGAATCGCAATGGCTTGCGCAGTTGCTGCTTTAGGCGCAGAAGGACAAACAACAATCCAAAACGCCGATTGCGTCAGAAAGTCTTATCCGCAGTTCTTCACTCATCTAAGCACAAATAGGAGCTGACGTTGTTGGCGGGAAATTCGATAGGTAAAGAATTCACAGTTACCACGTTTGGTGAGAGCCACGGTAAAGTGGTTGGCGTAGTTGTGGATGGTTGTCCAGCGGGGTTGCCTCTTTCTGAAGACGATTTTCAAGTGGAACTTGACCGCAGGATTCCAGCTGAGCCAAAGATTGTTTCTGCACGTGTCGAGAAAGATGTCATCAAAATTCTTTCAGGGCTTTTTAAGGGATTAACAACCGGCGCTCCAATAGCTATGTTGGTCCAGAACAGGGAAACAGACTCAAGCGATTACGAAGCAATTAAAGACCTGCCTCGACCCGGGCACTCAGATTACCCAGCCCGAATCAAATATGGAGTCTTAAACGATTACCGTGGCGGAGGACGGTTCTCAGGTAGAGTTACAGTAGCACTAATAATGGCTGGCACTGTAGCCAAAAAAATGCTTAAGCACTTCGACGTTGATGTGTTTGCTTACACTTCGGCGATTGGACAGGTTAAAGCTGAACAAAAGTTCAGCGCTGATGAAATACTTAAAAACCGCTATTCTTCAGCGACAAGGTGTCCCGACTTAGTTTGTGGCGAGAAGATGGAGGAGGCTATAGTTAGCGCTAAAAAAGAAGGCGATAGCCTTGGCGGAATAATCGAGTGTCTTGTGCTTAGTTTGCCTATTGGGGTAGGCGAGCCATTGTTTGACACATTAGATGGAGATTTGGCTAAATCAATATTTGCGATTCCAGCTGTTAAGGGTGTCGAGTTTGGCATGGGTTTTGAAGTTGCGCAGATGAAGGGGTCACAGAACAATGACGCTTTCCAAATAGAAAAGGGACAAATTGTGTCTTTAACCAATAATGCCGGAGGTGTTTTAGGTGGTTTATCCAACGGTATGCCCATAATGATCAGAGTGGCTATTAAGCCAACACCTTCCATTGCCAAGGAACAGAAAACTGTTGACCTAAAAAAAATGGACAACGTAGCCTTAAGCGTAAAGGGCAGGCATGACCCATGTATAGTTCCTAAAGCCGTCCCAGCTGTCGAAGCTGCCATTGCAATAACCTTAGTTGACCACATGATCCGAGCGGGTTTTATACCGCGCATTCTCAAGAGGCAGTAGAAATGACCGAAATCTCAAAAAACCGGAAAAGAATAGATGAAATAGACGACCAAATTCTATCGGCACTTTTCGAAAGAGTTAAGATTTGTAAAATAATTGGCGACGCCAAGAAAAAGCACGGAATGCCAATACGCGATTTATCAAGAGAAAGCGAAATTTTTAAGAGCATAAAAGAAAAATCCGCCCAAATAGGTTTAAACACCGATCAGGTTGAATCGGTTTACCGCGAAATAGTTAATATGTGCAGTGCTGTTCAAGAATAAATGCTCTTAACGGAGAGTCCAAGAATATGCTCTACGAAATAAACGAGAAAGCCCTTAAACTTGAAAGCGAAGGAAAAAAAATAATTCGCTTAAACCTTGGAGACCCAGACTTAGCTACGCCGCCTGAAATAGTGGAAGCTGCGTACACTTCTATGAAGGCTGGCAAAACCAAGTATTCCTCTTCTTACGGCGAGATAAAGCTGCGGCAAAAAATCGCTCAGGTTCATGGAGTTAAAGCTGAGAACATTGTTATTACACCTGGTTCTAAATGGGGCATATTCGCTACGATGTTCCTGATGCTTAGAAACGGCGGAAATGTCATTATTCCCACTCCTTACTGGACAGCATACGATTTAATAGCTAAAAGTCTTGGCGCAAAAACCAAACTGTTGCGAACAGAGCTTGAGAACGATTGGAAAGTCGATTTAGATAAGCTGGAAAAAATAATTGACAAAGACACCCGAATGATTGTACTCAACAACCCCAACAACCCCACAAGCAAAGTCATGGACGCAGAAACCCTTGACGGCATTGTTGAAATCGCAAACAAGAAAAGAATCACAATACTATCTGATGAGGTCTACGCTGCAATAGCTTTCACAAAAACAAAAAGCATCCTAGACTATGACAAAGACTGTAAACACATCTTAAGTAACGGCTTCTCCAAAACATTCACAATGACTGGCTGGCGAATTGGCTACTTAATTGCCAATAAACCCTTAATCGACAAGGTAACCAAACTAAACCAAATCACAATAAACAACGTTCCAGTTTTCATTCAGGAAGCGGCATTGAAGGCGATTGAAATGCAAAAAGAACTCGCCACAAAAATTAAGGCAGATTACGAAAAACGCGCGAACATGGCAAGCAAAACCCTCTCGAAAGCAGGATTTCAATTCTCTAAACCTGACGCACCTTTCTACGTTTTCCCTAAGCTCGACTGGTTTAGACTCTGAAAAATTCACTTTAGAACTGCTTGACAAAGGTGTAGCAGTTGCTCCAGGCACATCATTTGGCGATTATCGAGAACACTTCCGAATCTCCCTGACTGCTCCAGATGAAGACATTAAAGTGGCGTTGGAAAAAATCAGTGAGGCAGTTTGATGAAGATCGCCGTAATCGGCGCTGGAAAAATGGGTGTTTGGTTCGCAAAATTTTTTGTATCCAAAGGTTACGACGTTATATTGGCTGACCGAAAAAAAGCAAAGCTTGAAGCGCAAAAAGACTTGCTGGTTGACTTGACAACCAGTTTTGAGGAAGCGGTCCAAGACGCCGACCAAATTCTTCTCTGTGTATCAATAAATGCCATGGAAGATGTAGTCAAAGCAATCAGCCCCGTCGTCCACGAAGGACAAGTCGTAATGGATATTTGCTCAATCAAAGAAACCCCCGTTAAAACTATGCACCAATACATAAAGGGAGCAACGATTTTGGGTACACACCCAGTTTTTGGGCCTGGAAGCAACGGGTTAAAACACAAAGCATACATTTTAACCCCAACCAACGGTAAGGCCCAAGAATTCGCTGAGCAATTCAAGCAGTGGCTGGAAAAGGAAGAAGCACATGTGTTCATTATGACTCCAAAGAAGCACGATGAACTAATGTCCGTAGTTTTGGGGTTGCCGCACTTCCTAGGCTTAGTCGCCTGTGAAACATTGTTGGAACAAGCGAATTTACCTGAAACAAAAAAGGTAGCAGGAACCACCTATCGAATGTTGTTCACATTAGCTGAAGCCACAGCGTTGGAAACCCCAGACCTCTTCGCAAGCGTACAAACGAATTTGGCTAACTTGGGCGAGATCGAGGATTTGTTCATGGCTAAAGCCCAAGAATTGCTTACTTTAATCAAAAACAAAGACCAAAAAGCAATCATTGAGCGCATGGAACAACTCAAAAAGAAGCTATCCACAGTTGACAGTGACTTCACAGACTCGTATGATGTCATGTACAAAATGCTAGAATCAACAGAGACATAATTTTTTATAACTTACTTTTTCCAGCTCATAATATGATTATATTGTCCTTGGGGTATAATCCCTTTGAGTAAATGTTTCATTAATTAAAATACTGAGCTAACAAATTTGTCTTGAAGCGAAAATATACAAGTTTGAACAAATCATAAACATGTAAACATAAGAAAAAGACGTTACTATAAAAATTGAAATTAGGGTCTAGATTGCTTTAGGGTAGGAACCTAAGATTTTGATGAATATGGCATATTTCTCCAGTGCTTTGAGTGCTTCGGCGCATTTAGGTTCGGTTCGGTGTCCTTCAAAGTCTAGGTAGAAGTTGTATTCCCATGCGGTTTTCTTGGTCGGTCTTGACTCTATCCGTGTTAGGTTGATGTTGCGTCTGGCGAATTCTCCCAGAGCATGGTAGAGTGAACCTGGTTCGTGTTTGGCTGAGAAGATAATTGAGGTTTTGTCTTTACCTGTTACTGGCGAATCTTCTTTGGAGAGTAACGAAGAAGCGGGTGTAGTTTTCTTCGTTGTCTGCGATGTCTCGGGCGAGGATTTCCATGCCGTAGAGTTCGGCTGCTCTTTCGCTGGCGATTGCTGCCGCGTTTAGCAGCTTTTGTTCTTTGATTAGTTTAACGCTTCCAGCCGTGTCATAAGTTGGAACCAACTCGTATTTTAGGTGTTCCAGAAAAAATCGGCACTGCGCTAATGCTTGCGGGTGAGAGTAAACGTTTTTGACAGAATTCAAAGTTGTGTCCGGATTAACGATTAAGACAATGCTCAACTTTGACAATGACTTCACCGCAGACTTTGAGGTCATAACTAAAGAACAAATCGTAGTTCTGGTTAACGCTGCCTTCAAGGGAATTCTCAACAGGCACCACGCCAGCTTCAACATCTTGGCGCTTTACGCTTTCAAAGACGTCTCGGAAGTCTTTACACGGCTTTACCTGCGCTTTTGAGCCGAAGAACTGGTAGACTGCACTTTCACTGTATGCACCGGGTTCGCCTTGGAAGGCTACATTTGTCACTTTTTGTTTCCCTGCTTATGGTTCTTAATCAAGAGCTTGTTTATACCGTTTATCATTGCTTCGACACTTGCCATGACAATGTCTTCTCGTGGCTGCTCGTGCTGAGACGATGTTACCTTTTTCGTCTTCGACTTTTATGATGACTTCGGCGACTGCGTTTGAACCTCCTGTTATGGCTTCAAGACGGTACTCACTGAGTCGTATGTTTTCTATGCTGCTGGTTAACTTCTGAATTGCCTTTAAAACTGCATCTACGGGTCCTACACCTGTTTCGGCAGCAACGTATTCTTTTCCATTCAAGGGTTAGTCGAACGGATGCTGTTGGGATAACTTTGATGCCTGTTACGACAGCCATGTCGCATAAGTCAATTATTTTTTCTTCCCCAATCACTTCACCCATTACAGCCGAAGTCAACGCTATCAGATCGGCATCTGTGACCATTTTGCCCTTGTCGCCTAAATCTTTGACGCGTTGAACAATTTCTTTTAGTTGCTCCTCAGTTGGGTGAATACCGATTTCTTCAAGTTCAGCTTTGATGCCTCGTGTTCCAGCTAATTTGCCAGCGACCAATTTTCTTGTGCGTCCTACTAATTCTGGGTTTATAGGTTCAAAGGTCAGTGGTTTTTCTGTTACTCCGCGGGTGTGGATACCTGATTCGTGGGCAAACGCGTTTTCACCAACAATTGCCTTGTTAGCCTGCACATTAATACCTGTTAGTGCTGCAACCATTCGAGAAGTGCTGTATAGTAAGCGAGTGTTGACGTCCTGTTTTGTACTTGTAAATCATGTGTAGTGCCATAACTACTTCTTCGAGCGATGCGTTGCCTGCACGTTCGCCTAAGCCGTTGACAGCTACGTGTACTTGGTCTGCGCCTGCTTCGACAGCGGCTAAGCTGTTGGCAACTGCTAAACCGAAGTCGTCGTGACAGTGGGTGCTTATTGGAACGGTAACTACTGTTTTTAGTTCCTCGATTAATTTGGCTGTTGTTTTAGGAATCATGATGCCGACTGTGTCAGGGACATTTAGGCTATCCATGCCTGCGTCTTGTGCTGCTTTACAAATTTGTTTTAGGAAAGGTATCTCGGAGCGTGTGGCATCCATTGGTGAGAACTCACATTTTACGCCGTGCTTCTTCACGTATGAAATTGAATCTACAGTTGCAGCCAATACCTGTTCAGGGGTCAAGTTAACTGCGTATTTCATTTGAACAGGTGAAGTTGGGATGAAAACGTGAATTAAGTCAACATCACAATCTAAAGCTGCATCGATGTCTCTTCTTGTTGCCCGGGACAGTGCACAGATTTCTGAGGTTAAGCCTGCCTTAGCAATGTCTTGAACGATTTTTTTTTCGCCTTCTGAAGAACTTGGAAAACCAGCTTCAATGGTGTCAACGCCCAACTTGCTTAGTTGACGGGCAATCTCCATCTTATCGTCTGATGTTAAAGAAACTCCAGGGGTTTGTTCCCCATCTCTTAATGTTGTGTCAAAAATTCGGATTCTTCTTGTAGTTTTTTTTGTCATGCTTTCAACCAGTTTTCACGGTTAAGGCTGCAGCAATGGCTTCAGCCATGCCCACCGTAGTTGTGGTTTCCGCCGCAGTCAGGAACAGATTGATCGATTAGTTAATGCGTACACTACTCCGTTCTCTATGGCTGCGCCTGCTTGTAAACATTTTTTGTCGTTGTATTTTTCTCCTAGCCACTCAAGCATCATTTTTGCTGAAAGTATCATTGAGATTGGGTTGGCGGTGTGTTTTCCTGCTCGGTTTGGTGCTGATCCATGTATGGGTTCGAAGAGTGCAAAGTTGTCGCCTATGTTTGCGCCTGGAGCCATTCCTAAACCACCGATTTGTTGTGCTGCTTCGTCAGATAGGATGTCGCCGAACATGTTGCATGTGCAGAAGACATCGAATATTTCTGGTTCTTTGATTAAGCGCATGGATGCTGCATCAACGTAGAGTTCGTTGAATGCGATGTCGGGATACTGTTTTGCGGTTTCGCGGCAGACGCTGGCGAATAATCCGTCGGTTACGCGCATGACGTTGGCTTTGTGGATGGCGGTAACTTTCTTTTTGCCGTTGCGTAGACGTGCGATTTCGAAGGCTTTTTTGGCGATGCGTTCGCAGGCTTTGCGTGTTATAACTCTTAGGCAAAGGGTTGTGTCTTTGCCTATGGTGAATTCTAAGCCTTTGTAGACGTCCTCAGTGTTTTCGCGGACAAATATCATGTCAATGTCTGGACGGGCAACTGGAACGTTAGGGTAAGCTTTCAGAGGACGTAAATTAGCGTATAGATCAAACATGTACTCTGAGTTTAACTATGACGTCTGCTGCGGATTCACCCACTGGACCTTTTAGGCAAGCGTGAGAGTTCTTAATTTTCTCCACAGTGTCCGCTGGCAATGCGGCGCCTACTCTCTCAAGAGCGACGTCTCCTGCTTCAGCTTCGATAATCTGAAGTTTTACTCCGAATTTTTTTTGAACTGCTTCTAAGACTTTTAGGGTGGCTTCGGTTAATTCTGGTCCGATGCCGTCTCCTGGAATTAGGGATATTTTGTATTCTGTCATTTTTTCATCTTTCTCCGTAAGTTTTCGATTAATCCGCCATCTGCTAAAATTTCTAAGATGAATGGTGGAAGTTTGTCTACTTGAAACTTTTTGCCGTTAGAAGTGTTTTCTATTTTGCCTGCTTCAAAATCCACAGCTATCAGTCGTCGCCTGTTTTAACCGCTGTGGATATTCCTTTGCATTCGATTACAGGTAAGCCTATGTTTATTGCGTTGCGGAAGAAGATACGTGCGAACGATTCTGCGATGACGCATTTTACGCCTGAATATTTCAGTGCTAACGGTGCTTGTTCTCGACTTGAGCCGCAGCCAAAGTTTTTGCCGCCTATCAGAATAATGCCGTCTTTTGCTTTCTCTACGAATTCTGTATCTAAGCTTTCTAAGGCATGTTTGCCCAACTCGTTTGGGTCAACTAATATTAGATATTTGCCTGGTAGAATGACGTCTGTGTCGATGTTGTTGCCGAATTTTATGGCTCGCGCTTTTATTTTGGTGCTCATGCTTTTGTCTCCAGTTTTGTGGGGTCTGTGATTTTTCCTGTTATTGCTGAAGCCGCTACCGTTGCAGGTGACGCTAAGTAGACGTTGGCTTGGGTGCTGCCCATTCTTCCGATGAAGTTGCGGTTAGAGGTGCTTACGCATGTTTCGCCTGCTGCCAACAATCCGATGTGTCCGCCTAAGCATGGTCCACAAGCGGAACCGCAAACGATTGCGCCTGCCTCAGTAAAAATTTGTAGTAGACCTTCTTTGTCGGCTTGCTGATAGATTTCCTGAGAGGCGGGAATAACTAATGCGCGAACACCGTCTTTGACTTTTTTGCCTTTCATGATTTTCGCGGCTAACTGTAGATCTTCTAGTCTGCCGTTTGTGCAGGATCCGATGAAGGCTTGGTCAATTTTTACATTGCCGACTTTGCTGACTGGTTTTACGTTGTCCACGGATGAGGGGCAAGCTACTTGGGGCTCCATAGTGGAAACATCGAATTCTACAGTCTGACTGTATTTTGCGTCAGCATCACTTTTCAGGGTGTCCACATCGGGCATTTTTTTAATTTTGTCTTCTAAGTATTCGCAGGTGGTTTCGTCAGGTTCAATTATGCCGTTTTTTGCGCCCATCTCAACTGCCATGTTGCATAATGTCATACGACCTGATACTGTCATGTTTTTGATGGTTGGACCAGTAAATTCTAAACTATTGTAAATTGCACCATCTACGCCCAGCTTGCCTATTATCGCTAAAACTAGGTCTTTGGGTGTAACGTTTGGTTTGAATTTGCCTTTAACGTTTACTTTTATCGCTTCGGGGACTTTTAGCCAGATTTTTCCTGTAGCCATAACTGCGGCTGCTTCAGTTGATCCGATGCCTGTTGCGAAAGCTCCAAATGCTCCGTAAGTGCATGTGTGTGAGTCAGCGCCTACAATGATGGTTCCTGGAACCACATGTCCTTTATCAGGCATAACTTGATGGCATATTCCGCCTTTGCCTACGTCGTAGATTTGTAAGTTTTGGTCTTTGGCGAATTGCCTCATTGTTTTGTGTAGTTCCGCTGCCTTAACTGATTCCGCTGGAACTTGATGGTCCAGAATTACCACTACTTTTTTGTTATTCCAAACTTTTTGAACACCTATTTTTTTGAACGCTTCTACCGCTAAAGGTCCAGTTAAGTCGTGCACCATTACCATGTCGACATTTGCGTCAACGATTTCTCCTGGATGCACAGCTTTTTTTCCTGCTGCTTTAGCCAAGATTTTTTCTGTAATATTCATTGTCTTTCTCTTATCCTTGAATTAACCTAAATACCCTTAAGATAATTGTAAAAATTTTGAAGAACAGACAATTAAGTATTTCCGCTTAGTCAATGCTGTTTATTCGTCGATTTTTATTGATTTTGCGCCTCGTGCTAGGGCTGTTATTCCTGTTCTTGCGAGTTCTATGACTCCGTAGCTTTTCATGAGGTTTAGGAATGCATCGATTTTGTCGGGGGTTCCTGTGATTTCAACAGTTAAGCTGTCGGTTGAAACATCGATTATTCTGCCTCGAAATACGTCTACGCAGTTGATTATGTCTGAGCGTTCTTTAGCACTTTGAACGTTTACTTTTATCAAGGCTAGTTCTCGCATGACAAAGTTTCCTTGCTCAAGTTCACCCACTTTGAGGACGTCAATTTGTTTTGCGACTTGTTTGACGACTTGATCTATTGTTTTTTCGTCTCCGTTGATGGTTATGGTCATGCGGGATATGTCCTGCTGCTGGGTTGGACCGACTGTGATGCTTTCGATGTTAAAGTTTCTTCGGCGGAACAGGTTTGCGATTGTGTGGAGGACACCAGGTTTGTTTTCGACTAAGATGCTGATTACTTTGGTTTTTCCATTTTCCATTAGTAGTCACCTATCTGTTGTGGTAAACCGCAGCCTGGAGGCACAAATGGAACCACATCGGTCTCTGAACCAATAGGCACATCGATTACCGTTGTTACTTTACTAGTTAGTGCTGTCTTAACTGCTTTGTGGAACTCCTCTATAGAGTTCGCTCGCAATCCCTGTGCTCCGTAAGCTTCTGCCAGCTTGACGAAGTCGGGTGTTTTGCCTAAGTGAACTGCCATGTAACGTCGTTTGTAGAGCATCCTTTGCCATTGGGCCACCATGCCGAGGATTGAGTTGTTTAGCACTATGACGGTAACTGGGATGTTCTCGGTTACTGAACATGCTAGTTCTTGCTCTGACATTATGAAGCTGCCATCGCCTGCTATGTCCACGACTGCTCGGTCTGGGCATGCTACTTTTGCACCTATTGCTGCTGGGAAGCCAAAGCCCATGGTTCCAAGGCCGCCTGAGCTGATGAAGGTGCGGGGTTTTAATGCTTGGAAGTATAGGGCTGACCACATTTGGTTTTGTCCAACTTCCGTGGTGACTATGTCGTTTTCCTGCAACAGTTTTCTCAGTTCTATTAACAATGATTTGGGCACTAAGTCTCTTGGCAATTTCTTTAAGCAGTGGGCTTAGTTGTTCTTTGGCTTCTTTCACTCTTTTTGTCCATGCTTTGCCTTCTCCCTTCTGCAGCTTTTTGATGTTACGGTAACGTAAAGCATTTTCAATGAGACTTTGGCATCTGCATACAATTGGAATGTCAACTTCGATGTTCTTGTTAATTTCTGCGTTGTCGATGTCTATTTGGATTTTTTTGGCGTTGGGCGCAAAGCTGTCTAAGTTTGCGGTTGCGCGGTCGGAGAATCTTGTACCGACTGCCAGCAAGACATCTGCTTCACCCATAAGCTTGTTTGCAGCGGGGTTGCCATGCATACCTATGCTTCCAAGTGATAGTGGATGATTTTCTGGGAATGCTCCTTTTCCCATGAAGGTTGTAGCGACTGGTGCCATCAGTAAGTCTGACATTTGGACTAGTTCATCTGATGCACCAGAAGTTATGACTCCACCTCCCGCGAGAATGATTGGACATTCTGCTTGGGCAAGAAGATCTGCGGCTTCGCTGATTTTTGTTGGGTTTGGTTCGGATGGTAATTTGTAGCCGCGTATATCAATTTTATTTGTGAATTCGACATTTTCAATTCCTGCTTGAACGTTCTTGGGCAAATCAATCAGGACTGGTCCAGGTCTTCCGGTTGTTGCGATGTAGAAGGCGTTGTTAACGGTTAAGGGAATTTCGGCGACTGTTCGAGGTTGATAACTGTATTTGGTGATAGCTGTGGTGATGCCGATGATGTCTGCTTCTTGAAAGGCATCTTTGCCGATCATGTAACTGGTGTTAACGCCTGAAGCTGGAATTTGACCAGTTAATGCTATCATCGGTGAAGAGTCCATGTAGGCGTTAGCGATTCCAGTTACTAAGTTAGTTGCTCCTGGACCGCTGGTTGCCATGCAAACGCCTACTCTTCCACTTGCTCGCGCGTAGCCTTCGGCTTCGTGGGCTGCACACTGCTCATGCCTTGCGAGTATGTGGCGAATTTTCTTGTTGCCGCATAACTCATCGTATACTGGGAGTATGGCGCCGCCTAAGATGCCGAATATAAATTCAACTTTTTGATGTTCAAGGGATTCTAAGAGTGCTCGTGCACCAGTCATTTTTTCCATTTTCAATTCTGTCTCCTATAGTTTGAATCGACTATACTCTCGTCTATAAAAATTAAAATTGCGATTTTTTTTATGATTTTTAGAGGATAACCTGGGTGAATTAGAGAATTGGTACCCGACGATCCCAGCTATTGAGGTGACGATCCCTCATAATCTTGCCTCTAGTAACTCCATATATTAAAAAGAAATAGTAGTGCAAATAAAAAGTTTACGGTTACTGACTGAATCTTCAAGTTACTACAATTAAATTACTTACAAAAATGATAAGCCCGTTGGTCCTTATTTGCTTTAAAAAAGTTGCAGAAATATTTTAGGGAAAAATAGAGCTGAGTATATTTGGAAGCTACTTAATAAAACGCAATCACAGCTCTTTCTTTGGCCTTCAAGATTTTTATTTTTTTATTCTGTTGGTGTTGGTTTGTAACGAGAGAGTATGCCCTTTTTAACTTTGGGTTCTCTTGGTTTCCAAGCAGCTAAACGTGCTTTAAGTTCTTTATCGGATAATTCCACTTTTAGGGTGCGATTGGGGATGTTGATGGTTATAATGTCACCGGTTTTCAGTGCTGCGATGGGTCCCCCTTCGAACGCTTCTGGAGCAACGTGTCCGATGCTTCCTCCACGTGTGGCGCCTGAGAAGCGACCGTCCGTTATTAAGGCAACACTTTCACTAAGACCCATGCCGGCAATAGTTGCTGTCGGGAAAAGCATTTCAGGCATTCCGGGTCCACCTCTTGGTCCTTCATAGCGTATGACGACCACATCACCTGCTTTGATTTTGTTGCCGCGGATGGCGGTGAGGGCTTCTTCTTCTGAGTCGTAGACTTTTGCTGGACCAGTGTGATTTTGCATATTTGGTGAGACGCCTGCGGTTTTAATAACTGAGCCTTTTGGTGCAAGGTTACCTGTTAGGATAGCGATGCCGCCTTCCTTGTGGACAGGGGTTGTTAAACTGTGGATAACTTCCCTATCTAAGACCACCGCGTCTTTGATGTTCTCGCCAACAGTTTTACCCGACACCGTTGGCAATTTTAGATTGAGAAGACTTTTTAGTTCATTCATAACAGCTGGAACTCCACCGGCTGAATCCAAATCCTCGAGTGCATACGACCCGCTTGGAATCATACTGCATAAGTGAGGAACCTTTCGGCCGATTTCATCAAAGGTTGACAAGGGTAAGGTTAAACCTGCTTCTTTGGCGATTGCTGGTAGATGCAGGGTTGTGTTGGTTGAGCCCCCAAGTGCCATATCGACTGCAACGGCATTTTCAAAGGCTTCCTTGGTAAGAATTTGTGATGGCTTGAGGTCGTCTTTGATTAGTTTGAGGATTTGTTTTCCTGTTGTTCTGGCTAATCGAAGTTTGAATGCGCTGTTTGCAAGTGAGGTTGCGCAGTAAGGCAAGGACATTCCCAACGTTTCGGTTAAGCATGCCATCGTGTTAGCAGTGAACATGCCACTGCAGGAGCCACATCCTGGGCAAGCTTCTGTTTCCATTTCAAGCAATTCTTCTTCACTCATTTTTCCAGCAGCGACTTGTCCTAGTGCTTCTGGCATTGCAGAGTAACTTATTTTTTTGCCGCGGTGGTGTCCTGCCGCCATGGGTCCGCCAGTAACCATTATTGAAGGGATATTGACACGTGCGGCCGCCATTAGCATGCCGGGGGTAACTTTGTCGCAGTTTGAAATCATCACAAGGCCATCTAGGCTGTGGGCTTGAAGCATTATTTCAACTGAATCAGCGATTATTTCACGTGAGGGCAAGGAGTAGCGCATGCCTTCGTGCCCCATGGCGATGCCATCGCAAACCGCTATCGTGTTGAATTCAAACGGTGTGCCGCCTGCAGATAAAATACCTTCTTTTACCGCTTCTCCTATAATTCGGAGGTGGATGTGTCCGGGGACGATGTTTGTGTAGCTGTTAGCTACGCCGATTAGTGGCTTTGCCATGTCATCATATTGTAAGCCTAACGATTTTAGGAGCGCTCTGTGAGGTGCTTTTTCTATTCCTTTTTTTATTTGGTCACTACGCATACATTTTGCCTCTGTGCAATATTAACTCACCAATAATTTTATATTTAAGCTTGCCCCCTTGAAAATGAATGTGATTTAAATGGGGTATTGCTTTATTCAACCGCTTCCCTAAACCTGTAAGATTTTTAGACACCACCCTGCGTGATGGTGAACAAACACCTGGAGTATCGCTTGTTCCTGAAAATAAACTGCGTATTGCTCAACGGCTAGACGAGCTTGGTGTAGACGTTATCGAAGCTGGTTTCGCAGCTGTTTCTGATGGTGAAATGGAATCCATTAAACTCATCGCAAAGCAGGGTCTGAGAGCACAGATTTTCAGCGCTGCAAGAGGCACAAAAAATGACGTTGACGCAGTTTTAAAGAGTGGTTGCTCGGGTGTGTCAATGATTATACCGACTTCAGATTTGCATATAGAGTGCAAACTTCGCAAGACGAGAGAACAAATCCTGAAAACAACTGAAGAAATTGTTGGATACGCCAAAGCCCAAGGTTTGAAGGTGGAGCTTTTGGCTGAAGATGCTACACGCTCGGATTTTGAGTATTTAACCAAAGTTTTCCAAGTCGCTGCAGAGGTTGGAGTCGACAGAGTAGTGCCATGCGACACCGTTGGAATCTTGACACCTGAGCGAACTGTGGATTTCTTCTCGAACCTCAAAAAATCTCTTAAAGTCCCAATAGCTGTGCATTGTCACAACGATTTCGGTATGGCAGTAGCTAACACAGTTGCGGCTTTGAGCTCAGGTGCAGACGAATGCCACGCCACAATAAACGGTTTAGGTGAACGTGCAGGCAACGCAGCACTCGAAGAAATAGTGATAACACTTAGGTCTCTCTATAAGCTGGATTTAAACATCAAAACTGAACTCCTCTACGGCACTTCGCAGCTGGTTTCACGTTTAACGGGCGTTTACACACAGCCTAACAAGGCAGTCGTAGGAGAAAACGCATTCACCCACGAATCAGGCATACACACTCAAGGTGTACTTGCAAATCCTTTAACTTATGAGCCGATTGCCCCTGAACTAGTGGGGTGTACAAGACGCATTGCCCCTGGAAAACACTCAGGATCCAACGCTATACGAGCTGATTTAACTAACATGGGACTAAAACCAACAGAAGCACAGTTCAAGGACATCTTAAAAAGAATAAAGGAATTGGGTGATAAAGGAAAAACTGTCATGGATGCCGATGTGCTGGTTATCGCAGAAGCTGTCATGGGTTTGGATAAAGCTAAACCTATACAGCTTGAAGAAATGACGTATGTTGGGGGCGACAAAGTTACTTCGACCGCTTCAGTGCGCTTGAAACTAAACGGTAAGGTCGTTTGGGGCGCTGCAGTGGGTGTTGGACCAGTGGACGCCACGATAAATGCGGTCAAAGTGGCTATCGCAGAAACCGAGCCCATCACGCTGGAGCAATACAATGTTAAAGCTATTACTGGCGGAACAGATGCGATGGTTGAAGTCGTAGTGCATATGCGCAAAGGAGATCGAAAAGTCACAGCAATTGGAGTCCGCGAAGACATCGTAAAAGCAAGTATGGAAGCAGTGCTAAGTGGCATGAACGTGTTGACAACCGACTATAACAACATAACGCAATAGTGTGCCAATTCTTTCTTATTTAAATACAAAATCATTTGGTGTAGTATTGCTATTACTGCAAATATTCTTGCAGCAAAACCTGTTAACTTTTGCAGTGACTTGCTTCTGAATGGTGTATTCTTTTTTCCGAAACAGAAAATAAGGGCTGTTTGTTTGGGATTATTAAAAGGAGTCAAGATGAAAACCAAGCGCATTTCTAGAAGGCAGCTTACTGTTGCATGGAAAACACTGAGTAACAAGCCAATGCCTAAAGTTAAAGCGTTAAGGTTAAGCGATGAGGATTTTAATAATATCCTCAAGCATCGCCAGTGTATCGAAGATGATTTTAGAGAAATAGAAGAGTGGGGCAGGATTCTTTCAATCCGTGACAACGATGCATGTGTATTTAACGGTGACGAAACCGACGACGTCGACTATATCATTCTAGTAAGGGCGACTCCTTATCACAGAATTGATGAAATCATTGTTCATGAGTTGTCGCATATTGTTAGGGGAGACCTCTAGCTATATTTTCTTGAAGACAGCTTCAGAAAACAGCTTCAACCCCTCTATGCTTGGCAAATCTGCGAAGAATAGCATAAAATAAGTCACCCCCAAATCAACATAAACCTGTAACTGCTTCAAACATTCGTTTGGAGTGCCGAATAAATTGCCCTTCCTGAATTCATTCATAGGCAACCTTGAGGGTTTATGCAGAGAAATCATTTTTTCTAATTCTTTTTGGTTCTGAGCAATCAACACTTGCCCTCCTGGCCAGCAGGACCTCTCAATCTCGGCAAAGTCTCTGCCAACGACTTTGCATTGTTCTTTCAATAGATCAAGTTTACGCCTATAATCATCTGCAGTTGAAAGAGACCCCCAATCAAACCTATCGGCATACTTCGCTGTAATTTTCATTGTCAGTTTCTCTCCGCCTCCGCCAACGGTGATAGGTGGATGTGGCTTCTGCAAAGGTTTTGGCTCACAAACGGCATCTTTGAGGTTGTAATATTCTCCTTGGTAATTTGCCATCTCTTGAGTCCATAGTCGCGTTATCACTTCCAAGGCTTCACCTAAGCCTTTAATTCTAACGTTTGCTTTAGGAAAACTATACCCATAAGCTAAATGCTCAGTTTCCTGGCAACCTGCACCAACCCCAAACTCTAGTCTGCCGTTCGAAATGACATCAAATGTTGCAGCGGTTTTAGCTAGCAGGGCAGGGTCTCTGTGAGCATTGCAGTTAACCATGGTTCCCAATCGTATCTTGTGGGTTAAGGCTGAGAGCGCGGAGAGAGTTATCCATGGCTCTAAGATTGTCCAGTTGTTATACATTAAATGGTCGTCAAGCCAGACTGAGTCGTAGCCGAAATTTTCACATTCCAAAACAATAGTTTTCAGTTGCTCATAGTATTCGTTGGGCGTTTTTGTTTGAAAAGCGTAGAAAGGTAGGAACACTCCGAATTTCAGTTTGCCCAATCCAATCCTCCAATCAAGAGCTAATAAAGTATTGGGGGTAGAAAATATTAGGATTTAGGTTTGTTTACTGGTTATTTGCAGGATTCTCTGTTAGTATTAAAACGAATTAAAGAACTTGTATGGCATAAGCGATTTAAACAGTTAGATAAGTAATTATAATTCATAAAGCCTAATTTTGAAGCAAACCTAACTTAACAGTGATCCCTAATATGCCGTCTAAACAACCTTCTACCTACGAATTGATGGATGAAGAAAACAGTGCACAGGTTGATGAAGAAGCAGAGAAGCGGCAGCGACGTAAAGAACTTATCGAGCCCACCGGTGTTAAAGAACTCTTTAAAGAAGGAAGAATTAAGATCAATGAATTCACTTGTGTAGGTGGACAATGTAAATTATGCATCAAAGCTTGCCCAACAAACGCTTTGTACTGGGGCACAGGCAAGATTGGAATTACTGAGGACTTGTGCGTTTACTGTAGTGCTTGCGTACTTAATTGCATGGTGGATGACTGCATAAAGGTTGAGCGCAAACGTGAAGATGGTGCAACAGAGTGTTTCAGTAAACCTCGAGATGTTATTATTTTTCAAGAAAGGAGCAATTGTCAAAAACGTTTTGATCGCGTAAGAACCAATGCCGCAACAATGCGACATTATGGGAATAAAGACGGCAACATCGAGAAATATCGTAACTTTAAGCAACTTTATGTAGATCAGGAATACAAAGTCTAGCCTTTGCTTGGTTGTGAATAGCAAAAGGAATAGGAATACTGATAAGTAAAAGCACTATTTTACAAACTCGGAAGGCAACATAATTGATTAAAACTTACGATGTAGCTGTGCTTAAAGGTGATGGGATAGGTCCAGAAGTTACAGAGGCAACTGTGAAAGTTCTTGAGGCCGTTCAAGAAAAAGCAGATTTCAATCTAGATTTTTTTTACGGTGAAGCAGGATTTCACTGTATACCGCATTTTGGCACTAATTTACCTAAACAGACAATAGAATTAATCAATCAAACCAAAGCGTGTTTGAAAGGTCCAATGACTACACCTGAAGAGCCGGGAGCACCTGTAAGCGTTGCTGTTACTCTGCGTAGGATGTTCAACTTATTTGCAAATGTGCGTCCCTGCAAAAGTTTCCCGAGTGTTGAATCCTTAAGGCCAAATATTGATTTGATTGTGGTTCGGGAGAACACGGAAGGCATGTATTCAGGTCAAGAATGCCTGCTTGCACCCGGAGTTGGAGTAGCACTCAGAATAATTACGAGGGAGGCTTCATTAAAAATAGCTGAATTCGCATTTAAACTTGCAAGCCAACGTCGAAAACATTTAACATACGTTCATAAAGGAAACATTCTACGCATAACCGACGGAATATTCAAAGATGCAGTTAAAGAAGTTCAGCAAAAATACCCAGACGTCGAAGTTGACGACTTACATATTGACGCAGCAACAATGCAACTAATCAAGAAACCAGAAAGTTATGACGTGATGGTTACAACAAATCTTTTTGGAGATATACTCTCTGATGAGGCAGCCCAGGTTACGGGTAGTTTGGGTTTGGCTGCTGGTGCTAACATCGGTGCAACCTATGGTATGTTTGAACCTGTTCACGGCTCAGCACCCAAATACGCGGGCATGAACAGGGTTAACCCTATTGCAACAATAATGGCGGGCGCAATGATGCTTGATTATCTCGGCGAAAAAGCGGCTGCAGCAAGAATCGAAGTGGCCGTGATCGAAGTATTAAAAGCAGGCAAAGTCAGAACAGCGGACTTGGGCGGCACTGCATCAACAAGCGAAATGGCAAGTGCAATAGTGACACATCTCAAACTTTAACAATAGACACTACCGTTGCAGTTCGGGTGGATATCTCTATTTTTCCTCCAAACCCCTTTTTTACATAAACATTTTGCAAAACAACTTTGTCACCTATTTTTAAATCCTTGAATGCTTCGGCTTGTTCCCTCCAAGCTGAAACACGTACGTTGCCGCCGTCATCTTTTAAGTCAAAAACTGAGAGTTTGATTGTTTCGCCTTTAGATGTAGTGACTTCTTTGTTTTCACGCACCTCGCATACAATGCCTTCAAAGTTAACTATCTGATCCTCAGTTAAACCGGCGATTTTGGTATACTTCATTTTGGCGGGTTGAACATCGATGAATGTGTTTGAGTCAACGTGAACTTCAACACCTCCGTTTTGGCCCTCTTTAACTCTGGCATTAATCAGTAGTAATCGTGCGTTCGCTTTCATCGTGTTTTCGAGTTCTGTTGCCTTCTCATTCCAAAAAACCACCGTTACTAAACCTGAATCATCTCTGAGAGTTAGGCGTGTCACTGTGCCCACGCTTGTGTCGCTTCGGATGAAGGAGCTTTCGTTTAAAATCTCTTTTACCTCGCCTGATAAGTTCACGCATCCACATGTTGTGTTGAGTGTGTTGATTTTTGTAGTAAATTTTTCTATAGATGGGCGTTCCTCTGTTTTGGCTTCGGGTTCAAATTCGATTTGGCTTTTGTTGCCAAGATGTAACTCTGTCTTGCCATAACGGTCCTCACGCGTGTATCCGTGAATCAACCTGACTTTTTGCCCAGCCTTCAACTCGCCTCTCTCAACCAACTCAGCCTTATCATTCCACAATACCACCCGCAAAATGCCCTCTTTGTCAACCAGCATTAATGTGGCGAATTTGCCTGATTTTTCAGCACCATGAAATGTTTTGGAAGGGAAAACGGCGATTAATTGACCTGCAACCGTAACATCGTATAAGCCGGCAAACAAACGGTTTGTGGATAGAATTCCGCTGCTAATAATTGTGTTCTGTTGTACTTGAACGCCGAATTTAGCGGCAATCAACCGTAACAATGTCTCATCGCCAAGTAAACCGCCTGTCCTAGCTTTTTCAGTTTTCAGTTTTTCTAGGATTAGCTCTTGGGTAATCAGCGGGTTTTTTTGCAGAATTTCTTGGATTAGTTCCTGGTTTGTCATTTTGCGCTGACACGATAAAGATGTGCTGTAGCTTTTAGTTTTTTGCATTTCTGAGGATGTTGTCGGTATTTGTTAAACCGCTGACTAATCTTAGACTAACTTGTTGGAAGCAAATCGGTAGAACCAACATTTTTTGTGCAATAGCCACAACTTTGGTCGCCGTGTGAGTCATAGTTATCTTGGAGTTGATTGTTTTTGCCTCCAAGGGCGCAAGTAAGGGTAAGGTTCATGGCGCGGGCGTAATCCTAATTGATTCCATTCCACTTGTTTTCGGTTTGGGACCTGACAGAGGTTATGTAATTACAATTAGCTTAATTCTTACTATTATCAGTAGAGCCTTGTTTTTTATTATGGATAAACAATCTGAAAAAAATGACTTTCTGAAAAGGGTTACTCCTTTGTCTTCTCATCATCCTTGCCGTAATACGCATACAGGAAAATGAGTAGTAGAGCAATAAATGTTGAGCCCATCAGGGCGTATTGGAGTGTTACGAAGTATGCACCTAGATCCATCTGAGGTTCTCCTTGAGTATTACATATTGTTGTAGCATCTTCATATTTAAATCTAAAGCTGAAATGGACAAGTAGCCTTCAGAATTAGTTTTTTATGGCATTATTTAGTAACGTTTGAAATAAATATTGATGCTGCAAAAATAATTACGTCCTAAAGCAATCCAAAGTTTGATAAATCAGCATTTCTAATTCTTTTCTAAACCTAAAACGTTGTGTTAGAGTCAGCTCTTTTCCATTCTTTCATTAACATATCAAAACACTCATCATTTTCCTCTATAGGGTTAAACCAGCCTAAGTTCTGAGCTATTTTTTGTGTTAACAAATGGTAACACATGTGAACTTTTTTGTCTATTACTCGAAAGTAAAAATCTTCGCAAGGGCAGAATTCTACTTCAGGCATAATCAAGTAATCACGTTCTCTACCCACCACAATCCAAACGGTTCTACCGCTTGGTCTAAAAACATATTTTTTAACTCTTCCCTCCTTTAGTGCATCGAGTGCTTTGGTGAACCTTGCCCCGAAAAGCTCATAGAGCTCTGTCAGGTTGTGACCTGATAGTTTGCCAGCTGTTTTTGCCTCTCTGCAAATAGTGTTCAAAGTATCGTTTTCTGAGGTATCATTCATCGTTACACTACTACTCAAGGATTAATTCAAAGGTGGTGTTTTTAGGCTTTTAGCCTATATATCAATTTGTTCGCCTTTAGGTTTGTTTGAGTCTTCGGATTTTGGAACAATAATTTCTAAAACGCCGTTTTTATAGCTGGATTTTGCCTCTTTAACCCTTACTTTCACCGGCAATGCAGCTTCTTTGTAGTACTTATAATTGGGAGTATTGACTGAAATTGTCAGTGAATCTTCGGTACCGTGAAGTTTTATGTCAGTTTTTTCTACACCAGGCAACTCTACTACAACATGAATGTCTTCATTAGTTTCCACTATATCCACGAGTGGTTCCCTTTCTTCCTTAACTTGAGGAGTGCCTTTAAGCCCTTTTTTGATGTTTCCAAACTCTTGGATTTCAGGTTTACCGTCAGAACCAATCTTCATACTATAACCGTAAACGAAAGGGCCCAATTCCTTAACTGTGCTGCCATCTTGCAACTTGCGTTCCTTAACGTATTCCTTGGGAACTTTCTCGGCAAAACTTTTTAGTTCTTCATCCATCATTTTCTCCATTTCACGGAACATGTCGTCTATATTGCTGAAAGTGTCCTTTGATGGGTTACGTCGTTTCTTGAACCATTCAGGAGTATAATCGTTATCTGAAGACATACAGTCACCAATCATAGTTTGGGTTTTCAATCCAATAAATTTATTGCAACAAATATTATTGAATTGCCAAATTCGTCGATTGAGTACGTAATTGTCTTCATCAGTTTATCTCCACACAACTCCATGAGCTCAAGATCTTAAATGCTCTCCTATAGCGAGCTTAGTCAACTATGTCGTCAATTTGAACGTTTTTGGTGAAGCGGTATTTCTCGGACTGATTGTAGCAACTTTGGCTTTCATAGGTAAGATTGTAGGTAGTTTTGTTGCCTCTCACAAGAATAAGTTCTCAACTGAAGATTCTCTCAAGATGAGAATTAACATGACGCCAAGAGGTGATGCGTTTTAAAGTTGTAAGCCTAAGATTAACAAGTGGCATGATTTCTACTAAAACCTACTCCGTTTCAGTAATAGCTTTCATCTTAATAACTTTCAGCGTGAGTCCAATCTTAAAGAAGTTTTAAGCGAAAAGAAAGAGAATTACTTGAAACGGGTTTCTAAAGAAGATTAACTAATTCAAGACTCTTACAGAATTTATTACTCAATTAAGCAATAAGTAACTTTTTTAATTCCTTCAGTGACAGGTTCAATGTTATGATTACGCCAATGTCGTATACTGACGGTGTCGGGATTTTTATTGTGGAACTCTTTAGTTTTTTTTTGAGACCCAATTCTTTCGCTGCCTTATCTGACAATTTAATGTTCAGATGGGTAATTTGCCAAGTATTCGCTTCGATATCAACGTTGGTTACTTCACCTATGTAATTACCGGCTGCGCCAATTACAGTTTTTCCCAAGACATCTTCAATATTTATCATATAGATATCAGCAATTTCATGATGCATTAAAGTAAATAATGCTTTTGTATAAGAAATAAAAGTAAGACCCCTTTGATGTTAGAGAAATATAGCGCTCACTTTCTGGCAAAATAGCGATGATATGACCGAGCACCTATTCTTAATCTATTTTTAATTAAAATAATTATAAGAATATTTTGAAAAAATGTTTGATTAAATTTCAATAGCGTCATTTAAATACGCAGGAGCAATATCTAACTTTTTGTGTTATCCAGAAGAAGTAAAAATCTTTGCAAAACTCGAAGTATTTGATTGAAAAATACTAAGCGGACTATAATTTGTCATGGGGTTAGTATCGGGATAATAGTGGAGAAGGCTATCATCTTGAAGCAGCAACAAACACACTTTTACACACTTATTTTCGACAAAAACTAAAATAAGTAACGCTTGAATCTTTTACTTGAGTGAGAAAATGCCCGAAAAGAAGATCAAATCAATTTTAGTTCCAATTGATGGTTCAGTTTCTTGCATTCGCGCTCGAGAACTTGCAACATTAATTGCCCAAAAATTCCACTCCAAAGTAACTGTTACCCATGTAGTTTCCCACGATTTTATGCATCCTGAACTCAAAGCTTCCTATCAATTGCCGCCTTTGATTTTGCAGAAACTCGATGATGCATACTTCAAATCTGGAGAAAAAATCCTCAGAACCGCTGAAGACGCATTCAAAGACGAAGGACTCGAAGTTGAACCTATATTGATAAGGCACTCTGAGGACCCAGCTGACACTATCTTGAATCTGGATAAAGAACGATGTTTTGATTTGATTGTTATAGGTAACCGATCAGATATTCATTCTGAACGTTTCGCACTTGGAAACACTAGTGAGAAAATTGCATTATACTCCAAAACCCCTGTTCTGATTACCAAGAGAAAAACGAAACTAAACAAACTTTTAGTAGCCATTGACGGTTCCAAGCAAGCAACAAAAGCTCTTGAATACGCTGCTGTTCTTGCAAAGAATTTTGGTTCAAAAGTGACATTATTGCATGTTGCAGAGACCAAGCTGGCTAATTTGGTGCCTGAAGAAGTAAAAAGAATAAGCGAGAAAATTCTCTGGGATGCAGCAACCGAAATCGAAGGAATCGAAGTTGACAAGAGACTTGAATTTGGTAGTCCAGCCCAAAATATAATTAGGATTTCCAAAGAAGATAACCAGGATCTGATTATTTTGGGCAGCCGAGGGTTAAGCAGCGTAAAAAGGTATTTGTTGGGTAGTGTAAGTGAAGATGTTAGTATGCACGCTCAGCGTTCTGTCTTAATAGTTAGATAGTTTCAGTCGGCTATTCCTGTATTTATTTACGGAATTGGTCTATCTTTATTTTAGCTCGAGGGTCGTCTCTACATCCTTTTCCAACTACAGCGGAAATAATAATTATTGCCGCGGGCACAATAATTTTTTTGGAAATAGCTATTGGAGAAACCAGACCACAAAAGAGACCAATACTTTTTGGAGGACAATATAAACATCGTTTTGAATCGTTGCTTTACTTAAAAAAGTGAATATTCCCGCTATGTAACTACTGTGTTTGGTTTCATTAAACTCGAATTTTCTCAAGCATATTAGGAATTCAAAATTGAAAAGAAGTCGAATTGCTTTTTCATAATTATTTTCGTCATTTGCAGAAAGGGGTATGGAGACCTTGCTCAAACAGTCATACTTATTCAAACCTTTGGCAAGATTTATTAGCCCTGGATCCTGAAGGTCATTTTGTGTAATAGAATAATATCTCCAGAAGAATATTTGCTAAATTCGTTCATTCTGGACCAAAGTCTCTAAAATTAATTGAAAAATCATGATTCCGCGTAATTCTTACTTATTTAAGGTATAAATCGTCTACATTCGAGATATTTAGAAGAGAAACAATAAATAAATATTTATAAGCAATTACCAATAATTTATGGTAATTTATTATTAAAAAGACGAAGAAACGAGGTCTTTAGAAACGATGACTCTTGCGCAAACAATACAAAGTATTCTTCAAACAAACCAGGTTACAAGCGAAATAATTGCTTCCGTCTTGATTTTCTCATTCATTGCACTAATCGGCTGGTCGGTATATATTATTTTTAATAGATACGTAGTTGCATGGACGAAAAAAACTAAAGCAACCTTGGATGATGATATTATTGGGAACATAAAACCCGTAACAATCATAGCAATAATTGTACTAGGTCTTTATTTTTCCCTAAGCTCTCTGTCGATTCTGCAAATCTTTAATCAGCAAATATCACAAATATTTTATGTCTTAGGCATCCTAATTGGCGCTTTTGCAGTAACTAGAACTACAAATATACTCATAGATTGGTTTGCTAAACGAAATTCTGAAAACTCCAAAAAAAATAATCATATTCTTTTCATTCTAAAGAAAATTATACAATTATTTGTTTACGTAATCGCTTTCTTGATGATACTCTGGGGTCTTGGCATCGATCTATCTAGTGTTGTTGTAGGTTTAGGTGTAGGCGGCATCGCAATAGCGTTTGCCTTGCAGAATACCTTAAGCGATTTTTTTAGTGCGTTCTCCATTTATTTTGATAGACCTTTTGAGATTGGCGACTTCATAATTATTGGTGATCACAGTGGTACCGTTACAAATATAGGGGTAAAATCCACAAGAATTAGACTCCTTCAGGGCGAGGAATTGATTGTTTCAAATCAGGAACTTACATCTTCCCGAGTTAGAAACTTTAGAAAACTCGAGAGAAGACGGGTAACTTTTACGTTAGGTGTAACTTATAACACCCCATCGGACAAACTTAAGAGAATCCCCACAATCATCAGCGACATAATCAAAGTAATTGACCTAGCCGAACTTGATCAAGTGCGTTTCACAGAATTCAGTGATTTCAGTTTAAAGTTTCTTGTTATCTATTATGTTAGAGTTGCAGATTACAACAAATATTTAGAAATTCAAGAGGAAATAAACTTTGCAATAAAGGACGCATTTGAAGAGGAAGCAATAGAAATGGCGTTTCCAACTCAAACCCTATATATCAATAAATAGACTTTATGCAGCTTTATATTTAGTTAAGAAATCAGTTTCTCTTCTTTAATAAAGCAACTTCGTACTAAATAGTAGGAAAAATTTCTTTTGTCTGCAGAGTTTCTTTTTCCAGTTATCCAAAGTTTGATTTTTCAATTATTCACCGTTAGGGTCTTTGATCGAGAGCCAATAATTGAATAATTCTTGTTGTTTTTTTTTATATAGAATTGATTGATAAAGTTTCCAGATAGAGTGTGAACTCTGGCTGACTTATTCTTAAAGTATTTTGCAGGTAAATGACTTTGTAATTCCAGGTCGATATCGGTTTGGCTCCAGGAGTTATACGCAGAAAAGCGATTTCTTTAAAGCAAAAACTGGAATAGGACTTAAACATCAAATCAGTTGATAGTTCCTCAAATCCATAAAAACACACATTGATTTTAAGAACCTATCTAAAACAATAAAGTTATGTTCTAGCTAAACTGTTATCTAAAATTGGTTACAGCCATGTCAACCTTATCGGCTAATCAACGGTTGAAAACCGCTTTAGGAGGATTCGTTTCTTTTACAGGATTTGTAATTCTGGTTATCGTGATTTTGACAGCTACAGGTGCTGCAGACATGAAGAGTGTTTTCCAGAGTGGAGTCATGGTTGGTGCGGTTGCTGTCCTGGGTTTTTTGGATGTATTCTGCGGGGGTCTCTTGTTTTTCAGAGAAAAAAGATTAAAAGACCTATTCGCGTCCCAAAAAAATGAAACCGACAATGATGTTAAGTGATCCCACAAGTCCCCAAGCTGCAATACTTACTGGACTGCTTTCTGCCGCTAATAGTACGCCGCCTGTTTGTCCCGTCGCACCTACGTAAACGACAACTAAGAGAAGCAAAACCCCCATGACAGCAATAACCATACCAAAGAACCTGCTGATTTTCTTAGGAAACTGAAGCACCTTGAACCTTTCTTCTTCAAGGGCTTTTTCAGCGGATTTCTCAGCTTGTTTCTCCGGAGAGACAGATGGCTTAGTGGGTGCTCTAACCGTTATTTCCTTGTTCTCTTCTTCAAAAGACATTGAAAGCTGCTCCTTTTGAACCATTACAACTTAATATTAAGTAATTTAAAACGTTTTTCTAGTCGTTTAAATCTACAGTCTGTAAACAGTAGCAAATCTTAAATGGTCTTTTCTATAATAGTTTTTAAATTGACGGTTGACTGCTTTGCTAAAATCCTCTAAGAAGACTATTTTGCCCTTCGCAACTTCTCAAGCAAACCAAGGTTTTGATGGTGACTTGGAGAAAGCAGCAGTTTTTTGCTTGTCAGAGTTAAATAGGCAAAAAGGTGGGGGGTTCCTTCGCAAGCAAGAAGCTGAAAAGCTGATCTTTATCTCAAAAGTTCTCTATCCGTTTTGGGTAGCGCCTTTTAAGGAGTTAACTCTACTCTTAGACGGGTTAAAAGTTGCTTCGCACACATTAACTTACCCCATATTGCCTGATGTCAAAGAGTTTATTGGAAAACTCAATGGGCAACAAATGACGCGACAGTTACACGCAAACTTCCTTTCTAACAACCAAAACTACTTCCAGATTTCAAACGACCAACAGCAACTCACAATAGATGGCCTTTTCAACGATGCAGAATTCACCGATGAATTTTTAGAGTTCAGCAAAACAGTGACCGCAGCAGAGTTACTTGTATCTGAAGTCGTCCTAATTACGCCTGCTTCGAATGAAGAGGACGTTTTGAAGATGATTCATAACCTCGAAGGAATAAGGCTGAGACTGTCAGTGGATTTAGCAGACCTAACCAACGTAATCAAGCGGCTAAATTCAAAGAAACAGGAATCCCAAACTGATTTGCGAAAAGAAATAAAAAACATCGAAAATGAATTTATTTTCAAAATTCAAAAGGCCAAAACTATTTTGGATGATAAGGTTGCTAAAATTAACAAGGCATACTCCAGTACAGTAACTGAAGTCTCAGATAGGTTCGAGCAGAAAACATCGCGTCTGCAGAAAGATTTGGTTAAGACCGAGAAGGAAAAAGGGCGATTGGAGACAGAAATCGGATGTGCGGAATCAGAAATAAAATGTTCGGCAATTAACAAAGATGATTCCACCGAGCAAAAATGGAAAGAGAAACGAAACAAACTAAAAGAAGGGCGCTCTGAAATTAATTATTACCTCAAGGACCTGCAAATACAGATTGATGAGGTTGAAGAAATTAAAAAAAGCGAGTTGTTCAAGCTTAAGCAGGATAATGAAGCAAAAATCAAGGAAGCTGGCAAGGAATTAGCAGAGCTTGAAGCTGAACGAGATGCCCGAATAAAGGTTTACCAGAATGAGATTGAGAAACTTGAGGAGTTAACTTCGAACATTATCGAAAAAGCTAATGAATTAGTAAAAAACAGGGAAACGACCTTGATTGAATTTGACAATTTGGGGTTTAAGCAGAAAAGAGAGGCTGCCATGCTGGTTTATTTACCCTTCTATCTTTCATGCTACCGGACTAAAACGGTTAAACGATACAGTTATTTAGCGCCCTCCGTGGTAAGTGAAGGCGGGTTTGGCACGCGACTAAAATCTTTAGGAAAAACCAAAATCAGTCAGCTTTTCAAACCAAGAGATAAGAAATTAACTTCAATCCTAAATAGTTTCATCGGTTTGATGGATGAGAATATAGTTTTTAGCTGTGAGCTTTCTGAAGCATGCCTAGAAGCTAGTGTGTTGCAGACTCGAAAAAATGGCGGGGAACTCAGAAGCGGGTTAATTAAGCTAAAAGAACAAGGTTGGTTATCTAACGTCGAGTTTGAAGAGCTTAATCAAGCCCTTTCTCAGTATTTTTCCGGTTGATTCTCGACTGCTTTGGTTGTAGTGGCGGGGGAGGCGACGTCTTCTTGACGCCTGCTCTAAGATTGAATAAGCCAGTTACGATAAAAATTACACTTACGAAAATCTGAAGGTAACTGGGGAAGGGCAAGATGTTAATTCTTGACAATGTAACGAGCGAAGATACTGCCAAAAAGATGCCTACTCCGATGCCGATTCCGCCCAGAGCGATTTGGGTGCGGTAGCGTCCGACCATTCTGAGGTAATAGCTGACAAGTACTATGCCCGTGAGTCCAATGCTTGAGGTTAAAGCATCAATAGCGTTTCCATCTCCGATTAAGACGGGAATAAATAACAGAGCTACGGAGAGGATAACACCTAAAGCAGGCGTGAACGGGTAAAGAGGCGTCTTGAAGGGCCGATTCATGTAGGGTTTTGTTTTTCTTAAACGCATGAGGGAGAGGTTTACGACGGCAAAGACCAGAAGAGAACCAAAGCTAGCGGCGTAACCTAAGAAGGGAACAGCTCCTAAAGTACTCAAGAACATAATGAAGACAGTTCCGACGAGGGCGGCGACATGGAAGGTTCCATATTTAGAACTAACGGAGAGAAGGATTTTGGGAAAATAACCGTCTCGGCTCATTCCGCGAGATATGCTTGATTGAATAGACAGTGAAGTTCCCAGCGCAGAAAGACAAGCCGCCATGCCAGCTAAGGAAAATATTATTCCCCCGTAGCTTCCGAACACTCTGCCTGCTGCAAAGCTAAGAAGTGGAACCTGTTCAAGTATTTCCGCGGGGGTCACTGTGCTGACGGCCACAAATGCCAGCAGAATGTATATTGGAATTATTACTAACGCTGATATTATTAATCCGCGAGAGATGTCTTTTTCAGGTCTTCTAGATTCAGAGGCGGCGGCCACTATGGCACGGGTACCGATGAACATTGGAAAAACATAGACTACGGCTGCAAATATTCCTGAGACTCCAGTTGGCAGAACGGCTCCAGAAAGGTTTACAGAACTAACACCTTGGATGAATCCGCCGACAATAAAACCAACGAACAGCAAGATGAAGGCTATAACGACAATGCTTCCGATTTGTCGGACTCCTCTAACCTCAAAAAGCCCCATTAAAACGACCACAACAAGCGATATTATCCATGCTTGGTTGAGGAGTCCACTTTGGATTTGTGGCGAGATGGCTGAGAAGAGATAGGACAGTTGCAGAGTGAAGGCAACCGCAGCGAGGGCAGCGGCAAAGATACTGGATAGCCATCGAAAAGAGCCGAAGATGAAGCTGATGTATCCCCCGTAGGCAGTTTTTATGTAGGTGTATTCGCCTCCGACTTTAGGCATGGATGTGGCTAATTCACAGTAGCTAAGCATTATCAGGAAATTTATTGCGCCACCCAATGCCAGAGCGATTAGCATGTCTGGTCCTGCCAAGTGAAAATAGGCGTAGTTGAGGAGAACAAAGATTTCAAAGCCAATAGCTCCGCTAAGACCCGCCATCACAATGTCAAATAACCCAAACCCCTTGGATTTTTTGGCTGGGCTTTGAAGCAGACTCATCGTCTTTCCCACCATTCGTAAATTATAAAAAAACCGCTAATTAAGAAAGTCAAGCCGAAAATAATGAGCATAACGACATAGAAGTTGAGGGCTTGATTAGGTATATTCAGAGATGATCTCGTATTGAGGAGGTTGAAGTTTAACAGTACTGCCAAGATTAATATTGAGAGAGCGATGAGAATTTGCGTTGCTGCAAACAGGAATTTGACAGTGATTTTCGCTTGCACATTTCTCACTGACTAAATTTGGGAAACCCTTAGTATTTAATTGATTCGGCGGTTGGTGCTAAATGGCAGTTTATCAAATGAATTGTCGGGGGTTCCTTGTATAACTGCACTATATGGGTTCAACTTCCATTCACAGAGAGGTGTCTAGCAAAAGAGAGGATTGTGGAGTGTGGCACTGGAGGCAGATTGCTTTTTCTTTGAGGTTACTGTTTTTTTGCTGTTTTCATAAAGAATCATGGTGATGAACAGAAACTTGTTTTGAACAATCAGGATATTTTATTGAGAAATCTTAAGGTTTAAATGAAGGCAAATAAACTAAAATGGCATCGGCTCAAAACCGAGAGACAATGTGCCGGGGTAGCCTAGCCTGGCTAGGGCGCCAGACTCATAATCTGGAGTGCAAAAGGGGCCATCGCCCTATGCCCAGAAGTCGCGGGCTCGAATCCCGTCCCCGGCACCAACAATTTTTCCATTTTGTAGATAGAACTATCCAATAACAACAGCAACACAAGCTGTTCTTGTCTACCAGAAAACGTTCTTCTTTTAACCAATTATTTGAGCAGTAACCGAGAAATTCTCTTTACGAAAGAGTTTTTATGTTTATTTCCCAATTGATTGCCAGAGAAAAACTTGATGGAAAATGATCCTGCTTGGTTTAGCAGCTGGCCTCCCAGAGTGCCTAAACACATAGAATATCCAAAGGTTCCTTTGCAAGAAATACTTAAAAAAACTGCTGAGACCTATCCAGAAAAAATCGCCATTCTTTACGGTGAAAGAGGAATCAGCTATGCCCAGCTGGAAACGTTCTCAAACCAATTTGCCAACGCAATAGTCAAATTAGGTGTCAATAAAGGCGACAGGATGGCTGTTTTTTTGCCAAATATCCCCCAATTTATAATTGCGTATTTTGGGGCTCTTAAGGCGGGAGCGGTTGTAACAGCGATTAGTCCACTACATCGCGAACGAGAAGTTGAATATCAACTGGCAGATTCTGGAGCTCAAACGATAGTTGCACTGGATTCACTTTATCCAATTTTAGAGAGAGTTAGGGAAAAAACCCAGATTAAACACGTAATAGTTACAGGTTTGGGCAAAAACACACTTTCTCCAATAGTTACAAAAGCCTTGTTTTTCGACCAGTTGATTGAAAAAAGCCCTACAGAAGCCCCAAAATTAGAAATTAATCCACAAGACGATTTAGCTGCATTGCAATACACCGGCGGCACGACGGGAACTGCAAAAGGTGCTATGTTAACTCATCTCAATCTACTCTCAAACGCACTCGCCTTCGCCAAATGGATACAAGGCACAGAAACCAAAGAAACCTTCCTAATTGCTTTGCCGCTTTTTCACATTTACGGCATGACAACCAGTATGACAGTACCCATCAGTCTAGCCGCCAAAATGGTTTTGCTTCCAAGGTTTGAGCCAGCCAAAGTACTGCAAACAATTGAAAAACATAGGGTCTCAGTTTTTTGCGGTGTCCCAACTATGTATCAGGCACTTCTAGCAAGTCCTGAACTTGGTAAATACGATTTAACTTCAATACGCGTTTGCATATCAGGCGCATCTTCTTTGCCGCATCAGGTTCAAAAGCAGTTTATGAAGATTACGGGTGGGCTTTTAGCTGAAGGTTACGGATTAACAGAAGCATCGCCAGTTACACATTGTAGCCCTGTTGGCAGCTCGATGCAAAAGGTGAAGGTTGGCTCAATCGGGTTGCCGCTTCCAGATACAGAAGCCAAAATTTTTGACGTGGAGACGGGTAAAAAAATAGTTGGTCAAGGCGAGAGTGGCGAATTGGCGGTGAAAGGACCGCAAATCATGAAAGGATACTGGAATAAACCCCAAGAAACTGCAATGGTGCTTCGGGACAGTTGGCTTTTTACAGGAGACGTCGCCTTCATGGACGCTGAAGGCTTCTTTTATATTACTGACCGAAAAAAAGACCTCATCAAAACCAAGGACTATAGCGTTTATCCGCGGGAACTAGAAGATGTCCTATACGAGCATCCATCGGTGAAGCTTTGCGCGGTGGTGGGCAAACCCGATGCATTGGCCGTAGAGGTTCCAATGGCTTTCATAGTGCTCAAAGAAGGTATGGCTGCCTCTGCGGATGAAATCATGTCTTTCGTCAACAGCAAAGTGGCGCCCTACAAAGCCATACGGGAAGTTGAATTCAGAAGAGAATTGCCCCTCAGCAGCGCAGGCAAAGTTTTGAAGCGTCTACTCCAAAAAACGCCCTAATTATCACTCTTTTTCTTCCAAAGCCCAACCACTACTTTTTCTCCTATCCACGCAAAAAATAGAACAACAAAGAAAGGCCCCAAAAAGAGTTCGAATACAAAGTCGTTGTTTGCAGTTGCTGCTTTCCCCAAAACTTCCGGATAAAGCGCGATGCCTCCAATAACCAAGGCAACGGTCAAAAGAAAGGCAACAGAAAACGTAACCCACTTCATGCATCTTCAATGAGAAATTGTTTGGTTTAAGCTTTGCCACTTGCTTTTCGAAATGTATAAGAGAAAACCACGTTCTCAGTTTACTTAAGGTTTAGTGTTTGCGTGTAAAACTCAATGTCACAGGTATCGTGCAAGGTGTCGGTTTCCGGCCATTCATCTATCGCATAGCCGTACGCAATGGTCTAGCAGGTTATGTGCGCAACAAGGGTGACGCAGGCGTTGAAGTGCTGCTCGAGGGCGAAGAGGAAAAAATTCAAAGTTTTATGCGCGACTTGACTGAAAAGAAGCCTTCGCTAGCCCAAATAGAAAAAATTAATCGCACCGAGCTTTCAATCAAAAACGAATACAAAGATTTCACAATTTTTAAAAGCTCCCAAGAAGCGGAAACCTCAGGCTCAATCATCCCGCCCGACATAGCCATCTGCAACACATGCCTTAAAGAACTACGCGACCCCAAAGACCCCCGATTTGAATACTTTTTTATTACCTGCACAGATTGCGGTCCACGATTCACTATTATCGAACGCCTGCCCTACGATCGGGAAAACACAACCATGCGAAAGTTTTTGCTATGTGGTTTTTGCCAAAAAAAATTATGCGGATCCCACAAACAGGAGGTTTCATGCACAGACGGTGGCATGCCCTACTTGCGGTCCCAAAGCATATTTGACTACAAACAAAGGCGAACCAGTCCAAACCAAAGACCCTGTGCGGATGGCCGGGAAGTTGTTGTCGGGAGGAAATATCCTTGCGATAAAAGGATACGGTGGCTTCCACATTGCATCATCAACCATGCTTGAACAACCCCTACTAAGGCTTCGAACCACAAAACATCGACAGGAAAAACCCTTTGCCGTCATGGCAAAAAGTCTTCAGATCGCAAAAACGTTTGCAGAAGTAGGTTCGAAGGAACAAGAGCTTTTGAAATCTCCTTCACGCCCAATCGTCTTGCTAAATAAAAGCCCCAGCTACAACCTGTCGAGGCTTGTTGCGCCGCACCTTCACAACGTTGGAGTTATGCTGCCCTACACTGGTCTACATTACATGCTCTTTGACAAAGTTGTCGACACATCGTTTGTAATGACCAGTGCCAACCCAGCAAACCAACCCATAGTAAAAGACAACAAGGAAGCCCTAAAAATTCTCGGTGGAAAAGTGGATTATTTCCTATTTCACAACCGCGAAATCGCCCACCGTTGCGACGATTCAGTAATGCGAGTTCACGGCGACCGTCAAGTGTTTCTTCGGCGAAGCCGGGGCTTCGCTCCAGCGCCGATCAGGCTTAAACAGAAATCAAAGCGTTGCGTCATAGGCTTGGGCGGAGAGCTAAACAACACATCTTGCGTATTGCTCGAGGATAAAGCCTTCATTAGCCAGCACATAGGCGACGTTGAAAACATCGAAACTCGAAATTTTCTGCAAGAAGCCACAAGTCACTTGCAGCGTCTAACTAACTGTTACGCCGAGACTGTTGCTTATGATTTACATCCCAAATTCAACACAACCCTGATTGCAGAAGAGATGGCTCAGGCGGATGACTTAAGGCTGCTTCAGGTGCAACATCATCATGCTCATGCTGCTGCATTGATGGCGGAACATGGTTTGGATGAGGCGGTTGTAGTTGTTTGTGATGGTTACGGTTATGGCAGTGACGGAGGAGCATGGGGGGGAGAAATCCTTCATTGCAGTCTGGAATCAGCGGAATTTACTCGTCTTGGTCATTTGGAGCCTCAACCTCTACTTGGAGGCGATTTAGCAAGCCGTTACCCACTGCGTTTGGCAGCGGGAATACTTCAAAAGGCAGGCGTAAACGTTGAAGACTGGCTTTTGCAGAACAGTAAGCATTTACCCCATGGCGAAAACGAAGCCAAACTAATCCTCAAACAGCTCAACGTTGGTAAAGGAATTGTTGAAACGACAAGTTGCGGGAGGGTTCTGGATGCGGTTGCAGCTTTGTTAGGCGTATGTTTTGAGCGGAGTTATGAGGGAGAGCCTGCCATGAAACTGGAATCTATTGCACTGGTCGGTAAGGATGTTTTACAGATTCAGCCTCAGGTGAAAGGGAATGTTTTGGATACGACCTGCCTGATGCGAGCAGTTTTTGACAGTTTAGGTAGGGTTGCTGCTGCAGACTTAGCTTACAGCGCTCACGCTTACTTAGCAAAGGGCTTAGCGGTGTTGGCAATTCAAGGCGCAAACGCAAAAAGAATCAAAAATGTGGGTTTTTCAGGCGGAGCAGCATGCAACCAAATCCTTGCACATTTAATTTGCGAAACTGTTGAGTCTGTGGGATTAAGGTTTTTTGTCCACGAAGGAGTTCCAGCCGGCGACGGCGGGGTATCTTTTGGTCAGGCAGTTGTGGCTGGATTTTCCAAATTTTAGACCAATCAGTTTTTATCGCTCTTCAACGCGTCTTATCCTGACTGATTATTATGTGTTTAGCGATTCCTGCAAAGATTCTGAGCCTTGAAGGCACCAAAGCCCAAGTAGATTTTGGCCAGGCCGTTTTGCGTGAAGTTAACGTATCGCTTGTTGAAGCTAAAGTTGGCGAGTATGTGTTGGTTCATGCAGGCTACGCAATTCAAGTTTTAGAAGAAAAAGAAGCCTTAGAAACCTTAAGTTTATGGAATGACGTTTTAGCAGCTGGGCAAGAATAAAAAGTGGTTGAGCAGAAAAGCATGGTTGATAACTTAAGGTTCAGAAATCCCGAATTGGCACACAGCATAGCTGAAAAAATCAAGACTGTGGCACCCAAAAAGGGGCAGGTGAAATTTTGCCATGTTTGCGGAACCCACGAGTGGACAATAACCCACTTTGGCCTGCGAAGTTTGTTGCCAGATAATGTTGAAGTTATCGCTGGACCAGGCTGTCCCGTTTGTATCGTTCCTGCCGCTGAAATCGACGAAGCCGTGCAGTTAGCCCAGAAAGGCGTTGTAATAACGTGTTTTGGTGATGTGTTGCGGGTGCCAGGTAGCCACTCATCACTCATTGAAGCTAAAGCATCAGGCGTCGACGTCAGAATCGTGTATGCGGTTTCCGACGCAATTGAAATGGCTAAACGCGAGCCCCAAAAAGAATTTGTGTTCCATGCCGTCGGGTTCGAAACCACGGCACCCATCACTGCTGTTGAAGCGTTAGGAGACTTGCCCAAAAACTTCAGCTTCCTAGTTTCCCACCGCCTAATCCCTCCCGCCATGGAGCTTTTACTCGGCGTGGGCGACCTGCACATTGATGGGTTTGTCGCACCTGGACATGTAAGCGCAATCATCGGCTTAAAACCCTACGAACTCTTCACCCGAGTCTACCGCATGCCCACCGTAGTGGCAGGCTTTGAACCCAATGACGTGTTAATGTCTATTTACATGCTTCTAAAACAGGTCAACGAACACGACTCTCAGTTGGAGAACGAGTATTCGCGAGTAGTAAAACCCGAAGGCAACCCAAAAGCGATTGAGGTGATGAAGAAAGCCTTCACAATTACAGCGGGAAACTGGCGCGGTATCGGCAGATTACCTGATTCAGCTTTGCAATTGCGCTCATCGCTTGCGCAGTATGATGCCCGAGAAAAATTCAATGTTCACATTAAAGAAGGCAAAGACATCAACTTTGGATGCGAATGCCACCTAGTCATCATCGGAAAAATAAAGCCCAAAGAATGCCCTCTCTTCCTCAAAACCTGCACACCCGCAAAACCCGTAGGTGCTTGCATGGTTAGTAGCGAAGGCACCTGCCGCGTCTGGGCAAAAAATGCAGCTGCCCAAGCTTAGCAGATTCTTGGTACAGGGTCGCCTACTGGCTTTGCAATTATTCTTTTACCTCCAACTATAGTTTGCATTGCGACACCTTTGAATTGTATCGTGGCTTCACCAATTATTTGGGCATCTGTGCCTTCAGCTGTTTGCTTTAGGAACTGCAGAATTTCCTCTGCTTTCTCTGGAACTGCACCGATGATGATTTTGCCCTCATTCCCGATTTCGAGTGGGTCTAAACCAAGCATTTCGCAAGCGGTCTGCACATCTTGATGGATGGGAACTTTGTCTTCTTGAATTAGTATTCCAACTTTGGATTTTTCGGTCCACTCGTTGAGTGCATCTGCTAATCCTCCCCGAGTCGGGTCTTTCATGGCTAAAACACCACCAACATTACCCAGTAAGCTTTGAATCATGCGGTTAAGCGGTTTTACGTCAGAGAGTATTTGGCTTCCAAACTTCAGGCCCTGCTGAGCCGACAGCACAGCCAAGCCATGGTCGCCAATGGTTCCCGAAAGGATGATTTTGTCGCCGACCGCTATATTGGAGTCGAGTGCCCAGCGGGCTTTGAGTTCTCGATATTTTCTGACAGTTGCAAGGTTGCTGTCTAAAGCGGGGGTTCTTCTTCCAATACCTGAAACGTTCATGACACAGCCGCCTAAACTGCCCTTCTCTACAACCTTTGTATCGCCGGTGACTATGCTAACACCAGCCTCAACACAAGTTTGCCTCATGCTGGCGAAAATACGTTCCAGATCGGAAAGCGCCAAACCCTCTTCCAAAATAAGTCCGCAAGCCAATGCATATGGTTCTGCACCTAAACATGAAATATCATTTACTGTGCCAGAAATCGATAGGCGACCTATGTCTCCGCCAGGGAAAAAGATAGGTTTGACTGCGTGTGAATCGCTTTTAAAAACTATGTCGCCAATAACAGCTGCGTCATCCATGGCTTCTAATGGAACTTCTGCTGTGTTGCCTAATCCGCCAAAATATTTTATGACGTAGTCCTTAACGAGGTTATGCATAACTGAGCCGCCCGCGCCATGCAGCATAGTTATTTTATCGTTTTTATCCATTGATTTCTTATCTCCTAAGGTTTTTAACTAGAATAGACTACCCTAAACGTGAAAAATAAACACATCGCTGAATAACTCCTAATGTTGTAAACAAGGGTCCCCAAGGGCGCTATTTTTTTTTCTGAGTTTCTTGGGTAAACTATAAATGCTTAGACGCAATCCCAAAACTGTACACCTCACGCGTTCGAATAGTTCCTCGCAGGAACACCCACTTAGTCAGTTTAGAGTAAAATCTTAGTTGTGATACGGAAAGCCATATAAATTGCTTTTACGTGTTTGAATGCGCACTGGAGAAATTATAATGCCAAAATGGGGATACTCAATAATTGAAGAAATGCTCAATCCAGAAAAAACAGCGAAAGCCAGCGGTAGAGAACTTAAGGTATCCCATAAAGCCGCACGGGAAGTCTGTAGAGCTGTTAAGGGCATGAATCTTGTTCAATCCAAAGACTTTTTACGCGAAGTAATGATTAAGAAAAAAGCCGTTCCATATTCTAGGTACACTAAAAAGCTAGGACATAAAGGCGGATTAAAAAACCATTGCGTAGGCAGGTTCCCAATAAAATGCGCCGAGCAAATCCTTCATGTTATAGAAGCAGCCCAAGCTAACGCCGAAAACAAAGGCTTAGACGTAGATCGCCTTCGCATTATGCATGCAGCAGCATACCAGGGCATAAAACTTAAGCGTTTCATGCCAAGAGCACATGGCAGAGCTTCACCAAAATTCGACACAACCACACACGTCGAAATTGTCTTAGAAGAGAAACAGACTCAAGGAGAGCAATAAATGAGCATAGTCAAACGTTTCATAACGGAATCAATTAAAAGAACAGAAATAGATGAATTTTTACAGAAAAAGCTTGAACGCGCAGGATACGGCGGAGTAAACCTATCCAAAACCCCACTAGGTACACACGTAGTTGTCTACGCTATGCGTCCAGGCTTAGTTATCGGCAGAGGCGGAGAAACCATAAAAGAACTCGCCTCAGCTTTAGAGCAAAACTTCAAAGTTTCCAATCCACAAATTTCCGTTTCAGAAATCGAAGTTCCCGAATTTAACGCCCATGTAGTTGCAAACCGCGTTGCCTCAGCCCTTGAGCGAGGAGTTCACTTTAGACGCGCAGGTTTCTGGGCACTAAACCAAGTTATGGAAGCAGGTGCACTTGGCGCTGAAATAGTAATCAGCGGCAAACTCACAACTGAGCGTGCACGCTTCGAAAAATTCAAAGCAGGTCACTTTCCAATAGTCGGAGAACCAGCACTACGTGCCATGAAAACAGCCGAAGCACACATCCAACTTAAACCAGGCATTATCGGCGTACGCGTAAAAATCATGCCTCCGGACGCATATTTCCCAGACAAAGTAACAATAATAGAACCAGTACCCGAAGAAGAACAAGTAGCCGCTCCAGCAAACCCAGCTCCCACAACACCAGCACAAATCGCTCCGAAACCTGAAGCAGAGCCCGAATCAGAAGTTCAAACAAAAGAAGTAGTAGATGAACCAAAGCCTATAGTAGAATCAAAACCTGAGGAGACAAAAGAGTAATGCGAGTAAAAGAAATCAATGCACTATCCACTGAAGATAGAGCAAGCAAACTTGCTGATTTACGCATAGAACTAGCACGAATCAGAACTATGGTTAATGCAGGCGGCGCCGTAGAAAACCCGACACGAATAAGGAATCTGCGTAGAACCATTGCTCAAATATTAACAATCCAAAACGAAAAGAAACTCGGTATTCATCAACCTTCTGAAAAGAAAGATGAAAAAGCAGAGAAAAAAGCTGCAAAACCAACCAAAGCATTCAAAGCTAAGAAACAAATTAAGGAGACCGATTCCAAATGAAAATAACTCCAGATATCATCCGCTATGAGTTTATTGGCACACAAGCACGAATCGTACAGAGCCCTCATATAGGTTATCTTGGATTAGCTGGTCCAGTAATCGCAGAAACAAAAAACACTTTAACTCTAATTCATCAAGGCCAACCTAAAAGCGTAATAAAAGACTTAGCATCATTTGACTTCGAATTTAACGATGGTACAACAGTAAACATTGACGGTAAACTTTTAGTCGGCAGATCTGAAGACAGGTTAAAGAAAAGTGTAAAGAGGTTATGGTAATATGTCTATGACTTTCAAGAAACCAAAAAAGACATGTGACGATAGAAATTGCCCATTCCACGGCGAACTAGCAGTTAGAGGACGTGTACTAGAAGGTGTCGTTCACACATCAAAAATGGATAAAACCGTTATTGTTGACAGAGAATTCCTACAATTCTCATCAAAATTCGTACGTTACGAAAGACGACATGGACACATCCCATCACACAATCCACCATGCATAGACGTCAAAGAAGGCGACCGCGTAAAAATCGCTGAATGTCGACCCGTTAGCAAAACAGTATCATTTGTTGTCGTAGAAAAATTAGGAGAGGAAAAGTAGAATGGCGGCGAAAGCGAAACAGAGAGCTCTAACATCAAAAGGTATGGCTTCACACGGGCAAAAAATCAGCCGTGGCCTTTTGGCAGGTTCAGAACTCAGATGCACCGACAATACAGGCGCACGAGTATTACGCTTAATCCAAGCAATGGGCTATAAAGGCAGACTAAGACGTTACCCATCCGCAACCGTCGGAGACAAAGTCACAGTTTCCGTACGTCAAGGATCACCCGACATGCGCAAAAAGATTTTCCAAGCAGTAATCGTCCGCCAAAGAAAAACCTTTCAGACGCGTCGACGGCGTCTGGGTACAATTTGAAGATAACGCCGCAGTAATCATCACTCCAGACGGCGAAATGAAGGGTTCAGAAATTAGAGGTCCAGTAGCAAGAGAGGCAGCTGAGAGATGGCCAAGAATCGCAAGTGCCTCCAGCATAATAGTGTAGGTGTACAATGATGCAAGATACAAAACGAGTAAAGAACCCTGGCAAACAAAGAAAAAGACTCTTTAATGCTCCAGCTCACATACGACACAAACTCATGTCAGCACCACTATCACATGAGTTAACTGCTTCAAAAGGCGCAAAGACTCTTCCAGTAAGAAAAGGCGATACCATACTTATCAAACGCGGAGACAACAAAGGATTCGAAGGAAAAGTTTCACGAGTTGATCTAAAAGCATTCCGTATTTACATTGAAGGGTTAACACGCGAAAAAGTCGATGGAACAAACATCTTCCTGCCAATTCATCCGTCTAAAGTTGAGATACGAAACCTCAACCTTGACGATAAATGGCGAAAAAATATCCTTGAACGAAAGAAGGTAACTGCTCAACCAGAAAAACCAAAAGCTAAACCAGCAAAGAAAATTGAAAAGTCTCCAGCAAAGGTAGAGGAAGTTAACGAAGAAAAACCAGTAAAAGTAATTCCAGTTAAAGAAAAAGCTGCACCTGAAGTTGCAGAAGCGCAAGCATTGGACATGACAACCGAAGAAACACCTGAACCAAAGAAACCTGCTGCTAAAACAACAGCTAAACCAAAGGTAACTGAAAAGAAAACACTCGCAGCGAAAAATACAGAGGAAAAAGAAGCTGCCCCTAAATCTCGATCGAAATCAAAAACCTCTGAAAAAACAAAAGGAGACCAATAAAATGGGTAAAAAAGGAAAAACCGCAAGGCTGAAACGTAAACCAGCTCCAGCATTCTGGCCAATTCACAGAAAAGAATTGCCGTGGGTAGCAAAACCCTCATCAGGTTCACATTCACTTGAGAAGTGTCTACCTCTAACACTAGTTCTTACGAGATATTCTAGGTGTAGCACAAACAAGAAAAGAAGGCAAAATAATTATTTCACAAGGCAAAGTAATAGTCAATGGAAAAGTCTACAAGAAGGACGACATCCCGGTTGGCTTAATGGATGTAGTTGCCTTACCTGACAGCAACAAATACTACAGAGTCCTACCATCACACAAAGGATTATATTTGTCTCCAATAAGCAAGGAAGAATCCAAAATGTCTTTGCTTAGAGTAGAGAACAAAGCTACAGTCCATAACGGAGTACAAATTGCAGTCCACGAAGGTTCAATCATCCTAGTCAAAGTAGCAGATCCAAAGAACCCCGTAGAAGTAAAATATGAAACATTTGATGTACTTAAAGTGACTTATCCGGAAAAGCAAGTTATTGAACTTTTGAAAATCAAAGAAGGAAATTTGGCAATAATTACTGGCGGAAAAAACATCGGCAAACAAGGCAAAATAGTTGAAATCGAAAAAACAGAAGCCAAAAAACGTCGCCAAGCCCTAGTACTCATCGAAGACTCCGAAGGTACACGCTACCAAACAATCATGGACTTCATCTTTTCAATAGGCGAAACGGAACCACTCATAAAATCACTGGAGGCACCAGAAGTTGTCTGAAGAAGCATTAATTAAAAATTGGGAACAACATCCAATGCATACGACCTCGAATTGACAAAGTCGTCGTAAACCTAAACGTTGGAAAATCAGGCGAACCACTCGAAAAAGCCAACACAGTCCTCGAAGAAATTACTGGTCAAACACCGGTAAAGAGAAAAGCCAAGAAAACCATCAGGGACTTTGGAATACGTGAAGGTGAATCAATAGCTGTCGTCGTAACTTTGCGAAAGCAAAAAGCAATTGATTTCTTAAAGAAAATTTTACCTGTGGTCGATAACAAAGTTTCCAAGAAATCCTTCGATGTACGCGGTAACTTTGCTTTCGGTCTAAAAGAACACATTGAAATTCCAGGCGTAAAATACGATCCTGAAATAGGGATTTTCGGAATGGATGTCTGTGTATCTGTTAACCGCCCCGGACAAAGAGTAAAAATTCGTAGGAAACAAAAGCAAGTCGATCGGCCCAAAACACCTGTTAACACCTGAAGAATCAATCGTTTTCATAAAAGAAACTTTAGGAGTAGAAATCGTCTAAACTGAGAGTGAATGTATGGGAAAAGAGCAAGTTAAGAAAGTAAGAAAATATGGCAAAGGTTCACGCCCATGTGTTAGATGTGGCGGTTACGGTCCAGTCATTCGACGTTACAATTTATATCTATGTAGATGCTGTTTTAGAGAAGCAGCCCCAAAATTAGGTTTCAAAAAATACGAGTAGGAGCTAGAGAAAAACAATGGATACCTTAACAAATGGTTTGATAACCATCAAAAATAATGAAACACGCAACAAGCGTGAATGCATAATTAGCCCTGCCTCTAAACTTTTGGGAAGAGTCCTGCGCATTATGCAACTTAACGGCTTATATCGGAGAATTCGAATTTATCGACGATGGTCGCTCTAGGAAAATTCAAGGTTCAACTACTGGGCAGAATAAACAAGTGTGGTCCAGTTAAACCAAGATTTGCAGTCAAAGTCGGCGATTTCGAAGAGTGGGAAAAGAAATTCTTACCATCCCGAGACGTCGGCATAATGGTTGTTTCAACTTCAAAAGGTGTTATCGCTCACAAAGATGCTGAAACGAAAAACCTTGGAGGAAGGCTCTTAGCCTTCGTGTATTAGGAGTGTAACATATGCGGCTTCCAGAAGTATCTAAAACAGTTCAGGTTCCAGACAATGTAACCTTAAGTATAGATGGCAAAAAAATTAATGTAAAAGGCGCTAAAGGAACATTAACACGTGACTTTTCGTTTGCTCCAATTTCAATAGAAGGCGAAGGCAAAAACGTACGCGTTTGGGCAAAATGGCCACGCAAAAAGGAAGCTGCTCTTGTAGGAACAATCTACTCACACATACAAAACATGATTACTGGTGTAACAAAAGGTTATCAATACAAACTCAAAATCGTATTCTCCCACTTCCCTATCTCAGTAAAGATCCAAGATAAATCCGTCTTGATTGAAAACTTTACAGGCGAACGCAGACCCCGAAAAATAGGAATAATAGGCAACGTCAAAGTGAAAATAGAACCTGATGACATTATTGTTGAAGGTGCAGACTTAGAAGATGTCAGCCAAACTGCCGCTAACATTGAACAGTCCACACGCGTTCGAAATAAAGACCCACGTGTTTTCCTTGACGGCATATACGTGTATGAAAGAAACGAAGGAATGGCATAATGACCGAAAAGAAACCCTCACTATCACGCGAAGCCCTCAAACTTAGAGCGCGCGCAAAGAATAAGAAACCCAAATTCATAAGGGCAGAAAGCTGGAAATACGACCGCTTCAGCTTAAGCTGGAGACGACCACGCGGGTTAGACAACAAGATCCGCCGAAAAATCAAGGGTTGGCCAGCAGGAGTTAGCGTAGGTTACAAAGGACCAAAAGTTGCCCGATTCCTGCATCCATCGGGATACCGCGAAGTCATAATTTTCAATGTTCAAGGCTTATCACTTATTGACCCTAACACTCAAGCTGCACGCATCTCTCATACCGTTGGCAAAAGAAAACGCGCCCAAATCATTGCAGAAGCCAAAAACCTTAACATCAAAATCTTAAACCTCAAAGTGACAAAGGAAACTGAAGAGAAAACAGAAGAAACTGCTGAAGGCGAAGAAGCAAAGGTAGCAGCCGAAGAACCGAAAGTAAAAAAAGAAGAGAAAAAGCCAAAGAAAGAAACCAAAAAGAAAGCAACCAAAAAACCTAAACCTAAAACAAAGAAGGGAGAAAAGAAACAATGACTGACTTAGCCGGACAAAGACGTTTAGCTGCTCGAATCTTAAAGATTGGAAAGAATCGTGTTTGGATTAATCCTGAACGCATGGACGATGTTGAAGGCGCAATTACACGTGAAGAAGTTAGAAAACTCATTCATGAGAAAATCATTGTTTCATTACCTGAGCAAGGCGTAAGCAGATCCCGAGCAAAGGTTATTCGAGCTAAAAAATTAAAGGGCAGACGTAGTGGTCCAGGAAGCATAAAAGGTGCAGCCCACGCAAAGGTTACCCAGAAAGATGCTTGGATGATAAAAATCCGATCTCTAAGACGCAAACTTAGAGAATTGAAAGCGCGAAAAGTCATAGCTGAAACCACCTATACCCAATATTACAGGATGGCGGGCAGTGGCAGGTTTGAGTCTATTGCTGATTTAGAACGCAATTTGAAAGCGCATGATTTATGGAGGAAACGTTAAGATGGCAAAAGGTAGTAGTTATCGAGTACACTTAAGACGAAGACGTGAAGGAAAAACTGATTACCAAGCTCGCAAAGCTTTGGTTGCTTCAAGGAAGCCCAGGCTTGTTACAAGGGCATCAATCAAGAATGTTGAAGTTCAAATTATAATTGCTAAACCCCATGGAGACGAGGTTTTAGCTTCAGCAAATAGCCGCGAACTCATCAAGTCGTACGGTTGGAGAGCCCCAACAGGCAACATTCCTGCCTCTTACCTAACAGGTTTACTTTGCGGTGTAAAGGCAAAAGCTGCAGGCATAAACGACGCAATCCTTGATATCGGCTTGGTTTCTCCCACTAAAGGCTCAAAAATATTCGCTGTCTTAAGCGGAGTAGTAGATGCAGGCGTAGAAGTACCTCACAGTGAAGAAAAAATCGTTAAAGAACGCATGAAAGGCGAACACATCGCTAAATATGCCAAAAGCTTAGGCGCAGGCTCAGACGAATACACCGCGAAATTCTCACAATATACAGCGCAAGGTGTTGCTCCAGAAAAAATTGTTGAGCACTTTACTAAAGTTAAAGCTGACATAATAGCCGTATCCAAGGGCGCTAAATTACCTGAAGTGGTTAAAGTACCAAAAGTTGCTGCAAAAGGTGAGGCTCCGAAGGCAGCAGTTAAAGCATCACCCAAAGACAAAGTTCAAGTTAAGGCTGCAGAAGAAAAACAAGTGGAACAAAAACCTTCTAAAGAAAAATCTGTAGCCAAAGCACCTAAAACAAAAGCTTCAAAAACTAAGTCGCCAAAGGCAAAAGCAACCAAAGAAAAAGCTTCCAAGAAAACTGTCAAAACTGAGGCTAAAACACCCAAAGAAAAGGTTACTAAGAAAGGTGGAAAGAAAGCATGAGTAGAAATCCAAGAGAAAAACGAACTGTCAACTTAGAAACCTGGATTCCAAAAACCAGGCTGGGCAAAATGATTCAAGAAGGCAAAATAACCAGTATTGAAGACGTCTTTCTAAGCGGTATAAAAATTTCTGAATCACAAATCGTGGACTCTCTGATTCCTGATCTACAAGAAGAAGTCATAAACGTCAACCTAGTACAAAAACAAACTGACGCAGGCGAAAAATCCCGTTTCAAAGCTATAGTTGCAGTTGGAAACCGAGACGGCTACATTGGCTTAGGCGCGGGAAAAGCCAGCCAAGTGAGAAACGCCATTGAAAAAGCCGCTGTAAATGCCCGCTTAAACATCATACCTGTTAAAAGGGGATGCGGAAGTTGGGAATGTGGCTGTGGTAAACCGCATTCAGTGCCATTTGAGGTAGAAGGCAAATGTGGCGGTGTCCGAGTAATTATTGTTCCGGGACCCAGAGGCTTAGGCTTGGTTTCAAGTGAAGTTGCAAAAGTAATTTTGGGCTTAGCAGGCGTCAAAGACCTTTGGATGAGAAGTTTCGGATCAACAAGAACTGTACCATCTTATGCATTTGCAATCTTTGATGGACTGAGAAAGACTTATAATTTGATTACTACAGTGGACTGGGTGAAATAAAATGGCGCAGAAAACAGAAGAATACAAGCCTCTTGTCGTAGTAAGAATTAGAGGAACCGTTAGCGCACAACGTGAAGCTAGAGAAACACTTGAACTACTCCATTTAACTCACACTAATCACGCAGTTATAATTGATAGCCGACCAGCCTACAAAGGAATGCTGCAAAGAATAAACGCCTACGTTACCTACGGCGAACCTACAAAAGAAACCTTAGTTATGATGTTGCAGAAGCGAGCTCTCTTAGCAGGCGACAAAAAGCTAACCGATGAGTACTTCACCAAAATAGGCTACAAAAACCTTGATGACCTCGCAGATGCATTAGTCAGCAATAAAATACAATACGGCAAACTTCCAGACATACAAGCACGCTTCCGTCTACATCCACCAAGCAAAGGCTACAAGGGCAAAACCAAAAAGGGCTTCAAAGCAGGCGGGGAAGCAGGCTACCGCGGAGAAGCAATAAATGCATTAGTTCAACGCATGGTTTAAACAGCCAAGCGTTCAAAATTTTATCTTCATTTTTGTTTGTTTTTCTGTTTACAATTAATTATTGATAATTTGGATAATACTTTTTATTAAAGTATTATACTTCACATCTACATGAGATTTTGGGGACCCAGGTTGGTTTGATTAGTGGATAATGCAAATTAAGAAACTGCAAATTGAAACCCTAAGGCAACTACAATGGAGAATAATTACCACACCTTTCAATCTATGCAAGCGTTGAGACTTCAATTGGGGTTGGCGGTAGACTTCCGAGAGCAACAGGTTCCCGCGCCAACCCACAGTGCAATAACTGTTTTCATTGGTATTTTGCTGTTTGTTGTTCAAGTATTTTGTTATCCTTTATGTGCGATACATTTTATAGTATCCTCAGGTAGATGCGTTAGTTAATTGGAGGGGGAAAGACAACAATGAGTGCAAAATGGAAAAGAACTATTAAAAATCGGAAATGGCTAGATTTCAACGAGTTAATGAACAAGAAACCGCATATGCCCCAAACAACTAAACGTGTAAAATCAATTCCAATGCATACAAATTTTCGCCCTTCCAAAAGTTTTGCTAAACGCAAATTTGAGGATCCTAAACCATTAATTGATATCTTTCAAGAAAATGGTTTTATCACAATTGTAGCTGAAATAGTAGGCTTTAATAAGGAAACTCTCAAGATAAATGTGAAAGACCAGAAACTTACGCTGTCGGCAAAATCAAAAGATCGAAGATACTATAAAAGTTTAAATCTTCCGACGGTAGTGATTCCAAACGCGATGCACACTAAATTTAAGAATGGTGTGCTCGAAATCAAACTAAAAAAGGCAGAAACATTAGATAAAGAAGCTGATCAAAATGCCACATAAACTTAGAAAAATCCGAAAAACAAGAGGCTCAAGAACACAAGGTTACGGAAGAATAGGTCAACATCGAGATTCAGGGAGTAAAGGACATCGAAAAGTAGGGCGCCACAAGCACCTTTGGAGCTTGGTTGTTACATCTGAACCTAACTACTTCGGAAAACATGGATTTACCTCCCCCCAAAGCCTACATACAAATGACAACCCAATCAATCTAATCAAACTTGATCAACTTGCAGAAGGTAGCGAAATAAACTTAACCGAACTCGGCTACACTAAACTTTTGGGCACAGGAAAAATAACTAAAGCCTTAACCATAAAAGTAGCAACATTTTCAAAAACGGCCCAAGAAAAAGTCTCACAAGCAGGCGGAAAAATCATAGCTCCCCAACCTCGCGGAGAGTAAAGCTGTTAAATGCCCGGAAGATTTCTCAGTCTCTTTAGACCAATTGGCAGAATTCTACCTGAGGTAAAGAAGCCTGAACGGAAAGTCAGTTTTAATGAGAAAATCTTCTGGACAGCCCTTGTTTTAGTTATTTTCTTAGTTATGACTGAAATCCCACTCTACGGGGTTGCACAGTCAGCGTCAGACCAGTTTGGCCAATTGCGAGTAATTTTCGCTTCTAACCGCGGAACCTTAATGGAACTGGGAATTGGACCTATTGTCACTGCAGGCTTAATCCTTCAATTACTTGCTGGTTCCTCAATTATCAAATGCGATATGTCAAATTCTGAAGATCGAGGACTCTTTACCTCTGCAAGCAAAGTTTTCACAATCGTACTTACCGGTATCCAAGCAGGTGCATACATTCTAAGCGGCATGTATGGACCAAGCCTGTCTGGACCAGTAATACTGGTAATTTTTGCACAATTGATAATTACAGGTGTAATTGTCATGTTGATGGATGAACTTGTCCAGAAAGGTTGGGGACTAGGTAGCGGAATCAGCCTATTCATTATGGCTGGTGTTGCCCAGAACATTTTATGGTCAACTTTCTCTCCACCAACGGGCTTATTCGTTGGTTCTCTCTCATCTTACTTAGGCGGTCAACAAACGTTAGGGGAATGGGCTTTTGGTTCAGCAGGCGGCGTTTACCCGTCACTTCTGGGCTTAATTGCAACAATCTCAGTTTTCTTGATAGTGATTTATCTTCAAGGAATAAGAATTGAACTTCCAATGAGTTATGCAGGATACAAAGGATTCCGCAGCAGATACCCAATTAAACTGCTATATGTCTCAAACTTGCCAGTTATCTTTGCATCAGCACTATTTGCCAACGTGTACTTCTTCAGCCAACTACTATGGAGCCAATTTGGAAAACCAGATCCAGGAACCAACATATTATTCCAAATTATAGGTGACTATAGCTACAATGCAACCTCCGGCAGCATTACACCTGTAGGAGGTTTAGCATACTTCGTAACACCACCACGCAACATTCAAGGTGTCATTGCAGCACCACTGCAAGCTTCAGTCTATTTGGCTATAATCATAGCATTCTGTGCCATTTTTTCATTAATATGGCTTGAAGTCGGTGGCTTGGGACCAGCAAAAGTTGCAAAGCAACTCATGGACAGTGGTATGCAGATTCCAGGATACCGCCGAGCAGGAAGACCCATCGAAGCCATCCTTAAACGTTACATACCTGTAGTTACGGTGCTAGGTGGAATAATCGTGGGGCTGGTGGCAGGAGTTTCAGATTTCCTAGGTGCATTCGGCTCAGGTACAGGTATCTTGCTTTCAGTAGGCATTATCTACCAGTACTACGAGTTGCTTATGCGTGAACGCGCCGCAGAAATGTTCCCAGCGTTTAGAAGAATCCTGGGCGAATAGCATAAACATCGCTACAAAATTCTCCTTCTTAGTTTTCTTTTTTTTAGAAAAATCAGTATGTATAAGTGCTTAATAGTTTCTGCATATAATTGCTTCCTCACTCAAATATGCAATAGCCAATAAGTTGGCAGAAAATTCTTTTTTGTTCGTTTAGTTTTGAAGATTCTTTTTCTTATTCTAATTTTTAAATAGCATTTACTCAATTAGGAATCTTGCGATTTTACGGCATGATTAATAAATCCTTGTTAATCACTATTAAATCAAGCGTGACTTGATGAAGGCTCTTTTAATTTATGGGTCAAGATGGGGAGGTACTGTTAGCGTAGCAAAAAAAATAGGGCAAACCCTAAAAGCTGAAGGCTGCGAAATCGAAGTCGTAGATGCTAAAAGAAGCCCAAAAAACATCGATTCATATGACCTCGTCGTCGTGGGAAGCGGGATGAGAGCTGACAAATGGACTAAAGAAACCTTGATTTTTCTGGAAAAAAACTCGCAGGCCTTAAAGAGGAAAAAAACAGCTTTGTTTGTCAGTTGTCAAATGGCCGATCGCGTTGAACCAGAAGTACGGGATAAAGCAAAAAACCAGTATCTAGAAAAGACAGCTGAGCAGTATGGACTAAAACCAATTGGCTATGGATTCTTTGGCGGCTTCTTGGATTTTCATCACAGCCACGGTTTAATTGTTGATGTTATGATTAGGGTGAACAGGAAAAGTCTGGCTAAAAATGGATTGGATACCACTAAAGTGCGGGATACACGGGATTGGGCTGCAATAGAAGCTTGGGCGCGAGAAATCGCTAAAACTGCAATTTAGAATGTTGTTTTCGAAAATTATCTGGTTTTTCCTTTTTGAAGAAATTCTCTGTCTGCCCATTTCTGGTTTTTTATGGCTTTGTGAAACCCCGAATTGTTATTCTAAATTTAAAAAACGTTTTCGTAGCCAGTTTAGAGTTAAACTAAGTGAAAATAGTTATTAACGAGAAACATGTAGGCTTAGACTTAGAGCGGTAAGAGGAAAAATCATGTCTGAAGTAGTAACTTCGTTGCCTGTGGCAACTTTAATAATTATGGGTATAGCAGCGGGAATTGCTTTCTTAAACTCTGGAATAAACAGGGTTTTAATCAACTACTTCATCGGTTGGGAACAATATCGCGTTATGCAAAGAGAAATGGCTGAATACCGCTCAGAAACCATGGCAGCCATGCGCGCAAAAGATACAAAACAGGTTGAGAAACTTAAAAAGAAAGATTCACAGATAAAAAATATGCAAGCAAAAATGATGAAGCCCCAAATGGTCCAGTTCGGGATCTCTTTTGTGTACCTAATAGTTTGGTTTTTAGTATTAACACCTGGGTTTCACAATACCCCGATGGCTTACATACCAGGAATTGGTTCAATTGCAAACTCACAACTTTGGGTTAATGGTGCACTTTGGGTCAATGCAGAAGGTATTTCACCTGTAATTTCTAATGCAATTCCAGTGTTTTACTGGTATCCTATCTGCTCATTGTTCTTCGGACTGCTTTCTTCGCGTATAATTGGTATAATGCCCATTGAACAGGGCGCAATTTAAGATCTAAAATCGGATGAACGCCAAATGGCCGAACAAGAAAAAAACTGTTCCATTCCCCAAAAAAACATAATCTGTATTTCGGGAATGGCTGGAACAGGAAAAAGTACCTTATCAAAAAAACTCTCTGAAAAATATGGTTTAAGATACTTTTCTGGCGGGGATGTGTTAAAAGAATTTGCAGAGCAAGAAGGCTATGATGTTTCTGTACGAGGTTGGTGGGAGAGCACTCAAGGATTAAAATTTCTTGATGAACGGATAAACAATCCAAAATTTGACAAGGCAGTTGACGATAAACTATTGGAATATGCATACCAAGGAAACATTCTCTTGGACAGTTGGACTATGCCTTGGTTGTTGAAGGGCGGCTTTAAAATTTGGCTTGAAGCATCATTCGAGAAAAGGGCTGCACGTGTTGCAGTAAGGGATGGGTTGACTGAGGCTGAGGCACTTTGCGTGCTGCATGAAAAAGAGACGCGGACTAAAACAATTTACAAAGAGCTGTATGGTTTTATTTTAGGTGAAGATTTTGAGCCATTTGATTTCGTTTTAGATACTGATAATTTGAGCGCTGATGAAGTCTTTGTGGTTCTTTGCAAAGTGATAGATAATGTGTTTCTTTCGGTTCCAAGAGTCTAATTTCCTTTTTGAATAGAACTTTTCGTCTATACCTTAATTACATTCAATTTAAAACCTATATAATTACGCATTATTTCTATCTAAGGAGAGAATCTTGCTTAAGGGGGAGCGTTAGAAGTAAATATCTTAAGTAGAATAGCGTCGGTTCTCTTGGTAGCGTCAACTATTTTTTGCCTCTTTGCTTCTTATTTTTTAATAGTCAATTCTCACTCATTTGCTAACATTCAATCCACGGCTACTCTTGTAATCTTCAACTTTCTTTTCGTTTCTCTGATGTTTCAATTAAATTGGAAGAATCAACCGAAAGCTTTGTCTCTTAACATTGGGTACCGTGATAGGATTATGCTGGAACTTTACTTTCAACATCCTTGATGAGGTAGGTACAATTTCCTTCGGAGAAAACTTCAACACTATCTACATGGTTTTCTTTCCGTTATTAAGTTCGCTTTGGATAGTATCCTTCTGGTCATTAACCCTGACAGTTCTACACCGCGTCAACACCGTCGTCAGGAGGGTTCCCTCGTGATTATTGGAGTATTAGAAATATTTCTTCTTCTCTTAACAGCAATAATGATTGCTTATCTTGTGAGGCATTATATTTTTACCCTGGCTGTCTTAAGGTCTGCCAACAAAAAAGTATCAATGACATCCAAGCATTTGTCATTTGAACCTAGGTTTCTATTCTTATTCCCGCTTTTAACGAAGAAAAAGTCATCGAGCGTCTATTATCGCGAATAACCAATTTTACCTATTCAAAAGAAAAATTGCAGGTAATCGTAATTGATGATGCTTCAAGTGACAAAACAGGCAAAATTGCAGACAAATACAAAAGTGAGTTTTCTTTCATCGATGTTTTGCATCGAGACAATAGTACTGGTAGAAGAGGAAAAGCCTCAGCCATGAACAATGGTTTTGGCAAATGTACTGGTGAAATAGTGCTTTGTTTTGATGCTGACTATTATCCGCAACTAGATATTGTTGAAAAACTTGTTTCAGCGTTTGTTGACCCCAAAGTTGGTGCAGTGCAGGGAAGAGTTGTGGTTCTAAATGAACCTCAAAATATTATTACTCGACTAGTTGCGTTGGAAAGGATAGGGGGCTACCGTGTTGACCAGGAAGCGCGGAACCTTTTGGGGTTGATTGCTCAATTTGGTGGGACCGTGGGCGGGTTTAGAAGAAGTCTGCTTTGTAGCTTAAACGGTTGGGATTCCTCTTTTATTGGCGGAAGATACTGATTTAACTTTTAGAGTATATCTTGCAGGTTACAAGATTCGTTTGTCGGGCTTTTGTCGGGTTAATTGTCGGGTTTTTCCATCAAATACCCATGTATAAAACTTTGCCAGCAATTATTGAATTGAAGAAACCTAAAGATGCTGGACCAAGGGTGATAATCGATTTTGCACAAACCTGTCTACGCGATTTGAATAGGTCTTTTGTATTTATTTTGGAAGGCTTAGAAATTCGTTAGTCATTTAACCGTTAAAATTGGTTTTTTCTTTGGTTTATACCGAAATTGGAGGCCTAAAGTCTATTTAAACAGTAATTTTGCGTTTTTCCATTGATCTTTAGCAAGTGATAGATGTCCCCAGGGATTTCCGTGGAGTGAATAGAACACGTAGCAAAGATAATTGCATTGGGTACAGTCATGGTAAGTTTTTCTCAGTTGTTTATATTCTGGGCTTTTCCATTTTTTGGTTAAATCAAAGACTGAGCCAGCGAAGTTGTGGCTGTGGCAGCCTGCAACCCTTCCTAAGTGATCAACAACTAGAAATTGGTTTAGAGCTTGGCATTTCCAGGTTCTTTTGCTTTCTTCCTCGTATAGACTACGCAGTGCTTTTAAAAGTTTGTCTGTTATGAGAATTTTATTGTTTTTCTTCTTCATCTCAATTAGTGAATTGCATAAGTTAACCATGGCCGGCTTGTCTGTTATGACGAACTCGTCATTTGCTTTTCCGATCCTAAATAATTGTTTGCTATCGACGGAAGTATCATAAGAGTAGAGGCAATACCACACCGGAATTCCTTTTTCAGTGAAATGGTTTGTTAAATCGATGATTTCATAAAGGTTCTTTTGTGAAATTGTCGGGGTAACACTGACTTTTACTCCTTCGCTATGAAGGGTTTCTACTGCTTGCATGGCATTTTTCCAAGCGCCCGGTACTGATTTGATATAATCGTTTTTTGCTTCATCTAGACTGTCGATTGAAATTGCAACGAAATCTGCTTTTCGCAATGAATCAAGTTTTTTTGCAGCCATACTTCCATTGTCATAAACGGTTGTGACAAACAGTTTTGAAGCATGCTCGACTATTTCTCCAATATCATCTCGAAGCAGTGGGTCTCCGCCAGAAAGTACAAGTTCAACTATTCCGAGTTTTTTGAGAATATCTAAGCCTTTCTTTATTTCTTCTGTTGAGAGTTCATTTTCGTCTTGTTCTTTCCAGACATTGCAGCCTAAGCAACGGTAATTGCATTTTCTTGTAACTAACCATTGTGCATGGTGTGGTTTTCCTGGAGTAAGTGAACGTGCTGCTATTGATGTTGCTTTCTTGAAACCTGAGGTCAAATAATTGTCACTAGCCGATTAATTGTTAGTACTTATTTCATATTGGAACTATAAAAACCATGTTAGAATTTTGATTGTATCTTCTGATTGATGGGTTGTTGTTTTTATTTTTTGTTTAGGACATTTTTGTTATTTCTTTTCAAAATTTGAACAATTAAACGGTTATAATAATCCTTCTTCGTTTCTGTAATGAACACTTGTTGAATGTCCTAATATGTTAAAAGACAAGATTTAATAAAATTGTTAGTTGCCTATTAAAGTAAAACTGAATACTCTTACTTGAAAGGCGAATTGATTGGCGTTTGAGAAGGATTATTTTATTGGCAGAAAGTATTTGCTTAAAGCGGGGCTGGTTGAGCGACACATTTTGGATGTTTTGCATTGGGCTTCTAAAGGTAAGTGCGAAGACCTATTGAATGGACAAGGCAAAAGGGCGTTAGACGTTGGTTGCGCTTTAGGCTTCACAACTCGGGTTCTTTCTGGTTTGGGGTATGACTCCTGCGGGGTTGACATCTCTGCATATGGTACCAAACAAGGAAAGATTCTTGGCGGTAGCCAATTTGTTGTGTGTGATGCACAAACAAACATGCCTTTCACGACGGAAGCATTTGATTTAGTAACTTGCTTTGACGTATTGGAGCATTTGCCTTTTCCAGAAAAAGCATTAATGAACATGTTTAAAGTTTGCAAGGGCACTATAGTTTGTACAACTCCAAACAGGAAAGTTGAGAAGCCAATTCGAAAGTTAATGGGCGACTATGATGAAACTCACATAAGTGTTAAGGCTCCACTTCAATGGGAAAAAAGCATCACTGAGCTTTTAGATTATAAATCTTTTAAGGTAGAATCATTTTATGATTTGGCATTGAGGTTAGGCAAAAAGTTGTTTTTTAAATCGTTTAACATTCCCAAATATGGCTTGACAGTAAGGATATTGATTAAGAAATAGATTTGTCGTAAGCTACTTGAATTTAGATGCGGTTTAGTTTTTTCTCACTTATACAGTTGCATATTTTCTTATCTTTGTGTTATTTTTCTATTGGTGTTCGTAACTGCCGCTAAATAGCTTGAGTCAGCTTAACGTGATAGGGCAATCCATAGGTGGTCCGAGTTGGGTCTTGGAAGCATTTCTGCTGAACCATCTTTATGCATCAGTATGCGTTTGTTGGGGTTTGGGTTGAATTCACCTATGACATTAGCATAAATGTGTTCTTGGCATAAGACATCAATTATTTTGTCTGTAGCTTCTGGATCTGCAGCTATGAGCAGTGCGCCTGAACTGATTAATTGAAGTGGGTCAATTTCATAGAACCTGCAAATCTTCGCTGTCTCTGGCTCAACCGTAATTTTTTCCTCAAAAACACTGATACCTAAGCTTGCAGCATCTGCCATTTCATGGATGCCGTTTAAGATTCCCCCCTCAGTTGGGTCATGCATTGCATGAACTCCACCTGCTCTGTAAGCCGTTAAGGCATCTTTGACTACGCTGATTTGGCTGTAGAAGCATTTGGCGCTTTCAATAATTTCTGGATTAAGGCATTTTGTCAGTTGGGTTTCGCGGTCAGAGGCTAAGATGGCAGTGCCCTCGATCCCAGCACTCTTAGTTAAAATAAGTTTGTCACCTGCTTTTGCCCCGGCGGAGGTGACGTATTTGCCTTTTTCAGTTAAACCTATGATGCAGCCTACGACAATAGGGTTTGTTAAGCCAGGTGTGGATTCGCAGTGTCCACCTACGATGGCGATGCCAAGGTCTTTTGCAGCGTTATGCATTTGGGTGCTTATGGTTTCGACGATTCCGCTATCTGCGTTTTCGGGCAAAAGAAGGCATGAGAAGAAGAAAGCTGGTTCTACGCCGAATGTGGCTACGTCGTTGGCGTTTACATTGATTGCGAGCCAGCCGATGCGTTCAACCGCGCCGGTGATGGGATCCATGGAGACTATGGCGTTTTTGTTACCAAAATCCAGTACTGCCCCGTCTACTCCTGCGGTTGGTCCTAAAGTGACTTCGCTGCGGGTAAAGCCCAAGTTTTTGAAAACTACATCTTTTAAGATGTCTATAGGGATTTTTCCAGGTGGTAGCTTCATGGCTTAATCTCTATTGAGTCTAGCTTTTAAGTTGTGGGATAACACGGAAAACAGCGTGCATTACTGGTACGGCAACTATCAAGCCGATGAGCATTTGGACAATATTGAATGGAACTTCTGCTAAAGCAACGGCGAACGGGTAACCTATAACGAATTGTTCATAGAGGAAATATCCTGCAACCATTTCTAATCCTCCAACTAACACTGAGATTGTGGCGCAAAAGGTGAGATTTGAGAATCGCCTTCTAAGTGTTGTGTTTAGGAAACCAACGATTAGTCCTTCCCCGCCTTTAATAAAAAATGTACCTGGAGCAAACAATCCAAAACCTAAGAAAGCATCAGATAATGCTGACCCTAATCCACCAGCCAATGCACCGACTAGCGGACCGAAAATTAAGGCTGCTATATAGATCGTGGTTTCTCCGATGTTGAAGTAACCTGATGTTGCAGGTATGGGTATAGGTGGAATTTGTGAAGTGACTACAAACACAAGTGCAGCGAAAATTGCTGTCGCTATAATCTTGAAAACCGCAGAATGGTTATACCCCTGGTGCTTTATTCTCGGGCTATGATTTTCCATATTTATGACTTCACAGCGTTGTAGTTTTAAAGATATTACTTTTGAGGCCCTATAAAAGTCTCTTTGCTAAATTTATTCAATAAAGAATTTGCCTTTAAAAAAGGTCTTACTGCATCATCTGGGCGACACTCTTTGCGTGGTTGTGGGTTTTTTGTATAGCACTTTTCTTTAGTTTTTTTCTGGGTTGCTGTTTTGATTTGGTGTTTGTTTTATTTGCTGTTTAGTTGTGGTTTGATTGGTTTTTTAGCACAAGTATGTTGGGTAGTGGGTGTATGCAAAGTCCAGTGTCTTTCAATACCGAGAATGAACTTTTTGTAGCTCGTATGAGGGATGCTTGAAGATTGTTTTAGAAACGAATTTAATTTTTGGAAAATTCATGCTTTATCTGCAATCGTGAATTCTTAAACCAATGAGACCCTTAGTCTTTTGAATTAAGATTTAGTCGCTGAGCAATGAAAATGGATAGGGGTGGAAGAGGAAAATCTAAATGTGACTTCTTCGCAGAATACTACAGAACTAAAAGAGTTGCATAACATGAGCACAGTTAGAGAAGACCCAATTAAAATGCATAAAGATGCTAACGCGTTAATGGAAAGCGGTAAATGTGTTGAGGCAAGAGACCTCTTTTTCAGAGTAGCTGAACTCTACTTTAAGGGACAAAATTATTTTGGTGCTGCAGAAATGAATTATAAAGCGGGCGAATGCAGCCTCAAGTTAAAAGAGTATCAGAAAGCTACGGAGTTCTTCACAAAATCTGCTGAGATAGCCTTGAGTAAAGGATTTGACCGATACGGCGTTAGTGGACTTGAAGAAGCACGCGATAGCCAAAAAGCATTGGGTAACACTAAAGAAGTTGAGGAACTGGAGAAGAAAATTAAGGAACTAAACGATAAACACAACGAACCTGAAGGCGAATCATCCTTCTCTGTGTTTTCCTAAGTTCTCATCTGTCAAAGCGGGGAATCTGCCTTTTTTGGGATTCTCACATTTATACTTACAATACTCTAATTCTCTTAGGGTCATAGTCAACTTGTGAACAATTTATTTTCTTACATTTTGTCAAAATAACTATTTGTGAAGTCAGAGATTATTCCTTTTCATAGTTGTTTGGCTCTCCAGCATTCGAGACGATAAAATGCCTAGAGAAGCCTCTACATAATTCAGCGAATTAGGGAAATATATGATAGGCAGTTCCGCAATAAAGGCATTTACAGCTGTGAATAAGCAGGAAGCGGTTAATTTGAATAAAGCAGAAAAACACATGTTTGCTAAGGCGTTTTACAGTCGCCAAACCGTTCTCAAGGAACTGGGCGAGGAAGGACAGCAAAAACTTGCTAAGTCTAAGGTTGCGATTGTCGGCGCTGGCGGACTTGGCACGGTGTCTTCACTTTACCTTACGTTGGCTGGCGTTGGGTACATCCGCTTAATCGACCAAGACACGATCGAAACCCACAACCTTCACCGTCAAATCCTCTTCAACCCAGACGATTTGCACTATCCTAAAACCGAGATTGCTGCAAAAAAACTGGAAAAACAAAATCCGCTTGTAACTGTTGAAGCTATACCTGAAAACGTAAACGCAAGCAACGTTGAACGGCTACTAAAGGGCGTGGACGTTGTGGTTGACGGGTTAGATAATATGGTTACGCGTTACCTCGTTAATCGTGTTTGCGTAAAAATTGGTGTTCCATATGTTTTTGGTGCAGCGATAGGTATCGAAGGCAATTTGTCTGTTTTTGCGCCGCCGGAGACTGGTTGCTTGGAGTGTTTGATGCCAAACCTCTCTGAATCAGACTTATTAACATGCAATACCCGCGGTGTCCTCGGAGCTACTACGGGGATAATTGGTGCCCTCCAAGCTATGGAAACAATAAAACTCTTAGCAGGTGTGGGTTCAACGTTGAAGAATAAGTTGATGGTTTGTGACTTCAGAGACATGGACTTTACAACCATAGATATCTCAAAAAACACCCATTGTCCTGTCTGCCATGGCGACCTATCGTCGATTTCAGGTAGTGAACGACTGGTTTGGCTCTGCGGAAAAGAAACCGCCAACATAAACCCTGAAAAACCATTAAAGCTAAACCTTGACGAAGTTTACTTGAAAGTCAGCAAACAGTTCAATATCCGATTGAAATCACGGTTAGCCTTAATGTTTGATTACAAAACATACGAGGTCAGTCTCTTTAACGGTGGACGTATGCTAATAAAAGGGGTTGCCGATGAAAAAATCGCTTTAGCTATTTACCGGGAAATCATAAAAAGATTAGGCGAATAACTCTCTTTTCAAAGTAGCAATCAAGGTTTTATTCGCTAACTTGCTATTCTTTTAACCTTAAAAAAGTTTGAATCCAAGCACAACAAGCTCAACCCACAAAACCACTGATGCAACTGCTACCTGTGCAATCGACAAAGTAGCGCCAACTGAGATATTCTCTTTAGTTGATGCTTACTCCTTTTCGCCGCATTTCAATAACCAGTGACCCCAGCAGGAAGAAATGCGGACCCAAATTGTCGTCGATGATGTTGTTGAAAATTAAGTTAGTTAAGGTTGGTCCAGTTACGGCTGCTTGGTGTATGCTGAGCAAACCCAGAATTGTTATGGGTAGCTACCTGCCCAAGCTCACCATTCCCAATAAAAGCGACGCCACGGCACCGATTCAAGCGGCGTAACCAAGCCGCAGACCCCGCGGACGCTTAATCATCAAGAAAAGCGTCCCGCCAAAGACAGCGATTGTAGCTACAGCAATATACTCCAATAGGATGCCTCAGTGTTTTAGCAAGCGATAGTTTAGGTATAACAGATTGGCTTTCCAAACAAATTGGAACTTAAGTTATAGTTTCACTTTCACCCTACCCTCCCCCTCTTAGGAAAGTTGTTTGGATGATAGCTTAAATAGACTAATCAGGCGTAACGGGTTTTAGTTGAAACGCTATGCAACAGAACCTAATAATGAAACCATTAATGTCCCAAACTCTTCTAACACGGTTTTCTTTTAACATACCTGACATCGATGGCCTTTTCCCAGGATTCAAAGCAGGAGACTTCGCAGTCCTATATGGACCAAAATCACTTAATTCACTGACATCTCTACTCTGCGCCCGAGCCCAACTACCAGCACAGCTCGGGGGACTAGAAAGCAGCGTTGTTTTCATCGACTGCGCAAACAGCTCTTCACTATCAAACATCCAGCTTCAACAATTGGACGCCAAAGATCCACTTGAACGAGTCCTCAACATGCGTGTGTACACAGCCTACCGATTAACTTCCCTAATAATGGAAAAGTTGCACGACGCCGTAGAAAACCAAGCTGCCAAACTCGTAGTAATATCCGACATAGCCTGCCCCTTCCTGTATGACAGCGTGAATGACCAAGAAGCAAAAACAGTCTACGGTCAGATTATGAGTTACCTCGTAAACTTTGCAAAAAAACATCATATAATTATAATCGCAACCTACCTCACCCACGAAAGCAACAGAAGAAACAGTATCCTTCAGGAAATATCCACTGCAAAAGCAAACACAGTGCTGCGCTTCACTATAACACGTTACACCAAAGAAGTAGAGTTAGAGAAGCATCCCACTTACATGTTAGGTGTTGCTGATTTAACATCTGAAAATCGTGCTTTAACCGAGTTCATGGGTACAGATAGGGTTGACCAGAATTATTTTTTGATGCAATGAAAATTTAAAAAAACTAAAAGGAAAAAAAGAGTGGTTTATTGCTTTCTTTTGTTTGGGACGCAGAGAACGCACGGTTGCGCCTGCACGCCACATTTCACTGTTACCCATTTCTTTGAGTTCGTCAGCGAGTTTCTGGCGGTAGTCTGGGTGCCTTGCTCTTTTCGAGGACGATACGTGTTTCTTCGCCTGCTGCAACGAGTTCGTAGAGTGAATCAAATACTGGTTGAGTTGCTTCACGGAAACGACTTCTCCAGCGTAATGCGCCGATACGTGCGGTTTCGCTGCAGTTGCAGTACATCCAGTCCATGCCGTTTTCATCGACAAGGCGGATTAGACTTTGTGTGAGTTCTTCGACGCTTTCGTTGAATGCTTCACTTGGGCTGTGGCCGTGTTCACGCAGAGTTTTGTATTGGGCTTCTAATATGCCTGCGAGTGCACCCATCAATGTGCCGCGTTCGCCTGTTAAATCACTATAAGTTTCTTTCTCAAATGTGGTTGGAAACAGGTATCCTCCGCCAATCGCGATGCCCAAGGCTTTAGCGCGTTCTTCGGCTTTACCTGTTGCATCTTGGAAGACTGCAAAGCTGCAGTTTATGCCGCTTCCGTCAACAAAGTTTCTGCGCACAGATGTGCCAGAGCCTTTTGGTGCAACAAGAATCACGTCTATGTCTTTTGGTGGGATAACTCCTGTTTGTTCCTTGTAGACAATGCTAAAGCCGTGGCTAAAGTATAGTGCGTCGCCCGCTTTGAGGGTTGTTTTGATCTTTGGCCATACTGCTTTTTGAGCTGCATCGGTTAGAAGGAACAGTTTGATGGTTCCTTTTTTGGCTGCTTCTTCCATTGGGAAGAGATTTTTGCCAGGAACCCAACCGTCGGCAATTGCTTTGTCCCATTCTTTTTTGAATACGCCTTCTTTTTCTTGACCGATGATTACTTTTATTCCTTGGTCGCGCATGTTGAGTGATTGAGCTTGACCTTGAATGCCGTAGCCGAGTGAGACTACGACTTCATCTTTTAGGATTTTTTGGGCTTTAGCCAATGTGAATTCTTCTCGAGTAATGACGTCCTCTTTGACGCCTCCGAAATCCATTTTCACCATTTTTACGTTACCTCAGCCACTCCATTTATCAGATGGGATAATTAAGAATTATGTTGGTAAATGGAGGGATAATTATGTGGAAAAACATCAAAGCATAATCGCATAAGGGACTTTCAAGTAGAGTAGTAATTCTTAATTAGCGTTGAAAATCCCCTGATAATTATTAACCTATAGTCCCAAGGTTTGGTTTCCTGCAAACATCTAAGAAGACAAAGAGAAAGAATGTGTTCTCAGAATCGACATTAAACATTGGAAATGAACGGTACGCTTAGCTTTGCCAGTTTATCTTTAACGGTGGAGTCCCACAGGGCAAGAAAAATATCCTTATTCTGCTCAATTCGCTTTGCTTCCTGCAAATTGATTTTTTTCAGCAAATCCAAGAGTTCGTCAAACGGCAAAGCAGAGAAGTGTGCTGGCAGGCCTTTGGATCCTGAAACGATTTTCAGGTCTTTCAACTTTTTTAGTGCGCGGTAAACCTACCGTTTATTTGATCCAATTGCCTTGGCAATACCTGATGCCGTGAAAATGCCGTTAAACGCCAAGAACAGGTAAACCTCAGCATCACGTTGTCCAAATCCAAGGTTTAGGAGAGCTTTAAGCATCCATTCTTGAGTCAATAGGTCTACCTTTTGATTCTGTGATTGTTATTTTTTTCTTCGTGTTCTTTATAAAAAAACAAAAAAGAGAGAGATTTATGAGGCTATCCTTGATTTTCCGTAGAGATTGCCTGGCTGTAGACTAAGTTGGCCAAGGTGTTGTTTGAGGAGCAGGAACGTTGTTCTTAACCCAATTCATAAGGATAGCCGTGCAAGTGGGTATTTTGGAAAGTACCGTTAAGTCACCGTGTTGTCCATTAGTTACTTTGTAGAGACGATACATATTGGAGCAACCAGCGTCATTAACAGCGTTCATGAAGTCAACAGACTGTGAATAAGGCACATAGGCATCTTTTGTTCCATGAATTGTTATAGTTGGTATTTTAATGTCAGTTGAGCTGAAGATAGGGGAATATCTTTCGTATGCTTTTGGCTTTTCAGTTGGAGTGCCTCCATAGGTTTGCACAGGATCGCTTACTGCATTTTGACAGAAGATTCGCCAATCGGCTATTGTGGGAGATGGATACGGCGGCACCAGTCCTCCTCTATTTAGTACTTCTTGTGCGAGTACTACGTCATTTGGGGTGTTTGTATAGAACAGTTTGTCGTTGTATTGAGCTATGCTGTTTTTGCTTCCGAACATGTCAAGGACACCATCATAGAGGTCTGGATATTTTGCTCCTAGCTCTAAAGCAATGTTGCCGCCCATCGACGCTCCGACCAGGACAAACGAATCTTCCATAAAAAAACAAGCGTTTTTCTTCTGGCCAATAAGTATGAAGTAGGTGCTTTGTTTACAACATTAGCCTGCAGTTGATAGAAACAATAATGCTTTAGCTTCAGCATTTGTGGAGTAATTATCGCAGTATTTACCAACATAATTCTTAATTAGGCTAGAAAACTTTGGAATAATTATAAACCTCATATATTCCAGGTGGAATAGCGCACTTGTTGCGAGGATTGTCGTATGGTTCAGATGCAGTTTAAACAAACAACACAAAAATAAAAACAGCGTTTCCGGTTTTCTGCTTTTTAAGTTTAGTATTTCAAGCTAAGGTAAAGCAGGAGATAGTATATCTTTTATTAGAAAGGCGAATGCAAAAATTATTATTCCAATCGTAAAAAGTGAGCGTGTTTTATTGTATATGTTTATGTAGGTTAATAGTACGACTGCGAGCAATGCTATGTTTATGGTTGAAATAATTGTGAAAGCAACATAAAAGTACTCGAAATCACCCTGAATGAAACTACCTGGAGGTGACATGCGTCTTGTTTCAAAGGGTGGTTGGTGAAAGATTGCTTTTGCCCAAAAAGCCGCTAAAACAGCGACTGCTAACATTATTGTTAGTATTAACCCGATTCTTAATCTATTATTCATCTGTTTAGTAGTGTCGCAAGTTGATTGGCGTTACGAGGTGTTTCCTTTAATGACAAAATCATCTTTGAATGGGTAGGTCCGCCTCTGGTACCTGCTATTAGCCATCCTAGTAGATATTTTAGTGATCGCATATTAACAGAAATTCTTAGGCGTTGCGTGCAATTTGAGATTCTTTATTAATCGTTTATCTATTTCAGTTATAAAGGTGCCTTTCAAAGGGAAAGATTGTTTTCGGTTTGAAGCAAATTAGGAACAGATTTGGGTAAACGATTTAATAACTCGCCATAGCCATAGAGCAAATGGCAATCAAGAAGAGATAAAAGAAAAAATAAAGGCCGTAAGCCCAATAACTGCCCAAGTAAAATCCCCTTGATTTTCTTCTTGATTGCCACATTACAATAAAAATTTACGTGAAGGGTATGGAATATGGGAATTATCATTAGAGCGGTAAGAAATATTTCAAGAAGAAAGATTCGAGCGTTACTAGTAATTATTGCTTTAGGATTCTCAATGGCAATTCTAGTTTCTATTCCAGCTGGCGCTATAGCCAATCAGGAGACTGCGAACAGTTTGGCGTCAAACTTGAGCAATACAATTAACGAAACTGGAGAATCAATCAATCAAACATTAACACAAATAGACTGCAGTCTTGCACCAGATCTTTCAGGTTTTGGTTTTAGCCCGCCAGAAGGTTTCGATCGCAGTCAAATCGGTGGTAGCGGACCACCAGAAGGTTTTGACCCAAGCCAGTTTGGCGGCGGCCGCACCCCTGGCCAGTTTGGTGGCGGAGCATTTGGCGGTGGACAAGCCAATCCAATGAATGAAAGCCTCTACACTGACATCAACAGCACAATCTCTGGAATTGCAGCTGTAGAACAAATACTTCAAGCATCTGAAGGCAGTGAAACAACAACCGAATTTTTTGGACGAACCTTTACGCGTCTTGTAACTGAATACACCATTGAAGGCATACCGTTAACTTCAGATCTTATCGATAACCACAATATACTGCCAACCAACATCACTGCTGGAAGAAACCTGCAGGCTGGCGAAAGCGGAGTTGTGTTACTTAGCGAGAATAACTCTGCTTACTTTGGTGTTGGAGTAGGAGACACAGTAACTATCTTAGACAATACTTTCACCGTTGTAGGTATTCATGGTACCTCGTCAGTTTCAGATAGGCTAACACTATACATGAATCTCTCAGACGCTCAAACAGCAACCAATAACACTGGATTCATAACTAGCATTCGAGTTTTTGCTCAAAGCAGTGATATCGTAACGCAAGTAGCTAGTTCCATTAACTCCATGCACCCAGAACTAACTGTTACTACTGGTCAAGAACGTTTATCTCAACTGCAAACCCTTCAGTCAACCTACAACAGTGCCTTGGAAAATTCACAGGCTTCTATTAGTCAAACGCAGGCAACTGCCACACAAGAAATAATTGTTGTAGTGGCGGCAACAAGCATGATAGTACTGTTCGTTATGTTATATACTGTTAGAGAGAGAACAAAAGAGATAGGCACACTCAAAGCAATTGGTTTTAGTAACTCGACGGTGATGGGACAGTTTCTCCTTGAGGGTGTACTGCTGAGTATAATCGGAGGAGTAGTTGGGATTGCAATAGGCATCATAGCCGCACCAGCCCTCTCATCGCTTTTACTTCCGAGCGTAAACCTGTTTGGAGGAGGGCGAGGCGCAGTCGTTATTGGAACGGCTGGATCAACCAGTGTAGCGACCTTAAGTCCTGAGCTTATACTGCTAGCGTTGGGTGCGGCAGTAATACTTGGTGCGTTAGGAAGTTTGTATCCTGCTTGGAGAGCAGCAAAAATTAGACCTGCAGAGGCGATGAAATATGAGTAAGCCAGTACTACAAATTGAAAATCTGAATAAAACCTATATGCTAGGCAAACGTCCTGTCCAAGCGTTAACAAACCTTAACTTGCAAGTAAATCAAGGTGAGTTCATTGCAATTATGGGGCCATCAGGCTCAGGAAAAACCACCCTGCTAAACATGATAGGTGCAATCGACAAACCCACAAGTGGCCAAGTGCTCTTGGATGGTATAGATGTTGGATCTATGCCTGAAAATCAACTCTATAAGGTGCGTCGCGATAAGATGGGCTTTGTGTTTCAAACCTTCAACCTGCTACCATACCTAAATGCTAGAGAGAACGTCGAGTTGCCTATGGAGGGCAAAATCAAATCAAAAATTGAAAGAAAAAAACGAGCTAGTGATTTGCTGAGGTTAGTTGGACTTTCGGGCAGAGAGAATCATAGGCCACAACGTCTCAGCGCAGGAGAGCAACAACGTGTTGCCATCGCAAGGGCTTTGGCAAATAATCCTGCATTTATCCTTGCTGACGAACCTACCGGAAATCTCGATAGCCAAAATAAATCAGAAATCATAAAGTTGCTCGCAAACCTTAACCTAACGCAGGGCACCACAATAATCATGGTCACGCATGATAGCCAAGCAGCAAACCATACTGAACGGATGTTGCTGCTCAAAGACGGAAAAATAGTCAAAGAAAAAGAGGGGCTACACTTAGCCAAAAAGAACAATAAGTGTCCGCATTGCGGCAATGACATTCAAATTAAAGATTCAACCTGCCCCTCATGTAAAAAGCCTATCTATTCAAGCGATGAAATCTTTTAAACCTACCTTTTTTTAGGTTTCTTATTGAACCTTTACTTTTTACCTTAATTTCGCCTGTCCGAAAAAACTTAGGCGGCTTTTAGCTGTGCTTGAAGTTACTTCATCAGATGGGTACAAAGAATCAGCGAATAAAAAAAAGGCTCTTTTGTTATTTCGCCATTTGCCGCTTTTTTTATCTCTAAAATTTTTTCCTCGGGCAATTCCTAACATTCTTAGCTATTATGTAAAAAAGCATAACAAAAACTCCATAATTATCCGCTATTTTCCTAGGGTTATTTTAAAATTATGCCTAAAAATGCCTATTATTTATTTGATTTGCCAGTTATTTTTTCCATATGTAATTAATAGTTAAGATGTGCTTTTCCAGAGGTTGAATTAAATTTTGATTAAAAAAAAATTAACGACTTGGGTAGCTGAGTGGAATTTTGAAGGTTCTTGGAGTATCTTTCTCAAGCCAAGCAAGAAAGACAAAGACCTAAACCAAAGGGGTTTCAGAGAATTTTTCAGCTTTTGCTTCTTTTTGCCTCCTGATCTTTTGGTGCATAGTTTCCTTTTGGTAAGTCGCAATAGAAGTTGTTGTTCACCTTGAAATTTCACCTAGAACAACAACTACTACTCTGAAATTCATTCGGCAAACAATCTCGTGAGATCTAGTGGTGCACATCTTTTTCTTCAAAGCGCGCTATTCTTATAGCAAAAACAAAAATAAAAAAACACACAAAAGAATTTAGAGAGATGCAAATAAGTCTAAACCCATAATCATTTACACTTAGAATTATCTTAGAGGGTTATGCGAGGTTTATTTTTTTTGTATTTTTATATCTTTGTAGGCAAAATAAATTATTACTAAACTCCAGATCAGGGGTATCGGTATTGCAGTACTTGGAAAGAATACGTAAACGGCAAAGACTCGTTGAGTTACTGTAATGACGATTGCAAGAATTGGCGCCCATTTTTGGTTTCTTTTCAGCCCAAAAAGCGCTACGGTAAAAAACGCTGCTGCTAAGGCTGCTTCCAAGCCAGCGATAAAAGAATCTAGCCGATACATACCATTCCATATGTTGGTGGGCAAGCCAACCCAAATCGCTATAGCTGTGATGTCTAAGACTATGTTTGCAGCAATTAGAAGTGTAAGTTTCCTATGCGGGTTGGCACTTGAAGACTTTAACATTTATTACCAAACTCCCTTAACATGATGGCATTCTTTAACTTTGTCCATAACTTACGATTTGAAAATGTGCCTTTTTTTACTTGATACCAATCGTGAGTCAAATCAATCATCATCAACCATTTGGACATTTTATGGGATAGCGATTGCTTTACTATTAGTAGCAACAATTCTACTTTTAGTCAAATACAAGCAAACAACTAAAAAATCTGACAAATCAGCAGGAGGACAGGAGTATCCGCTTTGTTTGGGTTTTTGCCATGACGTTTCCTTCTACTTTCGCTACTAAATCTATGCGTGCAGTACTCTTAGGAGAAGAACAACACTGGAAATTTTGTTTGTTGTTGTTCTACCGATTTCAACCCAATATTGTAACAAGAAACAACAGGTTAACGAGTAGAAGAAGCACAAATTTTTCAATCTTCTTCTTTCGGCATCCTGATCTTTTGGCGCATAGTTTTGCTTCTGGTAAGTCGCAGTAGAAGTTGTTGCTCACGCTGAAAGCGTAAAATAATTAACCTTTAGCAACCTATACAAAATTATGTTTTCCCAAAAATTCACACCTGAACTTATAGCTCCATGCGGAATGAACTGCGGTATATGTAGAGCTTACAATGCCTACATCCATGGAGTGCCAACAAAAAGGGGTAAAGTAACTCATTGCGCAGGGTGCCGACCACGAGCCAAAAAATGCTACGTAATACGAGCCTGCCCAAAACTTCGAAAAAACCAAATCCAATCTTGTAGTGAATGCGACATGATGCCCTGCGAAAAATTGAGACACTTAGACAAACGCTATCGCGAACACTATGATATGAGCATGGTTGAAAACATAAAAACAATAAAAACAAAAGGCATGACTGAGTTTCTTGCCGAACAAGCTGAAAAGTACAGTTGCCCAAATTGTGGAGAGGTGGTTTGTGTGCATTACGGGAAATGCTATTCATGCGGTTTCTCAAAAAAGATTCCTGAACCAACATGTAACAAGAAAGTAAACAAATCACCAACCAAGAAACAATGAACTTAAAAATAGATCTGACTGGGCAAAAAGAGTGTTTAAGCACCCATCAACTTTAGGTAAATAGCTTTAGCGGCATACAACCTGTTTTCTGCTTGCTCATAAATCACTGCCTTTGGAGCTGTCGATGGCTTCTGCACTTATTTCGTATCCACGGTGAATGGGCATGTCATGCATAATGTATGCATTGCTGCCTTGTAGCAGTTTAGCGTTTATTTGATAAGGCATCATGAGTTTAATGCGTTTCTCCTTCTCTGCGGCAAACTTTGGGTCAGTGAAAAACTCCATATCAATCCATGTGTCAGTGTAAACAAAATCTGCATCTGCAACCGCCTTCTTTACATCTAGAGTTGATTGCCAAAGCCCAGTTTTCTTCGCTTCAGAGAGCAACTCTATCGTCTCTTGCGGCTTCATTAAAAATCGGCGTAACAGTGGTCAGTTTAACGCCTGTTTTGGTGCAGCCTTCAATTAACGAGTTGGTTACATTGTTGTGGACGCCGATGTAGACGACTTTGGCACCTTTTAGTTTGCCATGTTTTTCTTTTATGGTAATTAGGTCCGCTAAGGCTTGGCTTGGATGATATTTTTCGTCGCAGCCATTGATGACTGGAACACGCGAAGCATTCGCCATCTTCAGTAGATCTGTATCGCACAGCAATCGCGCCATGATGCAATCAACGTTTCGCGACAGATACTGCAACTCATCAGTTATGTCTGCCAAAGCAAAATTGGTTGTTCGCCAATCAATAAATAAGCCATGTCCGCCCAACTGTGTCATAGCGACTTCAAATGAAACTCTTGTTCGAGTGGACGTCTTCTGGAAAATCAATGCTGCCGATTTGCCCTCGAAGCGTTTTGAGGTATTTCTTTGGGTTGGCTTTAACTTCAATGCCTAAATCAACGAGTGCGCCAAGCTCTTGACCAGTTAGTTCTTTGAAATTAATTAAATGCATCTTTTCAGTGCCTTCAGTTACGCTTGATCTAAATGCAATAATAAGCTTTATGCAAAAACTTTTTCCACTACAAACATGCACACAATAAGGGAGCGATTGAATGATTCTGTTAGTAGCCTCGGACAAGGATATTGCAAGCCTAAACATCAAAGACCAAATCCTAAAAAACTATCCCTTCAGTAAGACCTTGAAAACCTTCGAGCAAAACCCAACTTACACGGCGGCATATTAACAACAAAGAAGTTACTTTGGTGACCCTCAAAGAGGAATCTGTGAAAGCACAGAACCTTCCGGAAAAGTTTCCAAACGCAAGTCTTATGATTTTTATCTCGCGGCACAGTAGTCAAAGCGGCAAACCTACGCTGTCTGTTCATGCACCTGGGAACTTTGGCGAAGCTGAACTTGGAGGATTGCCTAAAACACTCTCGGTTGCTCCTGCTGTAGCCATGCAAACTGCTTTGAAAGCACTTTTACACTACAAAGAAAACTTTTTGTCTTGATTATGAAGTGATCTTTTGAGTGTACTCATCATGGTCCAAGTCTAAGCGTTCCAACCATGTTTGTTGAATTAGGCAGTTGTTCTGTTCAATGGAATGATTTGAAGGCTGCTGAAGCTGTTGCTCATTCAGCAATTTCAGTTATCTCCAACTTTACTGCAAACAGCAAACTCTGCGGTTCTTGGTATAGGAGGAACACACTACAACCAAAAGTTCACGCTTATGGCTTTGGTCGGCGAAGCAGTGTTCGGGCATATGATTCCAAAGTATGCTGTGCAGCTTCTCGATTCTGAAATGCTCTCCCAGTGCGTGGAGAAAACTTTGGAGAAAGTGCCGTTAGCAATTCTTGATTGGAAAGGAATTAAAAGCGAAGACAAACCAAACTTGCTTTTGGCGCTGGAGGCAGCTGGGTTACCTTTCAAGAAAGTGTAGGCGTTTACTTTTGGCAAGCAATGTTTAAAAGGCTTAACACTGTAGTTTTAAAACTAAAAAGTTACAGTAACGTTTATTATATATCAGTGAAATCTTGAGTGTGCGGTAAATATGGGTATAAAATCTTGGTTAACGCAGGCAGGAAGAACCTTAAAGCTAGCCGTAAAACCGGGACGTGAAGAGCTTTGGCTCTCTATAAAAATCAGTCTGTTAGGTATAGGTGCAGTTGGCTTAATCGGATTTGTAATTAAACTCTTATCATATGCAACAGGTGGCGCAACTTCTGGCGCAGCCGCGACAGCTTAAGGAAGCCTGAATATGGAAGATAAAAAAGAAGAGCTAAGTCAAGTAAAAATTTTCGTTGTAAAAACAACAACTGGTCAAGAACGCAACGTGGCGCGTTTAATCGCTTCCAAAGTGGATATGGCTCATATTCCAATAAAATCTCTTCTTGTACCAGACACACTTAAAGGATATGTATTCATTGAAGCAGATGGACCACACCTAGTGGAAGAAGCAATCACAGGCGTTAGACATGTTCGATCCAGAATTCCTGGGCTCGTGAGCTTCGCTGAAATAGAACGGTACATAGTGCGTAAGCCAGTCATGGAAGACCTCAACGAAGATGACGTTGTTGAAATCACTGGTGGACCCTTCAAAGGTATGCGCGCTAAAATAACAAGACTCGACAAGTCAAAAGGAGAAGTTACCCTCGAATTGCTTGAGGCAACTTTCACTTTGCCCATCACAGTACATTCAGACTATGTAAAACTAGTTGAAAAAGCAAAATAAACGGTGAAACAAGAATGGTAGATAAAAAAGTCGTAGAATTAATTGTCAGCGGCGGACAAGCCAATGCAGGTCCACCATTAGGTCCAGCTCTTGGTCCACTAGGCGTAAACATAGTGGCTATTGTCAACAAAATCAACGAAATCACAAAAGAATACGCTGGAATGAAAGTTCCAGTAAAAATAAGCGTTGATACAGAAGACAAAACCTTTGAGGTAACCGTTGGCACCCCCACAGCATCCGCACTTATAGTGGCTGAACTTAAAGTTGAGAAAGGCTCAGGTACTCCCAACACCGTCAAAATTGGCGATTTATCCATGGAACAAATATTGAAAATTGCAAAAATTAAAGGATCCTCAACTTTTATCTCCAACTGTCAAGAAAGCAACTAAGGAGTTGCTCGGTACTTGCGTGAGCTTAGGTGTTACGGTTGAAGGCAAAGACCCTCGAGAAGTCCAGAAAGACGTCGATGCTGGCAATTACGAACAACTATTCGGTACTGAACAATGATAAGCGAATATTTTTATAATGGGTTTCAAATCTCTCAATGGCACGAGGCTTAAAAATGCCCCTAGACAACAAGACTATACTAGAAGCAATTAAACAGGCAAAAGCAAAGTCTGGCGGAAGAAAATTCAACCAGACTGTAGATCTGATCCTCGACATCGTCGAGATTGACATGAAGTCGCCAGAAGGTAAAATCCAAGAAGTAGTTGAACTTCCTCATGTAACTGGCAAACCAAACAAGATTTGCGTTGTTGCTTCTGGAGGAGACTTCATCGTAAAAGCGAAGAATTCTCAAGCTGACAAAGTACTCGAACGCGCAGATTTAGATGCGTTAAACGGTAAAAAGAAAGAGTTACGTGCTCTTGCTAACGAATATGATGTTTTCATTTCAGAAGCACCCTTAATGCCGCTTGTAGGTAGGATTCTTGGTCCAGTTTTGGGTCCAAGAGGAAAAATGCCTATTCCAGTTCCTCCAAACGCTGACATTGTCGCTCTAATTAATAAGCATCGCAAAACAGTTGTTGTGAGAATGCGTAGTCAACCAATTATTCAAGTTTCAGTTGGTTCCGAACAGATGAAAGATGAAGAACTAGTCGATAACACAATGACTGTTCTTCGTGTTTTGGATGGAAAATTAAAGCGCGGATTAAAAAACGTAAAGTACGCTTTCATCAAGACATCAATGGGTGAACCAGTCAAAATTAAACCTTAAGAGAGAATAATTATGCCATCCCAACAAGTATTAGAAGCTAAATCAACCGAAGTAGAGTCAATTAAAGACATACTAAAAGAGTACAAATCCATCGGCATCGCTAGCCTCAAGAAGGTACGTGCTTCCCAACTGCAAGAAATAAAGAAGACTATGGCAGGCAAAGTTTACCTTCGCGTTCTTAAAGAACACACTTATCAAAATCGCCCTTGAGGAAATGGAAAATGAAGAGCTAAAGAAGCTTGAGAGTTACTTAGATGGATCAAACGTTTACTTGTTTACAGACCTCAACCCCTTCAAATTGGCTTTGCTGCTAGAACGTGGTAAAGTTAAAACAACCGCCAAGTCAGGTGACATAGCTGCGATGGATGTAGTTATTCCTGCGGGAAACACAGGTCAACCTCCAGGTCCAGTTATCAGCCAATTAAACGCGGTTGGGTTGCCAACAAGAATTGAGTCCGGTAGTGTCTGGATCAGCAAAGATACCTTAGTTGTCCGCAAAGGCGAAATTATCAACGAAAGGCTTGCAGGAACACTTTCAAAACTTGGAATTAAAGCAGTTGAACTCGGTATATCAATGCGGGCAGTTTTTGACAATGGACTTAATTATTACTGGCGACCAACTCAAAGTTGACGTTGACGCAACACGCAGAAGCGTTCAAACAGGAAACTCAGAAGCCTTCGCATTAGCACTAGAAATAGGCTATGCAAGCAAAGACACGATTAAACCACTGCTACAGCGAGCACACCAAAAAGCAGTCGCATTATCCGTAAGCGCAACAATACCTACAAAAGACACAATCGCAGATATCATCCGAAAAGCAAACGCCGAAATGACCAGCCTAAGCGGCGCAGTTGACAAAGCAAAGCCCAAAACAGCTTAAACTCCACTTTTCATTTTTATTTTTTAAAAAAACAAGTTTTTCTTATAGTTTGTTTTCGTCTGTTTTTTTCAGCTAAGTTTAGTAAACAAGTACTTTAAAAAATTAGAGTTGTTGGACATAGTTTGTAATCACATAATTTTTTTTATCCTTGTCACACCTTAGTGTTTTAGCAGTCGCCAGAAAACTCCCTAAACTAGTTTAGCAGGTCTTGTTATCAACAAAGATGAGGTTTTTGCATTTTTCTCTTCTTAACCTTATATTACCATTTTTTAGGCTTGCTCAACCACTAATTTTAAACTTTTCACCTGAAAGATATTCAAAATTGAAAAATAATAATTTTGTTTTAAAGTTTCTTTGTCATCACGTACGCATCTTCGCCATCAGAATAGTAACCGTTGATTGTTCTTGTGACTTCAAAACCCAATTTTTTATAAAGTGTTATACCTGACTCATTCGTTACCCGAACTTCTAAGAAGCATTGTTTAGCCTTGTAGTATTCCATGCCTTCCAACGCCTTTTTGATTAATACCGAAGCCATGCCTTTGCGTCTACTCAGTGGCATCACTGCGATTGAAACCACATGTCCTTTGCGTATTAAGCCACCAAAACCATAATTTGACAATCCAACTTCAATGCGGCACATAATGTACCCTGAAACTTTTCCATCATCTTCAGCTACAATGAATGTTTCTGGGAACCGCTGGTGCAAATCGACAAAAAAGAAGTCAGTGTAGTTTTCTGGGAGGCAGACGCGGTTGATTTGCATTACGCTCTGCAGGTCGTCTGGAACAAATTTTCGCAGCGTAAAGTTGTGTTGCATTGTTTCGCCTTCTAATCCACATTTCAATGTTGAAACTTAAAGGTTACGCTTTAAGGGTTAAGCGGTAGCTTGACAAATGGAGTGGGGCGATCAGTTTTTAAGTTTTGGTTTCTTCAGTCGCCTTAAACTCTAACAACGTATAGCTGCCATATGGAATCGCCCAAACTCTAGAGGCTGAACCAGCAATTTTGAGTGCTTCTGCTAAAGCGTCATTTACTGCTCTGGCAGTTTTGAGTTTAAAGACGCTTGTGGCATAGTAATCTGGGAGTGAGGAGACCAAAATAATCTGATGATTTTGCAGTGCCTTCAGCAAGTAAAATGCTTTGTATCCGCCGAGGACAAAGTTGCGTTTTATTTCGCGTTCTACGTTTTTGATGTCTGCTAGCCTACTCATCCACTCGTAGAACACTTGGTTACCATGTCCTTCAGGACACTCTGCAACAAGAATTATTACTCCGCCTCGTTTAACCGCATCTAAAGCATTGTCTAAGCCTTTGTAAGCTTCATATAGGCTACTGTCAGCTGGGTGACCGCCTGCACTAACCACGATGATGTCGGCTCGGCGATCCACATTTGCACGGTACATTTCGTCGTAGAGTTTCACTGCTTCCAAAAACGCTGCTTCCAAATCGCCTGCAAATGTTTTAACGACTTCGCCTTTCCTGTTTGCAACAACGTTAACGATAAAATCAACTTTGGCAAGCCTGGCTGCTTCAGTCATATCAACATGCACAGGATTATCCGCTAAATTTCCTGATCTCGCATTAGCACTTACAAGCATTCCGTGGTTTTGCTTGATTGTTTCTTCACCGCAGACCCCTGGCAAAACCCCTTTTCTTCCTCCGCCGTAACCTGAATAATAGTTGAGATCAACATCACCCAAAAGCACCCTAACGTCCGATTCAGCAAAAACACGGTTCAATAGAACTTTGTTGCCGTGGGTCTTGGTCGTGCCGACATTAACTAAATCTACTGCCCTGGAATCATGACTAACTGTTTTTACACGTTTTAATGCTTCTTCACCAATAAGCTTGCTTGCTTCTTCAGGTTTTACTGCCCCGTAGGTTCCGCAGCCAAAAACAATCGTAACATTCTCATCTCTTACACCTGCCGCGTTAAGTTCATCGAGAACGGGCAAAAGCAGGATTTCCCCTGGTGTTTTTCGGGTAGCAACATCCACAACTATTGCAACCCTGCTTTCGGGGTTAACAATCTCAGATAAGCGTTTTGTGCCGATTGGCTCCTTTAGCGCTCGTTCAACTTCAGCTTTCAAATCTGTCGCGGCTGGGTGCTCTATAGGTTCGATTGTGCCAAGCAAGTTTCGAGCTGGAACACGAACGCATACGTCGGTTTTTCCGTAGGGAAGCCAAACATCAACCATGCTAAGTCACGCCAACTAATTTACATGTACTCGACACAGGAACCTATTAAGCCTTATCAATTTTTGGTTTTTTTGAAAATGGTGTGCACATTTTTTAAGTACATTTTTCTTAATACCGCAGAAATGGTGCCTAGCTAAATGTTTCCTGCGTCCAGGTTATTGAATTCTGCAACTAGTAGGTAGATCATCAGGTGGTAGGGACTAATATCAAGATACGCAACTTCTTTTAAACGCATTTAGCATAATAGTTCTTGAGGAATCAAGGCTATGTCCATTCAGAAAACGCCGGAGAAAAACAGTATACTCTTTGTATGGCTCAACAATTATGCTGGAATACTCTTAAAGACCCCATCCAAAACTCTTGCAATTGACCCTGTTGACGTCAAAGTTAAAGCTCTTCAAAACGTCGATGCAATCCTGATCACCCACGAGCACTACGACCACCTCGACCAGCGTTTAGTGACTGAAATTCAAAAAGCCACGGACTGTACAGTAATAGCCGATGCTGCTTCAACAAAAAAACTTCAACTTGCCATACCCAACGACAAACTTACAGAAATCAAGCCCGGCGTCAGAAATCAAAATCGGAGAAGTCTCAGTGAAAGCAGAAAAAAGCAACCATCCAGCCCAAACCCCCGTAACATACATTATAACCAGTGAAGACCAAGTCAAAGTCTACCATACTTCAGACAGTTTACCATTTCCAGAATTGGCCAAGCTTGGGCAAAAAGAAAAGTTCGATGTTGTTTTCTGCACAGTTGGTGTTGCTCCAGGTTCAACTCCGCAGACAGGTTTTGAAATTGCATGGTTAACTAAACCTCAAGTTGCAGTACCCTACCACACCGCAACCGTTGCAAGCCAAAAAGAGTTTGCAGAACTGTTAAAAAAAGAGTTGCCGCGAACTGCAAGCTTGATTCCTGAACAAAACAAAATTTATCAGGTCTCAAAGAGGAAGTGAAAAACATGAAAAACCCAAACACAAGTCTATCCCTGAAAGAGCAAATGGCAAACATATTGTTCAAAGTCGACGCCGTAAAATTCGGTGTATTCAAACTCTCAAGTGGGAAAGCAAGCCCCTACTACATAGACCTACGAGTAATTCCAAGCTTTCCAGATGCATTCCACGAAATTTGCGAATCCTACGCACAATACATAACTGATCCAAATTGGAATTAAAAACTTCGACCGAATCGCAGCCATACCAATAGCAGGAATCCCTTTTGCATCACAAATCGCTTATAACCTCAACAAACCCTTCATTTATGTACGCAAAGGCATCCACTTAAGCGGTAGAGAACGCAGAGTTGAAGGCGTTTTGGCTTCAGGAGACAAGGTTCTACTAATTGACGATTTGATAACAACAGGCTTTAGTCTCAAAGAGTCTGCTGAAGCTGTGAGAGCTGAAGGTGGAGTAGTTTCTGACGCAGTCGTTTTCTTGGATCGTGAAGAAGGTGGAAGAGAACTGCTTGAGAAGAGCAGTGTGAAACTTCATTCTGTACTTAAAATAAGTGAAATTGCCAAGACACTCTATGAAATGGGTGCAATTGATCATGAAAGCCTAAAAACCATTCTAAAACAAGATAAAAAAACAGTAAAAACTGGGAATTATTCGTAGAAGATTAGGCTGGTTTCTTCAAGTAGCGTATGCAATTTTTCCACTGCATCATAAACGTCTTGTTCTTTCTTTGCACCTGTGCAAACAAGTTTTCCACTGGCAAAAAGAAGAATCACAACTTTCGGCTCCGCCATTCGGTAAATTAAGCCTGGAAACTGTTCAGGCTCATACATTGCATGCTCCAGTGTGTATGCAGCTTTTTCTAAGTCAATTAATCCGCCTAAAATGCCTGAGGCAACTATATTTTGAATTTTCATTTCGGGTTTACTGATTATTATTATGCCGCCCTTCTTGAGTTCCTTAACCACTTTCATGACGGCTCTTTTGGATTCCTTCTCTGATTTAGCGCCTGTGCAAACCATTTTTCCGGAACTAAAAATTAAAGTAGCGGTTTTTGGCCTTTTTAAGCGGAAAACTAAGCCTGGAAACTGTTCAGGACGATACTCCACACCAGGGTAACCTTTAACGACAGCGTTCAAATCGACTTTCTGGTTAAGTGTTGCAGAAGCGACCACGTTTTCAATGTTTAATGTTGCTTTAACTTTTGGCAATCTATTTCCCTCGTGCAAATATCGCTTTTCTTGATTGTTCATTTATCAAAAGCTTTATTTATAAATACATCTATGGGCGGCTGTTTTTATTGGTTTGTTGTGCATTTTTTCTCCTTTCTTTGATAAGCTGTAGGATGAACTCGATTAGCAAAAGTAACATTATGAATCCAATAACGATGGTCAAGCCCATGAGTTCTCCTTCATATAAAAGTGTAATCCATCCAAACAATGGAATCCTTAAAATAACCTTCTTCAATGAGGTTTTGAGGGACTCCTTTTACTTCAGGAAAGTCATAATAATAGTTGAGAGCTGCTAGACCATGTTATGGGTCGGTTGCCATCGAATTTGGTTTAAAAGAAAAGTGTCCAATTTATTTCCTGTTTTTGAACTATTCGGTGAACGATGGGTGTAACGCCGTTTGGGTTTTTGTAAACAATGATGTCGCTGTTGGGGTAGTTAGCGTTTAAGTCATCTGGATTGTTGTCTGAATAATAATTTCACCCTTGATCAAGGGTTGAGCAAACGGATGATCTAATTACAGATAACCATCACATGCCCGTCAAAAGGAACTCATATGTTTCCGCTTTTCACAACACTTAATAGAGCAGAAGCTCCCAGAACAAGTTTCAATCAAGAAAAAGCCCTATGATGTTCGAAACAATCAAGACGATAGTGATTACAGTTTTGAAATAATGATTTTCACAGTTTCCTTAAGTCAATTTTTTTTTGTCATCTTTCAACCGGAAAATTTCAATTCATTAACAAAATGAATCTGTTTTAAAACTACCGCTTCTCCGAAAAAAGAAAAAAAAGAGTGCTAATACGTATGCAAGTTGTTTCGTTTAGGTTGCGGCGTTAAATTTTTTGTTTACTTAGTACTTCGCGGAATACGTTGCCGCATTTTGGGCATTCGTAGAGTCCGATTTCTAATTGCATGCGTTTTCCAGCTTTATCTGGGCGACCAGCCATTTTCCATGTCTTTTTTGGCTTTGCTACTTCTGTACTGCATTTTGGACATTTAGCCATTTTATTTTCTCTCCGTGTTGTTACTTCCATGCTTTAACCTGAATGAATAAAAAACTTTCCGTAGCTTTTCGCATAGATATTTTTCTTTTTAACATTGTAATTAAACATTTTTTTGTCAATCGCTTCTAAACGAGATAAGAGAAGTGTCGAAAGCATATGTTGAAGGCCTTGGTATTCGCATAGAACAATACCAATAAATCACGAATTAGCCAAAATAGAGCTAAAACCCCTGTTAACATTGGTTTTCTTTCCTAACTTCTTTTATAGCTGAATTCAAGATTACTTCCTAAAAGTCGTAGGTTCAATTTTGCAGGTCACTTCTAACAACGCTTTTGAAATGCTCGTAAAGCCAGTGCGAAGGCTCGTTGAACAGAAAGGATTTGCTAAACCCACGGAGCCTCAAGAAAAAACTATTCCGAAAATTCTCGAAGGGAAAAACGTTCTCTTAATCTCGCCTACAGCGACGGGCAAAACAGAAGCTGCTTTTCTACCTATTTTGAGTATGCTTCTGCAGCAACCGAAGACTCCGGGAATAAAAGTTTTGTATATCACGCCGCTTCGCGCGTTAAATCGCGACTTGCTTGAACGATTGCAATGGTGGTGCAATAATCTTGATGTCAAATTGGCAGTAAGGCATGGTGACACCGAGACCAAAGAGAGAACTCGCCAATCCCAATGTCCACCAGATATTCTAATAACAACACCTGAAACCTTGCAAGCCATACTTACTGGATGGCTGCTGCGTCAGAGCCTGCAAAGTCTGCGTTGGATAGTGATCGATGAAGTGCACGAGTTAGCGGATAGCAAACGCGGAAGCCAGTTGTCTTTGGCACTTGAACGCATCAGAGATTTAATCGGCAAAGATTTTCAAATGATAGGGTTATCCGCCACAGTTGGTAGCCCAGATAAAGTTGCTCAATTCCTCGTTGGCGATAAACGATCAGTCGAAATAATACGTGTGCCAGTTGCTAAAATGGTCAAGCTGAAAGTTATCTATCCAAGACCAAGTGAAGAAGATGTCCAATTCGCCTCAAAAATCTACACTCATCCTGAGGTGGCGGCGAGATTGCGAATTATCCGTGACTATATGACCAAACGCAAATCGGTGCTTCTGTTTACAAACACGCGTTCAGTTTCTGAGGTTTTGGCTTCACGCTTCAAAGTTTGGGATGCAGATTTTCCAATTTCCATTCATCATGGTTCTTTAACCAAGCCTTCGCGCCTTGCTGCAGAAACAGGGCTTAAAAAGGGGGCTCTTAAGGGACTAATAGCAACTAGTAGCCTTGAACTCGGGATAGATGTCGGTGCAATAGATCTTGTGATCCAGTATATGAGTCCAAGGCAAGTTTCGCGTTTAATCCAGCGGGTTGGCAGAGCAGGACATACTTATGGTGATTTGTCTGAAGGAATTATTATTGGAATGGATTCCGATGATACATTGGAAGCCTTGGTTATTGCTCGGCGGGCTTTGTCGGAAGAGCTTGAGCCAATGCAGATTCCTGACAAACCATACGATGTTTTAGCTCATCAAATCGCAGGATTGCTGCTTAAAAATCGACGCTTAGCCTTCAACGAAATTTTATTTTTGGCGCAAAACGCTGCACCCTATGAAAACCTTACATTGGATGATGTAGAGAAAATTCTTAAGTATATGCATAATCGGTTTCCTCGTTTAGCTTGGGCATCATTTGAGGACCAAGTGGTTTTAAGACCCCAACGGACTAAGGCGTTGTACGAATACTATTTTGATAATTTATCCATGATTCCAGAAGAGAAACAGTTCCTTGTAATAGATGAGTCAATGGATTGTTCTATAGGCGTGTTAGATGAAGCCTTCATGGCAGAGTACGGTAAGCCAGGCACAAAGTTCATCATCCGCGGTAGCCCATGGCAAATAATACACACAACTGAGGATAAAGTATACGTTCGCCCAGTCGACGATCCAACAGGTTCAATACCCAGTTGGATAGGTGAAGAAATACCTGTTCCCTACGAAATAGCGCAAGAATTAGCCGAAATCCGCGGTTTTGCAGAAGAGAAAACACATAGCGGCGCCTCAGGTGAACAGATAAGTGCTATGCTTTCTGAACGTTACCCTGCAGATAAAGAAACAATTCTACATGCGTTGGAAGAAACCTTGGAGCAAGTACACAGTGGTTTTCCAGTTCCTACGCCCAAACGAATTGTGTTAGAGGATTGGAGTGAATTCGTTATTGTTCATTCAAATTTTGGCTCACTTACTAACCGTGCTTTAGCACAGCTTTTAGGGCAGGTTTTATCTGATAAGCTTGGACGGGGCATCGTGGTACAGCATGACCCATATCGCATTTTCGTTCAAACAATGGGCTCAATGACTGCAGAGCGTCTTGTTGAAGTAATAAGAGAAATACAAAGTATGAGCGAACAAACTATTAGAAACACACTCACAATTTCAACCGTTAAGACAGGGTTATTCAAACGACGAGTGATACAAGTTGCAAGGCGTTTTGGCGCATTAAAGAAGTGGGCTGACTTTAGTAACGTAAGCATCCAAAAAGTGATAACAAGTTTTGAAGGAACCCCCATTTATGAAGAGGGGCTAAAAGAAGTTTTTTCAAAAGACATCGACGGGGACGGACTTGTTATGGTTTTGGGGCGGCTGCGTAACTGTGATGTTCGGCTACAGGTAGTTGAAACAGGTGGCAAGGCGACCCCGGTAGCTCGCGTGGGTATTGAACGGGTTAGCATGAAGACAGATCTTATCCCCCCCGAGCAAATGCGCGCAGTTCTAGTAGAATCTGCCAAGGCAAGGCTACTAAATGAGACGGGCAACTTTGTTTGTACAAGCTGTTGGGATTATATGGAGATGATACGCATCAAAGATTTGCCTGACAAACCTAAGTGTCCGCGGTGTGGGTCTTTTGCGGTTGGAATGCTGAAGATCGAAGAGGAAAAGGCTTTGGGACTTGTTGAAAAAAGGGGTGAAAAGTTGGCTAAGAACGAAGAGAAGATGCAGGTGAATGCAAAACAATCCGCTGAGTCAATTGAAAAATACGGCAAAGCAGCTGCGGTGGCGTTAAGTGCCAGACGAGTTTTAGCAGTCGATGTCGCAGCAGTTTTGGAGAAAGAACCCAAGCTTTCAGACAAATTTTACGAATTAGTTTTGGAAGCTGAACGAAAAGTGCTCAACAAACGATTTAGATAAAAAGCTATTTTGATTTTTGTGAGTGTTCATACTAACGGTTAATACAGCAACCTTTTAAGCTTAAAGTCGCTTATTTTTGCTATCTGCTTGTTATGCTCACAGGGGAAAATAGTTTGGAAATAAGCCGAAAAAATCTACGTAGCGAAGTTTTGGAACGAATTAAATACGTTAAAACCTGCGTTATGGCTAGGGAACTCTGTTTGCTTGTACGCACCAATAGGGCTGTTCTGGAACCCAAAGACGTGCAGGAAGTTTGTCAGTACATCTCAAAACTATGCAAAGAAGAAGGTTGCACTGAACCCAGTGAAATGTGCATAAAAGCCGCAAACGCCATAGGCAAAGCAGAAGAAGAAAAATACCTTGATTTATGCGCACAAAGCTGCGTCAAATGTGGAGAAGCAAAAAGACCACAGCCAAAAAAAGATGCCTATGTGGCATAACAAAATGATTACTCATCTTTTAAAACGAAGGAAAAACTGAAAATGTTCATTGCGCCCTTTGTTCCAAGTCCACAAACTGTTGTAGAATATATGCTTAAAATGGCTGATTTAAAAGCTGGCGAAGTCCTCTTTGATATGGGTTCGGGAGACGGCAGAACAGTCATTATGGCAGCGAAGACTTTTGGTGCGCGGGGCGTCGGTATTGAATTGCGTGAAGATTTAGCAAAGAAAGCCATGGGTAACATTCATGAGAATGGACTTGATGACCGAGTAACCATAATGAATGATGACATGTTCAACGTAAGCCTGACTTCAGCCGACGTAGTTTACCTTTACTTGACAACAAGTGCTAACGAGAAAATTAAACCTAACCTGGAACGCGACCTTAAAAAAGGTACACGCGTGGTTTCTCATGATTACGAGATTATTGGCTGGCGTCCTACCAAAGTTGAAAATTTTTGTGAAAACCCACAACTAGGATATCCTTCACATACAATTTACCTCTATAAAAAACCATAGTTTTCCGTCTTGATTGTTGGAAAAGAATTTAATCTTCTGTTGTTTTGATTCGCAGAAAGGGTAATCAATTAATGCAGTTTGTTCCATGGCAAAACATTGCTGATTGGCATTGCAAAGCATGCGGTTACTGCTGTAAACTCTACAGCGTAGTTTTAGGCTTCAAAGAATGGCTCAACATCAACAAATCTTTTGGCTACCAAACCACTGTAACAGGGTTAGATCATCTCTACATCAAACGCGCCAGTGACGGCTCTTGTAGTTTTCTGTGCAACAAATCAAACACGTACTTTTGCGGTTTGCAGGGAATGAAGCCTGAAGCATGTAAAATTTGGCCCTTTAAAGTGCTTTCTGAACCAAAATACGGTGAACCAAACCAAGCTGCATACGACTACCATGGAGTGCGTCTATACGTTTATGGAGACAACATGTGCAACGGTTTGCGATTCGGAGTGCCAACATGGGAATTCCGATACACTATCATAAAAGAATTCGCAGAACTTGCGTTGGGCGTTAGGCAGATACAGTACAAAACCACTAGAGAAAATGGTCAAAATCGCTGGGGAAGACAGTTGTTCCCGTAATTTGGTTAGGTCAAATTATTAATTTGTACGCGTTTTCATAATTGAGTTTGAATTATTCTGCCTTTTTTTGGAACGTCACAAACAATCAATATCCAGCAGTTTGCTTGTTTGCCACTCTAGCTATTTAACTAAAAATATGGTTCTTTTTAATTTCATAATATGGTTGAATCACAAATATCTTTCACAGATTCTATTTGGAGAGTCTTTATCTGATAGTACAACCACAACATTCCAATTACGAGGAGCTTACATGTCTAAAGCTAAAGTTGGCGTTTCAATGCTCTACTGTCTTGGTGAGCCGTTCAACCGCATGGTTAAACGCTTAGGCACAATGAATACAAAGTACATTGAGATTTTGGATGACGGTACCTATGACTTAAATAAAATCCGCATAGCTTCTCTTAAGGAAGCTGCAAAATCATACAGTTTGGAATACTCTCTGCATGCGCCATTTGCTGACATCAACATTGCTTCTCCAGTCAAACCATTGTTGAATGCCTCGATAAAACGTCTCAAACTATCACTCCAAAACGCCAGTGCATTGGATGCTAAACTTTGGGTTTTTCACCCCGGACAACGCACCGGAATAGGCCAATTTTATCCAGGAGCTGACTTCAAACAGATGTGCCAAAGTATCCAAGAACTCTACAAGCTGTCAGAAGAATACGGCGTAAACATTGCTTTAGAAAACTTGCCCGGGAAATACTGGTTTTTGATGAATACACCTGAGGAATTTATGCGAATGTATAAAGAAACTAATTTGCCAATCGGTATTACTATGGATCTTGGACACGCTAACCTTGAAGGTCAAATCCAACCTTTCTTTAACTTGCTTGCTGACAAAATCGTTCATGTCCATGCCAGCGACAACGACGGCACCGATGACCAGCACAACGGTGTTGGTGGTGGTAACATCGATTGGAACTGGTTTGCGCAGACTCTTAAAAGAAATGGCTATGACAAAAAAGTGATAGTTGAATCCATGAATAATGTTTCCGAGAGCATCCAGAAACTAAAGCAGCTGCTCGCTTAAGGGCAACTCCAGCTCCATAAAATCTTCCGCAAGTACACTGTTTGCAAAAGTTTTTTTTGCTTGCTCTAAAAGCAGCTCTGCGTTTGGGTACCGTGCGCTGATATGTGACAATACCAGCTGTTTTGCTCCAGCCGCCTTCGCTTGCCCAGCCGCTTGACTTGGTGTTGAATGTCCATCCAAACCTGCCTTCTCAACCAGCGAATCATCAAAGGTGCAATCATGAATCACCAAATCAGCGCCCTTAGCAAACGCTGCAAATGAATCAAAAGGTTTGGTGTCGCCTGTGTAAACGATTTTGCGCCCTGCCCTAAGTGGACCCATAACATCGTTCGGCTTGACCTCCTTTCCATCCGATAAAGTGATTTCTTCACCTCCTTGCAGCCTAGACCACAACTCACCAGCCGCAACACCCAGCGCCAAAGCTCTTTTAGGGTAAAACTTGCCTGGACGCGGCTTCTCCACAAACGCGTAAGCGTAACTCTCTACTGCATGGTTAGATTTGACAGCCATGACCATGTATTCTTCTTGGTCGCAGACGACGCCTTCCGAGATTATTTGGTTGATTTCAACGGGGTAGTTCAAGCCGAAGTTGAGTGTTTCTTTGGCGCAGACCAGAAAATCTTTGAGTCCCTTTGGACCGTAAATTTGAACTGACTCCTTGCGATCCATTAGTGCCATTGTTTGTAAGAGTCCAGGTAAACCAAGCACATGGTCTCCGTGTAAATGTGTTATAAATATCTTCATTTTTCTGTGAAAACTCACTTTTGCCTGTATCATTTGTCGTTGTACGTTTTCGCCGCAATCAAACATCCACTGATTACGAGGACATTGCACTACCACTGACGGTAAGCTGCGCTTTAAGGTTGGTACGCTGCCGCTTGTTCCCAAAAAAACTACACGAAGACTCATTTTGTCACCTTTTCGAATACTGCAATTTCACGCGTCAAGGAATTGTGGATATAGGCAAAGTGGGATTCCACATGTCGATAGCCAAGTTCGGTTCCTAGATGCGTTATGTTTAATGTTTTGGGAGAAGCTATACAAATTCGTTGCCCCGTTCCCAACAACTCCAGCGACGAAGCTAAAACGTCTTTGACTAGTTGTTCTGTGGTTGATTTTAGTGTGCTTGACGAGCGTCCGTATGGTGGGTCAGTTATAACGCAGTCAACCTTGAAGAACGGGGGCTTCCGCGAATCCGCCAAAACCAGTCCTTCTGCAGAGATATTGAAGAAACGTAGGTTTCTTCTTGTGCCCAAAATCATTCGTTTCTGAGCATCTACACCGACTGTGCGACAGCCGATGTAGCTGGCTTCGATGAGGGATGTGCCTGTACCGCAGAATGGATCCAACACAAGTGATTCAGCTTTGCCATGTGCCAGATTAACCATGCAACGCGCCATCTTTGATGGCATCGCGGATGGGTGGAAGAAGGGTTTCTTTCGCGGACGGCGTTCAGAGAAGGTTTTGCTGGTTATATCGGTTAATTTTAAGCCTAAAACCAGTTTTTCATCTGTAATTATGCCGATAAATGTTTTGTCAGGATTTTTCAGGCTTACTTTGGTACCTTCCGTGCTGTTCAGGATTTGTTTTCCCAGTTTACCCTCAAGCTCCATCGTGTTTAGTGCTTGGTCGGCATAGTTTCTGATACGGTTAATTCGAACAACAAAACTCTCTCCAGGTTTGAGGACGGCTTTGAAATCTGTTTCCGCAGCTACTTTGGCTATGTTCGCATGGGTTGCATCTGACACAAAAAGTTCCAAAGCACTAAAACGCGTGTATGCCGAGCGAATCTGCACCGCTTGGACACTGCTTATGTCTGCTTCCAACCGCAGAATCTGATCAAACTCTGAAGCGTTTGTGTAGCTAAAGCCTTCCGCTTCCAAAATAGCCTTTACTTCAGCGGCAGGCATAGACTCGTTTTCGCCTGATAATAAAAAAAAGAGTTTGGACACTACTTCTGCGCCTTAAGCTCTTGACTGATAAGGGGTGCCAGCGACACCTTGCTTGAATTGCCAGGAACGCTGTCGGTGCCCACGATTTCCTCCACTCCTGCATCTAGAATACGTTTTTCTGCGTCGCCAATTAGCAAGCCGTGAACACAACCGCAGAAGACGTGTTTTGCTCCTTGTTCGCGAAGGATTTTTGCTGCTCCAACGATTGTGCCGCCTGTGCTGATTATGTCGTCAAGTATGATGACGGTTTGCCCCTTAACATTCAAGCCTTCAGCGGTCTGTACCGTTTGTCCAGTGTAGCGGTCGCGGGTCTTGTTGAGGTGTCCTACATCGCCGCATAAAACTGTCTGCGCTTGTTTAGCAATGTACATAGCACCTTTATCGGGTGAGAGTGCGAATGCGCCTTTGTGGCCTTTTTTCACAAAGTAGTTTGCTATGAGTGGGATAGCGCTTAGGGTTTTGGCTGGAAACGGAAATTGAGCTAACGTTTGTTCAGAATGGATGTTTATCGTTAAGAACTCGTCGATTCCGGCAGCTTTTAGCATTCGCGCGATGGTTTCAACGCTTATGCCTTCGCCTGCCAAGAATGTTTTGTCCTGTCTTGCATACGCCAAGTAGGGTACAACTGCGGTGACTTTTTTTGCACCCGCACGTTTAGCCGAATCAGCCAAAAAAGCCAACTGGAAAAGCCTGCCGTCCTGCATAGGCGGACAAGTGGTCTGCACGATAGCTACATCTTCACCTTGAACGTTACCATCCAAACGCACATAGGATTCACCGTCTGGGAAAATCTTGGAAACAACAGGTACATTTAGGAAACCAGTTTGAGCTGAGACTGCTTCAGCAAGCTCTTTGGATGCTGGACCAGAGATAACCTTCAATCTAACTGCCTCTTTGCCATTTTAGAGATACATGCTTAGGTTTTAAGGCTTTATCTTGCAAGAAGTGAAGCTGATCATTTTCAGTTTCCAATTGCATAAACGATTTAAGTCTATTTTGATTTTCTCTTCGAAGGTAGATCTCTATGGATACTTGGCGTTTACTACCCCTACAGACTAACAATGCTTTCATGAACATGGCAATCGACGAAGCAATACTTACTGCTCGAATCGCTGGACAGGTTCCCAATACTTTGCGTTTTTATCGTTGGCAGCCTTCTGCTGTGAGTGTTGGCAAGAACCAGAATCCAGAAAACGAGATTTACATTGACATTTGCAAACAATTAGGCGTTGATGTGGTTAGGCGTATTAGCGGCGGTGGTACCGTTTACCATGATTTTGAGGGTGAAGTTACATACGGCGTAACCGCCCAAACCGCAGATTTCGGAATAGGCGACATAACCTCTGTTTACTTCAAAATTTATGAAGCAATAACCGACGCGCTCCGTCTTTTAGGTGTTCCAACAGATTTCAGCAGTGGAGACGCCAAAAACTGCCCAAACTTAACTGTAAACTGCAAAAAAATCTCTGGCAGCAGCCAAATTATCACCCGCGGCGTCGTTCTTCAGCACGGAACAATACTGCGCGCAGTGGATTTGCCCAAAATGTTCAAACTTCTAAAACTAAAAAACGCCACCTGCACCGAAGCCGCCGACATAGCTAAACGCAAAATCACCAGCATCGAAGACGAGTTAGGACACAGAGTCATGCCTGAAACAATCGCCAATGCATTGGCACAGGGTTTTAAGGCAATTTTGAAAATCCAACTGGAAGAGGGCGAATTAACGCCAACTGAATTGGAGACTGCAAAAAAACTTTACAAAGAAAAGTATTTGACAAAAGAATGGAATGTTAGCGTAAAAACCGCCTAAGTCTTCTCTTTATGCCACCTTACTCCCTGAGCTGTATCCTCGAGAACAATACCCATGGCTTTAAGCTGCGCTCTTATAGCAGTCGGCTTCTTTCCAATTCTTAGTTTTACGGGCTTCCTCACGCTTCTGAACCAGCGCATCGATGTCTTTGGGTAGCGCTTCTTCAACTTCTACTTTCCCAATAACGCCCAAGACTGCATCGAACTTCATCATTAAACCGCCTACATCAGCGGCTTCATCCTTACTTACCATGTTTGCATCCAATAGATTGTTGATTTCACGGACAAAGTCGAAAAGTGATGCGAGTGCTATTCCAATGTTTAAGTCGTCATCCATGGAGCCGCCAAAGCACACTTCAGATTTTGCTGTGAAAGTGGCTACTTTTCCTTCGCTTTCTTTTCCATCCGCATCATGTAGGCGGCGAACAAAATTCCGAAGCCTATCCACTGCACCTTTAGCCGCTTCTAAACCTTCAAACGTAAAGTTGAATTGCTGACGATAATGCGTAGACATTAAAAGGTAACGAATCGCAATTGGGTCATAGCCTTTGGCTAAGAGGTCTCGGAGCGTGTAGAAGTTGCCAAGGCTTTTGGACATTTTTTTGCCTTCTACCTGTAAATGCTCGTTGTGCATCCAGTAATTCACGAATTTCTTGCCTGTTGCTGCCTCAGATTGGGCGGTTTCGTTTTCATGGTGGGGAAACATGTTGTCGACTCCGCCGCAGTGGATGTCGAAGGTTTCTCCAAGGTACTTCATACTCATAGCGCTGCATTCGATGTGCCACCCTGGTCTTCCTTTGCCCAATTCCGTTTCCCAGAATACGTCGCCGTCTTCAGGCGTCCAGGCTTTCCAAAGTGCAAAGTCCTGTGCTTCCTCTTTGGCATATTCATCTTGGCTTACTCTTGCGCCTGCTTTTAATTCATCAACTTTGATTTTAGACATTTTACCGTAGTTGGGGAATTTGCATACGGAGAAGTAGATTGATCCGTCTTCACCTTTGTAAGCGAAACCTTTAGTCATCAAAGTCTTGATCAAATTGACCATTTCGGGGATATGGTCGGTAGCTTTTGGGTAAACTTCAGCTGGTTCTATGTTTAAGGTTTTTATGTCTTCAAAAAAGGCTTTTACATAAAAATCCGTGAATTGCCGAAGAGGAACACCCTGTTTTTGGCTACCCTTAATTGTCTTGTCGTCGATGTCTGTGAGGTTCATGACATGGGTAACTTTGAAGCCACGCTGAACTCAGCCAACGTTTCAATAAATCCTCAAAGAGGAAAGCTCGAAAATTCCCAATATGCGCAAAATCATAAACCGTGGGACCACACGTATACATCTTACTTTACCTGCTTCTAAGGGCTTGAAAAGTTCTTTTTTGCGTGTTAAAGTGTTGAAAAAACAGATGCTTGACTGTGTGAATGTCACTTTCTCAGCTCGAAGAAAATACATGGCCGAAATTATTTAAGCATTCCAGTAGAAACCAAACCCTGTATTTTATTTGAAAAAGACTTTATGCTAGAAAATAATTTAGCCGCCGAATATATCTTGTCAATTCTGACATAACCAAAAAATGTTTATTTTAAAAATGAGTAGGAAGGAATTGTGGGGTTGCACGATTGGGCAAAAGTGCAAGGTTTCCCAACTTCCTGCTCATTGGTTATAACAGTGTTATTTTATCTATAAAAATTTTGTCCCTTACCTCTATGGGTTTATAGTCTATTTCTAAAGGAGGACAGGTATTGCTTGAGCACATGTCTTTACTATAATTCACCTTTAAGGTAGGTTGTTAAAGCTTCTGTTACTTTGACTTTAATGGTTTTACCTATCAAGTTGTCTAGTGCTTTTGGACTGCAATGGGTTTGTAGGCGAAGTTGCGTCCTACCCAGGAACCTTCCAACTTTGCCTTTTTCGTCTATGAGTATTTCGCCGCTCCAACCGACCCAACGTAGGTTTCGTTCGGCTGAAAGCCTTTTTGCCAATTCTGCCACCGCGGTGCTTCTGCGTTTAGTTTCTTCCTTATCCACCAAGCCATCTTTCATTCTGGCAGCTATTGTTTTGGGTCTTGCAAAAAACTTGGACACATTAACTATGTCGGGTTTGACTTCTTCTAATAGTTTAAGAGTGTTCTGGAAAGCTTCTTCTGTTTCACCAGGAAAACCCACAATTACATCTGTCGCCAACGTTAATTTTGGGAATTCGTTTCTAAAAGTGTTCACAGTTCTTTTGAATTCTTCTGCTGTGTAGAACCTTCGCATGTACTGAAGCACAGTATCGTCGCCGCTTTGAACAGGCAAATGCAGAAACTTGAAGATTTTAGGGTTATCCAAAGAGGTGATGAGCCGACTTTGCATTTCAGTAACAATGTTGGGTGTCATCATGCCGACACGAATGTGAAAGTCGCCCTCAACCTTAACCAAAGCCACAAGCAAATCGGCAAGATCTGTTCCTAGATCCCTTCCATAACAGGCAGTATCCTGAGACGTGATCCAAAACTCTCTGGCACCGTTATTATAATCACATTTTACACGTTCAACTACTTCTTTGATGCTGTAACTTCGCAAGTGTCCGCGAGCCAAAATAACGCAACAATATGTGCAACTTCCCAAGCATCCATAGTTGACTGGTACTATGCTTACGACCGGGTTGGATTTTTGTGTGGGTAGCTTCAACTGTGGCTTTTCTTTAACTGTGGAAAGATTGGTGACTTTCTCGCCTGCTAGAACCATCTTTACTACCTCGACAATTTCTCTTCCCACTGCTGGACCAACTACTCCGTCAAAATGGGTTTCTCGCAATAAGCGTTCAAAACTTATTTTGGGCAGGCAACCTGAGACTACGATTTTTTTGTCTTTTGGCGCATGTTTTATGGTGTCGATTATTCGGTTTTCGGTGGGGCCTTTGACGGCGCAGGTGTTGTAGATTATTAGCGTCAGCTTCCGATTCGGATGTGGCTAACTGGAATCCAGCTTCGATTAGGCAACCAGCTAAGACTTCTCCGTCTGCTACGTTGGAAGAGCATCCGAAGTTTTTAATGAAAACTTGCCAGACCATGGAGAAATACCCTCACGTTAGTTGCTTTAACAAGGAATAAAAACATAATCCTTACCTTGCCTGAATTGACAGATGCCTGCATCATCCATGATGTAACGCTTATAAATAGATGTACGAACATGTTTGTAGCATATTTGTAGCATGATATATAGAACTATAACAGAGAAACATCGTTTACTGATTCACTAACAAGGGAAGCCTATCCTAATGAAACTAATAACTCTGTATTTACCTGAAACATATATAAAAGCTTTGGACCAGCTGGTTGACGAACGGTTCTATCCAAACCGTGCCGAAGCCATCCGCGTCGCAATCCGAGACCTAATCAGTGCTGAAGTTTGGAGGCGAAAAGGCGTTGACTAAAAACATCCATGACGACGCCTTGAAGCTTAATCTATCGATTGAAGACGTTAAAGTTGAAGTTGAACCAAAAATTATCGATAACACTCTAGTTCTTGGCGCACCCAGTGTTATTGGCAAGCCAAAAGACAAAATAAAAGTTAACAGGATGGTTAAATCTAAAGTGACAGTTAAAAAAAGCCGTTTAGAGAAAGCAACAAGCCACCTCTACGACCTTGAAGACAGCTGTGGACCCGAAAAAACGTTAAACATCGATTTGGGTCTATACCAAATGGAAGACTACTAAACATCATTTTCCCTCTATTTTATTTAATTTTGTCTTATTATTAGAAAAAGCTATTATTCTCCCAAACACCGATTCTTCTGGTATGACCAATGTTCTAACACAAATCAGATCAGACTTTAAAGCCACAGCTGATCTCAAGACACAGAAGAGTTTTCAGCGTTTCTTCAAGGAACAAGTAAAATATTATGGCGTTAAAACTGAAACTGTTGGGAAAATCGCAAAGAAATATTGGTCGCGCGTAAAAACTCTGGATAAGATTGCAATTTTTGGGTTGTGCGAAGAGCTTTTGCGTTCTGACTATACTGAAGAGGCATTCGTAGTTTCGTTTTGGCTGCCTAACTACATCGACCAACTTGAACCTGGAGATTTGGCAACTTTCAAAACATGGATTGAACGTTATATTAACAATTGGGCTAAGTGCGATGGATTCTGTAACCACACTGTGGGTGATCTTATCCAGAAATATCCTGAAACGATGACTGAAGTGAAGAGATGGGCTAAAAGTGATAACCGCTGGCTCAAAAGGGCTTCTGCTGTATCGCTTATTGTTCCTGCGAAGAAAGGTCTGTTTTTAGAGGATGCTTTTGAAATTAGCGATATACTCCTTACAGATCAAGATGATATGGTGCAGAAAGGTTATGGATGGTTGCTTAAAGAGGAAAGCAGAAAGCATCAGAAAAAAGTTTTCGATTATGTAGTTAAAAATCGCAAGAACATGCCGCGAACAGCGTTAAGATACTCGATTGAGTTGATGCCGAGAGAGCTTAAGCAAGAAGCAATGAAGAAAGACATCTGATGAATAATTATTTAGGCTCTATTCTTATTTCTTTGTATTTCCAACTCTAAGTTTATCCATATCAGCTTTCTTAGGTAATTGCACAGTTATGATTTTATCAAGGGCTATTTTTCCAAACTTCACCGCTAGTTCTCCAGATTTAGCATCCGAATACGAAGCAGTTAATTTAGCCGCGGTTTCAATCGCTGCCTTTGTTTTGGGTCCCTGCAAAAGAGTTGTTGGTCCAACAACGTTGCAAGTTTCAAAATAGAAGTCACTTCTTACTTTGTTAGCGGTTAAGAAATTGTTTTCAACTTCATTTCTACCAACAATTATCTTGTTTTTGCCAAACCTAAAATGCCTGCCAACCCTTAGCAAAGCTATATCGGTTGTAGCGATGTGTTTTTTGTTTTCGAAGAGGTCTCGTAGCTTTTTGCAGTATTCTTCACAGGTTAATAGACATCCGCCCGCAGGTGAAGGGTAAACTGTAATTCCATATTCTTGAGCAAGGGCAAACTGGGGTTTCCTAGATCTGCCTTGTATGCTTAGCAGCTTGGTTCGGTCAACTAACCCCTTCTTTTCAGCAGCGGTTTCAGCTAGCAGTTTCGCTGATAAAGGCCGTAAAAGTTTTCCCTTCAACCCAGATCCTTCAGCAATAACCTTCAACGCGGGACCATGTTGGGACATTGGTCGTTCACCTAAAACTTCACCGGTAAAAATGAAGTCTGCGCCAATTTCCTTGGCGTATTTTTTTGCTTTTTTTAGTATAAATATTTTGCAATCTACGCATGGGTTTAGGTTTTTGCCATAACCATGTTTGGGGTTACGCAGCATTCTTATGTAATCCTGTTCTACGCAAAGGACTTTGAGCGGTACCTTAAGTTGTTCTGCGGCTTGGACTGCTTCACTTGATCCGTCTTTTTTAGGTATGCCAAACGGGGTTTTAACGTTAAACGTTATTACCTCTATGCCTTGGCGACGGATGAGTTCTGTGGCAAGTATGCTATCTAAACCGCCTGAGAGTAAACTTATGGCTTTAACTCGAGTCATAACGCTGATATATTCAGTTAGGGCAAATAATAATTTACCTATTATAAACCCCAAAAAACTGCTTTTGAGAAATAATCTTAATTACAGCTTCGTAAACATGGAGATGCGTGATTGGCGTAGTCTTAGGGATAATTTCCGCAGCAATATCTGCGTTTTCAATAATTCTAGTTAGGAAGTACTCCACTCAATCAAGCACTTTTAACATTAGTTTAACAGTAAGTTGGGTAGGCATGCTGGTTCTCTGGCCGCTTGCATTAATGCTGACTGATTTTTCGTTAGCTAATACAGGTAGTATTCTTCTTTTTGCTTTAAGCGGAGTTTTGACTCCTGGATTTGTTAGGCTGCTGTATTATCAGGGTTTGAAAAAGTTGGGCGCTCCAGTAAATTCATCCTTGTTTGCGGTTTATCCGCTGTATACTTCGCTCCTAGCAGTGCTGTTTCTCAGCGAGTTTTTGGCGCCTAGCAACTGGGCAGGTGTCTTTATGGTTTTCTTAGGAGGGCTTCTTGTTGAGTGGAGTTCTCGGGAGGCTGGCAATCTGAACATTCATTCGAGAAGAGATTTGATTTATCCAGTACTCGGTGGTGTAGCATTGGGTGCTGGTAGTATAATTCGCAAGTTTGCTTTAATTCAGTTTGACGCTCCCCTTTTAGGCGTCGCAGTTGCATACACTGCTTCTCTTTTGCCTTTTCTAATTATATTGGTGTCTTCAGAGTCAACTCGTAAAGAGTTATCTTTGAAAAGAGATATGCGGTTGTTTTGGGCTGCAGGAGTCGGACAAGCCATCACATGGATGCTGGGTTTCTACGCTTTAAGTTTCAATGACGTTTCAGTTATCACGCCACTCCTCTCGATCGAGCCAGTGTTCGTAGCCATATTTGCCTACTTGTACTTGAGAAAAATTGATCATGTCTCCAAAAAACTTGTTGTGAGCATTATTCTCACAGTGCTGGGTGTAGTGTTGGTTACCGCGAAGCTATAGGTTCTCTATCCATACTGAGCATAGATTTTTTTGCCATATTGTAGAATAATTTAAAAGGGATTCTGTTAATACTCCATCTTGTTTATGCATAATGACTGAGGATTAATTGTGGACGTTAGCATCTTCATCCCCGTTTACAAGGAATCCAATCAACTAGCAGATATGCTAAACAAACTTGGTTCGCAAAATGTTTCGAAAGAAATTTTTGTCACAGTTGACCAGCCCAATGCTACTTTCTGCGAAACAATTAAGACTCTTAAAGCTGAAAACATCCAATTTATAGTTAACAAAGAACGAATCGGAAAAGCAAACGCTCTCAACAGTACAGTCAAATTATCAACAGGTAAAGTGCTGCTTTTCCTTGACTCCGACGTTGGAATCCCAAACGACCCTGATTATTTACGAAAAATTATAATGGAAATGCAGCATGCCGACGTTTTGGACATTAAGAAGAAAGTAACCAAAGACAAATCCTTTCTCTCAAAAATGGCTTATTACGAGTATTTAACATTCAACATTAGCTCTTGGCTAGCGTCTAGGTACATGCATAAATGTCCAGCTGTAAACGGTGCTGCTTTCGCTATAAAACGGGACATCTTTGAAAAAGTTCACGGCTTTAGAAAGGTAGTTGCAGAAGACATCGATATTGCCACCAGAGCTTTTTTGGTGGACAGCAGCTTCGCTTACTCGCATGATGTAGAAGTCGAAAACGACGTGCACTCGGATTGGCGAAAGTGGTTTACTCAGCGTAGGCGTTGGGCAATTGGGCAGGCATTGTGGCTTAAGGACTGGTATAAGCCACTTGCTAGAAAGTTTGTTAAGAAACCGCAAATTGTTTTGCCTAGCTTATTTTTCCTCTATCCATCCGTTGCGGTATTTCTTTTGAGCGCATTCATACCCAGTCTCTGGATGTACAATTCACTGTTGGTTTTCTCGTTGTTTCTGTCGGTGAAATTCAACATTGCATTGCCCATTTTCCTTATATCCTTAGCGACTGCAGATATACTAAAGATTCTGCTTATTTCAATGTCGGGGTTCGCGTTGACCGCAGCTGTTTTCTTTGGTTTCTCAAGAAAACTGGGTTTTAAAATAAAAATCCACGAGCTTTTTGTTTATTATTTCTTTTACTCATCCATTTGGATGATAATAATTGTAATTGGGCACATCCAAGTGTTGGCTTTAGGCAAGAAGGCTGCTCCAGACTGGAGAACATAAAACAGAAATGACCTTTTGAGTTAACCTTTACAACTCGCAAATGTCAATCTTGAACTAGATATTTCTGGACAACTTGGAAATTAGGGATCCAAAATATACTGTCTTATTTTTTAGTTTCGTCCTTCTTCCATTTTGATGCGTCACGCAAATTCTGCACAGGCGATTCAGATGTGAATCCTTGGGTTGTCTGAGTTTTCTGCTTGTACTTTTGTTCGGATATCTTTGCTTTGCATTCTTTGCTGCTCAGTTCAACGCTGTTTTCCAATTTGCGAATTTTTCTGCCCAGTTGGCGTTGACCTTGCCCTTTTGTAACTGTACATCTTCCCATTTTTGCTCACCGTTTATTCACAATGATATCGTATCCATTTAGATTTTCGGTTGCACAAACATTCTTTTTTAGGGTCTTTCAGCCTCAAACCTTGTTGTATAACCACCGTTTTTCAATTCATGCGTAACTTTTTCTACATAGTAATTTCCATTGTACGTGTTTCCTATCCCTTCTACAGAAATGAGTATTTGCGCCTTAAGATCTGGCAAACCCACGCATTCTGCGGAACAACGCAAATTTCTTTTTGGTACCTTGAGAGATGATGCTCTGGCGTTTGGTGCCAATATGCTGCTTTGTTCCTGGATGCTTGCTATGGAAATGAAGTTAAACAATGTTCTTCCATAAATGAGAGTAAAAACGGGCTTATTGTTTGCCACGAGAATAGCGTTAGCAATATTTCTTGCTCGCCCAGATATTTCAATGCGTGGCGGTCCGTCAGAAGGAAAAATCGATTTTATAGAGGTGATTTCTCCTTCTACGACTGTTTCAAGCGTGCTAGCATAGCCAATTTTTATTGCTACATTTTTCTTTAGCTCAAATAAGCCGTTTCTTATCCTTAACAACAGTAGGTCGTTTATTACAAAATTAAATTTAGGTAAATCTCCAATTGCCTCTTCAACAGTTATCGCTGAGGCTTGTATCCCGTATTTTTCAAGTATATCCTCGTTATTTACAGTAATTTGGTTTTTCGGCGCAAGAAAATTATTGTATTTTTTATTAATATCAACCTGAGACAAAGCAAATAACCTGTGATTAAACTATATTAGTGGTAGATTAAGATTTAATTCTGCCACATTCAATATTAATTAGTGGCATCAGAGTTAAAAGCACTTCTTGATAATATCCAATACTGGTTGTGGTAGTTTTTGAAGAAAGAAGTAACAACAATAATGCAAAAAGTAACGATCTCAAAAGTCACCCCAAAAGAGGTCTACGAAGCTTACGTGGATCCAAAAAAACACAGTGAATTCACCCACAGCAAAGCCACGGGTAAACCAGTGATCGGTGGCAAATTCACCGCTTGGGATGGCTACATTTCGGGTACATTTTTGATGCTTGAAGAAGGCAAACGAGTAGTTCAGGATTGGAAGTCAACGGATTTTCCGGAAGATTACCCTCCATCAAAGCTGGAGTTGACTTTCCGAGCGGTGCCAAAAGGAACAGAAATAACAATGGTGCACTCGAACGTTCCCAAGGATCAAGAGGCAGAGACTACTGAGGGATGGACAGAATTCTACTGGGACCCTATGAAAGAATATTTCAAGCTAAAAAATAAGAAATAAGACATAGCTGGCTCGAAGCATTAATTTTTCATGCTCCCCGATAGATTTTCTATACTATAGGTTTTAGCTTTATCTATCTAGCTAAACTAACAACTTTTAATTGTTTGCAAATTTTACCTGTTGTGTTATTTTTGCTTTGTAGGTTCTCTTATTACTCCAACGATAGTTTGTAATGTTTCTTCGCAAACCTCTGGTTTCCAAGTGCATATGCCCTCGATAATCTCGTCAAGATAATGCGCTAATTCTTCGCTTTTAACTTCTTTTGCGCAGTCAACTTTGTAGACGATTTCATCTTTTTTCCGGCTTACAGTTATCGTGACCAATACATTTTCGTTCATAAATTTTCAACATTACCTCTAATAATGCAATTTAGATTTTAAGCTTTTTATCCCGGTGAAGAACGAGGTTATATTCGGCTAAAATATTCTAGTGGTGCATACCAGAAAACCACAATTGATTTTTTGCACTCGGGATTCTGGCATTCATATTTTTTCTTGGTAACTTGGTGATGAAAACTTTTCGGTAACGGTTTGGCAAATGAAAACGCTGAATGAAGTCTATCTGGCGGTTCAACTTCGAGTATTTCAAAGCAGAAGGGGCATTCAATAACAGCCATTCAAATGCTCTCCAATTTATAATAGCCTCTCTACATTAAAAAACTTGCCATTCATTGTCTAAAGCCAAAAAATTAATTTGGTTATTTGTCTTTAAAGTCCTATTGTCATCTTGGTTAACGTTTACGTTTGTTCGGGCTGTCCCTAAAGTCAGTGCTCTTCTGAAATGAAGTGTATTAATTAACCCCAACGAGCCGGCCATTGAGAACTCTGGAATAGTTCTGTTCGGAAAACCATAAAGTTTTCAATTTGTGGAGGACCTTCAAGTGAATCTTGGACTTTTTTTATTGCTTGGGCAAATACTTCTTTTTCAGACCGGTTTAATGCCTCTATGTCTGTCCATAGTGTTAGGATTGTTGCTGAGTTCAAGTCTTGAGGAAGCAGTGACATGGAACCCCTGAAACCTTGGGTTTGATTGACTAAAGTGCTTAGCAAATGATCAAGCTCTAAAAATGCTTCTTTTCGTTTATCTTTTTTAAAATTCCACTTACTCATTCTGGCTAAAACCATAAGACATTCACCTGGATATAGTTGAGGTGAATTCTCTCTTAAATAACTAGATGCATGAGCAAAGAAAGCTTCAGATCATAACCAAACCCAATCTTTTCTTAATTTGTTGTTTAGAAATTTTTATGCCTGGACGGTTTAAGCTGTAACCCATTTTAGCAGGACAATACTTCAGAAAAATTCTTTTCTTATTTCCATTTTGAAAACAACTTGCGACAAATTGTGTAAAGTACTTAGACTTGTGTTATCATTGGTATATTTTGAGGTGTTTGTTGTTGAAGGAGTGGAAATGTGTATTGGTCGGACATCATAACGATATCGGCAAGGCAATCGAAGAATTGGAAAAGGCAGGCTGGAGTTTACACACCTACCAAGCAACGGGAACCGTAGGGGCTGCGGCAGCTTTCGTCAATCATTACCTTCTGTTCGTTAGAGGCGAGTAGGTAAGTGGAAGTAAGTAAATGAGTGAGAGAAAAAGCAAGGAAAACGAAGAGTGAATTAGTCTTTGCTGAAAGCGTTTCTGTAGATATATCCAAAGAGCTGGGGATGGGAGTTGAACCCATATATAGCAGCTCTGCAGGCTACCGCCTGAACCGTTCGGCCACCCCAGCATCGTGATTCTAGGGTTTGACTGACATAAAAATATTGTTGGCTGTGATCTCTTTTCTATTATGTCTATATAGCTCTTGTAGGCGGAACTTGTTTTTTAAACGCTAATCCAGAGAACACTGCGACTTGCTTATTCTGATTGCAGACTGAAACGTTGTACAAACCCATGGTTTTGCCGTCAGAAACCCTGGTTGCCTCAGCGGTCAAAATATCGCCCTCGATTGAAGGCTTAAGAAAATTAATGCTCACCTGAACTGCCACTGCAACGTTATCGCCGAAGTTGCAGGCTTGCGCAAAAGCGTAGTCTGCAAGAGAAAAAATGGCGCCGCCATGAGTAAACCCCAAGGCGTTGGTATGTATCTTTTCAACCTTCATAGATACTTTGGCGTAGCCGTCCTTGGTTTCAAGAACCTGGATGCTTAAGGCTTCGGCGAAGTGGTCAGTGCCTTTCATGTGGTCTTCACTTTTTTTGGTTTTTCCTCATTGATAATGTACTTGTAGAATTTTAGGAATAGTGATATCAAGCCTTTTGGAACGACAATCACGATAATGATGAGTACAACGCCTATGAATAGAAGACTTAGTGGTGGTCCAACGTTGCTTACGCTGGGGAAGTATGAGCCAAGCGCTCCGTTGAGGGAATCGACTACGCTGGGCAGAGTCAAGGTTTGTTGTATTGACACTAGAAATATGGATCCGATTATTGGTCCTGCAACTGTTCCTAAGCCTCCGATGACGGACATTATTAGGGGCAGAAATGAGTTTGCCGGTGAAAAGATTGAATTGTCAATAAGTCTAATGAAGTAGGCGTATAATCCTCCAGATATACCAGCGAAGAATGTGCTTATGACGAACGCTAACAGCTTGTACTTTGCAGTGTTTATTCCAATCATCTTGGCTTCTGATTCATTTCCATGAATAGCCTTGAACGCCAACCCCATCCTAGTATTCATTATAAAATTCATAACTGATATAGACATCAAGGCGAAGAGAACCACCAAAAGGTAGAAGGGGTAGCCTTTGGGGACAAGAGTGGTCGTTGCATACCCGTTTATTCCTTGGGTAATAGAGTCAAATTGGCTCGATAATGTTGCCGCTATGACTGAAAAACCAAACGTTACCATAGCCAGATACCAGGCCTTCAACCTTACGCAGGCTACACCTATCAGCAACCCAACTCCTGCTGAAAGCAGTCCACCAAGTAGAATTGCCAACACTAAAATAGAGACAGACAAACCATCAACCTGCATCTGGGTAGTGCCCAGAAAGCTCATTGCTGCTTTTGATATTGAGCTGCCTATTATTGCCGAAGCGAAGCCGCCAATGCCCAAGAAGACAGCGTGTCCCAAAGAACCTTGCCCCGAATTAGCCAAGAAATTCCAGCTTGCGGCATAAATAGCGAAGATAGTGATCAACGTCATAACTGTAAGGAAAAAATTATCGCGGAAAAGTAGCGGAACGAACGCTAGAATTACGAAGAAGGCAACAATAAATAAGAAGCCCTTGGAATTTAAAAATGTGCTTAGTGTCTGTTTTAGTTGCATTCTATTCCCCCTTTTCCCCGAATATTCCGTTTGGCCGAATTACGAGCACAACTATGAGCAAGGCGAAGGCAACAGCAGTTCCCCAAGTGCCTCCCAAAAACAGAGTTGCCATCTGTTCTGTTATGCCGTAAAGTAAACCGCCGATGATGGCGCCTTTTATGCTTCCCAACCCGCCCATTATTATGATGGCGAAAGCAATAATTGTAGGCATAGCTCCAACCTGATAGTCGAAGGGGTAAATTATGCCATACAATCCTCCCGCGACCCCTGCCAAGGCTGCTCCGATGGCGAAGGTGAACATGTAAACTTTTTGAACGTTTATGCCCATTAACATGGCTGTTGTGTTTCTTTGGCTGGTTGCTCGCATGGCTAAGCCGATTTTTGTTTTCCATAGAAGTAGACCAAAAATCACCAGTGAAGTAACAACGACGAAAACTGCTATGACGCGATCGTATGTTATTGATAACCCTGGTAAGCTAACACTCATGCCGTAGAAGGGGCTCATCACCTGCTTTGAGCTGGCTCCCCAAATTAACATCGCGATGTTTTCAAAGATGTATATTAAACCTAAGCTCACAAAAATTTCGTTAAGTTTATCTGTACCCAAAACCCTGCGGAACGTGAACCTTTCAACTACAACACCCAACAGGGCAACTATAACCAAGGAAATAAGGATTGCAACATAAGCGTTTACCCCTAATGAAACAGATATGGTCCAGGTTAAGAAAGCGCTCATCATGAGTAACTGACCGTGGGCAAAATTCACGAGTTTCATAACACCGAAGATTATGTTTAAACCAGTTGCCAAAAGAATGTATACACATCCAATGGCGACACCCCAAACTAACGTTAAGATGATTGTTGGTGTCGTTATATCCATGGTTTAAGGTGTCCCTTCTGTTTTGGCGATTGAAATAACTTCTCATGTTAACTATTTAAAATATGCGAGAAACAAAAGAAAAGGAAGGATGTTGTTTTTGGTTTACTGTCCCGCTTGGTAGCCTGTTGGCAAAGTGAAGTCTGCTTGTTTGAGGTTGCTGCTTCCTGGTGGTGACCAGACTATTTGTGATGTTAGATGGCTGGTTGCCGCGTCCCATTTAAGTTGCTCGACGAAGGTTACGGGGTCGATTTCGTGGTAATTAACTCCCGTGCTGAACTGTATCTTGCCTGTCTTTGTTTGGATAAGCATCTGGTCAAGGTTTGTGTTCTCGATGGCTGTGCGAACGGTTGCTTTATCAACTGTTCCTGCTCTTTCGATTGCATCTTTAGCGATGTAAACAGCATCATATGTGTCGGCACCCATCATTCCTGGCATTACATGTGGATAGGCTTTATCGAAGTTCTTGGCGTAGTTTTCTACAACTGTCGAGTACGACGGCGACATGAATGGGTTGAGTTTTGACTCGAGAAGTTGCCCATCACCTACGATTCCCAGCAGATTGTAGAATGCTTCATCTTGGTTGTTTTCAACGGCAATGTAGACGGATTTCAAGCCAACGTCGCTCCATCCCTGTTTAATTATGAGTGGTGTCTTGTCGGGGTTGTCTGCGATGAATACTGCATCTGGATGTGCTGCGGCTACTGCTGTTAGGTCAGTTTGGTAGTTTGTTGTTTGGGGGTCATAACTTCTATCTGCAACTATGCTGATTGGAAGGTTTTCGTTCTGTATCCAGAATTTGGTTGCCTCTGCAACTCCTGTTCCGAAAGCGTCATTGCGGTAAAGTAGTGCAAGACTGAAGTTTCGGTCTGCTGCAACCATGGGCTTCATTTCGCTGGCGAAGAAGTCAACTACTGTTTTGCTGTAGTGATAGGTTGTTGTACAATAGTGGAATAAGTAGCTCATGCCTTCAGAATCGCTTATGCTGTATTGACCGTCTGCACCAAAGCCCCCGTATTCTCCTTGTGGTCCTCTTCTGGTAACTAGTTGATTTGAGGCTCCAGTTATAATGTACGGGACTTTGTTTTCGATGGCGATTATTTCATTTGCAAGTGTGCCTGCACTGCCGTATCCTCCGATGAGCATATCAACATTGTCTGTTTCTACTGCTCGGGTTACTGGCGTTACTGCGTTGGCGGGAGCATCGTTAATTGTGTCTGCTATAACAAGGGTGAAGTTTACTTTAGTGTTCCAGCTTGAAACGAAGACCCCGCCTGCATCGTTAATTTCTTGCACAGCTAATCGGGCTGCGCGTTCCATGTCTTGTCCAATTGGCGATCCTGATATCGGCGCGACTAATCCTATCTTTATATCTCGAGCGTCTGTTGAGACTGGTTTTGGTGTTAACTGTAGAGCTGCAACTACTGCAACTGCAATTATTACAACTACTAATATAGCGAGTATTTTCTTATTCAATTTAATGTCCTCTTGTTTTTTCTTTGCTATATCCAAGCAAACACTTAATAAAATTAACTCAATAACACGCTATTTCGACCTAACTGGAACGCTTTAAGGTTCAAATTGATGTATTTCCCCTTGAGTCTATCAGCTATCGCCTGCTGGTAAGACTCCACCTTCACGGGTATCTCTGGAAGCGCCGAAAGGGCACCTAAAAGAACAGTGTTAACAACTAACAAGTTTCCAAGTTTCTCAGCGATACCCACACCGTCAACCTCATGGACCAAAGCTTTAGCCCTCAAAAGCGCCATCAACTCCTCAATTTTTTTTGGTTTCGCGCCTAAAGCAACACAGCTGGGTGGAATATACTTAGTGTTGACAATTATTGACCCCTTTTTCTTAAGCATTGGCAGCGTTCTCGCGGTTTCCAAAATTTCAAAACCCACAATCACATCAGCTTTTCCTGTTTCAATCAGAGGCGACTCAACTTTAGCGCCGATTCTCGTGAACGCAACAATTGAGCCTCCCCTTTGAGCCATCCCATGAATTTCAGCTTTTGCTACATCAAAACCCTCAAGCATTGCCGCTTCACAATAGATGTCGCTTAAAACTACTACTCCTTGACCGCCTACCCCGCTAAAAACTATGTCAAGGGTCATCTCTCTTTACCCCCAATTGCGTCGAATGGGCAGACAGTCTCACAAACTCCGCAGCCGTTGCAGAGAGTAGCGTCAATTTCGGCTCGTTGGTTTGTTAGGCTGATTGCCGGACAACCGAAGGCTTTTACGCAAACTCCGCAAGCATTGCATTCTTCTTTGATTTCTCGAGGTTTGCCTTTCTCAACAAGAAGTGGACATGCGCGCTGGGATATGATGACTGATGGCCCCTGATAATCTATTGTTTCTCTTACAGCCGCCATTGCAGCCTTAAGATCGTAGGGGTCAACTTTTATAACCTTTTCAATTCCTATCGATTTGGCGATTTCTTCGATGCTTACTACTTTAGCGTCGGTTCCTATAGCAGTTTTTCCTGAACCAGGAGTCGGCTGATGACCAGTCATGGCAACCACGCTATTATCCATGATGATTACACATACATTCGCTTTGTTATAGACGATGTTTAGCAATCCGGGCATGCCAGCATGGAAGAAAGTTGAATCACCGATAACTGCAAACACTTTTTCTTTTACGCCCGCATGAATCATGCCTGCAGCCTGAGAAATTCCACCCCCCATACAAAGACAGGTTTGTACGGCGCTTACAGGAGGTAAAACCCCCAGGGTGTAGCAACCGATGTCGCCTGTGACGATTTTGTCGTTGGTTTTTCCAGTCAAACTCAGTGCGCCTTCGGGGCAGGCTGGAATGCATTTTGGGTCGCCGCCACATAAGTCGCATATCATTGCTTTGTGGCTGCTAGGATGAAGGGTTATTGCACCGTACTGACAGGCATCAATGCACCAGTCACAACCTTTGCATTTCTGCTCATCAACAATGATTGTCCCAGTCTTCATAGACTGACTGATTGCTTTCTCGGGGCAAGCACTAATACATGGCGCACCCACGCATGCTTTACAAGTAACCGCGGTGCTAAAGGTTTGACTCACTCTCACCGACCGAATCCGCGACTTGAGGGGGTTGAAGACTTTTTCTTTTTCAAAAGAACATGCATATTCGCAGATGTCACAGCCTACACATTTCTCGTTATCACAGTTTATGGATTGGTTAGTCATGTTTAAGGCGTAGTAGAATGCGCGATGAGGGCATCCGGGGCAAAGAGCTGGAGGTCTTGGAGGCAAATCCATGGGTTCTTGTTTTTCGAGGTGAGTTGCAAGTCCCAGCTTAGCAAAAGCTTCCCGTACAATATCAGGTGTCAATTCGCCGATTTCTTCTAAGCCCAACTGACTTTTTCCAGCAAATTGAATATTTAATCGCTCGAGGTTTTCCTCAATATAAGGCCTTAATTCCTCGATAACTATGATCTTTTTTACTTTAGAAGCAAAAGCCCTGACAATCTCTCCGGGAAACGGATGAACAAATCCCAACTTCAACCAAGAAAACTTTGCATTTTCTAAAACTGACCTTGCATAATAGTAGCCAACTCCGCTCCCCACAATGCCGACTTCGCAACAGTTATCTTCAATAGTATTGAACTTTGAGTTTTCAGCTAGCTTTTTTGCCTCCGCCAACCTGCCCTCCAAAATGCGATGCTGTCGTAAAGCGTTCGAAGGAACCATGACCCATTTTGATCCTTTCTTGTCAAACTTGACTTGGCGACTTATTCTCTGGAAATTTCCAAGTTTTACTCTTGATTTTCCGTGAGCCACTCTCGTTGTTAGACGCAAGATGATTGGGAGGTGGAGTTTCTCACTAATTTCAAACGCTTCTTTTGCCATATCGTGAGCTTCTTGGGGGTTACCCGCATCCAGCAATGGTAACTTCGAATGGACTGCGAAGAAGCGAGTATCCTGTTCGTTTTGACTGCTGTGCAATGCGGGGTCATCGCAAACGGCGATTACCATGCCCCCTTCAACCCCAGTGTAAGCCAAAGTCATTACTGCGTCAGCAGCAACATTCAAACCAACATGTTTCATCGAAACAATTGAACGCACACCTGTCATCGAAGCACCAGCAGCAACAGCTGCAGCTACAATCTCGTTAATGCTCCACTCAGCATAGAATCCAAAATCTTTAGCAACTTCAGCGAGGGCTTCTAAAATTTCAGTAGAAGGCGTCCCAGGATAAGCTGTGGCAACTTTAACAGTGGCTTCCACTGCCCCACGTGCAACCGCTTCATCACCGTTAAGCAAGACAAAACTGCCCGGCTTATCTACTGCAATCTTGGAAGTCATAAGGTTTGTCCTTTACATTTTGCCTTTACGCAAATCCAAAACTCTTTTTGCCTTTCCCTCGGTTCTTGGAAGTTCGCCTGGCTTCACGATTTCCACGTCAGCTGATATACCTGTTACGATGTGGATTCGTTTTTGAATGTCACTTATTAACGCTTTCTGGTCTAGCTGTTGGTTTTTAGCGGCTTGCTCACACAATTCAACCTTGACGATGAAAGTATCAAGCGCGCCTGGTCTATCGAGAACGATTAAGTACTGGGTCGCGAGTTCAGAGAAACACATTACAGCATACTCAATTTGAGATGGAAACACGTTTACTCCACGGATAATCAACATGTCATCTGATCTTCCGGTTACCCTTTCCATCCTAGCATGGGTTCTTCCACAAGCACATTTCTCAACGTTGATCGTGGAGATGTCTCTTGTTCTGTAACGTAACATCGGCAAACCTGTTTTAGAGAGCGCTGTAAAAACTAGTTCACCCTCTTCTCCAGCGGGCAACACTTCGCCTGTGTCTGTATCGATTGTTTCCACGATAAAGTTGTCTTCCCAAATATGTAACCCCTTGTGCTCGGGGCATTCGATTGAGACACCTGGACCGCAAAGCTCAGTTAACCCATAAACGTCAAAGGCCTCTATTCCCATTTCTTTTTCGATTCGTTCTCGGATTTTATGAGACCATGGTTCAGCTCCGAACATTCCAAGCCTAAGTTTAAGGTCCTTCTGTGGAACTATGCCTTCTTGAGCCATTGTTTCTGCAAGATAAACCGCAAAGCTTGGTGTGCAAGCTAAGATGGTGACATCTAGGTCTTTCATAAGTTTTATTTGTCGCTGTGTCATTCCGCCGCTTGCTGGAACTATCTTTGCTCCGAGTTTTTGGGCGCCATAGTGGAAACCCAAGCCGCCTGTGAATAAGCCATAACCGTAGGCGATGTGAATGACATCTTGGCGTCTTCCGCCTGTGGTGTAGATGGAGCGCGCCATGAGTTCTTGCCACATATCCATGTCGCTTCTGGTATATGCGCCGATGATTGGGTTACCAGTAGTTCCGCTTGAAGCATGAATCTCAACAATTTCGTCAGATTTAGCCGCAACCATCCCGAAAGGGTAATTATCTCTCAAATCACTTTTTACGGTAAAAGGTATCTTTTGTAAATCATCAAGTGAACGGATATCTTCGGGTTTCAAGCTGACGCTATCAAATTTCTTGCGGTAAAAGCTGCTATTTTCGTAGCTGTGTTTGACTTGCAGTTTGAGTTTTTGGAGCTGAAGTTTCTGTATTCCCTGTGAAGGCATGGTTTCTATTTTTTCGTTCCAGTATTTGCCATCCGCCAAATTTCTTGTCCCTCTCTGCTTTAAAGGCCCAGATACACTTCTTTTATGTGACTATTAGATAAAAGTTCCCTACTCTTGCCTTCCAATATTATCTTGCCTTCTTCAAGGACGTAGCCTCGGTCAGCTACCCCTAAACTGTCATGAATATTCTGCTCCACCAATAGCACAGTGACACCTTCCTCGTTGATAGTGCGCACAGTGTCGAGTACTTTTTCCACGATGATTGGTGCTAAACCCAGTGATGGTTCATCTAAAATTAGCATTTGCGGGTTAGACATTAGGCTTCGGCAGATGACAAGCATTTGCTGTTCTCCGCCGCTTAGGGTTTGAGCTAATGCTTTCTCCTTTTTCTTAAGTACCGGGAAAATTTCATAAACTTTCTCTTTGCTTTCATTAATTTTGGCTTTGTCTTTTATGGTGTAAGCGCCAAGCATAAGATTCTCTTCAATGGTCATTCGGGGAAAGATTTCTCTACCCTCAGGAATCATAGTGAGTCCTTTCTTGACTATCTCGTATGTTGACAGTTTCTCGATTTCTTCTCCCTTAAACTTCACTGACCCAGTTTGTGGCTTCAAAAATCCCATGACGGTTTTCACAAGTGTGGTTTTTCCAGCGCCGTTGGGTCCAATGATGCTGACTATTTCTTTCTCTTCAACCTTAAAGTTAACTCCGCGAAGGATTTGTACCATGCCATAAGATGCGGATAAGTTTTCGATTTCAAGCATTCTATTCATCCTCTCCGAACTGAAACCGTTTACCTAAGTAAACCTTAACTACGTTCTCGTCATTGCAGACTTGTTTTGGTGTTCCATCGCAGATTTTTTCTCCATGCTGCAGAACAATCACACGATTACATAAACCCATAATGACGCGCATAACATGCTCAACTACAAGGACGGTGATTCCTTGCTTGTTGATTAGTTTGATAAGTTCGATGGCTTCATCGCTTTCTTTTGGGGTTAAACCTGTGAGTAACTCATCAAGCAGAAGCAGTTTAGGGCTCGTTGCCAATGCCTTTGCAAGCTGAATGCGACGGAGCTCGACAACATTTAGATTTTTTGCCGGTACGTCAAACTTTTCTTTACTCAAACCAACGAAGCCCAAAAGCTCCTGCGCACGCAACCTGCCTTCAGTTTTGTCTGTAGACTTTTCCTTGTTGAAGAGAACGCTTGTTAACACGTTTTCAACAGCGGACATTTCTGGAAAAGACTGGACGGTTTGAGCTGTTTTGGTGATGCCTTTACGGCAGATTTTGTATGGCGGAAGTTTAGATATGTCTTCACTTAAAAACAGAATTTGTCCTGAATCTGGTTTGTAGACGCCGCTTATTAGGTTGAGCAACGTGGATTTGCCTGAACCGTTTGGTCCAACGAGTCCAACGATTTCACCACTGTTTACTGTGAAATTGACGTTTTTCAATGCTTGAAGTCCTCCAAACCGTTTGGAAACCTCGGTACACACTAGCAAACTCTGTATTCTCCGAATAGCAAGCAATTATTCAAGTTAAAATATAAAGTTTGGTGAAGACTGTATTTTCTGCGGTGCTTCTTTGTTTATAGTAATTTCAAAATTCGAATACCGCAAATTATTTGTTATTATCGTGCATAAAATTATCCACTACAACTACCAAAGAACAGAGTCCTTTTTTGGTTAAAGTTAAATATCAACTGATATAAATTGGTAGTGGGTGCAGGGTTTGCCGATAACGCAAGTAAGTATATTTCTTGATAATCATCCAGGATCTCTTTTTGAAGCAATGTCACAGCTTGACAAAAACAAAATCAGAGTCTTCGCTTTATCCATCGCTGATGCAGGCGAATTTGGTCTAGTTAGATTAATAACTGAAGACCCTGAAAAAGCCTCCAAACTCTTGGAAGACTCAGGATTCAACTTGGCGAAATCAAAAAAGAACAGGGAAGTAACGGCAACTTTCATATCTGAACAAAATACGCTTTCAAAGATAACAAAGATACTAGGGGACAGCGGCATAAACATCGAGTATGCTTATTCATCAGCAGTTCATGTGGAAGGCAAGGTTGCGTTGATTCTGCGACCTAGCAATTTAGAGAAATCAGAACAAATGTTGACCGATAACGGCGTTTCTGTTCTATCGCTTGGGGAAATTAAAAAATATTTCCAGTGACGCAAATTACTTACAATACTGTACTTCTCAGCCGATTTATCCTAAACGATTTTTCTTAACTTGCAATGCTGTTTATAATACAAGAATACTGATTCTTGAACAATAAGCTTAATTTCCCCCACTGCACGACCCTAAAGCAGAAGGCAAAATTAAATGGTTACGACAAACCTTGACAAGATTTTCAATCCTCAAAATGTAGCCATCATAGGAGCCAGCGATGTTGAAGGATCAGTTGGATACGCAATAGTCAAAAATTTTACTCAAATGGGTTTCACTGGCAAAGTTTTCTTCGTTAACATAAGAAAGCCTGAAATTTTAGGTGTTAAAACTTACCCAACGGTTGACCAGATTTCCGAACCCATAGACTTGGCAATTGTAGCTACTCCAGCCAAAACCGTTCCAGACGTTATGGAAGAATGCGGAAAGGCAAAAGTGAAGGGAGTTATAATTGTTTCTGCAGGGTTCAAGGAAACAGGTTCTGAAGGAAAAGCTTTAGAAGAAAAGATTCTTGAATCAGCCAAAAAATATGGCATCCGAGTTATTGGTCCAAACTGCATCGGTTTAATCCGTCCTAGAAATAACCTTAACGCGACCTTCCTGGATAAAATGCCCAAACCAGGCAATGTGGCTTTTCTCTCTCAAAGTGGCGCTTTAGGCTCCGCAATTCTTGACTGGGCACTGCATGAAAACATAGGTTTCAGCAATTTCGTTTCAGTTGGATCAATGATTGATGTGGACTTTGGCGACTTAATAGACTATTTTGGATCTGACCCAAAAACAAAGAGTATCCTCATGTATGTTGAAGGCATAACTGAAGCCCGCAAATTCATGAGTGCAGCAAGACACTTCGCAAGAACCAAACCAATTATAGTCGTTAAATCAGGCAAATTCTCCGAAAGTGCAAAAGCCGCAGCTTCCCATACTGGTTCACTTTCAGGGGAAGACAGCATTTATGATGCAGCCTTTAAACGGGCCGGAATAGTTCGAGTTAATGAAATAGCTGACTTGTTTAATGCCGCTGAAGTTTTAGGAACACAACCTTTACCCAAAGGACCAAGACTCGCCATAATAACTAATGCTGGCGGACCCGGTGTGATGGCAACTGACTCGTTGATTGCTCAAGGCGGAAAATTAGCCAAAATAAGCCAGAAAACACTTGATTCACTTAACGCTGTTTTACCTCCTTTCTGGAGTCACGGTAACCCAGTAGATGTTTTAGGTGATGCCCGCTCTGAAAGGTATAAAGCTGCTGTTGAAGCGTGCTTAAACGACGATAATATTGATGGAATTTTGATTGTTTTCACTCAGCAGGCTGTTTCAGAATCGGTTGAAATTGCCAAAAACATAGTCGAACTTGTACGCGCAAAGTCCTACCAGAACAAAACAATTTTAACTTCGTTTATGGGATATGGCGCAGTGCAAGAAGCCAACAACATCCTTAACGCAAACAACATTCCTACTTATTCAACGCCAGAACAAGCAATTCGAACATACATGTACATGTATAATTACCAAGCCAACGTAGATCTACTCTACGAAACCCCTGAAGAACTTCCGGTTGATGCTTCACCACCAAAACGTCCCATCATGGCTATACTTAGAAACGCTGCGTTTGACGGTCGTGAAGTCTTAACAGAGGATGAAGCTAAAAAAATACTCAAATACTACAATTTCCCAGTTGTGAAAACTTCCGTTGCAAACAATGTGGATGAAGCCGTCGCGTTTGCGCAGGAAATGGGGTTCCCAGTTGTCTTAAAGATTCTTTCGCCTCAAATCATCCATAAAAGCGATGCAGGCGGAGTAATCCTAAACGTTAACTCACCCAACGAAGTCCGCGAAGCATTCGAAGTTCTAATTCAACGTGCAACTGCTTACAACCCAAACGCCCAAATAATCGGTGTTACAGTTCAACCGATGATTGAGAAGAAAGGTCATGAAATCATCATCGGTGGAAAAACAGACCCAGTATTTGGACCAGTAATTCTTTTTGGCATGGGTGGAGTTGGAGTGGAGCTCTTCAAAGACTATTCAATTGGGCTTCCACCGTTAAACACAACGCTTATTCACCGTATGATGGAAGAAACAAAAGTCTACCGTCTACTGAAAGGTTGGCGAAATGCACCGGCAGTAAATCTTAAGAAACTTGATGAAACAGTTCTAATGTTCTCACAGCTGCTTGTTGATTTTCCGCAGATAAAAGAAATTGACATAAACCCACTGTTAATCAACGAGAAAGAAGTAACCATCCTTGATGCTCGCATAGTCGTTGACAAGGACAAGATTTGCAAGAAATTTGAACCCCACGAACACATGGTCATAAGTCCTTACCCTAAAAAATATGAAATACTATGGCAGCTCAAGAACGGTCAAGAAGTACTGTTGCGCCCAATAAAGCCTGAAGATGAACCAATGTGGCTGGAAATGTTCCAAGGCCTCTCAGAAGAATCCATTCGCTATCGGTTCTTCCAGATGTTAAAAGACACACCCCATGAAGTCCGCGTCCGCTACTGCAATATAGACTACGACCGAGAAATAGCAATCGTCGCCGAAATGGTTGAGAACGGTAAAAGAAAAATCCTCGGCGTAACTCGTCTAAGCATCGAATCTGATGCGAAAAGGGGTGAAATGGCTTTCCTTGTGAATGATTACTGGCAAGGCTTAGGATTAGGCACAAAAATGGTCGATTACGTGCTTGACATCGCAAAGGAAAAGGGTATGGAGAGTGTCCACTCAATCATCCTGCAAGACAACTACCGAGCGCTAAGTCTGTCAAAGAAGATGGGCTTCAGAATCGATTATTTAACCGACGGCACAGTGAAAGCTACACTTAATTTAAAAGAAGAAGACGTTGACTTCCGCTGTGAGGCTTCCAAGACTACTCCGTTGGTCACAACCAAAGAGCAGCCGATTGTTAAGGAAAAAGAAGCAAAGAAGCGTCCAGAATTAGCTTCTGTCTAAAGTAATCTTTATCTCTTTTTGTGTAAAGAAATAGGGGTAAAACATTGTTATAATTATAAAAATTAAGTTTTTACGCAAAAATCCCTTTGGATAAATTGACTATTCAGCGACCAAGTTTTACTATAATTGGTTCTTATCGGTTTTTGTGGTAATTTACTTATATTTTATCCTGTAGCCTTTTATATTGCTGTTTTTAGTACTGCCCTGAGGGTAAATTAGACCTGAAAATCAATGGGGGCTAAATGATGTCTGACAAAGATAACCGACGTTTATTGCTTGAAAAAGTTCTAAAAGAACATAACTATCAGGAAAATGCTCTTCTAGAAATATTGCATCATGCCCAAGAAATCTACGGGTATCTAGACAAAGAGTTGCTGATGGATATTTCCGGTTCACTAAACCTTCCACCAAGTCATGTTTATGGAGTTGCAACTTTTTACAGCTATTTCAAACTGCGAAAACCAGGAGAACATGTTGTAACTGGATGTCTAGGTACTGCCTGCTATGTAAAAGGTGTTGAAGAAATAATGCAGGTAATAGAAGCAGAATTTAATGTTAAGCGCGGCGAATCTACTCCCGATGGGAAACTATCCTTGCTAGTTACTCGTTGCATTGGTGCATGTGCAATGGCTCCAACAATTGTGGTGGACGATGAAGTGATAGGTAAAGCCACAAAAGAGATTGTTATAGAAAAAATCAAAAATGTTTTAGCAGGGGTTAAAAATGAAGCTTGACGATCTACAAAAAGTAGCGGAGCACGAAATAGATTTTCAGAGAGCATACAAATACCGAATTAACGTTTGCTGCTCAAGTGGTTGTGTTCCTTTCGGAGCGTTAAAGGTTCTTAAAGCGTTTGAAGAAGCGGTTAAAGAATTCGGTGTTGACAAAGAATGCAAAGTTGCGCGCACAGGATGCATTGGCACCTGTTCAGTTGGTCCAGCTGTGTTAATTGAACCTGGGGATTACCTCTACCAAAGTGTAACTCCTGAGAAAGTCCGTGACATAGTGCGTGACCACATAGTTTTAGGCTTGCCTATAAAAGAGATGCTTTACAAAAACCAAGCGTACTTCCAAAAACAGCATAGGCTAGTTTTAAGAAACGCCGGCAAGATTGACCCCACACGAATTGAAGATTACATATCTGCAGGTGGTTACTCTGCCATAGCTAAATGTCTTGCAACCATGACGCCCCAAGGTGTAATTTACGAAATTAGAACAAGTGGACTCAGAGGTCGAGGAGGCGCTGGCTTTTCAACTGGGCAAAAATGGAGCCTTGTTGCCAGAACACAAAACTCACCCAAATATGTAGTAGCTAACCTCGATGAAGGTGACCCAGGCGTTTTTGCAAATCGAACCTTAGCTGAAGCAGACCCTCACGCTATCATTGAAGGAATGCTTATTGCAGCATACGCGATCGGCGCAGAAAAAGGTTACATTTACATCAGATCAGAATATCCCTTAGCTATCCAGACTTTGCAGAAAGCCATTGCTCAAGCTAAAGCTATGTCGTTGCTTGGGGACAATATTTTGGAAATGGGCACATTCAAGTTTAACCTTGAATTGCGTTTCGGTGCAGGTGCATTTGTTGCTGGAGAAGAAACAGCCATACTTGCATCAGTTGAAGGTAGAAGAGCAATGCCTCGGCCACGTCCACCTTACCCAGCCAATTCAGGATTATGGAAAAAACCCACCTTAATACAGAACGTTGAAAGCTTGGCAAATATACCGCTGATTATTCAAAACGGTGGGTTGTGGTTTTCAAAAATAGGCACTCCAAAATGCACAGGAACCAAATGCTTCTCCCTAACCGGACAAGTGGTCAATCCAGGTCTTATAGAAGTACCAATGGGCATAACCTTAAGAGAAGTTGTCTTTGACATCGGTGGAGGCGTTCCAGATGGAAGAAAATTCAAGGCAGTTCTGGTTGGTGGTCCATCAGGAGGTTGTCTACCCGACACACTTCTTGAACTCCCAGTGGACTACGATTCTTTAATCAAAGTGGGCGCAATCATGGGATCAGGAGGCATAGTTGTTCTCGATGACAAGTCTTGCATGGTTGACACTGCAAAATTCTTCACTGAATTCTGTGTCGATGAGTCATGCGGAAAATGTACACCATGCAGAGCAGGTTTAATCAGAGTAAAACAAATCTTTGACGGAATCACACAAGGCGAGGGGAAAACTGAAGACATCTCTACGCTGGAAAAATCCGGTGTTATGATTAGGGATGCAAGTCTTTGCGGCTTAGGACAAACAGCGCCCAATCCAGTTTTAACGACTTTACGGTACTTTAAGAACGAATATTTGGAGCATATTGTGGAGAGAAAATGTTCAGCTGGTAAATGTTTCAAAAAACAGAAGGAGGCTTAACTGTGAGTGTCGGAACTGTTAACTTAAAAATTGATGGTGTTGAAATTTCCGTTCCTGAAGGAACCCTGATTTTAAAAGCTGCTAAAGACAACGGGATAATAATTCCTACTCTATGCAATCTGGAAGGTTTGACCCCCTATGGCGGATGCCGTTTATGTCTGGTTGAAATCAGCGGTTCACCGAAATTATTCCCATCCTGTATTACCCCTGTTGGTTCAGGTATGGAAGTCACTACAAACTCTGACCGAATCAAAGAGTACCGAAAAATGGTTGTTCAGATGCTTATGGCTGAAAGAACCCACATTTGCTCAGTATGCGTTGCCAACGAGCACTGTGAATTGCAAGCCCTGGCAAACCAACTAGGGGTTGACCACGTGATGTTTGAGCGAAACTGGAGTGCAGATTCTATTGATTTAACCCATGACTCTTTGGTGATTGATCGCAATAGATGTATTTTATGCACAAGATGTATCCGGGTTTGCGACCAAATCGAAGGCGTACACACGCTTGACTTGAAGACGCGAGGAAAAGATTCTGAAGTAATCTTGGACCTTGACAATGAATGGGCGAGCTCTTGCTCGTGCTCTTCCTGCAGAAAATGTGCAAAAGTTTGCCCTGTAGGAGCCATCTACATTGAAGGCGAACCCATTGAGCACTCTAAGCGTAAGGATATTGCCGAATTTATCTTGGCAAGGAGGAACCGTAAATGAGTGAAGAAAAGAAAGTTAGAGTTGCAACTATTTGGCTAAGTGGCTGTTCAGGTTGCCATATGTCTTTCCTTGACCAAGACGAACGCTTACTTGACTTAGCCAAAAAAATTCAGATTGTTTTCAGTCCAATTGTGGATGTTAAAGAATTTCCAGAAAATGTTGATGTTACCCTCATCGAGGGTGCTGTTGCAAATGAAGAACAATTTGAGATGCTAAATAAAGCAAGGGCGCAAACAAAGATCTTAATTTCATTAGGTGACTGCGCTGTAACTGGAAATGTGACTGCCCTGCGAAATTCATGGAGAAACAGTGACAAAGTGGTTTTAGAGAGAGCCTACAAAGAACCATCAGATTTGAATGCTGCAATACCCATTGCTGTGCCCAAGTTGCTTATTAAGGCAAAGCCGCTGCATGAAATCGTTAAAGTTGACTTTTATGTTCCTGGGTGTCCACCATCTGCTGACCTGATTAACTATGTGTTAACGGAGTTGTTGGCTGGCAGAACACCAGTAATGGAGGGTAGATCAAGATATGGTTAAAGCAAACATAGAGAAAAAAATCGTTATAGGTCCAGTAACGCGCATCGAGGGGCATGCGCAAATTAATATCCTGTTGAATGAGGATGATTCAGTTAAAACAGCACTGTTTAAAGTAGTCGATTTCCGGGGATTCGAAAAATTCACGGAAGGTAGACCTTATTATGAAATGCCGAGCATAACTTCACGTGCATGCGGTATTTGCCCAGTTAGCCATCTTATAGCATCCGCCAAAGCTTGCGACTCAATCGTAGGCGTAACCCCACCAAAAACCGCCATCAAACTACGACGACTAATGCACATGGGACAAATGATTCAGTCACACGCTTTGAACTTCTTCTTTTTGTCTGCACCTGACCTACTTCTGGGAATGAATTCTGACCCCACCCAAAGAAACATCTTTGGTTTAATAGAGAAATATCCCGAATTGGCTTTACGCGGAATTAAACTTCGCAAGTTCGGTCAAGAAATTATCGAAAAAATCGCTGGCAAACGCATTCATTCGAGCGACTGGATTGTGCCCGGAGGAGCTAAATGGCCACTTACAGAGGAACGGGCAGATTATCTTCGAAGAAACTTACCTGAAGCATTAGATGCAACTGTCAAAACGCTGGAACTATACAAAAGTATGCTGATTGAATTTAGTGATGAGGTTGAAAACTTTGGGAATTTCCCAAGCCATTACATGGGTCTAGTGACTTCAGATGGCGGTCTTGAACACTACGACGGAAAAATTAGAATCGTAGACCAATACGGCAAAGTAGCTGCTGAATGCATTGACCAAACAAAATACAGTGATTACATTGGCGAAGCCATTGAACCTTATTCGTTCATGAAGTTTCCCTACTTCAAACCACTCGGGTATCCACAAGGCGCTTACCGCGTTGGACCACTAGCAAGACTAAACGTAGTATCACATTGCGGAACACCGTTGGCAGACATTGAGCTTAAAGAATTCAAGAAACTTGGCAAAAACGGCATTGTCCAAAGTACCTTCCACTACCACTATGCACGCTTGATTGAAACTCTATTCTGCATTGAAACCGCAAAAATACTGCTCGATGACCCTGAAATTGTTGCAAAACATGTTATTTCAAGAGCAATGGTCAACAACTACGAAGGCGTAGGAGTTGCAGAAGCACCAAGAGGCACACTTATTCACCACTACAAAGTTGACCAACATGGATTAATCACATGGAACAACATGATTATTGCAACTGAACACAACAACATCGCCTACAACATGGCAATAACACAAGTGGCAAAAAAATACGTCAAAGCTAACCAGCTCCAAGAAGGAATGTTGAACCGCGTTGAAGCAGTCATCCGTGCTTTCGACCCATGCCTAAGCTGTGCAACACACGCGGTCGGCGCTATGCCCTTGGACATAAAACTTATCGATGCAAACGGCAGAATGGTGGACAGGAAAGTCAGATAACCCTCTCTTTTCATTTTTTGTTTATTTAGGTTTTTGGATATTTATACGTTTCAAGAAACCACTCTATTGTGGTTGAAGTATGAGAAAGTTAATCTGACTGACTTTAATTGTTGCGGTTCTGGGGTAGTACTCTGGGAATAATGTGGTTTATCGTAAACTATTTTTTGTGGATAGCGAATTCGGTAAAAAGGAAAAATAAATACCCTTAGGCAGTGAACAGCTAAATAAATGAATTCAAACTTCAATAAGCTTCAAAACAAACCCTCAAATTACATCAAACTTCCTTTTTCATTTTTCTAATTTGCCCTGCTATTTTCAGGACGAAAGATTGAAAGCCACAAGAGAAGATCTTACTTTGGTGGTCGTATCATGGTTGACACGTTTTATCTGCACATAGAATTGAAAGATAAAAAAGGCGGGTGGTCAATTAATCTGCCCTTCTTGTGCAATCGATGTGGTGTTTGCTGTACGCTTGATGATTTTTTGACTGCGGGAGAAATCAGCTCCAACCTTCAAGGGCACCAGGAAGTCAATGAAAAACTAAAAGGTCTCTTTGAAGCGTTAGGCGTGATTTTTGAAGAGGACAAAGAAAAATACGACTGGTACATTACGCACCACGCATGTCCGTTTCTGGTGAATAAATCCTGTTCTATCTATGAAATCCGACCTGAAGGATGCCGACAATTCCCGAATACCATGTTCGGCATGGAAACCCAAGACTGCGAAGCGCTCAATCGATTCAAAAGACAACGCACTACGCTTAGAAAGGGCAGAAAAACCAAAGAAACCTACCATTTCACTAGCATGAATCAGGAAATAATCAATCCTGCAAAGTTGACTGAAAAACAATGCCAAATCTGTATCGCAAAACTACTCCAAGCAGGAATAACAAATGAAGAATTAGCTATTTTCAAGACCTTAAATAAACAAAATAAATCCAGTGTTTAGTGTTGAAGTTGACCCAATCCTGCAGCTTGCATAAACGCGTAACAGATTGTTATTCCAACAAACTTAAAACCTCGCATTTGAGTTCCAAACTCATCACTCTGATCTCCTTGGTCTCCGTATGTATTCGAGATAAGTCCGTAAAAGCATTCTGAATTGTTTTTCCGTAAACAAATTGCCAGATGAAAGCGTTGAAAGAACCAAATTCCTCTTGGAACTTAAGAAATTGTTGCACGTTTATTATTGTAGCTGCTATTTTGGCTTGATTCTTAACTACTCCTGGAGCTTTAATTAGACACTCAACATTTTTAGAGGTGTATTTTGCTACCTTTGCTGGGTCGAAACCGTCGAAAGCTTTCCTCAACATTTCTCGCCGTTCCAAAATCAGCCACCATTATAACCCCGCTTGAAAACCATCGAGAACCAAAAACTCAAAAAACTTTTGGTCATCATGAACGGGAGAAAACCAATACTTAATGCCAGAAAAATCATTCTTAAACCCTTGAAACTCTTATATATTCTGGTGCTAATTCTCTGTTGAGTGTCATGGCTGAAGTTTGTTCAACGTGTGGACTACCTAAAGACCTATGTGTTTGTGGAGAAATAGAGAAAGAACAACAACGCATTCGCATACGACTTGAAACCAGAAAATTTGGCAAAGCAACCACCATAATCGATGGCATGGATGATAAAAACTCGAATTTATCAAGTATCGCTCAAAAACTCAAAACATACTGCGCATGCGGCGGAACCAGCAAAAACGGTCAAATCATGCTTCAAGGCGACCACCGCGACAGAGTACGTGAATTCTTGATTAAGATGGGTTATCCACAAGAAAACATCGAACTACAATAACATAGTCCCTTCCATCTAAGGGGGTGTATTTCCTAATGAAAAAACCAGATGGGATACGCGACATTCTCAAAAACACAAAGCATTGCAAACCCACCAAAATTTATTGTCCAAGATGCGCCAGCCCAAAAATTGCTTTATCCAGCAGTCTCGCGGTTTGGTTAACTCCTAAACAATATTATTGTGAAACCTGCGGTTACCTTGGAATAATTGTTATGGAACTTGAAAAAGACGAAACAGAAAAAGAAGAAACTTAGTTTTATGAATTAATAAAAAGAGGCCCTAATCGGGCAATTCAAGATTCAGTTGTTTCTTTAATGTTTTGTAGCGGTTGCGTACAGTAACTTCAGTTACGCCTGCAGCTTCAGCGATGTCTTTCTGTGTTTTCTTCTCGTTGTTTTGCAGGCATGCGATGTATAGTGCAGCAGCAGCTAAACCCATTGGGTCTTTTCCTGCGGCGGCACGTTTTCTCCTTGCTTCTCTTAGTATTTGTATGGCTGCGCCTTGAGTTTTTCCTGAGATGCCTGTTTTTTCAGCGATCTTTGACACGTATGTTAATGGATCAGCTATGGGCATGTGAACGTCGAGTTCTCGCAACAAGAGCCTGTAGCATCTTGCTACGTCTTTCTTGTCAACTAAGCTGGCTTCAGCGATTTCGCGTAGGGTGCGTGGTGTTCCGCTTCCTCGGCAAGCAGCATACAAAGCGGCTGCAGCGATGGCAGCTATTGATCTGCCGCGGACTAAGCCTTTGTCTAGTGCTTTCCTGTAGACTACAGCGGCTTTTTCTTTGATTGGTGGGGGTATGTAGACTTTATCTGATAAGCGGTCAAGTTCAGCCATGGCTTGTGCAAGGTTACGGTCGATGGATGAGTGGACTCTGCTTCGTATTTGCCATTTGCGAAGACGCCACATTTGCAGTCTTGTGGAGAGGGGTAGTTTTCTTCCAAATGCATCTCGGTCAACTTGGCTGATGGCTGTGGATAACCCTTTGTCATGAACAGAATAAGAAGTTGGCACTCCAACTCGGCTTCTAGAAGCTTTCTCTTCTTGGGTGAAAGCGCGCCATTCGGGTCCTTTATCCATCATTTGTTCGTATACGACTAATCCGCAGTCGCCGCATACGGTTTCTCCAGTATCGTAATCGTGAACTAAATTCTCGCTACCGCACTCTGGGCACTTGTCTTGTAAGCGCTGTGCTGTCTTAGGTGTTTCTTTTTTGCTCAATACTCTTCTACCTCAATTTTTATGCGTAGAACCGTCACCATAGGCCAATCTGGCTAGAAAATAGTACATTCGGCCCGCGCAAACTTACCAAATGAAATGGACTAATATTTAAGGTTTGTGGTTTATTAAATCTATTGCACATAATGGTTTCGAAATGCCTAATGTGTGAAAAAAACACTATGGAAAATAACAAAAAAAAGTGTAAAAAGCAACATATTCACGCTCAGATAAACCGTGAGCTTGCTTCATTAATCTCAATTTAAAAACAAATGAAAACCAATTTAACGCAAGAACGCTTATTAGCAAAAAAGTCACCCTTACACCTCTAACAATAAATAAAACAGTGCTAATTGAAACCGTGCAGCCCGGTGGTGTAGTGGTCAAGCATAGTGGGCTTTGGACCCACCGACGGGAGTTCGAATCTCCCCCGGGCTACCATCCACGAATACTCTGCAAAACTTCTCAAGTTTTTACTGGTAAAAATCCTCTGAAATTTTCGCATAAATTAGGTTCTAGAAAGCAAAAGATAGAAAAACCAACCCCTGCATATTCTTTAACCTTAAGTGATTAAGCTTGGCGCTGGATTGTTTTCTTCCCAACAAAACGATTCTCATAGAGGCTTCAGGTTGGAGCGACCTATTGCTGGGTGTAGTGGTTGGTGCACTCAAGCCCCCTCACCCAATGCTAATGGAGCGACGAATCCCCACAACGTCTTTTCAGCCGCCAAACTTTAAGAACAAAAAATATTTAGAAGACGCCGTCAAAATCGCGAATGAAATCATTAACGTAATGCAGCCTGACTCTGAGACATGCTTTAAGGTTTGCTCAGAATACGTGTTATCCAGTGTCTTTGTGTATTTGCAAAACCAGGGATTTAAGGTTCAGAGAGTTGATTCAACAGGGGAACTTAAGCCGCTTGTTGAAAAAGCTTACATTAGATGGTGCGTTGAAAAAGGTGTGCCTGAAGAAATATTGAAAGACAATAGGCGTTTCTATAGGTTTGTGGAGTGGGTTGCTGAAAAACCTCATTTAAGAGAGAGTCTTGTGAAGACTGGTTGGGCCAGTTGGGACCAAAAGTGGCGAGAAGAAATATTCAAAAAATAATTGTATTTATGCGGCTAAAAATAGGTTTGGCGTTTGGAAGAGCTTTTAAATGTATTATGTCTTTTCTGATTTTGAGTCTTAATTAAACAACTTGAAGAATGTCTAAATTAACTTAAATCCAAATACACGTCAGATCAAAAAGCTCTCGTTGAACTGGAAAACAAGCAGATACTCTAGAAAAACTCTTCTTTGAAAAAGTACAATTCAGGCTCCTGAAGAGGAACTCAAAGGAAAGCATTAAAGAAGAAATAAAAAAACTTTGAATAAATTAGAAAATGTCGAAAGAACCAAAATTGCCAAAACAGTTGACTCTTTACAGTCTGCCTAACGCCAAAGACAAAACCATCCAAATACATGCGTCAATTAACGCAAAACGTATAGTTATAACTGAAATCAAAACCTTGACTAAAGAGGATGAGTTAGAACTTAGGGTCGGTTTTGCTTTGTATCCCTCCGAGAGACTCGTTTTCAAAGTTGAAATTGGATTTATGTTTTGACGACCAACAAATTAAATCATTTTTAATAATTATTCCTAAAAGTCCTCTGGCAAAAGATGAATTCGAGTTTTTTCCGGTGCTGGATATGAAAGGGACGCCTACGGGTAATCATACCATTAAAGTGGAAATGTATGAATTGTGGTCTTCGGGCGAAAAACTTCTACAAACATTCAAGAAAATAACCGTGGATTATATGCCTCTAACCCGCGAATCAAGATTGGTTAAAGTTCCAAGCCTTAAAAGTGTTATAGGATTTGATTTAGATGTTGTCTCCGAATCAGAACCGGATCTTTATCGAGACATTGAAAAAACAGCAAAGAAAGAGCAAATAAGTGAATGAAACGATTGGTAATTTCCAGCTAAAGATTAAGGGGCTTATTTCTTTTTTCCTTTAGGTGGAAGTTGATTTTTCAATGCTTTCTTTTTGGCTTCTTTTTCTCGTTCTTGCTTCTTTTTTTGTTCAATCTGTGTATTTTTATTTTTTCTACTCATTACGCTCATATTTCGACACTACAAGCAAACAAGAAACCAATACATACTCTAAAATGTTACTCTTTTAAACAAAGATGATTAAAGCTTCTTTTAGACAAAGCTGTATAAAAAGTCCATATTTGGGAGGTTAATTTTGAGAGAAATCATTATGAGTGATTGATTACTGATATATTGATTGATAAAAACCACTTTATTTGAAGGCAGTAATCTTGACCACTAAAACTTTGCTTTGTGGATGCGTGTATGAAGAAAACGAGTGGATGCTTGTGCGTGTAAAAGAATGCGAGAAGCATTTTAAGGAACGCCATAAAAAAGTGGAGTATCGTCCAAAAGCAGAATGTAATCGTAATGATACCCGAGGCGAATAAGAATAATTATCAATTTTGCAACATAAGTGTATGTATCTAATATGATATTATTTTGACTTAACCATTATTATTTTAACTATGATGATGATAGTGTTATATAGTGAGACTACAGCATATATAGTGTGAAACAGATGTCAAAGCAAGAGAAAAATATAAACAAGCATATAATAGCAAAAGCAACTCCAGTCAAAGAAATCCCGGAAGGCAGAAAAATCGCCAAAATACCTGAATATGATGTAGTCTTCAAACAAGTAATTGATAGCCCTGAAAAAATGTTCAAACTTGAAGTAGAAGGCAAAACCGTACGTTCAATGTACGCACCATTTACCTTTAGAGTAAAAAAATTCAACCGACTACCAGACAGAAAATTCAACGTAGCACTCAGGGTACGCAACAAAGAAGTGTACATAGTCAAGTTAGAAAAGAAGAACTAACTTCTTTCTTTCAATCTCTTTTGTTTCCCATAGAATGGTGAAAAATTAACTATCGGGCGATCTTTCCCAGATCAACGCTGGCTATCAGACGTTGATGTTTGTTTGGGCTGTGTGTAAAAGAGCAAAGGCAAGCCAACCAGAGGCAGCGCCAGCATCCACAGGTCCATGTTGTGCCCAAGGAACCATGCATACCAATTATTCCATGTGTCACCTGCAAAGAAGACCCAGCTAAAATAGTTCCACAAGTAAAATATGCCGAGCGCTAAGGTTATGGCTCCGATTGTTTCCCATTTGAGTTCTTGCAGAGTTTCTTTTCCGCTAGACTTCTTGGCAAAGTATGCCGTGTAAATAGTTAATGCTGCCAACCCGAAAACTGTTACGATGAAGCTTACCAAATGTTCGGGGTGAGCAGTTAAGTATTCCACTCCTTTATTTTGGACTACTCCTACCCAAATGCTTGAGTTGACCAGCCAGAATACCATAATATATAGCATGCCTGTAATTGACGCCCATTTAATTACGGCCTTCATCGGTTTAGTTGGGTTTAGTTTGAATGCTAAAATATAGAGGCTGACTGGGAGAACAATGGCTTCAACAATTGTTGGAATGACCCCCAGAAGCAACGAATCTATCACTAGAAACAGTGTTGGGCTCCTCGAAAATAAATATCCAAAGCCTATAACTGTATAGCCTGCCGTTGCAATTAATCCAAGCCAGTAAATGCCCTCGAAAACCACAGTCCACCGTAACACCTTGTAGGCGGTTGATTTTGAGATATTTTTTTTAGCGAGATAGTAAACAACAGCTGCAAAGGCAAGTATGCTGGCTGCAAACCTAAAAACAAGCCCAATAGTTGCAGAAATGTCTTCTACAAGAATCATTGTGCCAAAGGAGCCTCCTCCAAGACGATCCCATTCACCGAGCCATGATAGAGTAAACATGGCGTGCAAAGTAAATAGGAAATACGAGATTACAACTATCAACAAACCTACTTTTAACGGGGTGAAGAATTTCTGTTTCGCCATAAAATCAACCCAGTATGATTTAAAATAAATTCATTTGGTTTGTATATTATACTTGCGGTTAGAAGGTGCACTAAACTGCAGAACCGTGAAAGGGTTAATGTTAAATAAGGAATTCACTCTGAATAATAAATGAGGCCTTTATTTGCGATTAACCGATATACGGATATCAAACTTTTTATTTGTCGCTCAAGGTGTCGGAATCATATTTGTCGGCATTTTCTTAGCGGCATATTTAGGAGGTCTGCCTTCAACAAATGTTTTGCATTCTGAAGCTACATTTAGAATTCCACTTTCCATTTTGGGTGTAGTTCTTCTAGTGCTGGTGTTTGCAACAGTTATTATCGCTGTTTTTTGGAGAAAGAACAGTCAGTGACATCTAAAAAATTCTATTGTCACGCGTTTCTTTGGCTCAGCTTCTGAGGTTAAGGTTTTAACGGTTTTTCAGTTAGAGTTTGTCTCATGCCATTATGGAACAGGTAAACATTATTTATGAAAGATAGTTTTCCATAATCGTAAACAATAGCTGAGTCTTTTGGCACAGCAAAAATATCCTCAATATTCGATAAATCACTTAATTTTTCATCCTTACCCAACTTGTAATGCGCCTTAAGCGTTAAATCCACAAGTCCCAACCCATAGATCACTTTGATTTCTGATTTTCTTCGGCAGGTTATTACACATTTTCGGCAAAGCGCCAATGCACCTGCACTTCTGCCAACAATAATTCCTCTAAAATCCGTAAGCAGCCTGCAAATACCCGGTTTTTTTAGACGCTCCACCAAAACTGTGGTCACACCACCAGTCAAATAAATAAGATCTGATTCAGAAATTCTTTCTTTAATCTCCTCAACAGTACAAGAATAATCAACTGTATTTACAGTGCTGGCGCCTAAACTTCTGAAATAATCAAACAGCAATTGGCTCTTTGAATATGTTCTGTCAAAGGATGCTCTAGCCCAAGAAAACACAAGAACTCTAGGCGACTCTCCCGCATCGTTAAAAGCTCTTTGATTTATTTCTTTTGCATCTCTTTTATGGGTGTTTTCACCACCCAAAAGATAATACTTGGGCATACAAGGCTTGAGGTTTTAAGGATTAAAAAAGTTAACCTTAAGTGGTGTATTGAAAAAGGGGCTTCGTGCAAAGGAAATCACGTGCCTAATGGGTTGATTGTTGCAACTGTTTTGCAGAGTGCAGTTGCAACAACAATTGCAACAACAACTTCTCATCTATGTTGTCGATTATTATGTGCGAAGAATTAATATCTGTAGAAGTAGGAGTTAGGCAATTGATGAAGTATGATTCCTGAGGGTTACGTTGAGTACAAACGCAGAGAGTTCTGCAAAGACATCCAGTGCTCAGTGCAGTTGGATCTCAACAAACAAACTGAAGGTTCCACAGCATACGAGCAGACACGCCAAAAATGTGGCAGTGCTTGTCTATTCACCACATGGCAGTTTCACCATTGGCTCATTGAAAAAGGTTATTTGATCGTACGACCCTTAAAGGAAAAGGTTTGAAAAATTTTTCATCGTGCCTGATCTAAAAACAAAAGTTACGTTTCTTCTCACTTTCTAAATCAACTAACCATCGTTGTAATAATCATAGACATTCATAATATTTTCAAAATAGCCGTAGCCGTACGGAAAAGAAACAGAAAACACAGTATCTGCAATTGAAGTAACAGAGTACCCTCCACTTTCAGCTTTGCATTAACAATTTATACAAGAACAGCCCTTCTTCTAGAAGGAACTAATTTTTATGTTGAACAAAGTTGAAGTTGGAGACAAGGCACCAGATTTCAGTTTACCTGATACAGAAAATAGAACCAGAAGCTTAAAGGAGTTTTTAGGACAAAAAGTCTTGTTAGTTTTCTTAGTTGGAGCTTTCACTTCAACATGCACTAAAGAGGTGTGTGATTTTCGAGATTCTATGGCTCAGCTGATTAATCTTAAAGCTCAAATTGTCGGAATAGACATTAAAGTCCCTTCCTTGAGTAAAGATTTTGCTGAGAAAAACAAATTACCTTTCCCAGTGCTGAGCGATTACAAACGCGAAGTCTTCCAAGAATACGGGTTGGTGGTTCCAGAGTTCAGTGGACCTGAAGGTGGATCTGCTGCTTGTTGCTGGGGAAATGGCTGTTACCCCATTGCTAAACGCTCAATCTTCATCCTTGACGAAAACGGCATTATAGAATACAAGTGGGTTTCTGATAATCCAGCTGTTGAACCAAATTATCAGGAAATAAAAAAAGTCTTAGAACACACAGCGTCGGAGGAACAAATAGCAAAGGTCGCACGTACGGTTATTACAATTTCGAGGCAGTTAGGTAGCGGAGGAGACGAAATTGCCTTGAAGGTCTGCAAGATTCTTGGTTATGCTTACTTCGATAAGAGTTTAATGTTAAGTGTTGCCAAAAGCCTTGGTGTTTGTGAGGAAGATATTGCAGACTTTTCTGAGGATACCTACAAGGTTAAGGGGTTAGTGGATAAAATTTTGCTTCGCAAAAACCCTCCTGCAATATCTTATGCCTTGAAAAACAATTTGCAAATAAGGAAAGTTCTCGACGAGGAGGCCTGTCTCTCTGCAATTCAAATGGTAATTAACAGTTTGGCTAGTAGAGGGGAAACAGTTATTGTAGGACGTGGTGGGCAAGCAATATTAAAGGATAAAGTAGCTGTGCTTCACGTGAGGATTGTTGCTCCTACAGCGGTTAGGCTTAAAAGGATCATGAAAAGTAGAGGCTTGAGTAAAGAGGCTGCTCTAAAGTTGATTGAATACAATGACAAAGCCCAGGCTGAATATCTGCGAAGATTTTACAATATCGACTGGGAAGATCCAACGATTTATGATATGGTTCTGAACATTTGGAAGATGGACTTAAGCACTGCAGCGAGAATGATAGCTTCAGTAGGGCAAGCATGGTGAATATTCAATAACATTTGAAAAAAAGCATTGCAGAACTATGAAAACGATTGCTCAAAAAAAGTGTTTCACTTAAACCCGTCTATAGGCGTTCCAAAATTACGTTTATGATGATACTAGGCTTAGTCACTAATCAACAACAATGTTTTCTCTTTTTTTAGCTATTAAACGATTACCATAAAATATCACCCGCATTTTTTCTCTTTTCTTAGAAAGAGTTATTTAATTCTAAAACCAAAAGCTTCCACGGAGTAATGATTATGGATTGGGGAATGAAGAACCGGTTAAGTAGACTTATCCAGAAAGATGGCAAAGCCCTCTTTTTACCTATTGACCACGGATATTTTCAAGGTCCAACACACGGTCTTGAGCATCCAGAAGAAACCATTAAACCAATTATCCAATACGCCGACGGTCTCATGTTAACCCGCGGCGTTTTACGCAACTGCATTGACACAGCAATCGAGAAACCAATTATCATGCGGGTTTCAGGTGGTGTGTCGGTGGTCGGTGAAGACTTAGCCAACGAAAGCGTTGTCACATCAGTCCAAGAAATCCTGAGGTTAAACGCTTCAGCAGTTTCCATGTCAGTTTTTGTCGGAACCAAATACGAAAACAAAAGCTTAAGCAACCTGGCCAAACTTGTAGACGAATGCGAAGAATATGGTGTACCCGTCATGGCAGTTTGCGCAGTTGGAAAAGAACTTGAAAAACGAGAAGCACGATACTTAGCCCTGGCTGCCCGTATTGCAGCAGAAATTGGAGCTCGAGTAGTCAAAACCTACTATTGCAGAGAAAACTTTGAAAAAGTCGTTGATGGATGTCCAGTGCCCATAGTAATTGCAGGAGGTCCCAAATCCGAGACCCAGAAAGAAGTTTTCGATTTCGTTTACGATGGCCTACAAAAGGGGGCAATCGGTGTCAATTTGGGACGAAATATTTGGCAAACAGAACATCCAGTTGCAGCAATCCGTGCAATACAAGCAATAATTCACAAAGGTTTCACTCCTCAAGAAGCCGACGACCTCTACAAACAAGTAATAGCAGGTAAAGCCTAACTACCCTTTCTTTTTGGTGACAAAGCATGCTTGCCGCCTTTTACTATAACAACCATGACGTTCGTTTAGAAGAAATCCCTGTTCCAAGTATCGGTGAAGATGAAGCATTGCTCAAGGTAATGGCAAGCGGCATCTGCGGCAGCGACGTTTTGGAATGGTATCGTATTCCTAAGGCTCCGCGAGTGCTAGGACATGAAGCCACAGGCATCATAAGCAAAGTCGGCAGCCAAGTCAAAAACATCAAAGTCGGGGACCGCGTCTTCGTATCACACCACGTCCCATGCAACCAATGTCGATATTGCCTAAGAAGAAACCACACAGCCTGCCACACATTACACACAACCAACTATTATCCAGGCGGATTTGCACAATACATCCTAATTCCAAAAATCAACGTCCAATACGGTATCTACAAACTGCCAGGCTCAATGAGTTTTGAGGAAGGAACCTTCGTTGAGCCCTTAGCATGCGTATCAAGGGGTCAAAGGTTGGCAAACCTGCAAAAAGATGACACATTACTCATCATCGGAAGCGGCATCTCAGGAATACTGCACGCTCAACTTGCTAAATTCAAAGGGATAAAAAACATCATTGTAGCTGACATTAACCCCTACAGGCTAGAGCTTGCCAAAAAATTCGGCGCACACCACGTCCTAAACGCAAGAGACAATCTTCCCCAAGCTATCAAAGAAATAAACGATGGACATTTAGCTGACCAAGTATTTGTCTCTACAGGCGCAACCTCTGCGGCAATATCTGCTATGGATTGCGTTGAGAGCGGCGGGACTATCCTGTTCTTCGCAGTGCCAGACCCAACCGTGAAGCTTTCTGTACCTATTAACCAGTTTTGGCGAAACGAAATTACAATGCGCACCAGCTACGGTGCGGCCCCAAATGACCTGGAAGACTCTTTGAAGGTTTTGGCGATGGGACAATTGAACGTTAAGAATATGATTACTCACAGACTTAGTTTGCGTGAGGCGCAAGAAGGTTTCAGGTTGATGGCTGAAGCGGGTCAATCGTTGAAAGTAATTTTGCAGCCCAATAACGAGTAAAAGGAATAAAAACACAAAGCTCTATACAATCATACATGACAGATCTCTTTGATATTGTCAAGCAACGTCGTAGTATACGAAAATACTTGCCTAGGTCAGTTAGAAAAGAGGTTATTTTGGAGGTTTTGAAGGCTGCAGGCTGTGCGCCTTCTGCCCATAATTCTCAACCTTGGAGATTCATAATTTTACAAGATGCCATAGTTAAGCGAAGGTTGGCAGATGCTATGGCTGATGCATGGGCAAAAGACTTGCAAAAAGACGGAATAATGGTTGAATCAGACAAACGTGTAGAGCGTGTTGAACGGTTCGCAACTGCACCAGTGCTCATTTCAGCATGTTTAACCGTGGTTGACCTCCGGAAATTTCCAGATTCTGATAGGCAGATGTGTGAACGAGATTTAGCAGTGCAAAGTTTCGGTGCAGCCCTCCAAAATCTACTTTTGGCGACCCACGCGAAAGGTTTGGGCGCTTGCTGGTTCTGTGCACCAGCGTTTTGCAAGGAAACCGTAAGAAAAATCTTAAAAATCCCAGATGATGTAGAACCCCAAGCGTTTGTTGCTATTGGGTATCCAGCTGAGAAACCGAAGGTGCCGCTAAAGAAACTGCTTGAAGGTTATTGTTTTGTTGATATTTGGGGCAGACCGCTTTAGGATTTAATCATCACTAAAAGCATTTTGGACTTTGTTTTCGCTGCTAAAGCGTGTGGTTCGTTGGCAGGCATAATCGTTGTTTCACCCAGCTTTAGAGTTATAGGTTTTCCTGATATCGTAATTTCAACTTCGCCATCTATCACATAAACCATTGCGTCGTAGGGCGCTGTGTGTTCGCTTAACCCCTGGTTTATATCAAACGCAAATAACGTTACGGTTCCAGTTTTCTTGTCGATTAATGTGCGACTAATAACTGAGTCTTCTTGATAATTAATTAAGCTCAAAAGGTTTGATGCTTGTGCTTTTAGCTCCGTTTTTTTATTTGCCATTTAACCATCCCAAGTTATTGAGTTGTACATTTATTTCTTTAATTTTGCTCTTTCTTCATCCCAACGTAGGAACAATTCATCGGCGATTCTCGGTCTTAGCGTAAAGATTTCCTGGGGTTTGTCAACGTAGAGGAAAACCAAATACACTCTTTCAAGGGCGCCTGAGCGAATTAGCATAAAGGCTGGCCTTTTGGGTAGCACCAGTGAGTAAGTATCAAAAATTTGGTTAAAAAATTGATTTAGTTTTTCAGTTGAAACGCTATGGTCAAACCCAATTTCAAAAGTGTAACAGTAGCGACTGTAGTTTTTTGAGTTTTCGTAGAGGTAGTTAGTTATATCTCTGTCTAAAATTTGGAGATTGGTTACTGAAATTATGTTGTTACCTGAAGTTAACACTTTAGTGTAATTCATGGTTATCTCTTGAACGATGCCCTCAACTGTACCGATTTTTACGTAATCACCTACTTTGAAAGGATGTGCTGCTAAAAGAAAGAGTCCAGCGATAAAGTTGCCCAGGGTTTTTTGTGACGCAAAACCCACCGCGGCTCCTCCTATTGCGGAAACTGACAGCAACCATTCGGCTTGTACTCCGCCCAAACTGCTTATGGATAAAACAGCGAATATTAAAATTAGAATTCTAAATGTTAGGACTAAGTTGTTTCCAGTGCTGGGTTCAAGCTTGACGCGTTTTGCAAAATGTGATAGATGTCGGCTAAGTAATCTTTCTAATGTTACGGCTATTATGGCGATTACTATTATTCCAATTATCGTAGTAAGAGGTAGAGAAACTCCGAATAACTCAACCACACTGAACCGCTCGTCCACTGCCAACTTGGGCTAAGTCGTCTATAACTCTTTCGCGCTAAACTAGGAGGTTTTATCAGGAACAAAATCCATCGACATCGAATTAACACAGTGACGAGTATCTTTTTTGGTAAAATGTTCACCTATGAACACGTGTCCAAGGTGCGCACCGCAATTGACGCATTGTATTTCTGTCCGCTTTCCATCTGAATCAAGCACTCTTTTTACTGCCCCCAAAATTTCGTCGTCAAAACTTGGCCATCCACAGCTTGCTTCAAACTTATTCTCAGAACGGAAAAGTCTTGCGCCGCAACGTTTACAAACATAGGTGCCTTTTTCCCAAAACGCATAATATTTGCCTGTGAAGGGCATTTCTGTGCCTTTGTTAACAATAATCTGTTGTTCTTCAGGGGTAAGTTGTTTGAGTTTGGTTTGTTTTTCAGAAGACGACAATAAAACACCAAAGGAACTATCTTATTGGAAATTAAAATAACTTTTCATAGCCGCCTTTAAAAGAACAGATATAAAGAAGCGTTTGATATTTACTATTAGAGGTTTTTTATGGTTGAAATTACACGATTATTTTGGAAACAAGCTTTCACTTCAGACAGTTTTTTGTTAGGTGAAGTGCAGAGCGCAGAATTGGACATGAGCAATTGGCAAATAATCAATCTGTTTGTCGCTTTAAGCGATGAAGCATCAAAAAAACTGGGTTTTAAACATCCGTATCTTGGAAAAGTTTTGGTTTGCTTGCCAGTTTCTGCTGTTGATTCCATTACAGATAAGGCGATTTTGAACAAAACTATTGATGAATTGCACACCCTTAGGCAATGCAGAGAATAACCCAACTTTTTGTTTCTTTAATTTAATTTTAGATTAAACTCTGAATCTTTTTTATATATGGGGACGAGAAATTCTCCCATAGAAACCCGTATTTTCAATGTTGATTTTGGTGCTCTAAATTTTCAATTTCATCACTTTTCACCTTGTTTGTTTTTTCATAAAAAACAAGGAAGAATTATTCAAGATTTGACTGAAACTTTATTAGTGGATATGGACTTTTCTGACTTTAAGCACATACTGTGCTGTGGAAAATAAAATGTCAAGGTTAAACTAATGTCTGAGGTAGCAACAACCCCCATTCAAAGTAAAGACCAACCCATAAAAGCTTCCGAATTAGACCCAAAATTCAAGTATGAACTCATAAAAATTCATGGAAGCGAAAAAATTCTGAAATGTTTTCAGTGCGGAACATGTACCTCAGATTGCCCAGTTGCTCGATTCAGCGATAGTTACCGACCTAGAACACTTATTCAAATGGCGCTAATAGGCTTAAAAGATCGCGTATTAAACAGTGACACCTTATGGCTTTGCTCTGCCTGTTATACCTGCACTGATCGGTGCCCACAAGACATCGAAGTTGCAAACGTCATTCGTGCATTCCGCAATTTAGCCGCAGAAAAAGGCTGTTTCCCACAAGTATTCAAAGACCAAGCCGCAAGCCTTCTCGAATCAGGATACGCATTCAAAATTCCTGAACTCAGAGTTAAAAAACGCGAATCCCAAGGGCTCCCACCCTTGCCAAAAGGCAACCCGGAAAAAGTCTCCAAAGCATTAAGGGGAGTAAAATTTATCGAGAAAATCCAGAAACCTGTCGGAGAAAAACCAAGTGGGCAATAAATATCTGATATTTCTTAGGATGCGCTATTCCGTATCGTGTTTCGTCTTATGAAATTTCATCTCGCAAAGTTCTCACTAAACTCGGCGTTGAACTTGTCGAAATGCCCGAATTCAACTGTTGCGGTTTACCTCTTGATCCTGTAAGCCACGAAACCATGCTGATTTTAGCTGCAAAGAACTTAGCATTAGCTGAACAACAAGGACTAAATATTCTTACCCTTTGTCCTGGTTGTGCTGGAACTTTGAAGAAAGTTAACAAAGCTCTAAAAGAAGACAAATCCCTCAAAGAACAAATCAATAGTCACCTCAAAGAAGCAGGCATGGAATTCAAAGGAAATATTGAAGCGAAACATCTTTTGCAGCTTTTAAGGGAAGATGTTGGATATGAGAAAATTAAAGCATCAGTCATTAAACCCTTGACAGGTTTGAAGGTTGCTGAACACAATGGCTGCCATATTCTGAGACCCAAAGAAATTATTGGTTTTGACGACCCAGAAGATCCACAAACCCTAAAAACACTAATCGAAGCAACAGGTGCAACATGTCTAGATTACATCGACGAAACAGAATGCTGTGGTGCACCCAGCGTTGGTGTAAGCGACAAAGTTGCTTTGGCATTGGCAAGAGACAAACTGACCCATGTTAAACAAGTTGAAGCCCAAGCATTAATCACCATTTGCCCATTCTGCCATATTATGTATGATACAAACGAGTTACGCATAGAAAAACTGTTTAATGAGACCTATGGTATTCCAATACTTCATTACCCACAACTGCTCGGTTTAGCAATGGGTATGACGCCTGAAGAGTTGGCGTTTAATGAACTTCGAGTAAATGCATCAAACCTATTAAAACAATTGAACCAAGGAGCAAACAAACCGTGACTGAAAAATTAAAAATAGCCTTCTATTGGGCTGCAAGTTGTGGCGGTTGCGAAATCGCCGTCTTAGACTTGAACGAGAAAATCCTTGATGTTGTAAAAATAGCTGACATAGTCTTTTGGCCGGTCGCGATAGATGTTAAATACAAAGATGTTGAAGCACTACCAGACAAACACATCGACATTACTTTCTTTAATGGTTCTATTCGCAACTCAGAACAAGAACATATGGCTAAGGTGCTTAGAGCAAAATCTAAAACTTTGGTTGCTTTTGGTTCATGTGCTCATGAAGGTTGTATTCCAGGGTTAGCGAATTTAAATAATAAAAAAGAAATTTTTGATCAAGTTTACATAAAAGATAAATCAAACATCAATCCGCAGGGGACTACGCCTAAAACTCTAACTCAAGTAAAAGAAGGCACTTTGAACATCCCCGAATTCTATGACACAGTAAAAACCCTTGCTCAAACTGTTGATGTTGACTATTTTCTTCCAGGTTGTCCTCCTCCTGTTAAACTAATAGCAGCTGCTGTTGATGCAATTGCAAGCAATAAACTGCCGCCAAAAGGCTCAGTACTTGCACCCCTCAAAGCAGTATGTGATGAATGCCCCAGAAAACGTGATAACAAAAAAATTGATAGAATCTATCGTGTTTATGAGAAAGTTCCTGAACCGGAGAAATGTCTCATGGAACAAGGCATAATCTGCATGGGTATGGCAACTAGAAGTGGTTGTGGCGCTCAATGTTTAAACGTTGATATGCCCTGTACTGGTTGTGGTGGGGCGGCGCCTAACGTTCCTGAGCAAGGAGCAGCTATGATAACTGCTTTAGCATCAATTCTGGGCTACAATGGTGTAGAAGGAAAAGATAGGTATACTGAAGAAGAAATTGAAACTTTAATTAGTCAAGTGAAAGATCCAGTTGGCACAGTCTATATGTATAGTTTGCCGGCTTCGATTTTGAAAAGAAAGGTGATGCAATAATGAAAGAAATAGTGATAGATCCAATAACTCGTCTTGAAGGACATGGGAACGTATCTATATTTTTGAACGATCAAGGTGAAGTAGAAAACGCGTACCTTAAGATTCCTGAATTGAGAGGTTTTGAGAAGTTCTGTGTTGGTAGACGTGCTGAGCTTATGCCTCAACTCACGACCCGAATCTGCGGTGTTTGTCCTGTTGCGCATCATTTTGCTGCTGCTAAAGCTTTGGATGCTGCGTTTGATGTTGAGCCTACTTTGGCTGCTAAGAAGCTTCGTGAATTGATGTATGCTGCTTACTTTATTTATGATCATACTTTGCATTTTTATTTTTTGGGCGGTCCAGACTTTATTGTTGGGCCTGATGCGCCGGCGGAAAAACGTAATATTTTGGGTGTTATTGAGAAGGTGGGTTTGCCTATTGCTGGGGAAGTTATTAAGCACCGTGCGTATGGTCAGAAAATAACTGAAATACTCGGTGGGAAAGCTACTCATCCTGTTTGTGGGTTGCCTGGGGGAATTTCTAAGGCGCTAAGCGAGGAGAACAGGCAAGAAATTGAAAAGATGGCTGTTTCCTGTGTTGATTTTGCCAAGTTTACCCTTAAGATTTTTCATGATATAGTTTTGGGTAATACTAAATATGTTGAGATGATTAAAAGTCCAGCTTATACGATGCCGACTTATTATATGGGTATGGTTGACAAGGATAACAAAGTTAACTTTTATGATGGTAAAATCCGTGTTGTTGACCCTTCTGGTAGGGAGTTTGTTAAGTTTGACTCTAAAGATTATTTGGTTCATATTGGTGAGCATGTTGAGGAGTGGACTTATAGTAAGTTTCCGTTTCTTAAGGCGGTTGGTTGGAGGGGGCAGGTTGCTGGGGTTGATAGTGGTGTTTACCGTGTTGGTCCTCTTGCTCGTTTGAATGTTTCTGATGGTATGGCTACTCCGCTTGCTCAGGCAGAATATGAGGTTATGTATAAGACGCTTGGCGGTAAACCGGTTCATAGTACTTTGGCGTTTCATTGGGCTAGACTAATTGAGTTGCTTTATGCGACGGAGAGGGCGGTGGAGTTGGTTGGGGATCCTGAAATTACTAGTTTGGATGTTCGTAATGTGCCTGGTGTGCCTGGTGAGGGTGTTGGTATTGTTGAGGCTGCACGTGGTACTCTTATTCATCACTATACTCTTGATAAGGATGCTCTTGTTAAAGATGTGAATTTGATTGTTGCAACGACTAATAATTATCCTGCTATTTGCATGAGTATACGTGATGCAGCAAAAGGCTTAATCCACGGTGGCAAGGTTGATGAGGGCATTCTAAATAGGGTTGAGATGGCGTTTCGTGCTTATGATCCGTGTTTTGGCTGTGCTACGCATGCTGCTATTGGAGAGATGCCTTTAACAGTTGAAGTCTTCAACGCCCAAAAACAATTAGTCAGCTCAGTTAGCCGATAGTTAGGTTCAAGTCTTCTACCTAATTTCTATTTTTGTTTTTCTCAAAGTAAATCTTATATGTTAATATGGTCGAATACAAGACTGTATAGGGATTGCACTTGAAGAGTCTAATTGTTTATTATACAAGGACTGGTAACGCTCGTTTTGTCGCAGAAACAATCGCAGCCGAAATTGGTGCGGACGTCGAGGAAGTTGTTGACCTCAAGAAGCGGAGTGGTCCATTTGGCTTCTTAATTGGTGGAAAAGACGCTCGACAAGGCAAAGAAACCAAAATATCCCCAACCACAAAAAAACCGAGTGACTATGAATTGGTAATTTTTGGAACACCAGTTTGGGCTGGAAAACCATCACCTGCAATCAACACATATCTTAAGAAGGACAATCTCTCTGGAAAAAAAGTGGCTGCTTTCTTCACAAAGGGACAAAGAAAATCACAAGCTGTCGAAGAAACCAAGATGCTGGTGCCGAATTCTACTTGGGTTGGAGAACTCTTAATAATTAATCCCTTAAAAAATAAAGAAAACGCTGAAAAACAAATCATTGAATGGTGCAAAACAATCGTAGCCAACTAGCAAGCTAATATTGAATTCTTTTTGGTGCATCCATGGCTGATACAATTGAAAAAAAATTAGAGAACTGGTTTGTTAGTAAAAAGAAAGTAGTTATCGCAGGTATTGGTAACGCCATTCGCCAAGACGATTGTGTTGGTTTAAAAATTGTTGAAAACCTACAAGGGAAACTTTCCACGAACGTTTGTCTTTTAGAGTGTGAAACAGTTCCTGAGGGTTATCTGCTTGATATTGAAGAGTTCAATCCAACACACGTTTTGTTAGTCGATGCCGCTTTTATGGGATTAAAACCAGGGGAAGTAAGTTTAGTAGATGTTGAAAGAATTGTTGATTTTCCGCCGATAACAACTCACATTCTGCCTTTGAAGATTTTCTGTGATTACATAAAACAAGCAACAGGTGCCAAAATGGGCTTGTTACTTATTGAACCGAAATGCATGGAGTTTGGGGAGGGTTTAAGCCCTGAAGTTGAAACAACTGTCAAGCAAATGGCTACGTTGTTTCTTGAGTTGCTTGGTTAGCTTCTTTTCTTCTGAATACATAGTAAGTTGATACTGAACTTTCTTTTATCCAAGTTGACTAAGTAACTTAGCTCTCTTGTTTGTTATGTCATAAAAATCGAACTCAATATCAAATAGGCGGTTTAGAATGAATCGTATTGTGGTTGGTAACTTTTATATTAAGCTGCCAGTTTTAAGTTAGAATTGTTGTGATTGGCTTGGCTGGAAAAGCAGTTATAATTATGGGTTCTGAGAGAGATTTAGATTTTTCCCGAGAAATCGCGAAATTCCTCAAACTTCTAGGCGTAGACTATGAGTTTCGGGTGGCTTCAGCCCATAAGACTCCAGAGAAAGTACTTGAAATAATCAAAGAATTCGAGACTGAAAAAGTAGTTTTCGTTACTGTAGCAGGCCGTTCCAACGCACTTAGCGCATTCATAGACGGGAACACCAAAAAACCCGTCATCGCTTGTCCACCATATAGCGAAAAATTCGGTGGAACAGACATCTATTCTTCACTTCGAGTTCCCAGCGGCATTGGCAGTGTCGTAACCATTGAACCAGAAGGTGCAGCTATAGCAACCGCAAAAATTCTGGCACTTGAAGACAAAGATATATCGGTCAATGTGAAGAGTTACCAAGAGGGCAAACGCAAAGAACTCAACAAAGCCAATGAATTAGTTAGAAAACTAAAGTAACCTTTTTAACATTTTAATGGATGAAAAAATAGCGAATAATGCTTACCCCACCTTAAGCACAGATTTTTTAACTTTTTACAGGTATATTTCACGAGTAAGTTTCAGCCACTAAATCAAATATAAATTCCAAGTATATCAGAGGCACTTTAATCTTGATACTCAGCGATATCTGAAATTTACTGAAACCGTTTCATGAGCATTGGGGGACCTCACAGACTTTTCCAAAGAACAAGCAAAGACCCAAGAATAATGCTGAACTGAAACTGAAAAATGGTGTTAACTAAAAAATAGTTGACTATTCAACAGCATGGTTTTCAGCTTTAGGAATTATTCTTTTGTTGACGATTAGCTGGACGAGTTGACGGCTTCCATAGAAAAAATAAGAATTTTAACTAGCTTTAAATTATGCACACTATTTCATCCAAATAGGCTTGTAATACTTAATACTGTATAATCTCATTTTGTTTTTAAAATGAATGTTAGATAAAGCGATATAAGCACAAAAACAATAATTAACAAACAATTTGAGGCAACCAAGATGGGCAGCGTAAAAGACTTACAAGTAATCCAGAAACCAACCCAAACCGCAGATGGGCACAGGCAGATTCCTGTTTTCTGATCGCTACAGCGTTTTTGATTGGGGAGAAATGCCGGATCATATCGAAGGAAAAGGTGCAGCCTTATGTCTTATGGGTGCTTACTGTTTTGAGCAACTTGAGAAGGTAGGTGTTAAGACCCATTACAAAGGCTTGGTTAACGAGAAAGGTCAAAGCCGTCAAAGTTGCTGAGCTCAAGGCGCCCTCAAGCATCAATGGAAGTTGCTCTGGTTAATGTTTACAGACCCAAAACAACCGTGGCCAATGGCAAAATAATTCATGATTACAGCATGTACACTTCTGCGCTCAAAAACTGTCTTATCCCGCTCGAAATAATTTATCGAAACGGTTTACCCGAATGGATCATCAGTATTCAAACGGTTGGCACAGGGTAAAGTTACCCTAAAAGACCTCGGCTTAGACCACCAGCCCAAACCAGGCGAAACCCTTTCTAAACCAATCTTTGACGTCAGCACAAAACTGGAGGAAACCGACCGCTACGTCACATGGACAGAGGCGCAGAAAATCGCAGGCTTAACCGACTCAGAACTTGCCGATATCAAAACTGTTCTTCTGAAAGCAGATGAAACAATAACGAAGGCTGCCTCAAATGCTGGATTGAAGAATGAGGATGGCAAAATCGAATTGGCATTCGATGAAAAAAGAAAACTTATTCTTGTGGATGTTTTAGGCACTTTAGACGAATGCCGATTTACTTATGGTGGAGTACACGTCAGCAAAGAGGTTGCTCGGCAATTCTACAAGAAAACTGGTTGGTACAACGATTTGGAGCAGGCTAAGAAAGATGCGGAAGCCAAGGGGAGTTCAAGATTGGAAGTCTCTCTGCAAGTCGCAGCCGCCTAAACTTGACCCCAAACTTAAAACAATCATCAGCCAAATGTACATGGCAGTTGCGAACGAGATGACAAACATTAAACTGTTTGATACTCCAAAGCTTGCAAAAGTAATTAACGACTTACAAGGACTTTATGGGTGAAAAAGCATGATGCAAGACAAAATAAAACAAACCTTAGCCGATTATAACCAAGAAGAAAATCTATATAGGCGTCTTAGGTTCGCATTCGGCGCTGGAAATTGCTTCAGGGGCTAAACAGGAAGGCTTCAAAACTGTTGTTGTTTGCCAAAATGGAAGAGAAAAAACCTATGCTCGATACTACCGAAACATCTTTGACAAATTCATTTTCTTAGACAAATTCTCGGATATAACAACTCCTGAGGTAGTAAAGCAACTAACTGACCTAAACACTGTCTTTGTTCCCAACCGCTCGTTTAGCGTTTATGCAGGTTACGAAGCTATAGAACAGAAATTTGCCGTTCCCCTCATGGGCAACAGGTACCTTCTAAAAACCGAAGAACGCACCGCCCCAAAAAACCAGCTCTGGCTCCTAAAAGAAGCAGGCATAAAACTTCCCAAAGCCTTCAAATCACCGGCCGAGATCGATTGTCCAGTTATCGTGAAAGTCGCTGAGAAAGGACGAGCTATTGAACGCGCATTCTTCTATGCTTCAACGCCTGAGGAGTATGAGCGGGAAGCCCAAAAACGCATAAAAGCAGGCATCATAACACGTGAAGCTCTCAACCAATCTGTTATTGAAGAGTACGTTATAGGCGCCAAATTCAACGCAAACTATTTCTGGTCACCCTTAACTGACGACATCGACCTGCTTGGCTTCGATAGACGAATCCAGACTGACCTCGATGGCGTCCTTGATCTACCGGCCAAAGAACAACTCGAACTAAACATACCACTCACAGAACATCGAAATCGGGCATATGGGCGCAACCATGAGAGAGAGTCAACTTGAAAAAATCTTTGAAGCAGCAGAACGATTCGTAGCTATCTGCAAAAAAGAGTTCCCGCCAGGCATGATTGGTCTATTTGCACTCCAAGGTGCAATAACCAAAGACTTAGAATTCCGCGTTTTCGACGTCAGCCCCCGTGTTCCAGGTTGCCCCTGTGTTGAACCAACTTCGCCCTACATGAAATACAAGTACGGCGTCGAGGTAGGTCCAGGCAAACGCGTAGCAATGGAGATAAAACGTGCAGTCAGGAAACACAGACTCGCTGAAGTGGTAACATGATAACAGGCGACAGACATCGGCAAAATCATCGGTAAATATGACCAAAGCAAGACTTGCCATCGGCACCTTGGGCTCTCATAGTTCGCTTAACATTTTCAAGGGTGCCAAAGAAGAAGGGTTCCGAACTGTTTGTATCTGCAAAGAAAAAGATGCGATAATGTACCAGAAGTATCCGCTGGTTGACGAATTAATCATCGTTAAAGACTTCACAGAGTTACTGAGCGAAAAAATGCAGGAGCGACTCCGCAAGCTCAACGTGGTTTTGATTCCCCATGGCTCATTCACCGCGTACCTTAGCACAGAAGAGTTAACTGACAGCCTTTTGGTGCCCATGTTTGGCAATCGCCAACTGCTCCATTGGGAAGCAAACCGCAAATCCCAAGAAGAATGGCTACGCCAAGCCGGACTCAGACTACCCGCAACATTCAAGACGCCAGAAGACATCGACCGCCTAATTATCGCTAAACTGCAGGGCGCCAAAGGCGGCAGAGGATACTTCCTCGCCAACTCACCTAAAAACTTCTATAAACAATTCAACGAAATGGTCAAACGAGGCATGCTCACAAAGGACGATTTGCCAAGCATTCACCTGCAAGAGTACGCATTGGGCGTCAACGTTTACCCAAGCTACTTTAGCTCAATCATAAACGATGACGTGGAAATGCTCTGCGTTGACCGACGATACGAATCCGCCGTGGACTCGATTGGCAAAATCCCCGCGTGCCAACAGCTCGAAATCGACATAAACCCCACTTACACCGTAATCGGCAACTTCCCAATCGTGCTTCGCGAATCGTTGCTGCCTGAAATCATGCGTATGGGCGAAAACGTTCACAAAAAAGCACTTGAACTTGCGCCTCCTGGAATCATTGGACCCTTCTGCCTTGAAACTGTAATAACCGACGAAGCAAAAATTTACACTTTCGAAATTAGCGCTCGCATCGTTGCAGGAACCAACGTCGGAATCGGAACTTCACCATACGCTTATCTGAAATACGGCGAGAACATGTACATGGGCAGACGAATAGCAATGGAATTCAAAGAAGCTATTAAGCAAAAAAGACTTCAAGATATCGTAGCCTAAAATACAGCATTACTTATGAAAGGCACAATTCAAGTAAGTCTTCAAAATTCTCTCTATTTGTATTGTTCTTAAATTTTTTCAAACCAGAAATTAATGAGAACCTGTTTTTCCTGCCGAAAACTTCATCCAAAATTTTTGCTGCTCTGCTGTTTCCCATAAAAAGAAACTGACAAACAGAAGTAACATTAATGACTTTCCGCACTATGCTTGCAGTTTCAAAATCAACAATGAAAGGTTTATCCATCTTGTCCACGAGCAAGTGTTTAGGTGCTTTGCTGAGTTCTCCATGGTCTAAGCCAGCTTGATCTAGACTCCAGCATTGCTCCAGAATGTCAACTAAAACCTTACGGATAAGAGATTTTTCTCTTGGAGTTTGTAGCCAATCCTCAAGTAAATCACCGTCAATAAGTTGGGATAGAAGAAAATTGTGTGCTTACAGCAATAAATTTTGGGCCAACACCGATTGCGTTGGCTTTCTGGAGCATTTCAGCTTCATGTCCAAAGTTTAGGCGGTCAGCATCAATTCGACGCATTTTCAAAGCCACCTTTTGGTCCTTCACATTCGCAACTACGACTACTCCAACGTAACCTTTGCCAAGTACAGGAATGTTGGAAGCATTGGTTTTCCCCACAAATTCAATTGATGTAACCCCATGTTGTCGCATTTCATCTATTCGATTATAGATTTCTGTGGGATTTGTTCTTGGATAACACACAATTGATGCGTAAGGTTCCTCATCGAGGTTTTCCAAGGCAACTATTTTTGACTTGTTTCACTTCTTATCCTCTAATGGCTATTGCAACGAAGTTAGTTTTAATTAAAGCTTAAGTGAAATTTTCCTAAACTAATTGATCTATTGTTAAGGCTACAAACGGGAAGAGGAAAATTTGGCAAAGTCCTATCTGCCTGTTGATTGAAGTTAGTTATTCTTATTAATTCAGGAAGAGCATCTATGTCAACAGCATTGATTGACGGTTTAAGAGATGCCTCGGTTCAAACAAATCCTTGAAATTCAGCAGTTGATGGGCAAAAAAGAGCTTATCAGAAATATAGGTATTATTGCGCACATCGATCATGGCAAAACCACTCTTGCCGATTCTTTGTTGGCTGGAGTTGGATTGCTTTCGACCAAGATGGCAGGGATGGCAAGAGTGCTTGACTACCTCAAGGAAGAGCAGAAACGCAAAATCACTATTAAAACGGCCAACATCAGTCTACTTTACAAAGCTACAGGTACCCCGTACATTGTAAACCTTGTTGACACGCCAGGACATGTTGATTTCACTGGCAAAGTGACCCGAGCATTGAGAGTTATCGATGGCGCAATCGTGGTTGTTGATGCTGTCGAGGAAATTATGGCTCAAACTGAAATCGTTACAAAACAAGCCCTCGAAGAACGTGTCCGTCCCGTGCTTTTCATCAACAAAGTCGATAAACTAATTGTTGAGCTCCAACTAAACGAGGAACAAATACAAAAAAAACTTGACCAAATAATTGGTAGATTCAACGACCTGATAGAAACCTATGCAGAACCCCAATTTAAAAACCAATGGAGAATTGATGCTTCATTGGGCAACGTGGCTTTTGGTTCAGCCTTGCACGGCTGGGGCTTCACTATGAAAATGGCCAAGAAACAAGGAATAAAGTTTTCAGACATAACAAAAGCGTATTCCCTTGGTCAACAGATGAAACTGCAAACAACTTTGCCAGTTTACGAAGCAATTTTTGAAATGGCAATCAAAATGGTTCCTAATCCAAAGGAAGCCCAAGCGTATCGTACTGAAAAGATTTGGGACGGACAAATCAACTCCAATATTGGCAAGGCGTTAATTCAATGTAGCGACGATGCACCAACCATCATGTATGTGACAAACGTGCATTTTGACTCAAACGGCGACACCTTGGCAACTGGTAGAGTTTTTTCAGGCAAAGCCAAAAAAGGTGATAAGTTGCATCTAGTAGCTGCCCTTTCTGAAACAGAAGTTAAAAGAAGTCTCAATTGATATGGGTGCTCTCAGAGAAGAAGTCACTGAGATTTCAGCTGGGAGTTTAGCTTCCTTCACTTTGAGTGGAAAAGTTAAGGCTGGCGAAACCCTTGTAGATTTAGCACATAAAGACACTATGGTGCCCTTCGAAGGTATATGCTATGTTTCAGAACCAGTTGTAATTTTAGCAGTTGAACCCAAAAGAACCCAAGATATTCCCTTTTTACTCGATGCCCTAGAGAAACTTGCAAGCGAAGACCCAAACCTCAAGATTAGTGCAGATAAGTCAAACTGGAGAGTACTTGCTCAGCGGCATGGGCGAATTGCATTTAGAAATAGCCCTGCATGAACTAAAAAGCACATTTGGTATCGACGTCACAGTATCTTCGCCAAGAGTTGTTTACATGGAAAGCGTTCAAAAAAAAGGGCAGTTGCTTTGGCAAAAAGCCCCAATAAACAGAATAGTTTTTGGGTGCAGGTCATGCCTGAGACCAAGGATTCAACTGATTCTACCGAACTTGATTCAGGCAGTGTTCTTTCGGTTGATGAACATCAGAATGTGCTTTTGGATTGCAGCGGAAAAACGGAGCAGATTTCTGAAGAGGATTTAGAAGCGATTATTGCTGGGTTTGAATTCGCTTGCAAGGCTGGTCCACTCTGTGGTGAACCTGTCTGGCATTTGCAGGTGAACTTAGATGATTTGCAATTAAATCAAAATAGTGATGGCGGCTCAGAAGTTATGCGTGGCGTAAGCAAAGCAGTTTTCGGAAGCTTCCTAACTGCAGACCCAGTTTTGCTTGAACCAATTTACAAAATCATAATATCTGTCGCCACCGAATTAGCAGGTGAATCCTCAAGAATCCTGAGCACCCGCCGCGGAAAAGTCACATTGTTTGAACAAAAAGGGCTCCTCACAGTTATTACCGGTTTTATCCCTGTCTCGGAAACTTTCGGCTTTTCAAAAGAACTAAGGTCAGCGACTTCGGGCAGGGCATTTTGGCAAATGTTCTTTGATCATTGGGAAAAAATGTCTCCCAAACTCTCTCTGGAAGTAGTCTGTGATTTGCGGCGACGAAAAGGATTAGCTTCGGAAGTTCCCAAACCCGAAAAGTTTATGGAGTAAAACACATTGCAGCTTGATGTTGCGTTTGATTTGGATTTTTCGCTTTGCTGCGGTCAGGTGTTTAGGTGGCGGAAGATTGACGGTTGGTGGTATGGTGTCGTCGGCGAAAATGTTGTTAAGATACGCCAATGCGGTGCCAAATTAGAGTTTGAGAATACCAATAGGGAATTTGTGCAGAATTATTTTCGGTTAAACGATGATTTAGACAGAAATAAAAAATTGTGTTGGCAAAGACGATTATGTTCGGAATGCCCTTCAAAGGTTTGAAGGGCTTCGGATTGTCAGGCAACTTCCTTGGGAATGTCTTATCAGCTTCATTTGCGCCACATACAAGAGCATTGCAGCTATCGAATTAATGCTTAAAAAACTCTCAATAAAGTATGGTGAAAAACAGGTTTTTGATGGCTTTGAGTTTTACACTTTTCCAACTATTGAACGGTTGTCAAACGCAAGTGAGAATGGTCTGCTGGAATGCGGTTTAGGTTACAGAGCCAAGTATGTGCAAAAAACAGCCAAAAAAATCCTCGATGAAAAAATTAACCTTGAAGATTTGAAGGCTTTGCCATATTTTGAAGCTAGAAAAGCGCTTTTGGAGTTTTCTGGGGTAGGCTTGAAAGTGGCTGATTGTGTATTGCTTTTTTCGCTTGAAAAAATGGAGGCTTTTCCTGTAGACGTTTGGGTAAAACGTGTTATCCTAAATCATTATGCCAACCAACTACCTGTTGAAATGGTCTAAAAAATGCAGAGCCACGACTCCTTAACTAACAGCGAATACCAAAAAATCGGTGACTTCGCCCGGTCTTACTTCGGGCGTTATGCGGGTTACGCTCAGGAATACCTCTTCCATTTCGAGCGAACACAACGTTAAAATTGCGATAAACAGCACTTCCCTACTGGTGCAATTATGAGTGAGGGCAAAATTGAACAACTAATAAAACAAAAACGAGTTTTCCTAAGACACGCCTTGAAGGATTACTCCGCAGGCGGTAATGACATGCTCGACGACCTCGAAACCATGCTGCAAGAAGCCAAAGCAGAAATTACCCATAACTTGGAGCTCACCAACTGCCTAAAAGATGAAGAAGGTGAAGAGGCTTGGCAAAAAGAAAGCTTGTCTATGTTTAATTCATGGTACGAGAAATGGTTCGGCAAAACATAATTTAAAAAAATATTTAGTTATCGGCAAGTTACAGACTTAATATCGGAAAATGTTTAAATCTGTACTGGAACAGCAATATTAGAGAATAGCTCTGTGGGCCCGTAGCTCAGTCCGGCTAGAGCGCCAGACTCATAATCTGTTGACCGGGTGTTCAAATCGCCCCGGGCCCACCAATTATTCACACATTATTGATATGGAATCAAAAAAAGCCTGATCTTTGTTGTTTATTAACCAGCCAATGATTGTGCTTGCAGTTTGCTGGTATAGTTCTTCATCAAGTGCATTATGTCTTAATTTGGGAAAATATAGGTTACGTCAGTTTTTTGCGGATGTATTTTCTAAGGCTTGCAAGATTCAAATGTGAGTATTTCCGGGCCACTTTTCGTAACAAGGACTGTGTCTTCGATTCGAACTCCACCTAAACCAGGAACATAAATTCCAGGTTCATCGGTTACTACATTCCCCGTTGCTAAGATTTCTTTGCTTTCTGGACTTAAGATGGGTGCCTCATGTACTTCCAAACCGACTCCATGACCCAGGTTGTGCACAAAATACTCGCCAAAACCTGCTTTCTCAATTGCGCTTCTAGCTGCCCAATCAACTTCACTTGCGGCAACTTGGGGTTTAATAGCTTCAAGGGCTCTATCGTGAGCAATTTTAACGGCGTCGTAGATTATTGCTTGATGGTAGGTTGCTTTACTGGCGATGAAGGTTCTTGTCATGTCTGATCGATAGAATTTGTAGGTTGCGCCCAAGTCAACTATGACGAAGTCTCCATCACAGATTTTTCGTTCAAGGTTGCCTCCGTGAGGATACGCTGAAGTTGCACCTGATGCAACTATGGTTTCAAAACCAGTTCCATCTGAGCCTGCCTTGCGCATGGCATACTCGATTTCTGCGGCTGCATCTTTCTCTTTTACACCCACACTGATGATTTCCTTGGCTTTCTGCATACCGATAGTTGCTAACTTACAGGCTTCGCGGATAAGCTTTATTTCCTCTTGGTCTTTGACACTGCGAAGTTCACGAATCAAATTGTTGATTGGTTGCAGGTTTTCTTCGCCAATTTTTTTAGATAGTGCGATCCAGTTTTCAACAGGCATTGTATCGAACGAAAATTTTTTAGTCGAGACTTCTCTAACGATTTTTTCCATTATGTTTTCGCCTCGTTTTAGTAACTGTATACTTATGTCTTGAGTTTCTGCTTTGGCTTGTTCAAAATTTACTCCTGAGACATATAGAGTATTTTCTCCTTGTTCTGGAATTAGGAGTGCAGTTGCTCCTGCGAAACCCGTGAAGTAGGTTAAGTTGTTTTGATTCAGGATTATGAAATTGACTGGTTTACTGTGTTTGGTTGCTGACTGTTTTAGAGAATCCATCCGATTCAAGTTTTTCGCCTACCTATGGGGAAAGGGGTTGGTAGGTTTAAGTTTTCGCTTCTTCCTTATTTTTGAATTATTTATTACGTTGTGTAAAGCAAAACAAGTCGTATTTAGCCGTGTTTTTTTGAACCCATTACCCATTAACTTAATATAGTTTTTACTTGCCTTCTAACTTACCGAGATTTGAGGGGAAAAAAAAGCATGTTCTCATACGCAGGAAAAATCTTACATGTTAACCTCACAACAGGGGAAACAAAAACCGAACCGTTGAATGAACAGATGGCCAAAAGCTACATCGGCGGCATAGGCTTAGGCATACGCCTACTTATGGATAATTCAAAACCAGGCACAGACGCCTTCCACCCAGATAACCCGATTATTTACTCTACAGGTCCACTAAGCGGCACCATGGGTCCAACAGCCGGAAACGGATATGCTGTTGTTTCCAAGTCACCCGCCACTGGTGGAGTTGGTGAAGCTAAAGCACACGGCTTCTTCGGTCCTGACTTAAAACGCGCAGGATACGATGCCGTTGTAATTACAGGTAAAGCACCCAAATTATCTTACCTTTGGATTGATGATGATAAGGTAGAAATCAGAAATGGTGAGTTCCTAAAGAACGCCACAGTTGGCGATACAGATAACAAAATCCGAGATGAACTTGGAGACTTCTATATTCGTGTATCAGCCATTGGTGAAGCAGGCGAAAAACTCTGCAGGTTTGCAGCAATCATAAATGATGAGTTCCGCGCCATCGGTCGCACGGGCATGGGCGCCGTTATGGGCAGCAAAAACCTCAAGGCAGTGGCTGTAAGGGGAACAAAAGACGTTAACGTAGCCAACATGGCAGGCTTCAAAGAATTCATAAAAATGATTCATGAACGAATGAAGGGTCCAGCCACAAAGAAATACAAGACCTTGGGCACACCCGAAAACGTTCTCGTTCTAAACTCGCTTTCAGCTTTGGCAACAAGAAACTGGACGAATGCAACCTTTGAGGGCGCTAACAAAGTCAGCGGCGAATACTTAAATGAGCATTATGTTAAAAAAATCGTAGGTTGTGCAACTTGTGGTATGCGTTGCGACCACATTGCTGTTGTTCCAGAAGGACCATACAAGGGCTCAACTTCAAGACTTGAGTTTGAATGCCTTTGGAGCATGGGACCACTTTGTGGTGTTGACCGTTTAGACGCAATTATTGAAGCAATGCGAATCGTCAACGAGTACGGCATGGATGGCATCTCAATAGGTGTCGTAGTTGCTTTTGCGATGGACCTCTATGAACATGGCATAATAACCAAAGAACAAACCGACGGAATCGACCTAAAATTCGGAAACGCTGAAGCATTAATCGCTATTATTCACAAGATTGGTAAACGTGAAGGTTGGCTTGGCAACATTCTAGCAGAAGGTGTTGAAAAAGCAGCTGAAATAATTGGCGGAGACGCATACAAATACGCTTGTCACATCAAAGGCTTAGAACTTCCAGGATACGACCTAAGAACTTTGAAAACTGCAGCGTTAGGATTTTCAGTATCATTCCGAGGCGCTTGTCACCTTAGAAACGGAGCTTACTCACCGGACGTTAAAGGCAAAGTAAACCGCTTCAAAATCGAGAAAGGCCGAGGTAAAATGATTACTGACGAGAGCCACATGTACAACATCATCGACTCACTTATAGTCTGCAAATTCAGCAGAGGCACCTACTACGACGGTTGGAAGGACCTCGCAAACTACTACACCTTAGCCACTGGCATCCCAATCACAACTGAAGAAATGACCGCAGACGGAGACAGAATCGAAAATCTTGCTAGACTTTTCAACATACGCGAAGGCAAAGGAACGCGCAAATTCGATGACGTCCCATACAAAATAAAGAATTTCCCCGTACCAGACGAAGGACCCGCCAAAGGAGTCTGTGTCAACGACGAAGAAATGGCAATTGGTTTAGACGACTATTATGCTTCGCGAGGTTGGACAGCTGATGGTATTCCAACGGTTGAACGCTTAAACCAGTTAGGACTTGGTGACTTGGCTTACATTGCCGAAGATGCAATGAAAGCCGCAAAAGAAACCAAAACTTCAGTGCCAGTAACAACTGTAGGAGGAAACTAAAATGGTCCGACCCCAAGACAGAAAATTCGTAACTGCAGATCCAGACAAATGCATTGGTTGCTTAGTCTGCGAATACGCTTGCAGCATGGTTAACGAAAACACATTCAACCCAAACAAATCACGTATACGCGCTATGCGCCTTGGACCACTAGTTAATCTTGCAGTAACATGTAGACATTGTGAAGACCCCGCATGTGTAGCAGCTTGCCCAAGAGACGCCCTAAAACAGGAATGTGACAGCGGCATAATTCGCGTGGACGAAAACGCCTGTAACGGATGCGGATGGTGTATCAGCGCGTGCCAATTTGGCGCAATGAACATGCATCCAGAAAAAAAAGTCGTATTCACTTGCAACAGCTGCACTGATAATGAAACGAAAGAACCCCAATGCGTTAAATGGTGTCCCGAAGAAGCCTTAACATTCGTTAGCGCTGAGACCTTAGCACAAAAGTATCGACAGAAAGCAGTCAAGAACCTGTTCCAATCAGCCGAAGAAGCAAACAAAACAAAATAAACCTGCAGTATTTCCAATTGCGCTTTTAGCGCTTCATCCTTAATTTCTTTGTATTTTGATTTTTTTGGGTTATTTTTTACTTAATTGGTTCTAACTTTGCTTAATTCTTTCAATTTGATAATCTGTTTCCGTTGAATCGGCAAGAGTATACCATCGGCTATAATAGTGGATGTTGAGGACTTTTTGAGCAAGTATCCTCGTTTTTCCGCCTTATTTGAATGCCGATAATGATGCCTGAAATAGATTGATATCATAAAACCTGAAGCAAAAAGAAGAACTAGAACAGGGCTCAACCAAGGATTTCTCAGAAGTAGCACTAGAACAACAAAGACGCCGTAGATGACCTAAGAAACCATAATTAATGAGGCACTTGTTTCTGTGATTTATTTTCATCTACGAAAAATATGCTTGTGTGTACTTTTAAGATGTATGATAAGCAGTTTAGCCGCCTGTCATTAGTGACATCAAAATGATTGTGTCGCTCTCTTTGAGTGGTGTGTTTATTCCATTTAACTGATCCATTAAAACACCGTTGACCATGACTACGAAGGAGGTTTTCATCTCTTTTTTGACCGGATCATAGACTTCCTGAATGAATTTTTTGCCGTAGTCTTGAGCGATTTTGTCAAGCAGTTCCGACAGGAGTGTGCCTTTTGAAAGTTCGAATTCGTCTTGGCTTGTGTTTGTGTATGATTTTATTAGGCCAATGTAGTGAACTTTAACTTGCATATCTTTGTCTTCTGCTCCGGATTTAATAATTGTTGGTTGCGTTCTGATATTTCTTTTCTTTCGTGTTTTTATAAACATATTTTGCGTTATGACAAATACATGACATTATGGACTGCTTTGAAAGCCGTGTAAAATCAAGTTAAGAACCCATTAACTTAATATATTGTTCAACAGCACTAAATATTTCAAACTCTTGGAGGAACAAGGTTGCTAGGTTACGCAGGAACAATCTTATATGTTGATTTAACCACAGGCAAAACTCGCACAGAAAAACTAAGCGAAGAAGTCGCCAAAAAATACATTGGCGGTATCGGCCTTGGAATGAAACTCTATTTATCAAACTCAAAAGCAGGCGTAGACCCACTTAGCTCTGAAAATCCACTTGTACTTGCTGACGGACCAGTTTCAGGAACAATGTTTCCGACAGGTGGAAACGGACATGCATTCATATCAAAATCACCTGAAACGGACTGTGTCGGAGAAGCGGTAAGCCACGGCACCTTTGGAGCCGAACTCAAACGAGCAGGATATGACGCAGTAATTTTAACGGGCAAAGCGGAAAAGCCAGTTTACCTCTGGATTGACGATGAATCAGTTCAGTTACTTGATGCATCACAAGTTTGGGGTAAATCGCCAGGCGAAACTGAAGATGCGATAAAAAATGAAATCGGCGACTACTATGTTCGCATAGCATCAATAGGTTTAGCAGGTGAAAAACTATCTAAAATCGCATGCATAATAAACGAAAAAACCCGCGCTGCAGGAAGAACAGGTCTTGGCGCTGTAATGGGGAGTAAAAACCTCAAAGCAATAGCGGTAAGAGGAACTCGTGACATTGTTGTTGCGAAACCGGACGAATTCATAAACATGGTTAAGGAATTCCACGAACGTATGAAAGGTCCAGCAGCACAAAAATATCGTACTCTGGGTACATCCGAAAACATAATGGTTCAAAACGCACTTTCTTGTTTGCCAACACGCAACTTCAATAACGCCCATTTTGAAAATGCTGAAAAAGTCAGCGCAGAAACATTAAATGAGCAGTACATTGCGAAAATCATTGCCTGCAACTCATGTGCTATGAGATGCGAACATGAAGCAGTTATCGGCGAAGGACCATACAAAGGTACATTCGCGCGAATGGAATACGATAATATTTGGGCGTTTGGACCCAACTGCGGCGTAGACAAATTAGATGCAATAATAAAAGCCGCTGAACTCTGCAATTACTACGGACTTGACGCAACAAGTGTAGGCGTAACTGTAAGCTTCGTAATGGACTGCCACGAAAAAGGAATCTTGACACACGAAGACCTTGACGGACTAGACGTTCACTTCGGCAACGCAGAAGCATTAGTCCAACTCATAGAAAAAATCGGCAAACGCGAAGGCATCGGGGACATGCTAGCTGACGGCGTAAAAGTAGCTGCAGAAAAAATCGGCAAAAACTCAAGTTCACTTGCAATGCACATTAAAGGTTTAGAGGTTACTGGATATGATTTGCGGTGTCTTAAAACTACAGCTTTAGGCTCTGCAGTTTCTTTCCGTGGAGCAGACCATAATCGTAGCAGTGCTTACACCATTGATTTAAAAGGAAAAGTTGATCGTTTAAAGGCTGAAAAAGGTCGTGGCAAACTCGTAAAGGACGCAGAGGATATTTACGCATTGATTGATTCGCTTATTATTTGCAAGAACGCCAAAGGCACCCTCTACAAGGAGCTCGCAGATATGGCAAAACTTTACAGCTTTGTCACAGGCTTCGAGATGACACCTGAAGAACTCAACGTCGCAGGTGAACGAATAAACACCCTTGCCAAACTCATAAATGTCCGCGAAGGCAAGTGCCGAAAAGACGACACACTCCCATGGAAAGTAATGAATCAACCTATCTCAGATGAGGGTCCGGTAAAAGGCTCAGTTGTAACTCAAGAGGAACTTGACTTATTGCTCGACGATTATTATCAAGCTCGTGGCTGGAATGTTGAAGGTATACCAACAAAAGCTAAACTCAAAGAACTTGGGTTAGAAGATTTTTCAAGCATAATCGAAGGAACAGAGGCATAAAAATGGTAAAGATGCATGAGAGACAATTTGTTTCGGCTGACCCAGAAAAATGTGTCGGCTGCCAAATATGCGAGTATATCTGCTCATTCAACAAAGAAAAAGCCTTTAATCCGCTCAAATCACGAATTAGAGTTGTCCGAGTTAATCAGTTAGCCAACATGGCTGTTACATGTAGATTATGCGAAGCCCCAGCTTGTGTAGCTGCATGTCCACGCGATGCACTCAAACAGTCAGAAGACACAGGAAATATCGTATTAGACAAGGACAAATGCAACGGTTGCGGTTGGTGCATTGAAGCATGCGACTATGGTGCAATAATGCTGCATCCAGAAACAAAAGTGGTCTATGTTTGTGACATGTGCAAAGAAAACGCAGATGGACCACAATGTGTTAAGTGGTGCCCAGAAGAAGCCATAACAGTTGTTACTAGCGATGTGTTAGCACAGAAATCAAGACTCGGCGCGATCAAGAAACTCTTTCAAGAACCATAAGAAAACAAGCAAAGAAAGGGCTTTTGCCCAAATTTTATTTTTCAAAAAACTTCGTTAAATTCCGTCTGAATACTCATCCATTCAGTGCGCTTTAAAATCGTTTTTCATTGTAGTATCTTGGTTGTCGTTTGGGCAGCCGCTTTTCCTTAGCCACTTTTTTGGGTCAGGCCTCTTTGGTTTTCAAGGCTCAAAAAATCCACCTGCGAATGACATTAATAAACAGAGTTTTCAAAGTAACTGAAAATTCTCAAAAATTCTGGGCTTAAATAAACTATCATATCTACTCTAACTGTTAAAAATAGCTTTACTCTGCACTATTAACCTTTATTCTGAGTTATCCTGATAACTTTGGCGCTCTTACGTTTCTAAGATTTTAGCTTTTTAGTTCTAAGCTGATCTTAAATGACTTTTTCTAAATCAGTGATGAAGCGTTCAAACACCTTCAAGCCTCGGCTCCAAAAGTTGGGTCCGGCCACGTTTAGTCCGAAGATTTCACCGATTTCAATTGGTGACACGCTACCGCCTGCAGATAACGCCTTCAATAGCTTGGGCACGAAAGTTTTGCCTTCCTCTAAATACCGCTCGTAAAGGGAGTAGACGAACATTTGGGCGTAGACGTAGGGGTAATTGTAGAAGCGGTAATTTGCCATGAAATAGTGGGGTTTCATGGTCCATTCGGATTGCATTTCGGGGAGCCATGTAACTGCGTCGCCAAAGATTCGGTCGCGGCTCTTTGTCCAGTGGCTGCAGATTGTTTGGTAATCCAAAAATTCACCCTTCTCAATTGATGTATAGAGTGCCTGCTCAAACCACACTCGTGAAGTAACTTGAAAAGCCGTCATCCCAACCTCATCTAAAACCAAGCACAGCAACGCTTTTTGTTGCGTATCCGTCTTCGCTTCTTCTAGAAGATGGTCTGTGAGTAATAGTTCTCCAAAAATAGATGCAGTCTCTGCCACAGTTGAAGGAATGTTCATGTTCAGCAATGTTTGGTTTCTTGAAGCGTACCAGTCGTGGGTTGCATGACCCAGTTCATGTGTCAAGGTATAAACATCATTTAGTGAATCGTTGAAGCTTTGTAGGATAAAGGCTGATTTGCCGTTGTAGTAGCCTGCACAGAAAGCGCCGTTTCTTTTGCCAAAGCGCGGTGTAGCGTCTATGTGGCGTTTAACAAAAATTTCTTTAGCGGCGGTTGCGTATTGAGGGTCAAAACGGCCATACGCTTTTGTGACTAAGTCTTTTGCTTGTTTGAAATTGAATTTTAGTTCTGAAGTCTCAGGTAAGGGTGCTATAATGTCGTGGTTTCCCAGCACAGGTAGGTCCAGGAGTTTGGCTTTTAACTTGAGGTATCGCCTATAAGTCACTGAGCCTTTTTCAATGGTTTTTAAAAGGTCTTCAATGATGCCTTGCTGGGTGTCGTTGCTAATTAAGCTGGATTCCATTGGTGAGGAGTATTTTCTGCGTTTGGAAACTGTTACCCAATCGTTGCAGATGCTGCGCAGCGCCGCTGAGAAGACTTCACCATCTTTACCTAGTAACCCATAGATGCCGCGGTTAGCAGATTCTCGTGTTGCACGGTCGGGATGCGGTAGCAATCCATTTGCTTCTCCATAGCTAAGTGACTTTTTCTGCCCCAGAACCACAATGTCAAATAATCGTGTGTTAAGCCATTTACTCTGCAATTCCTCCCAAGCATTAACGCCAAACTGATCCTTCTCTATGATAAGTTGTTCTTCTACTTCAGAGAGTTGGTGTTCGACACGGCGTTGAACGCGTTCAAGAAAGTGTTTGTAATTGGATAGGGTTGGTTCGTTGATTATTTGAGGCTTACTTTTGACTAAAGCGCCCAGTTCCAGCGAGTAAAATGCCAGTTGTTTACTGATGTTGGCTGAGAGTTTGTCTACTTTATCGTTTAGTGCCTGCGCTTCGGGCTTGGTCATGTCAGCAGCAAACGAGAGGCTTGAATAGAGGTGTAAATTGCTAAATTTTGATTCAAAAGCCTCAATATCACGTAGGCATCGCAGTAAACCCTTGGTTGATAGGCTAGCTATTTTGCCTCGGTAAGTCTTCTCAAACAAATCTGTCGTTGCCTGTGCTTCTGCAATGGCTTGGTCAATTTTTGGGTCAGTTAGGCTTGGGAAAAGTTCAGTTAGGTCCCACGTCACCTGATTGGTAGCGGTCAATGTATATTCCTCGTACTGGATACTGTCGGCTGGGCTATTTGGTTTTTGTTTTGAAAATTATCGCTGTATGAAGCTCATTTCAGAAACCATAAAAAAATTTTTAAAAGAAAACTTGGCGATAGTTGTCTTGTTTAAAATAGTAGAATTGAAGTTCCTTAGACAGGGTTTGCTCAAAGCTTTCAAAAATTAACTTGTTCGCCTTTTTTAGCTATGAAGTTTGTTTGCACTTATTGAGCAGGGAAAAAACTCGTTTTCTCCCGCTACGTCGAACTCGAATATCTTGTTGCATTTAGGTCAAGTAAAAGTTATTGACATGGTCATTTTTTGCATGGTGTATTCTCCTATTTTTTATATTGCAATTTCGCGTAAAACATAGTTTTTGATAACTAAAGAAACAGCTTGTATTCTAAACATCCTCATTGATGCTAAAATATATCTTTTCATAAGAAATGAGTATTTGGTTCATGTTGAGGGCAAGATTCGAGCCTGCTAATCAAAAAAAAATTATGAATATCATTTTATGTGCGAAATTCTTTTTCAGCAATATCTATTTGTTTTTCTAATTTTTCTTGGTAGCTATCTACTTGATTTTCTTTAAGGTCGTTTTGGATTGTATTGAAACTCTCCATTAGTTTCTTATCGCTTATGTTAACTAATGTTTCAGCGAGTTTATTGATGAGTACGCGGATTCCCTTGAGTTCCTCAGCTATTCCTTTGAGGGTTCTCTTCTCCTCGTCTGTGAAAAATACTTTAGCCAACAAAGCCACCAAATTAAGTTTACACTTTACAGGCGTTGGATAGTATTAAAATTTCCCTAAACATGTAAAGATTTTGTGGTGCTACGGGCAGGATTTGAACCTGCGAACCCCTGAGGGAAAGGATTTCCCATTTGGGCGCTTAAGTCAAAGCGTCGAGATCTTGAGTCCTTCACCTTTGACCTAGCTTGGTTACCGTAGCAACGTTTCAGATAGAAAACTGTCAGGCTCCGTCTTATTAATCATTTCCCGTCTACCGCAAAAGTAAAACGTCCATCAACGATACTTAGAGGTAATGCAGACTCAACATAGAATTATCCTTGGCAACAGCCAGCAAATGAGCGAACTTGAGAATGAGAGTGTCCAGTTAATGGTGACTTCACCGCCTTACCCCATGGTAGCGATGTGGGATGAGCTGTTTTCGGCAGCTGACAACAAAATCGCGGGATTATTCAAAAAACTAAAAGAAGACATCGACAAGGAAACTGTGCCTCAAATCTACACCGCAATGCATGACTATTTGTCTAAAGTCTGGGCTGAAACGTACCGTGTCCTCACGGAAGGCGGAATAGCATGCATAAACATCGGCGACGCCACTCGAACCATATGCGGCAAATTCCAACTCTACCCAAACCACTCCCGAATTACCGAAATCTGCGAAAAAATAGGCTTTACAACTTTGCCCTACATCCTATGGAAAAAACCTACTACCAAACCGATGTACAAGGGTAAAGGCGTCTTTTTAGGCTCAGGTTTCCTTCCGCCAAACGCATACGTTACGCTTGACTGTGAATTTATTTTATTATTTAGGAAGGGAAAACTGCGCAAATTCCCACCAAAAGATATTCTGCGTTATGAGAGTGTTTTTACGAAAAAGGAGCGGGATGAATGGTTCAGCCAAATCTGGTCGCTCAAGGGTGTGCGACAAACCACTACCGAATTGGAACGTAGAACAGCAGCCTACCCTGAAGAAATCGCCAACAGGCTAATCCGAATGTTTAGCGTGAAAGGTGAGTTAGTGCTTGATCCATTTTTGGGTTCTGGAACAACAACAAAAATGGCAATCAAAAACGATAGGAACAGTATTGGCTACGAAGCAGACCTAAACTTGCTACCCATTATTACTAAAAAGACAACTAACATTGAAGGGACAACTGTTAAAATTATCAAACGCGAGGAGAAATGATTTTTTTAGTAAACCTTGAAATAATATCTGGTTTCATATTCAAACGAAGGTTCTGCTATGGTAAAAAAAGCTTCAAAAGATAATCCGTTGGATCTGGGAAATGTTTCAAAAAGGTTTAATTTATCTACCAATCGAGCCAAAGGGAATATTGCTAAAGACCGTTTTGCATTTGATCAAGCAATGCAAGGGCATGATTGTCACAAGATTCGTCAAGATGGAGATTTTGTTGTTCAGAAACGTGATTTTTTTGGAAACAAAGTTGGTGAACCCACAACTTATGAGGTCAAGACGGGTAAAACGCAATTAACAGAGGCTCAGGAGAAAAAGCGACGCCAAATGGGTAGAAATCGTTATAAAATCGCTAGGTATTAGGTTGAATCATGTTTGTTCCTTTGAGCATTTCTTGATAATTCCAACTTTCAAAAAATCACGCAACGGTGGATAGAAAAGTTTTTTTATAATATCGCGCTGTGATTGTTTAAACAGATATTCAGTTTCGACTCAATAGACATAAAAAAGTTTATATGCAAGCATCGCGGCTTGTGTTTGTGCTCTTAGAAAAGTTAGCTGAAGTCTTTTTCGAGTTGGATCAACCCAGCATCGGAGGAAATGAAAAAGTGAAAATACGCTTAACAAAATATCACAATCAGCCTTATATCTTAAATTTATGGGAGAACTGAAAACTTGACTAATCCACAAAAAGAAGACATCCATTATCTTTTGAAAACTTTCTTCAACGAGAAAGGACTAGTAACCCAGCATCTTGATAGTTACAACGAATTCATTGACCACGGACTTCAGGAAGTAGTGGATGAAGTAGCGGAAATCCCAATTGAAGTTCCAGAAAGTCCCTACAAAGTTAAACTTGGGCAAATATGGGTAATTGATCCCCAATCAAGAATTACAGGTCCATATGTTACTGAAGTAGACGGAACAAAACATGAAATTTATCCAATGGAAGCACAGACTACGAAACTTGGCGTATTCAGCCCCCATTGCACTTGAAATGACTCCCGTCGTTGACGGTAGAGAACAAGACACTGAACTTGTTTACATCGGGAATATCCCAGTTATGCTGAAGAGCAAACTTTGCTTCCTTAGCCAACTCAGCAAAGAAGAACTTATCTCGGCAGGAGAAGACCCAGATGATCCAGGCGGATACTTTGTTGTTAACGGTAGCGAACGCGTCATAGTTGCCATGGAAGACTTAGCGCCAAACCGTGTTATCGTTGACATAGACGAGAAAGGTACATCGCCTGTTTATCAAGCAAAAATATTCTCAACAACAGTTGGATTCCGCGCCAGAATCGAACTCAAACTCAAATCAGACGACGCAATTTACGTTACAATGCCGGGAGTTCCAACTGAAATTCCATTCGTCGTTATCATGCGCGCATTGACTATGGAAAAAGACAAAGACATCGCTGAAGCTGTTTCCTTCGATAGTGACACTCAAAGTCAACTATCTGCTTCATTCGAAAAAGCCATCGGCGTAGACACACCGGCTGACGCCATCCTATTCATCGGAAACCGAGTTGCCCACGGACAAGTCGAAGAATACCGACTTCAAAAGGCAGAAACCGCCTTAGACAAAAACTTCCTTCCACATCTTGGAAGAAGCGACAAAAACCGCAAAGAAAAAGCCATTTTCTTAGGTGAAATGGCGTATAGGGTAATCCAACTAAAAACCGGAAGAAGACAACCAGACGACAAAGACCACTTTAAGAACAAACGTCTACGACTCGGGGGTCCACTCTTAGCAGACCTTTTCCGTGTCTCATTTAGAAACTTAACACGAGACATAAAATACCAACTTGAACGCATCGGCGTTAAAGGACCAATTATAACTGTATCAGCAGCAGTTCGCCCAGGAATAATCACCGAAAGATTCCAGCATGCATTGGCAACAGGTAACTGGGGAAGAGGCAGAGTCGGAATTACACAACTCCTCGACCGAACAAACTATATCTCCACATTAAGCCACCTGCGCAGGCTTCAATCACCACTAAGCAGAAGCCAACCTAACTTCGAAGCCCGAGACTTACACCCAACCCACTGGGGACGATTATGCCCCAACGAAACTCCTGAAGGTTCAAACTGCGGGCTCGTCAAAAATCTCGCATTATCAGCATCCATCGCCGTAGGTGTAAATCCAGACAAAATAAAGCAACTGCTCTTTGAAATGGGCTCAGTACCAGCATCTGATGCCACTATTGAACTGCGTATGTCAGGTGCCAAGGTTTTCGTCGACGGCAACATAATTGGCTACTGTAACAATCCCAAAGACATGGTGCAATCATTCCGCCAGAAACGACGAGCAGGCGAAATCTCAACTGAAGTGAACGTAACTTACTTCTCTAAAGCTCAAACTGAAACCGAAGAAGTCCACGCAAACTGCGACGAAGGGCAGAGTCAGACGCCCACTTATAATCGTTGAAAACGGCGTTTCAAAACTCAGGTCCAAGCACTTTGAAAAAATTGGTCTTGGCGAATGGACATGGGAAGACGTCATCAAAAACGGTTTAGTTGAGTATTTGGATGCTGAAGAAGAAGAAAACGCTTTCATCGCATTAACTTTCGATGCAATTGCTCCAGAAAACACACACGTTGAAATTGCAACATTCACAATCCTTGGAATATGCGCATCAACCATCCCCTATCCAGAACACAATCAGTCACCACAGAAACTCTTACCAAGCAGCCATGGCTAAACAAGCCCTTGGCGTTTACGGAACAAACTTCCACCACCGCGTAGACTCACGTTCACACATACTGCATTACCCACAAGTCCCAATGGTCCAAACTGAAAACATGGATGTCATGGGATACAAGCAACGCCCCACAGGACAAAACTGCGTTGTCGCTGTGCTTAGTTTCGAAGGCTACAACATGGAAGACGCCATCATATTCAACAAAGCATCAATCGAACGCGGCTTAGCCAGATCAACATTCTATCGAATCTACGAAGCAGAATGTCGCCAATACCTAGGTGGCTTAAAAGACAAATTCACTGTTCCAGAACCAGGTACAAGAGGTTACCGCGGAGAACAATACTACCGTCTACTTAGAACCTGACGGAATAATCAGCTTAGAATCCCAAGTAGTCGGCGGAGACGTATTAATCGGAAGAATTAGCCCTCCACGATTCCTTGAAGAATACAAAGAATTCGAAGTTAAAGGACCCTCAATGCGTGACACATCCGTAGACATGCGTCCCTCCGAAACAGGCATTGTTGACGGGATATTCGTAACGATGTCAGGGGAAGGCAGCCAACTCGTTAAAGTTCGCGTAAGAGACCAAAGAGTCCCTGAACTAGGCGACAAATTCGCTTCACGCCACGGACAGAAAGGAGTCATAGGCTTAATCGTTGCACAAGAAGACCTACCCTTCACAGACGACGGCATGGTGCCAGACCTAATAATCAATCCACACGCAATCCCCTCAAGAATGACCATTGGACAATTCATCGAATCACTCTCAGGAAAGGCAGCATGCGCAAGAGGCAAACCAGGCGACGGCACACCTTTCTCAAACGAAGGACCAGACGAAGTACGTAAAAACCTAGTAAAACTTGGATTTAGCCAAACAGGAAGCGAAGTATTCTACAACGGCACAACAGGCGAAAAATTCGTCGCAGACATTTTCGTTGGCATAGTCTACTACCAAAAACTACACCACATGGTTGCAGACAAAATCCACGCCAGAGCTAGAGGTCAAGTCCAAATGCTCACACGCCAGCCAACTGAAGGACGCGCAAGAGGTGGTGGTCTCAGATTCGGAGAAATGGAACGAGACTGCCTCATTGGACACGGAGCCGCAATGCTTCTAAGAGACAGACTACTGGAAGAATCTGACAAGTACACACTTTATATCTGCGAGAACTGTGGTCAAATCGCTTTCTTCGATATGAAGCAACGGCGTTATGTCTGCAAGATATGCGACGAGAAAGCAAAGATTTCACCAGTAATCGTGTCTTACGCTTTCAAGCTTCTGTTGCAAGAACTTCAGAGCTTATGCATCACACCAAAATTAAGACTTAAGGAGAAGGCATAACATGTCACAGGAAGAATTAATACATAAAATAGTGGATGAAATCTCATTCGGTTTAATCTCACCCAAAGATCTCCGAAAACAATCAGTCGTAGAAATCCAAACTCCAGACACCTATGACGAAGATGGTGCACCAATTACATGCAGGCTTAATGGATGGAAGATTAGGCACTCTTGAACCAAGGCAAAGATGCAAAACCTGTGGTAACACCGCAATCCGTTGCCCAGGACACTTCGGTCACATTGAACTTGCCGTGCCAATAGTGCACATTGAATTCACCAAAATTATTTTTGATCTTTTGAAAGCAACGTGTCGCACTTGCGGTCGCATTCTACTCTCAGAAGAGGGTTCTAAAAAAGCACGCCAAAGACTTGAACGCTTCAACGAGCTCTTGGGAACTATCCCTGATGAAATTTACAAAGAAATCTTGACAGAAATCAAAGCAAAACAATGTCCTTACTGTGCAGCTGCCCAATTCAAAATCACCTTCGAGAAACCAACAAAGTTCATTGAGCAAACTGAAGCAGGCTCAGAACCACTAACACCCAGCATGATTCGTGAAAGGCTTGAACGTGTTTCAGATGAAGACCTAGAAATTTTAGGCTTTAACCCAAAAGTTGCCCGTCCAGAATGGATGGTTCTTCAAGTTTTGCCAGTTCCACCAGTTTATGTGCGTCCATCAATCACGCTTGAATCAGGTATCCGCTCGGAAGACGACCTAACCCACAAACTTGTAGACATCATCCGTATTAACCAGCGTTTAAAAGAAAACATGGAAGCAGGTGCACCAACCCTTATTATCCAAGACCTATCTGAACTTTTACAGTACCACGTTACAACATACTTCAACAACGAGGCATCAGGTATTCCTCCAGCACGACACCGCAGTGGACAGAGCCCTAAAAACTCTCTCACAACGGTTGAAAGGCAAAGAAGGGCGTTTCAGAAGCAACCTCTCAGGCAAACGTGTTGACTTCTCCGCACGCACAGTCATTTCTCCAGATCCTAACCTTGACATAAACGAAGTCGGTGTTCCACAAGATGTTGCTATGCGACTATCTGTCCCAGAAAAAGTAACAGCTTGGAACATCGAAGAAATGAAAAAATTCGTTATTAACGGTCCAGAAAATTATCCAGGTGCACTCTACATAATTAGGCCAGATGGCAAACGTATCAGACTCGAATTCGTTGTTGACCGAACAAAAATTGCAGAAGCAGTAGAATTAGGATTCGTAGTTGAACGTCACCTTAAAAACGGCGACATAGCTATCTTTAACCGACAGCCTTCACTTCACCGCATGTCCATCATGGCTCACTACGTTCGTGTTTTGCCGTACAAGACCTTCCGACTTCACCTTTGCGTTTGTCCACCTTACAACGCAGACTTTGATGGCGACGAAATGAACTTACACGTTCCACAAAGCGAAGAAGCCCGAACTGAATCGCTCTTACTCATGCAGGTTCAAGACCAAATTCTCTCACCCAGATTCGGCGGACCAATCATCGGTGCCATCAGAGACTTCGTCACAAGTGCATACTACTTCACAAGAACAGGCAACTACGTTAACAGAAGCCAAGTTAACAGGTTACTAACTGCAACAAACTACACTGGAGCCGTGCCAGAACCAGAAATTAAAGACCCCAGAACCCTTGTGGTCAGGCAAACAAATCTTCAGTTTATTCCTGCCAAAAACACTAAATTACGTCTTTGAAAGCTAACATCTGCCAAGGCTGCACAAAATGTGAAGAAGAAGACATGCAAACACGATGCTTACGTAGTTGTTAAGAACGGTCAACTCGTTTCAGGTGTAATCGACAGACGCATCAATCGGTTCAGAACAATCAGAAAGTTTACTTCACAGAATCATCAAAGACTACGGTACTCAAGCAGGAAGAGAATTCCTAAACAAAGTTACACACTTGCTAAAACAATTCATCTCCATGCGAGGCTTCAGCTATACATACGACCAACTGGTTCTCTCACCAAGAGCCCGCAATCGAATGGCAAAAACAATGGATCGCATCCAAAAGAAAATCGACGAACACATCGAAAACTTCCGCAATGGAACTCTGCCACGTCTGCCAGGACAAACAATCGAAGAATCATTCGAAATCTACGTTATGCACGAACTTGCAGTAGCCCGAGACGAATCAGGAAAAATTGCAGACGAAGACTTCACTTTAGAAAACGCCGGTATCGTCATGACCCGAGCAGGTGCAAGAGGCTCAAGCCTAAACATTGGTCAAATGGCAGCTTGCGTTGGACAACAATCAGTCCGAGGCAAACGTATCCTAAGAGGTTATGCTGGACGGGCACTGCCACACTTCCCTGATGGCGATCCAAGCCCACGAGCAAGAGGCTTCGTCTACAACTCTTACCAGACAGGACTTGACGCAATTGAATTCTTCTTCCACGCTATGGGTGGCAGAGAAGGTCTAGTCGACACAGCCGTACGCACACAACAAAGCGGTTACATGCAACGACGCTTAATCAACGCGTTAGAACACATTCGCTTAGAATACGACAGTACTGTCCGTGACTCCGCAGGAGACATTATCCAATTCAGATACGGAGAAGATGGTGTAGACCCAGCAAAAAGCGACCACGGTAAAGCAGTTAACGTTAACCGACTAATCGACCAAATAAAACTCGGTGAAGAAAAGGGCGAAATGGCATCTGCAGACCACATCAAAAAACAGCTCAAAGGCGTAGAAAACCAGTTAACACCTATCCTGCTAAACCAGCTTAAAACAGAACTTTGCAAAGAACAAACTCACAGCCAAAGGCGTAACAAAAGCCGCAACCCAAACAGCTGAACAATACAAACGTGCTTTAATGGAGCCAGGCGAAGCAGTAGGTATCGTTGCAGCACAATCAATCGGTGAACCAGGTACCCAGATGACTCTTAGAACCTTCCACTACGCAGGTGTCAAAGAACAAAACGTCACCTTAGGTTTACCACGACTAATCGAAATTGTGGACGCACGCAGAATTCCTTCAACTCCGATCATGACTATTTACCTAAAAGGCGAACATGCAAAGAGCAAAGAAGGCGCAGTTGAAGTTGCACGCAACATAATCTATACTTCAGTTGAAAACTTGGCTTCAGCAATCTACGAAGATCCAGTTCGCGAAGAAATAATTATTGAACTAAACAAGCAAATGATGGATGACAGAGCCATTACTATGGATGAGCTAAAAGAACGAATGGAACTCCAAAACGCCACTGTAACAGTCACTGACACAACCGTCGAGATTAAACCAAAGAAAGCTGAACAACTAAAACGCATGTTGGCCAAGGTTCCAGGTTACCAAGTTAAAGGTGTCCCAGACATTAAACGTGTCCTAGTCACTGAAGAAAGCGGTGAATGGGTAATACGCACTGACGGCTCAAACCTATCCAAAGTCCTTGAAGTCATAGGTGTTGATACTTCACGAACAACCACCAACAACATACACGAAATCGCTAAAACTCTCGGGCGTTGAAGCTTCAAGAAACGCACTCGTTCACGAAGCAAAAGGAGTTTTGGAAGATCAAGGCTTAGACGTAGACGTACGCCACGTAATGCTCGTAGCAGACATGATGACTACAACAGGCGATGTGCAGCAAATCGGCAGACACGGAATCAGCGGCAAGAAAGCCAGTGTCCTAGCGCGCGCCGCATTCGAAATCACTGTACCAAACATTGTTGAAGCAGCCGTGAAGGGTGAAAGTGATCCTTTGGCAGGTGTAACAGAAAACGTTATAGTTGGGCAATCAATACCAATCGGCACAGGCTTAGTTGAACTGTACATGTCAACTTTCGAGCGTCAAGATAAAGATGGAGGAAAAACCGAAGCATGATAGACATAGATAAAGCGTTAGCGTCCGCAGTGAAAACAGGTAAAGTATCCTTTGGAACCAATGTTGCATTGCAAAACGCCAAAACCGGCAAAGCTAAGATGATAGTTTTAGCCACAAACTGTCCAAAAGACATAAAAGAACAAATAGAATACTATGGAGAAATCTCTAAAGTTCCCGTCATAACCTACAAAGGTGGATCAATGGATTTAGCTGAAGTCTGCAAGAAACTTTTCATTATTTCTGCCTTGAGCATCCGCGAAACAGGGGACTCAGATATTCTCAAAGTAACCGAAGAAAATCAACTCAAAGAATAAAAAATGGAGGAAAAGAAAGAACAAGTGGCATAAAAATTACCTGCGACGAAATGCGATACATTGCCTTATTTGAAAGCATCAGCGGCGCAAGCGTAAAAGACTGTATAGTCGACGAAGTCGAACAACGAGCAATATTCATCGTAAACCAAGGTCAAGTAGGCGTTGCCATCGGCAAAGGCGGCAGAAACATCCACACCCTTGAACGAATGACAGGCAAAAAACACGAAATCATCGAATACAGCGAAGACCCAGCAACATTCATGAAAAACGCCCTAAAACCTGCAGCAGTACGCGAAATCCGCGTTACCGAACGCACTGATGGCAAAAAAATGGCAGTCATAACTGTCAACCCCAAAGACAAGGGCGTCGCAATAGGTAAAAACGGCAAGAACGCCGAACGTTTGCGCTTTTTGGCAAAACGATACTTCGACATTCAGAACGTCAGCATCACCTAAGCAGTCCGTAATTGGCTATTAGGCGATGAAAACGTAGCTGCCTTGTATTAACGAAGTTATTGTTTAAAGTGTAAACCTTTTATCATGCAAAAATAGACATTCTTTTTGAGGTTCTGAAACGCACCTTATATGTTACAAAGTTATTGCACTTGGCGTTTTTCAAGAATTTTTGTGACTACAAAAATAAAATAATGCTTTTGAAATTGGCAACGCAAAAATAACTTGCTTAACTTGTCTATGAAGATCTGGTTTCATACACAATTACAGCATCAGACTTAATCTGCATAACTAAGTCATGCCCTTCCACAATTTTCCGCAAATTCCCTAAACTCTCCTTAGAAAGATTAGCTTTAATGTTAACGTGGTACCCATTGTAAAGTGGATACATAGCTTTCTGAGGAATCAAAGTGATAGTGCTTCCATCTAACCCCGGGCACCTGTCAACGATTTCTCTTAGCAAGATTGCGATTTCTGCGAACTTCATAAGTTTAACCTATTCTATATTTATTATATTAAGAATAAAAAGCCTTCATTAGGAAATCTGTTTCTCAATGGTGAAATCAACTGTTTAGTGCGGTTTTGGAATTAAAAAACGATTGTGACAATCAAAACGTCTCTAGTACTGATGCTACTCACCCATGAGGGCATATTCATAGCGGGCAAGTTTTTGTTTACATTTATAAAATGGCTATGACTTAATTGATTTAATCTCATTTCTATAATTGAACAATCTGCATAAACATGTCAAATTGTTTTAATAAGGCGCTTTTTAATACTGTGACCGCTTCAAAAAAAGAGGCAAAAAAGTTAATGCTAATACAAGAAGTTATCCTTGAAAATTTCATGAGTTACGAATATGCCAGAGTACCGTTTAAACAAGGCGTCAACATTATTGGCGGACCAAACGGCGCAGGAAAATCCTCTCTTTTGCTTGCTATCTCTGTTGGTTTAGGACAAACCTACACTGAACGTTCCCGAAAACTCAGTGACTTAATCCGTTGGGGCAAAGACCAAGCTAGAGTAACCCTCATCCTAGACAACAGCAAACAAGGCAACAAACGTCCCGTCTCAAAATACAGCAAAGACCAACTCTTCCTCACCCGTGTTTTACGCCGAGATGGAAAATACTTTTTTGAACTCGAAAACCGTGTAGCTAGTAAACAAGATATTGAACGGTTGCTGGGCAAATTCGGTGTAGACCCTGATAACATGCTAATCATCATGCACCAAAACATGGTGGAGCAATTCAGTGTCCTTAGCAACATAGAAAAACTTCGCATGGTGGAAGCAGCTGTTGGACTTGAGCCTTTCCGAGAAAATGTTGTACAAGCCAAAACCAAACTAATGCGTATTCTAAGCCAAGAAGAGTCAGTGAGTAAATTGCTAGAACAAGCTCAGCAAACACTTGCTTACTGGCACGAACAATACGATAAGTACCAAGAGAAAAAGCAGTTGCAGCTTAAACGGCGATTTTTAGACCGTGAACTGGTTTGGGCAGAAGTTGAACGACGCGAAGCCATAATCAAAGGGGTTCAGGCTAATTTTAATAAGAACCAACAATCGCTTGGCAAAATAGAAGATGAACGCCAAACCATTATTAGCCAGCTGAATGGTCAGCAGACCGAGCAACAAGCACTCAAGGGCGAGGTTAAATCAGTTTTTGATCTACGCTTAAGTCTTGAACGCGAAATCGCCCAGAACGAGTCAATTTTATCCTTGATTGAACAGTTTCTAACTGAAGCTCAAACTTTAGAAAATGCACTCGTAAACAAAAACCAACTTAACCTTCTAAGAAGCGAAAACCTCAAAAAAATGCTGGAAACCTCTAAAAAACAAATCGCCAAAGCAAACGATCGGGTCAAAGAAAACCAAACAACAATGATTAAGCTTGAAGATTCAGCAGACAAAATAGCGAATGATGCGTTAGAAAAACGCGTAAAGCTTGCTTTGCTGGAGTTTAAGAGGGCAAACGCAATCGCCGACATGAAGGCGATCGAGAAATCAATAAAAGAAGCTGAAGAAACGCTAAACACGGCAATTCTGAAGGCTCAAACTTCAGGTGAACGAATAGCAGTTCTTAAGAGCGGCGCTGAAATTCAAGATGAAATCGCCTTAACCAATGGACACTTAGCAGCGTTAGCTGATGTTTCTGAAGATATTGAACGTCAATATGAATCCTATTCAAAGCTTTACTTGGAACTCAAGGAAAAAGCGCAGTTGGTTGCTGAGAACCGCGAGAAAACTCTTGAAGAAGTCAAAACTCGAATGCAGTCTTGGCGCAGTGTTATGGAGAACTTGCTTGAACGGGTTAATGTTGAGTACCAGAAAATCATGATCCAAACGCTTGCAACTGGGGAAGTTAAACTTTCGAGTGCGCAAGATATAGAGACTGCAGGTCTTGAGATTTATGTTGGGTTTAAGGGAAGCAAACCCGTGGCCTTGGATGCCTACACTCAGAGCGGCGGCGAAAGAACAACTGCAACTATGGGTTTCTTGTTGGCTTTGCAGCAACATGTACGTTCACCCTTCCGCGCAGTAGATGAATACGACATTCATATGGACCCAAAAAACCGTGAAATGATAGCGAAAGTCTTGGTTTCAATAATAAAGGACGCCACTGCTCAATACGTCGTGATTACCCCAAGCCAAATTACCTTCGCTCAGAAAGACGCCAACGTAATCACTGTCCAGAATCTTGAGGGAAAATCAATCGTGCGTGAGGTTGTTTAATGCAGACAACTAAACATGACAAGAAACTGGGCAAAGAAAAATTGGAACGTATAATTGAAATGTGCATAGCCATCGAGAACTCATGCAGTTGAGCCTTTCACTTTAAACGTTGACGAAATCATCAAGATAGTCCACGAGTATTTTCCGAATTGGGAAAACCCCGACGAACTAAAACTTGACGCAGAAGCCCTTCACCATTTAGCTTCAGTAATCAAGATGCAAAGCGAATGGGTCAAACAGCGCTCAAACTCCCTTTATACTGACCCGTTCTTGTTGGAAGAGAAAATCCGCCAAACCAGCAAGCAAGGCATGGTTGATGTGTTTCTTGGAGCTTGGAGCCCACTTATTGAGTTTGAGCAACTTAGCCTCCATAGTCTGGCGCAGGGTTTGCTGTATTGGAATGCGTTGGCTCCTATTGGTGACAGATGGAAAAACATAGATGTCTCAGAAGTTGCTATGGGCTCAGTTAGCCGCGATGAACTTGTCAAGCAACGAGTTTTAGGAGACAGAGAATTTTCTGAGGAACTGGAATGTTATTGGCAGGAACTCAAAAACAAAACCGCAGAAAAAGGCGTAGATGGCAAGATTGCATATTGGGATTTTATCGGTTCAGACGCATACGATGAAACTGTGCAACGCGCATTCTTGACTAGTTTCTTGATTACTTATGGTTACGCGACGTTGGAAATTGACCGATTAGAAGAAACAGTCTTCATCCTGCCCTTTGATAAACCTCGCAAGGAAGCATTAACGGAGCAGTCTACCTCGGTTGCGTTAGCGGTATCGGTTGAAGATTGGCAAAAATGGAAACGAGGCGAACAAATTTGAGCAGCAAGAAAAAAGGCGTTTACAGCAACAAAATCAAGAAAGCAACCCAGATGCTCTTTTATAAGCGACATCAAAAACCCGGCGTAAAAGGATGGGAACTGCATAAGGCGTTGGGTTCAGACTATCCCAAAGTGCTCGATTTACTGGAAGATTACTTAAAACCTCTGGATTTGCAGGTTAAAACAGTTTTTGAAGAAGAAAAAACCCCTGAAAAACCAACAATCGAAGAGTTCGATAAGGCAAGATTTTTTGTTGCATTGTCCACTGGTTCAGTGGCTAAGGATAAGTTGATGGGTTGGCGCATTGACGATTTAGCAGGTTTAGCAATAACTATTTCTTTTATCATCAGCAAAAAAGGGCAGGCAGCACGTAAAGACGTTGAGAAAATGTTGGGTGAAAAGATGCCTAACTGGAAGATTGGCTTAAACCTTGATCGCTACATTCGCTATGGCTATCTAATGCAAGATGAGAAGGGACAATTATTCTTGGATTGGCGGACAAGAGCAGAAGTTGACCAGAAAGCCTTAATCGCCATGTTGCTTTCGGCTGAAAAACAAACTGAAGAAGCTGCTGAGCCAAAACCAGAGCAAGATGAGACTGAACCCGAAGAGAACTATTGATTTGTGAAAGAACACAACTATTCTAAAACAGCGACATAACAATTAATTGCTTCATCATCCACAAAAGCAATTACAGTTAAACCTGAATCATCAAGCAAATCTATAAATGAAGTGAGGGGGAATGCCTTTTTGAGCCCCGTCACCACAATCTTATTTCCTTTTTTGGCAACTCGCTTTAGTTCGTTTAAGGTTTCAGCTGGTTTAGGTACGTTCTGGAGCACTGTAAAAGCAAAAACCGCGCCAAACAATCCATCCCTGAACGGCAAGTGGTCAGCATCAGCCTGCAAGACTGCAACATTTAAAAAAGTGCTTCCTTGCTCTTTGGCTTTAAACAGCAGTTTACGTGAAACATCAACGCCAATAACCAAGCCTGCTTGAGCAGCAATTTTTTTGAAGAACAAACCTGAACCGCAACCAACATCTAAAACTATCTTTCTATTCACGTAGACGTTTTCTAAGGCTTTTTTGTACTTACTCTCTTGTTCTTGTGCGTAACGCTCATCGTACATTTCAGCCGTAGCATTATAAAGCTGCATTACTCTACGCTTATCTTTCCAACCCGTCACTGCCCAATCCTTCAAGAATTCTTATGTACCCAATGCCTACCTAAAATAGTTGGCGAAAACAGAATGCAACAGCCAAACAAAATAGTGGTTTTAACCGAACCTACCTTAGCGGAAGCTGCGGTGCTCATCGAGAAGACCTTTGCCCAGCGAAGAACCTTAGTGGTCGCGGGGACATGCCATGTGCACTACGTTGGTAGAGCAACATCAACGCTGGAACTGGGCGAACGTCTCCTAATCATCAAATCCGATGGTTCCCTCTTGGTCCACCGACCAGTTGGCTACGAACCAGTGAACTGGCAACCCGCAGGTAGCATCTTTCACGTTGAAATTAAATCCGAAGGCCTTGAGATTCATGGAGTTCGTCAGAAGCCACGGGAAAGCGTTCGCGTGATCTTCACCAATGTTTTCATGGTTTCTTCGCTTATTCTGCTAGATTCTGGGGCTTTTCTTTTAAATGCCAGTGAGGATGACATGCACCGTGCGATTCTTCTTAAACCTGAACTTCTAGAAGAAGGCTTTAAACCGATTAGCTGGGAGAAAAAAGTTGAGCCAGGCTTTGTGGACATATACGGTGAAGACAAAAACGGTAAACTTGTCATAGTGGAAGTTAAGCGAAAAACAGCATCCAAAGATGCTGCCCTCCAGTTGGCTAAATATGTTGAACCCATCAAAGCTAAAGTTAACAGAGAGGTCCGGGCAGTGTTGGTTGCACCCAGTTTGGGTAAGGATGTGCAAAGGCTGCTGATTACACTTGGTTTGGAGTATAAATCGCTGGACCCAAAAGTTTGTTCTGAAGTGCTTAAGAAGACAGAAACCTCAAAGTTGGAGCGGTTCTTCCAATAGAAGCCTAATTCGGTGTTTACAGTTTGCTGGTTATGCGCCAAGTCAACGCGCTATAAGCTGAAATTAGCAAAAGCGCAGCAAAAACTCAAACTTGTTTTTTTTAATTTCTATTTCTCTTATGGTTTTATTGCTTGAGGTTGAATAAGAATTTTCCACTGTACACGTTTCAATGGTTGGATGTTGGCTCAAAATAGTAAAAGTCAAAAATAAAATGGCTTATAGTGAAAAATATGCAAGTTATAAAAACTTGCCTTTGCCATTTTTGTTTGATTATTCTTTTTGTTTGTTGTTTTCTGCGGGTACAAAAACTGCTGCTGCCACAGTGGTAGTCCATAAACCGTTTTTGTCGCCTGCTGCGGATTGGGTTATGTTGGCTGTTTTGATGATTAGTCCCGTGGTTTTGAAGAGTTGTTTGCGTTCGTCCCATGCAGTTTCTGGGTCGAATTGTATACCCATGGTTGTTGCCAGCATGGTTGCTGCTAGGTCTTCTGCATAGTCGCCTGCCGTTTCGTCAGTTTGCCCATTTGAGTGGTGTTCCGAGAGGTAGCCATATTGGTTTTTGCCTGAGGGAATAGCTACGCCGACTGAAGATGCAACGAGCCTGTGCGGTTCGTTGGTTGCGTTGCGGGCGATAACGACAAACGTGATTTCGCCGGGTTGAATCTTCTTTAAGCCTTTTTCTCTAGTAAGCAATTCGCATCCAGGGGGAACAATGCTTGAGACTGCAACTAAGTTGCACATTTGTATGCCTGCATCTCGCAGGGCTAATTCGAAAGATTGGAGTTGCTCTTTATGTTTGCCAACTCCTTTGGTGAAAAAGAAGTATTTTGGTATCATGTCGGTGTCGGAAAAGAGTGATTGCTGAATGTATTTATTAGGCTTTTGTTTTAAAACCTCAGTTTGTGGATTCATTCTCATTTTCCAGCATCAATTTCCCTTTTCTTTTTTTGTGTGCCTGCGATAAAACTTTTCAAAGGTTTATCATCAGAGTTGGGAAAATTTTAGATCTAAACAGTTTATGGTTATGTCGACAGGGAAAAATGTGCCGAGGTAGCTCAGCCGTAGAATCACCAACAATCATCTCCCTCTAATTCTCCGACTGCAACCAATCCTCTTTTTCCTTCTCTTATCGTTCTTCATATGGAGAAATTAGCATTAATAGTCAAAATAATTTATTCTGTCGTGGTCTAGTTTGGTCTAGGACTCAGGTGACGTTAACTCCATTTCACTTTTTGACTTTTCTGCATACCCCCTTCTTTTTAAGTTTCAAAGTTCAACGCATATCAGTCCCGCATTGTATTAATTAGAATTTAATTCCAGCCAAAAAAGAGAGAGACTGAAAGCCCTTTGTTTTTCTTAAAGCTGACTACTACGGGTCAAAATGAATTTGACCTTCATATACTAGTATTTGACCAGCACTATTACACCATGTTCCTTGCCCATGAAGATTCGATAGCTCGCCAGTTCCGCTTTTAATAAGCCATGTTCCTTCTAAAGAAGGATAATTAATGGTTGGATAAGTAAATTTAGCCTCGAGTACCATTGTTAAGGTACCTAACTTACCATTGACTGTACCTGTGAAGAGTCGTTCAATGCGCCATATTGCTACTGAAGGAATACTGCTCCATTGACGAAGGTCCGTTGGTAGGTTCTTAACGGTTTCTGGGTCGCCAAAATGCCAAATTACGTCAGTATTTTGCTCGTATGTCCCAACTATCGGACCTGAACTATAATAGCCTGTAGCTGCTACGGCAGAAGAAAGAAAGACGTTGGCTCCAGCTGTCTTGATTATTTCGTATATAGGAGGGGCTGTTCCTCTAAATTCTCCAGAAACAGGGGTAGGTGGTGTTGCATATGCGGGCATTATTGTTAGCAACATCATTAAAATTGTGGCAATCATTAAGATCATCAGTTTTTTTATGGTTTTTCACCTCCATTTCCTTTTCAAAAAAAGAAAAAAAGAATTTTGTGTCATCTTTGCCCTAGTGTATAATAACAAATCCTGACCAGTAAAGATCGCCAGGTTGGAATGAAAGGACAAGCGTCATCCCTGCGAAAGTGCCAAAACCTTGAAGTGCACAATGAGCTTCAAGTCCAGTATAGCCAGTTATTGGCAAACTAGTTACCCCATATAGTTTAGTTTCTATGTTACCTGCAAACCCATTAGCAGAACCTAAAGAACCAGGACTCATGTACCAAATTGCGTCACTCCGCCACATCACAACCTGAGTTTTCGGGTTATAGACTTCATCCATAATGTTATAACTATACATTGGATAATCATTGCCTCCAAAATGCAGCACGTATCCAGATGTGAAATCAAGCTCCATCCCACGCACTTGAACAATCCCACTCGGAGTAGTCATTGTTTCACCCGGAACTAAATACCTTTGAACATTGCTATAATCTACCGTTGCTGGAACCTTATTATTTGCCTTTACAAGTGAAGTCAAAGAAAAAAGCATAAGTAGAGTTAACAATGCAACAAAGACTGCAACCACAATTTTTTTCACTTTTAATCACCTCCTTCAGTATCCCTTTTCCTGATGCTAAGAAGTGAGGGCAAGCCGCTGCGGTTAAATCTCGATTGCAGGCATCTATTTTTTGGGGATGAAATGATTATTTTTTTTTTATAGAATATATATTTTCTTTGTGTTTGTTTTTATGATTACAGTGAGTTTGAAGACTTACTGATGGCGGCTTCGTTTCTCACTTCAGTGGTTAAGTCAATTTTTTGTCTATTTAAATTTTTATAACATAGGTTTAACATGATGCAATTATGCTTGTAAAATATTCATCTTTATTAGGTTTTTTTCGGTTAGAATTTTAGCAATCGATTAATTGCTAACAAGGTAGAAATTTTCCCCAAATATCGCGTAACTTTTTCCCCTTTTTATTTATCGAACTTACCTTTATCGGTAACATCGTACCAAATAATGTATAATTGGAGTGGAATCAATTTTTAATAATTTTATCTAACAAGCTTTCGAATTCTTCAAAACTAAATATCTTATAAGGCAAATCTGATTTAGAATACCACGGAACCTTGGTTACTATTACTCCCTTTATTTCTTTGATCTCCATTTTAGGTAAATTCAAGCGACTGAGGAGAAGTAAGACATTGTCTTTAGCCCATCGCATTTTTTTATCGTGTCTCTCACACCATTCTCTATATCGTATTGAATGAAGTTTTTCTTTTTCCATTGAGAGATCAAATTTAGGAGCTTTCGCTTCCACAACCAACAGAATTTGTTTCTTCTCAAAACATGCCACTGCATCAATCTCACCTACATCATTGGGTGGGTCAGTCACACGAATTACTCTGAATCCTCTTGTGGAAAGCGCCATTCGCAGTTTTTTCTCAAATTCTGGTCCTTTCTCTTGTTTCCAACGCTCAGCTAAATCTCCAACTGGGATTATTCCCTTATCAATATAAGTAAAAAGCAGTCTTGTTGCTCTAAATAATGCTGAACGACCAACATAGACTAAATTTCCTTTTTCACCAAACCCCTCAAACAAATGAATTATTGGTCGAATTGACACACTCACGGGTTTTTCAAATAGATGATAAAATTGATAGCCGCTTGAAAGAATTTGTTGGTTTATGCTTAGAAGTTCAAGTGCCTTTTTAATATCTAATTTATCGTAAGAAGTATATTTTTTAATTTTCTTTAAAAGATAATTTTGAGAAAATATTTCTACACCATATTCTTTGGTGCCAATGTCAAACATTATGGATTCAGCTACTCCAATAACTGTTGACAGATTAACATTATATTTTTTGTAAAAATCTTTATCGTAAAATAAGGCCTCTTTAGTTGCAGACACTCTTTCAATATTTCCACTTCTGTCTAACTTTAAATTAGAGACATTAGGTCTAAGCTTATCACTCAATAAGGACATTTTCTGAAAAAGATCTTTTTCAACTTCTTCTGAATGACTATTACTAAAAAATTCAATTTGACCATTATTGAACAATCGAAAACCGCCTTCAAAGTCATTTCGGTGTAAATAGTCTGAATGTACGCATGCTTGGGTAACGAGAGCAGCGCTTTTAATTAGAGAAATAATTTCCGATTCAGTTATTTTCTTGTGTTCAGTCTCAGAACTAAGGATAGACACCTCTAAAAGATAATTAAAAATTGTCGGTTCCTTCTCAATTCTTCTTATCTCTGAAACGTCATTTCTAAGATAGTGCTCCTGCAAAATAATCTTATAGCACGATTCATCAAACAAGTTGTAGAATACCGTAATTAAGTCAGATTTAACAAAAGAGCTACATTCATTAAGAATTGCTTCATGCAATGATTTAGACAACCGATTAAGTGCTATATTGGATTCTTTTCCAGAATACTCTTTTGGCTCATACATTCTTAAGATGATTTTTCAGGAATTAATAATTGAAACACCCTTCGATTTAGAGGTTTTAGATTGTTGGTCTTTAGTATTTTTGCTCAACTATTTAAAAAGTAGTAATGATCACGATTTCTGATTACCCCACACTATAATGTACCATAGAGAGCTTCAAGTATGGTGTATTGTCAATATGTAGATATTGACAATTATCCATGAAACATAGTCATTCTATCACTCTTAGGTGTGGAGTAACACCATCAACAGTATTAGTGATAATGTGATGCTCTCCAAACATTCAAGCTGATTGGACTGAGGATAAGGAAAAAATATTCAAATTATAGATTAAATTTTAAGGAAAATTCTTTTAAGGAATACAAAAGAAATAACCATCTGGTTGTTGAAGAAATGGGTAAGTGTCCAAATTGCGGTACATCATACTTATTCCGTACTTCTTTTGATAAATGCGGTTGGTGTGGAAAAATTACTTGTGAGAAATGTTTGCCAGAGTGGCCAGACTGTGTTTATGTTAAAATCAAAATGGAATCTAAACAAGACGGAGCTACATATGATTCTATAAATTTTTGCTCTATTTCTTGCAGTGAGAATTTTTGGAATTTAGTAAAGAATTATCCATTGGAAGACATAGGAACAGATATTCCTAATTTTGGGAGGAATCTTCGTAATTTATTCTATACTGCAGTTCGAAATGCTCTAGAAGTTGAACCCTCTCTTCACGCCAATGAAATAGATATGGTAAATTGGGCTATAGAAAATGATACAGAAGATAATGTAGCTCTTCCTTTGGGATTGTTTGATGATGGTACGTTTGATTCAGATTGTTGGGATATTACTCCTGAATTTGTGAAGCGTGGATATTCTGCTTCTTGCTTCAAACCTTGAAAAATGTGGTCGAACGTGGACGCTGCAACAATCTATGAGGAAAAATTAAAAATGTATGACAAAGCCCGACTCCTCAGACAAAATGAAAAACAGACCATAGTAAAACACACAGACGTTTCCGTCAATCTAAATGAATTGCTAAAACAAGTTAAAGATGGCGGAGTAGTTGCCATATATCGATGTCCTCATTGCAACGGAACCCTAAAGGTTAATGATAAAACATCTCTGAAATCACTGAAAATCTGTGAACATTGCGGTTCAGAAATCGAAACCGTAGATTTAGCAGATTTCCTTAAAACCGCATTATCATAATTTTAAAACTCTTGAAGATTAGTATTTTGACTAAAAATGCCATTTTGAGTCTTTTAGAGCAATTCAAGTACTTTTTTGGGAATTACATAATTTTTTTTGCAGTAGGCACAAGTGACTTCATTTGATTTTGAGGCAATCGGTTGAGATGCACCGCAATGAGGGCACTCCATACTTATTGACCCTATTTTTGCGATGTTAACATTTGCAGAGATTACATAACTTGTTCGGTTATTTCTTCTTACTTCGCCTGCTTTGCTCCACATTTCCATTTTTTCATACAACAAAGCTGCATCTTCAAATCTTCCGGCCAACTCAAGATTCTGAGCATTTTTCAAATTTTTTGCATTATCTAACTCTATTACTACTTCATTAGACGCTAAATTATTACTGAAGCAGTAAGGGCAAATCTTTGCATCTTTTGCCAAAATATCTTCATGGCAATCTAGGCACTTCATTTTGACTCTCTAAACAGTTAGCCAGAAGTTAGCTTTTATGTTTTTC
>CAWDRR010000006.1:0-389893 GCA_963804785.1 Candidatus Bathyarchaeota archaeon
AGATTCTATGACCGCTCCAGATAAAGGCTCATTTAAGAACTATCTCTTAAAAAAAGCAGAACGTGACAAAATAACAAATAGTTTAACTTTTATTGAATCTGTGGATGTTGAGACTTTGAGTAGTCTGTATTCATCCTGCGACATATTCGTTCTTCCGTCATACCATGAATCTTTCGGTATAGTATTGATAGAGGCAATGGCTTGTGGAAAGCCCGTGGTGTCAACTTCAGCAGGTGGGGTACCGGAGGTAGTTGTTCATGGTGTTACGGGATTTTTGGTTCCTCCTGGAGAAGCACAAGGATTGACTGAAGCTATTCGTCTTCTCTGTCGAGACGAGAATCTCCGTATTTCGATGGGTAAGAAAGCTAGAGAAAGAGTTGAAGATTTATTCTCTTTGAAAATCCTTGCTCAAAACACCTTAAGAGTATATTCAAAAGTTCTTTGAAACTCTAATGATTATTATTTTACGCTCTTCGAATTGTATTGCCCAATGAACGTTATAGTCGTCTGAGACTAGATAATGATGAAAAACCATTTCTTAAAAATTAATTTTGCCTAAAGCTGGTTCTAACATGAAGATACTTCAAGTAAGTCAAGAATTCCCTCCATCAATTGGAGGACAAGGCGTAGCTGTTTTTGAAACATCTAAGGAGCTAGAAAAGGGGTCATAAAGTAACTGTCTTAACTTCCAATTTAACTGACGCTTTTGGTTCAAGTAAGAATTCTGAAAATTGTTTCGAGCGTATGAATGGGTTTGACGTTTATCGGCTGAAAGTAAATTTTAGATTCAAATATTATCTTGTATCCTCTTCGCTGTTAAGACATCTGCTAGTTGATAATGTCGATTTGATACACGTACATGGGTATGGGTTTTTTCAAACTGACGCAACAGCTCTAGTTAACAAAATTCGAGGGGTTCCTTTTGTTGTGACTGCTCATTCTTTCTATCCCGCTCTTTTTAGTTTTAGCAAGATTATAAAAAAAGCTTATGATTTATCGATTGGCCCCATAGGGCTGCGGAGCGCATCGAAATGCATTGCCCTTACTCCATTTTATTCACACATTTTTCAGAAATTAGGTGTGCCTGAATACAAGATAGAAATAATCCCTAATGGAATTAATTATGATCAATATTCTATTTTACCTAGTCCGTCATATTTGAGAAGTAAATATGAAGTAGATGGTAAACTGATAACATTTATTGGGCGTTTGGATGAAATAAAGTCTCCTGCTTTATTCCCTTTAATGGATGCGTTTAAGCTCTTGCTTTCAGACCAACCTAATCTGAAGTTGGCTATTTTGGGTCTAGATTGGGGATATTTGCAGAGGTTACAAAAGTATGCAGAGGATTTGGGGATAACCCGTTCTGTCATATTTACAGGCAAGGTATCAGAAGAGGAAAAACTCATGTTTCTTTCCGCATCGAATGTGGGGGCAGTAGTTAGTACAAATGAATCATTTTCGCTAGTTCTTCATGAATTTATTGCTTCAGGAGTGCCAGTCATGGTCTCAAGAGTTGGTGCGCTTCCATGGGTTATCAAAAATGGCTCTGTTGGTTTTCTCACAAACAATAATCCAGCCGAAATGAACAAAATTCTACGAAAATTACTTTTTGATGAATCCTTAGCCAAAAAAATGAGTACTCAGGGTAAATTGCTTGCTTTTTCACGAAGTTGGAGAAAAGTGGTTGATCAACTCGAAACTGTCTATTCAGAGTGTATAAAATAATGAAAACAATATTTTAGACTCTTCTTATCTTAAACTAAGTTGCTCGTAAAAGAGCTGTGTATTCATTTGAAAGTGATTAATAGAATTTCGTTTATTGAATTACTATCTTATTCGATAGTACTCATTACGTTTGTTATAGCTCTAAGTTTGCCTTTATTTTTCCATTATGTAAACACCTATTCTGCTCCAACTGCTGCTTACGCTGTCCAGATATCAAATAGTCATAGTCTTGTTGTAAATCCGCAACTTGATGTTTCTCTGCAGCATTATTGGCAAACCGCCGTTGATATTGAGGGTAACTATCCCATTCCCGCATTGTTGTTAGCAATCTTCGCAATGGTCACGGGTATTCCTAAAGATTATTTGATGTTTACACCAATTGTTGCAATCGCAAATATTGTATTCTTTCTTTTGGCAAGGCGGATTTTTTGCAGTTGGGGAGATCACAAAAGTTATGGTTTGTTAATGGCTGCGCTTTTTTACTGTTTTGTATCTTTGACGGAAATAACTACCACGATTCCTACGGTAGGGCGAGCGACTTTCGGCGTATTTTTGCTTTCGTTTTTCCTGTTTTTTTTCGTCAAATTCTTATTTGAAAGTATTAACGGGGTGGCTAAGCGTTCTTCGTGGGTTGTACTTGTTGTTTTGGCTGTGGTAATTGGCTACACTTATTACGTATCGACTTTAGCAATAATCGTTCTTGGTCTGGGTATTATTGGAGTATTGACTTTTTATAATGTGTTTGGACGTAAACTGATAAAACGTCCTTTGTTAATTCCATATTTTCTGGTGGTGGTTCTTGGTTTAACTTTATTTGTAAATAACGCTTACATTATTGGCTTGGGCAATCAACTTGGTGGCTCTGGTGTTTTACAAACTTTTTTCAATGGCATGATTGATTCAATACGAACTACCTTCGGACAGGTTTCACAACAAAGTGCTATTTATCAATTGCAGGCGGGCTTCGTCAAATTTGATCCTCTTACGTTGTTTCTGCGAAATTGGGTTCTGCGTTTCATCAATATTGGCATGATAATTTCACTGCTTTTTGTTTTATTTTGGTATCGACCCAAAAAATCTTTTGAATCTAATTCAAAGGCGATCTGGTTTATCGCTTTAACGATAGTTTTCTTTTCTATTTCCGAAATGAGTTATTTTATTATTGTTCCTCCGCCTAGCGCACTTCGATTCCTATTATTGTATAGCTTTTTGTTTATGTTATTTATTTTATTAAAGGTTATTGTGAGAATAAAGAAGCCTCTTTTGACAAAAATTATTACAGTCGTCTTAGTATCTGTCGTTTTTCTTAGCGCTTATGGCTCATTACGGTATGCGTGGTATTATGGAGTGAATGCGGCTAAGCCCTTTGCTTATGATCAAGTGCAACCTTTGGCTCTTTTTCTTTGTAATTATTCTTCGCCTAATAAACCCATTTTCTTAACAGGTGATGCTACTTATGTTGCCAATATTTTCTTTATTTCATCCTTACATAATAAAACAGGTAATATAGGTGCTGAACCACTTGGAAATGTTTCAATAACTCTTTATCATTCTTTGATATCAGGAAATATGACTGAAACTTTTGTAGAGTTGGAACAAAAAGGGATAAGTTTTCTTTTGATAGAGAAGTCAGAAATGCCAATATATGGCGATGAATGGGGTTATGCCGTATCCATATCAAATACTGATGCGTTATACTCATCTCTTTCCAGCATTATCTATGACGACGGTCAGTCACAACTTTTTAAAATCCCCTCCCCGCTTCAATAGCACATAACCAATGTTATCAATGATTTGAAATATCAAATAGCCCTTTGTACTTTGACTATTCTTCTAATTTGGGCTGCTCTATTATATTAATTATTATACATGCCTTTTCCGAAGCAAGGGTAATAAGCAACTCTTGTATTTTCGTTAAATCCAAAAATATGGTCGGAATTCGTGTGCTATCAACCAGCCTAACATCTTAATTATGAGTCAAACCATTTAAAACCAAAGAAACGAAAATTTATTCGCATAGATGCCTTTAAATTAAAGGTTCTTTAACTTAAGAATAAATGTAACAACGAGATCGACAATTTTAGTCTAAAGATATGGTTTAACAGAATATTTATATCGTAATTTCGGTGATTTTGTACTATGTTTAAGGGTAAGCTGCAGTCTATTTCAATGTTAGGTTTTAAATCAAGCATATTTTGGATTTTGTCAGAGCTAGGTTTAGTTCGCTCAAAAATACTAAAAACGGCTCAAATAGAGCACGATAGTAGATTTTATATTAGAACTAAAAGTTCCGACCTTGGAATAATAAAAGAGATTTATCTAAATCACATATATGAAAAACAGTATCGTGTAAAAGAAGGCGATGTAATCTTTGATATTGGCAGTCATATAGGAGTATTCACGATTAATTCAAGCCGTAAAACAGGCCAAAGCGGCGCCGTATTTGCATTTGAACCTCTCCCGTCTAATTTTGAGCTTCTTAAGAAAAACCTTGACCTTAACCAAGTAACAAACACACAAGTATTCAACGTTGCTGTAAGTAACGAGAAAATGAATGATGTTGTTTTTCATATTAGTGATATTAATACGGGAATGAATTCAATTATTTTTGAAAAGGATTCATCTCAGTGTGCTCTTGTTTCTACGATCACGCTGGATGACTTTGTTAGAGAACATAAAATTGAATCAATAGACTTCATGAAAATAGATGTAGAAGGACATGAGCTTAGTGTTTTACAAGGCGCGCGCAAAGATAGTTTATTTAGATGCAAGACAATAATTCTTGAATCTCACGAAAGGCTTGGGGGCCCCTCAAACTCTGAACTGGTCTCATTTTTGGAAAAATATGGCTTTAAAATGGAAATAACGAGATTAAATGACAATAATGATATATTGTATGGCTCGAAGAATTGAATAATAGACCTTAGGCTTAATTATTTTCTGTTCACAAATAATGTTAAATTTTGAAAAATCTTCGAAAAAATAGCTGAACGCAGGGTACATTACAGTAAAAAAGCTTGAAAAATAGACAAAAATACTTGAAGTATTAATTACGCCTAAGGTCTAATGTTATATTAACTGTAACATGAAGTATAGGTTATTTCTGCAATCACTTATGAATAATTATTAGAGAAGTATATTATGTTTGAAGTTACAGCAGTCCCGATTTGCTGGATTACATTTCCGCTCGCGTTCGGATGAGTTTGAGTTATCTGTCCCGTTAATGTTGATGCATAGAGTATTGTTCCTGCTGTCCAACTCCAAGTATCGTCTCGTATGTAGCCGTTTGTGATTACTCGGCAGTTTGTATCTGATGAAGTAGTCTGAATTGCCATTGCTGAGACTGGCATTGTTGCGTTTGATGTCGCGGAGGCTAAATACCGGCCTGTGTTGTTCTGGAAGAGAGGATTCCCGAAGGAAACTGCCTGGTTGACTGTGATTGTTATTGGGTTGCCGAGTACACTTAGGTTTCCTAAGTTTTTGGGGTTCATGTCTGGGTCAGAGATGATTGTGCCAGTTCCTGCATCAGCTATTTCGGTTCCTGCATTCGATACGAGGGTATTGTTTAGAATTTGATTATTTGCGCCCGAGGAAACGAGAATGCCATAGCTAGTTCCATTTGTAATGGTGTTGTTTGAAACTATGTTATTATTATTTGGGCTTCCCTGTAATGCTATTCCACCGTAATTATTTGCGTAGTTAATAGTGTTGTCTGAAATTTCGCTGTAACAGTTTGAATATACTTGTATTCCATAAGCAGCGGTTTTGTTGATTTTGTTTGTTTGAATCTGCATAAAATTAGAATAAGCGGTAACGAGACCTGAATCGTAAGTATTGGATATTTTGTTGTTTACAATGGTTGATGAATTGAGATAGTAAGTTACTATACCGTAGCTTCCAGTTTTTTGCACGATATTGTTAGAAATGTCGACGCCAGTACCATGTAAACCACCCCATACACCTTGTACTAATATCCCGTTAGAGTTAACTACTGAATTACTTTGCTCTAGATTGATAGTATTACCATTTATCCTGGTATTATTGAGAACCCCATAAAACCCAATGCCTTTGGTAACGTTATAAATTTGGTTGTAATCCACGAAAATATCTTTTCCTCTATCTCCATTATCTGAAGGTTGAAGTTCAACTCCAATGTTTACGCTGTTCCCGCTACTACACCCAATAATGAGGTTTCCTGAAATATGGATATTGGAAACAGTTTGAATTGCGCTAAACATCATGTAGATTCCAGCCCAAGTGAAGTTTAGGAATTTGTTATTTTCAACCCAAGCGTTAGTTATTCCAACTATGTCTAAAGCATCAACATCTGCTTGGTAAATTGTGTTTCCGCTAAACCAAAAACCGTTAGTTGATTGTGTTACTTGGTTAGGATATATTAAATCAGACGATACAACTTGGGTACCTGAGATGTCGAATTGGTTGTTAGTAATGTGAAGATTTGTATTGGTTCCATTAACGTAAATGGCAGTTGATCCCTCATGCCGGGTAAAATTGAAGATAAACCCGTCAATAGTAATATTGTGACAATTGTTAATATACAGTAGAATGTTGGCTGTTTTCTGGAGAGTTACTCCTGATTCAGCCATGAGTATTACGTTAGATTTTCCAGAGATAGTAATTGAAGGGATACCACCATTGGTTGAGCCTAAATCGTAAGTTCCTGCCTTGACCAGAATTACTCCGTTTGTAGTTGTGGCGATAGCTGAGTTTATTACTTCGCTGCAATTAGATGAAGACCAACTAATCTGACCACTTGTTTCGTTTTTCGCGTAGTAAGTCGCGTTTTGTTGATAAATAATGTATGAATACGGTTGTTGCTGGACAATCGTTCCCTGTAAATTTAGTGTATGCTGCGTAATTGTTGAACCTGATACTGTAGCCTGCATCACAGAGGTAAGTGATCCCAAAATCAGGATGATGCAGCACACAGCAAGGAATATGGGATTTTTCAATAGATATTTCAATCGATGCATACTTTTAAACTCGGATCCTTCCAACATTTTAATTAGTGTATAGTACGACTTAATAAAATATAGTGGATTAAGCGAGTATGCAAACAATAGTAGAACACAAATACAGTCCAAGTTAACTTTTCCAAAAGAGAGACATTTTAATGTTTTATTCAATAAAGCAAGATTAACTCTGAGATTTGATTATGGACTTTTGAATTTTCGAAAAGATGAATGGTACTGTGAGAGTACTCGCCAAAACAAAGCATTCAAATGAAAATTTTCCCTTAAAAAATATACGCATTCTAAGATTAAGCCGTTCTCGATTACGATTTATTAACAAATCTTATTATTGTGAGCAAACAGTGGAATAACCTGATAGGGAATATATTGAGAATGCCGCGCCAAAAACGAACGATCTTTAACCATTTGATCGTTTTCATGATGCTATTGCTAGGAATTGGGATGGTAGCGATTTCCGCGTTTTACGCTTCATCTTTTTTAGCGATACTAGGTGTGACCATTATCTTCTGGGGACTTATACTTCTATACATTACTCCTTCCAAGCACGTGCCCTTAACATTGCTTTACGCTTCTGTAGAAGCAACCGTAGCCAACATCGAACGGTTAATCTCTGAACTTGACCTAGCCGCGCGCGGAGTTTACTTGCCTCCCAAGAAACTCAAAAACATCGAGTCCAGCCTCATATTTATCCCTAAAACCCCTAAAACACTGTTACCTACGTTTGAAGAGACAAACGAAAAACAACTCACAAACGAAAAAACCGGGGCCTTCGTCACGCCACCCGGATCGGCTCTTTCACGTCTCTTTGAAGAGGAACTGGGATTTTCATTCACAAAAACCAACCATGTCCAAATGGAATTCAACCTTCGAAAACTGCTCGTCGAAGATCTGGAACTCGCGGAAAACGTCGAAGTCCAAATCCAAGGCAACACTGTTACCATAGAAATAATCGGTAGCGTACTCGACGAAATTTGTCGACAAACCGATTCCCAACCAAAAACCCATATTCAAGTCGGTTGCCTTTTGAGTAGCGCAATCGCTTGCGCCTTTGCCAAGGCCACAGGTAGACCGATAACCATCCAAAACGAAACATGCAACCAAGAAACCAAACTCACCCAGATAGAATACGAAATTCTCGAGGGATAGACCATGCAACTCCCGCCTTTAACCTTCTCAGACTTCAGCTTGCTACTTACTGTTGGTGTCATCACCATTCTTATCACATCGGAAATGACTTCACCCTATTACGGGCTAACAAACCTCACCATAAACAAGAAAAAACTCCGAAACGTTACCATAGCCATATCACTGCTATTCATAATAATAGTCACCATCAAAATAATCAATTAATCGCCGGCTCCTAAAACAATTAACACGGACGAATAAGAAAGGTGACAAAAAACCCAAATCAATCCACAAAAGACCAAACTAAAGACCTCATCATTCAAGCAGTCAAAAAAGAAAAACCCGAAACTGCAAAACAATTAATCACACTAATGCAAGAACGTCACGCCATACCGCCCGAACAAACAGCCAGTTTGATTATTGAACTTGAAAACGAAAACAGCTTAAGCTTCACAAAGCAGAAACCGCCAACATCAGCATTAACAAAAGAATACTTCATCTACACAAAAGCCAAATGGTACTGGTCAACAATTGTATTCGCGATTGCCACGGCAATAGCTGTGTTCACTATTCCTGACACCGCTTATCCCATAGTTTACCTTCGGTTCGCGCTCGGTAGCATCTTCGTCCTGTTCTTGCCTGGCTTCACATTCATAAGAGCCTTGTTCCCTATTAAAGTGCCAGTTATAACTTCCTCGGAAAACTTTGACACATTAGAACGCATAGTACTGAGCTTCGGAATTAGCCTCGTCTTGTCAGCCATAACGGGCTTGACACTTAACTATACCCCATGGGGCATACAGTTAACATCTATAACCCTCAGTTTACTTGCATTAACCATAGTTTTTGCAACAGCCGCCATCCTACGAGAATATCAAGCAAAAACTCAATCGGCAAAAATAGCACCTAACTCTAAAACTAAAAACGATTAACAGGACAAAATAAGCTTAAAAATACATAGTTTTATTAAGATAAACATTACTTAGTAGGCGTTACCTAGAGAGATGCTTTATTTTCACCGTTTTATTTGACATCTTAATTATCCTATGAAGTTCAATTACCTAACCAACAATCACCCGTATTTTTTATATTCGAAATATTCCAAATTTGGGAGTATAACGTTAATAACTTTATTTTGAATGGTGTTTATAATTTAAGGAGCACAGGATAAGGTTTGCAAAAAACGGCATCTGTATTTGTTATCTGCAATGGGTGCCCAGAAAATCAACTAGAAGCGCTCGTGTAGAAAGGAGTTTTCTCGAAAATGGGTGGGTTATTGCAAAGAGTTGGCAGACTTCTAACCTGATATTATTAAACGCTTGTGGCGTCACTCAGAAGCGAAGCCTCGATTCTTTGAGGCTAATAAAGGAAATTGAATCCCAAAAAACAAAAAATCAGACATTAATTGTGTGGGGGTGTCTACCAAAAATCGATCCAAAGAGACTAGCGAATGAATATACTGGTCTAATTTCTGCAGGATCTGAAATTGCTAAACTGCATGAACTTGTCGGTAGCTCTTTATCAGCAAATGAACAGACTACAAATTCTCTACTACCACTTTGGACATCACATTCCACTGATTCTCTCCAAAGGGCTACAGGAAGAAAATTATTTGTAAAAGTAAAAGCCTATCTTGAATCAAAGTACGGTATCGGTATTCTGGGAAAAAAAACCCCTGGTTTTTTCATACAAACTTCGACAGGTTGTTTTAACAATTGTTCATACTGTGGAATAAAAAAATCAAGGGAATTTATTGTTAGTAAACCTATCAAAGAAGTCGAAAACGAATTTAATGAAGGATTGATGAAGGGTTACGAAGAATTCAGTTTACTTGGGACAGATTTAGGCTCTTATGGGTTTGATTTAGGCTATAAACTTTCAGATTTGCTTAATGCGCTTATTTCGCATGAGGGTAAATATCAGATTAATCTGAGGAATGTAAATCCCCTTATTTTGATCCATAATTTGCCTGAATTCACTCCTATTCTGCAGTCTGGAAGAATTAGATATATTGAAGTCCCAGTTCAATCTGGAAGCAACAGAATTCTTGGTCTCATGAACCGAGGTTATACAATAGAAGAATACAAAAATTGCATTGGAACCATAAGGAAAACTTGGCCGAAAATAATTATTAGAACCCAATTTATAGTTGGATTCCCAACCGAAACGGAACAAGAATTTCTAGAGAGTATCAAACTTGTAGATGAAGGGATGTTTGATTTTGTAGAAGTTTTCTCTTATTCCGAGCGCCCAGAAACTGCCTCAGTAAAAATAACGCCAAAAGTTCTCGGACAAAATTATTAAAAAGAGATTTAGGAAGCTCTTCATAAAATCGCTCCTATTAGTTCTTCTCAAATAGCAATAAATAATATCTCTAATCGCTTTAGCCTCCCAATATTTTTTTACAATTTTGAGTTTAATTTTATGTGCGGGCGCTGTAGGTCCCAGGTGCACAAGGAAACCCCATATCATATCAACGTCTGGAAGAACGTAAGCTGCAAACAGAAGCGGCAAGTTCACTTTAACTCTGGCAAGCTTTGATGAGCCTTCCCCGCTATTTATTCTAATGCCATGAGCTGGCCAATCGTAAACGTTCAATTGAACCTCCTAATTACATCAAAAATATTAAAAGAACTTATTAAAGCCAATCCGCCAAAATGGCAGTTTTTGCCGTCATCATTCTCCACTAATCTGGGGTTGACGAGCACCTAAACCTGACTACGCTTATCTCATTTAGCAGTAACCGGAACATCCTTGCCTTCTTGCCTTGCAGACGAACCGTGAAGTTTGCAGACGCATCCACAAAGCCCTCCAAAGCATACGCAACAAAAAGAGCCCAAAATAAATTAATGCAAAAATTTTTGCGACAAAGTCGTCTTCTATTAAACTACTTAATTAAACCTTATTACGAAGGTTTGTAAAATGACAGCACGAGAGTTCTTCTAAAAACCTTCTGGACTTATTTCAATTGAATACTCTCTATTTCTTACTACTTTAATCAACTAAAGAATTTTTAGAAAAAGAATGGGGAATTAATATCGAACTCGAAATAACTCGCAATAAATTAGAGTGGGGCAAGTCTAACATCTGCTACGTAGCCATCAAGGTTTGGTTTGCCGTCTTTAAATAACGTGATTGTGAGTTTGGGTATTACTATTCTTCCGTCTTTGCTTATTCTTGAGAGAAAAATCTGCGGCGGACGCCATGCTCCAAGTATGCTTACGGTGACTTTCTAGGATTTGTGTTGGTTCTAGTTTGTAGTGCCATCTGACGTATTTTGGAACTTGCACTCGATTGCCTCTCTGCAGCCTTGTCTTAAAAGACACGCGTTCAGTTAACGGCAATTACAACAGTCCTCCGCAATTAGCCTTTGGCAACCGAAACCTGACGTATGCAGACGCAACCAAAGAGGTCTCCAAAGCCTGTTCAACAAAACCATTCTAAAACAAACCCCACTGTAAAATGCAAAAACACCAATTCTTCTTCTAATAGACAATACACTCCAAAATAGAAACTTAGCTGTCAAGCTGCATCAAATCCTCAATTAGCATAAACCCTTCTTTTTGGCATTTGTTTGCGATTTCTCTAAAATGGCTGACTGCTTTGTCATCGCAATAGTAGCTGCTGCCCAGGTGGTATTTGGCCTCTCGAGAACAACCGTACCTATCACATGGATGTGGCTCGTTTGGCGCTAACATGTGATAGTGGATTGGTTCGCTATTTAATAGATCAGTTTTGGTATGCTCACCAGTTTGCTGAGTTTCTTTCTTTTCGTTCTCTTTGGTCTCTACCGCAGCTACCGCAGGTACCACAGGTTTTTCAACACGAAAATTTTTTAGTTCAGCGGAGCTTAGGTTTTTTTGGCAGTTAGATTTTTCTGTGGTGTCTGTGGTTTTTTGGGAGGGTGTTAGTTGTGTTTGTGTATTTTGGTCTGGTTTGTCATCTATGTTCTTTAGTCGTATGACAGATCACGGCTTCCGCTATACAGAAAAGCAACAAGACAGAGTACAAACCGGGAGTCCATCCATGGATTGCTAATACGGTTGTTTTTAGGATTTGGTTTTATTCTAGTTGTAGGACCATCGGACATATTTGGGGATTTGCAGCCAGAAAAGAGCAGGCAAAAATGTGCTATCAAACAACAGGTAGAAGAAGAAAAATCGCTTTCTCTGGTCGATTAAACTCTTTTTTCAAACAAACCAATTGCTAATTTAAAAAGGAAATAAATAAATTTTAAAAATCGACTAGATAATCCTTGATATGTGTCACTTTGTAGTGTTCCTTGGCTTTTTCAAACAATTTGTTGTCTGCTGTAATCAGTTGCTGCGCCTATTTTTTCGCAAAGAAAAAGGTAAGCTGCATCATAAATCGCAATATCAAGTCTTGCAGGCAATTGCTAAGCTCTGGGAAACATCGGTCCAATTCAATTCGTAGAGCCTTAGTTGAGTGTTCTGCAAGAATTTGAGTGCCTCTTGAGCATCAGTCTGTTGGATTCTTTTTTGTTTAACCGCTATCCATAGTGCGTTTGCTGTTTCTTGCGTAATAAATGAAGGAGCAAACAGCTGAATTTCGCCGCTGAGGAAGTTGTGTTTTAGTTTGTCTGCGTTTTCCTGATATTTTTCATCGGGCAAGACCCATTTCAAGACTACGCTTGCATCTATGATACAGTTAAGCGTGTATGCTCTCACGTCCGGCCTTCTCGAATCCAACCCTAGGATTTCTTCATTGGTTGCTGGCTTGGATCGTTTTCTTATTTGGTCAAGCTTTTCAAAAGCTTCTCTTTTCTTTTGTTCATCAATTTTATTCTGTAAGCATTCTCTGATGTATTGGCTCCAGTTTAACTCGATTTTCTTCATGTCTTTTTTCATTGTTTTGGGAATTTTTACGGTAATTACATCGATTTCTTCCTGACTCAATAACATTCCCTCAAAGGTATATATCAATAGTATATACTAATAAGAATTACGCACCGATAGATTTTCGATTTAGCAGCGTGCTTCCAAACCAGAGAGGTTGTGCTAGATTGGACAGAAAGCGTAGCAAGTATTAAATATCGAGTTGCTGCATGTCCTCAATTAGTTTAAAGTCTTCTTTTCGGCAGGTTTTTGCAAATTCTTTAAAATTACTGATTGATTTGTCAGTGTAGTTGTAGTAGTTGTTGCCAAGTTTGTATTTGGCTTCCCTTGGGCATCCATATTTGTCGCAGGGATGAGGCTCATTTGGCGGCTAAATGTGGTAGTGGATTGGTTCATGCGGTATTAGCGCCTCAGCAGGCTTGCCAACAATTCATTGCTGTTTTTATCGGGCACCGCAACCACCACAGGTATCAGCAGGTTTTTGTACATCGTTAATTTTTGCTTAGCGGAGCTTAGGTTTTTTTGGCAGTTAGATTTTTCTGTGGTGTCTGTGGTTTTTGGGGTGGGTGTTAGTTGTGTTTGTGTATTCTGGTCTGGTTTGTCATATAGGTTCTTTAGTTGTATGACAGATCACGGCTTTCGCAACACAGAAAAGCAACAAGAACAGAGTACAAAACCATGAAGGGCAAAAACACAGCTAAAGCAAACGCGCAGACTCAACAACACTGCAGTACTTGCCAACGCCAAAAATCCGACTACTGCGCTAAATGCCACGGTTTCAACAATTACAAACCTAACTTTACAACGATGGAGTCATTTCAATAGCGGCTAAGACCAAAACAAGTAAACTTTCGTTTGAAGTAGCATCCCAACGATCTTGATTAACCGCGCCAACTTTGCAGAGCCAGCATTTTCGATGCCCTTGATGTAATCCGAGGTTTTCCCAAACGGCTGGTGCTGACTTGCAGCAAACTCTTTTTTGAAACGCGGATGCGAATTCTTAACAAAAGCCTCCCGGATCAAAACCAGCTGCACTGGCGACAACTCTCAAGCTGCAGGTCAACTTTAGGCTTAAATAGTTGAAACGTAAGTATCCTACTTATGCTTCAACTGTTCGTGAACAGAATACAGGAACTTCAGTTCTTAGAAAAACACTACAAAACAAAAGCAGCCGAACTAATAATAATATACGGCAGACGAAGAGTTGGAAAAACCGAATTCACCCTACAATTCTCAAAAAACAAACCCCACATCTATTTTCTCGCAGACCAACGCCCCGAATCAGAACTAATCCAAGAACTAAAACATCAAATGAGCCACTACCTCCAAAACGAAAGCTTTGCCAAGCTCGCCATCAAAGACTGGATTGAACTCTTTGACGAATTCACAAAATGGAACAAAAACACCAACATAATAATTATAATAGATGAATTCCCAACTCTCATCGAAGCAAACTCCGCAGTACCATCCATGTTCCAAAAAATCTGGGACCAAAACCTCAAAAACACCCCCACTATGCTCATTTTACTAGGCTCATCCATTACCATGATGGAAACCGAAGTTTTGAACTACAAAAGTCCACTCTACGGCAGAAGAACAGCTCAATGGAAACTCGAACCCCTCAAAATACAACACCTAAAACCATTTTTCCCCCACTACAACCTTGAAACAATAATACACGTCTACGCATGCCTAGGCGGCATACCTGCCTACCTACAAAAATTCAACCCAGAAAACAGCTTCTGGCAGAATGTACAACAAAAAATCCTAACCAAAGGCGAATTCCTCTATGAAGAAGCCGAATTTCTTCTCCGCGAAGAACTCCGAGAACCACGAAACTATGCCATAATACTAAAAGCAATTGCTCAAGAAGCCCAAACATTCGGCGAAATACTCAACAAAACCAGCGTAGACAAAAGTATGCTCTCAAAATACGCAAGCGTATTAGAAGATTTAGGTTTCATAAAAAGATCCCACCCCATAGGCACAATGCTCAAACCAAGAAAAAGCCAATACGCCATAGCAGACAACTACCTGAACTTCTGGTTCAAATACGTCTTCCCCAATAAAACTGAACTCGAATCAGGGAACAGCGAAAACGTATTAAACAAAATTAAACAAGACTACAACGTCTACTTAGGGCACTGCTTCGAACAGGTAGCGAGCGAATTTTTAACCGAAATGAAAACAAACCATAAGCTCCCCTTCACCTATACTTCCATAGGTAAATGGTGGTTTAAAAACATCGAAGTAGACCTTATTGCACTTGACGAAGAAAAACAAACCGCAACATTCATCGAAACAAAATGGAGCAACCTCAACTCATTAGACTGCCAAAGAATTCTCCAAAACTTGAAAACTAAAGCACAACACTTCCAATGGGACCACAAGAAAGAAAATTATGTAGTCATTGCAAAACACATCGCCGATAAAGAGCAACTAACCAAACAAGGCCACTTAGTATTCGACCTCGAAGACTTCAAACTAACAGAAAACAACAACTAGCCTAATACTGACCTCTTTGTTTAAGTTCATATGTTGCTCAAGAAACAAACTAGATTTCTTCAACTTTCGTCTCTATTCTCCATGACTTGGGGTTTATGAGCAACTAAATTTAACTATTTCAGATAGGAAGAAAAAAAGTACAGTTACTTGCCTGACAGTTAGTCATTAAGTTAAGGACAAATGTAGAACCTTGCCAACGTTTTCATCGCTGTTTTTATAAGCCAACGCAACCGCCACCGGTACCGCAGGTTTTTAGGCATTGCTAATTTTTTCTGCAGCGGAGCCTATATTTTTTGACAATGACGCAAGAGACCAAAACAAGTAAACCTTCGTCTGAAGTAGCATCCCAACAAACTTGATTAACCGCGCCAACTTTTCAGAGCCCGCATTTTCTATGCCTTTGATTTATTCGATTCATTCCAAAAAAATGATAAAATAAATAAAAAAAGTTTTGCCGTAATCATTCTCCACTAATCTGGGGTTGGCGAGCACCTAAAGCTGAATAGGCATTGATATTTACAATTAAATCCAGCTGGTTTCGATTTCTTTGATTTGTTTGAAGTGCGGGTCGTCTGTAATGCAGGTTGCTTTTAGCACGGATGCTGTGGCAGCGATCATGCTGTCGCCCATGGACAAGTGATATTTATGCCGAAGTTCAGCTGAAACCTCTGCGACTTGGTCATCGACAGGAATTATCTCAAATTCTTTCTTGAGAAACGTCACTTTTAACCTCGCGGTTTCCCGTCCTTCCTTGGATAGGGAGTTGTTGTACAATTCATGGACAACTACTGTCGAAACATATCTCTTTTTTCTTTGCTTCTCTTTGCTCGCTTTCTTCTTTGTCAATTCATCTTTTGAATTATAAAGTTCGATGAAAAATCTAGTGTCATAGACTGCTGCTTTATTCATCGTCAACATCCTTTTCATGCCTGAGCTTGTACCAGTTCTCACTCATCTCTTCTACAGATGCTAAGTCTGAGAAGGCTCCAATCATGTCCCATATTGACTTTTTAGGCTTAAGTATTATGCCCTCTTCTGTTTCGACCATTTCAAGGCGAGTTCCTTCGTTAATATTGTATTTCTTTCGAACTTTCGCTGGGATAGTGACCTGCCCCTTATTCTTTACGATAACCTCGGCTCGGCTTTCCGCTATAGTTTCACTTTTATTTTTTACGACAGCCTGATTTTCCAACTTTCGAACCCTATAACTATCTGCCAAGTTTTACATTTAAACTTTCCGACATTTCCTTTTCCCAAAGCGGCATAACCACAGCAGATTCAGAGATAACCAAACGAATAGACTTCTTCTTCTTTTGTGCCGTCACCATTCTCCACAACGTGGGGTTGGCGAGCACCTAAACCTGACTAGGCTTATCTCATTTAACGGCAACTAAAACATCCCTGTGTTCTTGCCTTCGGCAGACGAACCGTGACATTTGCAGACGTATCCAAAAAGCGCTCCAAAGCCCCTTCAACAAAAGCAACCTAAAACAAACCCCACTGTAAAATGCAAAAACACCAATTCTTCTTCTAATAGACAATACACTCCAAAATAGAAACTTAGCTGTCAAGCTGCATCAAGTCCTCAATTAGCATAAACCCTTCTTTTTGGCATTTGTTTGCGATTTCTCTAAAATGGCTGACTGCTTTGTCATCACAATAGTAGCTGCTGCCCAGGTGGTATTTGGCCTCCCGAGAACAACCATATCTATCACATGGATGAGGCTCATTTGGCGCTAACATGTGATAGTGGATTGGTTCGCTATTTAATAGAGCAGTTTTTGTATGCGCACCAGTTTGCTGAGTTTCTTTCTTTTCGTTCTCTTTGTCCTCTACCACAGCTACCACAGGTTTTTCAATATGAAAATTTTTATCCTCAGCGGAGCTTAGGTTTTTTGGCTGTTAGATTTTTCTGTGGTGTCTGTGGTTTTTGGGGTGGGTGCTAGGTTGTGTTTGTGTTTTCTGGTCTGGTTTGTCAGTTAGGTTCTTTAGTCGTATGACAGATCACGGCTTGCGCAACACAGAAAAGCAACAAGACAGAGTACAAACCGGGAGTCCATCCATGGATTGCTAATACGGTTGTTTTTAGGATTTGGTTTTATTCTAGTTTGTAGGCCCATCGGACATATTTGGGGATTTGCAGCCAGAAAAGAGCAGGCAAAAATGTGCTATCAAACAATAGTTAGAAGAAGAAAATCGCTTTCTCTGGTCGATTAAACTCTTTTTTCAAACAAACCAATTGCTAATTTAAAAAGGAAATGAATAAATTTTAAAAATCGACTAGATAATCCTTGATATGTGTCACTTTATAGTGTTCCTTGGCTTTTTCAAACAATTTGTTGTCTGCTGTAATTAGTTCTGCGCCTATTTTTTCGCAAAGAAAAAGGTAAGCTGCATCATAAATCGCAATATCAATCTTGCAGGCAATTGCTAAGCTCTGGGAAACATCGGTCCAATTCAATTCGTATAGCCTTAGTTTGGTGTCTTGCAAGAATTTGAGTGCCTCTTGAGCGTCAGTCTGTTGGATTCTTCTTTGTTTAACCGCTATCCATAATGCGTTTGCTGTTTCTTGCGTTATAAATGAAGGAGCGAATAGCTGGATTTCGCCGCTAAGGAAGTTGTGTTTTAGTTTATCTGCGTTTTCTTGATATTTTTCATCGGACAAAACCCATTTCAAAACTACGTTTGCGTCTATGATACAGTTAAGCGTGCTGCTCTCACATCCGGCCTTCTCGAATCCAACCCTGGATTTCTTCATTTGTTGTTGGCTTGGATCGTTTTCTTATTTGGTCAAGCTTTTCAAAAGCTTCTCTTTTCTTTTGTTCATCAATTTTAGTCTGTAAGCATTCTCTGATGTATTGGCTCCAGTTTAACTCAATTTTCTTCATGTCTTTTTTCATTGTTTTGGGAATTTTCACGGTAATTACATCGATTTCTTTCTGACTCAATAACATTCCCTCAGGTATATATCAATAATATATACTAATAAGAATTACGCACCGATAGTTTTTCGTATTTAGCAGCGCGCTTCCAAACCAGAGGGGTTGTCCTAGATTGGATAGAAAGCGTAGCAAGTTATTAAATATCAAGTTGCTGCAAGTCCTCAATTAATTCAAAGACTTCTCAGCAGGTTATTCGCAATTTCTCTAAAATGACTCATCGCTTTGTCATCGAAGTAGTGACTGTTTCCAAGTTGGTATTAGGCTTCCCGTGGGTATCCATATTTGTCGCATGGATGAAGCTCATTTGGCGGCTAAATGTGGTAGTGAATCGGTTCATGAGGTATTAGCGCCTCAGTAGGCTTGCCAACGTTTTCATTGCTGTTTTTATCGATCACCGCAACCACCGCAGGTTTTTAGGCATCGTTAATTTTTTCTGTAGCGGAGCTATGGTTTTTTGGCAGTTAGATTTTTGTGGTGTCTGTGGTTTTTGGGGCGGTGCTAGGTTGTGTTTGTGTATTCTGGTCTGGTTTGGCATCTAATTTTTTTAGCTGTATGCCTTTGAAGCCTCTTTCTTTGCTTGTTTCTTAATTCTTGATTTTTGGGTTATCTCGAAGCCGCTGATAGAACCGTAGCTCAGTTTCCGGAGTTTTCCCCAGCTTTTGATCGGCACAATTTTTGTAATCTTCAAAAGCTACTTTCCTTGCAACAAACCCTTCCACCTCAAAGACTCAATTATCTTCCATCCAGGCACCTGTCGGATCGGATATGTGTTTGAATTCTAACATAACTCCTGAGCCCTCTTGCTCACGGAGAAATCCTTATTTTGCCATAGTTGATAGAGGCCATCTAATTCATAGTTTCCAGATAAATGATAAATCTAAACTGGAAGAGTTCATACGGGCGAAAAAAGAATACAAAAAGCTATGATGGTTAATCAAAACAAAAAGTAACCCAGTTCTTGTTGCTCAGATTAACATAGCAAAATACAAGAATAACATCAGCAAAACAGATACAACAAAGGTCAAGTAACAATGAAAACGACCAAACTAGTTTATCTAGATACAAACGTTTACTGCAGACCATTGGACGACCAAAGCAATAGTCGCATTCACCAAGAAGCTCAAGCCTTCCTGCAAATAGTAGACAAAGCTGAAAGAGGAAGAACAGAGATAGTGAGCTCCGATTACGTGAAGTTTGAAATCGAACAAATCAAAGACCCCTCAAAAAGGAAAAACATAAGGGGATTCGAGAGAGTCCTGAGCAAAACTAACGTAACCCCCAGTAAACGACTAATCAGCATAGCTAAGGAAATAACTGTTAAATGTAGGCTCAATTCTTTAGACGCCTTACATTCAGCAGCAGCCTGCTTAGGGAAAGCGAGTTTCCTATTAACATGTGACGACGAAATTTTAGAGAACACCAACTGCATCGAAACACTTGCTGCAAAGAAAGGGTTAAGTTAAAAGTTAGAAATCCAATAGATTACTTACAGGAAAACGGAGAGTGAACTAAAAAATGACGACATCTCATATAGCTACCGTCGAAGTGCCATTTGAAGCTCTATCTAAAGAACTTGGAGCAAAAAGAGCTATAGAATTTATAAGTGAAATCAAAATGTGCTATGGCGACTCCGTTGTGGAACTAAGACGCGATACAGAAACGCTCACATTAGAGCAAATTGAAGCACAAATCAAAACCCAAAAAACAAAGAAAACTCGGTAGCCCCAAATTTAAAGCACTTTTTGTTTTTGCCTTCTCTTCACGTTCGAAATGGCTTAACTTGCGATCTTTGAATTAACCTTCTCTTTGTGAATTCTATGTGACTTAATCAAGCCCTTCGCCTCAAGCACAATGAGTTTTTCCTTCAAAACATTGGCATTCAAATAATCAATATGATTATAGGCTCCTAAAATAATTAAAAAGTAGTTGTGCCGTCATCATTCTTCACTAATCTGGGTTTGGCGAGCACCTAAACTTGACTTTGCACTAAGAAAGAAAGTACGCGCAATTAGTGGGAAAATTTAAATGAGTGGGAGTAATAATTCAATGTGGGAAAAATCAATGAGCGAAACCACCGTAAAAATAGATGAAAAAGGCAGAGTAATGATCCCCAAAAACATCAGAAAGGCAACCAAAGTAAAAGCAGGAACATACGTTAACATCAAAGCAAAAGACACAACCATCATTATAGAACCTGCAGAATCTATAGCCGAAAAATACAGCGGAGCCTTCCAAATAACCAAATGGCCTGAAGACTTGGACGAATTTATTGTGGAGGCAACCAGAAAATGGTGGACAAATCACGCTACTACTTAGACGTAAACATATTTGTCTACTGGCTTGGAAATCATCCGAAATACGGGCAAGCAGCAAGGGAATGGATCAAAAAAATCGAAACCTCCCAACGAGGAGAATACGTAACGTCAGCCTTAACACTCTATGAAACACTCGTAATTATGGGCGGCTTAACAGGCAAGAACCTAAAAGACAAAAACTTCGTACAACAGGTCATTAACCCGATAACAAGCATCAAAGGATTAACTATCGAGTCCCTCAAAGTCGAAGACTTCAAAAAAGGCGCAGAGCTTATGAATGAACACAAACTTGACTACGAAGACTCATTACATCTCGCCGTAGCAATAAGAACTGGTGCACAAGAAATAATCTCAAACGACAAAGACTTTGATAATACACAAATCAAAAGAACTATGTAGATAACTACAAACGCAATGTTCAATCTTACCACAGAAGGCAAACAATTAGAAAGTAGTTGTGCCGTCATCATTCTCCAAGACATGGATGTAGCGAGCACCTAAACATAACTAAGCTTTAATCATCGAGTGATTATCCTTTTTTGTCGATGCTAAAACGGTGGGCAAAACATATATAATTACATTTGATATATAACGTATTACGTGTAGGTTATGTCCGAGTCTGAAACAATCTGTCTAAGACTATCCAAAGAAACAGCAAAAAAACTTCGTGAAATAGCCAATAAAGAAGAAAAAGACCGATCAACGTTGATACGCGAAATTTTAGAAGACGGCATTGAAGAAAAAAACACAGAAAATGCAATAGAGCTATACCAAAAAGGTCGCATAACAGGCTGGAAAGCAGCCCAGCTAGCAAATATCTCGCTGTGGAACTTCTATAAACTCTTAACTGAAAAAGGCATCCTGCTACAATATTCCCAGCAAGACCTCGAAGAAGACCTCAAACCCTAAAAGGAAGAGAACTTGCCCGTAATCTCAGACACCAGCCCCCTTATATGGCTAGCAAAGGTAGGTAAAATAACTCTCCTAAAAGATCTTTTTGTGGAAGTCATTATACCAAAAGAAGTGTACAATGAAGCTGTAGAAAAAGGATTACAAGGCGGATTTACCGATGCCCAGACCATAAAAGAATGCATAAATGAAGGCTGGATAAAACTCTCTAAACTAAACTCCAAAGACCAAAATATGCTCCAAAAAATCTCTGAACATGCCTTTGAAATCCATTCAGGAGAAGCTCAAGCAATAGTTTTGGCTCGTGAAATGAAATTAATGTTGCTGATGGATGAATCAGCTGGACGAGCATTCGCACAGGCTTGGGGGCTAAAAGTTAAGGGAACAATTTATGTGATCATATCCGCCCTTAGAAAAGGCCTTATCAATGAAACACAAGCCAAAGAAACGGTGCTAACAATGGTGACCAAGGGCTTTCGTCTCGAGCCAACTCTACTTGCTCGATTACTTATCGAAATAGAAAATTATCATCAAAAAAAATAACAACTCATTAGAAAGTGTTTGTGCCGCCATCATTCTCCACAAATCTGGGTTTGGCGAGCACCTAAACCTGACTACGCTTATCTCATTTAACGGCAAATAGAACATCCTTGCCTTCTTGCCTTGGGCAGACAAACCATGACGTTTGCAGACGCACCCAAAAAGCACTGTAAAGCCTATTCAACAAAACCAGACTAAAACAATCTTATGCAAAAATTTTTGCAGCAAAGTCGTCTTCTTCTATTAAACCACTTAATCAAACCTTGTTACGAAGGTAGTAAACTGACAGTCGAGAGAGTTCTCCTAAAAACCTATCTGGACTTATTTCAAATGAACACTCTCTGTTCATTACTACTTTAATCAATTAGAGAATTCTAGAAAAAGAATGGGGAATGAAATACTGAACTCGAGATAACTTGCAATAAATTAGAGTGGGGCAAGTCTAACATCTGCTATGTAGCCATCGAGGTTTGGTTTGCCATCTTTAAATAACGTGATTGTGAGTTTGGGTATTACTATTCTTCCGTCTTTGCTTATTCTTGAGAGAAAAATCTGCGGTGGACGCCATGCTCCAAGTATGCTTACGGTGACTTCTAGGATTTGTGTTGGTTCTAGTTTGTAGTGCCATCGGACGTATTTTGGAACTTGCACTCGATTGCCTCTCTGCAGCCTTGTCTTAAAAGACACTCGTTCAGTTAACGGCAATTACAATAAACCTCCGCCATTAGCCTTTGGCAGCCGAAACCTGACGTATGCAGACGCAACCAAAGAGGTCTCCAGAGCCTGTTCAACAAAACCATTCTAAACCAAACCCCATTGCAAAGTGCAAAAACACCAATTCTTCTTCTAATAGACAATACACTCCAAAATAGAAACTTAGCTGTCAAGCTGCATCAAATCCTCAATTAGCATAAACCCTTCTTTTTGGCATTTGTTTGCGATTTCTCTAAAATGGCTGACTGCTTTGTCATCGCAATAGTAGCTGTTCGCCCAGGTGGTATTTGGCTTCCCGAGAACAACCGTACCTATCACATGGATGAGGCTCGTTTGGCGCTAACATGTGATAGTGGATTGGTTCGCTATTTAATAGAGCAGCTCTTGTATGCGCACCAGTTTGCTGAGTTTCTTTCTTTTCGTTCTCTTTGGTCTCTACCGCAGCTACCACAGGTACCGCAGGTTTTTCAACACGAAAATTTTTTAGTTCAGCGGAGCTAGGGATTTTTTGGCAGTTAAAATTATCTGTGGTAACTGTGGTACTTGGGGTGGATGCTAACTGGGTTTGCCCAAATCCATCAACTTTATCGTTGTCGTTGGAGTTTTTTAGTTTTATGCCTTTAAAGCCCCGCTCTTTGCTGCTTTCGTAATCCTTGACTTTTGGGGTATCGCGCAGGCGTTGGTAGAATCGGCGTTCGGTCTCAGGGGCCTTTCCAAGTTCCTGATCACAATAGTTCTTGTAATCTTCAAACGCGGCTTTTCTTGAAACAAACCCAGCAATATCGAAGACGCACATGTCTTCCATCCACGCCCCGATAGGATCCGAGGTTCGCTTAAACTCCAACAAAACCTCCTGCGTAGTTTTACTCAACGTAAAATCGCCATTCAAACACAAACGATGCAAACCCTCAAGCATCCAATTAAAAATCCCCGAAACCTCCATTGAATCCTCAAGCCAGGTGCGTTCAATGTTGTCTACTTGATTTTTGCCCGTAAAGGTGTTGGGAAACTTTAAGATCAAGGTGCGGTCCTCAAAGGCCAAACTCGTATCACTAACCCGAGGAAATTCATTGCCCAACACAAAGGGCTTGGCAACATTTCTAAAACTAAGACGCTTCTGTTTACCCTTAACTTCTGCATCCAAAGTATCCTCCCCCGTAATTTTCTTTAAAAGAGGCGTCTGCAACACAGCCACAGTGGAAGGCTCACTGCTAACATTTACCATCTTTCCATACAATGCCGCAACGGCAAAACGATGTTCGCCATCAAACTCTTCTAACTGAAGATAACTACAATTCTCAACACCAACAATGGCCTCTAACGTTGCGATTACTCTGCCCTTGCCATTTCTGCCCAATCCATAAAACCACATCACCTTATGTTTTGGCATCGCAGGCAAGATACAATACCCCAAATACTCCTGAAGCAACGGCTGATCCTCAACTGGCAAAATCTGATCCAAAAAACCCAGCCACCGTGGACACTTAGCCGAAGCGTCAAAGCGCACGTTAAGCTTGTAGGTAAAGATCACGTTTGGATCAAACGGCCTAAGCTCTAAAGAAGTCAAATGAAGCAACCCATTAAGCACAGGAACAGAACCTGTAAACCGATTGAATTCGCAGCGCTCAACATAGCTCCCATGCTTTAAATGCTCCAAAACCTCGCAAACAAAATGCGCTGATGCCCGGGCGCCTAACTCTTTTTCAAGCAACCCCTCAATTTTGCACTGCGCCGGCTTGTAAATCCCATCTTCATAATAGAACAGATCCCGCAAATCCGTTGGCGTCTTAAAAATAAATTCAGAACGCAACCGCTCCAAAACCTCTTCCAACAAACGCTCCTTTGCTTCTTTAGCTTCAGCTTTTACCTTCTGCTTACGAACGCAACTACTGCATTTCTCATGGTCAAAACCAAAAATCTGAAACAGCGGCGTGCTAATTCGGCCATTCTCAGGATTAGTCTTGGCTGTACACGGGTTAGGACGACCACCTCGCTCATGAAAGCCCTTCGCACTTGAAATCTGCGACTGAGTTATCCCAAAATCATAATCCCGCTTACCATCCCCTTGATAGATGGTTTTGAAGAAGTCGTGGATTTCTTCATCCAAAAAATCCTTCGACACCATAAACTGCACAACCGCCAACCGCTGAAAATGATCCAGCCGAATATGTTTCCTATCGACCACAGCAGATACACAGTTGAAACGCAAAAAATCATACCGCTCCAACTGCTCATTAAGAAATGTCTTTGTATCCGCAATCATAGAGTTATCGAGCTCTTATTGGAACATCAGCTATCTTTGTGTAGGGTTGTTTGTTGCCTTCACAATCTTCTGCAAAACCGCCAACTGCAACGTAGCCACCGTTTTCAAACTCCATATGCAAATACCGCTTAAACGGGCTACTATTCTCCTTCTCAGTGGTGGTGTAGAGCATACGATAACCCATATTGGGCGTTCTAAACGTCAGGGTCTTAGCACGTTCGCCAAAATGTTTGGTCCAGCGGTAAGCTAAAAACTCCCAATCCCAATCCAAACAAGCTAAACCTCCAAGTCCAGTGCGTGGACCAAAATTCCAAGCCTCAACCTCACTAATACGAATCTTTTCAACTAAAGCTTCAAGATCCTGCATCGATTGACTTGTTATATCCTTCCAAGCGCCCACAAGACCGCGAAGGATTCTTCGATTTATCACCCAGCAACAAAACCCAATCAGGATGAGCACGCTTAAGCCGGAAAAGCTCCTCTAAATTAAAAATAATCGTCAACAAAAAACCTCCAAACTAAAACCAAAAGTAAAATCATACGTACCATATCGACAGAAACTGTTGTGACCAATCGAAAAACCCCTAATCAACAAATCCTCATTGACCAACCCACCGTAACCTAACTTCTCAAGCAAAGCCTCTTGCTGCCAACTCTCCAGCCCATCCCAATCGACCGAAAAAACAGATTCAGGATCTTTAAAGCTCTCAAACCTGACTTTCTGCACAGCGATGGTTCTTACTGGAACTTTACCGTCTGGGAAAACGCTACACCATTCTTCTTTTGCCTGCAAATTTAATTGCGCCCAAGCTCGATAAGTGGCCAAAACGAAGTATCCTGCTATTTGGGTTTTAATAATTGTCGGTAAATCTTGTTTCCTTCGTATAACCAGTAACTGTGCTGGTAGCCTTCATTGTGGTAGCGATCTTTGATTGTAGCTTTTGAATTCAATAGAATTCCATATGCATAGGTCCATTTGTCCTTCTGGTTGTCTGCTTTGTAGGCAGCTTCAAATTTGCCGATTTTTGGGCCTTCTTCGACTTCAAAATTCAGTTCAGTGAAGGTTGTTTCTTTGACTTCTGTTTTTTCATTTTCTTCTTTGACTTCTGGTGGTGTTAGAAATTCGATGTACTGGTTTGCTGCGTCAACCAGTGATTGGCTTGTGTCGCGAAGTTTAACTATGAATTCAACTTCTTTGTTCATGGGTGTTCTCCTTTACGATTGGTTTTATGGTAAGTGCGCCATCCACTTCGATGGTGACGGCTTTTGCAGGTCCATGTTTTTCTTCTATTTGATCAAGCCAGCTTTTTGGAAGAAAAACTGCGGAACCTGTTCCTATTTTACAGATTTTTCTTTTTATCGGTATGTTGTTTGCCTCCTGCAGATATCTTGGTATTATTTAAATATAAGGATACAGCAATAGTATCTCAATACACAATTATCAGAGGAAACCATCATGAAAGGCAAAAGCCCATATAACAAACAAAGAAAAGCCGAAATCTACAAACTAATAGTCCAAACCGGCGGAGAAGCAAGATGGAAAACCCTCAAAGCACACCTAAACGAACTCCGCCTCGGACCAACCACACTAAAACAAACCCTAGACGAAATGGTCAAAGAACAAAGCATAACCAAAGAAGCTAGACTAGGACCCGACGGCGCAGAAGTCTGGTACAAATTAGATAACAGTGTGGATGAGTGGTCAACAAGAAATTTCGATAGAACATCTGAAGACGCCGAATACGCACAGGAAATGTTCGATGAAACAAAGAAAAAAGCTGCAAAACTCAACGGAAAAGACAAGGACGATTACCTTCAAGCACAGATGCAGAAAATAGTTAAAGTAGCAAGTGAACGGTACATTGAAATTATTGGTTCTTTTGTTCGAGCAGCCCAGTTTAATGATAAGGCCAAATTGTTTCAAATCTTTGATTACTATTTTTTTTATGTACTCATAAATGATACAAAGATATTTCAAAACATTTTGAGCGACTATCCACGCATAGGCCTTAAGGCAATCCAAAGCTACTTGATTAAGGATAAGGCTAAACTAGAGAAAGTTATGCAGGCAGAGGAAGAACACAGAAAAACCATAGAATCTCACAAAAAAACGCCAAACTAAACTTAAGAAGAAAGAACAGACAGTTGCGCAAACAATTTTTATTTCCTTCAATTAAGTTCTCAATAAAGAGTAGCCAATAGCCGCTTGCTAATAGAACAAAATTTATCCTAAACCGTATCCAGGTAGTAAAATGAACAAAGTAGTACTATTTTCATATATTAGGATTTATTTACAGGGTAGTAAACTGACAAAACAGATATACTTATCTACTTGTATGCAAGAAACAATTTGAGAATATTTATGAATGAAACAACCACCATTCGGGTTTCAAAGAAAACTGCAGAAACGCTTGAAAACCTGCGTGAAAAACTAAACGCGCAAAATCTCGACGAAACAATACAAATATTAGTTAAAAAACAGCGTAAAGCAGCCCTAGACAAAGGCTTTGGCATAGCCAAAAACCGAATAAAACCATTTACTGAGGAAGATCGCGGTGAAGATCGTAATTGATACTTATGCATGGATTGAACTGCTAATAGGCAGCGAAAAAGGCAAAAAAGTAAAAGAACTAATTGAAAACGCTCAAGAAGCATACACTCCGAGCATTGTCTTGGCTGAAACTGCACGAAAATTTCTCAGGGAGGGCACTGATGAAAAAACCATCTCAATTTGGCTTGAAGTAATCACATCTGCCTCAGTAATAACCCCGATTGATTCAGAGACAGCATTAGAAGCAGCAAAGTGTTATCTTGAACTTGCCAAAAAAGCGAAAGTATCCAAACAAAATACTCCGAGCTTATTTGATGCAATAGTGCAAGCCACCGCTAGAATAAATCAGTGTCAAATCCTAACAGGAGATGAGCACTTCAAGAATCTGCCAGAAACCATCTGGATAGACTAAGGCAGCTCATTTGGGGGTAACGCGTGGTTGGGAATTTCTTACTGATCCCAGAATATCCACTGGCTGGTTTAGCGGTCTTGTTCTCGTGTTTTGGCGCTTTCGCTGTCTTCAAGAAGAGAAGCAGCCTCACCACAAAAATGAGAACACTCATCTAAAAGCAAAAAACACAACCCCCCTTTGTTTCAACGTCAATTTTTCAATAATTACTCTGTTTTGTGCCGTCACCATTCTCAAAACAATGAGGTGGCGAGCACCTAAACCTGACTACGCTTATCTTATTTAGCAGAAACTAGAACATCCTTTGCCTTCGGCAGACGAACCGTGACATTCGCAGACGCAACCAAAAAGCACTCCGCCATTAAATACAAATTTAAGTTTGAAGAGTAGAAAGATTAATAGGTAGTTTTTTACTACTATCACTACTAGGTGTATTTATATTGGGGGAAGTTAAGACAATTAAAGTCAGTAAGGAAACCTATGCCAAACTTAACGAAATCGCTGGTGAATTACAAATCAAATTGAGGCGTTCAGTGTCAATGGAGGAAACCATGAAAGATCTTATAAAACGGAAAGAAAAAGGAAGAAAGATCTCTGATCTGGCAGGTTCTTGGAACATAACTGACTCAGAATTCAAAGAAATAGAAACCTCAATTGAGGAAACGTGGAAAAAATGGAACCCAACAGAACAATAATTGACACAGACATACTCATAGACTTCTTAAGAAACCGCAAAGAATCCGTTGAATTTGTAACCCAACTTGAAAAGAAAAAAGCCATTCTATCAAGTACCGCAATTAATGCTTTTGAACTATATTATGGCGCACACAAATCCAAACAGTCAACTCAAACCCTGCAAGCCACAAAGAATCTGCTAGACAGATTAGTTCTCTTTCCACTAACCCTGCGATCAGCTCAAAAGGCAGGCCATATCTACGCAGAACTTGAGTTGAAAGGAAACCCAATAGGACTCAGAGACACGTTTATAGCGGCTATAGCCCTTACAAGAAGATGCAGCATTGCAACCAAAAACATAGAACACTTCAAAAAAGTTAAAGACTTGAATGTAATAACGCTTTGATGTATTTGCCATTTATTTTTTGTTACTAAAATATTACTCCAGGCGTAGCTTTAGCCAGACGGAACGTGACGTATACAGACACAACCTACTTTTTACCTGCCATAGGCGCCTCAATCAAGGAGATGCAAAAAGACGCATTGCTCACGCTTATATCTAAAAAACACCAAAGTTCAATGAGTCAAATAACCATGTTGCCTACGATGTAACCGGCAGTAGTCTTCGTGGAACGCTTGTAGCTACTAATTTGAAGCCTAATTTTGCCTATCAATTGAAACAGGCAGGTACCATAGGTACAGCTGACAACGAGAAGATCGGCTACGCAGGCCAGTGGTGGCAAGAAGAATGTACCGGAACAACATGGGCAAATGGTCAAAACCTAAATGACAAAGGCGATGGATCCTCGCCAAACCCCAACGATCAAGCATACTTGACCAGACCCGACATGATATTCGCAACCAGCCTCACACAACATAAATATCGATCCAAACAAGCCGTTTCTTCGCGATAGTTTCATTTTTTTCTCTCCAAGGCGATCTGTTATAATGAAGAAACTCGAGCTCTCTGACTTGATCCGGTCGAATCCATCTCAGACAGGCGCAGGAACAGGCGACTAACTCTCTTTGTCTAAGTAGTATAAGAAATCAAAGTAGTACTGCATTTGCAATTAGGATTTATTTATAGGGTAGTGCATTCCTTATTTACTGCAAGGGATACTATTGCAAAAAATAGTTAAAGTTACAAGAAAAGGGCAAACAACCATCCCAGCCAAAATCCGAGAGCAACTCGGCATTAAAGAAGGCGATGAATTAGCCGTCGAAACAATTGACAAACAAATCATCTTCAAACTTATCCCCAGATTAGAAGACTGCGCAGGAATTTTTGCGGGGCACGCAGATGTTGTGGAACTGAAAAAAGAAATCGACAAGCTCCGTGAGGAATACTAGAATTTGAAGTATTTGCTTGATAGCCGCTTTCTTGTAGAATATTACTATTCTCAAGACATAGATACAAAACAGAAAGCCACCCAAAAAATGAAAGAATTGATTAAGAATAGTAACGGGATAATTCCTACCATAGTTATCTGTGAAACGATTCAGCTGATCTATTCAAGAGAGGGTAAGCAAAAGGCAGATATGATTTACCTTTCAATAGTTTCCAGTGGAATAAAAATTGAAAACCTAAGTTCAAGTATCGCTAAAGAGGCAGGCATCCTAAAAAGTACATACAAACACATTCCAATCGGCGACTGCATAATAGCCGCAAGTGCAATCAGTAATCAAGCAAGAATTCTCTCAGACGATCCTCATTTTGACTTCATAAAAGAGACAAAGAGAACTTGGCTATAACCAGCCCGACTTGACGTCCAAGCAAAAAATACATCATTACCCCAAACTTTCAAACTCTAACCATCACATTGTTGTAAGTCCTCAATTAGCTCAAAGCCTTGATCTTGACAAGTTTCTGCAATTTCTCTAAAGTAACTGACTACTTTGTCGTCGCAGTAGCCGCCAAATGAGCCTCAACCATGTGACAAATATGGATGCCCAAGAGAAGCCAAATACAAACTTGGAAACGGCTGCGGTTTGTGGGGGGCTGGTTTGTTCTTCTACAAAAACAAACGCCAAGCCAAAACAGTTTGGCTGAAATCTTTTTCACAAAAACCCCGAAACCTGTTTTTCAGAAGGTTTGTGGTTGCAGTGGAGGCGGAGGCGGCAGTGTTCTTGCTTTCATCGAATAATAATAGAGTGTTAGGGCTATGGGGACTATTGGTGTTATAAAAGCAGTTAGAACGCCCGATATAAGGGGGCTAACCATTCCAAGTGGTGCAGTGATTAATGAAACTATACCATTTACTGTTGCCACAATAATGCTGACTACGAGAAATAATCCGAGGGTTTTTAGCCATCTGTTGCTAACGAGAACACGACTTCTAGAGAGGCTCCCCAAAATTCCTGTATCTTCAAGCATTATGACTGGGTTAACAAGTGAAAACATGATTGCAAATATGATTCCGGGAATAATTAACGCGATAAATCCAAAAACGATGAGAACGCCTGTGATAATGCTTGCTCCCAACAAGTAAAGTACCTTCGTCGCGGTTAAATTGAAGGATGTCTGCAAGTTTGCTTGTCCACTCTTCAGCAAATCTGAAGTAAATTTTATCGTTATTCCTGAAGTGAAACTGTTGGCGATCCAACTTACGATTCCGGATAAAAATAGAGACGTTAGGGTCGCTGCCAGGAAGGTTGGAAACCACGCCAATAGCAGTTGGGACGTAGGATTAGCCGGCGCTTCAGGTATAACTATAGTTAATCTCACAGCTATGGTTACCAATCCAGTTAAGATACCTGCAACTAAAAAGGGAACAGGGTAATGTGCAAAATTTCGCGAATACAAATTGAATGTCTGCGCCAATATTTCGCCTACGGAGAGTTCGCGTTGGAGATTTTTGTTTTCCACTAACTTGTCCTCTGTTTGTCGATATACTGCTTAGCGCTTATAACTTTTGTCAGGTCAATAGAGACTATATAAAAATGGTTTCTAAGTCAAGGTTTGAAACTGTATGATACCACAAAATTTGGATATTTTTAGAGAAAAAAGTTTTTGGCACCCCCTAAAAAGTGCCTTAGATGTTGATTACGAATGTTCCAACCAATGGGTTTCCAGCAACGAAAGCAACGCCTAAGCCGAGAACGTCATGAATCATCATTGTATTACCGCTCCTACCGTTCAACCATAAAATAAAGAAGGACCAAAGTTGCAGTCCAGAGGAGAAAGGATTCGGGCTCTTGGAGGCTTAAGACGAATCAACTGTCATATCAGCTAAAATAGGCTAATTGTGCCTTTTTAACTCCAAAGCACAAGTTAATTTGATTATCACTCTAATGTTTTCAAAAAAAGGTTTTTCTAGGCACGCAAATTTTTCCTGTAGCGGAGCTTAGACGTTTTTTTTCGCAAGAGAGCATCAATATTCGGGGAGTCGTTTTATTCCGTCTAATTGATCGAAGTGTTCATCAAACGTATAAATTTCTTCGACATCATTTTGCTTCATGACGTCAACTGCCAACGCATCATTTACTTCAAGTTTTAAGTCTTCCCCCAGTTCAGTGGCAGCAAAATATGATTCGGCAGATACTCCTAAGATTTTAACGTTTTCTAGCATAAAGAGACCTTGAATAATTGCTATAAGTTGCTCCGAAGGCAATCCATGCTTCAAAATATTCGCCACCTCAGACACATGCACAACTGTTGTCATGATCTCTTCTTTCCCTAAAGAAACCTCACTTATTATTTTTTTTGAAAGGGTTTTCATCTGCTGTTCTTTTTCAGATAGTTGCTTTTTTGGTTTATAGTAGGCATAGATGAATACATTTGCGTCCAAGAACTTCATTTACTGGCCTCGTGAAACTTCTTTTCAAATTGTTTCCAGTTTCCTATGGCTTCCACACCTAGGTCTACTTTGTCAAAACATTGGGTTAAATCAATGCGTCGTTTTGGAATTAGTTTAAGATAACCTTTGCGTTTGATAACGTAGAGCTCTTTACTTTCTCCTATCTCCGACGCGCGCCAATCTGCAGGCAGGATAAGGCGCCCTTGAGCATCCACTTTCTTAACTTCTACTCCAGATTCCAATATTTCCACCATTAAATACCATTATCCACCACAACTATAAACTTTATCCAAAAAATCAAAAACCCAAATGATACAAATATCCAAAATCCATAAAACTGCCCAGAGCAGTTTCTGTTCCCATTAATCGTTAGCTTGTTAACTCAGAGTAATTTTAGGAAATCTTCTTTTGTGATGTTTGCATGCCTAAGTATTGCTTTTAATGTTCCAATTGCCAATTCAGGATGATCTGGTACAATCACTATGAAAACTTTAACATTAAAATTCTTCTTTAATTTGATATGGCTTCCTTTTTACCATTAACTTCAAAAAGCCTATTTTTGCTTAAGCTTTAATCACTTTTCGACCTGAGATTATGGGAAGAGCCACTTACATCCACCTTTACAATAGTTACGATGGGGGCTTCAGCTTAAGCAGGTTTTTCGATATCTGGGTCTTCTAAATATAATTCTAGTGCTTCTTTGAGATTTTCTAAGGCTTCTTCAATATTTTTTCCTTGACTAGCAGTATCAAACTCTGGACATGAAGCTACATAAAAATCGTTTTCTTTGCGAATAACAGCTGAAAGTTCTAAAGTATCAGTTATCTGCACAAATTATTCCTTATTTACTAACCTTGAGCTTTAAAATAAACATTCTCACTTATTTTTATGAAAACCTGAAAACAGAATTATCAAATCAGTAGCAAGAAAACCCATGGCATTTTAGCTATTAGCGAACGCTTCTTTTTGGAACGTACAAAGCCTTGGGTATTGATGTTTTTGGGGTGGGTGTTTGTTGTGTTTGTGTATTCTGGTCTGGTTTGTCATATGGGTTCTTTAGCTGTTTGCCTTTGAAGGCTCGTTCTTTATGGCAGCAAAATACTTGCCAAGATTAAAAATCTGAACACTGCGCTAAATGCCGCGGATTCAACAATTACAAACCAAACTTTACAACTATAGATTTATTTCAATAGCGGTTGAGACCAAAATAATTTAAATAAATGATGTGTATACATTATGTATATAGGAAGGCTTAGTATGGCAAGGCAGATTTCAGTCTCAAATGAAGTTTATGAACTTCTATCAAAAAGGAAAGGCAAAAAAAGTTTTTCGCAGGTTATAAAGGAGAATCTACGCTCGGAGGAAACAAAAGTGGACATCATGAGCTTTGCAGGAGTCATGAAAGACGACAAGCAAAAGCTTGAGCTATTGAAATCTAAAATAGCAGCTGAAAGAGAGGCTAATTACGGAAGAGCATTGACGTGAGCATATGACTTTCATCGATACAAGTGTTATAATAGATTTCTTAGCGGGCGATGAAAAGATTGTTTCCTTAATAAAGGAACTATCTGAGAGAGAAGAAATCAAAACAACGACTATAACAGAGTATGAATTACTCAAGCATAAGACCGTACTAAAAAGGCAGGTCGCGGAAAAGTTTTTGTCGGCAATAATAGTTTGTCCTTTCGACAGAGCCTCCGCCAGAAAGGCAGCTTTACTTTTTGAGAAGCTTAGTAAAACTGGAAAGATGATTAACGAAAATGATTTGCTTATTGCAGGAATTTCATTTGCCAACGACGAAGTTTTGTTGACGCGTGACCAAAAATTCGGTAGCATAGATGACGTAAACATAAAGATAGTTTAAATGTTCAACCACAAAGACTACTCGGTTTTCCGAACTTAGAATTCATTAATGTTGATGAAGCGATAATAACTCACGCTCAATCACTCATGGAAAAATACCAACTAAGCCCACGCAACTCAATTTATGTTGCCTTAGCACTTCGCAGAAAAACAACAAGGCAGAGTACAAAACCATGAAGGGCAAAAACACAGCTAAAACAAACGAGAAGACTAAAAAACACTGCAGTACTTGCCAACGCCAAAAATCCGACTACTGCGCTAAATGCCACGGCTTCAACAATTACAAGCCCAACTTTACAACGATGGAGTCATTTCAATAGCGGCTAAAACCAAAACAAGGATTGAAATATTTAATTCAAGGTTATGGAAATAAGTGATGGTGAATTGTGGGTTCCAAATATTTTGAAGTTAATCATAACTCTTATGTATTACATTGTATTCTGATTCTTCGTGATGAATAATGTCTGAACAAAGTAACGTAGTTACTCTACGTCTCTCAAAACGTGCACTTCAAAGACTTGAAGCTATACGAACAATTGAAAAAACTGATCGTTCAACATTATTTAAGGAATTCATCGAAGATGGGTTACGCAAAAGAACAGTAAAACTCTACACCGCGGGCAAATTAAGCGCCGGACGCGCAGCAGAAATCTTGGATATTTCGCTACGGGAATTCTTTGAACTGCTTGAGCAAGAATCTGTCTCGGTTAGCTGGGATTCTGCAAATGTTAAGGAGTACATGAAGACAAAATACGGAGAATAACCTTTGCGAACCGTGGTTTCTGATGCAGGACCGCTAATACATCTTGCCCAAATAAGTCAACTTCAACTTTTAAAGAATCTATTTAAACACGTATTTATAACCGCCAAAGTTAAGAATGAAACAGTTGATGAAGGAATTAATCATGGCTTTGTTGACGCCCAGATTATCGGCAAAGCTATTCAAGATGGCTGGATAACGGTTGAACATGTTTGTGAGCATCAAGCTGGATCCATAGAAAAATTAGTGATAGGTGAAAATATTTCTCATGCAGATGCAGAAACTCTGCTGTTGGCTAAAAACAAAAATGCAGAACTGTTAGTTGATGACAAAGTTGTTGCAGGTCTCGCAAAAATGTATGGACTTAGAATTTGGAACACCTGGACAATATTGCTAGAAAGCCTTGGTGAAGGCTTGATTGAAATACAAGATATCAAAAATGCAATAGACGAACTGGGCCAGAAACGACATAAACTAAGTGAAAAACAAGAAGAGGAAATACTAAAAGCAGCAAACACAATAGTAACATGCAAGAAGAAAACCTGTTAATCAGCAACCCTTTTTGAACAACTGCTTCAAGCTATCCCTAGCACCAAATAACTATAATTGTGTTTTTTTGCAATTAACCTTAAAATGAGGCTTAATCCTAAAGTTAAATTGCAAACGCAAACCTACCTTTACAACGATGGAGTCATTTAAATAGCGGCTAAGACCAAAACAAGTAAACTTTCGTCTGAAGTAGCATCCCAAGGTGTTTGGATCTGAATTATTTTAGCGGTTGGCAGAAAAAGTTTATGTATGCAAACGACATCTATTGTATACTGTGGTTGTGTTGACCCTCAAACCTTTAGCCGTCAGAGTTCCAGCCGAACTAGAAAGAGAAATCCTCGAAATAACAAAAACAGAAAAAATAGATAAAGCAACAGTAGTTAGAAATCTTCTTGAAACAGGCATCACTGAGTGGAGAAAACAAACAGCGCTAGAGCTTCTACAGAATGGAAAAATAACTTTCGCTAAAGCAGCAGACATTGCAAAACTCTCCCTTTGGGAGTTTGCCGATTTGGCCAAGCAACACAACATTGAATGGGTCAGATACACCCCCGAAGAGGTAGTCAAAGACTTCAACAATGCTTCGGCGGTTAACCATAAATGAAACCCCTAGTTTTCAATTCTACACCTTTGATTTATCTTTCCAAAGCTGGATTGTGCAAAATTATTGAGAATTTAAAAGCAGAAAAACTGACGTCTCCGATAGTTAAGCAAGAAGTTGTAGATAAAGGCAAGCTCAAGGGTGTTCCAGACGCAATTGCTCTGGAGAAATTGTTTGAAAGAGGCGTTTTCAAGCTGTGCGAACCCAAAGATCAGGCATTTCTCTCACAGTTATCTTTAACGCGTGGGCTTCATGTTGCGGATGCTCAGGTTTTAGCATTAACCAAAGAATATGATGCGCTGGCAGTTATTGATGATGAAGTGGCTAGAAAGACAGCGAATGTGTACCAAATCAATTATGTGGGCACACCCTACATTTTGGCTAGGGCTGTTTTTGAAGAGCTTATCTCAAAAGAGCAGGCTAAGCTGGCAGTAAACGATATGGTTTCTGCTGGTTGGCGATGCAGCCTAGAAAGCTACGCAAAGATAATGGAGTTAATAGACAAAACAGAATTCTGACCAACAAAGTAACTATCGATTAGACCAAAATAGGTAAACCTTTGTTTGCTGTAGCATCCCAACAACCTTGATTAACCGCGCCAACTTTGCAAAGCCGGCATTTTCGATGCACCCTCTCAAGTTCTGAGAAAATCAGAGAAGCCCTCTTGGACTGATTTCTCACAATAGATTTAACTGGTGATAATATTTGTCCTAGTTTTATCAGAATTTTTATATCTGGCCTTACCACATTAACATCTTGGCAAATTACACGCGCGATTTCGATGTAGTGCTTTTAGAAGACGAAGCTGGCGGTTACGTAGCTATAGTGCCTGCTCTGCCTGGATGTCATACACAAGGTGACACATTGGCTGAGGTTATGGAAAACGCTAAAGAAGCAATAGATCTTTACTTGGAAACCTTATCTGTTGAGGAAAAGAAAGACTTGCTGAAAGGAAAAGTTGTGGGTATACAAAAAGTGAAAGTTCTTGCCTAAAATTTCGCCTGTAGATTCCAATCAGTTAATCAAAATTCTGGGCCATTCCTTACTACTTTAATCAACTAGAGAATTCTAGAAAAATAATAGAGAATGAATACCGAACTTGAGATGACTCATAATAAACTAAAGTGGGGCAAGTCTAACTTCTGCTACGTAGCCATCAAGGTTTGGCTTGCCATCTTTAAATAACGTGATTGCCAGTTTAGGTATTACTATTCTTCCGTCTTTGCTTATTCTGTACAGAAAAATCTGCAGCGGCAGCCTCCATCGACTATTGGCTCAACTACGACGAAGCCCCAATAACAGACCATTACCTCCCACAGTGTCCCCGAGTTTCCCTACCAAAAGCGAGTCTTTTTAGGTTATGAGTGCTTTTTCTATTGTCGACACAGTTAAGGCATGTATAACTGTCTTTAATGCTTCTAGCAGTAGGCCTCCAAGAAGTTGAATTGGTCTACACCCACCTTTGATTAAATATCGGCCTTGATCCTGAAAAACCTAGGTTTTCCTACAGGTGCCCTCGCCAAGTTAACCGTAAGTTATAAGCTCCATCGAGCTAACTATAGTCTCATCTTGGTAGGATTCCATTTTTACTATACCCCACACTGGCACATCTTTATGGATCCACGCGTTAAAAACCGATCCCGAATCAGCATCTGAAACTTTACCGCAACCAACAAACGTACCCGCAGGCACAGTAACTGTCTCATAGGCAACATACTGCGCCGGAAATTGCAGGGGAATCATGTCATTATAGTCATTTGAGTCTGGACCAACTTCTTCCCCAAAAACCAATTCACCATCCAAAAACATTTGTGCTTTAACATGCACACGCTCAAGAGTGCTCTTAGACAAGTAAACAGTTAAGATAACCTCTGATTTCACACCTTCAGGAGAAGTCTCAGAATTATCAACACCTAACAGCCAACAACTAGTCTCGTTAAAGACCCCTTCATCAACACTCCATTTAGCCTGTGACTGAGAACTTGACCCATTAATATCGTATGCTTTTAAGAGGTATTCAACATGTGTTCCAGCCTTAAAATTAGCCATCGCCTGCGAATAGGGATCACTCTCTTTTGGGGGACTTGGAAGAGACAAATAGTATACTCCAGCCACACCGGCAACTACAACGATAAAAACAATTGCCGCAACTAATACTTTGGAAAAAGCTGACGCATCATAAACAATATGCCTCTTCATAACAACCAAGCAACCATTGTAGACAAAATCAATAAAGGTTTCTGCCAACAAACAAAACAATTTCGCCAGAACTGGACGCATGATAGTCTTGGCGCACGAATAAGAACACACAACTAAAAATTTTATTTGAAAACAAGCAAATAACTACTTCCAACCAGCCAACAACAGGTTTGACCCACGTTTTGGACTCCAACAATCTGAAATATGCATTTTTAGAACCATTCAAAACGAAGCTAAAGGAAACTTCCACAGATGCCCCAGATGCCACAAATACGTCTGCGAAAACGACTGGAACGAACAGGAAGGTCTTTGCACAGAAGAAGCCCCAAGAGAGAGCACAGAAGTTGCAGCTGCCAGAGCCGAAAAAATGATCACAGACATTAAGCAGAAAGCTGAAAACACACAGGTATTCACAGGGGAAATTTCAAGCCGCCAAACAATTTGCCCTCAATGCGGCAAACCATCAGGTCAAGGAAAATTCTGCAACAATTGTGGAGCGAAAAACCCGGCAGGCATCAATTTCTGCGGTGAATGTGGCAACAGGCTAAACTAAACCCTAAACAGCAATCTATCTTCTCTTTAGTTAAAGTAAGAGGTTCACTTACTGCGAGAGCGGTCTCGATTAACCACATAAGTTTTTTTGAAGGGGCAAGTATTGTTCGCCTGTTCGTCAATAATCAAAGGAAAAGTGAGCCAAAAGAAGAAGATGGCTCAACTTAGAATGTGCAATTTAGCCCTGTTTTTCTTAACTGCAATGGATACTATCAGCGTCACGAAAACTAGAAAAGCTATTGCAATAGTTGTGGGTAGCTCTGGAATTGTAGGTGAAGGGTTAAGACTCGTAGGAGAAGGCGGATTTGTTGAGGTTGAACTTGTTGGAGATGCTGTAGGTGTAGAGGTTTGACCGGTTGCTACAGTATATTCGGTGGTTGCTTCGTATTGATCAGACTCAGCTACTATTTTCATGCTTGTATACGATTTGCCTGTGGTTATAAAGAATCCCATTTCAAAGGTCGCTGTCTGTCCGGGGTCTACATTGTAGGGTTGTGCTGTGCTGCTTGTTACGGCGACGACATTTCCGGTTCCGCTTGGTCCATCATAGACTGTGGCATAAACTCTAGTGTAGGTTGCTGTTTCGGTGCCGCTATTCTTGACCGTTCCAGTTATCATCATGTTATTGATCATGTTGACTTCACTATTTGCTGACATTATTTCAAGAGCTTTCGGCGCGTCTTCCGATGCCATGGTAAGATCCATCAGTTCAACTTTGTATGAGGTCACTAACGATCCCGCAACTCCTGCAGTGCCTGCAAATGGAGCGCTTCTTCCCGGCAATATGGTGTGGATTAGTGTTTCATGCTCGTCCTCATCATTGCCTTCACTTGATGTAAATGTAATCATAACGTAGACGTTTTTGGCTGCGGTGTCTCCAGTGTTTTTGACTTCCCCGTAAACATTGAAATAACCTGTAGAATCAAGAAATCCGCTGTGGTTTACGATGGCTATTTGTTCGGCTGCTTTGACAGGCTCAACAGAAATTGCAAACATGGTTGACATCAAGGCGAATATTGCAACAAATGTAAGAAATTCCATTATTTTTTTAGCCATTTTTTATTCCCATTTTGAATTAGTCTATTTAGTATTTAACATTTTAGAACGAGTTTGTGGCAAGTCACAAAAACTTTTTTACGCTCGGCAAAATCTCTATGAATACTCAAAAAATTTAATAAAACGAAAAAAGATAGTTTTATTCGTTAGATCAGATAAATGCAACAAAGTCGAGTTGATTCGAAAGCTTTGCTCTCCATTCTGATACTGTTTTCTCATGTTTATGACTCGCTTGGATTTTCCAGCACGAGTCCCAAAATAAGCACGTAAACTCTTCGAATCCACTATACCCACTTCACTTCGAAACAACTCAAAGGCTTCACCTAAAGCAATCGTCTTATCATAACCCATACTCCTCAAAATTTTGATGAAACCAATACAACGTTCCCTAACTGAACTTGGGTATCGCTTCCACTTCCCACTCTTAGCAGCAGTTGTAAAAACTCTATTTCCAACATCAACCAACCAAAATAACCTCAGAAACACACACAATTGTTAATTTTCAAATCCAAAAATTACAACATAAATTATCTGCCAAAACAAGACATTGCGTTTTCCTCTATGAACCATGCTAGAAACCGCGCAATTCCTCTTTTGGCTGAGGCAGGCGAAAAAACACAAATATACAACAGATTCAGGTTCGATCTTGTTTTGAACGGTTAAAAACTTTATCATTACGACTTTGAGCAGTAGCTGCGATTACACTGTTAACTAACTTCAAAATCTCTATAGTGAACTTGAAGTTTTCAAACAACATGGCGTTGATGTATTCTTACAATTTGACAAGCCTCATCTAAAACGCTTTTCTCTGTCTCAGAATAACCGAAAGTATCCACATTAAACAAAAAAATACTCAGATTTCTTTACTTGTTTCTCATACGCCTTCAGTAGATCCACCCCATTTTCATCAATATAATTATCAACTTTAAAAGTCAAATTTCCACCAGCAGCACAATCATTCAGCGGTTTATTCTCGCAGACTTCAACATCAATAATCTGCATATCCCCTCTTGCGCTTTATCCCAAACATCAAACTTCTCTTGAGAAAGACCATGTCCACATACACCACTGTATCGCCCATCTGAATCCTTAAGCACTGCAAACCATCACGGATCCAAAGACTTCTGCTCAACTTATTTCAGAAACCATAAGGCGTCCCCAGGATTGCTTAGCAGCATCGTTGTTTCCTTTGCTGCTCATTTTTTCGTTGCTAAGCCTAATTGCATGCCTGTCGGTTCCAACTCAAAGTTAAGTATGTGTTAGCGTTGGTTGGGCTCCAGTTGCCTATGGTCATTGTTAGTGTCCCAAGATTTCATATTCGACTTCATTGCTAAACGGCTTAAGCGCCTTTAGCAATCCCTTATCTAACGTTGCAACAAAAACTTTTTCCTTAGCTTCATCGTAGAGTTGGATAACAAGTGCAATAAGTTCGGGATCGCCTTTTTTTATCGCGTATTCTGGCTTCACGTCTAGCTTACTTAAGTGCTTTCTAACGTTATCCATCACTTTCGAGTATTTTCTATAATTCACAGTTTCTACTTGAATTAGACCTTGCTCAATAGCTTTGTTAATTACTGCAACAGAATCAAGGATTCTGTTTGCCAACTCTGGAGCTGTTTCTCTGATTTTTTCTGCAAATACTCTTGGTTCATCAATGATTTCCTGCGCTATAGCTTTGGGAATTATAACTTTAAGGTTAGCTTTCTTTTTCTGCCGCAAGAAATCCTCAAGTTTTCCTTTTCTTTCATAGAAGATGAGAATTGATGAATCTACAACAAGATAGCTAAGCATTGATGGTGCCGACTTCATTTAGAAGGGAGACAAACTCGTAGTAGGTTATTCCAAGTGTTGCGGCGGCTTGCCTAAAAGTCATCTGTTCAGCTTTTACTTTGTCTGCAACATTGTTAAATTTCTGTATTCCCTCATCGCCAAATCTGCCTTTGTAGATGTTCATCATCGTTTGTTCCTCAAAGGCCTCCATTAACGTCTCAGGTGAAATCTCAAGCTTGAAATCGCCAGCAAAATATACTCGCGTGTTACCCTTGGCTTCGCTTTCAATGACTCTTGCCGCTTCAAGCTCTCGCAGGTACTTGTAAACTGTTGGTAAGGGATAGCCTAAATGTTTTCCAATACCTTCTGCTGTTTCGCCTCTATGCTTTGCTAAGTGCGCGATTATTTTTGCCTTGTTCGGGTTTCCTATTGCTTGAAGAATGGACATTGTTTTTCCAGCCATAAAAATCAGTTAATAAAATGTATAATGCCAACTATAAATGCTTCGGATTAAAAACACAACACCCCAAAAAGAACTATCTTTCAGCCCAAAACAAGTAAACCTTAGTTTGCAACAGCATCCCAACAATCTTGATTAACCGCGCCAACTTTGCAAAGCCGGCATTTTTCGATACCCTTGATGTAATCCGAGGTTATGCCAAAGTGTAGGTGTCTAATTGACGTTACTTTATTCATACACTTTTTTCCCGAGTTCAACGTCATGAAAAATAACTTTTTTCTCCAGCGCATCAATTTCATAGATAATTCGATATTTTCCAACTCGCACTTTCCATAAACCCTTAAGCGGACCAACAAGCATTATTCCATTATCGGGTTTCATGAGCGTTTCTTTAAGTGTTTTTACAATTCTTGACTTTACTTCGCTTGGCAACTGTTCTCTTTTTTAAGAAAAACTTTAGAGAATCTCGCGGTGTAGGGCATGTTATTTCAAAACTTTTTCTAAGTCATTAATCGAGCATTCAACATACTCACCCTTAGCCACCTGCTTTTTGCTTTCCTCAATAGCCTTTAAAGTTTCTTTATCCCCCAGTGTCTCTAAGGTTGCAAGTATTTGCTCCATCTTGATGTAAGTGCCGACCATTTCCTTGAAAAGTTCCTTTGGAATAACGATTCCTTCCTTTTTAACTTTGACCTTTGCCTCCAAACGAATGCACCTGAATAATAGACGACATTAGCGGCTTTTAATTCTTTTCAAATGAAATCTTTAATTTCCTTTTAAAAATAGGTTTATGGTGAGCGAGTTAGCAGACGCAACCAAAAAACCCTTCAAAGCCTATACAACAAAAGCAACCCAAAACAAGCCCTTCACTAAAATGAAAAATCCACTTTCTTCTTATAAAAGACAAAAAACACTAAAAAACAGAAACCTACAATAATTAACGTCTAGGCGACTTCGAGTTCGAGCTATTGCCAAAAATCAGTTTAATTACTAATGAAAACGTTTTTCTATTATTGGGCTATGCATGGAGTGGTAGGTTACATACAAATGAAATTAAATTGGATTGCCGTACTCTTGGCAGCGTTATTCTTCTTTGGGGTAAGCTTTCTGATACTAAACGATCAATATGTGAAAATTGGAATTTGGTTTCAAATTACAGACCTTCATCACGAAACTTTTGCAATCGCATCCTTTGCAATTGCCATAGGAATACTCATTGGCGCAGTCATCAAGAAATAACACAGCTATTGTAGTTGCCCAGGTGAATGCAAAGTCTGTAGTATTTTGATAGTATTTTGTCTTCTACTTTTTTTGGAGTTTTAATGTTGGAATAAGTAATTCGAAATGTTCATCTCGAGTTTCAAGCTCTTCTTGGTTTGCTCTGGAATGATTGATTAAGTTCAGCGAAAACCTGTTACGTTTAAATGTATGTTCAAACATATTTTTTAGTTGTGTTTCAATATGGTGAAAACTATAACTATTAGAGACGAAGTCTATGGAAAACTACTAACCATCAAAGGAAAAGAAGAAAGCTTTAGCCAACTATTTGACCGACTAGTCGAGTGCACATCACCTGTGGAAACGCTAAAAAATCTCAGAGGCAAAGTAGAATTCACAAACAAAGAAAACATGCTCTCAGAATTATACTCTAAAAGAGCTGAAAAAAGAAATTGATCATCATTGACTCCGATGTCCTAATTGAAATATTAGACAAAAAATCCCTGAAAGGTGACCAAGCCCTCAAGCAGATTACTGAAAGCAAAGAAGAAGCAGCAACGACTGTCATTACCCTACACGAAGTCTTATACGGGTTACACAAATACGGTAAACCTATCAAAGAGTTGCTTTTGCTTCCAATTCTAAGTTACACAAAAAAAGACGCGGTGCTCGCAAGCAAAATTGAACTTGAAGTCGAAAAGAAAGGAAAAATAGCTTGCAGAACTGACGCAATGATAGCAGCTATAACAATTAACAACGGCGCAAAACTATACACTTTTAATATAAAACATTTTGAAGCTTTTCAGGAACTTGGACTAGAAACTCTACCTTTGACCTAAATAAATCGGTAAATCAAATCAAAAAACAATAAAGCAAATAAAAATTAGTTGTGCCGTCATCATTCTCCACAATCTGGGGTTGGCGAGCACCTAAACCTGACTACGCTTATCTTATTTAACGGCAACTAGAACATCCTTGCCTTCTTGCCTTGGGCAGACAAACCATGACGTTTGCAGACGCACCCAAAAAGCACTGTAAAGCCTATTCAACAAAACCAGACTAAAACAATCTTATGCAAAAATTTTTGCAGCAAAGTCGTCTTCTTCTATTAAACCACTTAATCAAACCTTATTACGAAGGTAGTAAACTGACAGTCGAGAGAGTTCTCCTAAAAACCTATCTGGACTTATTTCAAATGAACACTCTCTATTCATTACTACTTTAATCAATTAGAGAATTCTAGAAAAAGAATGGGGAATGAAATACTGAACTCGAGATAACTTGCAATAAATTAGAGTGGGGCAAGTCTAACATCTGCTATGTAGCCATCGAGGTTTGGTTTGCCATCTTTAAATAACGTGATTGTGAGTTTGGGTATTACTATTCTTCCGTCTTTGCTTATTCTTGAGAGAAAAATCTGCGGTGGACGCCATGCTCCAAGTATGCTTACGGTGACTTCTAGGATTTGTGTTGGTTCTAGTTTGTAGTGCCATCGGACGTATTTTGGAACTTGCACTCGATTGCCTCTCTGCAGCCTTGTCTTAAAAGACACTCGTTCAGTTAACGGCAATTACAATAAACCTCCGCCATTAGCCTTTGGCAGCCGAAACCTGACGTATGCAGACGCAACCAAAGAGATCGCCAGAGCCTGTTCAACAAAACCATTCTAAACCAAACCCCATTGCAAAGTGCAAAAACACCAATTCTTCTTCTAATAGACAATACACTCCAAAATAGAAACTTAGCTGTCAAGCTGCATCAAATCCTCAATTAGCATAAACCCTTCTTTTTGGCATTTGTTTGCGATTTCTCTAAAATGGCTGACTGCTTTGTCATCGCAATAGTAGCTGCTGCCCAGGTGGTATTTGGCTTCCCGAGAACAACCGTACCTATCACAAGGATGTGGCTACATAGTACTGTCCATTAAAGGGTCATTTTCTTTTATTTCCAGGTTGTAAACCAAAAGACAAACTCGATAAAACTGAAAATAACCATAATACAGTCGTGGCTGTAAAAAATATTCGTAAGTTAACCGTTTAACACAATGCGGGGCTGATATGCGCCTCTCTTTGGTTGTTTTATTGACTACGACAATATTTTATAAGCATGATATATCATATTAAATGGATGAAGGTAGATTTCCAATGGAGAATTGGGAGAATCAATTGGCTACCGAAATGAATAGTGGCGGTTTCGAACTTTCTGTAGTTGCTGCTTTTGTGGGTGTTGGTTCAGTTAGATACATCATAAGAACTGTGAAGCCTAACTGGGACAGAGTGGATTATGTTTGTAGTCTTGAGGAAATTAAAAAACTTGGAGAACTGCTTTTGGATTTGTATTGCTTTGTTTCTGAGAGTCTGCCTGTTAATGATAAAGGAAAACTAAGAGAGCTTTTGTCTGCTAAGAACATAATGGATTATGCGAAATTAAGGAAAACCGTTAAAATTAGCCAATAATATTCTTAGAATTAGAATATCTTTTAGAAAGATAGCTTTGTCTTTGCGCACCATTGGTTTTTAGCCAAAACAACACAATGCGAGGCTCATATGTCATCCCTCCGAAATCGTTGGCAAAAAAAGGCTGACTTGCCAAACAACCCAAGGCGAAAGGCTGGTCAAGTTAATGTGGCAAAACTTGGACTTTATTATAAATCTGATTTTTAAACATCTTAATTTGCGCAAGATATATTAATAAAATGATAGAATTCTATTAATGGAGTTATACATGGCAGGTATATCTCGAACAAAAAAAATAATTCTTCTACCATTTATTTGCATACTTGCTGCTGTGGGTTGGATTTTTGCATATTTTGGAAGCCTAAACTTTCATACAAATCCAGCTGGATTTTTAGCAGCAAACGAAAAAAAACTTAGGCTTCAAAAACAGTTGGAGAATGCAATAGTTGAAGAAATTCAAGGAGTAGTGCTGGGTTTTCTTGGTGTTTGCGCTCTTGTTCCCTTCATACTCTATGGTAGTTTTCCTTATTGGGCTTATTTTTCTGCAGGAATTCTTTCCATTATGGGCTACATAGCTATGGCTCATGGAAACAAACGTAAAATGTTTATAAAGAATCAACTTTCCAGCCTGAGCAACACAACTCTACACTACCGGCGCTAAGTAAAGATTTTAGGGCACTTGACGAAGGCTTTTTCCAGCTAAAGCATCCTTTAATATTATCTTTCGAAATTTACAAATGCAGCCAGCTAATTGACAAAAGAAAAAAAAGAAAAAATTACGGCGCGCGCTTTTAGCCCATCTTACCTCAGCGTGATTGTCGATGACGTGAGAAAGGCCAAATGTAAGAATAATCATGAGCAAACCAGGGGTCGAAAAAATCGGCGTTGGAAAACGGCTCCTAAACTTCATGGCGCAACTCTACACGTCACAAACCAAAGTTCCATTCAATATCCTAACCAGCAATCCTCAAATCATACGTGGAAACATGGAGAACTGGAAAATCACGCGTTTTGGACATACCAGCAAAAGGACAAGGAAACACAAGAAAAAACAATGAAATACGCAGCAGTCTTAGCCGAAAACGCATAACGGTATCTATGCAGTATGTTTCTGTGAATCTTCAAAATTTAGAAATCAGACAATCTTAGTCATTTAATGCAGCTAAACCGTCTTTCGTTTTGCAGGAAACGAAAACTGGAATAACAGCTTTTAACTCCACAAAATATGTTATCAGCAGACTCTGCCCTTTTCTCGTAATTCGGTATTGCCTGCGGGCTTTTCCCAGAACGAACTCCCAGCTTGAAGCTATGAGCCTCTGTTTCTCCAAACGCTTAAGTTCAGCGTACATAGTTGATGTGCCCAAGTGTATTTCGAATTTTTTATCTACTGCCTTCAAGATAGCGTAGCCGTATAGGCCGCGTTCGGATGTTTCGTTTATGAGGTTGAGTAGGATGCTTTCGAGAATGGCTCCGTGGAAGATTTTTTTGTTCAAAATATTTCATCTCTTTAGAATAATTCAAAACTGATTATAACAAATATTAAGAGTGACGATTGAAGATATAAAGTCGTGCTGTAGTCTTGCCACTACAACAAACAACCTGCAAGCAAAGGACGGGGCAACACCAGAATAAACAATGAAATCCGAAGCAGTTTAAGCAGAAACCGAATAACAGTTTCTCTCCAATATTCGCCCAAGTAACAGATTTAAGATAGGTTGAAAGTTTCACCTGTTTTTTCCAAAAGGTGAACGTTGCTCGACCATTTTTTGTAGGTCAGGGCTTTTTGAGTGCGGATAGAGATTATGTTTTTAGGTTAACTTGATTTATGAAGTCTCAAGTTGATTCCCTGCTGAATGCCCAGAAACATGGGTTGAGGTCATATCCAAGCCAAAATGTGTTATCCAGTTTTGCAATCTTTCCCAGTCAATTTCCATTTCAGCGTCAAATAGCTCACAAATAGATTTGATATAGGCAGACCCCGCCGCTGATACAATAACTATTAGTTCTTTAAGGTCAAAGTTGCTGCAGAACATCAGGCAATCTTTTTGGTTAACATGAATGAACCGAGAATTTGTTGAAGCCTACAAATGGCTAAAAAGTCCAATTTTCTTTGAAAAATCAAAGATGAGAAGACTTAAAACTGCCCAACATCTAACTAACTATTGGCGCCTGATGAAGTGGTTACTAATGAACAACCGAGATAGATACCTATCCTCAACTATTCTTGTATTATGCCTTTTTTGTTCATCTATAATGTTAGGAGTCAAAGCTCAAACTGGTGACTTCAATTTGGAAGCTGAACAAAACTGGGATACTTACGGTGTAGGCGGCACCTGCATCTATGGAACCAACAACATTTTTGTGGCAGACGTTGACGGCGACGGCGCCATGGAAATAGTAACAGGCGGTTTCGCTTACGGTACTGTTAACGGTTCTAGAACTGCCAGTGAAGCTCCTCTAAAGGTTTGGAATTGGAACGGACAAAGCGTTTCGCTTAAGGCAAGTGCTAATTGGAGGGGAAATATCTTGTGCCTCTATGCTGCCGACGTTGACGGCGACAAAACTGTTGAGATTATTACGGCAGGATCTTATAGAAATGAAACGGGCAATTACACATCTTCTTGTCTGAGAATTTGGAGTTTAAACAATCAAGAGTTGAGCCTAATAGCAACTTATGAAGGAGTGCCCATTAGTTCAATCTCAGTAAGTGACGTAGACAAAGATGGCGCCTTAGAAATTGTTACCGTCGGTAGACTAAGCAAAAATTCTTTGAATACTGGGCAGCTCTGTTTATGGCACTTTAAAGATAACGCTTTAAGTTTGGCTGGAAGAGTAGAATTAGATTTAGCTAATGTAACAAACGCAAATTCCGTATTCGCCAGTGACTTGGACAATAATGGTGATATCGAAATTGTTGTGGGCGGTTACTCCGATAATCTCAATAACAGTAAGGGGCAACTCACGATTTGGCGATGGGACGGTCAAGCATTTTCATTGAAAGCAAATGAAAAATGGCAACTTGTTCCTGAAATTTATGCTAAAACTATTGCAGGAGCGGTTCAAGGGAATACGATTGTAAATAACGTCAAAGCTGCCGATTTAGATGGTGATGGTTCTAAAGAAATAGTTTCGGGCGGGTTTGCGTTTAATGGACAAAAAGTTTATGCTCAGCTTAAACTTTGGCGTTGGGATGGAAATGTTGTAACTATGTTGGATAGCCAAGAGTGGGCGACTGATTACTTAACTGAAGTAAAATCTATCTCGCTGAATGACGTTGATAACGATGGAAAAACAGAAGTTGTAACAAGCGGGATAACGGCGGCTGAAGATAGTTTCAAGAATAGTGAAGCCCTCCATGACCGGGGGCAACTTAAAGTTTGGGGATTCAACGGAACGTCTCTAATCTTAGAGCAAGGTGCTGAATGGACTTTTGATGAAGGTGCGTGTGCTTGGAACGTGGGCAATGGTGATGTTGACAAGGATGGGGTTTTGGAAATTGTTACTGTTGGCTGCACCGCAAAGGGTAGTTTATGTGACCCTGACATGAGGATTTGGGCAATCTCAAACGTAAGCATACCTCCAAACTACTGGCCGTACGCGCTTGTAGCGGGAGTGCTCGTAATTGCGGTTGCTTTTTCTGTCCTTGCTCTTTTTTGGCGGAAAGGTAAAGCAACAACCTAACGCGAAGCTTTTTTTTATTGCATAGCAGAAAAAATACGTTGTCTCTAGTTTTAGATAGGATTCTTAGTTGTCCAAATTCGTGAGTACAAATGCAAATTAACTAAAACAGGATTCTGTCATCTTTTTTGTCGGCACTTTCACGCGGGGGGGGGATCTAAAATTAGTTAAAGCGCTTTTTTTGTGGTGCCAAAAACTTGTTTTTCATGTTTAGTTACTGTAGAGAAGAAGAGGTTTGCTGAAACTCTGGCACCTTTGTAGGAGAAAAGAGAAAATGCAAACGCTCAAACTATAGCTATTTCGTAAATTTCACCAGAGCCAACTCAGCCCCAACTTCGTTGTTACTTTAATTTTTCTATTGGACTAAAAAAGGGGAAAGATAGTTTTGTTTTGTTGTGTGTTTTTATGGTCTTTTCCTGAGAACCAAGATAATGACGACGCCGATGATAGCTACAAAGACAAAAAGCCCTGCGATTGCAGGAACAAAGTATGCATCAGCCATAGACGTCAATGGTTCTTCAGTTGGTGCTGGAGTTGGTGCTGCTGGATCAACTGCAAATGCTGTTACAGCGTGTGATGGCCAATAAGACTCACTGCCGCCAAATGATGCATAAACTGTGTATTTGCCTTCAATATCTGGTGTCCAATTTAAGCTATAGAATCCGTCAGCATCGCTAGTGACTTCGCCGATGTCTCTATAGTTACCGTTTGAATCAACAACGCTAAGAGTAACTAGAACGCCTGTTGCATCAGTTGGTCGAGGTTTCTGCATATAGACATATTCCATCCATTTTCCTTGGCTTGAATCAGATACTGCTGGAACGCCGTTGGGGAATCTTGCAGCTTGTTCTTCTTTCATCGTGCCTGCAGAGATATCAGTAATGGTGCCTCTGATAACTAGGCTTTGACCTTTCGTTATTGCTGCTGAAGGTACGTCGATTGTCATTTTACTTGCACCTTTGCCAACACAGTATACTTGCATGTCGTAGCAGTTGAGGTAGACAAAGTATCCGTCAGCGACCATGTCAGATGTACCCACGTACATACCTGTACCCCAGCCTATTAGAGTCCACATTTCCTCTCCAGTGTAGGCGTCGATACAGCGGTATTTTGAGTCTTTATACCATGGCGAGTCAGGGGAGTGCTCTGTTGTGCCCAAGTAGACTTTCCCATCAGCGATGACATCTATGAAAATTGGGTAGTGTCCGTATGATGTTCCTAGTCCCGCATAAGTGCTATTGCCTTCTCCACCGTTGCCATAAGTCCAAAGCAGAGAGCCATTTTGCAGATTATAACAGTAGAGTATTCCATCAAAACCACAGCGGTAGATGTTACCATAAGCTGCTAATGTGACACTTCTCATGGTGTCCCATAGGGCAATATCAGGTGTTGTTGTCCAAAGTTGGCTTCCATCGGTAAGACTGAAGCCGGTAAGTTGCATGGTTTCTTTGTCTTCAGTGACAAATACTCCTGCTTCTGCATCAACTGAGATAAGGGCGCGTGTAACGTTGTTTGGCGCTGGCGCATAGTATTTTGTCCACATTACTTGTCCTATCGAATTTGCCTTTAAGCTGACAGCTGTTACGTTTACTCCATTGCCATCTGCCCTTGGACCAGTTCCGAAACTACCCTGAGTAAGCAGCATTATGTTGTTGAATGTAACATCTCTAAAGATGCTCCATTGTCCTTTAAGCGATGGGATGGATATGTTCCAATCGTAGCGAGAAGGTAGACTTGCATTTAACGTTCCAGAATACCAGCTGATTGGTGTAAAAGTGTTGCCTCCACCGAACACGTTAGATGAGTTCCACTGAGTCAGATAATAATCTATATTCGTAGTTGTTCCAAGGTTAGTGAGTGTGTAAATCAGGTATTCGCCTTTTGGACCACCGACCGATGCTGCTGATCCGGAATTTGGAGCTAAAGTACCTGTAGCTGTGCCTGAAGGAACGTTTGTAACGTTCATTGAAGTCAAGTCACCTGTTCTTGGATCGTATGTTCTCCAGACTGTTCCTTGACCTGATGCTGAACCGGATGCAATTAGTAGACCGTTTGGAAGTATTCCATGTTGATTGCCGCTATCGAATGCATAGAAGTAACCGAATGATGGTACAAGTGAGCTGCCTGTTGCCGATGGATCAATTCGCCAAAGTTCATTCCCCGTTTGCAAATCAACTGCAACATAATCTCCGCCGCCGCCTGAGTTACCATAGGGTTCTTGATAGTAGAGATTTCCATACATAATAATGGGGCTGCTGAATCGAGTATTGTATGAACCGCCAGTGTAGAAGGTTTTACCTATATCTCCAGCGTTACTGCCTCCAAGAACTCCGCCAAATTGAAGCTCTTTTGTCCACATTATGTGAGGGCTACTAGGGCCTAATCCGTCAGGTTGGTATCGAGAATAGCCTGCACCACCACTGGAAGTAGCTCCACTACGAATATAGGGACCATTCAGCCAGTTTGATGTGATGGTATTCCAAGCAGTGTTTTCTCCTTCAATAGGGCGAGACCAATATTCCGTTGGAAGCGGATAGCTGTCTATAGGAGCGGGCAACGGGTCTTCTTGGACAACTAAAGTTGCTGTAGCGTTTGCAGCAAGGAAATTATCATTTTGATAAGTGCCACTCCAAGTGTATATTTGCCCTGCATACTCAAACAACAGAGTGTAAGTGCCAGCTTGTGAAGGCGAATATGAATAAAGTTGAATGCCGGTTGTATCATCAATTCTTGACCAGCTCTGGGTTTCTTTTGTTCCATCCGGCTTTGTGATAGTTAGAGTGTAATCATGACGTCTTACATCATTGGTTATAGATGCTGACGGCATTGGTACGTCGACCCACATGTACATCATCACACGTTGACCGACGCCCACAGGATCTGGTTTAGCGACAACATAGGCGAAGGAAGGAATATCCCATGCAGGCGTGTGCGCGTTTGCTGTTGGTATAGCAATAAGCGGGATAGCTATAGTTAACATTAGAATCAAAGTAACCAAGATAGTTTTAGTTTTATTTTTATTTATTTGTATTTTTCTTTTCCTCATTTTAGTTTTGTATTGAGCAAGAAGCGTAAGAGCCCTCGCTCAACCTGAAACTGGTTTGTTTACAACTAATATATTAAATGTTGCAGATAATGCTCAGCAAGAAAACAGGTAAAGCATTTAATTCAATTTTAGCTTAACAGTGTTATAATTAGTTTGACTAAGCACATGGTTAACTGGAGTGTCGAGGTGAAACTCGTGAGGTGGGTTTGGTTGGGGGTTGTGGCTTGAATGATTCGCAGTAAGGCTATGCGGGCAACTACTATCTCCTTTGGGTGCACGACTCCGTTAATCAGCAGGTTGCAAACGGAGAAACCGACATTGTTATCTACACTATGCGAACAACCGTCTAAGGTAATTCTTTTGTTGTGTCGAAAACTTGTTTTTCATGTTTAGTTACTGTAGAGAAGAAGAGGTTTGCTGAGGCTCTGGCGCCTTTTAGGAGAAAAGAAAGAATGCAGAATCTACAGCTATTTCGTGAATTTTTAGCCAAAGCCTACTCAGCCCCAACTTTTCTCCAATGCATATTTTAAGACTAATGAAAGAAAGAGACTTGTCTATTTTTCAAGCATACGTAGTGAATTACCGTTTGAAAATGTAACCAATGCTTAGAATGATAAACGCCAATGCCCATACCTCTGTAAGCATCATAAAATCCCAGTAACGTTGAACCAACAAAGACACCGCAACGTAAACAACGAAATGCACACCTATTAGCAAAAAACCTACTCCGGTCAACCTTGGATTAAAACTCAACCGTCGTTTCCTAATAATTGGCAAAAACGTCACCGTCAAAATCAAACCAGCCACTAGTATAGTTAAAGTCGCGTTTAAGAAACCAACAGCCAAAATAGGATTAGCCAAGTTGATTGGCAATGCATATAGCATAAGAAGGAAATGTTTTATCCAAAGAGCAAATGTGTAACCGACAATAGCAATAGCGCCCCACTTAAACATTTGAACCTTATCTAACGGCGCCTTTTTTAGAGTTGAATAAAGCATGAGAAATGCCGGTGAAATAAATAGGATTTGCAGGGTATATGATAAGGCCGCCTCTATATTGACAAGGGTTGTATCTGGTCTAAGGTATAAACTCAGAATGAAAGGAATCATAAAGAGGTAATAGATGCCTTCTAAGAGAACGGCACGTTTCAAATATGAGAAAATAGCTTGACCTCGCCTGACAAGTATCCAAGAAAACGCTACCAAGAAGCAAACGCCTACAAAGCGGAAAATTAGTCCAACTTCGCCAGTTAATTCGGAGCCAAACCAGAAAGAAGTCCAAAAAGGATCGTTAGTTTGCACGCTAGTTTGGTACCGTAAATAGATGTTGTATTCAGCTGGGAACGATCTTAGGAACAGATAAAGTTCAAAGATAAAAAAAGAAACCACTAAAGCAAAGATGTACCTAACTCTGATTAGTTTGGATATTGTTGATGAGCTCATTGTTATTTTACATACACTCTCTTTTAGTTTAAATTATTTTGACTAAAAAAGGGGAAAGATAATGTTATTTTTGTTTGATTGTGTTTCTTTATGGGTGTTTTCTTAACATCAGCAGAGCCAGTACAATGGCTACTACGATGACTAAGACAAACAAACCTGCAATTGCGGGAACAAAGTATAGGTCAGCTGCTGATTGGGGTGGCGTTTCAGTTGGTGCCGAGGTTGGATGTGCTGGATTAACTGCGAATGCTGTAACAGCGTGTGATGGCCAGTAAGATCCAGAACCGGCGAATGAAGCATAAATAGTGTATGTTCCGTCAATATCAGGTTTCCAGTTGAAAGCAAACGAACCGTCAGCGTTGCTTGTGGTTGTTCCTATGTCTCTGTAGTTGCCGTTAGAATCTACTACGCTGAGCGTAACTGGTACACCAAGAGTATTTGTTGGTCTTGGCTTTTGCATGTAAACGTATGCCATCCAATCAGCCATGCTTGCGTCAGATACTGCGGGAACTCCGTTTGGAAAACGAGCTATTTGTTGTGATTGTTGGGTTCCAGACGCTGTGTCTGTTACAGTTCCTTCAATTAGCACGCTTTCGCCAAGGCTTGAGACTTTTGGTGAGGCGGTGATTGTTGTAGCACTTGGTCCTTTGCCTACTACGTAAACTTGGTTGTCATAGTAGTTGTAGTAGGACCAGAAACCATCTGCAACGATGCTTGTTGATGCTCCTGTTCCTCCGCTTTGTCCTGACCAACCTAGCATACTCCATATTTCAGTGCCGTTAAATGCGTCAAGGCAGTATATCTTGTTGTTTTTGTAGTAGGGTGAGTTAGGTGAATGCTCATTGTTGAAGGCATAGACTTTTCCATCAGCTATAGCGGCTATGAAGATTGGGCGAATACCCCATGGTGTCTCAAGACCACTGACTGATGAGCTTTCGTATTTCCAGAGCAGACTTCCGTCTTTGGTTGAGATGCAGAAGAGTTCTCCGCTAAAGCCCTGTACGTAAAGGTTGCCATAGGCAGTCACACCTCTTTGACCCATGCCTTCTCCGCTGCCGAAGAATTGCATGTCACGAACTGGTATTGTTGTTGGACCCCAAAGTAGGTTGCCGTTGTCTAAGCTATAGCCAACCCATTGCTGGGTTTCGCCGTCTTCCATCATCCAAACGCGGTTTATTGGATCGAGCGGTCCAAAGTTTCGTGAAATGTTGCCTGAAGGTGCTGTATAGTTTCTTATCCACAGTAGTTGGCCTCTTGTTTCTGGTTTGTCGCTTATCGCCCAGACTGTGTAGGGATCTGGCATTACCCTTGTTCTTCCAACTGAAGGTGCGATTGAGCTGCTTGAACCAAGTATTACATCTCCAGGTAGAACTGCTTGAATTGAAGGTGCTGAAAGTCCGTTTAATGCTGGAATTGTCACGTTCCAAGAGTATGAATTGCGTTGCGTTGTGTTGTAAACTAATCCGACAGGACGGTATCCAGTGCTAGTTAATGTTCCTTGAGTGAGTACTTGAGTAAAGTTCCAAAGAGCCATCCAACCAGAACTCGAAATAGTGTTGTAATTAAGCACATATCTTGTGTATTCACCATTGGGGCTGTAGACATCTTTTCCTGAGGGAACATCGGTGATGTTGAATAGCCAATTTCCGTCAAATCCGCTAAAAGCGCTCCAAGTAGTGCCAGTAATCTGCCATAAGTAACCACTGGGAATTACACCATGTTGGTTAGGTGAATCAAACCACTCAAGTTGACCAAACGTAGGTGAGATTGCAGAGTTTTGCCATATCATTTCACCTGTCCTTAAGTCAATGCATACAAAAGGTCCGTCTGATCCAACTGCACCTGATCCTGAAGTTGCGGCATTGTTGCTTTTTGGCATCTTGAAGTATAAGAATCCGTTCATTATCATTGATGTTGCAAATCTGCCTTCGTAAGAGCCACCTGAATAATATGTTGAGCCATTAACTCCTGTACTGGTTCCTCCTACTACTCCTCCGAACTCTATTGGTTTGGTCCACATTATGTGAGGGCTGTTTGGTGCAGCTCCGCCTTGTTGCCAGAGGTTATAGTTTGCAGTCATTTGGAAGGCGCCAAATTGTGCTCCACGTAGCCAGTTTGATGAGATTGTCCACCAATCAGTGTTTTGCCCCTCTATTGGATGAGACCAATATTCGTCGGGTAGTGGATAACTGTTTCTTGCACTGGGCAATGGATCTTGCTGAACTTCCAGTATGGCTGTCTTTAAGGCGGGTAGAAACTTCACTCCAGTCCATACTCTCATTGCAGCGGTATCATTCCAAGAGTAGACCTGACCGCCGTAATCAAATTTGAAGGTGTAGTTGCCCACTTGATTTGGAGTAAAGGAAGTAAACTGTATTCCAGTTGAATCATCGATTACATCCCAATGTTTTGTTTCTGTCGCGCCAGCAGGGTTAGTGATAGTTAGAGTGTAATTATGACGCCTTATGTCGTTTGTAATAGTAGATTCAGGCAGAGCTATGTCAACCCAAATTGAAACGTAGGCTGTTTGTCCAACCCCGATCGGACTTGGGGCAACATCGATGAATGCATATGAAGTCATTTCACCAGATCTTTGAGCTACAGCATTGTTTACAAGAGAAGGACCGATAGCCATCGATATTATTAGTGCTAATGCAATAATCATGGATTTGTTTTTTGTTTTTTTCATTTTTCTTTTCTCCAATAATTTGTATTGAGTAAGAAGCGCAATAGCTCCTCGCTCAACCTAAAACTAGCTTGTATCCAACTAGTATATTAAATGTTGCAAATGGTGCTCAGCAACAACTATCTTTCGCATTTAATTCAACTACAACTTAACATCGTAATAATTATTCTGAAAAACACAAGAATTATTCAACCTCTATTTCAAAATTAGACAGTTATTTTGTGTACGCCTTCTACCCTTTGATTAATGTCTGATTTTTCTTATTGATTTCAAGCATGTTTGTTTCAGACACTATAAACGAAATTGGATTATTCGGGTTCTGGTATGGTTGGAGCATTATCCATCAGCATATAAACCCTATAGGCACTTTTTTATGGTGCCACAAAATGTTTTCATGTTTAGTTACTGTAGAGAAGAAGGGGTTTGCTGAGGCTCTGGAGATTGAGGAAAGAAAAGAGCAAATGCAAATGCTCAAACTATGACTATTCCGTAAATTTTTAACCAAAGCTCACTTAGCCCCCAACTTTTCTCTGTTACTTTGATTTTCTTATTGGACTAAAAAAGGGGAAAGATAATTTTGTTTGTAGTTGCTGTTGTTATGGTCGTTTCCTGATAGCTATCAACAGTACAATGCCGACTATGGCGATTGCTATGATTATTGCTGCTACACCTGAAAGGATGTACATATCTGTTGGTGGCACTGCGACTTCAGCTAGCGGTGCTGGTGTTGCTGCTGCTGGATCAACATCAAATACTGTTTCGGCGTGTGATCCAAAGTATGAGGCGGAACCATCAAAGTTTGCGTAAACCTTGTATTCTCCTGTAATATCGGGAGCCCAAGATAGACTGTAGAATCCATCTGAACTGCTTGTTGTTTTGCCGATTTCACGGTAGTTTCCATTAGCATCGACTACGCTTATGCTAACTTCAACCCCTGTGATGTCTGTTGGACGTGCAAATTGTGCATAAACATATTTCATCCAATCACCTTGGCTAGCGTCAGATACAGCAGGAACTCCGTTGGGGAATCTAGCAGTCACAGCATATTCTTGAGTGCCGGGGGAAATATCAGTCACTGAACCTTCGATCATTACCTTGCCGCCTTCTACTGGAAATTTAGGTGAAGCAGATACAGTAGTTGCACTTGGACCTTTGCCAATAGCATAAACGCGTTGATCATAGCTGTTGTACATTGCTATTACACTGTCGCCCATAATTGGGCCACCACCCCAGTCAGTCTTACGGAACATTCCATCGACTCGCCATACCTCCTCGCCTGTTTCAGCATCAAGACAAATAGCCGGTGCGCCACGGAATAGTGGGTTTACAGGGGAGTGCTCGCTATGGAACAAATAGAGTTTACCATCGTTGACAAACAGCAAGTCTTGAGACCATTCATTACCCCACAAGAATTCACTATAAGGGTCTGTAGCGTTGTACATCCATAAGAGCTTACCATTGGTAATGTCCCAACAATGGATTTTTCCAGCTTGGCCGACTGAGTAGACCTTGTCATAAGCTATGCGGGCACCTATGCTGTATGTGTCCAAATAGGGATGCGGTATTTCAGTCTTCCAGAGGTATTGTCCTGTTGTAAGGTCAAAGGCGTAGTATGTCAGTTCTTCTTTAGCCCATATAAGTCCAACGTTTGCGGTCATATCTGTTACTGACCAACTGCTGCCATATGTTGCAAATGTTACGTTGTTTTGTGTCCAGCTTGCAGGAGCCTTCCAATTCACCTTATAGAGCATTTGTCCTTCTTGCCCTGGTTTCAAACTGAAAGCCCATATGTCAACGTCTGTTGTGTTTGTGTTTGAACCGACGACTTTGTCACCAAGACTAACTGCACGGACGCTTCCCGGCAAGCCACTTGGGATTGTAATGTTATATTGCATGCCATATAATGTAGCATTTATTTGTTGATTTGAGACGCGGCTACCCCAACTGCCTTGCGACATTCCCGTAGCGCCACGTAGTCCTGCTATGGTTGAATTCCAAAGAGTCATCGAACTTGCTCCTAAGTTAATGTTGTATCTGCAGATTTCGCCGCTGGGTCCAATTATGTTGGTGCCAGTAGGTACACTGTACATGACATATCTTTGTTCTCCAGTGAAAGCATCAAAGGCAGTCCAGTTATTACTGACGACTACCCATAAATATGCGAAGGTGCCGTGATAGTTGAAATTATCCCAGTATAATAGCTGACCAGTAGATATTGTGCGGTTGTCTAAGAGGGTTTTAGCCCATAATTCTTCACCAGTACGCAAGTCTACACAGTATGTCATAACTGGTCGTTCGTAGGGACCAGCAGTGTAGTAGAGTCTGCCAGCTAGAATTAGTCGATTTGGCCATTTGCCTTCATAAGCGTCTCCATGTTCAAATCCGTATTCACCAATGTCTCCTCCAACGAGTCCACCTATGGTTAGTGGTTTCGCCCATAGTATGTGAGGGCTGTCTGGCGCATCATTGTATTCGTTACCCATCCAACTGCTTCCTGAGACCGTGTACCATTCACGGTGCTGAGCATTTATCGGTCGAGTCCAGTATTCCGTGGGAAGCGGGGAACCCGGATAATACGCCAATGGTTCTTGCTGTACTACAAGTGCTATTTTTAGGCTGCTGCTTGCAAGCATTGTTGTGTTAGCAGGTATTCCACCAGCTGTAGTAGGCATACGCTGTTCTGGAAAATGTGACTGCAAGTAATATGTACCAACCATGTTGGGGATGTATACATAGCCTGTTGCGCCCGTCGAGTCGGTTCTAATTGGACCTAAAGTTTCAGTTGTATTATCAGGTCTTGTAACTGTCACTGTCAAACCCTCCCAGCCTAATTGAACTGCAGAAAGCTGTTGTTGTATACCAACGTGAAGCAAAACTTCTCCGTTTACTCCTACTGGATTAGGCAAAGTGCCAATGAATGCCTGTGTTTGAAACTTGCCTGTGCTTACGTAGGAAGTTTGTGCGCTAGTTACACTTGAAGTAATAAGCGGGATAGCAATAGTTAATGTCAAAATTGCAGCAATCAAAAGAGTCACGGATTTATTTTTTAACATTTAGTATTTTTATTCTCCTATATTCATAATACACATTCAGTGTGTATAGTAGTTAGGTTAGCCCTAGTTTTCTTTTTAAATTCTTGTAGGTTGTCTGTCCACTTACAAAAAACAAATAAACTAAAAAAATGATTTACGATCGTGGGACAAAAGGCTCAAACATGAATTCTACAGATGAGGATATTTCCATCTTAACTGAATTAGGCTTGACAGTTTCACAGGGAAAAATCTACCTCACACTCGCCAAAACAAAAAACCTAACCGCAAATGCAATATCAACAATAGCCAAAGTCAGCAGACCAGACGTCTACAACATACTAACTCAACTTCAAGAAGTTGGACTTGCCGAAAAAATATTAGCTAAACCTACAGAGTTCTACGCTATACCCATAGATGAATGCATAGCTGCTTTAATGGAGAAAAGACTGCGGAAAACAGCTGAGATAGTGCACAAAGCCAAAAAATTAACCCAAAACTTCAAATCAAACAACATAGACGAGCAAAACGACGAAAAAAACCAGTTCATCTTTCTACCCAAAAAACTAGGTGTACATGCAAAAGCTCAACATATGCTCCAAAACACTCAAAACTGCATTTGTTTTTTGATGGAACCAAGGATAATTTTCCCTTGGCTCACAACCTACTTGCCAATTTTTAAAGAGGCACTTGCTAGAAAAGTTGACTGCAGATTGATTACACAACAGTTTGAAGTAAACCATTACCTAAAAACTTTGAGCACTTTAATGAAATATCCAAATTTTAACTTGAGACTTATTTCAGAAACACCTAAAGCTGTTTTTAGCCTTTGGGACAAAAAAGCAGCCTTAATTGTCACATCGCCAGTCGGTGCACAAGGTCAAAGCCCAATTTTGTGGTCCAACAACAAGAGCATAGTTGATCTATGCCAAGACTATTTTGAATATCTCTGGATAAACGCCAAAAAAACAACCTAAAAAAGATGCCATAGACTGGCTCTTTTAGAGCAGTTCAACCTATTTTGAAGAAAAAGGGGGATGCGAGAGATTTTGCCACTTTAATCTTATGGAAGCCATAAAAGACCAACATCAACTGTAAAAGTCTACAGAAAATAAAAAAATAGGCTGGTGTGTTGGTTGTAACCCGCCTTCTGTTGTCTGTGGCATTCGGCTAATCGGGCTACCCGCGCCTTCCGGTAGATTCTTCATCTGCGACCGTTTGCCCTTTCGACAGAGCCTCCGCCAGAAAGGCGGCTTTGCTTTTTGAGAAGCTTAGTAAAACTGGAAAGATAATCAACGAAAATGATTTGCTTATTGCAGGAATTTCACTTGCCAACGACGAACTTTTGTTGACGCGTGACCAAAAATTCGGTAGCATAGATGACGTAAACATAAAGATAGTTTAAATATTCAACCACAAGGACAATTTTTCGTAATTATTGATTTGTTGCGGTTTTGGAAATATGCCTTATATGCTTTTGCGGTTTGTCTTGTTTTAGGCGCAAAGGAGCACCGGTGAGAAAGGAAGGCTTCCAATCCGCTTTTGAGAAGAAAGAGTGAAGGATGCAAATCAAAACATTCGGATAGGTGAAAAATAGAATGACTCGGAAAACTACAAATGAAATTCGAGAGCTTTTAAGCGATGCCAAACTAGACTTTGAGTTAGTGATGAATAAGGCGCTAAATGATTATCTTCCCAAGATTTTTCACAGCTGTCCATTTACAAACGAGGTTTGCACAACAAAACAATGCTTAGAATGTGCAGTCTACAAAAAAATATGCAAGTAAACAAATTCACATATTTTAGCGCCCAATTCTGAATCCTAACAGCTCTAGCCTTTCGCCATCTTTTATCATCCTTATACTCACATTGAGCGTGCCTGAAAATTCAAGGTGGGGTTCAGCCGGAAAAGTTGTTACACGAGGAAAGCCGTTAGCTGCCAGGTTATCCATATTCAAATACACAATCAATTCTCTATCTTGAGGTTTACTTGGCTTTCTTTGCTTTGTCAATTTCTTGAGTATCTTTGACCTCTCAGAAAGACTCAACCCCTCACTCCACCGCCTAAATGTGTCACTTGCCATTTCATCAGCTGCCTTTTTCAATAAGGCCTTGTTTTGTCGACCTTTAACATACGCTCGAATCTTATTCCAATCACGCTTAACTGTTCGAACAGACACCCCAAGCTCAACGGCAATCTGCCTCTGCGAAAGCCCCTTCTCAACAAGAAAGCGAACCTTTCGCCTACGCTCTCTCTCCCGCCTATACTGCACTAAACCCTTGCTATAGGCATCCACCTTGCGATAAGACGCCTCCATCCTCGTATAACCCCCTTTTTCACGCTGAATTCATAATTTTCGTGATGCTGAAAACCAAAATTTTCGTCTTTTTCAGGAAAATAACCATTATTCAAGCTTTTCACTCTTCTAAATAACTCTATTTCTTACCGTTTTCTTCAACAAAGTGACAAAATTACTATCCACTTTTAACATTGTTTTAAGTTAACATAAGTTCCTCTAATATAATTTTTGTCACCACATCTAAATGGCTTTGCCCATTCAAAAAGCGGGTCAGAAGTACCAAACACATGAGACTGCACAAATAGGAATCGACTATCTTATCTTCCTTATCTAAGTAAAACAACCAGTTTTTCAGAGAAGTACTTGAAAAACGATTTTATTGATTTTTCCAATCATTTCTATTTGATAATTCTGCTATACATGATTTTCTTGAAATTGATCAACAAAAGCTCGGATTGGATTACATGCATTTTACTAATTAAATTCCATTAGAAAACATTTGGCTGTATTCAATTAAAAAAATGAAAAAAAGATTTGTAGAAAACATCTCCAGCGCTTCGTGAGTGGAAATCCCTTTCCCTAACAAAGACGAATCCTAGACTTTTGCAAAAACAAATGCTTGATATTTTTTATTGATTTTTCAAAGTTTTCTCTCTACGCTTTATAACTCCCAATACTGCTACTGCTATCCCTGCTACTCCGATAATCCGAATAAAAAACACCACATTCGGTGACGACGGCGCGATTGCTCGTTCAAAGGTTACATTTACAATTGTATCTGAACCGACATTCCAGGAATAAGGGCTATCAGTGGCGGTTTCACCGCTTATTCTCCATCGGGCTAAACGCATTCCATTATCTGGGTATGCTACAATAGTTAGCTCCACTCCAGAGCTTATAGTATAAACGCTATCTGAAGACACAAAAACTGTGTCGTTTCCCCTCCAACCTACAGTAACTGAGCCGCCAATGATTGGTCCAAATGTTAAAGTTACCACACTTTGAGGCGCATAAGTCGGAGTAGAAATGGGATTAAGGGTTGGATTTGGGATAGGATTTGTTTCTAAGCCAAGTTCGCATATTTGCACATCATCGATGTATATGCTGCCTGCATGGTTCCCCCAACACCAACCACAATTAACAATAGTTGAATCCATTGCAGTGTTGTCGCCAAATGCTGAGTCAATAACTTTTACGTCACCAAAAAAAACTTGAATATTGCCGTTTGAGTTGCGGTCTACAAATATTGCAAACATATACCAGGTATTAGTTTGAAGTTGCCCTGTGAGGTTATATGAATATTGAGCCTGGTATGGTAGAGTTGTTGACAAAACAAGCGATAAATTTCCATAACCATCCGCTACTAAATAAAGCGATGCGCGATTTTTATTTCCCACAGACATGAAGCATATTTGGTCAATACTGAGCAAGTCAAAGTCAGTGTCAAATAACATTCTTAGCTGAAAATATGTTCCCCCTGTCGGCTCATTAAATCCACAGGAAACTTGCGCTCCACCACCATAATTGAAATTCACAGCGTCTTCATAGGCTTTCAAAGAATGTGTACCTTCAAAATATTGACTCGTAACTATTTCTGGAGCAGGGGTCGATATCCATGTCCATTTATCGCCAGAGAAGCGCAAGCCGCTCTCAAAGTCATTTGTAGTTGGGCTCGGACTAAATCCGTTTTGGGCTGCATTGGCAACTTCGAGCAATACAGGTATAACTATAAGATAATAGCTGAGGACTATCAGAAAATTTGCTATCTTCCTTTTCATTATATCCACTCGCTCTTCTTTTTACCCGTACTCCTTCCCATCAATATATCAACTTGATACTTAAAAAAAATGTATTTCTCTATCACATCAATTAGCTTTTAATCCTTTGCACTGCTTATTTAGTATATATGGATTAAGAAAATTGATAAGGTTCTCTTCCTTTTAAAAATTCTTTAAAACAAAGTTTTTTCAGGGTATTTCTACTTACTGGATTCTAAAGGAGGAAATTAACCTCTACGTTTACTGATCTAAGCTTTTTCCTATTTTTCTTCAAGCGACGCTTTTTCTAAAACTTGCTTTGTCAAAAAGTTTTCGATATATTCGAAAGCAGCTTTCCCTTTATCAGGGTTTTGCTCCTTTTTTTGATGTTCTGTTGCATGAGACTCGATAGATCGTCCCATTTCTTTAACATCAGGGAGAAGCAAAATCTCAGCACCGCATATGCACCTAATGATTTGTGAGGGATATTTGTTTTTGTGCATTCTTAGTCGGTGATAGATTTTCTCCTCAAGGGGCAACTCTAACTTTTCGTTCGAGTTGGAAACTTCTTCTTTTTCATGTGGGACAGCCATTGTTATCAATCAATTTGCTAGGTAGTTTTACTTGTACTATAGTTGTCTTGGCTAAATATTAGTGTGGTTGTGTGTCCACAGCAACATTTTGTGTTGTGTGCGTCAATAAGTTCTAAGGCAGTACTTTGAGGAGAAGATCTCCCTCTTAAGTAATTTAGAGGTTAGTGGATATGTTTTGTCTGCAGTCAAATTTTGGTTAAATTCGTTAAAGTTAAAACCAAGATTTTCAAGATTATTGTTGGCGTTTTAGCTGTATTGTTGTAAAAACTCTTTTTATGTACATTTTTGTACTGAGAAGTCTTAAATAAACCCTCAAAGTCTGTTTACTGACAGAATATTCAATGCAAAACAAAGGAATCGCCTTTAGCTAACAATCTTGAGGTTTGCCTTTCAATAATGCAGCTCTTATATAAGAAAGGCCCACAAACACCAGACAAGATAGAGATGTCAATAAATGCAAAAGCTGACATGACCAAAAAATGCTTGAACATACTCATAAAGCAAAGGCTAATAGAGAAAACAACAAATCACAACAACCAAAAAACCTGCTCAAACACCGACCGCGGCAAAAGAGTTTTAGAATTCTTTCATGTTAAATTTTAACACCAACGCTCTGTAACATTATCATGATTATCATTTACAAGTTTGCCATAGAATACCTCAGCATTTGCCTATGTTTGTCAGTTCCCTGTACTCTTCTAAGTAAGGGTAAATACAGCTCTCATTAGCCTTAAGAAACGTACACCGCCAAACAATCATTATCCACCTTTTCTAAATTTGTCACAAAAGTAATAAAATAATTAAAAATTAGTTGTGCCGTCATCATTCTCCATTAATCTGGGGTTGGCGAGCACCTAAACTTGACTACGAATTTATCTTAATTATTGACATGTTGGGGTTTTGGAAATATACCTTATATGCCTTTTTTGCGGTTTGCTTTGTTTTAGGAGAAAGCGAGATCGAGGGAAGGGGAAGGCTTCCAATCTACTTTTGCGAAGAAATTGTAAAGGATTCAAATTAAAAAAGTCGAGGAGATTGCTTAGGATGGCACTGAAATCTACGGTTGATATTAGAGAACTTCTAAGCAAGGCTCATTTAGATTTTAAGTTAATAGTGAATAAGGCTTTGAATAATTATCTTCCAAAAATATTTCATTTTGTCCTTTTGCAGAGGGCCTTTGTAAAGCAAAACAATGCATGGAATGTTTTATACTTAAAGAACACAAAGAATGGATGTCCTGTCAAATTTTCATAATGCAAATAATTTTCCTTTTTTATATAAAAAAAACTTGGGGATTTGGGTATTTCCTTTTCAGAACAATCTTTAATACCAAGTCTTACTACAACAATCTTACAGGTCTTAAATCTTGCAAGGGTGGTCGAGAAAGACACTGGCTTGCAGAGCCAAAAACGCTGGGTGAAACACCCAGCCTCTTGCTCCACAGCCAAAATACCCACCAACATGGTTATCCTCAAATTGCATGGAATAGACCATGGCGCCATCTACTAACCGACAACTCGCATATTGTTAACTAACACAAACGACGTAGTGTATCGTTTTGCGGCCTACTGTTTGAATTTCCATAATTCTAACCCTGAAGATTCAACATTGTTTTCTGTTTCGGGAACCGATAATTCGGATGTATCAAAAATTCTTAATGCCATAAGTAATATTTCACCTCCTGTTGCTAATATTGACGCAATACAGACAGCTATTTGGACAGTTACTGATAACATCAGTCTAAGTCAACTATCAAGCACTTTTCCAAGTGGGGTTAGCCAAGTAGGAAATGCAAAAACAATCCTTATAGCAGCAGGAGTAGACACTTCCAAAAAGCAGCTTTTTGCGTGATAATATCCTGTGAGTTTTCCTTATAGCAATCATTTTTAGAGTAAATTGGCTTCAAGATCCAATCCACTTGAAGATGTTAATATTTAAAACCTCGATTGCAAAGCCAAAAGAAGCTATATAAGATCATTCAAGAGCGATTATTCTTCTAAGGACTATATTCTTGTTTTTGAAATATCATTCTTAAGGTTCTTTTTCTAAACAATAAATAGAAACATATTTCGAGGATTCAGTGAAGTTATCCTCAAAGTGCGGGTGTCGTTTAAAAAAGAAGGACACCCCATAACCAGTGGGGAGACAGCGGGTGCGATCCCTGACTCATCCGCACCAAAACATTAAAAGTGACATCAACCTGCAAAACACCCATATTCCAAACGCTCAACGGTAGTTGCAGATTTAAAAACAGACAGCCAAAATCCCTTACGATCAATAAGGAACAACACAATACGGCTCTTACACCAACATACTTTAGGGATTAAATCTTAATCTTTCTCTCTGATTCTCACTAACCAACTCTACAGACTACTACCTCTTCGCTACTCTTTCTCCTTTGCCAAACACAAGTCAAACAGACAAAAAGAACCAATCAAACCAAACTTAATTTGTTAGCGCTGAAAAACTACAATAATTAATGCATAAAGTTTATGGAAAGCAAAAACAGTCGAGTTTGCTAAATCACGCTGATAAATTCGTCATTTCTTTTCCTAAATACTTATAGACTAATTAGCCTTTACTGCTTTGAGTTCTGGTTTTTATGGAATATCGAGAGTTTGGCAAGACTGGGTGTAAAGTCTCGCATATCGGCATGGGAACGTACTATAACGAGTCGTACAAAGTGTTGTCACCCATCTTTCGCGGTTCTCTCCAAGAGAAACAAGACGCCCTTAGGAAAGGCTGGCAACTCATCCGTCAGCATGACATTTTACATAAGAAGACTCATCTATGGAATGGGTGGAACAACTTTCGCAACCATGGCGGCAGACAAGAGAAAGTAGCCGCTTTGAAGAGGGGTTTAGAGCTAGGGATAAATCTAATCGACACCGCAGAAATATATGAAACAGAGGATACAGTTGCGGAAGCGATTGAAGGACAGAGAAGAGAAGATCTTTTTATTGCGACTAAGGTTACTGAAAACCATCTTCGATATGATGAAGTATTAAAAGCAGCCGAAAAAAGCCTGAAAAAGCTAAGGACATCATACATTGATCTCTACATGATTCACTGGCCAAACGTGAAAGTTCCAATCAAAGACACCATGAAAGCAATGGAAAAACTGGTGAAAGATGAGAAAGTAAGATTCATTGGTGTGAGCAACTTCTCCCTAGAACACATGAAAATAGCTGAAGAAGCGCTCGCCAATAACAGTATAGTCTCTAACCAAGTAGAGTACAACCTAAAGAACAGGAGAATAGAGGCGAGTCTTATAGCCCACTGCGAAAAAAACCATATTGCCATAATGGCTTATAGCCCAATTGCTGGTGGCGCCCTAGCGAATCCCAACAAAACACTCAAAGCCGTTATGGAAGAGATCTCAAGAAACCATTGCGGTAAGACCCCCGCGCAGATAGCTCTCAACTGGCTTATAACCAAGAGCAAAGTGATCTTTCCCATACCCAGAGCATCTAAGCCAGAGCGAATTGATGAGAACGTCAAAGCAATAGGCTGGAGCCTTGATAACGAAGAGATGATAAAACTTGAAAAAGCATCATCAACTTTCGTAAACACATAATATCAGTAAAAGGTAGTGCGTACTACCAGAAAAGAAGAAGCGGTCACATAGCCAACCAAGCAAAAATATGGATCTTATAATTAACCCAAAACTGCTAACTAACTGCGACAAAAACTTTTATACCTCAGCTTTTTGCCTATATTTAGAATATAACCTTTACACAATCGACGCTTTATATCTGCAAGTCCCCCTAAACAAAAACGCAATTCTTGTTCCAATAGACAAAGAAGACTTCATTGATAGACTTAAAAAAAAGCTACCAATCGAAGTCTACATTGTCCCCGAATTTCCCTACTTGAAGCGAAAAATTGAAAGCTTATTTTGGTGCAAGTTGATTAAGCAGAAGTAAAAAGTGCCACTGTTAGGTGGGAAAGTATAAATTCAAGTTGAACAAAATCGCTAATAGGTATTTAAGTGCCACGAAAAAATGTTGGTCAAAAAGGTCAAGTGGTAATCCCTAAACAATTAAGGGATGCGATTGGTCTCAAACCCGGTGTTGAAGTAATTTTGGAACTCCGAGGCGACGAAATAGTCATAAGTAAACCAAAAATCGAGGGCAGCTACACAGAATACTACACCGCGACAAATTCCCCAAAACTAAAAAAAATAGTAAACATCAAAAAAATAATAGATCAAGAGGTAGCTTTGCGGCATGCAATACGTTGACTCTAACGTATTTTTGTACTCCGTACTATATTCGCCGGACTTGGAGCCAAAAGCAAAGAGGGCAAAAGAAATACTTCAAAAAATAGAAAACAAAGAATTGTCCGCAACAACGTCTACTTTAACTTGGGATGAGGTTGTTTGGGTAGCATCCAAACTGTTAGGTAGAAGTGGTGGAATAGCTCAAGGTCAAAAACTACTCGGTTTTCCGAATTTAGAATTCATCAATGTTGATGAAGCGATAATATCTCAAGCTCAATCACTTATGGACAAATACAAACTAAGTCCACGCGACTCAATTCACGTTGCTTCAGCACTTAGCAGAAAAGCAACAATAATTATAAGCGACGATGAAGACTTCGACCAAATCAAAGAAATAAAAAGAACCCCCATAAAATAGAGCATGCACCCATTAGTAATCTACCTCCAATCACCAAAAAATACACCCAAAAAAATCTACTCTTGTTTGTCTCAAATTTTGTTAAAAAATTGTGCAATTAGCAAAAATAAGTTGTGCCGCCATCATTCTCCACATATGGGGTTGGCTAGCACCTAAACTTGATTACGCTTTTGCCTTTCGCTCCGACTAATCACGTTTTATAGATGTTGTCTATTGTGTGCCGGTTAGTGTTACGTCGCAGCTAAAGCTTGTGAGGGTGCCGGTGTTTGCTGCTGCTGTTAGGGTTAGTGTTGCTTGGGTTGATGCTCCTGCTGGTAGGACTGTGTTTTGGCGGTTCCAGGATAGAGTGAGATAGGTGTTGGCGTTGGATGGGCTCCAGTTGCCTGTGGTCATGGTTAGTGTTTCGGGTACGTTGCCTGTGTTTTTGATGTATACTGTTTGGGTTGCGGTGGCGCCTGGGTTGAGGGTTCCAACGGTTAGGGCTGTGACGGTTTGGGTGCAGTCGCTGTCTGAGTATACGCCTAGGTTTACGGCGTTTATTGTTCCGTTTAATGGTACGGTTTGGTTGCTGCTGAGGATTGCTGCGGTTGTTAGGGTTAGTGCTAGTGCGGTTATTGTTAGTGCGATTATTGCTATTGTGGGCATTTTTGTGAGTTTCATTTTTTTGGTCCCTTACATTTCATATCACAAGTCGTAAGTATTAATAAACATATAGTATCAACAGTAAACGCCGCCCAAAGAACAACACAAATACACAACAAAAAACCAAAACAGATTACAAACCCCAAACAAAACAACCCTAAAAAACACGCCATCCACAAAAACAAACCAAAAACAACCACAACCTGCAAAAAACACCCCCCAAAACTGCAACTTTCTTGCAAACCAACCCACCAAACATTCAACAAAAAATTAAGTCTGATCCGCCTTCTATTACAGTGTCAAGGCAAAATGCCCACAAAAAACTTTTACACGCCAAATTAGACCTGAAATATGCGCAGCAAATAGGCATAATGGTGAACTAAACATCACTAGTGCAACAATCATTTTCCTCTTTTAGGCTAGTTGAGCGATAACAGAAAAATTATTTAAAACCACAGCCGACAAAGCGAAAAGGGATATTAAGAAACCTGAATTTACGAATTTTTTTACAATGGGCGAAATTTCAATGCCAAGTTTTGTAGTTTCAGCCTTATAGAATAAAAGCCCAGTGATTGTTATGGCTGTAAGTTTTATTGCGCTAAAGAATAGCAGGTTTGTTTGTGTAAAATTGGAAAGTAAAGGGTTGGTTTCTGTGGCTCCGAAAAATACTACGCCAACTATGGTTGTTAGCCAGTCAAGTGATCCGATTAAGATTATTGTTGTGGCGAAAACCACTGCTTTTTTAACCATATAACCATGCCTCTTGCAGTTTTCCTAAACATAATATAGTGAATGTTTCAGTTAACTTTTCTCAATGGTGAACTGCATTACAGATATGCAGCTGTACATCAACATTCACATAAACCATACAAAAATAAGACTTCACATCCGAATTTTTGAGCTTTAAACTTCAAAGTGTACTGTACATGCGCTCTACAACAAGAAAAAACAACAAAGGCTGCAAAAGTAGACTAACGATTATTTGTAGACAGTCACCAATAGTGCAATCGTAATATAACCTTTTATACACAACAAGGTAGCGACATCTTCCACAAAATCCCATAGTTTTCCTTCAAAATAATTCCGCCCAACATAATTGTTGAATACAGAAAACTAACTTCTAACATCGAACTCTGCCCATAGTGGATAGTGGTCAGAAATGCGATACGACAACTGATTTTTTGTGAGGTTTAGGGATGACATAGCATAAGGGACGAAGTTAAAAATGCCGCCAGTAATGTATTTCAAGGTGAGATCGGTAATTTCTTTTTTCTGAGTAAACCAGGCGATTTGATCGTAAAAATGGTTAAAGTCTGGCTTGGCAGGATTACTGAATATGGTTCTGGGGGCATTTAGAAGATCTAGTGGCACAGACAGCCCAGTAGATGTGAATGCCTTATAGAGGTCATCGTTTTTTCTGTCTATATTAAAGTCCCCTAAGGGGATAAGGTCATGTTTCCAAGTTTGAAGTTCCTTTGCCCAATCGTGAAGCCACTCGGCAATGGCCTTCAATTCAGGTATGCGTTCCGCCGGTACTTTACCGTATTTCACGTGGAGAGTACAAAGAATGAATGTTCTACCTGCTGAGTAAAAACTGACTGCATAGGGGGTTCGAGCAAACTGAGTCTTCATTGCATAGGATTCGACTGCTTGCAGTTTTTCTTCAGGAAGAACAATTTCGCTATCAAGCCCAGAGAGTTTTACCTTGCGCGTGTCAAAAATGAAAGCTAAACGTTCATTGTTCCCCGCTGTTCCTTTGGTTACATCAGTTAGAATGAACATCCAGTTTCTTCCTAAAGCCTTCATGGCGTGACGCAGACACTTCAAATTATCTCTAACTTCTTGAATTGCAATTATGTCAAACCTAGAAATAATATCAACTATACAGCGTAAAGCATGCAAATTTCGTTTGGGCGAGTCATTATTTGTGACTTCCCATTTCTCTATAAGATCACCAAATGCCCGCAGATTCCATGTGGCAATTAGAATATTTCGGTCAAGAGTTTTAGCTGGAACTTTATCGTCAATAGCTTTTTTTTAGCCCTTCTAGCTCTGTTTTTATATTCTCAGGAGGATTATCAAGCTCTAAAATCCTGCATTACCCCTTCTAACTAAAATAAGTAAAACTTAGATAATAGAGTTTAGGCAAATCTTCGCAAATGCCTAAAAAAATAAAATAGATGCCTCTTTGATGACTTTAAGATGTAGAAGGATGGCGTTAATGGGTGCCATTTGTTGATAAAAAAGGAGCAATTTTTGTCCTAACAATATTTATTCAAAGCGCGTTCTCTAAGCAAATTTCCTACGCGTTCTGTTACATAGGCGGTTTTCTCGTTGCTGCTTATGGCGATGTCTTCTGGGTGAGTGTAACCTTTTCCGATTATGTGATAGGGACTTGCAAGTTTGTAGGTGACCCACTCAATGGTCATGTCGTAGCCGTATTGGACAACACGGATTTTTGCGACGTTTCCATCTTTAGTCTTAACTGCAAAAACGTCGTTGTTAACAAGCTGATTTGATGCATCATTGTTGCCAATGATTGAAGTATTACCATAAGTCAAAGCCTGCAATGCAACCGGAGTTAAAGTGGCAAAATTAATGTTTCCCAAATTGACGATGTTGCTCCGCCGGCTGGAACCATCTGCCTTTTAACTTGATCGATTTGTTCCCACCAAATATCACCCGGACCATTCAAGTTCCCACTTAAGGTCCCTGTCTCACAGTCAAACACCCAGGTCCCTTTAAGCACGGCAGTTCCTGACGAAAAAACTGAGCTAGGACGAATCATATCCAAGAGACTGACTGTGCCTTTGGTATATTCTACAAATAATAGTTGATTTTTCTTAGAAAGAAAACGGCACCCAATAGCGGCGCCCACACCACTCAACAATTTAGTTGTCATAAATAAAGCCTCTAACTACTGCCATAGGTCCCCAATAATTAAGTCTTTTTACGCCATACGCCAACAAAAATAGATTATTCTTCCATCAAAAAATGCTAACAAAATACTGCTAAACAGTACCTGAAAAAACCACATTAAAAACGATTTCTGAAAATGAACCAGTGTCCGATGCCATTTTCAAGTTAAGCGTCGCAGGCACAATTGAACCCGGCGTCAAAGAAATTCCTTCTTGACTCCAAGTTACAGTTAGAGGTGAGGGTGAATGGGATAATAACGGATTAAAATTCACCCTTATCATCTTTAATGTTTCAGTTACTTTGCCTGTGTTTTTGATGTATATAGTTTGGCTTGAGATGCTATCGTGACTTACTTTGCCGCAGTCAACATTCGTGCACGCGATTGTGGCTTGTGGATCCAAGAAAACTCCTATATCCTCAGAGCTGGAAATTCTTCCAATAACATCAACGCTAACTGGACTGTTTTGAGGAGCAGTCAGAACTCCAGATACCATAACAGAGAGCACTACTGCAAAGAAAACCAAACAGACTAAAGAAATTATCCTTGTTCTTTTAAGGTTCAATTGTCTTCAAGGCAAAAGCGGATTACTTCTTTTTAAACGCTACATACAACAAATACATATTACAACTAACAAAACAAACCAACAGCCAAATCGATCAAGAGCAGCTAAAACAAGACCTTGAAGAAGCTGAAAGAGTCGGATTACTCAAAGGCATATTGGTAAACCGGGAAGATAAACCGGCGATAGCTTGGAAGAGCCTACTACCGGAACGAAGCATCTTTAAATCCATCCCCATAATTTCAAGATTTTTTAATGCAAAATATAATTAAAAATCAAAATCTGCAACCTTTTCTAAATTAACCTATATTCACCAACAGCCAAACTAGGTAATTTCGTAGATGTGCGTAGTGAAGGCGTTTTCTACTAAAAAAAGAAAAAGGGATGTTAAATTTTTTCGATAGTGATTCGAACTATAGCTTCAACATCAACTAATCTACGGATCGACTTTGGAATTGAAAGACGGTAATCCCTGCCGATTGCGCCTTCCATCACTATCACATTATTGTCTGCTTTGGTTATAGTTACAGTTTTTTTTGGTATATTATTCACCTACGGTTCTGTCGATTGCAAAGGAATCATAACGAAAGGAGTAGTGCTGTTCCCCGACCAATAAAGGGGCAGCTTACCATCCCAGCCGATAGCATAGAGGTACTGAATGTAGTCAGGAGTTAACTGAGCCTGAATTAATTGTATTGCTTGAGCTGTGGCATCAGCAGTTAATACAGTGGCATTTGCATTTGCAGTAGCAATTGTTACTAATGCTGTTGCGTTTGCGGAAGCCTGGATAACTTGCTGTTGGGCTTCGTATTCAATTTGCTTTAGTTTGTTTTGGGCTGCTAACGCGTTTTGCTCTGCGGTAACTTTAGCTTCGATAGCTTGAGTGAACGATGGTGAGAACTGGAAGTCAGTTACTGACACTGAAAGCACATCTATACCATAAGCGGAGAGTTTGCTTTTAAGGATATTTAAGAATGAATCTTTAACAGATTCGCGTTCTGTGATTAACTCAGTAGCAACATATTTGGCGGTAGCTGCCTTCAATGCTTCTTGGATGTTTGGTGCAATAACTCTGGTTTCATAATCATTTCGTAGGTCTTTGTAGATTGTTAAGACTTGTTTGGAATCTAAGCGGTAGTTTACTGCAACAGTAGTTGTTACTTCTTGAAGGTCGCTTGAAGCAGTTGACTCGGTAGCTACAGCTTTCTGAATCTGAATGTTGACTAAAGCTATATCTTGCCCTATGGGCGAGATCCAATGGAACCCTTCACCCTCAATACTTACGGCTTCACCCCAATTAAGTAACACTCCTTTGTATCCTGCAGGAACAGTTCTTACCATCGCAAAAAGAATCCCAGCAACAAGGACAACTATAAGGACTATCGCGACAATTTTTGTTAGTGTAGAGAAATTCTTTCTAAATGGCTTTTTTTGAATTGGTTGGTTTTCAACATACATATTTTTTCACCACAATATAGGTATATATATTCCACTTAATAGGTGTATTGCTACCAAATAAGAGGAACAAATATGCCTACATTCAAAAAAGTAAAATACAAAACCATTCAAGTTTAAAGAAAAAAAGAAGAGAGTTTGCAATAAATGCGTAGGACAACTTGAATCTCCACAGGTTATCTACAAAAAAGAAAAATTGGAAAATAGCCAGATTTGAACACGCTAACAAAGCAAAAGATAACACAAAAATAACAAATAAAATCAAAGTAATCTTTGCAGAAAACGCATAACTGTTTCAATGCAGTATTTTTCAATCTGCAAGACAAGGTAGCTGTGGAAGATATATTAGACCTTTCAACTTTTTATTATCTTGAGGGATTTTTGTGGCGACACCTCAAAAAGAAATAAGAGGGAAATTGCCAACAATTGTTGACATTGCTTACGAGCAGTACATGCGTGAATTGCCGCGATATACCCTTGCGAAAGAGATAATGAGCAAAAATGTTGTTACCATAACTCCAGACGCTTCGCTTGATAAAGCTGCCCAAATCATGGGTGAAAAACATGTTGGAAGCTTAATTGTAGAGAAATACCACACCCCTGTAGGGATAGTTACAGAGAGAGATTTGCTCAGCAAGGTTATAGCGTATGGATTATTTCTAGGCGATGAAAAAGTCGAGAACGTGATGTCCTACCCACTAGTTGGTGTTTCAATAGCGGCTAAGATAAAGGAAGTTGCCCAGTTGATGATTAATAGGAAAAGTAGGCTTGCGGTATTTGACGCTGGAAGGCTTGTGGGGATCATAACTGCTTCGGATCTAATCAAGAGTTTGCCTGAGGTCCCTGAAACTGAAGTTAAAGTTGACGACTACATGACAAAAGATGTTGTTACTGCTGAGGAAACAACGCTTGTAATCAGCATTGCCCGCATTATGGGTAAACAACGCATTGGCAGCGTAATAATTACCCGAAAAGGAGAACCATTTGGGATTTTCACTGAACGCGATTTACTCACAGCCTTTTTGACCACAGGCAGAGATTTGTATTCGGAGGTAGGACCAGCATGTTCACATCCTTTAATCGCTATTCCTTTAGGTATAAGTGTTCATAGAGCTGCTGCTACAATGGCGCTGAAACACGTTAGACGATTGCCTGTCCTTAGAGATGACTTGTTTGTAGGTATTATAACTGCCCGCGACCTCGTTGAGGCTTATGCAAAATAGCTTTCTATCCCCTCCTTTTTTGTTTTTAAAATTTAGGCAAATAGTGGACAAAACTTTTGCAGGCAAATGCAAAGCAACACAAAAATAAACAATGAAATACGCGGTAATCTCAGTCGAAAACGCATAACGGTATCTATGCAGTATGTTTCTGTGAATCTTCAAAATTTAGAAATCAGACAATCTTAGTCATTTAATACAGCTAAACCGTCTTTCGTTTTGCAGGAAACGAAAACTGGAATAACAGCTTTTAACTCCACAAAATATTTTATCAGCAGACTCTGCCCTTTTCTCGTAATTCGGTATTGCCTGCGGGCTTTTCCCAGAACGAACTCCCAGCTTGAAGCTATGAGCCTCTGTTTCTCCAAACGCTTAAGTTCAGCGTACATAGTTGATGTGCCCAAGTGTATTTCGAATTTTTTATCTACTGCCTTCAAGATAGCGTAGCCGTATAGGCCGCGTTCGGATGTTTCGTTTATGAGGTTGAGTAGGATGCTTTCGAGAATGGCTCCGTGGAAGATTTTTTTGTTCAAAATATTTCATCTCTTTAGAATAATTCAAAACTGATTATAACAAATATTAAGAGTGACGATTGAGGATATAAAGTCGTGCTGTAGTCTTGCCACTACAACAAACAACCTGCAAGCAAAGGACGGGGCAACACCAGAATAAACAATGTAATCTGAAGTAACCTTAGTCTGAACATAGATAACAATTTCTCTAAACACGTTCAGATGAAAACTGAGAAGAACATAACTAATTTGCGTTAGTTGCATTTGCATCCATAGTAAGGCAAAACATTTAAATGTCTATTAAACAGCCGGTTTTTTTCAATATAGCTTTTTTGTAAACCAAATCGACTGTTGCAGCATCCTGAAGAGCTAAACCAGTTGAATCAAATATTGTTATTTCCTTATCTGATGTTCTGGCTTGTTTTGCTCCAATTATTATTTCTCCTAGTTCCGCCCAAACGTCTTGTTTTGATAGGATACCTTTTGATAAGGGAACGTTTATTTCTCCACTATGAGCTGCCTGTTCCCAATCATCTACAACTATTTTTGCACTCTTTAGGATTGTGGGGTCTAATTCTTCTTTGAGGGGGGCGTCAGCTCCGATGCAGTTGAAGTGTGTTCCTTCAGAAACCCATGTTTCCAAAACTATAGGCTTCTTTGAAGGCGTCGTTGTAACGACTATGTCGGTTTGATCAATAGCTTTGGCTACATTGTCAACAACTTCAACTTTGTGTTGGTCGGTTTTGTTTCTTATTTCAAAAGCAAAGGTTTCTGCTGCTTTGGTTGATATGTCACAGATTCTGATTTCGTTAAGATTTGGAAATACTGATAGAAGCGCTATCAGTTGGGCTCTAGCTTGAACTCCTGCACCGATGAAACTGAGGATTTTGGAGTTTTTCTTTGCCAGGTATTTAGCCGCTATCCCTCCGGCTGCGGCTGTACGTATAGCTGTTAGGTTGTTTGCGCCCATTATAGATAGCAATGCACCTGTTTTTGAATTAAAGAGGAGCACTGTTCCTGTGACTGTGGGTAGGCCATATTTTTTTGGGTTTTCAGGGTGAGAATTTACAATTTTAACTGATGCCACATCCAGTCTTTCCAGGTATGCAGGCATTACTCTTAAATCGCCATTATATTTTGAAAAGTTAAGGTAAATCTTACGGGGCATTTGGGTGTAGCCTAAGGCTTTTTCTTTGAAGGCGTTTTCAACAACCTCTATGACCTCTTTGATTGACAATAATTTAGCGACTTCTTGGTCAGATAGAAGTAATACTTTAATTTTTGTCAGCTCCTCAGGTGTGCGTTTTTTGTGATTTAAAGGTTTTTCTTGAGTTGATTAAGTTTTCTTAATGAGCGGAGAGTAGTCTTAGTTTAAAGAATAACCGTCTCTTTAAAATATGTTCCAACATTGGCGTAATCATAGAGAAGAAGGGGTTCGCTGAGGCTCTGAAGATTGAGGAAAAAATAAAAGAGCAAATGCAAATGCTCAAACTATAGCTACTTCGTAAATTTTTAACCAAAGCCTACTCAGCCCCCAACACTTCTCCGATATTTTTATTATTTTGATTTTTTGGACTAAAAAAGGGGAAGATAGTTTTGTTGTTTGTTGCTGTTGTTAGGGTCGTTTCTTGATAGCTATCAACATTACAATTCCGACTATGGCGATTGCTATGATTATTGCTGCTACACCTGAAAGGATGTACATATCTGTTGGTGGCACTGCGACGTTTGGCATTGGAGTTGTTGCTGGTGCATCAGATACTGTTGCGTAGGTTGTAGCCCATGAGCTGCCATATGATTGGTCGCCTTCAAAGGTCGCGGTAATTTTGTATTGTCCGGCGATTGTTGGGTTCCATGAATAGCCAAAGTTGCCTTTCTCGTCACTGGTGACTGTACCGAGGTGGAAGAAGTTGTTGTTGGGATCTATCACATCAATTGACACTGGCACGCCTATCACTGTTACATTATGGTAGAAGCCATCAATCGGTCGTTGCATATGAATGAATTCCATGTATGTAGACATTGACTCTTTGGATACGCATGCTGAGCCTATTTGGGCTGGTGATTGGTCTAGAATAGTTCCAGATATTATTACCGCTGTCCCTGCAATGATTGCTGTCTGTGGAGCGGAGACTGTTGTTAGGCTGGGTCCTTTTCCAAATACGTACATATACCCGTCATATTTGTTGTCGTAAGTGAGGTATCCATCTGCAACTGCACCTGCTGATCCGCCGCCTGAAATGTCCCATATGTATTCACCTGTTGTCGCGTTAAGAGCCCAAAGTCTCCAACCTCTTGCAAGGGGTTCTGTAGGTGAGTGTTCGCCGTTTGCATAGTAGAGTATTCCGTTTGCGATTTGGGGAGAGTTGCTAAAGAGGGTCATTGAGGGGTAAGTTGCTGCTTCAAATGGTGCGCTAGGAGTTGAATAATGCCATACTATTTTGCCTGTGTCCCAGTCTAGTGCATAGAAACCTGCATATGAGAAATCATAAATTAATCCGCCGTATGAGGCAATTGTGTAAGCTCCGAAGTCACCCCATGGATATTCTGTACCGCCTGTTTCACCTGGTTTAGCGCTTTGCCAAAGTAGTTGTCCGTTCTGCAAATTCCAACAATCCCACCATCCGCCTAGAACACGTACGGTAACTTTCCCATGGTCTGCGCATAGACCTGTCGGGAAGAAGATGTCGTTTGTTGTTACGTTCCATAGTAGTTGACCTGTTGTTATGCTTGCACCCATGATGAATTGTCCGAGTGCGTGTCCTGCGCCTGCTGGGGTAATTGAGGCTGAACTTACTGCGATGCCTGTTTCATAGTCGACTGAGCCTAAGCTGCTAAAGGGGTATGTTACGTTGCTTATGATTCTAGAGTTGAAGTCTGTGCTGGTTCCAGTTGTTGTCCAGTTAATTAGCCAGTTTTTACCGCCTGAACTTGCTACGCTAAGAACGTATGGGTCATTGTACATTATGCCAGAGGAAACTGGTAGCGTAATGTTTGCTTTTACTGCGCCGCTCCATGGATCATATTTAATCATCCTTGATGATCCTATGTATACTAAAGAGAATGTTCCTGTTCCCATTCCTGTCTGATCTGCGCCCGGTACTGAGGTGCCTACTTCGTTGAAAGTGACAACAGTGGGTATTTGGGTTATGCCTGTTTGTTCCCAGTACACTTCGCCTGTGCGAATGTCGTAGCATGTCCATGCACTAGTTGTTTGCGTTACTGTGACGCCGTTTACTGTTGTCGTCATTGGTTTAGTGATGGATTGGTAAGCTCGACCTTGGAATATAATGTTTGGTGTGCCTGCGTATGTTGATTCTCCGGGTCCAACGGAACGGTATCCGAATTGTCCTCCCGCAATACCTGCTAATGCACCTTGGCGTTTCCATGCAATATGTGAAGTTTCTGGACCTTGGACATATGGGGTGTATTTGTAGTTGCTTGCGTATGCGTTGGTGTTTGCTGGCCAATCGGGTCCGCCGCCTACTCCGGTGAAGGGATAATGTCCGCCTACGAGCCACCATTCACGATTCTCGATTGGTATAGGCCGTGTCCAATAATCGGTTGGCAGGGATGCTGCTGGCCATGAATTAACCCAGTCCTGTTGTACCGTTAACGATACTTCCGGACTGATTGATCCTTGATACCATGCGGATTGCAGATTTGCTGGTCCACCGAAGCCCATTCCACCTGTATTGGTTCCTGGAGGAAGATCTGCAGTGGTAGCATAATATATGCCGTTGTAGTACCATCCTGCTTCAAAGTAGTTGCCTGGGAAGTTAAATTTGAATTTATATGTGCCCACTTCATCGACGCTATATTGAACCCATGCTGTTGAATCGCCTTGATAAGAATTTAGCGGTCCAACGGTTTCTGTGGTGTTGTTTGGTCTTGTAATTGTTATTGTGTACCCTGAGAAGAACCTGTTGTATTGCACTGGGGGTTCGAGCCACAGATTGACAAGAACTGTTTGTCCTTGACCGATCGGGTTGGGACTAATGCTGATAAAGGCAGTAGTTGCAATCGTAACATTTGGGGTTACACCTTGTGGAGGCGCGGTTGCCCACGGTGTTAATTGTGGTGCTCCTATCTGTTCAACTGCTGCATTTACTGTTGAAGATATTTGTATTGATGCAAATGTTCCGAGTAGAATTGCAATCAAAATTGTGGTTATTACTTTTTTATATGCAAATTGCATTTTTCTTTTATCTTCCTATATGTATAATACACATTCAGTGTATATAGCACTTGGGTTATCCATGGTTTTGTTTTTAAATTCTTGTATGTTGTCTGTCCACTTACAAAAAACAAATAAAGACAAAAAAATAACTATACTCTATGGGCCACCAGAATAGGAAACAAAAATGTCTGTCACAGAAGAAGACGTTTCCGTATTAACCGACTTAGGCTTATCAGTTTCACAGGCAAAAATTTACCTTACACTTGCCAAAGCAAAAAAATTAACTGCGCATACAATATCAACAATCGCCAAAGTCAGCAGACCAGACGTCTATAGTATCCTAACTCAACTTCAAGAAGTTGGACTTGCCGAAAAAATAATAGCTAGACCCACAGAGTTCTACGCTATACCCATAGATGAATGCATAGCTGCTTTAATGGAGAAAAGACTGCGGAAAACAGCTGAGATAGTGCACAAAGCCAAAAAATTAACCCAAAACTTCAAATCAAACAACATAGACGAGCAAAACGACGAAAAAAACCAGTTCATCTTTCTACCCAAAAAACTAGGTGTACATGCAAAAGCTCAACATATGCTCCAAAACACTCAAAACTGCATTTGTTTTTTGATGGAACCAAGGATAATTTTCCCTTGGCTCACAACCTACTTGCCAATTTTTAAAGAGGCACTTGCTAGAAAAGTTGACTGCAGATTGATTACACAACAGTTTGAAGTAAACCATTACCTAAAAACTTTGAGCACTTTAATGAAATATCCAAATTTTAACTTGAGACTTATTTCAGAAACACCTAAAGCTGTTTTTAGCCTTTGGGACAAAAAAGCAGCCTTAATTGTCACATCGCCAGTCGGTGCACAAGGTCAAAGCCCAATTTTGTGGTCCAACAACAAGAGCATAGTTGATCTATGCCAAGACTATTTTGAATATCTCTGGATAAACGCCAAAAAAACAACCTAAAAAAGATGCCATAGACTGGCTCTTTTGGATAAGTTCAACCTATTTTGAAGTCTGTTTCATTATTACTGTAACTGCCACTTTGTTTGGTCCGTTTGTTGGCGCTGCCATTACTGGAGTTGTTAGGTAGCTGCAAGCATGAAAACTATGCATATGCCTAAGATTTTTCTGTTTTATCTCAATCACCTCCTTTCTAAAAGTTAGCTAGCTGGGTTAGTGTTGTTGGTTTTTGAATATAAAATATGGTGAGTAACCTATGTTAGTCACCACCTATGGTAAAACCAAAGAATACAATTTAGCTAAAACCCTGAGAACTAATTTTGGAGCCGTAAAGAAAACATTACTAAAAAAAGAGTTAATAATGGCTGAAACCAAAATCAACTCGAGAAATTATTATTAGAACAATATGTTCTAGCAACTAGACATTGATTTTTGGCTATTTCTTTCTTACTCTTTTTTCTATGCTTCATTTTTTGTTTGACGAAGTTCAATTATTTTTTTAAACTCAAAATAGTCAATCCAGATTCCCGATATTCCTGAACCTAAACAAATTATTCCAGTTACAAAGGAGGCTATTACGAAAGGACGGTATGGATAAGTAACAGTTGAGGCACCCAATGGCTTGACTGAATAAAAAATTAAAAAGACTTCCAACATTAAAAAAAATAAACCCAAACCAGCTAAACTATAACCAAAAATTTTGAAAGGTCTAACCATGATTTATTCATCAACCTATTAAATTAAGTTTAAGTTATAATACTTTGTTTTTTTAGGTTAGATCCAATATGAAATAGACATTGCGCGAAGAAAAAATTAAGCGAATCATTAGTTAACAAAAAACTTCTGTTCTACTTATTAGACGAAATCATCTATAGCTGAACTTAATTGAAAAGGTTAAAGGCAAGAAACACCCAAATCTTTGTGGGTATATCTAAAAACGCCAAGAATCGATTAATAGTTAAGTGTTCGGGTGAAATCACGCGCCCGACAGGGTGTTAAAACCCTCCCCGCCATAACAATCTTTTCATTTGAAAAGTCTGAGAGATTTACTTGTGTTCTATTTCAGGGATTCGCCGAGTCACCTCTACCCAGTTTTCAGCAACTGCCTTTTCGATTAATGGTTTAACTGTAGCAAACACCGGAGGGGGCATCAAACTTATCCAACCCTTCGTAACCGTAACTTGTTCGTCAAGATCAAGTAATGGGAAAAGCCACTGAATAAGCAGGGGAAATTTATCCGGAGGCACTTTTTGCGACATTAATCTACCTATGGTGACCTGTTCGATCTCTGTTGTTCGCTCCCAGAGAATTGGGTAAAGATACACGTCTTCCTTGTTTAAATGAATTCGAAGGTGTGAGTTTAAGACTGCTGTTGCTCTAGCTGTTGTTAGAGGGTCAGGTGCTTTACGGATTGCCTCTAAACCATCAACCATGTTGTCAAGTTCACGGTGATCCATCAGGTAAGGCGTGGCTACAAGGGGCGCCACGTTATCGACTGCGGGAAAAACAGCAGCCTCTTCACCTCTAGCATGATAATCCAGCACCTCGCCTAAAATGTGAAGCCGATCCAAAACAGGATCGAAATCTCCTCCATTATGGGCTATTTTAAAGACTGAATTATCAATTTGTAAAATATCTTGACGAAGTGCCTTGTGTAAGGCACTCACTATGTCAACAGTTCCAGGCAAAATCTCACATCATTTTGGAAAGTAGTTTGTTAAGCGTTTAAAGATATGTTGTTGCTGCTCTACAGTAACAAAAACCTGAAAAAAGAGAGTTTACGGGTGAAATATTATCATTTATCCTGTTGGCTTGGCATGTTTATTTGAAAAAAGAAAATAGTGAAAAAGAGGACATTATTGTGTTAGACTTGGTTTTTTAATCACTTGCTTTTTCAAATCAGGACATTATTGTTGTTGTAGTCCACCTTTGCTTATAAACTTGGGAAATTGGATGACAACATGCTTCGGTCATGCAAGTAGAGGCCTAGAAAACACAAGAATAAACAACGAAATCAAAAAAGTAACCTTCAGTTACTCAATAGTGTAATACGGTTGCATAGAAGATTCCTGCATTTCAAAAGGCATTGATTTGATAACCCGAAGAACACATGCAGCAGGACCAGTTGTAACGTAGATAATTTCAACTTCTGGAAGTAGTTTTTCTATTAGGTCTTTAAGTTTAGAAAAATCTTTTTCATGTGCTTTAAGTATGATTGCTCTGGGCTTGATTTTTTTTGAGTAAGCAGTCTCTGAAGCAAAGGATATTTCATGCGCTTCTGTCGTTTTAATTTCTACTTTGGTTGCCTCCTTTAAAGATAACTCTCCTTTGAGTTTTTCGAGAGCTCACTTAGCCCCCATTTTTCTCTGTTGCTTTAATTTTATTGAACTAAAAAAGGGGAAAGATAGTTTTGTTTTGTTGTGTGTTTTTATGGTCGCTTTCTTAGCAGCAATAATGCCAGTAATATACCGACAATTATTATTGCTACTATGATGCCTGCTACTGCTGGAACAAAGTACATGTCAGATACAGATTCTGCGGGTGCATCAGTGGGTGCTGGGGTTGCTGGTGCTTGAACCATGTTGAATGTGGTTTCTGCATTGGATTGCCAGTAGCCGTTAGTACCCTCGAAGTATGCGTAAATCTTGAAATCGCCTGGAATGGTCGGTGTATAGGTTAGGCTGTAGTATCCTTTGCCGTCAGTGGTTGTTGTGAATGGACCTTGGTAGTTACCGTTTGAGTCTATGAGCATTATGTTTACGTTAACGCCTGTGAATGTGTCTGGTTTTGGCTGTTGCTGGTGGATGTAAGCCATCCAGTCTTTCATGCTGCTGTCAGCGCAAACTGGAACACCTGCTGGGAAACGTCCTTCTATCTCTGTGGTCTTTAAGCCTACGGAAACATCTGTGACTGTGCCTTCAATGACTACGTTGCCGCCGATTGTTGAACTTTTAGGTCCAACCATGACTGTAGTTTCGCTTGGTCCTTTGCCTAGGGTGTAGATTCTTGAGTCGTAGCTGTTGAAGAAGTTGGTGTAGCTGTCGGCTATGGCAAAGCTGCCAGCGCCGAATTCGCCTGTGACTGAGGTGAGTGTGTAAATTTCGGTTCCGTCAGATGCGTTAATTGCTCGTGTTAATGCACTCTTATAGATTGGTGTTGCAAAAGTGTGCTCTGTAACGATAGTGTAGATGACTCCGTCGTTAAGGGTTCTACCGCCAATAGCTTTAACGAAGATTGGGTAATGACCTGGAACTTCTATGCCACTGTCTGTGTTGTTGCCAGGAACGCCGCCGTTACCGTATGTCCAAAGTAAATTGCCAGTTGCCATATCATAACAGTGTAATATACCAGAGTATGCGCCCGAGTAGCATCGACCAAAAGCAACGACGTTGTGTAGTGAACCGGATCCAGTGCTGCCATAGTAGTCAAGGGCTGGTTGTGGGTCACTCAATTTGATGAATGCACCTGTTCGTAGGTTAAAGAATGCGAATTGAGATGTTTGCCTGTAGGATTCACAGAAGTAACCTGCTGCATCCATTCCTGCGAATGAGATGTTTGTAATGTTGCCATCTTTCGGATCAATAGGTGGTTGTACAGTGTTTCTCCATAGGACTTGACCAATTGGTCCTTTTGAGGCGTTGAGGTTAACTGCAAAGTAGTTGTAGGGGTTATTGCCTGTTGGTGCTAATGAGGTTGGGCGTGAACCGTTCATGCAAAGCAAAATGTCACCATAGATTGCTCCAACTATGGATGGTGAGGGGCTCATGTTGTTGCGCCAGGATATTGATACGTTTTGCGTTATGGAGTCTAGCATCTCGTACATTAGGCTTCTACTTGCATTGACTTGCGTTCTTGTAGTTGTTACTGGTGTTAATGTAGTTGTTGCAACGCCGTCGACGTATGTTGTTTGTGATACGTTTGTTGTTGTCGAGATAGTCTGTGACTGAAGGTTGCGCTGCTGCATAGCTCCTGTTTGCCAGAATCTACTAGAGTTCCACAGAGTCAAGTAATAATCTTGGTTTGCAGATGTGCCGTTGTTATAGAAATTGTATTTCAATAATTCTCCATTAGGGCCTACTACGCTTGTACCAGATGGTACTGTGGAAACGTTGAATACGCTTTCCCCTGTGGCTGCGTCGAATACTTGGGCAAAGTTGCTTGTGCAGAGCATTGCTGGACGAACTCCATGGAAGTCGGGGTTTTGCATGTCTTGGACGTAAGCAAACGATAATGAGGGCACATCGGATCGTCTCCAGATTTCCTCTCCTGTATATAGGTTAACGCAAACTGTCGGGCCCGCTGTACCTGTTGAGGCCAACGGTTCTCTGTAGACGAGCATTCCAGCCACAATTATTGGGTTGGTGTATCTTTGAGAGTATGCAGTGCCTTCGAACCACGTGCTTCCTGGAATTTCAAAGTTGTTTCCACCTGCTACTCCTCCAGGTTGACCGATAGTCTTAGTCCACATGATGTGCGACGTTAAAGAACCGATGGAATCACCTGAGAAGACTCGTTGGTTTGGTCCAGTTGAGCCACCGTAACCGGGCATACCGCTACCTAACCAGTTTGATGAAATTAAATTCCACATTGTATTTTCACCAAAGATAGGTCGTGTCCAGTATTCCGTTGGTAGTGGTGGATAAGAAATTTCTAGCACTGGTTCCTGCGTGACTGTAAGAGTTGCTGATGCAGATCCGCCCATGTAAGTGTCGTTAATGTAGGCAGAGGTAGGTGAATGTGGGTAGTCGTTGACCTTTTGTTCTGGGAATATGAAAGTCAAGTTGTAGGTGCCGACTTCATCGGGAACAAATGATGTACCCTGGTTGGATGTTGTGTCCACAATGTAGGGGAAATTTTGCTCCATCACTTTGCCGCTGGGGGCTGTGATGATGAGTTGGTAGTTACGGAATCTGTAGTCGTTTAGTATATTTGTATCGGCATATGTTGGTGTCACAAACAGGTATATTGATGCCTTTTGACCGACGCCTATTGGGTCAGTTGCAACATAGATGTGGGGAAACGTTGGAATAGTCCAAGGTGGAGTGTGCGCGCTTGTGGTTGGTGAAAATATCAAAGATTGCGTCATTGAAAATGCTAATATTATAGTTATCACAATAGCTAATGTTTTATTTTTATTTGTTTGCATTTTTTCTTTTCTCCAAAGTTTATTGAACAAGGCATTTCATTGAAATGCACTAGTTCAAAGATCCATTTCAGTTGAGCGACTATTTAAAATGATGCTAAGTTCAGCTTTTCACAAGAATAGAATTAGAAAATTTTAAAATAATTATAATTAGTATACAAATTAGTTCACAAGATACAAATATGAAGAGTCTTTTAGAATTGATGTATCTTACTTCATGTATGTAGCTCCATAAAACATATATGGTTTAGTAATATTCAGTATACAGGGCAATACAAATTGACTTCAAACCAACCAACAGAAAACAAAAAAAGAATAATTAGCCGCAACAGAATGGTGCTAACCGCAACAATACTCATAGTCTGCGCTTTAGCAGCCGCAGTCGTAAGTTACGGTTTCCTCACACCCAATGTAACAAACAGCAACCTACAAAACGACGCCCAGGAATTAACACAACAGTCCACAACACCCCAACCTGAATCGCCAACATCCTGGATAACAAAAGGTACATACGCTACTTATCAAGGCCAAGCAGAAATTCTCTCAATTAGCATCCAATTTAACGCTCGAATGGAAGTCATCGACTTAAACAGCACTCACATTAATATTCAGACATCTTTCGATATGGGTTCCTTCTTAGGGTCCTCCCAAAACTCGACTTCCATTTGGGTTAGCAGAGAAGAGATGAATTTCCAGCCCGAAGGCCTAAACCTGAACAATAGTTACACCACCCAGGTAACCTTGTCTAACCTTGGCACTCGAAACTGCCTTGTCTACCAATACAATGATGAAGATTTCTCAGCTACATACTACGTCGATAGCACTCTTAACTGGCCGCTAAAGATTGTAATGACTTCTCCTACCTCAGATACCGGGCAATCATATAACATGGATGTAAACCTGGTAGACTCAAACATACAAGGCCTATAGTGCACTGACTAGTAACTACGGACTAGAGCCACAGTAACAATTCAGAAATTACATCCTTAAACGATCAGGATTACGTTCCAACAACGCAATCAGGGCAAACAATAGAACCTCAAGGATTATCAACAGTTACAATTTTGACAGCGGTGGTTATAGCATTGGTAGTTATAGCACTAGTAAGTTTATCTATTATCTTCAAGCAAAAAAAGATTGAAAATTGTGCTACCCAATATAAAAAAGGGGGAGTAAGCGCTTGGAGGGTCAAAGCACGTTTTGGTGCAGATGCGTCAAGGTTTTGTTTGCTTGGGCTAAGTAGCCTCCGCGTCCTGCCAACGTTGACCTGGTCCAAACGTATCCTATTTTGGGCTCATACTTCCCGCTTTAACCTGTAGCTTTGTTTTTTGATAAAGGGTTTTTTATCTTGTTTTTTATACTTCGTAGTTTAAAATAATATAGTGCAAACAAAACAATCGCCGTTTGCAAAAGGGAGTCAACCGCCAATGAAGCGCTTGATCTTTTAAGGTATCTCGATTAAAGAAAAAAGCTTGAAAACTATTAAGAATCGTCAAATGTTCCTTGATTTTTGCCTTTGCGGAATCTATATTTCGTATATTACTCGAAACATTTCAAAACGAAGCTAAAAAAAATCATAGAAGTAAATAAGAATAAGGCGCTTTTTCTTAGGCTTCTCGTTTTTGCCCATGGGTTTTTGCTATATGTAAATCAAGCTCATCTTTAGTGTTGAAGGATTTTCTACAAATGGGACAAACAAAAGTTTCTAGGTCCTCCTTTTCAATGGGTTCATGATCAGGCAACGGGTTCTCTACATCTGGTGAGGGCGGAGCAACTGTAATTGATTCTGAGCTATCTTCTGGACCCGGCTTAATGAAGGGCAAATCTGATTCAGTCATATTAAATCAGTCAATGTTAGTCACTTCTTTTCTTTAAACATATGTGACTGTTATCCAGCAGCAACAATTAACCATACAAGAATTAGATAAATCAAAATTCAATGATGTTTTAGATTGTTTCAAACTGTTTCAATCTGTTTCAGGCAACTACCATAAGCCTCCATGACCATATCATTATATGGTGATAAACAAATGAGCAAAACAAAAATTGCATTAGCATTGGTCGCAATAACGGCTTTAACTTTGGTTTGTGTCGGTTTAGCGTCTGCACAAATAGCGCCCACCCAAAGTCCAAACAACGGGTTCTTGGGCTGGATTGGCAACTGCTTTGGCTACAGAACAAACCAAGCCGACAGCAACGGATATGTAGCGCCTCAAGCCCCAACTGACGGATCAGTTCCAGCACCTGCTCCCTATCAAGGCGGCTATGGCAACGGATACGGCTATGGTTATGGTCCCTGCTGGGCAAGATAAATAAAAATTAAAAATCTTGCTCAAGATCCGCTTTATTTTTTAATCTAACTTCAATACGATGTTGACTTCGTTTTTTTTGTGTGTATGATTTGGCATGCTTGCAAAGTTAAGTTGACAAATCGGTTGTTTCTGCTTCTTAACAAGCTTTTTCTACCAACTTGGCTAACTAAGTATGGGGTTAACGGGTGTGACCGGTTTCTCCTTTTCTCCCATCCGGAAAAACTCACAACCCCAACCCAACCCCGAACACTTGAGAACAGCTAGAATTCAGCCAATTTTACCTTTTTTGAAATTCAGTTCAATTTAACTCTCCCCTTTTCCGTTTGTTAGTTTTGACCGGGTCTTCTTTAACAACTCACCCCTAACAACTCGTATGGTTAATTTATCTAGACCTTGCGATGCTTGCGGAAAATACATAGGCGGGGGCTATTCTTGCTGTGAAGAATGCCAGATTTACTTCTGTTTTTACTGCTATTGTAAACTTCCGACTATTCAGGGCACAATAAAGAGAGAGTGCCCTATGTGCGGAGGAAAATTCGAGTAAAAGTAAGTATTTACTTATTTGAAATTCATAAAACCTATATCAAAATTAATTGAATTAGTAAAATAAGGATTGTAGTCACGAAGCCTTCTCCTATTCTCCTCAAGGGTTTGCATTTTTATCCCTGTGACTACAACCCTTTCCTCAACTAATTTAGGCACCCCCTTTGCTCTCTTAAAAGTGATGCTGATATTGCCGACTTACTTTTGATCGGGTTTACTAAGTCTTGAGCATTCTTCGCCTAGACACCAACCGTACCTTTGGATGGTTCGGCAGCTATAGGGTCTAACTTCTTTTTTGTCTACTTCGTTGGTGAAAAACCAGTTGACTTGGTAGCGGGTTATTGAGTCGTCAAAATCGTTGAGGCACCTGAAAAGGTCAATTATGCTCTCAGGACTATGGAACCCAAGTGCGTAAGCTTCTTGGAGAAGTGCAAGACGTTGCTGATGACACATCTCCCCAGAGTTTAAGGCTTTCACAAAACAAGATCTAATTCCCTCTGAACTCTCAAAAGACAAGGTCTTTGGCACATAGTTCATTCTTTTTTCTTTGAGCGCTTTCCTAAATTCACGTGCCCTATCCATTGCCAACATGATGTCTTTTTGTTTGAATCCATAGAGCTTGAAGTAATCAACACTTCTAACTTTATCCTCTTCCAGGTTACTGTTAACTATGATGCATTCTTCACTGGATTTTTCATGAATTGAAAATGGGATACGGCATATGCGATTAATATCGCCCACAACCACATAGTCAATAAAGCGGTAATCGTGATCCTGCAAAAGTTCAAGTTGAAGTTGCTTGTAGACTTGTTTCCAAAACTCAAGCTCCCGATTGATTTCATAAACAGAGTCAAAGAAGACATGTACATGGTAACCCCGCCGCGTTTTAATCACAAGGGGCTTAATGTTTAGGGTGCCAAGTTGTTTTAGAAAGTATTTTACTTCATCTTGCAGTTCTGACTTTCTTTTTTGAGTTTCTGCCTTGGTCAGTGAATCGCTTTTTTTGCAGTAATCAAAGTCGAAAAATATCTTCTCTATACCTATCGGTTGTGCTTTGCCTTTCTCAGGTTGAACGCTTATGAATGCCGGTGCCTTGTTTTGGGCGCATTCCTCAATAAACGAAAATATGTCGTTGGGGTTGTCGGTGAACCATCTTTCAGGGTTTCCTAAATCTCGTCCGAAAGAACCGAAAAACTCTACAAGAAACTGTTCTTTTGTAATATGGTTCTCCATCGCCCTTCCCTATGCAATTCTTAAGGTATTTACCATTCGTCTCTTTTGCTTATTGCTTCTTGTTTTTGGTCTTGCTCTATGTCTCGGTAAATGTTTTTTGCCAAAGATGAAACAACCGTTAAATCAGAACCTGCCACACTTTTCACAGTGGGTATTTTCACCAATCTTTCTGCCTTGGTCTGCGGAACATATTGAACTGCAATTTCTCTAAAAGTGAAGTTTAATTTTTCACCCGAAGACCACAGCTCATACATTTCTATCCTAATCAGGTAGTTTCCCGCCTCAATTCCTTTCATATCTAAAAAGTGTGGATACTCCAAGCAGTCGCCTATAAGTGAACTTTGGGAGATCCGCAGCGGGGTTGAATTAAGTAGCTGGTCTTGAAAATATAAATCAAGATTTATTTTTGAAAATGACGCCTTACTAGGTTGTAAACTAAACTCAATTTTAAGTTCTAATTCGTCTTCTTTAGTAGTAACTAAGATGCGGTTAATTGTTATCTTTTTCGCAGGCTTGTTTTCTTCATTTTTCTTTATAATATTGAACTGAAAAGAGAGGTCATCTAGCGTTGATTGTTTTGCCTGCTCAACATTTGACTTCATTATCTCTCTTTTCTGCTGATTCTTAGATAAATTAACCATCACTTATTCAACAACTCAGTTATAATTAATATTTTTTTACTCTATTCTAAACGGTTGGTCGACAGAATACTTTTTCAATACATTAATAACCCCGCTACAGAATGGAGAATTATTGAGCCCAAGGCTGTAACAAGATTTAGCATATCGACTAGTTGCAGCCTTTGCCAGAACCTAAAGGCCTACTCTTCTCTGAAGGATTTAATATTTTAGAAACCGCTAAAGACTGGGTTGATAGAGGATCTCAGCCAAGATTTCTTTGCGTCGCTCTTTGCGGTTCTTCTTTTGGTTCTTCATGGCTAATAAAAATTATTTTAGCTCTAACATAAAAACCTTGTTAATTCTGACTCATGAAAAAATTCGTTTAAATTACAGCGACAAGGTTTCAAAAGTCAACCAACCCTATTTCTAATGATTAGTTACCTATTGATTCATTTAACTTATATTGTAATTGGGTGACACCATCTTTTTCGGCTCCTTAACGCCTTTGGTGGTTTTGCGGCCATAGCAATATATTTTCTATCTCTCATAGCTTTCAAAAAACGCAGCAGTCTACTACATTTTCGCTTTAAACAAATTTAATTAGGACATTTTTTAGCCAATAGCTTTTTTTGTTTTGTTTATCAATATGTCACTAATGGCACTTGTGGAGTTTTCACAAAAATTGACAAAGAAAAAAATTATGGATTTTCGGGGGCAAAAGGATACGATTAAATGTAAGTGTGGAGAGGAAATCTTGATTTTGCCTGATGTGAAGGCAACGGGTGCTGCAATAGAAGGTCATATTGCGTTGCATTTGAAGGGAGTTAAAGGTCCAGTGTATAAGGCTGCAGATGCTGAGCGTCTTCGAGACTTCTTAATTATGCAGGTTTTAAGAGTAGCTGGAGACTCTGAAGACAAAAAAACCAATAAATAATTTCGAATTGATTTGTCTTTTAATGGCAACTTTTCTTCCCAATAGAGTCCGGTTTTATCATCTGATAAGTAAGCAAATGATGATTACTATGGGGATCCATTCGCCATCTAAAATTAACCCTGCGGTGAACCTATTGCAGTTTTTTCTAAAGAAAAGCCAAATTGTCAAATATCCAAATAAAGCTCCAAATAGCAACGCCGGCACGTAACCAATAAGTACGCCAGCTACCAGGCAATAGAGTGGCAAAATCAACCCAAGGCTATTTATAAATATCAAAAGCTTTTTGGTTTTTTTCCGTCCCAACCTTATAGGTATTGTCTCAACTCCACAAGCTAAATCGCCATTCTTATCCAACACGTCGCAAAGAGTCGCTCCCACGAATACTCGAATAAAAATGAAAACAAAAATAACTGCAATTATTTCAATTTTAGTTGAAAAAAACGTGTCGGGAAGAAGAGCTCCTGTTAGAGCCCAACTTAATGCAACTACAAGGCTTTTTACGCCTACAATTTCTTTAAGCCTTGGCATTGACTTCGAAATTTTCACACTGTAAATCACGCCAATCACAACTGGAGCACAAAGAACAAAGAAATCCAAAATACCTTCCCATAAACCAATCAAGAAACCAAAGGTCATCGCTACTATTGAGAAAACCAAATAATAACCTGATGCCCGAGGCAAAATTTCAGGTCGATTGATTGCATCCTCAGTTTTATCGGTGAATTTGTTTAAACCGTAGACTGAAAAGGTAACTAGAAATGCCGCGAGAAGTAAAGGGGGCATAATTGTGGCGCCGTTTAAAAAAAACCCGAAAACCACTACCATTACTCCGTTTAGGGCTAAGAGAAGCGAAGATGACACCATGAACCTTAGAACTTTTAATATTGAGCTGTAAGACTGTTCTAAAACAACATTGCCAAAGTCCGTTTTCAGGTTTGCTGATTCTATGTGAAAGTTTTGTTCTTTCACTTTTGCCCTCTCAAGGCAATATTGATTTCAAATCGTTATGAAACTTATGAAGTACTAATTCATATTCAAAATAAACATTCACATTTATACTAAATTAGTCTAAAAAAACAGTAATAGTCAGCACTAACAAAAAAGAATAGTGGTTTAAATCATAAATCTAGCCCTATTCTTTGACTATTCTTAATTGTATTTTCAAAAAGACGCTCACCCCAATTTATAGCCTCAACACTATTGGACCGCAAATCCATATTATCATCATAAGTTCCAGAAAGATCAAAAAGTCCAAGCGAGAAACTGCTCTCAGTCAAAGAAAGAGCAACCTTCAAATTATCCTTTATAAAAACTCGCAATTTATCTTCTGACAAATACTTCCCCACTAAACCAAGATCAACAAAACTCGAAATTCTACTGAGAACATCACTGCTGACTACAAGTTCAATTTTACTTCCCTGCTCAAGCAATTGTCCAAACAAAGATACAAAATCCGGATGAAATATTGGAGATATCCCCTTTATCCTTTTAGAACTTTTGATAGTTTCTATGAATGTTTGGTGGACAATGCCTAACTCTAATGCTTTAGTTTTTACCAATTGCGAATCTTTTAATGCGCCAAGATTTTGAAGAAGATGGTCAGGTATATCATCTACATTATGGGACAACCAAAAATCCTTAAACTTTTCAACAACTTCGCCAGTTGAAATGAACTCTTTGAGAATTTTAGCCTCGATGATGCCAAGTGTAGACAATTTATATTGTCCTTGAGCTTTTGTTGTTAGATTAAGATCAGCAAATTCTTGAAGAACATGGAGAATAGTGGTGTCCCGAGTTTCTGCATCGAACCTTAGCTCAGATATTTTTTTCTCTCCGTTTAAAAGGCTTAACAAGATCTTTAGCTTCAGTTCCGATCTAAGGGGTGACAAATAGTCCAATTAAACCAACTCATATGTCTTGTTAATCCATATTTGTATGGTAGTTATTATAAGGATTGCTACTTGACCAAAAAATTGCCAATGCTCCCAATGACCTGTTTGTAAATTCAGATTAATAACCAAAAAGAAATTTTCAGAAAAAACCAGAAAACCGTATTCTATAAGCTACTTTCATAATAAACAAATTATTTAACTAATGCGTCATTTAATTCAATTTATGACACTATTTGAATTATTGTTAATAAAAAGCATAATTGCTTGAACAAAGCATAAGAATGTTTATAATACTCTATCACCATCTCTATCAAAATGGTGAAACATCACAATGAGACGTAGTCATCTCGAAAGATACATTGACATAATTAACCTACTAGCGCGATATGGGCCTCAAAAACAGACCCAAATAATGGATCACGCTAATGTTAATTCCATGGTCATAGAAGAAGACCTCAGGTTCTTAATTAAACAAGCCTTAATTGAAGAGCAAACGACTATGACAAAAAGAGTAGTCTTTAGAGCCACCCAACGAGGCCTTAAAGTGATAAAATACTTCCAAAGCCTCAAACAAATCTCACCAATTATTAAAGAAGAAAATATCCACTAAAAAAATCAACTTTACAAACTAGACTTCAAATTCATGCCGTTTTTAAGGAGCAAAAAAACGATTTTATGATTTTGGCTCATGCAATAGAATTTTCAAAACAATTTCCCAGCTGTCACCCTAAGATATTCAAAGAATTTACTGAATGGAGCAGGAATCCAACAACAGAAAGCTATGTAATTTTAACAACGCTATCTATTGGATCCTTCCCTTCTCAAATGGAAGATTACATAAAAAGCCATAAATTTAAAATAGAAAAACTCAAGGATTATTGGATGATTAGCACGCCTATTTGACTCTTTAGAATCCGCAAAAATCAGAGACTATTAATCCTTACGCAACCTTCGTCCCCAACAGTTTTCCTATTACACTCATCACCTTGAGATTGTTTCGATTTTACAACTGATCATTTGATGAACAGATTGATTTTGAGGTTTTGCTTAGAGAATATTTATTAAATCATGTTTAGAGACGTCTATTGTAGCTCAATGAGTCAAAATAACAATTCTAGCAAGGGTTTACCGATAATTTTGTGTGAGTGCGGCGAAGAGATACTCGTTGTTCCGGATCTAAAAGAGATGGTTCGTTGTATTGATACACATGCTATGATTCATAAGAAAAAAGAAACAGATTCTAAGAAAGCAAAAGCAGAATATATTAGAATAGAGGAACAACTAACTCAAAAAGTCGTCATCAAAATTGCAGATTCGGAAAACACGGGCGCTTAGCCTCTCTTTGCCAAAAATACCTTCGGTAAGATTTATATTTTATATATGGTGACTAAATTAGAAGGCACACGTCTAATATGCCGACAAGCAAGCTCATGCATTACGTGAAAATCACCAAACTACTTATGGAAAATAATAATCAAACGATCAATCAAATTAATTCTTTCTTTGCAGACCATACCCCTACCAAGTTAAGAAAAGATTTAGATTTTCTTTCAGAAAACAAAATCTTAACTAAGACACCCACAGGTGAAAACCAACGTTATACAATCGCTAAGCAGGGTATTGGCCTTTTGACATTCTTCAAAATTAGACCTTCAAAATCATCCATAAAACTAAAAAGTTAGAGCACGTCCTGAAGAATTATTGAAAATTATGATAAATAGAAAAAAGGTGTGTCAACAACCAAACGGGAGATGGCGGTCATTTAGAACCATTACCCACACCCCTACCAACACCCAATCCCTATTTCCCTAATTAACGGACAACATTTTCCCCCACAACAATCAGCGCCAAGCGAATGGAGATTCTTCAGCTACACAGTCTTAACAAAAAACTCTGGCTCATTAGGTACAAGTTGCCTACATCAAAGTGATATAAGCATCTTTTTAAAAAAATATTTCCCTTATAAATAGTGTTCACCTATTTATTGTAGAGTAAGCACGGCTTTTGTTTTTAGGCAACTGGGATTTCTTGTTTATTCTTCAAAAGAATTTTTCGAAAAAAACATTTCCAGAATTAAGCCCGCAAGTGTTTAGCTACAATTCATATATTTTATATTGGTCTAGTAAACCCAGTTATTGATGATCTGAGGTGTCTTGTTCAGCATGAAAACAGCGATTCAAAAGTTGTCAATGGTACTGGCTGTGACTGGAGCATAACTGAAAAAGGGATACTATGCAAAGGAGTCAAATTCACATTAATACTTCCAAAATTCAATAAAAGCCAAAGAATCAAGCAAATAAAAGAAGAAAATTCAGGAGTATCCGACAGTGAGCAGTAAAGAAAAAAATGAAATTTTTAATTCACAAATAATTGATTCAGTCAACGACGTCATTCTAATTATTGACCCAACCAACTATCAAATAATACACGCCAATAAAGCAGCAATAAAACTGTTAAAGTTAGACAAAGAAAATCTAGTAGGAAAAACCTGTTATGAAGCAACACATCACCGATCAACACCCTGTACTTCTCCAAATGATACTTGTCCAATGCAGGAAATGCTAAAAACACAAAACCCAGCTGTAGTTGAGCACCAACATTTTGATTCTGAAAACTATAGAAAAGATGTTGAGGTATCGGTTCACCCAATAAAAGACAAAGATGGAAAAATAATTCAAGTACTTCACATTGACAAAGACATAACGACACAGAAAGCACAAGAGAGAATACAAAAAACTAGATCTGAAGAAACTATAATGATTATCGACAATATTGGAGATTTATTATTTGTCATGGATAAAAATCAAGTGATCACTAAAGTTAACAAAGCCACATGCGACGCCTTTAAGAAAAAACCTGAAGAAATAATAGGAAAGCATTGTTTTGAGATCGTTCATGGCACAAAAGAAGCTTGGTGTAATTGCCCAACTACGCAGACTTTTAAAACAAAACAAACAATCACAGAAGAAGTGAACGATCCAAACTTGGGTATTCCACTTTTAGTGACTACGTCTCCAATTCTTGATGAACAGGGCGAAGTCGCTCAAGTTATCCACATAGCAAAAAATATCTCTGAACGCAAGAAAGCAGAAATGAAACTAGAGGAAAGCGAAGAGAAATATCAGACTGCTTTTGAGGGATCTATGGATGCGTTAATGCTACTTGACGAAAAAGGGTTTCTTGACTGCAACACTGCTACTCTTTCCCTATTTGGCTTTAAGTCAGTAGAAGAGTTCACAAAGAACCACCCAGCAGATTTATCACCGATAACTCAACCTGACGGCACCTCTTCAAAAGAATCCGCCATGAACCATATCAATAAAGCATTCGAAACAGGTAGGGCTAGTTTCGTTTGGATCCACAAAAGAACAGACGGTACCACTTTCACAGCGGATGTGCTTCTAACTAAAATGCATCTTAAGAACCGAGAGGTTTTGCAAGCTACTGTTCGAGACATTTCTGAAAGCAAAAAAGCCGAGGCCGAAAAAACCAAGCTTCTTCATGACCTTAGTGAGCGTGTAAAAGAACTTAATTGCATTTACGGTATATCCAAGATTTTTGAGAAATCAGATTTTGAATTGGAAGTTTCAATGACACAAGCGGTCAATCTGCTTTTATTTGCTACGCAATATCCTGATATTGCCTGCGCAAAAATAGCTGTTAATAATCAAGAGTTTTCTACAAAAAACTTTAAAGATACCCCATTGAAACTGACAAAGGAAATTATAGCAGATGGAAAAAAAGTTGGTTCTGTAGCGATTAATTACCTTGAAGAACGATCTGCTAACTCTGATGTTTCCTTTCTTAAGGAAGAAAGAAGCCTAATAGGTGTTGTTGCAGAAAGATTGGGGAAAGTTATCGAACGTAAACAAGCTATTCGGAACCTTAAGGAGGCTGAAGAAAAACATAGAACACTGCTTAATGTTGCAAACGTTCTTGTTCAGTCTGTCAATTCTCAAGGCAAATACCTTTTTGTTAATGAAGAATGGAAAAAAGTGTTAGGATACACTGATATCGATTTGGAAAAAACAACTATGATGGATGTTGTTCGAAAGGATCACCTTCAATATTGCATGAACGTCTTTAAAGGGGTCATGGATGGGCTGTCAATTCATGACCTTGAAACTGTTTTTGTAGCCAAGGATGGACGCGAAATTGTTGTCAGCGGAAATGCCTGCCCCGTATTCAAGGATAATAAATTCGTTTCAACAGTGGCATTCTTTGTGGATATTACTGAACGTAAGAAGATTGAGGAGAAACTAAAAGAAAACAGCCAGCGAATTGAGCTGATGAATGAGAAGCTTCGTGTGGTGGGCGGTTTAAGTAGGCATGATGTTCGCAACAAACTCTCAACTGTAACTGGTTATGCGTATTTGCTTAAGAAAAAACATGCGGACCAAGCCGACATTGTTGAGGGGCTCAGCAAAATGGAGCAAGCGGTTAAGGAGTCTGTGAAGATTTTCGAATTTGCTAAAATGTATGAACAAATTGGAGTAGAAAAGTTAGTCTTCATAGATGTTGAGGCAAAAATAAACGAAGCAACAACCCTCTTCTCAGGTTCTCTTCCAAAGATAATTAATGAATGTCATGGATTAACAGTGTTGGCTGATTCTTTCCTTAGACAAATGTTCTACAATTTTGTTGATAATACAAGAAAATATGGACAGAAAACAACCACCATAAAAATACACTACCGCAAAACTAACCAGGACAACTTGGAGTTAGTTTATGAAGATGATGGCGTTGGTATTTCGGCGGAGAATAAGTTGAAGCTTTTCTCTGAAGGCTTTAGCACTGGAGGCAGCACCGGCTTTGGACTATTCCTCACCAAAAAGATGATTGAAGTCTACGGCTGGAAAATAGACGAGAATGGTACGCCGGACGAAGGAGTAAAATTCATCATAACCATACCCAAACTAAACAAGAACGGAAAAGAGAACTATCAAATCGTATAAACGGAAATTCCTGTCTACAATGGCATGTTCAAAAGCGAATTATGCATTGTACACATAGAGAGAAAAACAACCACTTACACTTGATTAGTTTGGCACTTACCTAAGACATAGCGGAAACTGGGATACATCCCAGGTAAGTCTCTTCTGTAACTAACAATCAACCCGAACCTAAAGCCTGCTATCAAGTTACCCGCGAAAAAACAAGAAGACTATATGTTTTTGATTGATTCATTTATCTTTCTGAGTTCTTCTCTATTTGCCGTTTCTAATTCTTCTTTTCGCTTTAAATCAGCAAGTTCCTTGTTTTTCTGGTCAATACATGCCTTGTTGGCTTGCTCCAAATATTTATCCATCAACTTTATGTCATTTTCAAGTTCACTCAATGTTGACTCAAAATCAAGCCTATTGTCAGCCGTAAATCGGGCGTTTGAAGGATGTGTTTTGTTATGTTGACAATTGATAGGGTTTTTAAAAAACTGCATCCAAGTCCCAGTTGGAGTGGCACTTAGTCGAATACGAATCCAAAGATCAGTGCCCTTTTTACTTATTACCTCTGCTGAACCTACCCTTTTTATGTTTGAAGACTCAGACATTGCACGCTCTCATTTGAGTAATACCGCTTTACACCCTTAATGTTTTTGCTTGCGTTATTCTTTATTATAATTCTATTTTGCATAGCTGCTGTTATATCTTCAATGAGGATTCCCTGTTCCCAATCAGGCAGAGCCATAATTTGATTTTTTGCTTCATCAGATGCTTGTATCCATTTTCCTTGGGTAGCGATCAAGTTTTTGCTGTTTTGGTTTTTGTTTATTTTGTTTTACTCCCAACTTGTATACATCTTCGATAGATGGGTTAACTCTGGTGCGGCTAAGAAATTTTTGAGGTAATGACATAACCTTAAATTGAAAGGCCAGACTCTATTTTTAAGGGTTTTTCGATAGTCGAATGAGGCTTTTTTGGGTTATAATTTTTTAAGAAGTGAACTCAAAATTTTTGTGATGTATCAAAATACATAACAGCTTTAATATAATCGTCTGAGACCAAACTTATTTGAAGGCTTTCAATAATAGATGTTGGAGAAGACAAAATGAATTCAACACAACGCAAATTTGATGACCTATTGATTGAAACTGTTGACACTGTATTGAGCAGTTTGGGCGAGCCAGTAAAAAATCAAATATATACTAATCTACTAGACGATTTTTCAATGGAGAAGAATAACATTCCTGAACGCATAGACGAGTTTTCAAAAATGTTGCATCTAATTTTTGGTTCAGCTGCCTTTCTTATAGACATTAGATTCATGAATGAACTTCATGCAAAATGTAGCCAACTTGGATATACACTCGAATATAACCTCGAGTATGGTGATACAGATTTCTCTTTTCCTTCATATGTTGTCAAGATGCGGGAACAATTTGAGATGTCAAGGTAATCGGTTTGCCTTTTAGATTTCTGTGTTTTTGAGTAGTTTGTTGAGTGGAGTTTAGACTTCTTTCTTTAAATAGTAACGTAAAAAGTTGAGTTCCCACCATGTTACAAACAAATTGACGATCTCTTTTTTCTTTTTTATTCGCATTACATGGGTTATAGGAGATTAAAACTGGTTTACCACACGCATATTGGTTGCTTCCACTGCTGCTGTCACCTACGCTGTTTTGTCAGTTCAGGGCAAAATAGGCTCCTCTGGAAGAATAATCGTTATAGGCGTTAAAGTTACCGCTGTCGGGTCAAACCAAGACCTGACCAGTATTGACTGGGGTGACTTAACTGCTGGCGCAACTGCTACACGCCAAATCTGTGTGATTAACAACGGAACAGTTCCAACAACACTCTCGATGTCAACTGGCGACTGGATTCCATTGATAGCACAACAATTCCTCGCCATAACATGGAACTACGCTTCGTGCAACATGCTTCAACCAGGAGTTCGAAATTGAAAGTGTGAACTGTGGTAGTCTATTTAATATTCGTAGTTCATGAGAACCCATTGAATTTAATTGGAAAAACAGCACAATATATTGTATCGTAAGATTTTTAAATCTGTAATTCCTATAAAAATCTCGTGAAAAATATGACAAATGTAACAAGCTACCATATTTTGATATACGGAAGCGAGCAAGGATATCAAACAAATAGAGCTCAGATAGCGCTTTATGAAGGTGATAAAGTGATTGCTTACGTCAGATTCAATGACCCGTGGATGGTCTTCGAAAACGACAGCAATGTAGGCGGAATTATAAAGATGCATTTGCCTTCTACGATGTTCCAAAGCGTTTTGGATATTCTTCGCAACGAGAAACCAATAAACGTGTATTTTGCTCAAGGTCGCGGTTTCTTTGGTACTGGAAGCGTAGAACCCGTTGGTGAAGCTGAATAAACCCAAATAATTAAAAAAAGACAAAAAACCTTCTCTTTTTTTAAGATTTAATGGAGTAATATTGGGCTATTTTGTTTTTGATTAGCAACTTCGCCGAGGGAGGAGTGCGGGGGGCACCCTTTCAGTTCCAAGAATAATGTCAGATTCTCTTAGATGCTTTAAGCTATTTCCGGTAACTCACCCAAATGCTTCCTATTGTGAAGGAGGCCTATTGGTGGGGTTTTGTTGATTTGTGTTTGTTTGTTGGACAGTTGCTTTTTCTGATTTTTTCCATCTTTTTTGATGCGTATTTTTTGTTGTTTTAGAAGTTTTTATGTTGTTTTGGCGTTAGCTGGCTTGTTTGTTTTTGTTTTTGTATGCTTGAGGTATGTGCCAAGGTTTATATCGGGTTTCTTGTATATTCTGACTTGTACAATAATATGTCTGCTTGCGGACATATTGTACACTTGTAGAACAAAAATGCAGAAGATGAAAAAATGATCAAAAACAAAGAAATACAAAACAAACTAACAAAAAACTTACTCGACCTAATAATCCTGCAACTCCTACAAGAACACCCAATGCACGGCTACGAACTAATGGTAACCCTTCGAAAAAACTTCGGCGTCTGCTTTGGAGCAAGCACAATATATCCACTTCTAAACACAATGGAAAAGAAAAAATACTTAAACTGCTCCTGGTGTATGGACAGCGAACGGCCAAGAAAAATATATGCATTAACCTCAGACGGAAAAGCTATTCTTGACTATACCGCAGGCGCGTTAGGGGCAATCTGTAGAACCTTTGGAAAAAACACTACTCTGACAACCAATGAAGATTCAAAAGAAATTGAATTCAACATTGCGTTCGGTCTTAAAAGGGAATAATTTCAAAAATAACAAAAATTTTCTATTAAAGAAACAAAAAAAGTATTCAATAAAGATCAGGATGATGCCTGATTTCTTCTTTTATTGGAAATACTTGTTCTATTTCTCTAAAGTATTTTAAGACTTTAATGCCTTTTGGAGTTATGCCATAAACTGTTTTTTCTTTTCTTAATATTTTTTCTTCAATCAACTTATTTTTTATCAAAAATTCTAATTGTCCTTTTAGAACTTTGCAGTTAACGTTTGACTTATACATTATGTGGGTTAGTTTTAGTTGTCCTTTGAGTGCAAGTACGTTTAGGATGTCTATGTAGATTTCTAGTTTGGAGCGTCTCATTGGGGGACTTTCACTCCGAGTTCAAAATAATATTCAAAGTTTGTTGTTGCTTGTTTTACTATTTTGAATCTGTTTTGGAATGCTGTGACTAGGTCGTCTACAAGGATTTTTTGCATTTCGGTGGGGAGTGTTTTGATTTCGTTGTTTAGTGCTTTGGCCATTTTGTTTTTTAGTGTTTTTCTGTATGTGTTGCTTGTGTTGTTCATTTGCGTCATTCCCAGTTTTAAGAACTCAATATCGGATAGAAGATATAATACGCTTATGAATTCAAAATCTATATTTACTCAGTTTACGAGCGGTTTGAACTAAAAAAATTGTTTTTTTATTTTCTCTTCTGTTCCTCTCTTCTGGCTTGTTGACATTTTTAGGCAAATGGCGAAGAATAAAAATCAGTATTGTGAAGCTTTTAATCGTTCTTAGCCAATTAGCATTTAAATTCTGTTTTTCTTTCTAAACAGTTACTGACAATTTAGTATAATCTTATCTATATATTCTGTTTGAATTGACTAAACGCTAATATAATTTTGAGAGATAAAATTCTTAAGAAAACAAAAAACTAAAGCGTCGAAAAAACATAGTTACTCTTGACTTAAGGTATTATAATGAGTGAAAAATTGGAAGACCCTCTTGCGATCAAGGAAAGCGAACTCTTGTCTCTTTGTTCAAAGATGCAAGAGATAAAGCTGGAATTCATCAATGCCACAAGCCTCTTTGCTGCAAAATGGTACGAAGATACGGTTAAACAATATATAATAAAATACCCGGATGTTTCATTAAATTTGCCAACTCACCGTTTTGGTGATTTAAAAGCAAAGGTAAGAATGATAGTTGCTGGTTCAAAGGAAATTTCAGAAAGGAGATTTTCGCAACCTGGTATTTGGTGGCATGAAAAACCGGACTTGCACGCAGCAGTTACTCAATATGATCATCTGGGCAACCAACAAGTAGGTAACAAATATTCTGAAGTAATAGATAGAGCTGTACGCGTTGTTCTTGGCGAACTTGGAGTACTTTTAGAAGAATTTGGGTTCAATGTTAGAACAGCCATCACCAAAGGACCCCATCACCAAGAATACTGGTTTCAAAACGCTGAAGAAAGAACAACCTCACCCTATTTTCCACATATGCTCGAATGGTCAAAGTCTATGCAAGAAAAACTTGAAGAATACAACCAACTATACAAAATAGCGTTGCTAAAACTTCAAGAGATTCAAAGTATAAAAGACGAGATAAAAAGAAGAAAGATTATTGATCTTTGGGATTCCACACCATAGAAGCCCCTAATATATCGTAGGTAGTTAATTTAATTCAAATGCTATTTGTCGTTCATTCTAAACTCAAGCTAATAATAATATGAATTTATCAGAAAACTCCGAGAAACTTTGCTGATATAACCGCGATACCAACAATTGCTACTAAAAATATTAGGCCTTTAGATTTGATTGGTGACTTGCTTTCAGTTTCAGTCTCTTGAAACTCGTATTCTTTTATTTCTTTTGTTGAAGAGTTTATTTGAACTTTCGCTGTCTTTTTTTGCAGCATCATTTCAACAACATATAATTCTCCATCAAGGGATACTTTCAAAGGCAACCATTTACCTTTATATCCAAGTCGACCAAGAAAATCGATTGTCATTGACGTCGCATTCTCAGCGTCGAATCGCGAAATTTCTAAAGTCGCTTCTGAATCTTCAACAGCATTAATGATTGACATTGATGTTCTCTGAGCAATTAGTTTTTCTAAATATTAGATGTTATGAATTAAAAAACAGAATTTAAAATAAGTAGACTATTTGACTACGGTAAAGACGCATCTGGCTCTTGAAGTGCATTATCGTTCATCGTGCTTTGGGTTTGATTTAACAAATTATTTACGTAGATTTGGAGTTTGTTGATCTCTGGAAAATTTTGAGTGTCTACAGTGACTTGGACAATGTTTACTGCATAAGTCACAACTACGCAGGCAAGAACTACACTTGCTGTTACCAATAATAAAGCTGCAACTGTTGTCTCCATATTCAAGATTCTCCTTTCGTAAAAACTATTTTTCAAGAAAGTTATTTAACACTTATTTCTGTTGTTAGGATATACCAAGAAACAGAATATTTCTTAATAAGTTTAGAAAAAATACTTATTAGTTATTTTAAAAATCAGAAGTGCAAACAGATAGATGAATGCTAAACAAAACAAAACTATCTAAAGAATCTTATATTTTCGAATTTTTCTTTCAAGTTTTCTCGTTTTTTGTAAATGACAAATCCTGAAACTGCTACCAAGACTGCTGCAATCGTCACCTCTAAATAGATCATGTTCTGAGATAACAACTCAGCTTTGGAAACCGATGCAGAAAACACGATACATACTTCGTGGCTGCTAAAATGAGTAGTGAACCAAACATAATAGTTGCTTTCGTCCTGACTGTATCCTTGGCTTTTAGCTTGTGCGTTGTCGATGTAAACTTTTGGAGCTGTCCCGAAATCCACTGCGTTTTTAGGTATTGTAAAGTTACCTATGCCTTCATCACCTTTTGTTCCTTTAACGTCAAATGAAACGGTGATTGTTTTGGAAGATTGGCTTTTGGTAATTTGGAGGTTTGTTATTTGTTGACTGGTCATGTTTCCGGTAACTAAGAGATTTATTTTTATTCCGTTTTCTGTTGTTGCGTTAATTGTGGTCGGTTTTAAGGTTGGAGTTGGCGTTGGTGAGGCCGGTGGGTCAGGAGCTGGAGTGGGTTCGGGGTCTATTGCGAAAACAGCTGAAATTGTGGTTGCGCTTTGAATGTTCTGGGCAACGTAGGAGCTAACTGGACCTATAGATATTCTGTTAACCAGAAAATCAACTATGTGAAAACCGTTTTTGGGGGTTATAGCGAAAGATAGGCTTTCATTATAGCTAAGTGTTATGGTTCCAGGTGTAATAGTGCCATTTGCTGTCTGGACGACTTGGATTGTGAATTTCTTTATGGTAAAAGAGGCGGTCAATGAGCCGTCAGCTGTAACTGGTCCAAACTGGTAGGTTTGGCCTGATGAGGAGTTAACTGGAATAGATTTGCCGTTTGCTGTTATGTTTGCAATGTAGTAACCTTCGTCTGGTGTTATTGTGAATATTGGGGTTTCTCCGTAGTTTATGGTGCTTGTTCCAGATGTGATTTGACCGTTTGGTGTTTGAGTTACGTTTATGCTGTAAGTGTTTTTTTCAAAGTTGGCAACGATTGTGTGAGGTTGACTGATGTTACTTAGAGTGTATGAGGATAATGCGCCTTGGGAGATATTGTCTACGGTGATATCTGAGATGTGGTAGCCAGTGTTTGCTGTTATTTTGAATAGTTGACTGGTGCCTAGCATAGCGGTAATTGTTCCGTTAGGAGTTATGACACCGTTTAATCCAGCTGAGACAGAAAGCGTGTAGGAATCGATGAGGTAGGAACTAAAGGTTGTTTGTCCAGTGGTATAACCTGAAGCTTGGGCTGTAATTGCGGTGTTTCCTGGTGTGTAGGTTAGAGTAAAGTTTCCTAAAGCTGTCGATTTGCCTATTGGAATTGTCAACATAGAGCTTATTGCGGCAACTGTTGGTTGGGAGGAAAATAGTCTTATGTTAGCTTCCGCACCAGCGCTTTTTGCTGGTCTCCCCAAAGTGTCTTGAAGTTGCACCTGGATTGTTTGATACGTGTTACCATCCGAGGGTAGACTTGGTGGAAGACAGTAAATCGCCAATTTTGAAGCAATAAAGCCAAAAGTATTAATAATTTGGAAAGTTAACGGAAAATTGTTAGCGGCTGCAGTTATGTTTACGCTGCCTGCCTTGTATGTTGTAGTTAATGTTGCTAAGGCGTAGTTTTGGCCCGCCAAAATCTCTAATGAGTCAATTTGACCCACGCTTGAATCACTAGATGCAATATTTACGTTTGTATCTTCGAAGGCTTTTGCTACAAAACCCGTGTCGTTTTGTAATTGAATAGCAATTTGTTTGTAAGAAATCTGATCAGCTAAAACCTTGGGAGGTCCTGTAAATATTTTGAGTTTTGTTGGATTCAAGGCAATTGGCGTTGTAGTTATTACAAGTTGATTTGAAGAATATCCTTGAGACATTGCTGTTACGGTGGCGTTTTCTATTTTTGCGTTTGTTTGTGCTTTGGTGCTTGTAATAAAACTTGCCACGACATAGGTTTGGCCCTCTAGGATTGTCACAGACGGAGTTACGGTGCCCACTGATGTATCCGAGCAGGTTAATGCTATTTGTACTCCTCCTTGGGGTGCTCTTGCTGGTGCGCCAGTTGAATCTTGCAGTTGAACCATAATTGCAGGGTACGAATTGCCGTCAGAGGGCAGATTTGATGGGAATCCAAAGACGCCTATTTTGGAGGGTACCGGTCCAACTGTGGTTATTGTTGAGAGCACCGTTTCAAACGCCGTTGCTGATGCAGATATAGTGGTTGTTCCGGGGTAAAATGTAGATGTAAAGTTTGCCGAAGCAAATGTTTCTCCAGCGGGCATTATGATTGAAGAATCTACTGTACCAACTATCGTTAGTGATGATGAAAGACCGATGGTTATGTCCTGCTGGGCTCGGGCAACCTTTCCGCTTGAATCCTGTAATTGAACAAAAATGCATTGATAGGTGCTGTTGTCCGCGAGCACGCTTGGTGATCCAGTAAAGAGGCAGAGTTTTGTTGGGTAATTTGCCGACGCATAAAATGTTTCTAGATTAACCATTGAAAATGTTACAGTTAAGATAAGAATTACTATCAATACTGCGGTGGTTTTTTTAAGCGTTTTACATTACCTCTTTTTAAACATTAAATGGAAACTAACTTTTCTTGAAACATTCTCACTTAGTGCACCTATCCCAAGTTGACTTTGCGGCTCTCGAATAACCATCTTATTCTAAGGAGAAATGGTAATTTGCCTTTGTAAATAGAAAAACCTACACACAGATTGACTGCTTAAAAGGAGATATGTTTCATAGAAAAGAGAATAGTTGAAGCAGAATCTTACTTTTCGATTGTTTCCCAAAAACCTTAGACAAATACGAAAGAGTTGATTTTGTCAATAAACTAGACAAGGATATTGTTTTTTTTCCTAAAAATTACTTGAGAGATTTATTTTGTTTTTTGCTCAGAGGTCGTTTTAGCAGCAGAGTTTGTCGCTTCTGCCTTTTCAGGTGAAGTTGAGTCAGAGAAATTTCCTGATAGTATTTGTATTTTTTCAGCCATTGGATGAAGTAGATCTGGAGGAGGATATGGCGTGTTCAAGTTGGATGATAAAATGTAAATTGAATTAAAAACATGTTGATAGATTGTAAAAAGGATTTGAGGGATATGTGTTTTAGGATTTACTTCTAATTTTTTCTTTATGTCATCAGGTTTTCCTGCTAAAGTAACTAATCCAGCCGTGCTATACTTAACTACATTTGGTTTGGTTGAAATTGCTAAATTGAAACTAAGTGTAACTTGACTGTTATCTCTTTTTTGTTCTTCTATCTTGGCGTTAACATCAAAAAAAAGATCGTCCTTCGAGGTATGTTCACCTGTGCGCTCAGCGTGTAAACTGCTAAGATTGATGGAAACCATTACCCCTGAGACATAATATTGTGGATTTACTGTTGATTCCTCTATTACACATCTTGTGATTTTTGGTATATAACGTTTATATCAAATGTTACGCCCTTTTGTCAGCCTATCTTACTGGTCACAGAAAGCTGGAACAGAAAACTCGGCTGCAAAGTTGAAACTTTCATTTCCTTTTGCATTTCCTCTGGGTTTGAGCACTATTTTCTTGGGGCTATCCTCTTCAATATATATTAAATAAGTTACAGATGTACCAAGACCCAAACGAGAGAGTTGTTGGATTGCTAGTTTAAATTTCTCAAACTCTTGAATTTTAGCTTTGATTTTCTCAATTGCTTCAAAGAGTATTTGGGTTTGTGCTTCATCGACAAATGATATTTGAAGCTCACCAGAATAAACCCAGCATGAGTCAACCTTGCCTTTCCCACCTTTCGTCTTTGCATTCTTAGTGCTGGACGGTTTTTCTTGGGGTTGTTTAGATTGACTTTTAAGGTTCTTTTGCATTGCCGCTGTCTTTTGGTACCATTCATCATTCTTATGATTACTTTCGAAATCTCGTAGCAGAGTTCCAAGCCATTGGCTGTAATCTTCAAACAATGATTTGTTCTGAAGAATTTGATTTGATATAAACTCTGTAATGTCTTTAATTGAAGTAAATTGACGTATTTCGGTTCCCATAGTAAAGCTCCTTTTCAGATTACAGTGATCTGACTATCTTCTTGTGTACTTGGGATAATAGTATTTGTCTATCCAAAAAATTACAGACTTCTTTTAGAGTTTTCGGGTTTTTGGTCTTTTTGAAGAAGCTCATGTGGTGAAGAGACATTTGCAAAGTCAGCCTACCCCCCCGCTCTTCTTCTTTTAGAGATTTGACCTCTAAATGTTTAATCAGTTGATCTTGCAATCTGATCTCGATGTTTTCTACCACATGAGCTCTTCTTGTTGATCAAGAATAGCTATCACTATTCTCGAATAGATGTGCTCAACAGCATATAAAAGTATTGTGTATTAATATTTACTACACTATATTGGGGCGCTGTTTTTAACGGCCCCTAAACTTAAAGAAATATAGTAACCCACCACATATTGAAACAGCCACTAAAACCCCAATTATCGGAATTGAATATTTAATATATAAAGGTGGTTCAGCAACTGAAAAAAACAGTTCCAGACTATTAGCTTCAAAAGAAACCTGTGTCTCAAGCGAAGTTGCAGCAATAGAATAGTTACCTGGATTAGGCGGCTGGAAACTTGCTACGAAGCTTCCATCAGGCATTAAGACGCAGCTTAGAGTTTGATTATAATTAACACCAAAGATTTGCAATTTCACTTTTGAGGTATTCGTAATAGGGCTTAGAACCCCATTTACAGTAATATTTTGTCCTAAAGGTATTTTTTCGGAAATTAGCGAGAAATCCAAGTTTGACGCCATCTTAACAGTATAAGTTTCCAGATGTCTCCAAAATATTGCGTAAATAATCTATAGCTTCTATTTTGTACTGCACTATTGAGCCTGCCTTCTGGATGGGTATTATTGCACTGCAAGTGTGGTTATTGATGGACATACTTATGCTGGATTGAGTAGTCCAATTGTTGACTGTGTAGAAACAAGTAGCACTTTCGAGAGAATTTGCGATAGAAGCAGTAGGCGATCTCGGTTGCATTTCCAGCGAAGACCGTTTTTGGAGCAACTACAGGCAAGATAGATTCATTTCCGAAACGAGTCTTCAACATAAATTGGATTTCTCCATATCCCTCTTCCCCTATAAGCACCAAATGATAGAGATTAGTGAATTTGTTAGTCGATGAATAATTAAGAAACATTGCTTTACCCGCATATTCACAGCTTGCGTAGGCGACACCCCTTGAACCTTCACTTTCAAAATTGTAGCCACCAATCTTGCTTGTAACGTTGGCATATAGTCCCGGCTCCCAAGGAAGAGGATAAGAGTTTATGCTAAGAGATTTAGCATCATTCATTAAGTAAAGCCTAGCTTCGTACATGTCCAAAGTATAAGGGACTTTTACATAGAGTTCTACATAGCTGGCATTTGATATTAATTCGTAAGCCCAAGAGGTAAGGTAACTTGGTAATCCACTGCTACTTTTACCTTCAATTTGAACTGTGTGCCACATGTCGGTTACGAGGTTTTCTATTACCATAAAAGTAGCTTGCTGGCTTCCTTCGCTCTCTCGCAAATCATTTTTTATTACAAATGAATAGTTGCCGGAAAACTTTGGCGCAAAAAAAGGATCATCAGTTGTTGTTCCTAAGTGTTCTGGAAAACCTGCTGCTTCGGTGTGCGAACTCTCCAAGTTTCCCTGAGGATCAAAAACGTATATGTCATAATCGGTTTTTGCTGCAGAAGATGTGTTAACCCATGCTCCATAACAATAGACGTGATAGTTGTGGTTAGCTTCGAGTGGCACTACAATGGTCCAGTTCTCACCGATTTGAATCTGACTGTTGTTTATCATCACTGGAAAAAAAGGCTTGTCGACGTAGGTAATGTTTCCGTTGCTTGAATTAACATAATTATGAACATAGGTTGTATAGTCATAAGTGGTAGTCAATTGCAGAGCCAAACAGCTTGGAAGCAAAAACATAGTTGCGACTAGTATTACCGATAGAATTTTGGCGGGAAACTTCATTTTTATATGCATTGCTAACCAGCTTGGAAACTTGATACTTTAAGAGTCCAAAGTTTAAGATAATAGTTATGAACTGCAAAATTCTGATTTTTGCTTCAGATTTTGTATTATCCGTGAGAAAGTCCAAGTTCTAAGAACGCTTCTTAAGGATACTGTTCTTAGATTCATTATACTTTTTAACACCTGGATATAATTAGATTTCAATAGAAGCAGCTATTCTTAGTATTGAATCGTAATACGTAATATATATAAGATGTGATTGTGCGTAATTTTTGTAACAGGGAAAAATACTAAATGATCCGAATACTAAAAAATCGCAGAGCACTAAGTACAGTAGTAACCACACTCATAATCCTAGTAGTATCCATCCTACTTGCAAGCGTGTTAACCTACTTCGCTATAAACGTAGTCAGCACAAGGGTTCAAGAAGAAAGCCTCTCCGTAACTAATCAGCACATCTGGGTTGCAGCTGATGGATCTGCCGTAGGCGCAATCATGATAACTAACAATGGCGGACGCGATGTTGTCATAAATAAAATCACTGTTCGTGGACAAGAATGTACAACCCTGATACGCTGACCCAGCACAAGATCCAACCGCAGACATAGTATATGCAGCAGCACCCGCTGCTCCATACGTTGCAGTCGCCGCCGGAGAGTATATAGTGTTGCCATCAGGTGAAACAGTAGGCGTATATGATGACTTCACCAGACAGCATAGGCGTAACTGACATCGGTACAACAGCTGCGTTTGCTGTTTTTACGTCACAAGCGATGTACTATAAAGAGACAAACGTCCAAGCATACATAGCACCATAATATAGGTTAGAAATAATTAACCTAAGAAAAATCCCCCCACTTTCTTTTTCTCTTTTTAAAATAACTTTTAAGATAAAACTAATTTCGAATCAATTCGTGTTTTGTCCTGCAGGGTGTTATTTTTTTTACGCACAAGGTTACTTATCCGAAAAATGTGTATTTGTTCTTTCAAGGAAGTAAAAAAATAATGAAAAACATAATGAAGAATCGTTTGGCTCTAAGCACCGTCGTAACAACTCTGATCATCCTTGTCGTTTCAGTGCTTCTCGCAGGCGTCGTTACTTACTTTGCAATCAACGTTACCAGCACCAGAGTGCAGGAAGAGGCTCTTTCGGTTACTCACGAGCACATCTGGGTTGCAGCTGATGGATCTGCCGTAGGCGCAATCATGATAACTAACAATGGCGGACGCGATGTTGTCATAAATAAAATCACTGTTCGTGGACAAGAATGTACAACCCTATTCGCTGACCCAGCACAAGTCGCAACCGCAGACATAGTATATGCAGCAGCACCCGCTGACCCATACGTTGCAGTCGCCGCCGGAGAGTATATAGTGTTACCATCAGGTGAAACAGTAGGTGTGATGATGACTTCACCAGACAGCATAGGCATCAACGACATCGGTACAACAGCTGCGTTCACTGTCTTTACATCACAAGCGATGTACTATAAAGAGACAAACGTCCAAGCATACGCATAATAGGTTACAAATATTTAACCTAAGAAAAATCCCCCCCACTTTCTTTTTCTCTTTTTTTAATAAACTTCTCAGTACGCTATTTTCAAGACTATTTTGTATTAGTCTGTCGATATGGCCAAGTTTTCGCGAAACAATATGTACTTTTTTTTACGCACAAGGTTACTTATCCGAAAAATGTGTATTTGTTCTTTCAAGGAAGTAAAAAAATATTGAAGAACATAATGAAGAATCGTTTGGCTCTAAGCACCGTCGTAACAACTCTGATCATCCTTGTCGTTTCAGTGCTTCTCGCAGGCGTCGTTACTTACTTTGCAATCAACGTTACCAGCACCAGAGTGCAGGAAGAGGCTCTTTCGGTTACTCACGAGCACATCTGGGTTGCAGCTGATGGATCTGCCGTAGGCGCAATCATGATAACTAACAATGGCGGACGCGATGTTGTCATAAATAAAATCACTGTTCGTGGACAAGAATGTACAACCCTATTCGCTGACCCAGCACAAGATCCAACCGAAGACATAGCATATATAGCTATACCACTTGCTCCATACGTTGCAGTCGCCGCCGGAGAGTATATAGTGTTGCCATCAGGTGAAACAGTAGGTGTGATGATGACTTCACCAGACAGCATAGGCATCAACGACATCGGTACAACAGCTGCGTTCACTGTCTTTACATCACAAGCGATGTACTATAAAGAGACAAACGTCCAAGCATACGCATAATAGGTTACAAATATTTAACCTAAGAAAAATCCCCCCCACTTTCTTTTTCTCTTTTTTTAATAAACTTCTCAGTACGCTATTTTCAAGACTATTTTGTATTAGTCTGTCGATATGGCCAAGTTTTCGCGAAACAATATGTCTATTGTTTTACGCACAAACGGCTTAATCCAAATTTTCCCTATGTTCCATAAAATAAAGAATTATATTTGAGATGATTACATGAAGGTAAGTTTACGCCATTTGAAAAAATTTGTCCGTTCCAAATATGCAATGGCCTTACCTGTAACTTTTCTGATTCTGTTTGTATCGACTCTCAGCATTGTCTCATTCACATACTATTTTTCAGTTCAAAAGGTGAATTCGCAAGGACAAAGTCTCAGAGTTTCCACAGCCAAAGAAAGCCTCATTTCGTTAAACAATGAAATTATTTCGACTTTGGGACAGCCTGGATGCTCAACTACGTTTGATTTGATTGATTCAGGTGGATTATTAAAAATCCAGCCTACCAACAACGTTCTAACCTTAAGCATCAACGATAACTCTGAAATTCAGGAAACTATCCTTAACACTTCAATCGGTAGAATAACCTATCAATTACCATACTCAAGCACTTCACAAATAGGCTTATACCTCGAAGGTGACAGCAGAACAATAACTAACCAAAGTGGCTCCTCAGCAAGCCAACTTTGCATAGCAAGCGGCGATGAACACCAAGAAATCCAGCTGCAGTATCGACCAACCGTTACTTATTCAGTTGCTGGATTTGAAAACGGGAAAGCCATCAACAACGTACGCATCTATATCGTTAACTTGAATTCTTCAGCGGAGATATCGTTGCAGGGTGAGCTTCCTCTCCATATTTCCTGCACAAACACGCTGCTTGAATCAAAGAACTATGAGGTTTCTAATGAAGTAGGAAACTTGGCGTTAACTTCAGTTCTAAATGGGGTAAGCGGCAGCGTTAGCATTCCAATTTCAAGCACAACCGAAGGCGCCATTATTCACCTTGAAACCGTAGTTTCCAACGTTTCAATTCAGAGGTGGATCCGCTAAATGCCTTCGATAATTCCAGGTTGGGTTTATTCGATTTTTGCTGCACTCATGGTCGGGGCAATCATAGTTTACGTCTGCAGCATCTCTACTTTAAACGTGAAAAATCAAGCAAATACTCAGCAATTAAAAAACATTGAGGAATACGTGGCAACACAAAGCCTCTCACTACTTTCACATACCATCGAAAACAACCAGAATACAACGCAATTTCTTGACATTCCTTCATCGATTGGAAACCAACGATTCTGGATTACGGATAGCCAATGACTCGTCAGGTGCATGGGTTGAATCAGGGTTTGGAACCACCCTTAGTTCAAACAACCTCCAGATGAATATACCCGCCAGTTTTGATGCATCTGGTTACTTTATCAGTGGTTCAGGCAGGGCAAAATTACAATGTCAGTTTGAAAACCAAACTGCAACTTTAACATTAACCAGTGAGTGATAAGATGAAGTTAGGGAAAAAAAACAAAGAGGAAATTCAAGAAAAACAAGAAACCCCCGACGAAGAAATGATAGCCTACTTGGGTATCCAAGGCTATCAGGTGCCTGAAGGGTTCACCCAAATTGAAAGTTACCCCCTAACTCCACCCTTCTCTTATGCCTGGATTTTCCAAGACGACTCTGAAGGAAGCTACTTCTATGTTGTCGATGATTTGCCTTTGTCACGAGAGGAGAGAGAAGCCTACAAACGCTTAAAAAACATTCTTGAATACGAATTAAAAGCTCCCCGAATAGATGAAACCCTAGTTGATTCTTTCCACCGACAACTTCCAGTAATACTCGAAGACCACAAGGGAGCTTTCGGCGACACCAACCAAGTTGGTCTAAGAAAAATCGAGTATTACCTTGAAAAAGACCTAATTGGATATGGAAGAATCGACGGACTAATAAGCGACCCATACATAGAAGACATAAGTTGCCTAGGCATAAACAAACCCGTTTACATTTACCATAGAAAATATGGAAGTATACGTACAAATATTGTTTTTATTGACGAAGAAGAACTTGACGACTTCATAACCCGAGTGGTGCACAGGCAAGGCAAACACGTTAGCATCGCCCACCCGATCGTTGACTTGACTCTTCCAGGAAAACACAGGCTTGCCGTGTCCTTTGGAAAAGAAACCACTCCAGCAGGAACAAGCTTCACAATAAGAAAATTCCGCGATGACCCTCTAACAATTGTGGATTTAATTATGAACGAAACCATCGATGAATCAATCGCAGCTTATCTATGGATGCTTATGGAAAACAAAATGTCTGTAATGGTTGTAGGTCCCACAGGTGCAGGAAAAACAACCGCTTTAAACGCTATAGCATGTTTGGTGCGACCGGATTTTAAGATGATTTCTGTAGAAGAAGTTCAAGAAATCAACCTACCGCAGGAAAACTGGGTATCAACAATTGCGCGAACGGGTTTTGGTGGAGACAGCGATGGCGAAGTCACACTTTACGACCTAATCAAATCAGCCGTCAGACACAGACCAGCGTTAATTCTTGTAGGCGAAATCAGAGGAGAAGAAGCATATGTTTTGTTCCAAGCATTAGCCACAGGACACGGCGGCTTATGCACTATGCACGCTGACGATGTAGAAACAGTCATTAAAAGATTAACTCAACCCCCCATGAAAATTCCCCAGAATATTCTGTCTCTGATGAACTGTGTCATCGTCGTCAAACAAGTCAACACTTCAAGCTTAAACCTTCGCCAAAGGAAAAAATCGATGAGAAAATTCGTTAAAATCGCCGAAATCGACAACAACGGTACACCACACGAAGTATTCAACTGGAACCTGTCATCTGATACCTTCAACCAGGATTTAGAAAAAAGCTATTTACTCAACAAAATCGCCCAAAATCTCGACGCCCCTCTTAGCGTTGTTCAACAAGAGTTTGAACGCCGAAAACAAATCCTGCTTCACATGGTTGAACAAAACCTACGCGACTTTAGAAGTGTACACAAAGCACTCACCAGCTCACTCAACCTTGAAACTTTGGCGGTATCAAATGAAAAATCAAAGGAGCAATAAGAAATGAAGGCTCCTGGAGGTTTTCTAGGAAAAATCTTCGGCTTTCTAAATAAGGCTACAAGTGAAGAACGCGAGAATACTGAGCACGAACTACCATTTGCCGTAATGATTTTTACCCTCATGGCTGCAAGCGGAATTTCACCTTACGAAAGCTGGAAAAAAATGCGCAATCTAAGTTTCCTTCCAAATTTCAAAAGGGAAGCTGACGAAGTTATCCGGCAAGTTGAGGTGCTTGGCAAAGACCCGTTAACGGTTATGCAGCAACGCGGGGAACAAACTCACTCTAAACTGTATCGCAACTTCCTGGGCGGCTTCGTTTCCTCTATTAGAAGTGGCGGAAAACTGCCGGATTACATGAAGAGCCAGTTAAAATCAATATTCGAACTTCGATTCATCAACTTAAATCGCTCAATCGAAAGAATAGCGGCATTAGTTGAAGCTTACTCAGTAATGTTAATCGTTGTGTTATGCACCTACATTCTCTTCGTGGTTTTCTCGTCTTCCAGTGTTATGGATTTGATGTCGAGTAGCTCCATCTCAATTTCTCCAGTTACTTCTTACTTAATAGCCTTTGTCGCTATGCCTGTTATGTCTGGAATTTTTATTTTAATGGCGCATAACATGCAGAAAAGTGCGTTCCCAGACCTTAAAGATATTTACAAAAAAGCTTTAGTCTTCATAATTCCAGTGTTCGCTGTCATAGGCGTTTTCGGAATAATCGGTACAGATGCGCTCAAACCCATTGGATTACCAGAAATCGCAACCATAGGATTAATCGCCGCGTCTTTCCCGTTTGCCTATCAATACTACCGTATCTCAAAAATAAACTACAACGCTGAAGAATCTATTCCAAGCTTTATCCGGGACATCACTGAATCACAAAAGACAGGTCTTTCACCAGAAAAAAGCATTGTGCAAGCAACCAAACGCAAAGATTACGGACCCTTCTCTAAATTCTTGGATTTAATCCGTAGCCAAATCGAATGGGGCATACCTTTGAGAAAAACTTTTGATAACATGCGAAGGGAAATTCGAAGTTGGTTTGTCATAGTGAACTTTGCAATGATGGTGGAAACAATCGAAATCGGCGGCAACTCCATTCAATCGCTCGAAATTCTCTCGGAGTACAGTGAAAAAGAACGGGAGATGCAGGTTAACCGCAGGGCTCTTTTGAAACCATATATTCTTCTTGCTTTCATGTGGAGTGCCTTAATCGCAGTCACAACAACCATTGTAGCTCTAACAACATCAATGATGACAGGTGTTGTTAGTTCAGACCTTTCTTCAGTTGCCCAGATTGCTATGCAAGGACAGCTAAATGTCTTCTCAGTTGGCATAATCATTCAATGTTGGATTTCAGGGTTCTTCATTGGAAAAATCAGCGAAGGCAATTTTGGCGCAGGATTCAAACATTCAGCATTGCTAGCTGCAACCGCTTACCTATCCTTGGTGCTCTCTCAACTGTTGCTCTCAGGTGTCTTCTCGATGACCCAAATAAAACCAATGACTTAAGGAGGACAAAATTTGCCTGCGAGCTCTTTCGACACTTTCTTCGCTTGCACCATCATTGTAGCGGCAGCCTTGATTGGTATGGCGTTTTTGGGTTCAACAATGCAAACCAGAATAGATAGCACCCAAGACATTAACAAGGACAGTTACCTCAAAGCCATAGCTGACCGAATTGTAACAAACACAGGGTCGCCTATCGATTGGGGCACAAGCAGTGCATTGCCAGTTGACTTCGGATTGGCATCAAGCTTCTCTCATAGCACTTATGAATTGGATATGGATAAAATATGCAGATTAAACAGCCTAAACAAATACTCTATATCCTATCATGATTTGTCAAACGCTGCCAAACTAGATATGGCCTTGGGCATAAAGATCTCCCAACTCATGACCATTAATATCATTCAATCAAGCAACTCCACAGTCGGAAGCGACACCTCTTTCACATTCCAGATTTCAACAAACATCGATTCAAAACCGACGAGCGCAAGTTTACACTGCTACTTTGCTGCAGACACTCACTTAACCGAAATTAACGCCTCCATTCCAGATGTTGGAATTGGCCAAGTTACCGTTCAAATTCCCACCTCAGAAACCGAAAATACACTGCTTATCGCTTTCGCGAGGGCATCTATCGACGACCGAATAACGTCATATGCAATCTACAACTTCGCCCACTCAACCCAGGAATCAATCCTAAGTAGCACAAATTTGGCTTTAAGCCCGCTCGATTACACTTTAAATCTCAACGATACAGGCTTAGTGGTTCTAAATAGCTATGTTTTCTCCTACTCCTACCAGCAACAACTTCCCTCCATTGAGGGTTCACAAGTAGCAATTCCAAAGTTGCTCGACAAAAGCCCCCTGGTTCTAGTTGTTGAAGGTCTAAATGGCACAAGCCATTTCAAAGAATGGACCGCTTACCCACAGATTCCTTTGAAAATCGGCGCAAACTTTGATGACTCAGAACAGAACATCTTTAGCTACCTAGTAACTATAAAAGAAGTACTCTATAGGCTTGATTTAAGTTTAGGAGACCTGCCCCGATGAGATTGCTAGGAAACAAGAAAGGGCAAGTTCGAGTCATAGAAGCATTTTTTGCTTCAATGCTAATAATGTCCTGTCTAGCACTCATTCCCGCACAGGTAACGCCAAAAAATTCCGCAGTTAATCTTGATTGGAAAGCCCAAAATGTTCTGTTAACCCTAGACAGCTCGGGGCAACTAGCAAATTTAGTGGATAAACATGATTGGGAAAAACTTGGGCAATGCATTGAATCTGCTTTACCGCTCACCACATGGTTTAACTTAACCATCTATGACAAAAACCATAACATCCTAAATGATTTTCCAATTTCAAATGGTGGTTCAATCAGCGACAGAATCTCCTCATTTGACTATGTTTGCGTTAGCCAGAAAAGTACTTTTTCGGTTTATATTTTGCAGTTGCAGTTGGCGGTGATGGATTAAAATGAGAAAACGCAATTTCAAATCCAACAAGTCTGGTCAAGTGATAGTCGTTACTGCACTGGTTGTGTCCTTACTCTTTTTGTCCACTTCGCTTTATGTAATTGAAGTAGGAAAACAAGTGCCAACAGTTGAACCAAGCCAAAGCAACGTTTTCTCAAATTATAAGCAGCCGATAACGAATACGATGATTAGTGCATTAGCAAACGCAACTGAGGGCAGTAACCCAAATATTTTAGACGCTGACATAGCCGAGTTGAAAATTGTCATCCATGCAAATTCATACCAAGCTATGTTAACCATGGATTATTCTACTCTCAATTCGAACGGTTACCAGAATGGCCTCTTAATTTCTTGGGGTACCAACGGCCAAGGTGTTTCAAGTGCTTGTGCTTCTTTTATTTTTGCTAGCTCCAGCCACTCAGCTAATTCCAACATTGAATACACGCTAAACGTGACCTCTGCAGTAAACTCTAGCGGCAACTATAGACAAATCAGCGAATCCACAAAACAGGTAAACTTGACAATTAATGTTCTAAACGAAGGTAAAGCAGCATTAGCTCAAAACTTCAATTCTTCTTACCGAAACGGAGCGGAATGGGTACAAGTTGATTCACCAACAGTCACCAGTTTAGGCGAGGGAACATACAAATTAACCTTTATTGCAGAACAATCCCAACTGGAAGACCAGATGGTTGTATCGTTGCTATGTCAGGACCAGCGAGGCATATTTGTAGGAGCAACCCTAACATGCACCAGCGCATAACAATTAAAAAAAACGACAACCAACGGATGGAAAATACGGATGAACAGAGATAAAACCGTAAAGACAATCGTTGCGTTACTAGCCATATTGATTGTATCAACAATAAATGTAGGTGCCACCCAAACCCCTCTTCCACTAAAAGTTGATGACAACACACTGGCGAGCGTTCCACCAGCGAATGTGTTTTGGGCAAAAACCTACGGAGGCACAGCTGATGATCGGGCTTTCTACGCGTTTCCCACAAGCGATGGCTACTTAGCGGTTGGTTCATCCAGATCTATTGTTGTAAACACGACCGTCGGCTGGGTTCTAAGACTCAACGAAAATGGTGATGTTGTATGGAACAAAACTTTCCTTGAAGGTTGGGGAACAGAACTTCGATACGCAATTAACTTAACAGATGGTTATTTGCTGGTTGGAAATGAGTTTTTTACATCGGGACAAGTTAGTGGATATGTTGTGCGGATAGATAATCAAGGTGATCTGCAATGGAAGAAAAATTTGGCCCAAGGGACAACTGACAAGTTGTTCTCTGGGATTGTTGCCATTGATGGCTTTGTAGTTTTTGGGTTAAGTACCCAAAGTATTGGCGGAGACTCTTCGGTTTGGGCGGTGAAACTCGATTTCAGCGGAAACGTGGTTTGGAACAGAACTTATGGCGGATCTGTTGACAGCGCAGCAAGATCAGGCGTGTTAACCCAAAACGGAGAATACTTGTTAACAGGCTACATAGATTCTAAAGGGGATAAGAACTACGATTTTTACCTCTTGAACCTAAACGCTAGCGGTGACATTGTATGGAACAACACTTATGGTGGTGAAGGAAGCCAAAAGGCCTATTCAATAACAAAATCCGAAGACGGTTACGTGGTTGTGGGTGATATTCAACTACCTAACAGTGCAACTGACGCTTGGGTTTTAAAGGTTGACCTAACCGGAAATGTGCTGTGGAACAAATCTATCGGTGGAAAAGACGCCGATTCAGCTGCCTACGTAACAACCTCAAAGGATGGTGGATACTTGGTCGCTGGTTTTACTTTTTCCTTTGGCGCCGGAAATAGGGATTTCTGGCTGTTCAAGATTAGCGATTCCGGTGATGTTTTTTGGAGTTGCACACAGGGCGATAAAGGCTATCAGGAAGCTTACGTGGTAATTGAAGCCGACAACACCTATGTAATGGTAGGTTGGACTGATCCGATTGGTCAACCGGCTCTAATCGGTAAAGCCAATTACGACTTCTCCATGGTAAAACTCGGTGTTTTCCAGAACGGTGTCGGGCTTTCAAATTTCCAGTTAACCATTTACGCCGCAGTTGCTATTGCTGTTTTATTGATAATTTTGTCTTTGTTTATCATATGGCGAGCAAAAAAGAAAAATAAAAATAAGTCTAAAAAATAAAATTTTTACTACACTAACTTGGAGAATAACACTTGAAGTATATTAACGAAGGCTGTGTAGTTAGTCCAAATTGCAGCGGTTCTATATTTCTTCTTTGAGTCATCTTTCTCGTTGTTGTCTTTTTCGTGGAATGCAATCATTACTTCTTTGTTATCCGATATCATGAAGCAGGGTAAGTTTTGATTGTCAGCTATTTTATGGGTTTTGTTTAGCCATTTCATTTGACTTATGAAGTAAGCGCTTTTTAGCGAACTGTCCGTCACTAATGTAACCTCAGTTTTGTCTGCTTGACTCTTCATTTGGTCAGAGAAATCGTTGTAATAGAGTTCTGAGAGGTAATCGGATGAAGCGAAGATTTGGAATTTTTTCTCTGTTTTCTCTAGTCATTTCGGTGGCTTTTATGAGGACTTGCTGTTCGCCTTCGAGCATTTGGAAGAGTTCTTTTTTAGTGGTTTCAACTTTAGGCTGAGGCATAGATTGCCAGAGTTCTACAAGACTTGTTTTTTCCTGTTCCAAAAGTTTAATCTTTATCTTCTCTGCATCGACAAGCAAATCTATTGCTTTATCAAGTGGAACAGCTGTGAATTTTAATGGTTTCTCAAAAATAGAGAAGACAATGCCTTTCTTTTCTAGGTCTCTAAGGATTCTGTAGGTTTCTGTTCTGTGAAGTGAAATGGCTTCGGATAGTTCTCCAGCTTTCATTTGGCCAGTCCTTGCAAGATGCAAATACACTCTGATTTCGTTCTTTATTAGTCCAAATCGTGAAAGCGTTTCTTCAACTGTTGACAATTGTTTGTCATATGTCTGATCTTTTCTTACTAGTTTCCAAGCTTCAGTCTGTTGGTCGTAGACTTCTACTAGCCCTTGCTTATCCATCAATAGAGACATTTTTTAGTTTTTCACCGATTGCCTACTTGAGTTACGTTGACTAAGTACTCTTTATATATAATATAATTATGAATTGCAGTTATGAATTCAGAATTCATATATCTTTTAACAAAAATAAAAGCATGAATATTTCAAATCAATTTAGGTTTCAAGAGCTTTCGCGGAAGCGTTAGCATAAAGAGCTCCAAATTTGTTGATCAAGTCCTTCTGGGTGTATACTGAAGAATGTAATTGGAAATACTTCCCCATTTGATCAGTCTCTACGCCAATGCCTATGACAATAACGCCTTTATTGAGCAGACTTTCAACAGATTTTTTTAAAACCAATGGCATTTCAGCATATCCGTATGGCCAGCCATCAGAAATAACAATTAAACATCTTTGTTCTTCAAAACGCTTAGCTAGCATTTTGCCTGCAACTTGAATTGCATCTGGAATGTATGTGAGGCCCTCAAACTTTAGACCGCCAATTCTTGCCCTAACTCTCTTTGAGTATGATTCAGAGCTATCTTTTAACACGTATAATTTGTCGCTAAATGCAAAAAAAGTCCAAGATGTCGCATCTAGCATCAATTCTTTAGCTGCTTCAGCAACTGCTATAGCTAATGCGCGACCGTATTCTCCTCTGACTTGCATACTATTGCTTACATCAAATAGTATCGACCAGGCAAAACTGGGTTTAAGGTACTCATCTAAAACGAATACATCGGTGGCTGGCTTGTTACTAGCTAAGGCATTGAATAACCGCTGTTAAATCAAGTTGGCCCATCTCTTGGCGTGGGTCTTCGTCTAGATAGTTAAAGGCTGACCTTAGAATATCTAATAATCTTCGACTTGCTCCTTGTACAAGGGTTCTTGCTCTTAGGTATTGAGTGTAATCTTCTTCTGGAAAAGAAACCGATTTAAATTTTGTAATAGCCAAATACGGCTCGATTTTTGATATAATCTTTTCTTCCCGTTGTTTTTGATATTGATCTGAATTAAATGCTTGTAGGGCCTCAGAATCCTGTTCTGGTTTCCAGAGTTGATCAATATTATCAACGCTTTGTATTGTGCACCCTAAAAGTGATAGTGAAGCGTTAAGATATTCTTGGAAAGGAGGAGTGTTTAAGCCAAAGTCTGTGTAGATGCTGCATGGTCCTAAGCTTTCAGTATGACGAAGGGAAGGCGCTTCCAAAAATGGACCTAAAGGATCGAGTAATCCCATTATTTGATCATAGCTGTCTTCAATAGTTTTCTCTGACTCTACGTTGTTATCAGAAAGTTTCTCTAAGAAACTGTCCTTTAGTTTTGTTAGTTTGGTGACTATTTGATCAACTACCAATTCTTCTTCAAAATTTAGATTGGTTTTAGGGTAATCTATCCAAAGTCTTCTCAGCAATGCTGTCATAATTCTTGTTGATACTGTATAGATTCTTGATGATGTTTTGATTTTTTGAAAAGCTAACGCATTTGCATATGCTGTATCTATCAAAGAACTTGGGCTTTTCACTTGTAGATACGCGTTAACATATGTGTCAGTAATTAGCGATTTGACAAATGCCTCAACGTTGTGAATCAGATTTTTTTGGAAAAAACTTGTCCTTCGAAAACGGCAATAATGTATGAGTCGACAGATGAAAAATTGACGCTCGAAATAATCTGCCAATTCTAACTTTTCCTGTAGCACTATTATCGAAATTATAACCCAAAAAGTTTATCGTTCCATTTTCTAAGAACTTGGTGGTGGGCAGTTTTATAGTAAATCCTAAGGCATCTGTTTTTAATTCCGGCTGGTCTATGTTGGGATCTTGGATTATTTTTACTTTAGTGTCGTCTTTCTGGAGAGAAATCGCCCATGCATAGTCAATAAAGCCCAAGAAAATCCCTTGTTACTTTGTAAAAACCGCTTCAAGAATTCGCCTAACGTCCGCTTGAACTTCAACGTTGTCGCTTGTTAAGCCAATTATTGTCTCTTCAGCTGCAACCATTGGAGTATTGCCATCATAGACTAAAGTTGCCCAGTTGATTAAGTCTCCCAACGAAGGACCGTAGGGTAAATCACCGGATTTGTATTGTCTTCTTAGTTCTGCACCTGCCTGAATAATTTTGTAAGCAACGTCTTGGTCGACTTTGGTTCGTTTTCTTAACATTTCGACCTCATGAGGAGAGATTTTTTCGCCTACGCTTAAGAAGTCAAAATTTATCCACACTGCCATTCTGCGGCGCATAGCTGCGTTAAGTGGTTTTGTTCCTGAGAATTCAGCTGTCGCAGGGTTCATGCTAATAATCATGTACCCGTATTTGTGACGTTCGATTACTTCGCTGTCTTTTTCGTTTAGCACCAGGTGACCTCTTGTGTCGAGGACTGGGTTGAGTCTTGTGGCAACGTCCTGTTTCATCATGTTGGCTTCGTCAAGGTACATTATACCTCCTTTTCTTAGCCACTGAGTTAACAATCCGTCTACCCAATTCTCCTTTGCCCAAGCCAATAAATCGCCCAATAAGGTCGAAGCTACTGGTGGATAAGCCGCAGTTGACTTCCCAAATTGGCAAACCCGTAAGTTCCGCCACGAGATAGACTATGTGGGTTTTGCCTGTTCCTGACGGACCAATTAGACTGCATTGCTTGAAATGATAAAGTGCCCGCACCATACGTTCCACGTAGTTTAGTCCATGATCAAGATATTCTGGCGTGCCCTTGGGGATCATGCTGTCTAAATGTGCAAAGCTAAAATTTGGATGGAGGTCATACCTTTGAATGTTATATTTATTATATAAGGGCGATGTGGACATAGGACGTTCTTTGTCCAAAGAAACGGTTACTTTGAACTTGTCCTGTTTTAGAGATGAAACCTCTTGAACTCTACTTGCTTGAGATTTCTCTCTTAGCCCTTGATGTCCATAACTCAACTAGCACTACCTCTAAGAGTATTTGATACTCAAGTTAAGCGATAGATAAATGTTGTTTATTACTACTCAATAGAGCAAACAGTCAAATCCAAAGTCGAGAACAACCAGCAAGAACATAGAGATGCGCATAGTTCTCATCAAACGAGATAACTCAGTAAAACAATTAGAACAATTGTCTGTATAATTTGTGACGCACAAATGCTTATTTGAAAAAAACGCACAATAGCAAGTTTGATAAACTTTGACTCAAGAAACTGTCGTTAAACAAGATCCAATGGAATTCTCGATCTCACATGATCCAAAAGCTTCAGAGAAGAAAAAAACTCTAAGCGTCCAAGAGTTAATTGAGTCTCTTAAAAGCACTGCAGATGATATTGGCCAAATAAGCGAGTTAAGTTCAGAAGAACGAATATTAGTCTCACAATTCTTTGTATCATTTTTCAAACTAATGCAACCTCTAACACCCTCAATTGCAGTTAGTCAACTATCTCTCCCAACTCAACTAAGCGATGCTGTTCAAGCCCATATAGACCCCACTGGACACTTAGCATTACTGTTCACAGATGGACATCTAGAGCTTAAAGATTTAAGCGAAGAAAAAAACCGAGATTTAATGACGAGCGTAATCAGCGATATCTTGCCTAAATTCAAAAACCTAACAACGTTGCAGAAGCGTAAATTAGAAAACCGTATAAAAATGCTCTCAAGCGTAACAAAGGAAATTCAGAAAAGTGCTGAGGCATTGTCAACATCTACAGTCTAAACTGAGCGTTTTATATCCACTCTTCATTTTTTCACTTCTTGAGAGTGTCTGCCTAAAAACAGAACAATCATCAAAATTTTTATAGCTCAAGTTTTGCTTCCCTTCCGCTCAGGTTCACTAAATTTCATAACCTTTTAGGTAGGCAAGGTGGTTCAGTGGTGTACTTGATTTTGTTGTATATAAAAATGATAAGAGCTGTTACAGATTAAATTTTAAGAAAAACTAACGCGATGGAATGAGAGTTTGCAAGAATTGAAGACTTCAAGTAACCTAAAGAAAAAAGCTTTGGGAAAAACACTTCGCTGACAACCAATTAGGCTTTAAAAGAAATAGAATTCAATGCAAAAGCAATAAACACTATTTTTTAGGGTTAAAAAATAAAAAGTTTTTAGTAAAGAACTGGATGATGTCTAGCTTCTTCTTTTATTGGAAATACTTGTTCTATTTCTCTAAAGTATTTTAAGACTTTGATGCCTTTTTGAGTTATTCCGTAGGCTATTCTTTCTTTTCTTAATATTTTTTCTTCAACTAAACTGTTTTTCATCAAGAACTCTAGCTGTTCTTTTAGGACTTTGCAGTTGACGTTTGATTTATACATGATGTGGGTTAGTTTTAGTTGACCTTTGAGCGCTAATACATCTAAAATGTCTATGTAGATTTCTAGTTTGGAGCGTCTCATTGGGGGATTGTCACTCCGAGTTCTATGTGGTATTCAAGGTTTGATGTTGCTTGTTTTACTATTTTGAATCTGTTTTGGTATGCTGTGACTAGGTCATCCACAAGGATCTCTTGCATTTCGGTGGGCAGTGTTTTGATTTCGTTGTTTAATGCTTTAGCCATTTTGGTTTTAAGCGTTTTCCTGTACGTATTGCTTGTCTTATTCATTTGAGTCATTCCCAGTTTTCCACTCAACATTGGGCTGAAGATATAATACGCTTATGAATTCAAAATCTATATTTGCTCAGTTTGCAAGTTGTTTGAGCTAAAATAAGTCATTTCTCATCTATTTTTCATTGATCTGCTCTTAAATGGGCTAACTTCTTTCACAGAGCAATCTGTTTTCCTTTGATTTACTCGTCAAAATATTTTGATAAAGTAAAATGTGTCAAATTTTAATTTAGCCAGCAAAGTTACGGGTTAGGAAATTAAGTTTAACCTTTAACCGATTGAAAATAATTTATTCCTCCATAAGTGACCTTCGAAATTTTTCAAGCCAAGGATTGGCTAACAGGCAATCTTTTGGTCAGTTCAAACTATCCCGTGAGCTTTACAACTAGAAACTTGAAAACGTGTTCGCTTGTGTTTCTTAACAAATGCGGAATCCCCTTAGGACTCTCAATTAAAGTGTCTTTTTCAACTTCTTGTTTTTCGTCGCCTATTTCGGCAATTCCTTTTCCTTCAAGAATATAGAAGAAAACGTCAACTGGGGTTGTATGCTTTTTTAGAGATTGTCCAGGTTTTAAATCCATATGGATTACGGTTGCTTTCTCGTTTTCAAAGATTTTTTTTGCTTCAACTTCGTGGGGATTTTGGAAAACTGAAACTGAGTCTACTTTGGTTACTTTCATTTAGCATCAACTAAGTACTCTTGAAAGAGGAAGTAATTAGCATTGTTGTTTTGCCGTTTTGATCGGACAATAATATTGTTAACTACGTACGAGCAAAACACAGTTGTTTATCAAGAAACCTTTACTGGGCTTAGTCGAGAAACCTTCACAAGAAAGCTTAAATCAAGAAGTCTATCCCTTAGATATTATGGGAAAACTGAGGACTTCTCAACCCCATTTGCCGGAATTAAAATCAAATACGGGTTTTTGTAGAAAGAGCTTAACCACTTTTCTTATTTGCATGATTTTACTTTCGCCTTTTCTTTTCTTTGATGTGAGTGATGCCTTAACCGACCAATTGAGCCCTGGAGCGATACTGATTAAATCCGATGGCACTATCGAAGGATCAGACAAGCTTCAACGTAATGGCAACGTATACACCCTCACCAGCGATGTTAACGTAGAATTCTCAAACTATCTTGCGCAGGAACTTACACCTTTTCTGGTAATCGAGAAAGATAACATAGTGGTAAACGGTGCGGGACACACTGTAATATCTAACGGCACAGGCATGGGAATATACGCTAGAGGAGTACAGGGGGTAACGATTGCTAATTTTACGCTCAAGAATTTCACGGTTGGATTCAGTTCATACATTTGTGATTTAATTACCCCTGCGCAGTCAGGATTAATCCGTAAACTAACCCACAACAATCAGATACTAAACAACAATATAGAAGTAATAAATCCTCAAAGTTTAGGCTCAGGTGTTGAGGGCTGGGGCATATTTGTAGAGTTTTCAGAGGATATTCTTGTCAACGGCAACACCATAAAAGCTGCCGATTCCGCAAAAGGTCTCTATGTCGGAGCGACCTGCAACAGAACAACCATAACCAACAACAAATTCGTTAAATGCGGTTTGGACCTCTACACTTTGGCGGAGAAAACCCTCAACGGCAACACAATCGACGATAAACCCGTCGTTTTTGTAACGGGCAAATCCAATGAAGTCATTGATGGCGGCGAACAGGTGTTTGTCTACAACTGCCATAACATTACCGTTAGAAATGTTGCACCCAACAGCGATTACCGAAGAACAATACAGCTACAAGCAACCGACAACAGCATTGTAACGTCATGTAAGGGAGTAATCGCTCTTATTGATTCTACAAACAACTCTATAACCAATAATATAGCGAAAACTGTTGCGCTATTTAGCAGCAACTTCAACAGGATATACAGTAACGATCTCTCGGTTGGATATGTCATTTTTCCAAGAGCCTCATCTGAAACAACTTACGGACGATGCATTGATCTGAGCGCTTCAAAATACAACGACATATTCAACAATACCATCCGGAGTTGCACCGAAGGAATACACCTTGGAGAAGTTGAAGAGGCAAGCCAATACAATAACATCTATCAAAACAACATCTACAACGTCGGACAAGGAATATTTTTCACTTACAGCCACCAAAACTTTGTCTACTCAAACAAGATCTATAACAGCTCAACAGGTCTCAATCTTCAAGCAACAAATGACATAGTTGCGGTTCAAAATAACATAACGAACTGCGGACGGGCCTTTTTTGTCATGGGTAGCAATAACCAGTTTTACCATAACAACTTGGTTAACAATACCAATCAAGTTTTGGTGGAACACCAAATGTTATTTTCCTCAAGTATAGTATTGGCTTATTCAGTGAACAACACATTTGACGCAGGCTACTTAGCTGGCGGCAACTACTGGAGTATCCTTCAAGGTGTGGACTCCAATGGAGATGGCGTCAGTGAAACACCCTATGTTATTAACACCAACAATTCGGACAACTACCCCTTCATGCAGCCAATCGGATTGTCTGATTATATACCACCAGAAAAGCCCCCAGTATACTTTGAGCCTGCACCTACCCCCTCACCAACTCCAACACCAACCCTAACACCGACAGCTACCCCAACAGCTCCTCCTCAATCAACTGCCAACAATCCAACTCCTACCCCCACGCCAACTGATACACAAAAACCATCAGCAACACCAAACTTCACCCAGAGTATCATCAAAGCTATAACAGATCAAGGTGCCCAAGTTGAATTATTAATCATAGGAAACATAACGAGTATCCAAATTTCAAACGCTACCATCACAACTGGTCAAATGACAGCAAAAACTACAATCACTTTGATTGTAACGGGGCAAAGCGGTACAACAGGCTTCAGTAACTTTACTATTCCCAAAAACTCAGTAACCTATGGAACAACACCAAAAATATACGTTGACGGTCTGCTGGCTTCAAATCAAGGCTACACCCAAGACAGCAACAACTACTATGTATGGTACACAACTCACTTTAGTTCACATCGAATATCAATCATATTCAATACGCCTTCTTCCCCAAGTCCAACAGCTTCAAATGGTGGATTTCTGGGTCAATCAAGTTTGCCTGAAGTGGTCTATGGATTGGTGGCTGCCGTAGCTGTTGTGATAGTAGTTGTGATTGTGCTCCAAGTAGTGACCAAAGTCAGAAGAGTAAAAGCGCGTCAAAGCAATTAGCGTTAGACTAAAAACTGAACAAAAAGCTTGACAAACTTAACTTTTAGTTAATAAGGAGGGCTGCGGGTGAAGATTTATTGATAATGTTGAGAATTCTATTTAAAAAATGATTGGGATGAGAAATGGAACAAGCAATTAAGACGTTGCTGGACTCAGGCAACGAAGCATTGATAGCGTTCACAAAACAAAACTTGCTTGGAGAAAAGGTAAATTTAATAAAATTATGGACACTGCCACGAGTAGAAAGAATATTGAAAGAGCAACAATCAAACGGTTCATGGCTCTATGCAAATAAGAAAGCAATGTTGAGTTCACCTACAAATTACAACCAATACCAAACGTATAAGACAATAGCCGAATTGGTGGAATTCTATGGGTTAAACAAGAATCATGATGTAATACGGAGAGCGGCTAAGTATTTATTTTCTTTCCAAACAAAAGATGGCGAATTCAGGGGGATGTATGGAAACCAGTATAGCCCCAACTACAGTGCAAGCATAACTGAATTCCTGATTAAAGCCGGATACGAAAATGACCTGAGGATAGCTAAATCATTAAGTTGGTTACTCAAGATGAGGCAGGACGATGGAGGATGGGCTATTCCCTTGAGAACAAGAAACAAAGGAATAGGCGCTTTATATGAGAAGGAAACAATTGAGCTCGATAGAACTAAACCGTTCTCTCATTTAGTTACAGGTATCGTGCTAAGACCTTTTTCTCTAATGACCCAATATAGAAGCAAAGTAGAAGGTGCAGGACTACTCTTGGCTGGCCGAGTCTTTTCAAGAGACAAATATCCAGACAGGATAGGCGTTGAGTACTGGACAAAATTCACTTTTCCCTATCACTGGACCGATTTACTGTCTACACTTGATACCTTGACTTTATTAGGACTTAGTCACAATCCAAAAATTAGTGATATCCTGCATTGGTTTGAAAATCATAAACAAGAAAACGGAATTTACCAAGTACATGTGATGGCTGGAGCTAAGTATAAGGATGTCAAGTGTTGGATCACCCTACAATATTTGAATGTACTTAAAAGACTCACTTCCTGACTTGACGCATAAGAAACGTTTCATCTCTGATATTGACGGTCTTGCCTGCACAAGTACCTATCCAGCGCTAACGTGCAATGCAGACTATCGAGAAGAAATTTGACATCACCTCATTGTATCTACTGGTTTGTTGGTCTACCCCAAAAAACACAAACATTGAGGATGCTTAGCTAATATGACTAACGGTTTTTCTGGCATGGTTAGAAAGTTATATATAATTTATTATAATGAGTTATAGACGATATATAATGAAAGAAGCCACCACGATACAGCTCAAGAAATCAGTCGTTAAAGAACTAAAAAAAATTAGAAAGTATCCAAGAGAAACTTACAACGAAACTATTTCAGACTTAATAAAGTTGGCAAAAGACTCCAAAAAAAGAACACAATACGACGAGTTTCTGCATAGAATTCAGCAGACTAAAATGAAAGAACTATGGGACAATCCAGAAGATGAGGCTTGGCAAGATGCTTAGAGCTGGAGACATCATAATTGCCAGTGTACAATTCACTGATACTGCTGAAGTGAAGACAAGACCAGCTGTTGTTCTATTTGAAGAGTTAGGAAACGTCGTGATAGCTGGCATAACTAGCAATCTGAAGATGAAAGGAATACCGCTAACCAAAAGTGAAGGCGCCGTAAAAGACAGCGTCATAAAACTAAACTACATCTTCACTATCTCCCAAGAAATGGTTACTAAAGTCATCTTTCATCTAAGTGCCGAAAAAAAAGTCCTCATATTTGAGAAATTAACCGAGAAACTTGGCGGACTCAAAACATAATCAGCTAAATTAATTAGCAAACACAACGTGGTCCAGAATTCTTGACTTAAAAAACGGGTTTAGTTCAGATTCGAGACCGTGTGAAAAATCATAACAACCGATTGAAAGTTTGAAAAATTACCTAATGCTCTTTTGGTTTTACAGTTTATTATTTTTTAACAATCGCTTGAATTAGCGCTTCAACCCCAAGAATGTTCAGAGCTCTCCTCAAATTATAAGAAAACAAAAGCAACCCAACCTCCCCACTAACCTTCCTAAGACCTCTAAGCAACAAAAAAGGAGCACCAAAAGCCCTCTTCAATGTACCAAACGCATGCTCCACCACCTTCTTACGCTCACCCATAACCTCAGGATTCAACCTCATCCGTTTTCTCATATCATCGACAACTCCCTCATGTACCCAACGCCAAATCAAACGACCACGCTTATTGCCTGTGCACTTAGTCATAAAAAAACTCGCAAGAAGAACAAACACCTTTTCGGCACTTGTAAATTCGCCTATCCATCCCCTCCTGAAACGTACTACAGTGAAAGTAAAGATTCTGCCCAGCTGGACAAACATAAACATCATCACCCTTATCATAGCGGAATTTATCAGCAGTAAACTCCGGCGCCACAATACTGCCACCACTTCCAGATCGCTTCACTGCAACATAAGGCGTAACCCCACAGTCAACACATTGCTTGATTTGCATAAAATCAAAATAACCCTTATCAGATAAACAATCAATCTGCTCAACACCCAATGTTTCTTTAGCGCTTATCGCTACGCCACTGAGTTGATTTAGGTCTGAAGCCTCGTTAGTCACCAAATAATTAACGATCAGGTGATTTTTTGAATCCACAGCTGCCTGCATGTTGTAGCAGGATTCAACTCTACCATGATTCATCATCTGCCGACAATCAGGATCGGTGAGAGCAACCTCTGTCTGACCGCTCTTTTGCATTTTATCAAGGATTTCTTGAGATTTCTCCTTTTTCTCAAGCAACGTAGCCAATTTGTCTACTTCAAAAGCCTTTGCCTCTTCACCTAACTCGCTCCCTGCTTGTTGCTCGTCAGATGCTTCCTGCTTATCTTGGGCATCCAACTCTTCAAGATAGTGTTTCACTGATTTTTCCATGACTTTTATTCTCTTTGCAAGCGCTCTTTGGGTAAAGGCTTTATCGTTGGAGTTGACGGCCCGAAGTTTGGTGCCGTCTACGGTTACTTGTTTTGCTCCATAGAGGCTGAGATCTTTTAAGAAAGCTACGAATTCCTTGAATAAGGCGCCTATGGCTGTTGGGTTGTCTTTTCTAAAATCTGCTATGGTTTTGAAGTCAGGTGTTAAGCCTTTGAGTAGCCACATGGCTTCAAGGTTTGTTTTGGATTCTCGTTCTAGTTTTCTGCTGGAGCGGATGTGGTTTAGGCCTCCGTAGAGGTAGAGTTTGCATAGGTCTTTTGGGTTGTATGAGGGTCTTCCAAGGTCTTGTGGCGTTGAGTGTGTGAAGCCTAACTTTTCCATGTTTAGGGTGTTTACGTAGGCGTCGATGAATCTGACTGGGTTGTCTGTTTGAACGTATTCTTCTATGGTTTTAGGCAGCAGGAAGGTTTGGCTTCTGGATAAGCCTTCTACATAGCTGTTGGTTTGGTCGTCCATCTGTCTCACCTTTGAGTCTTTGTCAGCATTGCCACGTGTCTAGATTTAAGGTTAACGGAATTCTAGGCGCGTTAGAGAAGACTTTTCACACAGTCTCATTCCTTGACAAAAAGTCTTTTATTACAAACCCAACCAACAATCGATTGGTGGCAATGATTAAAGCTTTAGCTTTAGCACTTGTTCTCGTCCTTGTTACCTTCACATCAGTCAATTTTCTACCTATCAAAGCTGAAGGTCGAACCATCGTTGTGCCAGACGACTATCTTACAATAGCTAGCGCAATTTCAAACGCCGCTAACGGTGATACAGTATTTGTTAAAAATGGAATATACTCAGAGACTTCGTTAGTAATAAAAAAATCAATTTCGCTCATAGGAGAAAACGGTAAATCCACAGTAATCAACTTGGACTCCCCAAGCTACGAAGAAATAAACTTCATGCTCGTGCCAGTGCGTTTGTATGGCCTAGCAATGACAGTTAATTCTGATAACTTTAAACTTTCCAATTTCACAATCACGACAACAGGCGGCGACATTTCTATCATTGGAAACAGAACACAAATCACAGGAAATTCCATAACCGCTGACTTATCTATTCAAGGCTCACACGTAGACGTTTTAGAAAACGCACTCACAAGCAAAACCCCTCCGGGCATTTCTGTTGCTGGAAACTGGTGCAACATTTCAGCCAACCATGTAACTGATATATTTACTGTGAGTGGTCAGTACAATATTGTTTCATTTAACAATGTCAGTGGCAGCCTGAGTGTAGTAACTGATGATTCTTTCATTTCCAATAATAAGTTGTATAGTGAGCAGTATGGAGAATTTAGCGTCAGAGGCAACAATAATATCATCAGCAAAAATGATGTTGATCATTTAAGGTTTGGCTTGGCAGTGAGCGGTTCCAACAATAAGGCGCTATTAAACCAGATAACGCGTTGCCAAATGGGCATCTCTCCAAGTGCTGGCAACACTTACTACGCTAACTACATAGCAAACACTGCATGGCCCATCAATCCCATGAACAAAATAATTAATCCATCTGGCAACTCTAGCGTCTTAATTCACAATAATTTCGTAAACAACCAATACTATCAAGTCACAAGTATGGTTATGCCAAACACAACGGACTATTTTGACAACGGCAAAGAAGGAAACTACTGGAGCGATTACAACGGAACTGACAGTAATGGTGACGGCGTAGGCGATACAGCGTTTTATCTAGACTCCACTCATCTAGACCGCTATCCCCTCATTGCTCCTTTTAACCTCTCCAGCGTAGCCGAATTATTCCCTGACTGGTTGCTCATGCCTTCCGTGCAGCTAATTGACCCAAAAAACAATGTTTACTCGATAGAGAATGTTACAATAGCTTTTGTTGTCAATAAGCAGGTTGCATGGCTTGGCTACAGCCTAGACGGACAAAATAATGTTACGATTTCAGGAAACACCACAATCGCTAACTTGCCAAATGGCTTACACAACATCACTGTCTATGCTAACGACACTTACGGCAACAAGGGCGCATCCGAGACAGTCAACTTCACCATCGCTGTTCCTGAACCTTTTCCTGTTGTGTCCGTCGCTGTTTCTGATGCAATAGCATTAACGGTTGCTGGTTTGTTGGTCTACCGCAAAAGCAGAGTAAAGCAGCTTAGTCAGTAAAGCTTGGTTTGGGTATTATCTTTTATTTAGGAATAGCGGCTTTTTTGCCTCTTTCTTGGCTACTCTTAGCGCTTCTGCCGCGTCAAATTCCTTGTCGTTTATGCAGAATTTGGTTTTGCATTCTTGAAAATGAATTTCTCCATCCGAAGATTCCATCTTAACCAATTTTGTTGTTCTATTCAAGAATTAAACCTCCACATATAACAGGGTTATACTGTTGATTTAAGGATATCTATTAAAATTCAATAAAACTTGAAATTTAGTCTTTGTTGAGAGATTTTTGAAATATTCCTTTGTAACTATCTTGGTAACCTTGCCCACAAAACAGTTGTTGAATGAGTCTCCAGAGTTAGTCAAGAAATCCTGACGAAAACCGCTTTAAGCAACTTGCTTCAATAATTTTTTATGGAAAAGAAGAGAAGATTATCAGCAATAATTCTCATCCCTTTGATAATGGTTTCATTAGTAGCTGGACTGCACAATGTAGAGATAGTTAAGGCTGAGTCTAGAACAATTGTTGTACCGAATGATTATTTGTTAATTCAAGATGCGATAAATAGTGCTGTTGACGGGGACACGATTTATGTTATGAAAGGCGTTTATGGTGAAAATCCAGTGGTCAACAAATCGGTCTCATTGATTGGAGAGGACAGGGATTCAACCGTGATTGATGTGACGGCAGGGTTAAAGGTGCAAAGCAACAACGTTACCATAGCTGGATTTACTATTTATGACGGGTATGACGGGATATCATTAGGTGCAAACTACTGCAGCATTTCAGGAAACAAGATTACAAATACAACGCATGGCATAGTAGTATTCGGTTACGAGAATTCTATATCAGGAAACATTTTTGAATCAATCGGGCTTTCATCAGCAATCCAACTGAACTTTGCAAACAGGAATTTGATAAATAATAACTATATTGACTCATGTGTTGAGGGAATTCAGATTTGGCAAAACAGCAATAACAACACAGTTGCAGAAAACACTATCACTAACATTAAAGCCACAGCCATTGGTTTTCAGTACTCAAACTATAATACAATAACTGGAAATAATATTTCCTATTCAGACCTTGGAACAGCAATCTATGGCTCTAGCTGGAACACCATATCTAACAACAACTACTTTTGCAATAGAGTCCAGTTTGGAGCTAATGAATGGTACTACCTAACTTGGGGAGGTAATCGTTCTATAAACACCATTAATGAAAACTATTGGAGCGACTACAACGGAACAGACGCTAATAAGGACGGCGTCGGTGATACACCCTACATCATAGACGCATACAACCAAGATAATAATCCAATTATGTTGCCGATTTTGGTTACAATGCCCAATTCTGGACCAACTTCATCTCCAACCCCTACTACTTCAACACAAAATCCAACAATTAACACCGGTCCAGAAACACCCAAAACAGAGCCTTTCCTAACAACCTTAGCCGTAGCTTCGATAGCATCTTTGGCTGTCATCGGTGTAGCTCTGCTGGTTTACTTCAGGAAACGTAATCGGGGAATCAAGCATGATTAGAAGTGCTGCGCTGCTGTTTGCGCTTGTCTTTCTAACGGCAACGTGTGTAATTGTTCCTTTGCCTGTAAAGGCTGCTTCTAGGACAATTGTTGTTCCAGACGATTATCTAACGATTGCATCAGCGATAGGAAATGCAACTAATGGCGATACAATATTTGTTAGAAACGGGACTAATGAAGGAGAACTTGACAAAACCTTAGTAATTGATAAGTCAATTTCCCTCATCGGAGAGAGCTTAGAGGCTACTCTAATTTTGCATCCTAAATATTCCATTACGTGGATACTTACTGCTATGTTCTTTTGGTCCGAGGAGGCACTACAAATAACTGCAAAAGATGTAACAATTTCAAATCTGACAATTAAGTACACAGGCGACATTAGAGTTAGCAATAAAAACGTTCAACTTATAGAAACCAACCTAAAAACAGGTTCAACCGAAACAGGTCTTGTAATTAATGATTCTGAGTGCAAACTTATCAAAAACTCCCTTAATGGTCATATTAACATTCAGAGTAGTTCAAACATTGTGGTTGAAAATAACTTCAATAGTCTTCAGGTTGACTCAGGTAATTATAACATAATTGATTCAAATCAGTTAGGATATTTAGAGCTAAGCAAGTCAGACAATAACGTTGTCTCTAATAACAATATAAGCACAGATTTGATAGACCCTGTTATAAAGATAAGCAATAGCTCTAATAACATCTTATCTTTCAACAATGTTACCTCTCATATGTGGAATACTAATTTGAATATTCGCTACGCCTCGTACAACAACACAATATATGAGAATAATTTTTTCTTTCCAAAAAAGAATGAATCGGCTTATCCTGATTACTCAGATAATTTCTATGAAAAGAAGGCAAGAAGTATTGCAAGTGTAGATTTAACGGCAATTGATAATTTTTGGGAACAGAATGGAAAGGGCAATTACTGGCAAGGCTATAACGGTTCAGATTCCAATTGGGATGGTATTGGAGATACAGCTTATGTTATTGATGCTAAAAATGTAGACCATTATCCGCTTATTGCTCCATCTTTTGGAACTAAATCAGGATTAGAATCCTCTCGAAATTTAGTCGTTATAACCACTGTTTCAGTTGTTGCTATTTTGGTGGTTGCTGGGTTGTTGGTCTACCACAAAAAACACAAACACAACTTAGTCAAGAATTCTTGAATTGGAAAAATCTTTAATCTCTTAAACACCTGTAGTAGGAATTGAAATGAGCAAGAACAACGCTAAACTACTTGTCATTTTCTTACTCTTGACATTATACATGGTTACTTTTGGAGACCTGCAAACGGTCAATACTGCAAAAGCATACCCCACTTATGGAATTCCGCCAAAGGTCAACGTGCCTGAAACTAACATCAACGCCACAATCTTCAGAGTTGATGAAGCCTTATGGGTGAAGATTGATGCAGAATACAAAATGCACACAGTTTACGCCTTAGGAGATAGCTATATTGCAGAAAATACTGGCATGGGGCTGATAGCAGATCCATCGCCCTATGTTACAGTTATCGTTACACAAGATACGTTGGAAGCCCACTATCCAATTCCTTTTAACACAACTCACATCTCTGTTTGGTTAAACGGTGAAGAAGTCGAATCGCAAATAGATTCTCGCGGATATTTCCATATTTTTGACACCAACTTGCAGGAAATCAATTGGACTGTTTCACCTGTTCCACGTGACTTTGTTGTGGCAATTCATTATGAGCTTCCTATTTCAAAAACCTCCACATATTATGCTTACCTTGGAGACTATGCATTCACACTGCCTTTATTTGGGCGCTATGGATGCAGCAATATTTCATACCCACTGTACTCTTGGTATGGATATTCCCCCAACAAATACAGCATTCAGATTGAATCCGACCTCACTGAATTGCAGGCTTATTCTATAGATACCCGTGGAACATTGACGCCGTTAAACAATAATCTGATTGATGGTAAAGCTGGAAGAATGACAATTGCTTTCTCCCGAGAAGAAAGATCACCGTCTGTTCACGGCGCTGTTGTTGTTTTCAATGTCCCTGAGGAAGAAACCCTGCCTTTCCCAACTGTTCCCGTTGCCGCAGTTTCTGTTGCAGTAGTAGCCTTGGTATTTGCTGGTTTGTTGGTCTACCACAAAAAACGAAGTTGAAGAAGGGTTTACTGATGGTTGAATCTCACAATCGTTCGCGCCAAAAATGGTTCGTGCCAGCCCTTGTCTTAGGATTGATTTTCATTCTAGGAGGCGCCCTCTTTTGGTTTAATGCCGTGACAAACCAAAACAATGGCAGCTCCAACCACTGGTATGAATATAATACAACCGCAACTATTCACATTTCATCCAACGGAGACATAAAGGTACCAACCACATTCAATTCGAGCAACACCATACAACAAATTGGCAACACCTACATTTTGACAGGTAACCTTGAGGGTGACCTTATAATTGAAAAAAGCAACATTATTTTTGACGGCAAAGGCTACAATGTAGGGGCAGTCAGCCCAGTAAACATTAAACTTTCAAACGTCAACAACGTAACCTTGCAAAACGTAGCTATTAAAGCCACATACGGTTCCCTTTTGCTGAGTTACTCTTCTTACAATAAAATCTCTAACGTCAGTGGTATAGGTTTCCGACTTTCTTTTTCAAATCATAATGAAATATTCAACAGTTCAAGCAGCAGCATAAAATTTCAAGACTCCTCAAACAATAAAGTAAACAACAGTAACATAGGTGGTCTTGGGTTTGATTTAGAGAATTCAAACTATAACCTTATCCTAAACAACAACTGCACGGGACAAGGTCGAAGTATTTACCTTTCTGATTCTTCACACAATCTTATTTTTGGCAATACCTTGAAGGCATGGTGGTGGATATCCATGTCTGGTGATTCTTCCTATAACACGTTTGTTGCAAACAACATTACAATCAGCCAACATTACTTAACTGATAGATTGAAAGGAACTAACTACATTTACCACAACAACTTTGTTGTTTTCTCTTGGGATCAAGCTAGGACTGCTAACTCAGTTAACGTCTGGAGCAACAATGGAAAAGGCAACTATTGGGTTGATTGGTTTGGACCAGATGCAAATCACGATGGCATTGTCGATTCACCCTACATAATTGACGTTAACAACATTGATAATTATCCTTTGACAACTCCAGTTAACATTAGCGCAGAACCACTTCCACCTCTTAATTAAAAGTGCAGTATAAATCTTGGATACATAATTTCTAAAAGTTAAGAAGATATTTCTCACGAATAAGGATTTACATTAGGCGCTAAATAATCACTTTTAGAAGGTTCCCTCGAAAGCGTAGTTAGTCCAGAATTCTTTACTATTTTTAGTCAAGAGTCTTGTACGAGAAGTCTTTTATCTAAAGTGGGTTCTATCAACTAACTATGGGTACTAAAAACAAAAGTTTTGCATTAATTCTGATTTTTATAACTGCTTTCTCAAGTCTAAGTCTATTGATGCTTAAACCTGTAAGTGCTCAATCAATACCCAAGCCGTCTGTACCAGAATTCACATTACAATTTGTTGGTTCGACTTACAATGCCCTTGTAGTGACAGTCAAGAATCAACCTTACGATTCTGCATTTGGAACAATGTATTATAACCTTCGATTGAAAGACCATAATGCAGGGAATAACAGTTCGATATATCCTCTTGACCGACTGTTTTATTCTTATCAAACTTATCCTGAACAATCAACAGACTCTGAGTATACCAACATATCAATTACTGTTCAATCAAATTTTCTGTTACTCGGTACTCAAAACGATATTGAAGTTGAAGCAATGCTGGGCAACATAGGTCGTGATGCACATTATAACCCTGCTCCGTATGTATTTAACGGTCAAACGAGCGATTGGAGCAATCCGCAAACAATAGCTATACACGCAATCTCTACTACCACACCAACTATTAATCAAAGTACCACGCCAAATTCAACCAATGGTTCGCCTAATTCATCGACCTATCTGCTTATAATTAGTATAACTCTCATAGTGATAGCATTCTTGTTAGCTATTATTATTGCACTTTTGCTTTTTAGAAGGCATCGAAAATCCATCTCTCAAAACAAACAGAACGTTTAGAGAAAAAAGCCTAAACTAAATTTTAAATGAAAAGCTTGATAAACTTAACTTTATCACAATGATTTTAAGAAAAAAAGGGTTTGCGGGTGAGGTTTCCACTGGCGAAGGGTTCAATGGGATCCTTTTTTGCTGATTTGCCAGAGTTCATAGTTGTTTGCTTGTATTTGACTAAAAGTAGAATTGTTGCTACTATAAGTAAAACAATCGCTATCCCAGAAAATGTCCAAATGGTTGATGATGATTGATTTGACTCACGATGGGTAACAAGTAAAAAAAGTACATTTACGTAACTTCGGTCGTTGTTATCCCACTGGGGGAGTGTTGTAAACCACGCATAAAAGTTTTCTTCATCTTGCAAGAATCCTTGACTCTCTGGTCTGCGACCGTTGGTGGCTACAGTAGGTTCTGTTCCTCCAAGTAATGCACTTTTAGGGATAGTCATGTTCACAAAACCAGCCGAGCCGTTTAGTCCCCTTATATCAAATGTGATGTGCGTATTATTGTACGAGTCTTCTAAGGTTTCAAAACGGAGATTAGAGATTTGGGTTGCCGATACATTTCCTTTTATTAAGAGATTGACGTTTTTGCCGTCTACATTTGTTTGAAGTGTTTGAGCGAAGTTCTGGGAAGGCGATGCTGAGGCGACAAATTTTTCACACGTGAAATCCAGTATAAGTACACATGCTAAAAGAATGACAAGTAAAATCACAACTATTCTTCCAAGGGAATTCAACAATTGGTCTCCTTACCCGTAACTACCAGCACTTTATATTTAAAATGTAAGATAAAAACGCACTATTTTAAACTAAAATCCAATGAAAAGCTTGACAAACTCAACTTTACATCAATGATTTTAAAAAAGAGGGGTTGCCTATGATGTCTCCAATGAGTGGAGGGTTCAATTTCGATTCCCCACCTAAATCACACAGGGATTGGAGTTCCACTCCAGCTAATTTGCTCCAAATAATTGTCAAGAAACTTTTATGAAAAACCTTAAATCATAATTACTTCGAAGTAAGCTAAATGAAAGAGGAGGGGAAATAATGAATAAAAATCAAATCATAGGATTAGTTGTTATTGTACTTGTCATAGCTGTTGGTTTACCTACAGCTTTCATTTTGCAGTCTTCGATGGCTCCCAATCAACAGCCTACAGGGGCACTGGATTTTACTGTTAACGCAAAAAGTGATTGCTTACGGTTTCTAAACAGTTCAGTGCCAACAATTTACATCCCATTCACAGTTGCTGCAAACGAGAACTGGCAATTAACAGTTAATTCTACCAAGATGCCCGGCGGCGCAAACGGCTGGACTGATGTTTACATTTACAAAGGCTACTGGGATGAGGCAGCCAACAATACATGTACAGCAGGCGATCTGTACACAATTATTAGCGATATACAAAGCGTTGATTTCGAGATAAAAGCCAACCAACCCTACATAGAAACCTTCGGTGGACCAACACAGCAAAGCTACACAATATTCTTCCTGGTGCCTCCGGGCGGACCCTCTGCATTCCACGTGACACTTAAACAGGTATAGGGGAAAATTTCTGAAATTTTCTCTTTTCTTAACTATTTCTTTGCTGCTTTTAGGGTCTTGTGCCGGATTTGTTCAAGCATCTCAGATGCATTCCGAATCGTTTTCTCTTGTTGAGTCTGCTTCAGTTTCAAGATCAGTCTTCGCAAACGAAGGCGACAGGCTTGTTGGCGACTTTACAGTTTCTAACATACCCACCTGGACCGATGCTAAAACAGGGAACTCTGAAACAGTTCAGTATGCATTTAAAGTCTCCAAGATTGAAGGATTAGAACAATGCCCAACAGATATAGTACTATATGAAGCATATCAAAAAGATCATGCTTCGTTTGACGTAGTCTGTGAATATACAGGCGATTACAGATTTAGATTCAACGTTGGAACTGGTGCGCCTGACCTGGGAATTGGAAGTATGGCGGCAACTCTCAACTATGACGTAGTAAAAAATTACTCTTACGTTCGACCAGTTGAAAAAACTCCAACACTTTCCCCAACTCAACATCCTACGATTAATACTGGTGCAAAACCACCACAAACAGAGTTTTTCCCAACCACGATTGTTGTCGCTGTGACCCTCATAGTTCTGTTAGCGGTGGTTGCTGGTTTGTTGGTCTACCACAAAAAACACAAACACAACTCAGTAAAGGAAATTTGACTATTTTTAGTCAAGAGTTTTGTACGAGAAGTCTTTTATTGAAAATTATTGAATGTAGTGTTATGGTGAAAATTAAAGTCTTCGAAGTAGTAAGGAATTGAATGCGTAGGATTCGAAGAGTTCTTGAGGAAACGTTGTCATGGTGTTGAGTGAAGGTATTCAAAAGGAAAACAATATTATAGAGTTCTGGGGTAAAACAAAATTTACTTTGTCTAAATCGCCGTCAGCGTTTCTTTATAGAGATGTTCTCTATTTTGCTCGGAGTTATCATAGACCTCAAATTTAATTCATAAAGAATCTGTGGAGAAAAATTATAAGTCTAACAACTAACCCCCTCTCTCAAATAAAGTTAAATATGAAAAGTAAGCAGAATATTACCTGAAAATTTTAGTTAGTGTTTATTGAAGGGTTGGTTATGTGTGTTGGCTTCCAATAGCCACCCGTATCGAGGAGAAAGGAGAAGGCTTCGAAAACGGAAATTGCTTTTTTGGCAACTGGTTAGCCTTCAACCTTAACCATTCCCTCCAATCACTAACAAGATTCAAGATTGTGCAAAATTAATATATGTTTTATGAAGCAAAAATAAGAAGCAGAGATTTAGATTTAGCCTACAGTTAATTCGCCTTCCAGAATACTGCGTTCTGGGATATCAAACTGTTTAGACAACCACATTTTCAAAATGGAGGAAAGCTTAGGAAGTGCACCATTATAGATTATGATCTGATTACCCTTTATTGCATTAGCCTGGAAAATCTTCTCCTCTTCCTTGTAGCTGAAAGATAACGTTTGAACTTTCAAAGCTAAATTTTGAAAATCTTCCCATTGCTTGCAGCGCAAAATCACTGAAGGACCAATGTGCGCTGTATCTGCAACAGTTTCATTTGGCTGTTCCTTAGTAACTGCTGATGGGAATGCTTCTTTGGTTAGACCTGATAGATGTCCAACTAGGTTTGTTACTTCTTTTTGTAGTGTTTCTATTTTTGCTTCGACTTTCTCCACTTTACCGCTTAATTCACCGGTGTCGCCGATTTGCTCGGTGACCGTTGCAAGCTCATTGATGAGTTTGTCTAGGTCTTTTTCATGTTCTTTGAGAACGTTAACGATAAAGTCTAGCGCCTCTAGCGCATCATCTTTTGATTGTGGATTTTTATCCAAGTTCTTCTACTCCACACCTTTGACAGTCAATTGACACTTTCAATAGATAAAGCTAACGAATTATGAAGTAATATCATAACGATAGCATTGTTGTATTGATTGTCAGTACTTAATTTTCTTCTGGCGGTTTTTCTTATGGCTATTAACAACAAAACTCAAAAAAACAGTTGGTATGCTAACTCACTGCAAAAATCAATAAACAAAATTTATCGATATCGTTACGTCTTGTTGGCTAGCAGTTATCTGTTCAGACCGCAGTACATTAATGATGATTGTGGAAGTTGGTTCATCGATTGTCTTGTTACTTGGAAAGGTTGGTTGTGTTTTAACTTGGGATTGGAGTGGTTGTTGATCCGGTGTTGTTGTGTTTATTGTGGCTCTGTGTTGATTTATTATGTTTTGTCCTTCAAAGCAGACTTAACTTTTTAAAACTTGCCCTAATATCCTTAAAATTTCTATCATGACCTATTTCAAATTCAAGTCCATAAATGCCTTTCTTTAGCTCCTCAAGATTAGCCTTGAAATTTGATCCGCTAGACAAATTTAAAAGAACACTTTCCAACGCTAAACTCTCTTTTTCATTATTCACTTCACCAACCACAGTTCCAAGAAAAACATCGTTTAACATATAGTATGCCAAAATTAAGTTCTTAGCATTCGGAACGTTCACGTTATCATCAGTCTGGTATTCTTCTGGTTTTAAACCATCAAAGTACTCATAAATAGATTTCAAGATGCCGTAAGCTTCTTTGGATATTTCTTCGGCAATCCGGCTCTTTATGGCAGCAGAAACGTTTGCGAAATCCAAATTCAAAAATGCCCCTTCATCGAGTATCCCACTGTCTAGTAGTCCTACAGCTTTATCTTCCAAATGAATCCAATCTATAGTTTTTTCGTTTAATGCAATTAGAATGTCAAAAGATAATTCAATAATGTCGATTACTTTCGCTAGGTCATTTTTTCTTAAGTATGATTTTTTGTTTTTTTCTATAGCTTTCTTTCGTTCTTCAAGTAGGTTCTGAATGTGGTCAAATAACGAAATAACTGATTCAGGATTTTTTTTAGAAAAAAATATGCAAACTTCTTCGTTCCATGTTATTTTCAATTGGTTATCAAAATTTTCCACAGCACTTATCTCTTGAATAAGTACTTCTTTTAGCAAGACCCAATGTTTTTTAGGGAAGCCTTTTGCATCGAAAAACTTTATTTTATTATCTGAAAGTTCGTATTTGGATATTGCGAGGCCTTTCGTTTTTATTTTTTTAGATTTTTGTGTTTTTTCCTGGATAGATTCCGCGTTTTTTTGTCGTTCAATTAACAAGGGGAAGGCTACTGTTGTGATTAGTGGAGTGAATGAATAGTGGTGGTTTGAGTGTTGAGTGTCTGTAGGACTCGTTTTGTTTTTCATTTTTCGTCTCTATCTATTAATTTTTTTTATTAATAAATTGATGTATAGTTCTATAGGCTTAAATTAACGTGGGTTCCAAATACATCTAACTGCTTTTGTTTCACAAGCCAAAATGCAGGGGGTACTGTTTTTTTCAGGATTGCAAGAAGCGCACGTGTACTTTATTTTTTTTCTATGGTCTTCTTTTATTACTGCCACGGTTTTGTCTTCAAGATCAATGAACTCGGTCTCCAGTTTAAGTGCTTTTTGAGGGCATTTTTCTACACAATTGCCACAGCCACTACATTTGTCTGAGTCGATAACGATGTAGTATTCGCCTGAACCGTCGCAGTAACCAAAATGAGTAATCAATTCCATCACCTAAGATTTTTGGGCCTTTTCATAGAGAGATTTGGCGAAAATGGCAGCACCTAATGCTCCAGCAACCATCGGGTCTAAGGCGCCTTCATCCCGCCATCGAGGGGTCGGGAGACACTTCATACCTAGTATAACTTCTATTCTGCTGACAATCCCAATATTTTTGGATTGGCCACCTGTGACTACCAGTTCTTTCTCCAAGCCAACTCTGTTGATTAAATTAGCCATCCTAACCGCCATAGCCCGTGTGTAAGCTGCAAGGACTTTTTCTTTAGACCATCCTTTGCGCAGTAATCCCATGGCTTCTGTTTTAGCAAAGGCAACACATGTGCAACTTACAGGCTCAGGTTCTTTTTGAACTTTAAGTGAAATGTCACCTATTTCTTCGATTGGAATCTGTAGCAAATCTGCGAAAACTTCCATGCCTCTTCCTGTTCCAGCAGCGCATTTGTCGTTCATTAGAAAAGAGACTACTCGACCTGTTTCGTCTATGCGAATTGCTTTAATGTCCTGTCCCCCAACGTCAAGTACAGTTCGAACGCTTGGTCCCCAAATGTAGTTTGCACCTTTTGCATGACAAGCGATTTCAGTTATAGCTTTATTTGCCATTGGGACATTAACGCGACCGTAACCTGTGCCTACGATGTATTTTATATCGCTAGCTTTGATTCCAGTATCTTTTAATGCATAGTCTAATGCTTTTGTCGCACTTTCAGGACTGTTAGATCCTGTGCGAGTTATTCCCCAAGAATATGCTTCTCCATTTATCATAATGACTGCTTTAGAACCCACTGAGCCTACATCAACTCCAGCGGTAATAAGATCCTTATTTGTCCATTTTTTATTTGGCATTATACGGTGATATTCTTTCCATCGCCAGAACTCTGTATCTTTTACTGTGCTTGTTTCGTTCATTTCTGCCCCTCCTTGACCCGGGTCGCTGCTATGATTGCCGCACCCAAAGCACCTGCATATTCGGGGTACTCGGGTATCATTACATTAATCCCTAGTTTTCGGTTCAAAGATGCAACAAAGCCGACATCCTTGGCTACACCGCCGACCAAAATAATATCAGGGTTTAGTCCTAGCCTGTGAACCATAGATGAAATTCGATCAGCCATTGCATCGTAAACTGCTCGTGCAATTTCAGGTTTGGATTCTTGACGATGTATGAGTGAAACCACATCTGATTCCCCGAAAATTACACATGAAGCATTAATAGGGCTTGCTCGTTCTGCCTTAATTGCAAGTGGACCCATATCCTCCAACTTTACTTCCAAAGCTCTTGCCATCGCTTCAATGAATGCTCCTGCTCCCGCAGCGCATCGTTCGTTAACAACAAAGTCAACCATTACTCCCCTTTCATCGCATTTTACTGCTCTTGCCTCTTCTGCACCAACATCAATGATTGTGTGAGCTTTAGGAAATAGAAATACGCCTGCTTTTGCATCTGCACTCATCATACTTACGGTTCTTGCCATATAAGGTGCCATATCCATAGCTGAACCTGTAGCTGCGAAACATTCTACTTCTGATAGTTTGAAGTTTGCTTTTTTAATTGCTTCGTCTACTGCTTGTTCAGCGGCTTTGGTGGGGTCGAATCCTGATAATGCTTGTGCTCTTGAAGCTACTGAGCCGTCTTTTAGTACTATTACTTGTACTCTTTGGGTTCCAAGATCTATTCCGACGGTAATCATATATTCACCTTTAAATTTCTGCTCTTGCAGTTAGCATTTCAAGAAATGCTTCAATACGAGTTTTCATTTGCCCAACATCTTCTCGTGTATATTCCGTGTCGAGGTAGTAGACTGGGATATTTATTTTGTCAAGAGCTTTCTTGACACGTGTATATTCCATAGCGTACAACATGCAGCCTCGGACCACATAGTAAATGACACCTTGAACATTCCATTCTTTGACTTTGTTTAGAAGCCAGTTGATTCTGTCTTCGTTACCGTCTTTGCTAGTAAAGCATGGACAGGTGGAAGCCATCAAGTACCGTTCTCCAATGGCATTTAGCATATCATCCATTGACCATTCATCAACGCCGACCGGATCGTTTAGGATTCTTTCGCCTGAACACTGTTCATCAGCAACAATGATGCCTTGTGGATTTGATTCCTCAACTAGACTTGGTAATTTCCAATTATCAGGCCAAAACATTGGTGTGCCCGTAATCATAACTCTTGGAGTATCAGGTGCGCAAACCCAATCTTTTCGTTGCGCTCTTTTCTCTAATTCATCACACAAAGCCTCTGTTTTCTCTGTCCACCGCTTTTTATCATCCCACATAAACGTTTGATTTACCAGCATAGCATCTCTGCCCATAATTACAGGTGCCCCTTTACGCAATTCCTGTAAGCGGCGAAATGCTTTTGTTGCTCTATGGCTCATTTCGATTGCTTCTTTGAGCTTTTTACGCGTAATCTTGTTTCCTGAAAACTGTTCAATCCGAGTTTTCATCTGTTTTATTTCGTCATTCCAGAATCGAAGAGACTGAGTAGAATCTTTTATGCGAGGTACATTCATTCCCCAAATGGTTTTGTAATCGCTAAGAATCTCGCCGAGTTTTGTCATGCCGTCGCATGTTAGAACACTGATGAGTGCATCACTTTGTTCAAGGAAAGGTGAGAGCTCAATCATTTTTGCGCCGATGGTTGAACGGATAACTGGGCAAACCTCAACAGGTACAACTCTATCACCTAACTTGGAAGTATCATACCAACCTGAGTTTACCCTTACTGGAATAGCGTCAGCTGCTAAAATTAACTCCGTCGGAGCAAATAGACACATGTAACCGATAACTTTCTTGCCCTTCTCCTTCTCAGCCTGAATCTCCTCTTGTCGTTTGCCAAAAAGGTCTGAGATTTCGTCAAAGTACTTCATGGCTTCGGGTCTTTTGGGGTCAGCTTTTCTCATGCGTTGAATGTTTTCAGCCATTACTTTTTGGGAAGCAGTTTTCATTGTGGTTTTAAGTTCGTCAATTTCTTTTCTTGTTACTTCGGGCATGTATCTTTTTCCAACGGTTTCATTCATTTCTATGTTCCTCGCTCATTTTTTGATTGTTCTAACCAGTTTCTTGATTTAAACAACGTCTTATTACCTAACTCGACTTTTAGTGTACCTTCGTAAGGGCACATTTCTACACAACGTGCACAAATCGTGCATTGGGATGTTTTTATTTTTCCACCTTTCTGGTCGTAAACTTCGTTAACTTGAACTGGGCAGACTCTTTTGCAAACTCCGCATTTTGTGCATTTTTCTTCATCCTTGTTAATATGCAGTAATGGTGCCCATTTAAAACCTTTAAATCTATTCACAACTGCCAACGAGGCGCCTGTGGGGCAGAAACGGCACCAAGCGCGCCTGAATACAAATGCACCTGCTAATGTTAACCCGACAAACGCGATTGCGATTAGTTGTCCGATGTTTTCACCTACATAAGTGATAATGTCTAAAGCGTAAGGATAGGTTAGGTTTATCTGGCCAACAATAACTTGACCTTTCCATGGGACAATAAAAGGAATCAGTGGGTCAAGCAATATACTGTAGGGTTTGAAATGCCCAGCGAGGAGTTGAGCCATCAACGGCGAAACCATTATAGGCTGAGGATCCAAGAACCAAAGTATTACAGGTGTTAGCAAGAAGAATAGTAATGTGATGTATCGTGATTGGTGGAGGATTATGTTTAGTCTATCGGGGATAATTCGGTATCGTATTTTAAGGGCTTTTCTTAAGAAGCTTTCAAGGTCCATTATAAGAGCGAATGGGCACAGCCAGCCACAGAAGAATCTACCCAAGAAAAGGGTCATCCCAAATATAACAATCAACAAGTAGAGAAACTGTATTGGTGGCAATCCTCCTGTTAGAGGCGGAATTGTGTAAGATAACACATAGAATATAGCGGCTAAAGCAACCATTTGAATAACTAGCCTAAGGAAAGTAACACGTGTCGAGAGGTTTTTCTTCCAAACTAAAATAGCGATTATTCCCGCTACTCCAAGTCCCCCTAATACTATTAGCCGCAATAGGTCTCCAATTATTTCCAATGCCATATCTTCTCCCCCATTATGATAATTGAATTAATGAACTCACCATCGTAACTATTCCAAGAATTATGAGAACAGAGCCACCTGCTATTGAAATCCATTTCTGAAAAAGCGGCGCCTTATTTAATAACCAACCTGTAACCCCGCCCAACAATAAAATTGGTGAGAGAGCTGTTCCTAAGCCGAATAATACAGCTATTCCAACGCTGCCAAGCGGATTAGCGAAAGGCACAGAATAAATCAAAAGAGCAATTAAAGGAGGACACACAATCAGTCCTCTGCTTAAACCAAGTGAGAAAGCACCTACATCAAATCCAAACCTGCCTATTTTGACTGTAGTAAAATTGTTTTTTGCGTCGTGGGAATCGCAGTTGCAGGGTTTTCTGGCTTTAAGGAAAATGCTAACGCCAATCACTATTGTCACTATTCCAAAAGCAAGAGACGAGTAAATTTGAAACGGCGAAATGACTGCGTCTGAAATAAAAAACCTCAACAAACCGCTAAACAACCCTATTAAGCCGCCAATCAAAGCATATGCCAAAACTCTTCCAGAATTAAAAATCAACGTTATCTTGACGCCCTTGCCAAAACCAGCGCCGACACCTGCAATATAACTTGTAACAATCGGAAGACATGATGCCGTGCAAACCACGATTCCATACAGTAAGCCTCCTGCAAAGGCTCCAAGATAAGGATTAGAGATATTAGGTATCAACGACATGCAAGAGGTCTCGCTGTAAGGTTGATTAGAGCAAATAACGCTGTTATTCCATTTAAATCTTACACAAATTTTGCCTAAGCAATTTTTAAGAGGATTATATCAGTTTTTTCAAAAAAAAATAAAATTAGGGGGTTATTGTGCAATAATTATTCGAGTGTTGTATTCTTGGATATAGGCTAAGTGTGCTGCATCGTATGGGTAGCTTTCATTGATTGTATACGGGAATCCACTCATGTCCATAAACGGCATTGGGTCAACTGTAAAGTCAAATCCGTAACCCCAGTTTTCCGGAGGATCTTTAAACCAGCAAGCTACGACAAAGAAGTAGTCTCTTTCCATTCCCTGTTCAAGTGGTGAGAGATCTACGGTTGAGAATTGCATGTTAACTTGGTCGCCTTGTCTACCAATAACGTACATGTCGTCAGCATTTTGCATTAGCGGAGTGACGTCACCGTATCGTGTAAACGCTCCTGAAGCGATAGATTGTGTGTCCCACATTTGATTGAGAATTGCTGAAGTTGGCGCTATTTCTTGTATTGTTATATTTTGTTGCAAGCTTGTATCGATTCCGATGTAATCATAGGTTACGTTCCAGAAATTGGTGATTCTAACCTGGTAGTTATTTAAATCAGAGGGGAACAGACCTGTTAAATCTACGGTAAAAGTTCTAGCGTTATAATCAGATGGTATGGGTATTTGTCTGTCTTGTGAAATGCGTATCCAGTTACCGTTTACGTCTCTAACTTCCATATATGGAGCAGGCATAATTTGAGTGCCGTTTGGTACTAATCCTTGAGCTGCTGCATCTTGGAAGCTTTTTATCCACGCGTAATATGGATCTGCTGAGCCCCAATCTACCATTCCAGTAATTAAAAGCTTTATTTGCGATGCATCGAACAAATTACCCAAATCTAAAGTTAGCTGGTTCATAGTGATGTTATTCCAAGATGGGCTTTGGTCACCATTTATTCCTGGTGTATATACTCCATCTATCTCAAGGATTTGAGACAGGACGTTTTCACCCTGTTCATTTGTAGCGTTTACTGGCGATAGGAGTGTGCCGTTAGTCACAGTGTAGATTTGGCCAGTTGAACCTTTGTTTAGGTAATTAGTCATTGATGTATAGACACTTGTGCCAATTGGGTGGTCGACGACCATAATGTACGCTGAGTCTAAATAGTAGAGTTCATCCCATTGCTGTGCAAGAGTCAAGTCATAATTGCCGTTTTTGGTTGCCAGCAGGTTCTTATCTAGTTTTACATAATCCCATGGGTTTCCACCGCCGAATACAATAGTTCCGTCAGAGTCAATGTGACTGATATATCCTAGCCAGCCTGGGTTAGAAACGTCGGTAACATATGAATATCCTGTTCCATTCCACGTATATAGGGAGGGGCAAGATGCGTAACCACTGATCAAAGTGTAAGTGACAACTAGTATTAGGCGCTCGCTTAACGTGAAGGTTCTTGATGGAGTTTTCACGCCATCGCTCCAATACGAAAATCCTAACACTCCTGTACCAACACTGAATGGGTCCGGAACGGAAATTTTGAATTCTCCAACTGGCAAAACCGCTTGGTAGGCGGTCTTAAGATTTTCCCCGTTTAATGTAAATGGCAGAGGAGTCGAGCCACCGCCTGAGCGATTAATAATAAGCGTATGATAACCTGTTTTCACGACAAAAAAGGATCCCTTTAGTGTGTTTAATTCAACTATGTGTTTTCCTTCTGCAGCAGAAGATACGTTAACTGTGAATTGTACGATTTGATTTGTTCCTGCCTCTAATGATATAACTTGAGTGCCCACAATTACATCATCTATTTTAATTTTAACAGATAACTTGTCTAGTTCACCTGATGGGTTAACTGCGTTTGCTGTGACGGTGACGTTTTCATTAGCCCAAACTTCATAAGGAGAACTTACCAAGTTAGACAACAAGATTTTGCTTGATTCTGGCGGAGCAGGTTTAATAATTAAGGCCGCAGTTAAATCTCCGACTTTAACAGAGTAATTTCCCTCGACAGTTTCTATATAAGTGAATTCTACGATTTCTGTTGAATTAGCTGCAAGAGTAACATTGGTAGTAGATATGATAGCACTATTTATTTCAAGATTTAAAGTTTGGTTGCCCTCCAAATCGCCTGTGTTTGTTAAATTAACAGAAATTTGAACTGCATCACCAGCAAATGCTTCAAGTGGATTTACAATTAGGTCTGTTAGGACAAACGTAGCTGGTTTAGTTGCACTTGTTAAGATCCCCTGGTTTTGGAGATAAAGATAAACTCCTGCAGCTGCGCCTACAATCATCAAGTCTATTATTAAAATTGCTTTAAGTTTAACTACCGCTGATCGAGATAGCATTATCCCATACACCCTCTCAATTTTACGTATTTAATAGAAAATCTTGAGCAATAAATGTTTATGTTAAATTGCCTTCTGAAGAAATACTGTTTAGTTGAGCAGGTTTTATGATTACCTTTGGTTTTTAGTTTCAAATCAAGATTTTCTAGGGCTTTATCGATTGGAATAGCTTCATTCATCAAGGCTTTCTGATTGTTCTTGTGATTAGCCCCATTTTTTCAGGTATAATGCGAATTCGCAGAAGAAAAACCGAAAGAAATAATGTGTTCCTCTTGGATTTTAAAAATATCTTACTGAAAACATAAAGATTGATCATTTCCTATTGTTATAAGCTGGATTCAAAATCGCTGACCCTCAGAGACAAATATTATTTTAAAGTTGAAACTGGGAATCGATAGGCATTTAGGTTGGAAATCAAGTATTAAATGGAAATGGTTGATGCCCGATGGCTTTGGTTAAAATAAACAAAATCTTAGAAGGCTGCTGCACAGACCAGAAAGTTGCTATTCGCGGTTGGGTTTACCGCAAACGCGAAGGAAAAGAGCTCATTTTCATAATAATTCGTGATTCAACAGGCTTTATCCAATGTACTGTAAAGAAGACCAGCCCAAGCTGGGCGGAAGCACAAAAACTCACAATAGAATCTTCACTCATACTGGAAGGCACTGCAAAGGAGGATAAACGTGCTCCAGGCGGCTTTGAAATAGGTGCAGACACCGTAAGCATTGTTGGTTTAGCAGACACTTTCCCCATCTCTAAAGATAAAAGTGAAGAGTTCATTCGTGACATGCGTCACCTATGGCTAAGAAGTAGAAAAATGAATTTGGTAATGAAGGTTCGTGCCGAAGTTATAGAGGCCGCAAGAGAATACTTCAAAAGCCAAGAATACACTGAAGTTTCACCTCCAATGTTCATTTCAGCAGCAGTTGAAGGGGGCTCAACACTGTTTGGCTTGAAATATTTTGACCAAGAACTATACCTAACTCAAAGCAGCCAACTTTACCTTGAAATACTCATTTACTCCTTAGAAAACGTCTACTGCATTGCACCATCATTCCGTGCTGAAAAGAGCCGAACCATACGTCATTTAACTGAGTACTGGCACATGGAAGGTGAATGGCCTTTTGCTGACATGAATGATCTAATGAAATTTGAAGAAGGCTTAATGACATATGTCTGCCATACCATTGGCGAAAAATGCCAAAATCAATTCAAGGAGCTAGGCGCCGATATCGAGAAACTAAAAGCTGTTCAAACTCCATTTCCAAGAATAACCTACAAGGAAGCAATCGAACGTCTTAAACCAAAAAACCCAGCTTTAGCCTGGGGATCAGACTTAGGTTACGAAGATGAAAAGGTTTTAGCCGAAGACTTTGGCAAGCCTTTTTTTGTTTACGATTACCCTACTGAAATCAAGGCGTTCTACTGCAAAACATATAGTGACCACCCAGAGGTTGCAATGTCAGTGGACATGATGGTGCCCAGAATAGGTGAAATCAGCACGGGCGGTGCAAGAGAAGAAAACAAAGACATACTTACCCAACGAATGAAGGCGCAGGGTTTGAAGCCTGAAGATTACGAGTGGTATCTTGACCTACGACGCTACGGCACCGTGCCTCATGTCGGTTTTGGTATGGGCTTGGAGCGACTATTGGTTTGGATGCTTGACTTAGACAACATTATCGATGCTATTCCGTTCCCAAGAACCACACGCAGATTCTATCCTTAAACCTCTTTTACTCTATTAATAACCTGTAAAGTACTCACGTTTCAATTTTTCTTTAGGTAACCCCAAGTTTAATACGAGTTTTTCCATTGCTTCAACCATAGGCGGCGGTCCGCAAGTAAAAAACACATTTTCTTTATAATCGGGAAGACGTTCTTTTACAATCTCAGCGTTAATTATGCCTTTTGCTCCTTTCCATTGTGCCGTGGGTTCGCTAACAATTAAAACTAGCCTTAAATTCTTGTTATTCTCCGCTAATTCCTCAAGTTCTTTTTTGAATGTCAAGTCTTTTTCTGTGCGGCAACCATAAAAGAGTGTGATTTTACTGTTCAAGGCTTTATCTGTGGCGTTTTTGCATATACTCATAAAAGGAGTTATTCCGATGCCTCCTCCAAGCAAAGCAATTTTTGGGTATTCACCTTCAAAAGTGAATTGCCCATAGGGCGCATCTATCCTTGCCCAATCGCCAACTTTTGCGGCTTTTAAAGCCAGCGAAAACTCGTGGTCAGTAAATTTTTTTGTGAATTCAATATGGTTTTCTTCTGTTGGACTGCTGCTAAAGCTGAAGTGCTTCTTTAACTCTTTCTCTCCTTGTTTCAAGGTTACAAAGAAAAAATGTCCCGGCTTATAATCCAACTCTGCAGGTCGGGGGAACCTAAAGCTTGTTACATCATGAGTGCGGGTTATAATCTCTTGGAATTTGGTTTCAAACTTCATTAAAACACCTTAAAATTTACAGTTTAATTAGTGTTGTTTAGCCATTAGAACTTTTTGGCTAACAAAAAGACCAAGCTAAAGTTGCAACTGCCCCACAGTCAAGTTATTAAAAACTAATATATCTTATAGAGCCATAAACATCTAAAAAGCCAGGGCATCAATGAACGATATAAATCGTAAACAAACAAGGTACACCTTCAGGGTTTCCCATTACGTTAAAGGTCATAAAGCGTCTCTTGGATTATTCTTAGCCGCTTATGGCGCATTCTACTTGTCATCAGTACTGCTTAGTGGTTGGAGCCTAACTGATTGGAGCAAAGACATAACCAGTTATCCACCATCATCAATTAACACTCTGTTGCCACGTAGTTTCATCAACCTAATCTATTTCTTCACAAGTTTTCCTTCGCTCATTATAGGTTCTGCAATGCTTTGCCTTTATAGCATACGTGGAATAAGTCTCGAAGATACAGACAATAAAAAATACATCGCTATGATTTTAACAGCATTTGGCTTTACGTACCAGGTAATCGGAGTTTGGCCGCTTGGAAACCTGACTGGTTTTCCATGGGAATGGCAAAAAAGCATAGTTGGCAACGGTTTAGTTTTAACTTGGGCGCTCTATTTGCTAAGCCTAATTGTACTGGTGGTCGGAGGAATCTCGCTTTACTTACAAAGCAGAATCTACCATCAAAAACACCCTGAAACCACTATTGAAGAAAAGGATCTAATTTGAAATTGTGATTATTTACATGCCACGGTTCCAGTTCTTTAATTAACTCCACTCTTTCATTAAACAATTCATCTATATCTGAGCATTCTATCCTAATCTTATTATTTTTGTAGATTTAACTACAAAAAATTGACGTGAAATCTTAAATGTCACCCTTCTAATTAGGAGCAGGGTAATAGACGTGGCTAAACAGTGGCATAGTAAAACAACTGAAGAAGCAGTCAGAGAATTAAACGTAACCAACACGGGGTTAACTGCACAGGATGCACAAGAACGACTAGTAGTGCATGGACTAAACGAGCTCAAGAAAGAAAAAGGCAAGTCACCCCTGAAGCTTCTGCTCGGACAGTTCACTAATGTCCTTATGATTATTCTACTTCTAGCAATAGGTCTCTCCTTCGCAGTAGGCGAAGCAACCGACGCAATAATCATCCTTGCCATAGTCATAGCAAGTGCAGTTTTAGGTTTCTCACAAGAATACCGAAGCGAAAAAGCAGTGGAGGCCCTCAAAAAGATGACAGCACCAACTGCGAGCGTTCTTCGTGAGGGAAAAGAGATCAAGATTCCTGCCAGCCAACTTGTACCCGGAGACATAATTCTTCTCTACACTGGCGACAAGATTCCTGCAGACGCTAGGCTTCTGGAAGCTTTCACAATGAAAACTGATGAAGCATCATTAACTGGGGAATCTGCACCAGTAAACAAATCCACAATACCGCTTCCTGAAGAGACACTGCTAAACGACAGACGCAACATGATTTTCACTGGAACAGCAGTCGTTTACGGAAGAGGCAAAGCATTAGTCACTAGCACTGGTATGAAAACAGAATTTGGAAAAATCGCTGAAATGGTTCAAGCGTCACCCCAAGAGAAAACACCCTTGGAGAAACGAATGGGCAATGTAGGAAAATGGATAGGTCTCCTAGCGGTAGTTGTTGCTATTAGCGTAGGAGTCGTCGGTATAGTTGTTGAAAACCGTCCCATCCTCGAAATGGTTTTATGGGCTATTAGCTTAGCGGTTGCCGCAGTTCCTGAAGCGTTACCTGCCATCATAACAGGCGCTCTTGCCATAGGCATGTACCGTATGGCTAAAGTCAATACAATTGTTAAACGATTGCCCGCTGTGGAAACACTTGGAAGTACTAGCGTTATCTGCAGCGACAAAACAGGCACCATGACAAAAGGTGAAATGACAGTTCAACGCATCTACGTTAACGACCAAGCCTTCAAATTAACAGGCATAGGGTACGCTCCTCAGGGCGAATTTCTCTTTGAAGACAAAAAAGTAATCCCTGACGAATACCTCAAAACTATGCTGAAGGTTGCGGTTCTATGTAATGACTCTAACCTTGAAAAGGATCCCAAGTCTGGTAAATGGACAGTAAAAGGCGACCCAACCGAAGGAGCACTCGTCGTCGCCGCCGAGAAAGCCGGCATCAGAAAAGAAGAGTTAGATGCCCAAGAACCGCGAATCGCCGAAGTTCCATTCTCCTCTGAGCGAAAACGCATGACCACAATACACACTACCTCAGGCAAAAAAGTTGCTTATATGAAGGGCGCTCCTGAAGTCGTGTTGGAAAGATGCAGCAAGATCTTTTTGGAGGGCAAAGTTCAACCATTAACTGATGAAATCCGCAACAAACACCACAAAGTAACTGAAGCCATGGCATTGCAAGCCCTTCGAAACCTAGGTTTTGCATACAAAGAACTGCCCAATGTTTCAAATGAATTCGACGAAACAATCGAAAAGGATTTCGTCTTTGTCGGGATAATGAGCATGATAGATCCACCCCGCTTAGAAGTTAAAGACGCCATAAGTATTTGCAGAAACGCTGGAATACGCGTAGTTATGATAACAGGCGACCACAAACTCACCGCAATTGCCGTTGCCAAGGAACTCAACTTGCTGGGTGAAAACGCGGAAGAAGGTCAAGTATTGACTGGTGACGAGCTAGAGCGAATGACCGATGAACAACTTGCCCAAGTAGTGGAAAAAGTCGTTATTTATGCCCGAGTAGCCCCAGAACATAAAACTCGAATTGTCAAGGCATGGAAGAAAAAAGACGAAGTCGTAGCAATGACTGGTGATGGAGTTAACGATGCGCCCGCACTTAAAATGAGTGATATAGGAATTGCTATGGGTATTTCAGGCACCGAAGTTACTAAAGAAGCAGCTGACATGGTTCTGGCAGATGATAACTTTGCCAGCATTGTTAAAGCCGTTAAAGAAGGCAGAGAAATCTACGACAACATAAAAAAATACCTCACCTACCTGCTGCAGTGTAACATCATGGAAATCCTAGTTATGTTCTTCGCGGTGGTTAGCGTCCCATACCTCGCCCGATGGCTGTCACCTGGGTCAGATGTAGAACTTATCGGCAGTGCCGCAATTGCTTTAACTGCTGTTCAAATACTTTGGATAAACCTCGTCACAGATGGATTGCCCGCAATAGCCCTAGGCATCGACCCTGGTGATCCTGATTTGATGGAGAGAAAGCCACGTAAGCCCAAAGAGAGCATATTTACCAAAGATGTCAAAGCTTACCTGACATTAGTGCCAATCTTCATGACGGTTTTGCTCTTGTTGGCATTCTTCTCACACATGCCTTGGGAAAGTGAACTCAATCTACTAAACGCTAGAACACAACTGTTCACTGCCATGATCGCAATGGAATTAACCATAGCCATTTCAGCGCGCTCTTTCAAGTATCCCATAGCCAAAGTTGGGCCGTTCAAGAACAAATACCTCTGGTTAGCTGTCTTCTCGTCATTTGCCTTGCAACTAGTTGTTCTTTACGTGCCCGGTATTCAAGCTCTCTTCGACGTGCACACGCCTCAACTAATAGATTGGGCAATCGCCGCTCTGTATGCAGGCATAGTCTTTGCAGCGCTAGAAGTTGGCAAATATGTCACAAGTAGACGGAGAAAAATCTGAAGATCGCGGGAAAAGAATTCACCAAGACGAAGCCAAAAAGCTTCGTTACAAAAAGAGAAATATCTGTTGAAAAAATAACAAGTCTAGCCTTGGCTTTTTTAGGCTTGTTTATATTTTTATTTGTTAACTCCTTGACCTGTAAAATGTTTCTTTGTTTTGTTGTTCGAAAAGTGTTTAAACTTGTGAGAAATGATTTGTGAATAAGTAGATTAAAAAAAGAGGAACTGCACATGTACGTATTACAAATTTATTCCCATTCCCCTGAAAGTTGTCCAATAGGTAACCCGAAGAATCTGCAGACAATGATGAATTGGCTCAAGAAAGTAGATGTCTTAGCCGCTAAACATGAACTCAAAGTTGTAGGAATATGGACTGACCGTTGGGGACATAAAACATGGGCAGTTTATGATACACCTAATATGGAGGCTTTTGAAAAATTTGAGCAAGAGCCTGAAAATCTTGAAAAAGTCACATTTAATGATATTGAAACACGAACAGTGACAGTGCCTAGTCAAACTTTGGCTTTTTTCGAAAAAATAAAACACAAATAATCTAAAATTTATTGTTTTTCTTTTTTTAAGAAAAGTAGATGACAATAGTTCTATTCGTATTCCTAAGAAATAACTCATAAAAGAGTGGAAGTGTGAGTCTATTTCACACTATATGCATTGTTTTGGGCTTTTTTGATAGACAAATGCTAACGCGACAGCGACTACGCACATTATGGCTGCAGGAATGAATGCATACAAGAAACTTAGACCTGCATCTTGTACTAGACCGGCTAGAATCGGTCCTACGATACCACCTATTCCGTAGGCAGTAAAGAGGAAGCCGTAGTTTAATCCGAGATTTTCCGCTCCAAATGAATCAGCACAACTACTAGGGAATAACGCAAAGTTGCCACCGAAGTTAAAGCCTATTAATGCTGCAACAACGTAGAATAAAATAGGGTTTGAAGTAGTATAGAAAAATACTGTCATCATTACAGCTTGAAATGCGAACATAGCGATTAGTGATTTGCCTCGTCCAACTTTATCGGAAACTAACCCCCAGACTATTCGACCAGCGCCATTAAAAATAGGTAGACAGACTGCTGCTCCAATAACGGCAAAGTCTGCAGCTTCCTGAAGGCTAAATCCTTTAGCGAGGGTAAAGCCATCCACAGTACTTTTTGCGAAATTTTGAACATTACCTATAACCATTAAACCTGCAAGCGCTCCAACTAGAAACATAATCCAGAGAAGATAGAAACTCTTGTTTTTTAGCATCTCTTTTGGCTTTAATGAAAATCCTGTTGTTTTTCCGGTTTTAGCTTGGAGTGGATTCCATCCTGCTGGTTTCCAGCCTGCAGGCGGATTTCTCATGACTAGTGATCCAAGAATGACTAGAACAAGAAACGTAATGCCGTAAATTAGGAATGCAAAGTCCACATTTGCAACAGTATAGGCGAATGCGCCTGATTGTTTGCTGATTAACCCGCTAAATCCAAGAATGCTGGGTGGGTTAGCTAAAAGGATCCAAATGAATGCCCCAAATCCAAAACCAGCAACTGCAAGTCCGCTGACTAAGCCTTTTTTGTCAGGGAACCATTTTACACCGGTTGCAATTGGTACCACATAAGCCAATCCAATTCCTGCGCCAGAGATTACACCAATGAAAATTAGTTTTCCAATAAAACTTGACCCAATAAACGATGCAAGTATGTAGCCTAAACCAAGCAAAGTACCTCCAATTAAGGCCACCTTCATTGGTCCATGTTTAATTTGCAATCTACCGCCGATTATGGTAAAAATTGCAAAAACTAGAAGACCTACACTAAAGATTGCTTGGGTTTCAGTTTTCGTAAAGGCGAATTCGCTGAGTACGCTTGGTGGTGATCCTTGCAAAGGACCCGTAAATGCTGACCATGCATAAATCGCTCCTAAAGCAAGTTGTATCAAGATGCCGCCAATAACAATGACCCATCGATTCATTACTTTTGCTTCAATATTTGAATTATTTGTGGTTGCCAAATGCTTGTCACTAGCGCACTTTTCTAATACTCGTTAATTAAATCTTTTTCGCTTAAGAATTCCTGCTTCGAAGTTATCAATTGCGATCCTGTGCGATATACATAGGATTGCGGAAGTCCTAAACGAAACCTGCCAAAAAACAGTTTTGCCTATCCCTTCCATAAAAAATACCGAATCTTCCACTCTTTTTAATTTTTTACTTGTTTTACACCTGTATGACTTAATGACCTGTTAAACCAAAGAAGCCTAATATTAAACATAAATATTCCAAAACTTAGCACTTCATTTATATTTTATAAAAAACCACTGAAAAAACTTATATTCCCTGAGGCTATTTCCACCCAGCATCTATAGGAATGAGAGCATATGTCAGAAGCTAGTTTACCTTTCAACGAAAGATATAGTCCAAGTATTGCAAAAATTTCTAACGGAGACATACGCAAAGCAGAATGGGAAAAATCAATTAAGAACCCTCAAGAGTTCTGGGCAGAAAAAGCAAAAGCCATCGACTGGTTCAAAGCTCCAACTAAAATTTTGGATGATTCGAACCCGCCATTTTACAACTGGTTCCCTGATGGAGAACTCAACATTTGCTACAACGCAATTAGACAGACACGTAAAGACCAACCGCAAAAACAAGCTTGCCTACATTTGGGAAGGCGAGATGGGTGAAGTAAAAACTTACACTTATTATCAATTATACCGTGAAGTAAACAAACTTGCAAAAGTACTCAAAGACTATGGCGTTAAAAAAGGTGACCGTGTCGCCGTTTTTATGCCAGTCATCCCAGAGCTTGCCAATAACTCTGCTTGCAACCGCAAGAATCGGAGGCGTTCACACAGTGGTGTTTTCAGGATTCAGCGCTGAAGCATTAGCTGATAGAGTAAACGATTGCGGCGCAAAAATCCTTGTAACAGCCGATGGTTCTTTTAGAAGAGGCAAACCAGTTGGTATCAAAGATAATGCTGATCGTGCATCATCACTCATGCCAAACGTCGAAAAAGTCATCGTTGTCAAACGAACAGGCCAACCAGTCCAAATGAAAGAAGGCAGAGACGTATGGTACCACGATGCATTGGCAAACGCAGGCGCAAACGCTTACGTTGAACCAGAAAGCATGAAATCAACTGACCCACTATTCATACTCTACACTTCAGGAACTACAGGTAAACCAAAAGGTGTCCAACACGGCACAGGCGGATATTTAGTCTGGGCTTACTGGACTCTTAAATGGGCATTTAACCCAACAGACGAAGACATTTACTGGTGTGTTGCAGACATCGGCTGGATTACAGGTCACACATACAACGTATATGCACCATTAAGCCTTGGAATTACAGCATTTCTCTTCGAAGGCACACCTGACTATCCAGCACAAGACCGATGGTGGTCAATGATTGAAAACCACGGCATCACCATACTCTACGGTACACCAACTGCAGTTCGAATGTTTATGAAATTCGGCGAAGAACTGTCCACTAAAACACGATCTCAGCACCCTACGCTTACTAGGCTCAGTCGGAGAAGCCATAAACCCTGAAGCATGGAAATGGTACTACCGTGTAATCGGCAAAGAAAAACTACCAATAATCGACACTTGGTGGCAAACAGAAACAGGCGGATTCATGATTTCACCAGCCGCAGGCTTAGAACTAACACCACTCAAACCAGGCAGCGCAACCCTACCAATGCCAGGAGTCAACATAGACATCTTCGACGAAACAGGAAAATCACTTCCAGCAGAAAACAAAGGCTACCTAGTAATCAAGTCACCATGGCCAGGAATGTTGCAAACAATCTGGAAGGACCCCGAACGCTTCAAACTAGCATACTTCGGCAGATGGCCAGGAATCTACGTCACAGGCGACTACGCAATCCGCGACCCAGATGGATACTATTGGCTCCTTGGAAGAGCAGACGAAGTCCTCAAAGTAGCAGGACACCGCATCGGCACAGTGGAACTTGAAAGCGCATTAGTTTCGCACCCAGCAGTCTCAGAAGCAGCAGTCATGGGAAAAGAAGACGCAGTTAAAGGTGAAGTTCCAGTAGCATTCGTAGTTCTCCGCAGTGGATTCACAGCCTCAGATGAACTCAGAGCTGAACTCACAAAACATGTGCGAACCACAATTGGTCCAATTGCAACTCCAGACGCAGTCATCATCGTAAACAAATTGCCAAAGACTCGAAGCGGCAAAATCATGCGAAGACTCCTCAAAGCAGTCTTAACAGGCGCACCACTAGGCGATACATCAACCATTGAAGACGAAGGCTCAATAGAAGACATCAAAGCAACGTACGCAGAACTGCAAAAGCTACTTGTAAAGAAATAAACCCAAAAACAATCTTTCTTTTTATTTTTTTCAAATATTCTATGTATAAAAAATTAAGAATTAATAATTTATTAGCGCACAAAGCATTCTGCTAAGATTTGGACTAAAGGTGCTGAACAATCTACTTTTTAGGTAAATGTGTAGGTTAAAGGTGGAATTTGTGGCCTCTCGAGACATCTGTACCCATCTCTTTGGCTAATTGCTCCAAAAGCGCTTTTTGTGGTCCTGTAAGCTTCTCAGGAACTGAAATTCCTATGCGTACCAGTAAATCGCCTCTACCATAACCTCTGAATCTCGGCATCCCTTTTCCCCTCAGGGTTACGGTTTCGCCTGGTTGAGTTCCAGGATGAATCTTAATAGTTGTAGGTCCATCAAGAGTTGGTATCGAAATTTCTGAACCAAGTGCAGCTTGCGGATAATTGATGAAGGCTATATGCCAGAGGTCATCACCCTCCCTCATAAACTGTGTATTCTGCTTAACATGAACGACAACATATAGGTCTCCGGGATTGCCACCGTTAGCTACCATTTCGCCTTCGCCTCGAAGCCTAAGTTGAGTTCCTTCATCTATACCCATAGGTACTTTAACAGTGATTTTGCGTCGCCTTCGAACCAATCCCGAGCCATGACAGTTGTTACATGGTGACTCAACTAATCTTCCCTTTCCTTTGCATAATGGACAAGCATTCACTTGGACATACATGGCAAAGCCAGCTTTACGCATATTCTGAATTTTGCCTTCGCCACCGCACCGTGTGCAAATTTTAACTGATGTACCTGGTTTTGCTCCTGACCCACCGCATATTTCGCATCTTTCAGTCCTTGGAATTTCAATTTCTTTTTCGGTGCCTCTGGCGGCTTCCTCAAGGGTAATTTCAAGGTTGTAAGCGAGGTCTTGTCCTCGATTTCGTTCTTCACCAAACCCACTGAAACCTCCTCCACCACCAAAAATACTGCGGAAAACATCTCCAAAACCCATGTCTCTGAAAACTGAGTCAAAGTCTGCTCCTCGGAAAATGTCTTCCTGTTTATATCTTTGGTCAAAACCTGAATGGCCAAGCTGATCGTATTGCTGACGTTTTTGATCATCGCTAAGTACAGCGTATGCTTCAGAGATTTCTTTGAATTTCTCTTCGGCGCCAGCTTCTTTATTGCGATCAGGATGAAACTGCATCGCTAACTTTCGATAAGCATCCTTGATTTCGTCTTTGGATGCGCCTTTTTGTACGCTAAGAACTTCATAGTAATCTCGTTTTTCAGCCATTAGGTTTACCGCTAAATTAAATTTTAATTAATATCTTTTGTAAGGATGCTCAAGTCTGCCTTTTATACCATTTCCCCGTTTTCGCCTTGTTTTTTTATCGTGATTTAGCAGATGTCTTTTAACTGTAATCCAAGGTTTTTTAATAAATAAAAAAAGAAAAATTTGGTTTTTATTTTACTTTATAGTCTTCAGAGTCAACTACTTTTTCTTCGCCTGCACCTTGATCTTCTGGTTCTGATCCGACATTTGGAGGAACCTCTGGACCCGCTTCCTGTGGACCTGCTTGTTGACCGCCTGGCTGTTGTTCTTGCTGTTTAGCTGCTTCGGCTGCTGCTTGCTGGTAGACTTTGGTTCCGACTTCCTGTAGAACCTTCTGCAGAGCGTCGGATTTTGCTTTGACCTCTACCATATCATTGCTTGCTAATGCGTTTTTGAGTTCAGTTACCGCTGCATCTACTTTGGAGACTTCTTCGGGGCTGATTTTTCCTGCAAGGTCGCTCTTTGTGCGTTCTGCGGTATAGACTAGGCTGTCGGCCATGTTACGTGTTTCTGCTTCTTCTCGTTTCTTCTTGTCTTGTTCAGCGTATTGTTCAGCGTCTTTGATTAGGCGTTCTTTTTCGTCTTTGTTGAGTTTAGTTGAGGCTGTTATTCGGATTTTTGCTTCTTTTCCTGTGGCTCGGTCTTTAGCGCTTACATTCATAATTCCGTTGGCATCGATGTCAAAAGTCACTTCAATCTGAGGGACTCCGCGAGGTGCTGGAGGCAAATCGACGAGGTTGAATTCACCTAGTGAGACGTTGTCGGCTGCCATTGCTCGTTCACCCTGTAGCACGTGGATGGTTACTGCAGTTTGGAAGTCTGCGGCTGTCGTGAAGACTTGGCTGCGTTTGGTTGGAATGGTGGTGTTCTTATCCATTACTTTTGTGAATACACCGCCCATTGTTTCAAGTCCGAGGGTAAGGGGAGTAACGTCTAAGAGCAGCAGATCTGTAACTTCGCCTGTGATAACTCCTGCTTGGATGGCTGCACCTATAGCAACGCATTCCATGGGGTCAAGACCGCGTTCAGGTGATTTGCCAAGGATTTGTTCAACAAATCTCTGCACTAGGGGCATTCTGGTCATGCCGCCTATTAGGATGATTTTATCGATTCCCTGTGGCGTTAATTTTGCATCTTCTAAGGCTTTTTCAAGGGTTCGTTGGGTTTTTTGAACAACAGGTTGCGCCAAAGATTCCAGTTTTGTTCGGGTTAAGGTTAATTTTAGGTGTTTTGGTCCTGAAGCGTCTGCAGTTAAGAATGGTAGGTCAATGTCGGTACTCATCAAAGTTGAGAGTTCGATTTTCGCTTTTTCTGCTGCTTCTTTAAGTCGTGCCATTGCCATCTTATCGCCGCTAACTTCGATTCCGGTTTGGCGTTTGAACTCGCCCACTATGTAGTCCATAACTGCTTTATCAACGTCTGTTCCGCCCAACTGGGTGTCGCCGCTTGTGCTAAGCACTTGGAAGACTCCCTTGCCAAAATCCATCACGGTCACGTCATGGGTTCCGCCGCCGAAGCTAAACACGAGGATCTTCATTTCATTTTGTAGTTTGTCTATGCCGTATGCTAGACATGCGGCTGTGGGTTCGTTAATGATGCGCATAACTTGGAATCCTGCTATTTCGCCTGCATCTTTGGTGGCTTGACGTTGGTTGTCATTGAAGTGTGCTGGAACTGTGATAACAGCTTTATTGATTGAACCGCCTAGGTAGGTTTCCGCATCTTTCTTTATTTTCTGCAGAATGAACGCAGAAATCTGCTGTGGACTATATTCTTTTCCGTAAACGTTTACTTTGTAGTCTGTCCCCATTTTGCGTTTTATTTCAAAAAGGGTTCCTTCGCTGTTGGTTGTTGCTTGGCGTTTTGCTGATTCACCAACTAGAAGTTGTCCATCTTTTGTGAATGCGACAACTGATGGGAACATTTTTCCCGCCATAGTTGGGCCTTCTGCGCTTGGAATCACAGTGGCATGTCCGCCTTCATATATGGCGGCAGCTGAATTGGTTGTTCCTAAATCGATACCTAATACTTTTTCATTTGTTTTTTGATTACTCATTAATTTTTTCCTCCTTTTGATTACTAAGATTTTGATTATTTTTTGGTTTAACAGCTACTTTGACAATTGTTGGTCGAATGACTTTGCCTTTCATAACGTATCCTTTTCTTACTACTTCAATTACTGTAGAGTCCGCTAAATCATCTCGTTCTTCAGCAGCGATAGCGTTGTGACATGAGGGGTCTAAAACTTTGCCTTCAGGGTTACCTATTTCTGATACCCCTTCTTGCTCAAGAACTTTTCTGAGCTTTTTTAAAGTCAATTCCACACCCTCTATGAGAGAATTCGGGGAAGTTGAGATTTCGCCATTCTTTATTGCTAATTCCAGTTCATCAACGACGTCTAATAGTTGAATGACTAAGCGTTCGTTACCATAGCATCTTATTTGCTCCGCTTCTCGGTCATTGCGTTTCTTGAAGTTTTCGAAATCTGCCTGCAAATACTTTAGTCTTGTCAGGTAATCTTCAGAACGTCTCTTTTCGCAGTCGAGGCGTTCTTCAAAGTTAGCTGACTTGGACTCTTGTTCATCAACCATTTTGGATTTTTCCTCTTATTTTATCTCTATGAGATGTATTTTTGGTTTTTTGCATCTATATTGTTTGGTTGTTCGGCAGGCAAGGCAGCCGTAGGTTTATGTTCGTTTGATGCTATGCCTGATTGTTCAACCAGTTTTCTGAAGATTATTTCGGTAAATTGGTCTCCGATTGATTCTTCTTTGAGTTCAGAGCTGAAAGCGTGTTTTTTGAAGGATTCTACAATCTCTTTTTTGTCTATTACGACTTCAGGGGTGTGGGGGTTGCTGTCGTTCCAAGCTGTTGTCATTAGTTTGTGTCCCAATTCTATGAATATGTTGACAAGCGTTGTGTAGTCTATGTCGAATGGTGAGTCTCCAGTCAGGAATCGTCCCTTTGTTAGCAAGATATTTTTGTCGTTTTCTGGGGTAACTGTTAAACTTCTTCGCATATGTTCACCAGTGTTAACGTGCTATTGCACGCTTCACCTGGAGCACACGTGTGTATTCGTGCTTATATATTTTGCGACGTAGAGTGAAAAATATGCATCTATCTACATGAAAAATATTGCAAGTTTCAATTATAAAAATTATGGAATTGAATTGCTGGGCGGAATCAGTGTGGCATGGTTTATAATTGTCATTTTGTTGTTGAGATCAACGCGGCAATCAAAAACATAACTTTGGTTAACGATTATGTTGTCGTACAAGGTAGCATTATTTAAGATGTACAATTTTTGATCGCTTGAAAGTGTGACTGTATACTTTGCTGGGAGATTATCTGAAACTGGAGCTTTTGAACTTACTAATCCTCTTTCAACGTCAGGTATTTTAGCGTTGTTTATTGAATCTTCAGAAATGTAAATAATAGTTCCTAAGGTTGCAAGGGAGACTAGTATGGCTACGATTATTACTATTTTGAATTCGTCCAAACTAATTACTCCGTTGAATAAACGGTAAACGTTTGATCAGTATTTAAAATTGTGCCCTCACTATAGTTTTTCTTTGTAAATATTTCAATTTTTAAACAAGGATATTTTATGATAAGATTATAGGCTGAGTTGTTTCTTAACTGCTTCCTGTGCTGTTTCCACTGCTTCCGCTAACTTCTCGGGTTTTGTTCCTCCTCCTTGAGCAAAACTTGGTCTTCCACCGCCTCCACCGCCAAAAACTGGTGCAGCTTCTTTGACTATGTTGCCTGCATTTACGCCTTTTTTAACCGCAATTTCCCCCGCCATAACCATAAGCTTGCATGTTTTAGCATCTGAACCATAGAAGATTGTAACGGTGGCTTCGTCGTGTTTTATGATTTCACTTGCAGTTTTTAGCATTCTATCAATTTCGATTATTTCACCAAAGTTTCGTTTTATAAGTGTTATTCCATCTATTTTTAAGGTGTCTTGGCAATCTTGTGTCTGCCCAACTAAGCTTTCTTTTGCTGCTATTTCTTTGATTAAGCGGCGTTTCTCTACGTTGGCTTCCTTGAGTTCTTTAATAACTTTTTCAGCGGTTTTGTCAAGTTTGTCGATTGGAGCAGTTAAAGCTTCGGAAACTTTTAACAATAAATCTTCCTGATTCTGTACTGCTTTTAACGCTTTAAGTCCAATTGCGTAACCCAAACGTTCTACGCCATCCTGTACACGCTCCGTGTAAACAATTTTAACAAAACCCACTTCACTAGTGTGTCCTAAATGGGTTCCAGCGCATGCTTCAACATCCCAATCACCAGTTTTCACAACACGGATGTCTTTGCCTGGAACGGCTCCACCCTGATAGAGTCTAAAACCATAGCGTGATTCTGCTTCATTGCGTGGAAGCCATGTGGTTTCAACTTTCATGTTGGCGCCGATGGCTTGGTTTGCGAGAGTTTCGATTTTGTGGATTTCCTCTTGACTTAGTCGCCTGTAATGCGAGATGTCAAGTCTTGATGTTTCTAACCCTTTTTGGGTGCCGGATTGCCAAACGTGCTCGCCCAATACCCTTCTTGCGGCTCCATTTATAAGGTGAGTTACTGTGTGCGCCTTCATGAGAGAATATCGTCTATCCCAATCTAGTACACCGTGAACTATGTTTCCTTCCATGAGGGTTGCTGGATTCTTGAGTTTGTGAACTATTACTTTACCAATTTTCTGAACGTCAACAACTTCAAACTTCTTTTCATCGCTGATTATCCAGCCTTGGTCAGTAGGTTGTCCTCCACCTTCAGGATACAAGCAGGTTTTATCTAATACTATATACGTGTCGTTTATGATTTTGAGAACTTTGGCCTTGAATTCTTTTTGGTAAACATCAGTGTAATATAGCATCTCAGTTGCCGGTAACTGCTCAACAACCTTCGCAAGAGTTGCCTCGACCTTTGACTCCTCTTCCTCAACAGGCTTTGGCGCTTGCATGTGGCGGTTAGCGATTAGCGCATAAAAATTCTCTGGAACTTCTACTTCCACGCCTTCTTTTTCGGCAGCTTGCTTAACTATTTCTGGTGGAAGACCATGCGAATCATATAGTTCAGTCAATGTGTCCATTGGAAGTTTGCCAGTACCTTTGGTTTTCAAATCAGCTGCAATTCGTTTAACCATGCCTTCGCCGCGTTTGAGTGTTTCAACGAATTTTTCTTCTTCAACTTTAAGCATTTCGATAATTTCGTCTTGCATTTCTTTTATGCGTGGAAAATCTTTTCCCCAATAATTTGTCTGCATGTCTATGATGTCGTAGAGTTTGGTTGTCTCCATATTTAGGGTACGCATTAAACGGTAAACCCGTCGAAATAGAAGCCGTGCTAAGTATCCTTCTTGTATGTTAGATGGTACAACGCCTTCACTTAGCATGAAGCTCAATGTTTTTGTATGGTCGGTTACTGCCCAAGCGTTCTCGATTGGAATAAGTTCTTTGTCAAGTGTTGTTAGGTCGATGCCTGTGAGCTCTGAGACGCGTTTGCGAGCGACAAGTCTGTTTGCCCTTTTGTCAACGCTTACTAAACCTGAAAACTTTGCAACCCTATTTAAGAAGTCATTGTCGATATTGGTTATTCCAGCCATAGTCATGACTTTGTCGAGTAAATTACCATAAATCGCTTGGAAAAGGCTTGGTACGCCTTGGCTTATCCAAGTAAAACGGTCAATACCATAACCTGTGTCTACTGTGCGAATAGGCAACTCGACGAAGTCATCGCCAACAACTTTGTATTGCATAAACACAAGTGTACCCACTTCTAAGCCGCGGCAAATGCATTCTACGTCTGGACCAGCATTTCCTCCCCCAACCCAAACGCCTTCTTTGTAGATTACTTCTTCAGATTTTATGCCAAGACATTCAGTTGCAAAACGGTGGTGAAAACGAACTGTGTCATCTTTCCAGTAAATCTCTTTATCTGGATAATTGAAGGCGTGTGCTCCGCCCATTTCAAAGATTGTTAGGTGCCTGCCAAATGTGGGTCCTGTGTTAGATATATCGGTTAATCGGATGCAGGGTTGCGAAATAACAAGTGGATTAGCTGGTGGAGGCGCAATACCCTCAGTTACATAGGGCTGGAAATCGATGATGCTTGCATGAGTTAAGTAAATGTCCTTTCTCCAACGCGCGACAACCGGGTAGGGCTTAATACGCGTGTGTCCATTCTTTTCGAAGAACGAGAGAAACGCTTCTCGCATCTCAGAGATACTGAATTTTTTGGTTGTAGCTGGATTGCCTAAAAAAGTGTAGCATCCACACTCATCTGAACCGGATTCACCGCATGTTTCCTGTTTAGCGTCCTGAGTCCAATAGTATTCTCCACATTTTGGACAAAACTTCCTAACGAAACCCTCTTGTTTAAAAAATGGAAGCGTATAATCTGATTCTGTAAAAGTTTTAGTCACTGTTTTCCGGCACTCCTCTTTGGCTGCTTTATTGTTTAATTGTAAAAGTGGTTTATAGTTTTCAGTGATTTAAATCATTTCAATGCAATAGTGGTTTTCTGCTATTGGTAGCTCATCCTTTCAAGAGACCATGTTACGAGTGATATGGATTTTTATCTGACCAAAATAACAATTCTTCAATTTTCTTCTATCGCTTGCGTAATCCATAAATTTTATCCCTATTCGGGGCTTCTTTTAAAGCTTCAAGTCCAAACTTTATAATCAAAAAATTGCTACGGAAAATGCCATTCATCAATCATTCCACAACTCGAAACACCTTGCTTTTCTTGTCCATAACGCCTAAAAGGTTTAGTCAAATGCCGCTGAGACCTTGTCGAAGTAAAATGTAAACCCTCTTTAATAGTGCGAGTTAAAGCCAACGGGTTCTTCTTTAAATCAGCATATTTGACATTGCATTTTTCACATCGAAAACCCTGACCTTTACCCATTGATTTCAAACGTTTGCTACAATTAGGGCAAAGTGGATTTTCATAGATTACGTGGGGCATAATCTTTATGATATTAATTTTTTCTAAATTAATTGTTAATGGGTTAGTTACAGTTGCTTTGTGAACGGCACCGTAGACTTCAACGCTGTCGCCGACAACTAGATCTCTTGCGATTTTTCGCAGGTCACCCGTTGGCTCGTAAGCAGCACAATCAACTTCAGCCGAATCATCCTTGATAGAGAAGATGACGTGTCGCAACGGAACAACCCTTGGATTTTGGGAAACAATGCCTTTGACGATAAAAGAGCTGTAAGGTTCAAGGTCTCTTAGCGCTTTGACAGTTTTTAAATGGGCATCTGTACCCTGGTTACTACGAAAAATCACCCATCGTTCAACGGGTTCGAGTGGCTTAATAATTTCAAAGGCTTTCTTTACTATTCCCGCTGATTCACCTCTTATTCCAAAGAGAATTGGGTCAGGTCCCCGCGGAGTAATAATTACTCTGTTTTTTTCAGAATCCACATTGTTGAAAGTATAGGGCAATGTTAACCTATCCATCTCAAAAATTGATGCTTCATCAACCCGTCTTTTAGCTCCTAAATTTTCGGGTTTTCGATAAGCAATCAACTCGTAGGTGTAGTCGCCCTCTAGGGTTTCACCTATTGCAGCCAACGCGCCAATGATGCCTCGACAAGTGTTAAACCCGGCAGCTTCAGCTCCCAAATTTTTGATTAGTGCCATGGCTTCTCTGAGAGTTACGATGGTTGTTTCTGCTTTCTTTGCGAAAGCTTGCAATTCAGTGGGGATTTCGTTGTTTTGATAGAAGACTATTCCTGGATCAGTGCCTCTTTCTTTGATGGCGGAGTGTTCTTCCCATAGTTCTGTGGCTGTGGTTTTTATTTGGGTTTCAAATTCAGTTGGATACGTGAATCTTAGGCATAACGCTCCGTTCCCTCTTGTCTTCCAGGGCACATTGGGATTTAGCCTAATCAAGAATGGATAATCTATAAATTGCACATTGAATTTTTCGAGCTTATCTATTAAAACAGCGGTTAAGTAAGTAGTGCAGCCTCCTTTCTTTGAGTCTGTGTCATCCAAACCAATATGCATAATCTGCTGCTTAGTCAATAGCGTTTGCTCTCTCCCAGTTTCAAAGAAAGGAATGAGTTTCAAGGTAAAAAATATTGTTAGCCTAAAATTTTTTAAGTCAAGGGTTAATTTATGCTTTAAACTTTGACGTTTAGAATAATGGCGTGGATATTTCTATTTCTTCTTTGTTGGGTTGGGTGGTTGGTCTTAGAGGTTTAAAGATTCTTTATTGTTTGAGGGGACACAAAAAGATTCAATGCAGCTTCAAGACTCTTCGACCAACCGATTAAAAATTTTGTGCATCTGCAGGCAGCTAGAGCTTTTACTATTGTTTGGCTCTCTTGCTGCAGTTTCATATTTGTTTTCATTTTGGACTACCTTTTAGATGCACAGATATGTTACATTAATTTAAAATTATTTAAAATTATGTGATTGTATATAGACTGTTACAACTACAAATATACTTTAAAAATTTTTCTTAATAAAGAAAAGGGATTGACGTTTATTTGTCTTCTACGACAATCATTGTAAGTGTTGAACGTACTTTGTCTAGTCGTCGAATTCGCCATGTTACTATTTCTTTTAGTTTATCCATGGTGTCGGCTTTGACTCTTGCCACTATATCGTAGACTCCGTAAACTGCTGAGGCTTCTTCTACACCCTCAACTTTTTTTAACTCTTTTAAGACGTCCGATTCGGAGCCTATTTCAGTATTTATCAATACAAACGCAGTAGGCATAATAATCCCTAACAATTACTTAGGACCTTTTTGAATTAAAATGTTTCCTATTGACATTAGCTTGTTTGTCTAATGATTTTTATGCCAGCCAATTGCAGAGCCAAATAAGAAACAATTAGTCGGAACCACAAATTAACAACCCGAGTTAGCAAAGCAACGGAGACCGCTACAGCGGGATCAATAAAGAGAGCGGTAAAAGTTAATGTCATAATTAACTCCGGAAAACCGAAGATGGTTAATCCAACAGTCTGTAATGTTCCAGTTAAAGTAAACACAATGAGTACCACTTCGATAGGCACCGGTTGACCCAATGCGACGAAAGTTAGAAAAACGACTGATACTTCAAAAACAAAACCCAATATTGCAAAACCGATTGGTTGAATCAATGCTTTTGGTTTTCTTTTTAATTGTTCGATGCCTAAATGGAAATTCTCCAAAAGTACTTCTGCTTTAATCCTTAAATTTTGGGGATTCCAGCCTTTACGGAAAAATAACACAATCCTTATCATCCATTTAAGAAGGGTCTTAGTCGTGGCTGGTTTGAAACTCACATAGTAAACAACTCCTAAAGTTAAAACCGAAAGAGCCAAAACCAAACCAATCAGCAAAGTAGCTAAAATTGGTAGGGAATACTTCAAAAGGATAACACCTAATCCAGCGCCTAACGCCACAATCGTAAGTGTCATGGTAAAGATTTTTTGTCCAACCACCGAAGCCCCAATTTTTCCAGCAGGTGCATTTGAGTCTTTGTTTAACAAGTAGGTTTTTGAAATTTCACCTGACCAACCTAATTGGGGAACTGTAGCTTCAAAGAATAAACCTACCCAAGTAAAAAGAAAGGCTTTGCGTTTAGTGATTTTTACCGATAAGCTATTGAGGAGTCGTTGCCAAACCAGCGAAGAGCAGAGTGTATACAGCAAATAGGCTATGAATGCTCCTGCGTATATTGCGAGGTTTGTTTTTGAGAGTATACTAACGATTTGTTCAGGATTAACAAACAAGTAAATGTACAAAACAAAAGCTATTAACCCCAAAATTAATACTAAGAGAATAGCATTTACATGTGGCTTTTTTCTCAGGGGAATCATTAATACTTCAAGTCTTGCTAGACTTTAGTGTTTTAGCTTTTAAGTGTTAATTAAAATAACTATTATGCTCTCTAATCTTGTGTTATCACATTATTTTGTCCCAAGTTTCGCAGCAAGGATTCCTGCTAAATCTTTGACAATTATTAAGGTAAGGCAGAATAAAAGAAAAAGTGCCGCGTCAAGCCCCTTGAAGGGTGCCTCACCGATCATTTTTCCTATTTGTAAATCCAAGTAGACCTAAAGATTTCTGTGGATTCGTTTGAGTATCTTGAATTTATGCTTACTAAAAAGATAATGTCTTGGAAATTTGTTATTTACTATCGCCTAATTAATGTAGTTCCCTAATGACTTGACGAACCGGTATCAGTCACTGTGTACTCTATGCAGTTCCCTTTTTGACAGCTGCAGGCAAATTCACGAACACAGAAGAGATTCAACTTAAAAATAGATCAAGTACAATTGTTAAAACAGATACTAAATATTCCATTTGCTTTACAGAAATTAATTCTATATGAGTAAGGGGCTAAACGTTCAAAAAAGAAGAAAACGAAAGATTTCCTTTTTTGGTTGTTTATTCTTCCATCATTATTAAGGTCAGAGTTGAGCGGACTTTGCTGAGAGCTCTTATTTTGTGTGTTACCATTTCTTTGAGTTTCTCCATTGAGTCAGCTTTAACCTTAGCAATGATGTCGTAAACGCCATAGGAATAGTAAGCTTCCTCTACTCCTTCAATGTTTTTGAGTTCTTTGACAATATCTTCTTCTGTTCCTGATTCAACATTTACTAATACAAAGGCTTGTGGCATTTGGAATCTCCAAGTATTTAGTACATCCCTTGTAATTAATATCTTATGTAGTAAAAACCCTTTTTGACTCTGAAAACCAAAAATTATATGAGTTTAATGTTTATATGAAAGTTATTTGTGGAGAAATAAAGTTTGGTTTATTGTACAAGATGCGGAACCCTCAATTCCGATACTGTAGTAAATTGTTCCAATTGTGGCTCTCCGCTTTCTGGACCTGAAAACAGACCTCAATCGAGGTACGAAAGACGACGATATTACAGGGAGAATTATGGGTATTCAAGAGGAGGAGGCGGTGGAGTTGGGCTTCTCATCCTGGGATTATTCATTATATTAGTCGGGTTGGCTGCATTTGCTGGTTTTACGGCTTTTTGGAATTATTTCTGGCCGATTGTACTGGTCTTAGTTGGCTTGTGGCTTCTTGTAATTGGGTTGCGGCACACCCGTAGATATAACCCACCTCCACCACCTTAATTCATTTGTATGTTTAGAATTCAACCTTCCAATTGCAAGTTTTTACAGTTCGGTACACAAAAGAGTTATATTAATTCACCCTGAAAGGTGTAAGATATTGCTGGGAAATGCATGGTTAAGTACATTTTCGTAACAGGCGGTGTGCTAAGTTCAGTTGGCAAAGGCATTTTAACTTCCTCTATCGGTAAAATGCTTCAAGCAAGAGGATTAAAACCTACCGTAGTAAAAATTGATCCTTACGTTAACATCGATGCGGGAACAATGAACCCGTATATGCATGGCGAAGTCTTCGTAACCGACGACGGAGGCGAAACCGACTTGGATTTAGGCTGGTACGAACGCTTCTTGGATTTAAGCCTAAAACAAGAAAACAACTTAACCACAGGAACAATCTATCGATCCGTAATTGAGAAAGAACGTCATGGCGACTTCTTGGGTCGTTGTGTCCAAATTGTTCCTCATATAACTAACGAAATAAAAAACCGCATAAGAAATGCCGCCAAAATGGTAAACGCCGACATAGTCTTAACAGAAGTTGGTGGTACGGTTGGCGACATTGAGGGTTTGCCTTTTCTAGAAGCAATTCGTCAAATGCGTGTTGAAGAAGGTTATGAGAATACATTCTATGCTCATGTTGCTTTGGTACCAGTTTTAGACGTTACCGGAGAAATGAAGACTAAACCTCTCCAGCACAGCGTAAATGAATTGCGACGCATCGGTATTCAACCAGACACAATCGTTGCCCGAAGCCCCACAATGATTGACGCTGAAGCACTTAGAAAAATAGCTTTGTTCGGTACTATTCCTGAGAGTGCAGTCTTTTGCTCGTACAACGCTGAAACAGTATATCAAGTTCCACTAATTCTTGACAAACAGGGTATGGGCGACTTTATTTGCCAGCGTTTAGGTCTAAAATGTGACGGAAAAGACTTCAATCAATGGCAACTTTTTGTCAAAGGTATGATTAATCCTGAGCATGAGGTAAAAATTGCATTAGTCGGAAAGTACGCTGGATTATCAGACAGTTACGTTAGCATGACTGAAGCGCTCCGTCATGGGGGTGCAGCGTGTAAAACAAAAGTCTGTATTTCTTATTTAGAAGCAGAAAAATTCGAACGTGAACCGCAATGTATTAAAGACTTGGCAAATTTTGACGGCGTTTTTGTTCCTTATGGTTTTGGTCCACGAGGCACAGAAGGAAAGATTGCAGCTGTTAGGTATGCGCGAGAGAACGACATTCCTTTTCTTGGTATTTGCTATGGTTTTCAGTTAGCTGTTATTGAATTTGCTACGAAACGTTTGCGGACTAAAAGATGCTAATAGCACAGAAATAAACCCTGACTCACCATACCCTGTCATTGATTTAATGCCTGAGCAACGTGGAATAGAGATAAAAGGTGCAACGATGCGTTTGGGCGCGCATAAAATAGTTCTGCAAAAAGACACGTTAGCTTACAGCATGTTTGGGCAAGAAGAAATCCATGAACGCCACCGCCACCGCTTCGAAGTAAACCTCGATTATATCCAAGTCCTGAAAAATAATGGTTTATGCTTCACCGGGAAAAGTGCTGACGGTAAAAGAATGGAAACCTTAGAGTTGCCTGACAAATATTTCTATTTTGCCTCGCAGTTCCATGGAGAATTTAAGAGTCGACCGGGAAGACCTTCACCGGAATACGCTGGGTTTATTCAAGCATGTGTAAACAAAAAACTTGGCAAACCAAAAAACCCAATTTGTTAAAAAAGAATAGTTTACTAGAAAAGGCTATAATGCTCAATTGATACTTGACCTTAAAGGAACGACTAAAAATGGAACCTACTGGAAAAAGAGATTCAAACGCTTACAGCAAAAAAATGACTGAAAGCAAGGATGAACTCACCGTATTACAAGAAGAGCTTAACAACTTAATTGTTAGATTTGTTTTGCGTGCTCTACGCATATATCAATCAACAAGACCTGAGCCATTGCGTGTCAACGAAATTGCATTGCTTGTTCGAAATGAAATAAAAAATGTTCTGACAGATTTAACTGATCAAACAAACACTGATGCAATCGCAAACATGGCTAAAGAAGCTTGGGCAAAAGAAACCAAACAATAATTTTTCTTTCTTTTTCTTGTTTGCCTTTCAAAGGATTTTCTGTTGTGATTTTTTAACTGATAGACTTTTCAAAATAAAAGATTAGTGGGAAGAAAAAAAATTTAGTGTGCTTGCTGTGTTATTTTCGGCGGCAGAACTCTTCCATTATCGACATTAATTTTGGAACTGCGTAAACTACGGCTCTATCATCTAGTAAGCCTACGAGAGCGCCTTGTTTGTCGACAACTGGTAAGTGTTTGATGTTCCAGTGTTTCATGAGTTTTGCTGCTTCTTCAACGGTTGCGTTTTCATCAATGACTACGAGTGGGTTTGTGTAGACCATTCTTGCGATGACTGTTTTGAGTGGTACATTAGCTTCAACTGCTCTGATTAGGACGTCTTTCACTGTGATGATGCCGGTTGGTTTGCCGCTCTGGACAACTAGGATTGCGTCTTTGTCGAATTTGTTCATTATTGCAACTACTTCTTGCATTACTGTGTTGTTGTTTACTACTTTAACGTCTTTTTGCATGATGTCTTTTACGACGACATTACTTGCCATTTAATTTTCACCTATATCGCTATGAGAGAAGCAGTTGTTGTTTATCAATTTTTTGTTTATTGCGAGCATTAAAGTGCAATGTTTAAAGCATTCTTTATATTTATTTCATTTTAAGGCGACAGCTTTTGGGCAACAAAGACTACAAACCTGACCAACAGTTCTGTGAAACTTTAAATAAAGCAAAAAACTACGCTGAAGTCTGGAAAATAGTAAAGGAAACAGCAAAATTTGCTTTAGGCAAACGCAGAGACAGCATGATGTTGTTTTTAGATGATTTACCCCTTCAACTTGGCGCCTATTACCCTGTTGGAACTAACAACATAGTCTTAAACCGGGCACTAGTGGAGATTGTAGAAGCATCATTGAAGGATAAACCCACTGTCAACGCATTAATCTATAATCTTTTACTCCATGAATATCTTCATGCACTTGGAGATTTATCCGAAACTGGCGTCAGGAAGCAAGTTGTCGAAGTTGCAAAGAAAAGCTTTGGCGAGGAACACATTGCAACGGTGATTGCTTGTAGGTCACCTTGGGTTTTGCTTAAAGATATTCCGCTTGGACCATTTAATGCGCCAAAGCGTGTGATGGAGATTGTTCGTGATTTTGAGAAAACAAGTCGATATATCGTTTAGGGTAGCAACGTAAATTGTGGGTTAGTCTGCTTCAAGGGTTTAGACTTCAAAGCTTAAATGATACAATCTCGTTTCAATTCCAAAAGAGGCAAAAGCTTTGGAAAACCAAAAAATATGCGATGGCGACTATGTCCTAATTTACTTAGACGCACGTAGAACATACATGATAAAGATGCAATCAGGACAGACTTTCCACACGCACAAAGGCTACCTGAAACTTGACGAACTCATCGGCAAAGAATATGGTGAACCCATCAAAAGCAGTATGGGTATCTACTTCACCACACTCAAACCTAGCTTGACCGATTACATCATGAAGTCCAGCCGCAACACACAAATTATATACCCCAAAGACGCCGCATTAATTGTTATGTTTAGCGGTATCGGACCCGGAAGCAGAGTTATCGAATCCGGAACCGGAACAGGTTCACTAACCACAGCTTTAGCACATTACGTTGGACCAACGGGCAAAGTGTACACTTACGAACTTCGTAGTGAATTCCAAAAAAACGCTGCCAAAAACTTGGAGCGCGCAAAACTAATCAGCCATGTTGAAATGAAAAGCGGCGATGTCACATTAGGCTATGAAGAGCGCGATGTAGATGCAGTAATCTTGGATCTTGCAGTTCCCTGGTTAGTTGTTCCACATGCTTACACATCTCTTAAGCCCTCAGGTGTCCTTGTTTCATTTAGCCCAACAATCGATCAAGTTGTTAAAACCACTGAGGCACTTCGCGAAAATGGATTCGTATTCATTGAAACAATTGAATGTTTGATGCGTACAATGCAGGTGGAACGTGGAAAAACCCGACCTAACACGATGATGACTGGACACACTGGTTACATTACGCATGCAAGAAAAATCATTATGCCTCCAGTTCAAGAAACCCAGCAAGCGTCAATACAGGAAGAAACCCTGGTTCAAGAAGAGCCTCAACAAGAAGTTTCACAGGATAAACTATTCATATCTCAAGAAGAAAATATTTCAGAAATGGCAGAAGAATAAACTGCCTAAACCTTAGTTTTCATTTTACGCTGTTTTGATTCAGGTATCGGCATGCTTAGCGACCAGACGGCTTGTTTTAGCTGTTCACTCTTTTCGCCGCGTGTTAATCCATAATATGCACCTAATACTTTGCCGAAGTATGGGATGAGGACTTGGTCAAAGGTCTTGTAAATCAATGGGTTAGCAAGGCGGTTCTCAAGGAAGGTTGGTTTCCAGATTTTGACGTTGTATTCCCAGCATTTAATGAAAAAGTCCCATCGGGCTTTGGAGAGAGAATCCATTTCAGCGCCCTTTTTGTTCATCAAGACGCAGTTTTCGAGTGGTACAAAGAAAAGCGGTACATAGAATGCGTTAAAACCTTTGAGTTTATCCATTAACTCTAATGTTTGAAGAATGTCTTCTTCTTTCTCATCAGGTAACCCAATAATCAAAGTTGCCAATGGATACCAGTCATTATCGTTTAGGATGCCGAAAGCGTTGGTAACAACTTCCTGCCATTGTTCTGGCTTAAAGGGCAACATCTTTCCCGCCATATATTTCTTCATAAGTCGTGGGCTGCCAGTCTCGACGCCTGTCTCAGCAGTAATAATTGGTTTTTTACCGAAAGAATACCAGCTTTTTTCAATAAGAATTTCTGCTAGTTGCTTAATCATCAAAGGATCATGCCAAACAGGAGCCAATGACATGTGAGACGCTTGAATACTTTTCACACCAGGATAATCAGCCACACTCTTAACTAGTTTAACAATAGCTTCCCGGTTGGGAATGAATTTTTTGTCTGTTGTACCGTAAAGGAAAAGGTCTTCTGTGATTAGAGTGACGTGGTCACTGCCTTGGGAGGTGCTTAAAGCGACTTCATGCATAATTTTTTCCAGAGGTACATCAACTTTATTTTGCATTGTAGGGGTGCAGAATTGGCAGTTGCGTCCGCAGCCTTTAGAAATTTCAACTGCACCATGAACAGCTACGTTTTTGGTTAGGGGCATTTCCTGATTGTAGTTCCAGTTGCTTAAGGATTCATCAGCTTTCGCTATACGGGGGATTGGTTCTCCACTTACGGCTTTTTTGAAGAGTTCTAAGATGGGTTTTGGTCTTCCTCCGATCAGTACACAATTTACACCGTAACTGTCAGAAACATGCTTGCGTTCAAGCTGCCATGAGCCAAAGCCGCCTACAATTATTTTTGGTTTATATTTTTTTATGCTTGGGTGCATGATTAGTTTTTTGAATTCGATGGCATTTAGGGGTTCGCCGCCTCCTACAATAGAGGAGTATGTTTTGCTAACATAGCCCATGCCTGTTGGATCCATGGAGGATATGCCCACAACTTTTGTTTGGGGTCCAATGAAGTTTTGTAAATCGTCAGGGTGCACTACTGCGATATCTTGCGGCGAAAAGCCACCTTCCAAAAGGATAGATTCAACTTTTCGCAATCCGTAAGGAGCGTAATTGGCTTGTCCATCAGGTTTGCGTCCACAATGTGGATAAAGTGTTTTTCTAACGTATGATAATGGAAGAGGACCTTTGCCAAAACCTCCCACAAATGCTATAAATGGATTATTGAAAAAATCGCTCATTTCTGTAGATGATGCGGTAAGAACGATTTTTCTGCCCAATACTGCTGATGCCAACCTTCTCTTCCTCTCAAATAGCCTTTATGATTAGTCCATACCCCTTTTAAGAATTACTATCGGTATTATGTTTGCTCTAAGGAGATGACCATAAAATCAACACAAAATTTTCTTTTGTTTATTTCAGGTGTTTTTATTATTGGTTTTCCTGCTTCAAAGACTTAAAATTATCCAAAAGAGCCACTTTTGCAGCAATAATTTTGAGTGGCATATAAATCAATTTTAAGCTATCTCCTTGCGACTCGAGCAGACGCGATGGAGCAAAAAATTTTTTTTAGTAAAAAGTTTAGAACGAAAGTTAAAAATGGAAGCTTTTAAACTCTGAGTTTTAGCTTATAAGTTCAAACAATTTTTTATATTGTCACTCTATCAGTGAAGTCAGGTATAACTTAGGAGAGATTATCTTGGTTAATCATTTCATAAATCGATGGACAAAAAGAGAGAGCGAACCATCACTTGCATCAAAAATTAAGAATGTTGCCAAGCCTACCCAAGATTTGAAAGAGCAAATTGGTGTGGTAATTCAACGTTTAGATGTTCAAACTCAATCTTTGGATAGGGCAGTAAAACGTTTTGAGATACGTGACTCAGACATATTTCAACGTGTTGTCAAAGCAATGACTGAAAGGGATACTGCTCGAGCGAATATTCTTGCAACAGAATTAGGGGAAATACGTAAAGTTGAAAAAATGTTGTCACACGCTTCGCTCGCTCTTCAGAGCGTTTCTATGCGGCTTAGCACAGTTTCAGAAATGGGAGACGTAGTTTCAGTGTTAAGTCCTGCAAAAAGCATGCTAAACAACATTCGCTCAGAAATGTGCAGTATTCTTCCAGAGGCAAGTTTAGAGCTCGGAAATATTGGTAATCTACTTTCAGATATAGTTACAACAACCCATCAAGGTAATGATATGCCAGAGAATACTATAATGGCGAGTGCAGATGCAATGGCAATCCTAGAAGAAGCAGAGGTAGCTGCTGAGAAGAGGCTCGGTGAAAAGTTCCCAGACGTAGGTTCTGGAGCAGTAATGAATAAACGAACAAGCATTGAAGCCTAACAATAGTTTGCAAGCTATAACATGCGATGATATGCTATTCATTAATTTTTCTTCTATAGAACCTAACTTTGGCGTCTGACGCGCCGGTGATGGGTAGACTGAACCTTTCAGTACCATTTGAACATATATCACACATGATTGCTCCAGCTCTTATCATGCACGATGGTGCTGCTATTCTTTTCATTGACTAACCACTTTAACCCTTATCAAAGCAATTCTTTCAACTGAGTTTATAATATTGGAAAGATAACGTATTTTTTTTATTTCTTAAGTCAGTACTCAAGTGTGATTTTTTTTTAAAAAAATAGAAAATGCGAAATCTAAATATTTTTTCTTTTTCGCCTGGGAAACCTATACTTCTTCGATAATATAGGATTTCCCAGACGTTGCCGTCTGGGTAACTCTGAGCTTTCATCCAAATTAATGTCAAGCTAATGCCTTCTCATCATTCGGCAAAACAATAATCTCGTCTGAAAGATAAAAGGATTGATACATTCAATGTTAATTGTCAGGGAATACTTTTATTTTTGGTTAAAGATAATCAATTTAGGAGTTAAAAACATGGATTTTGTAGGAAGTCAAACCGAAAAAAATCTCTTAGCAGCATTTGCAGGGGAATCCCAAGCCCGTAATAGATACACCTTCTTTGCCAGTGTGGCAAAAAAAGCAGGTTATGAGCAAATTGGAGCAATCTTTGAAGAAACCGCTGGCAACGAGAAAGAACACGCAGAACTATTCTTTAAGCATCTTAAAGGCGGAGTTGTTGAAATCAAAGCGTCATACCCAGCGGGAGTAATCGCCACAACTGCTGATCACCTGAAAGCGGCAGCGGAAGGCGAGAAGTTAGAGTGGGGAACACTATACCCCAATTTTGGTGATATTGCAGAGAAAGAGGGCTTTCCAGATGTTGCAAGAACATTCCGTATGATTGCAAAGGTTGAAGCCTACCACGAAAGCAGGTACAATAAATTACTTGAAAATCTACAGCAGGATAAAGTATTCAAAAAAGATGCCCCTGTGAAGTGGAAATGCCGAAACTGCGGCTTAGTCATCGAAGGATCAAATGCACCTGATATGTGCCCAACATGTAATCATCCAAAATCATACTTTGAAGTTTGGGTAGAAAACTACTAACAAACCAACTTTTTTATTTATTTTGACTATTCTATCGATAAATTTCTTTGATTTTTCTAGTCCTACTTTTATTGAACCCAAAATAATAATTAATAAAATGACAAATAAGATATACCCAATTTTCAGGATTTAGCTTTCTCTTTTTCGTATTCTTTAACCATTTGTTTCACTTTTTTTTCTAATTGCAATTCATATGCGTGCTCAGTTACTATAGATGGCATTGCATCTTTCTTAACTAACTCATTGGGCTGTACAATGCGTTTTTCACCAGCTTTAACCGGGACTTTTTCTCCTTCAATGCAATCTTCAAAATCTTCCAAGGCTTCAACAATCCAGTAGCCTTCACTTTCGGTTACAACATTAACCTTGTACAATCCTTTATAGTAAAATTGACTCATTAAAACCACGTATCTATTTTCGTTTCAAGGTAAATAACTTTTGCTTGACTCTAAGTTGAAATTCTTTGATTTTATCTTAAAAGCATTTTGAAGCCAATATTCGTCATGAACTTTTTGATTAACTCCGCGTTTTCACTCTACTTCGAAGCTTCGAAGACGTCGAAAACCTTACATTCCCGTAATCACATTCAATAATTTTTTTCCTACTTGTAGCCAACCCCTTTTCGACCTTCGAAAATCAATATTCAATCATCTCTAAACATCATATTCTGCCCTCTCAAAATGCATCAGGCAAAAACACTATTATTTAGTGAAACATCTAAGCAACATTGTTCACTTTTACAATTTTGTAAAATATATTGAAACGTTTAAGCCTGAATACATAACTGAGTCAGCATGATTCCGCTAACTTGTAAAGGAACCTCTTCAAGTTTCGTTTCAACTTCCACTTCGTTAGAGACAGTTGTCTAAGTCCTGTTGCTGACTTCAGTCACAATTGCGGCAACGCCGGGAAACTGTGATTAATTATGCACTTTTTCTTCTTTTAGTTCAATTCTCTTACAGACATCTGAAATAGCGCGTATAGCGGGAGGTATCGTGAATATACTGAAAACCCTAGTGTATTTGGATGCTCCTGCTTTCCTTACATTAAGCACGTTTCCTCCTCCCTTCAAATAACCTTCTATGAAAGCTTTTGCAACTGATTCGGCCTTACTATTACTGTAAAATGGTTCAAGATAATGCCCACTATAATACAGGAATACTGCCACGTCCCATGCTTTGTCTCCTTCTTTTGTTGCCTGCTCAAAATCAATAAGGAAAATAGTGCCATCGCGTTTGATAAGAACGTTATCGGGTTTTGTATCTCCCAGAGTAACGTTGTATGAGTGAACCTTTGCAAATAACTTGCCCACTCTGCCAATCGTAGAGAGAACATTTTGGATTTTTGATAGGTCAGTTGAGGTGGCAAGGCGTTTGATAGCTTCGCTGAGATTTTCACCGTCAATATATTCCATGAACACTAAACGTTCAGCGTTGCTAACATGCAAAATCTTCGGAACATTAAAGCCTTCATTATGCAGAAACTCGCTGATTGCATACTCTCTTGCTAGACGTGCTTGACCAGAAACCGAAAAAGACTTGGCTCCAAAAGACCACAATGTTAGCGGGAACCATTTGAATCCCGACCAATCTTTGAAGCGCTTAGCCAAAACTTTGGTTTCGGCCTTGTTGCTATATGTTCGTATTAAATAAACGTCATTTAACATTCCACCGATGGGTTCCACTTCAATGTTAGCATTCTCTCCTTTTAGAAGCATTTTTTGAGCAAAACCTTTGATATCAATTTTATCAGAAAGTGAAACCAATCCTTCTGGAGTTTGGAAAAAAATATGTTTCTGGGGGTCAATGAATCGGTAGGTTGGGATAGGATGCCTTAGCCAATTGATCTTTTGGGTTCTTAGAAAGACTTCGGTGTTTTGTGATACAATGTTCATCAGTTGGGGTAGAACACCGAAGATGGCTGTGAAGAGCGTTCGAGGCATATTTTTTGATAAATTAATTATTTTAATTCGGGGGTCTTGACATTGTGAAATGAATTTTTTGGTGATTGTCAAGTAACCGTTTTTGTTGTGAATTTTTTTTTCTGCCTCAAGTTGTTTTAGGGCTTCGTAATAACTGGCCATTTCATTCTCTTCGTTTTGAAGAAGGCAATTTGTCAAGTTTGCAATCTCGTAAGCAATTAAGGGAAAAACTCGGATACGATTGGAAAATACCTCATACATGAAGTACTGAGGCTCAATCTGGATGCTTTGTACAAGCTCAGGAAAATTCACCACTAAATTCTCAAGTAACTCGAGAATTAAGCGTTTCTTTAAGAAAACTTCTTTTTCATGCAGGTAATCCTTTCCTAAGAGAGGTAAATGAGGAAAGACAAGTTTGCTCGCAATTGATTCACCTAGAAATCCTCTATCTATGTCTCTTTCAAAAATCCATTGATCTACTGCGAAAACAAAAATTGTTTTGTTGTTGACTGTTTTTAGGTAACTCATTAGTCTAGGTTGGAAATCATGTATAACAAGCATTATTTCATGAATTGTTCTTTGATTTGATGTTTTCATTGAATAGTTGTCGACGAGAGCTAAGGCTACGATTTTTGAAGTGCCGGCAATGTGTCTGCAGAAATCAAGAGTTTGGCGGGTCAATTCATATGTTTCGTCGTTTGCTTGCGTCAATTATTCACCCTAACCGTTAAAATAGCAATTATGCTTAGAGGTATTTAAAACAGGTTTATTCGTCTTGGCGAATAAACGTGCTTTTAGGAAGTAATTTTGAAGCCAATTTCTGGCAAGCGCAAAGAGACTTGCCCTTTTTAATGTACTTTTAATGTTAATGGGGTTCTGCTTTTTGAGGTTATCATACCTATTGTTGGTTGTGTTATCTCTATGGTGTTGTTTGTTATCTTGTTGCGGATCATGTTCAATGAGTCTTCTGTGTAGTTTAGCATATTTTGCCCGTTTTTGGTTAAGCTGTATACTTTTCGTGGTCGTTCAAAATCCATATTCCAGTTGCTGTCTACGTAGCCTTTCTTTTCTAGAGTGCCTAGAAGTGGGTATATGGTGCTTGGTCCGAAATATACGCCAAAATTTTTACGGATTTTGGTTATTACTTCGTATCCATGCATGGGTTGGTTGCTTAGTAATTGTAGGATTATTAGATCTAGCAGACCTTTCATTAGTTTGTTTGAAACTTCTTTTTGTGAACTTGCTTTAAACATTTTTTCTCCCCTACTTGTGTTTTTGTAGAACAGTTTTTCTGTTTTACTTGTGTACAATATGTACATATTCGGACATATCTTGATTACTTAGTTAATCTAAACCCTGATATAAACCCTAATACATAACATGAGCATATCAAGACATAATACAACATACATGTAAATGAGAAATTGATATAACCTAAATAAATTTAAACATCAAACCATACAGAAACAATCGAAAACAAGGCAAACATATGTCCGAAATCTACAAAAAAGAAATTGTACAACACATAATCAGAAACTTGCTAAACATCCAACTTCTACGCATTATCCAAGCCCAGCCAACATGGGGATACAAAATTAAAAAGCAGGTAGAGGCAGATTTTAATGTAAAACTTCGGCATGGAGCCCTCTACCCCACCCTAAACAGTCTTGAAGAAAAAGGCTTTGTTCAGAGCAGTAAACAGAAAAAAGATGGTCGGGCCAGAAAAGTGTATGAAATAACTGAAAATGGCAAAATATACCTACAGACTTACTACAGTATTCTTCGTGGACAACTCGAAAGCAACAAATAACCCAACCAACTAAAAAGAATATTTAATTCTTTAATCATTGAATACTAAAGAACAAAGTTTGTTTGACTCCACAAAAAAGCTTTTATCTTAATAAAGGTGACAGAAACTTGGAAGGAAACAAAATGACTTTAGATTCAAGCAAAATATTAGGCGGAATTGGCGCAATACTGATGTTCGTAGGTGTTTTACCAATAATTAACTACTTAGGCATAATCGAAATTATAGGCTTAATATTGGTACTATTTGCTCTGCGGAATCTTGCTAACTCTTATAGGGAAGGAGACATTTTTAGACACGCTATTTATGGCGTAGCAATTGCTGTTGTAGGTGCCGTCGTCATAGGAATGCTCATGGTTGCAGTTGTTCTGTCAAACATACAGGATTTGGTAACTCAACTATATCCAGGCTGGAATGGTGACTGGTCAACGCTTCAAGGCATGACCGCAAACACAACTAACATTGATCCAACAAACATCTTTCCACTTATAGGAGGACTACTAGTTGTTTTGGTAGTAGCTTGGGTTTTCGCCATTATCGCATCATTCTTCATCTATCGCTCGTTAAAACAAGTTTCAAACAAATCTAACGTAGGCTTATTCGGAACCGCTGGGCTAATACTTCTAATCGGCGCCATAATTCCGATAATCGGGTTAATTCTGATGTGGGTATCTGCATTGATACTATCACTTGCCTTCTTCTCACTCAAATCTGAGGAACAAGCAATAGCAGCAGTTAATTCGACTCCTCCCCCACCAACAATCTAAAAACAAGCTAACTCCACTTTTATTTTTTTTAGAGACAACTAAAAATTTCAGATCAGAATAACCTTCTTAGCAAAAAGAACGTTTTATAAAATTATTTCAGGAACTGAGTAAATTTAGTTTTGGTCCAACATCCTTAACAGTTTCCATTTTTTTTACTTCGTTAGTTGCTATTTGAAAGTGAGCAGTACACAATTATTTGAAAGCGATTGAACCTGCCATAAATATTTTTTCAATCACGCAAAAGATCTTTTTTTATAAAAAGTCCTAAAAGCAAGTAAATTGAATTTATTGGCATGCAAAAGAAAAAGATTGCTTTGATCGCAATTATTGGCGGTATAGTTGTTTTACTAGTCAAAATAGCGGCATATCTCGTTTCTAACTCAGTAGCTTTGCTGTCAGATGCTCTGGAATCAATCGTTAATATTGCTGCGTCAGGGTTAATGTTTTTCTCAGTTTGGCTTTCGGAAAAACCTGCAGATGAAACCCATAATTACGGTCACCAAAAAATAGAAGATATATCCAGCATGTTAGAGGGAATTTTCATAATTGTTGCGGCTCTGCTAATTATTAATGCGGCTGCTGGACGACTGTTCTCAAGTGTCTTGCCCATAGAAATTGACTTGGCAATTTGTATTTCAATTATTGCTACCGCCTTAAATGGTGTTATAGCTTGGTATCTTTCCAAAGCGTCTAAAAAAAGTCGGTCAGCGGCTCTTGAAGGCGACTCAAAACACCTCTTATCCGACGTAATTTCAAGTGCTGGTGTGTGGGTAGGGCTCTTTATTGTTAGTCTCACTGGTTGGAGTATTGTTGATTCCATTTTGGCATTCATAGTGGCTGCTTTGATTATCCGTATGGGTGCAGGATTAGTCATTAAATCTTCTTCGCGTCTTATGGATAACTCCTGTAAAATTGAAGAAGGAAAAATACGTGAAGTCTTGCTTCGACATAAATACCAATTTTTTGGTTTTCATGAATTAAAAACTCGTCGTAACGGAAACTTGGTTTTTTGTGAACTGCATCTTCTGGTTGATGGTTCTCTAAGTGTATCTCAAGCTCACGACCTAACTGATCATTTAGAGAACGAGCTCAAAGAGGAATTGCCTAATGCAAACTTAACAATCCACATTGAACCTAAGCCCAACATAAGAGGAAATTGACGTATAGCAGAGTTCGTAATTATTTAAAGCAAAAATAATTTTAGTTGCCCCTGGAACAACCCTGAGAAAAACATCGATTGCTATAAATTGTTCATTTTAGTACCTTCTTTCTAATTCGTGTTGATGGGGAACCGAAAATACACATACCCGATGGAATCCTTAACCCATATGCATGCATAACCTTTTACATTATAGCCTTTAGCTTTTTAGCATGGGCTTGGCATGGAATAAAAAAGACATCTCCCCGTTACATTGTTCCGTTAATTGCAGTAGTCAGTTCTCTTTTGCTTGTGGTTCAGTTATTTGAGTTTCCTGTAGCTGGTGGTGGCAGTACCTGGCATTTTTTAGGTGGAACAGCAGTTTCTATGGTTTTGGGTCCATTTGCAGGTTTAATCAGTATGACCATAACGCTGGTTATTCAAGCAGGTCTAGGTGATGGGGGCATAACTACCTTTGGCGCGAATGTCTTTAACATGGCTGTAATTGGTGTTCTGTCTTTTTTCCTAGTGAAAACAACTCTTTCAAGAGGCTTTACTATAAAACGGTTGGCATTAGGCATGTTTGTGGCTTCATTTATCTCAAACGTGTGCACAGCACTAGCGGTGGGTATAGAGATTGGACTTTTTCCGATGGTTGGCACTCTTGGCGGAATAGTTGTGACTGTTCCATCGATGCTTATTTGGTACGTTCCCACTGGGATTATTGAAGGCGTTGTTGCTTCTTCATTGATAGTTTCGTTATCGCGACTGCGCGGTGTGAGGCTTTTAGGGTTAGATTTGTGTAGACAATAGAAAAGACCTTTCTATTGCTCTTCCATGTTTATGTTATTTCAAGATAGAATTATAGACGGTAGTAATCTTTTTGCTTAATCCTAGTTCTAACAGCTGCAAAAACAGAGTTCTTAGATAGTAGGTAGTTTGTGTGTTAGTAGAGTGAAGCTACTATTGCAGTTTCGGTTATTTGTATTTGCGGGATTTCTTCTTGTATTTGAGATATGAGTAGTTGTAGGTCTTTGTTGTCGTTTGCTTTTACTGAGCATATTATGTCGTAGGGTCCAAAGACGGTGTCAGCTGAGAGAACTTTAGGCATGCTTTGAAGTTTTTCTTGAACTAACTCAAGATTTATTGGTTGAAAATGTACAAATAAGAAAGCATATGGTTCTTCAATGTAGGTTTTGCCTTCTGAGACGACTATGAAGGTTTCCATTTTATCGATTTTTCCTGCTTGGGTAGTTATTTTTCTAATTGGGTTAAACCATTTGCTGATGAATTCGTCTAGACTTTTGAGTGCGTTTAGTTGGATTAGGACTTCTGCTGGGCCAAGTAGCAAGTATATGTTTTTTTTGGATAGGCCCATTTTTATTAGTTCGTCTAAAATTTTGGTTTTGGCGCCTACTTTGCAGGATAACGTATTGCATGATAACATTAAATACGCTTTCAATAAAATAACCAATAATATATTGGCAATATCAGGTTAATAAGTTAAACCCAATTTTGATTATTAGAATGACAAATCCCTTTTTTTGGTTTATCCTGATCTTTGGAAAGTAATTACAATTGCTTTGTTGTTTACTGGTTTGTTCTGCAGGATAGAGTCCTTGTTTGCGAGGTGGGTATCCTTAAGGAGGTGTAATCGCAGCCTGAGGTTTTTTCTTGACAGTTTAGCAAGCTTATCAACGTCGCAAATATCCGTTTTATACGAAAGATTTAACAAAAAATTAACTAACCTTGACGGTGAATTTGGCAGATTCTCTGCTAAATTATCTTATTTTGAGTGAAGGTGACAATGGACGACCTTTTGAGAGATGTTCAAATTGTGGAAATAGATGCGACGAGCATAAGGAGAAAGGAAGTTGTCAGATTAAAGGCCACTATTGTAATGTGTTTAAAGCATGGGTTCTTGGATATGGTGACAGTGCTTCTCATTAGTCTGAGTTCGTTTTTTATGTCTTAGGGTGCCAAAAAACAGTTTTCCGTTTCTCTTTTGCAGCCTTTGAGAGCATTATGTCTCTGCTCCTATTTTACAAAAGAAATGCAAGAGGTAGGTCTAAATTTCATTAGAAGAGGTATCTTCACTGCTCGCAGTGATTAGCTTTTTGCTGTTGTTGCTAATTTTTAGTTCGAAGTTTAAACGATGGCTTATAATTTTGGGCTATCGAACAAGGATCACCGATCGTTTTGCGTTCGTAACCACAAAGGTTCCAACGTTACCAGTGAAAAACCTTTTAATGCTGCTTAAACCTCGACTTCCCAATACAATAAGGTCATAATCTTCCATTCTTGCAATTTTCAGAATTATTGCTGCAGGTTTGCCAAATTCCAAACGCCTATCACAGGCAACACCTTCAATTGAAGTTGACGCCTCTTCTAATATTTTTTCTCCAATTTTATTAGCTATCTCTGGTTCCAAACGGTGTAATTCTCGATTTTCAATGTTAAGTATTGTCATTTTAGCATTTTTAAAATGTTTGCATAAATTAACGGCAACTTTGAGTGCTTTTTTTGATTGTTTAGAACTGTCATATGCAACTAGCAACTTTCTGAACGATGTTTTTCTTTTTGCTATCAGAACTGAACATTGTGAATGCAATGAAACCTTCTCGGCTACACTTCCTAAAGAAAAATGCGAACCCTCATCTTCTGAGATGTTTCCCATTACTATAAGATCACTGTTTAGATCCTCAGCTTTCTTCAATATACTATCTGCCGTATCTTCAGCTCTATCAAGAACAGTATTTATGGAGATATTTTCTTCTTTGAAAAACTCTTTTGCTGTTCTTAGGATTTTTTCACCGTTTTTCTCATAGGCTTTGTCAAGTTCTTGCAAAACTAGAGGCGGCAAATTATAGTTGGCTTTTAATTCAGGATGCATGAAATCATGGGACATAACATGTAGGACAGTTATTTTTGAGTTGTATTCTTTGGCGATTTCAGCTGCTATTTCTCTTGCTCTCAAACAGGAATGAGAGCCATCCAAAGGTAAGAGAATGTCTTCAAACATACGAGAACGTCCCTCAAGCATAACTAAAGTAGCTTTTAGTATTTCAACCTTGGTACTATACCGTAATATAGGCTGTCCCTTCAAAACGTCTGTCTCTTCTGATTACTGTGCAAAATATTGCTTGGTTGCGAGGAGGGTGCTCTTTAGGGAGAGGTGTACTTGCTACCTTAGGTGCTTTTGTTTAACAATTGACTGGCAGTTAAATGTTTTAGTTTTTTGCCTGGTTGTTTGATTGTTGAGACTTCATATGTGCTATTTTTCATCCAAAGCATCACGTTAACAATATTAGTTTGAGACGCTGTTTGAGTCTCGGGGAATGATGTCGCCGTCCCAGTCTGATGATAAGATGACGAACAAAATATTGACAGACCCCACTTTCCAATTAATGGGAATATGTTTTTCTTAAACTCGAGTGTTCCGCTTTGAGACATTGAAGTGAATGCGGTAAATCATCAATTTTATAGAACATTTTAGGTTAACTCTGCTTTGAAGACAAGTCTTTTCTTAATTTGTCTTTTAAAGAAACCAGCCAATAACATGCGTTTATCGTTAATTTGTCGAGGTCTTGTGATGCTTGCAGAAAATATGTGGGTGGAGGCGTTAATTCTTGCCAAAAATGCCAGATTTACTTTTGTTTCTATTGCTCGCTCCAACTTCCAACTATTCAAGGGCCAATAAATAGAGAATGCACTATGTGCGGCGGAAAATCAGAGTAACAATTTTTATTTCTTGAAACAGACCTCGTTTCAAAATGAAGATCTGGTGCTTGCAATTAAAGAAGTTTTTATATAAAAACACCCTAAAACCAAACATGCATAAACGCTTTAAAACAAGCACACCATAGGAACGTAATAGTGAGTCAAATTGACAAGGTTTGAACTGGAACATTTACCTGTTCACGAAGAATGAAAGCTAAGTTAGAAGGTCTTTTGGTTTGAGTTATGATAAATATTTTCTTGATAGCTACCATGAATATGACAACGTAGAATATGTTTCAATGAAATTTCTTAAAGAACATTTCAATTTAACGACAGAACAAACTAAAACAATTCACAAAGCCCAACAGGTTAGGCGCAGACCTTTCCACGATAACGAAATGAAGGCTGTTACCTGTTATAGTGTTTATGATGTAAAAAGCCTTTTTCAAATAAAATAAAAAAGAAAGTTGCTAGATAAAGAATCGATAAACAATGATCTGGAATTATTCAAGCAATTCCTAGATAAAGTCGAAGGCTCTAACCATGACAAGCAAGAAAACATCTGAAATGACTTTTAGAGAGTTCATAGAAGCAAGTAAAGCAGCTAAAAACTTCCTAATTGATAATGTAGAAACGGATATGCTTACAAAAATGCGTCAAGAAGGATTTACCGACAAAGAAATCTACAATATGCTTATGCCCAAGCTTTGGAATTTATATCTTGAAGTTATAGGAAATTATTTAGAGAAAGCTTTTTCGGAATTGGCCCCATTAATAGAAGCAAATCCCAATTTAGCAAATCATCCAACACTACAGAAACTTCAAAAACAACTCACGGAATCTATAGAAAAACTTGAAAAAGAAGGCGTTAAATAATGGGCAAGAAGAAGGCTAACAGAAAAAAATACAGGGGAATTAGAGAAGTAGTTAGCGAACTCAGCGACGTTAAGTGTCCTTTATGTGGTCGTTTCTATTCAAAAAAGGAAGCTGCAATTAAGACAATAGCAAAAGAGGATCAAGAAGATGGCCTTGAAACTGTTAATATTTGTATCCGATGCTTGTGGACAGCCCCAGATATAGCGAAACATATTGATCCTGTGAAAAAGAAAAGTTGGCAACAGTGGATAACCGACTATGACTTTACTTACGATAGAGCGTTAGAGCGTAAGATGAATAAGAAAACTTAAGCCTTAACTCTTTTTCTTTGGTAAGAAGACTTAAACAAACAAGTCAACATAACGTTAAAGAAGAGAAAAAATTGGAAAAACACAGTTACGACTTAATCACTCTTGATTTTTTCGTGGTTTTGGGTGAAAATATATGAAAGATTTTAAGTGCCCCATATGTGGTGGAACAACCGAAAGGATTTGGGAAAATGCAGCCAAAACAAGATACGGAATGAAATACACGAGGGGCCACACAAAAACAGGTGGCAAATCAGGTAATGCATTAGAGTACCACACACTTCTTGTTCCAAGAGAGAACTTGTCAAGTAAAGAATAGGTGCTTTTCCTGCCAGTTACAGAAACCATTTTCTCTTTTAACAAAAACTTATCCTCACTATAGGGTACCCCCGCAGGCAAGGGCTCTGTCTTGCAACAATCGGCATTTTAGGGAACTAAAGATTCAGGTAGGACAAGTTTTTAGAGCTGTTCTTTTAGAAGAACAGAGTGTTCTTCAGGGAGAGTAATATTTTAGTGCTGTCTCTATCCTCACAGTGAGCTATAGATGAACCAAAAATTAAACAGGTGTCCGCTATGAAGAAAGGAGAAATCCAAAAGGTCCTAACGTTAACAATAATTTTGTTTACCGCTGTTTGGATGATTAACGTCCAGACAAGCCATGCTTCAAAAACATTGGTTGTTCCACAGGATTACGCCACCATAAATATGGCTATCAGTCACGCATCTGAAGGAGACACAGTGTCAGTGCAGAAGGGAATTTACAAAGAAAACGTACAAATCAACAAGTCTATCTCTGTTATAGGCGAAGATGCTGCGAACACGATAATAATCGGAACTGGCGGGGGTGATCACGCTCTTGCTGGGATCACTGTGACAGCCGATAACGTGAAGGTTTCAGGGTTCACAATTCAAAGTTTCAATTACACAAGCTCCGCTCTATATGCCACTGGTATAAACATTCAAGGTGACCACTGCATTATAACAAGCAACAATATCCAAAACAATTACTTGGGTATCTTCTGTTCTATTCAATCTTACACTGAAATCACTGGAAACACCATAAGTCACAATCTCAAAGACGGAATTCGTTTCTACGGTGGATCGCTAAACAAGATTTCAAACAATAATATTTTTGGGAATACTGCCTCGGGAATCGCAATTGCTGGTTATTCAAACACAATTTTTGGAAATAACCTTAAAAACAACCTCAGAGGCATCGGTTTAGGTTCAACATACTCAGTTTTATCTGGAAACATTATTGAATCAAACATTGAATCAGGAATATACCTAGCAGGCTCAGAAAACACAATTTCTTCCAATATGCTCTCTAATAACAAATGGGGTATCTACATAACGCCTCAATTGGCAGCTTCACATGCAAATCATATCTATCATAACAACTTTAACAACGTTTTTAACGCATTCGACAACTCTTCCTCAGTAGTTGAAAACTGGGATAAAGGATACCCTTCAGGTGGAAACTACTGGAGCGACTACACATCAAGATACCCCAACGCAACCGAAACCAAAACGTCGGGAATAGGAAATACGCCTTATCTCATTTGGGCGGATAACATGGATAATTATCCTCTTATGAAACCTTTCGACATCACAAACCAAGCAGATACGCCCTTGGCAATTCCGCCAGTAACTGCAAGCCCAAACAGCATAGTAGCATCCTGGTCATTTGATGACGTTGATTCTAATGGTGTCACTCCTGATGCAACAGGTCAAAACCCAGCGGTGTTGGGATCGACGAATGGAAACAAATCCTTCATTCCAGCTTTGGTAGATGGAAAATTCGGGAAAGCATTACGCTTCAACGGTGAGGCTTATGTTAATGTACGTGTTGCTCCCAGCATGGAAACACTCAACGACCTAACTATAGATACTTGGGTTAATGTACAATCCTTTAAAACAAATGTTGCATACAACAACATAATCGTTGAAGTTGTCAGAACCACTGATGCCAATCCAACCCGAACACTTGGTCTTGCAATAAACGGTGCAGAACCCCAAAACACAAGTTTCCCAGTGATCGGTGCACTTCGAGGATATGTTTCAACTGAAAAAGAAGGTTTCAACGAGATTGCAACAACACTACCAATCCCATTAAACCAATGGATCCACGTGGTTTTCACGCGCAGCTTAACCACTGGAATGCACATCTATATTAACGGACAAGAACAAGCAGTCACAGTTTCTGTTGGCACAGCTAATCCTTCAGGTGCCTTAATGCGACAAAACGAAATTTACATTGGACATGACGCAATATGCACAATAGACGAACTCAAAATCAGCAATTCGGTTGAACAATATGGTGAGCCTTTATGGATGCAATGGTGGCTTTGGATAGCAATCATATTTGCAGGCGTAACAGGAAGCGGTTTAATAGTCTATTTCACGAAACGAGTCAAGTTGGATTAACCAAAACCAAGTTAGCTTAAAAGAGTTAAGACCGAAATTATTATTAAATGTAAAAAATGGATTAAGTTAAGTGCGAAAATTGGGCAAAAACTACTTCTTTTTACCTTTGCTTGCGTGTTTGGCTGGAAGTGAGACTTGTTTTCTTTCTTTTCGTTTCTGGTCTTTTTCACGCAATATTTTTTTGTGTTGTTCTAAACCTTCAGCTTTCTTTGCTTTCCTAGACAATATCTTCAACCTTAGCAAGCAATAGAATCACCCGCACTCAAAAACCTTGCCCCATAGCCAGGGATTTGTCGCAATATTTAATAACAGAAAGGTTTAGGCATTGTTGGAGAAGAATAGAACACGTCTAAAGTTGAGATACATTGTCCAAAATGTGGCTCCAAAGCAGTTGAAAGAAAGAATAATCAAGAATTCCGCTGCATTGACTGTAAAATAATTTTTTATTTTGTTACTCCCTCGTGTGGTTCTCAAACAGAGGATTTAGATAGATACAATCTTTGAAGCTTGAAATGCCTTTTTTTGAAGGTTTTCTGTGGATTTGTTTTCTTAACCATTACCTTTAAATGAATAGATATTCATATGAATTATTATTCATATGATTAATGGAAGATGGAACAAATGAAAAAAGGGTTAACAAAAATCTGCTACCGACTTCTTTACTAATTTAGCAAACCCCACGCGACTCGCCACACTTGAACAATTAATGGATAAACCCATGAGCGTAAACGAACTCGCAATTGTACTTGGACAAGAACAAAGCATGATCTCACACAACCTCAAACCCCTACTCGAATGCAACCTCGTCACTATCCAAAAAAAAGGCAAAAAACACATCTACACAATCAACCAAGAAACTCTAAGCCCCATATTTGAAGCCATCCAAAATCCATGCCGAAAAATTCTGCCCAACAGGCGGAAAATGTCTAAGAGTTGAAAACTAATATGACAAAAAGAAAAATTGTAAATATAAACGAAGAACTTTGCAACGGATGCGGCAACTGTATTCCCAAATGTGCAGAAGGCGCACTACAAATAGTAAACGGGAAAGCAAAAATAATCAAAGAAACCTACTGCGATGGACTGGGCGCATGCTTGGGACAATGCCCTCAAGGAGCAATAACTATAACTGAACGCGAAGCAGATGAATTCAACGAAGCCGAAGTTCATGAGCACCTCAAAAAGAAAACATCTGCTCAAGCAAATTTCTCTCAAACCAACCCAGCGCTTCAAAAACCCCAGTGGCCCATAAAACTAAACCTTGTTCCAGTCAAAGCACCCTTCTTTGAAAACGCTGACTTACTCTTCGCAGCCGACTGCGCACCTGTTGCTCTCAAAAACTTCCACGAATTCATAGCTGGGAAACGAGTAATAATAGGCTGCCCCAAATTCGACGACGCAAGAGCCTATGCCCAAAAATTAACAGAAATCTTCCAGCAAAACAACATTGCCAGCGTAACAGTTGTCCATATGGAAGTACCATGCTGCACAGGATTAAAATGGGCTGTAACCAAGGCGCTTGAAGCTTCAGGCAAAAAAATTCCAGTTAAAGAGTACGAGATAAAAATTGGAGGTGAAGTAGTTGAGCTCTAAAGATAAAATCGAAAAAAACCCTGAAACCTGCCCCGGCTTGCGTGATATGTTACAGCCCAAACCAGCTTACATCAAATGCCACGTTTGTGGAGGAGATCTCGAAATTTGGAGCGACGAAGACAAAACAACTTGCCCCGAATGCGGAGCCGAATGGAAGCGACCCGACAAATCAGCTGCATGCCTAGAATACTGTCAATACGCTGACAAATGCCGTGGAATAATAGAATCTAGAAAACAGTAGATTGTTAATTAGAGAGTGGGCCGAGCCGGATTCGGACCGGCGACCTTCTGCACGTCAAGCAGATGTCCTAACCAGGCTAGACGACCGGCCCACATTTCGGATTTTTTTTTACCAAGTTTTCTTATATATGCGCTTAGATTTTAATATATGCGCTTGTTCCAACAACTTTACTTTCGCTTCCTAAATACTTTATGCCCTGCAAATCACCCAAATTCCCTAATCTCCCCAGCATTAAGATTTTTAATAAAATTCCTTATTGGGGTGCGAAAAATTAAAAGCATAGACTAAAGAGAAGTAAGATCCTACTGTTGCCGAACCTTTCCAAAGGTACGATTTGTATCTAAGGTACGAATTCCCAAGATTAAGCAAAATCGATTCAAAGCAAGTCGATAATATCTTGTCACCTTTGAGAGAGTAATTGGGGACGCCCAACTACGCTAAGAATGATTGTGCTCTTTCGGTTCCGTCTACACCCACTATTGAATTAATTTCATCATCAAAAAAAGCCCCCGCTTCACAGGTTCCACAACCGATGCTTACAGCCGCCAAAGCCAAATTTTGCGCAATGTGTCCTGCATCCAAATAGATGTATCTGTATGCTCTTTGAGAATATTTCCATTTTGATCTTCTGAAGACTGCCGTCCAAATGAAGACAGCGGATGCGTCTGCACACATCTCTTGGTCCAAGGCTGAATGAGCTAATTTGTTGCCAAAATTTCCGAGTTTAATTTCTTCTAACAAATGATTCTTAATGTTGTAGTGATAAAGTCCTTTCTCTATGTCTTCAATGTTGTTCGCAACTATGTAGGTCTCGATGGGGTATAAGGCGCCAGCTGATGGGGAGGTGCGAAACTCGTAACCATGTTCAGTTCTTTGTATACCAGTAGAAGCCCATAGAAGAAAAGCTAAGTCAATTTTGCTTAAAGGTTGAGTTGAGAAGGTTCGTATACTCTTGCGTTTTTCAAGAGCTTCAGAAAAGCTAATAGTTGTTTCTTGTAATTGGTTTGGTAGCTGAATTGTTTTACTGGACGGATAACTCTTGTAGATTTCTGGCTTATTTGCCCAGTCAAGGGTGTCTCCAAGGCTTTTGTTTCGGAAGTACTTTGTATCTGTTTGAAAATCGTCTCCAATAGTTTCGTTCATTATCTAACCTTCTAGAAGTAGCGTTCTGAACTTCAATCTAGCACAAAATAATATTTATTGGTTTGCTCATTAATTCAAACAACCCTTATGTGCTCTCTTACGTTTTGTCTTCTACATATAATTCAAAATTAGCATATCTTGCTCGTTTTGTGGGAAGTAATGTTCTCACATTTTGCCTATTAGAGTGCAAGAGACCAATTGATACTTTGCAGTTTTCGCGAAATAGCATTTTAAAAAAAGTTGTTTTCAATTAAAAAATAACATTCCTTTAAGCTGTGAACATGGAATGCAAACAAGCATTGGATATGAGTTTAGCTTAGTATTAGCAGGTTGCACTCCATTATCAGATAGTTTAGAAATCAGTCTTTCTTAGCTCTGGATTGCCAAGCTCCACAACTTCGATTTCGCAAACTGAACCTAATTATGCTTGCTTAATCCTCAAATTTTGATTTGAATTAAAAGAACTACAACCATTCTATGTAGATAAAAAATAAACTAAAATTGTGACAGTGCGGTAACCGGGATTTGAACCCGGGTCCTAGACTTGGCAAGCCTATGTACTAACCAAGCTGTACTATTACCGCATTTGGCGCTAACAACTTCACAATTTAAAACACTTCTTATACTTGTATGTTTCTCAGTTTTTTAGAGACTTTTCCATTTTTAATTATAGGGTTAACACCAAATCCTCTGGTAATTTCGTCAGGGAACTGTTAACTTCACTTTCAATTAGGACCCTGCTTTTCAATAGTGTAGTTTGAAGTCACCATTTAAAAATAAAAAACTGCCTTTTGCTATCCTTCGAGGTAAAGGAGAGTTATGAAATTAAGTCAAAATTTAATTTTGAAGCCTACGTTGTTTCAACCGGTTTTTCCACTTAGCATAAGGGGCGTTAAAGAGGTTTTTCCAGGGTTTGCATTGGGTGATTTTGCGGTTCTTAAGGGTTCGTCTGTTTTGTCTTTAGCATCTTTGTTGTGTGTGAAAGCGCAACTTCCTACTCAGCTTGGTGGACTTCAAAGTAGTGTTATCTTTATTGATGGAGGCAACACCTTTAGGCTCTATCAAATAGCCCAATTTGCCCAGATCCATAGCCTTAATCCCAAGAAAGTCTTAGATAATATTTTCATTTCAAGAGCCTTCACAGCCTACCAGTTATCATCACTTATTACACATCAACTCAAGGAAGCCATCAAAAAATACGATGTCAAACTTGTTTTAATTTCAGATATTGCAGGGTTCTTCTTAGATAAAGACATCCCAGAATATGAAGCCAATAGAATCTTTAGCCAAGTTCTATTGTACCTTTCAAATTTTGCTATAGAAAATAAATTAGTAATAATTACAACTTACCCACCACACATGGAAACGGAGAGAAATTATTCTCTTCAAACCCAAACATGTACCATAGCAAACGTTGTTTTATCCGTGAGAAAAACAAGTTACGCGAGGCAATTTGTACTAGAAAAACATCCCTGCTTAACCTCACGCATTGCTGAGCTGCCAGATGAAAGCTCTACTTTAGCTGATTTTGTGGAGGTGGCTGCATAATGGGAAAGACAGTTGAATCGTATCGAATGGCTCTGGAAGATGAAATTCACCGGTGGAGTGGCTTTGAAAAAGCATTAAGGACCGAGGACAGGCAAGCATTTGAAGCGTTAATGGATGCTTGCAGAAACTATGCCTCTGCTGGAAGCAATGCTACTAACCCAATTCTTTTCGAACCAATGGTTATGTCTATTCTATTGTCTCAGCAAGTAAAGATTAGCCGATTAGAGAAGGCTTTAGATGCAGTCAAGCGGCAGCCCTAAAATTCGCGGCTGGATATTCGATGTTTACCCATCTAACTATTGGCGAGATGGCAGTATGGATCATAAGTGAAAACGGCCAAAGAATCAGGCTAACCGACAAATTTCAACCCAAGATTTACGTATCAGGAATAAAAGAAGAGCAAGAAAAACTGGTTGGCAAAATCTATTCAAACCCAGATGTTGCAAACTGGAATTTTATCTACAAATTCGTACAACCTACGGATTCAGAAAAATCAAGAGTATTAGAGATCACACTCAAGGACTGCAGAAAAGTATCATCCTTAACCAACCAAATACTGAAAATAGGCGATTACATGCGCCTTGAAGTTCATAACTGCGATTTACGCGGCGACAGAACATATTTTTTCACACATGATTTATTCCCGCTTGCTTTCTTAGAAGTTGAAAACCTCAAAGCAGGCTTGAAGTACACTCTTTTAGATTCTGTAGAAAGCATAGATTACACTCTTCCTCCAATGAGAATAATGCATCTAAAAATCGAAATAGCCAAAACCCGTAAAATAGCAAGTTTTCAAGACCCAATAGCTAACATAAGTCTTGAGCAAGAAGAGAAACGAATTATAATTGACTCAGGGAACGAAGCAGAAAAACTTCTTCAGTTAAGTAAGATTGTGAAGGAACTTGATCCAGACATAATAGTGACTAACGGTGGAGATTCCTATTTTTTCTCATACTTGCTTCAGCGAGCAATCGTTAGTGAAGTTTCTGACAAATTTATTCTAAGCCGAGATGAAGTTCCATTTGTTCCCAAAACACAACAGGGAAAAACCTTCTTTTCATATGGCCGCACATTCTACAAAGCCCCAACTATTCGCCTCTATGGACGAGTCCATATAGACGCCGGCAACACATTCATTCTAAACGAAAGCAGCTTCCAAGGTCTATTTGAAATAGCGCGAATCTGCCGGGCACCCCTGCATACTTCCTCCCGTTCATCAATCGGATCCAGCATGTCTTCTCTACAGTTCTACCAAGCCTTCAAACAAGAAATGCTAATCCCGCGAAACAAAAGCATACCTGAATCCTTCAAATCAGCCTACGAACTGCTCGTAGCAGATCGAGGCGGCTTTGTCTATGAACCAAAAGTAGGCATACACGACAACACAGGCGAAGTAGATTTTTCATCAATGTACCCGAGCTTAATGGTTAACAACAACATTTCAGCTGAAACGGTGCTTTGCAAGTGCTGCCCAGACTCACACTTACGAATTCCAGAGTTAAATTATAACATTTGCGAGAAAAGAAAGGGCGTTGTTCCTAAAGTCTTGAAACTTGTTGTAGACAAGAGGTTGAAGTATAAGAGATTGAGAAATGAGGTAATTAACCCTAAACTCAAGGAAATGTACGATAACCGACAGATTGCGTTGAAGTGGATTTTGGTAACTTGCTTTGGCTATTTGGGCTATAGGAACGCAAAGTTCGGAACAGTTGATGGGCACATTGGGGTTTGTGCGTTTGGCAGGGCTGCTTTTCTTAGGGCTGCTCGTATCTCTGAGAGTCGAGGTTTTGAGGTTTTGCATGGAATTGTTGATTCGTTGTGGCTCAAAAAAGACGATGCCAACCTGGAAGATTATAACAACTTATGCAAGGAAGTAAGCGATGAAATTGGGATTCCACTAAATTTTGAAGGGCGGTACAAATGGATTGTTTTCTTACCCTCAAAAATGCATCCAAACATTGGCGTACTAAATCGCTACTATGGGGTAATGGATAGCGGAAAACTAAAAGTCAGAGGAATAGAAGTACGAAAACATGACACGCCTCGGTTTGTTTACAATGCACAAATGGAAATGATTAACATATTTTCGACAGCGAATAACTCTAAAGAATTTATGCAGAAAATTCCCGAAGCACTAAACGTGGTAAAGGCTTATAGGCTAAAACTAATCAACGGAGAAGTACCCATCGAGGATCTGATTGTTTCCAAACATTTATCGAAAAACCCCAAGCACTACCAGCAACATGCAAGTCAAGTCATTGCTGCAGAACAATTGATCGCGGAAGGCTCCAAAGTCCGCGCAGGCAACAGTGTATCTTTTGTGTTTACCGATTCAAACAACAAAAGATTTGATCGCCGAGTAAAAGCTGAACAATTACTCGATAAAGGAGTAAACCCTGATGAAAAGAAATACTTACAGCTTTTATACGCCTCAGCGGTGAGTCTTCTGAGTTTTTCTAACTACACTGTAAAAACTGTCCAAGATTCGATAAAAGGCTATGAAAACAAAAACCTATGCAATTATTTTTGTACTGATACATCTTTGATTTCTTCTTAGTTTGTTAGTTTTTAATATTTCGGTGACCCTGTTCTGCCCGATTCTCCATTCCAACATTAGTCAATCCACAATATTCAATATAGCTATCTCGATTTGTGATGTTCTAAAACTGATTTCAGGCTTCAACAAAATTTTAGCTTAAGACAAAGCATTTGTCTTTTACTTTTATTTGGTCGATGGTTACTCTGTAAAGATTGAAAAATCCTTAGTTTCTAAAATATACTTTTTGGGAGAGTAACTGTTTTGATAATAATTTGATTTTTGATATATGCGGGTAATTGAAACATTGCTTTTATTCTTTTCATTTGAAATATGTTGATGTGAAATGAAATGACAAACCAAAAATTCCCCAAAAAATTTGAAAATGATTTTGCCGAAAAATGCAGAATTGCCCTTGAAAAGTCATGGGGAATTGAAATTCCAAAACCTACACTAAAGCCCTCTTGCTAAGGAGCAATAGCTGAACTGGTGATAATAATGTTCAAAGAACGTTTGCTTGATGCTCTGAAGGTTTCTCAAAATGGGGATAAACCCGATGAAGAAACACTCCAAGTTATTGCTAAAATTGAAAACCAAAAAAAGCTTTCCAGCCAAGAATTTCTTAAGGTTTATGACACAATAAGACAGGAAGGTCCTAGAACAGGTTATCAAACCCCAAATAGTTGGAGAAGAGCAGGAGACACACTTTAGAATTGAAACTTGGGTTATACTGAACAATTTACATTTGGAGCAAATAAAAAAAATAGTTTACAGTCAAGCCAAAGTTTACTTGGGGTTAATCGGTGTTTTCGTAGTTTTAGATTTTCGTCTTGTCGTTATATTTCAATTTTTTGCTACTTCTAGGATTCCAATTTGGATTTTCACATGTACTACAATTGTATTGATTCCTGCAATCATAACTCTGTCATATTGCAAAAAAGGTATTTCATTCCTTTCTTTAACTTGCTGCCGGACACAAATCGATTATTATGGATCTTGGATTCATAAGTTATTTTAGCATTCTCACGTCGTAAGAATGACTATAATAATTGGAATGTTAAAATGAACAAAAATCAGCCGCTCTTATACCATATTAGTCCTTCAGGTTTAGAAACTATCACTTTGAGGGCTCAGGAAATAAATGAAATTTTGGGTCTGCAATTACCTAAAACAGCCCTAAACTATAGAACATTTTGGGAGAACTCTAAAAATAGAAATCGCGTCAAGAGCCTATTAGGACTATCCTCAAGTTACACTTGCAAAGTTAAACTTAAAGAAAGAGTTGTTATTTTTCAAAAAAGTATTTGAAGCAAAAATTGTGTCTCTATGTGTAACATATTTACATTTTACTTAATCATTTTTTTAAGGTAGGTTTAAGTTTGATGCTGTTGGATGATTTGTTTTATTTGGCATAAATCACCGTATTTGCAAGTTAGTTTTTGTCCTTCTGAGCAAACGAATTTTCCAAAGCAATAAGGTGGCATAGTCGATTCAAATCTCTATTTGAATAATATTGACTTTTAGGATCTTGCTTTTTTATCTTTCCTGAAATCGTTTGTTACATTGAACTGTTGGACACATTGTTTTACGTTTATAGTGACGAATATTTGACTTGGCAATTAAATTGCCGTAAAATCGATTTTTCATCAATCTTTAAAGTAAAACGCATATTTTGAGTTGTCAGCAAGTACAAGAAAAAAAATAAGCAGGCTTTTTCTAAATAGAAGTCTATTCGTTCAGAGGAATCAAATAACTATAAGAGGTGTAATTTTTTAGGTGTACACCATATCTTATCAGTCATTAGAGTTAATGCGGAATTGTCCATGTTGACATTGTGACGAATGATTACATTGAGTTCAGCTGAAGAAAGAGCCCAATTGTATCTGTATGGTTCTTGGTTTATTAGGACTGCAGTTTCTATTGAATCAAATTACACTTTTATTAAGCAATATAGCGTTTCATATCTTTGCTGGAGGTGGATGAATGAGCAGAATACAAAATGCTACTTTTATATGTCCAATTTGTGGGTTTTCAATTAAAACTCCCTTCGGAGCGGAGGACGTGGTTGAACACATTAAGCTACATGTAGATAAACACCATAATGATAGAGTTACAAGAGCAAGAATTACAAAATCAGAGCTGATAAAACTACAATAGAAACAATACTTAGCAAAATGTTTGGAACAGCCTAAATTAACTATGGCTCAAGGCCTTTAAAATTAGCCCTCCACTCTTTGACAATAAAAGAATGTTCGGCTTTTTCTCAGGCTTCTTTTCAACCCAGAACTTCTGCCATTCTTGAAGCCATGGCACCTAATGTAGAATCTATTGCTTTTCAAATGCACCCATAATCGTGCTCATTAAAATGATGCTTGTATTAGCAATAGCATAAATGATTTTGTCTTCAAAACCGTTTTGTTTTTTGGAACAACATCTTTGTTTTTTGAAGATTTATTTTTTACTATATTTTTTCTTCCAATCACAATCACATTTTATTTTAGTCTGATTAACTAACAATAATTATTGCGTTGAAGAATCTAAAATAACTATGAAACATGAAGCAATTTAACTTGAAACCTTTCTTTCTAAAATTATTTTCTGAGAATCTTTTATGAGGCAAGAATATTTTAGACGTAGCGTTTTAGAATTTGTTGGCTTTGCGTTTTCTGTCTGTTGTAGCTAGGTAGCAGTCACATACAGTTATGTTGATATATGCAAACATCTTTTGGATTATTAATGTCTGATATAATTACTGTGAAAGATCTTGTTGAGATCTATTCTGATGGCACCAAAGCAGTTGATGATATCTCATTCAACGTTGCAGAAGGGGAATTTTTCGGTTTCTTAGGTCCTAATGGAGCTGGAAAAAGTACCACAATCAAAATACTAACAACGCTCTTAAGAAAAACATCAGGCACAGTTAACATCGCAGGATTTGACGTTGAGAAGCAGGCAGCTGCTATACGCAAGATCATCGGCGTTCAAAGTCAAGATACAACCGTTGATGGCGACTTGACTGGCAGAGAAAATATTACTCTGCAAGGTCATTTCCACCAGATGAACGGCGATGAAATTAAAAAACGTGTGAATGAGTTGCTGGTTCTTGTGGGACTCGAATCAGCTGCAGAAAAACGTGCTAGAAACTACTCTGGTGGGATGAAAAAACGCCTCGACTTAGCCACTGCACTTATCCATAAACCCAAAATCCTATTTCTAGATGAACCAACAACTGGTTTGGATCCTCAGTCGCGTTCAGCAATTTGGAGTTATCTGGAAAAAATAAACAAAGAAGAGGGTATTACTATTTTCTTGACAACTCAGTATCTAGAAGAAGCTGACAAGTTGTGCAAGAGACTTTCAATTATTGACGTGGGAAAAATAGTTGCAAGTGGCTCTCCCAAGGAACTTAAACAAGAAATCGGCGCAGATTCTATTAGGCTCTCTCTTGAAAATTGCGAAAAGGACAAAGAGCGAGCAAAGGAACTTATATTGAGTCTCACAAACGTTACTCAAATCTTAGATTCTGAAGAATGCCTTACAGTTTACGCCAAAAACGCAGGTCTACTGATAGCTGACATCGTTAGAGCTCTAGACAGCAGCGACATTAGGCTTGCATCCGTGACTTTTTCTTCTCCTTCTTTGGATGACGTTTTTATGAAACACACTGGCAAAAGAATCCGAACTGAAGAATTAGTTAAAGCTCCCAGCAGAATGTTTGGAGGTCGACGTTATTGACTCTCCTTTCTGATACAAGATACGTTTTCGTAAGATACATTAGAAAACTTGTCAGAACTCCTATCTTGCTTTTCTTTTCACTCTTTCAGCCCATCTTGTTTCTCGTATTATTTACTCAGTTGTTGACAAGACTTGGTAATTTTCCTGGGATATTGCCCTCTGGAGTAGGCTACTTGCAGTTTGCGACTGCGGGAATTTTAATGCAAAATGCTTTTGGGAGTGCATTGCAGTCAGGAAACTCCATTGTAGCTGACATTGACTCAGGCTTTTTGCAGAAAATGCTCGTAACACCGATGAGTCGTCCTGCAATTCTTCTAGGGCGATTAACCAGCGACGCTTTTAGAGTCCTTATCCAGACAGCTATTATTCTAGGTTTAGCATATGTTTTGGGAGCCTTCGTTACTACCGGAGTTATTGGAATTCTTCTAATCTTCTTCACGATCGCATTCTTTGGACTTGCGTGGTCTGGAATTTCTCTAGCCTTAGGCATGAAGACGAGAAGTGCAGAGACTGTCTTTGCAATCGGTGGAGTCATTACTTTTCCGCTATTGTTTTTAAGTTCAGCTTTATTCCCAATTAGTTTCCTGCCTGAATGGGTGCAAACTGTGTCAAAGTTTAACCCCGTAAGTTACGCTGTCGACGCATGTCGTGTATTGATGATTAATGGCTTTGATTGGGGTGTAATACTTCCTGCTTGGGGTGTAATCGGATTAGTCGCAATTATTACATTGAGTGCCACACTCTATCAATTCAGAAAAGTAGTTAGCTAAAAAGCTGATTTTATTTTGTTGAAGCAAATGTGTGAATGAGCATCTGATGGTTTGGGCAACAGCTTAGTCTTTACCTTAATTAAGTTAAGATTGACGGTGTAGAACCCATTTATAGTTTTAGAAAAACACATCATTATGCTGCCGATGGTTTCTTGAAATAAAATTGTTTGGTGAAAGCTTGTTTTTATCATAAATATTTCTGTTTAGCGCAAATGATATCTCACCTGATCTCTCCTTTTCCATGTTATGAAATTTACATAGACCATGTCGAAAGATTTATAGAATATATAGAAAGTAATCTAGATTAATGACCTATAAAAAAAATAATTTGGAATTTAATCTTAATAAACAAAAAGAAAATCAATTTGAGGAACAGCGTAAGCTTCAAGTGACTGGTGGATCAACTTTCATACTTTCTTTGCCTAAGGATTGGGCAATAAGAAATGAGCTCAAGCGTGGAAGTTCGATGATAGTTCGCGAAGAAGATGACGGTTCATTATCAATAACCCCTTCAAGTTTTCCAAAGAAAGAAAAACAAGACGAAGCTTTCATTATAGCATCTATAGTCAGTAATCCTGATGCGATCATGAGAACGACAATATCGGCTTATTTAAATGGGTATAATATTCTTCATATTAGAGCCCAAGGTGATAAAGTTTTATCTGCAAAGCTAAGAAATCGCCTAAAAACTTTTGCAAGAGACTATTTGGTTGGAACTGAACTAGTGCTTGATTCTCCAACTGATTTGAGACTTCAAGTACTGTTAAATTATCCTGAATTAACCGTTCAAAATGCATTAAGTCGAATGTCAATAATTGCGTCGTCAATGCATAAAGAAGCGATATTAGCCCTAAAAAAACTAGATTATGCGAGCGCCAAAGGAGTTATAGAGACAGACAGGGAAGTTAACCGCTTCGGACTCTACGTGATGCGATTACTGAAACTAGCTGTTTCAAATCCAAGGATTGTTAAAGAAATCGGCTTAAACAGCCAAAAAGACTGCTTGGGATACAGAATGATTGCAAGAGCTGTCGAAAGAACCGCCGATCACGCTACCAAGATTTGTGAAAACACATTGGAACTAAAAGCACCAGTTAACGAACAACTTTCAAATAAGATTGAAGCATTAAGCATTTTAGCTAATAATATGTTTGAAGATGCAATTGAAGCATTATTCAAACATGATTTTAACTTGGCGGAAAGTGTCATCGAAAAGATAGGTGAGGCACACAAGTTAGAGAAAGAAGCTGTTCTTTTCACTCAAACACAAAAAATTGAAGAGATTGTTAATCTGCGTCTAATAATTGAAAGTGTAAGACGGACAGCTGAATACGCAAGTGATATTTCAGAAGTAGTGTTGAACTTGAACGTCGAAACAGTGCTAAAACAAATATAAAAAATAATGTAGTCATCATGTTTGTTGATCTATTAAATGCGCTGTACCATCGGGACAGTATACTTTATCTCCTTTAAAGGCTCTTTCGTAGCGTTTGCCGCATTCTTTTAAGAAGGAACAACCATCGCAATCTCTCGATAGCATTTTTTCACCTCTATTTGATCAAGCATTACTATCCAATAGGAAACCTATAGCTTTGATCTGTGTAGTCTAAATAAACAATATAGTAAATTCAAAACTACTGGAATGTTCTCAAGAACTTATCAAAATTTTATAACTAACAGCTGATTTAAAAGCACTCTACTTCTCTTCTTTCCAAATCGTCTTGCTTTTTATTTTCTGAAAGGTTTGCCAAGTGACAAGTAATGTTAGTAGTTTTATAGTATATATTTAGAATATATAGTAACTGCTAATATAGTTGGACATCTAGTTCTTTCCTTCGGGCAAAACTACTCTAAATGAAAGGAGCGGCGCTGTGCTTAGCAAACTCTGGAATACACTAAACAAACTTTCCTCTAAAAAACCCTTAAAGTACACCCTCTATCTTTCAGCAATCATTATTTTCTTCGCAGTTATCCTTGTACCGCCCATTATCGGTATTGCAATAAAAGCACCGGCAATGCAGAGTTTCCTTAATCAGCCCGTCTTAGTGAACTCAGCGCTTGGCGCGATCTCTAACTCTTTTATTATTGCATTGATTGTTGCCGCTTTAGATCTTCTCGCTGGTATTCCTTTGGCTTGGCTGATTACACGTGGCAAATCACGCTGGCTAAGTGTCCTTGACACTTTCGCTGATATTCCATTCGTTGTCCCAACAGCCGCTTTAGGGTATTCTATTCTGCTATTTTGGAGCTCAAGCAACGGAATATCCTCAATTTTCGGTAGCTCACTGATTTCTCCTGGTTGGCTTTTGGTTATGCTTTTACATTTTACGTTTTCATTTCCAGTTGTTGTTCGTGTGGTTGTTGGCGCGTTGTTGGATTACAAAATGGAGTATGAACGAGCATCAAGAACCCTTGGAGCACCCCCACTTACGGCTTCAAGAACCGTAACTTTCCCAATCATTAAACCTTCATTAATCGCTGCGTTTTCTCTTGCTTTTGCAAGGTCATTATCAGAAACTGGAGCTACCTTCATTGTTGCTGGAATTGTTTTCCAGAATGGTCCAGTCTTTATTCAGAACTTGAGTAACGGCTTGAAGGCAGGAACTATTTCACAAGCAACCTATGAGGGGGGAACTGTTTTTGCAAGCCTAATACTCATAGTTGTTTCACTTGTAATATTTGGTTTGATTCGAGTTTTAGGTCAGAAGTTAACGTTGCCTTTCGGCAAAGGACTGCCAAATATTGAAAAGAAACTCAGTTATAGAAAAGCTGCTTGGTCACGTAATGGCGTTGCCTTGTTTGTCTTTATTGTTATAGTTTTGATTCCTTCGCTTTTTGTTGCTTTGCCTGCGTTTCAGGCTGTCGTATCAGGGTCTACCCTTGCTGAGGCATTAACTGGTCAAGGTATTTGGTCTAGCTTTTGGCAGAGTCTTTTCCTGTCTTATAGTTTAGGTGCAATAGTTACGGTATTGGGAATACTCACTGGAATACCAATGGCGATTCTGATTTCACGCAAAACCTTCGGCAAGTTGCCCTCAACAATTCTAGATCTCCTAATCAACGTGCCCTTAATTGTGCCCTCAATTGCACTAGGTGTATCCTTAAAATTCTTCTGGCAAGGTATACCTGGAATACCTGAGTTCTTATTGCTGGTTTTCGCACACTTGGCAATAACTTATCCATATTTCGTCAGATCCATGTCGGCAGCAATGGAGAGAATAAACGTTGACATGGAAGAAGCAGCACGAACATTGGGTGCCAAACCCTTTACTGTATTCAAAACTATAGTGTTACCTATCACAAAATATTCAATCCTCTCAGGCGCAATAATAGTCTTCACTCGTAGTGTAAGTGAAACAGGCGCAACTTTAGCAGTAACTTCAAAACTTGTGACCGCCCCTGTCTTGCTGGTTAAATGGGTTAACTCCATAAGAGGAATTATAGCGCCAATTTCAGGAGTTAGTGAATTAACCGTTGGCCTAGCATGCGGCTTTCTGATACTATTCAGCTTCATTATCCTCTTGATTTTGAGAATTTTGACTAAGAAAAGGAAAGGTTTAGAATGATAAAAAATAAAAACTCCAAAAAGGTTTCAAAGGGAGGGAGCTAATCATGCCTGATGTTCGAGTCGTAAACGTAACAAAGAAATATGATAATCTTTACGCCTTAGATAACGTCAGCTTAACGATACATGACCAAGAATACTTTTCTTTGCTTGGTCCAAGTGGCTGCGGTAAAACTACCTTGCTTAGGGTTATTGCGGGGTTAATTGAGCCTGACAGCGGCGAAATTTACATTGGCGATCGAAGAGTTGATAAAATTCCGCCTGAAGATCGCGATATAGGTTTTGTCTTTCAGACTTTCGCTTTATTCCCGCATATGACAGCTTGGAGTAACGTACTATACGGTCCAAAAGTCAAAAACTATAATGCCAAACAAGCAGAAACGATTGGACATGAAGTTCTTGAATTAGTTAAACTTAATGAACGTTTGAACGCTTACCCAAGCGAACTCAGCGGTGGTATGATGCAACGAATTGCAGTCGCGAGAGCATTGGCAGCTGGCGCCAAAACTCTGCTTTTAGATGAACCCTTAGGACAACTTGACGCCAAAGTGCGTAACGAGATCAGGTATGAAATTCGGCGAATGGCAAAAGACCTCAAACTTACAGCAATTCATGTGACACATGATCAAGCTGAAGCCATGTCAATTTCAGACCGAATTGCAGTTATGAAGAAAGGCAAGATTGTGCAGGTTGGAACGTCGCAGGAACTCTATATGCATCCTAACAGCTTATTTGTATCACATTTTATAGGGGAATCCAACTTTTTAGAAGGATACATCACTAAAACAAATGGGCAGTCAGAAATTGAATTGCGTGAAGGATTAAAGGTTGAGGCATTAAACCAATTGAACATTAAACAAGAGGAACGAGTGGTATTAGCTATTAGGCCTGAAACATGTGAAATGAAAAAAGGTCACATCAAAGCTGAAAATAGTTTGTATGGAAAAGTTGAAAAGGCTACTTTTGAAGGAATAGTTGTTCGTTATGAGATTAGGCTTGAAAACGGCGACCGCTTCGTTATCAACAGGCCTTCGTTAACTGAAGAATGGGGTAAAATCGGTGAAGACGTTACAATTACTTATCCAATGGACAAAGCTCATCTGTTCACGTATCCAGAGGCTGGTTTAGCTGAGGAAATAAAAGTTTAAAGAAAAGATTCCCCAACAATTCTCTCTTTCTTCAACGTAACAATTTCTAAGCAACCTTTTAATCATATTTATTAAGTTAGCAACCTTATTTTCTTAATTAGGTTAGGTCGCGCCATCCATGACCGAATGCTCCGTTTCAACAAAAAAAGGTTTGAACCCTTCAACTTTAATAGTGATAATTGTAATAGGCGTTTTTGTGATTTTAAGCGTTGTTTTTTCCTCAGTCAGCGGACAATATACTGTCTTCCTTGAAGAAATTGTTGACACTCTACTAAAAGTTTCAACAAATATACTCTACCTGATTGGTGCTGGCATGCTCATTTTCGGTGCGTCGCTTGTGACTATTCGGTTCCTACGATGCAAATTAAGAGATCCGTATGCGCCTTCCTGTATTTCACGCTTCTTTTCCGGATACTTATCGTTGGGATTAGAATTTTTTATTGGGGCTGAAATCTTGAAAACAGTTGTTACTAGAACATACGAGGAGTTTTCACTGCTTATTTTAGTAATAATTAGCCGAGGTCTCTTTAGTTTGCTTCTTTACTTGGACAAAAGATGGCATGGAACGGCAGAAACAGAGTAGTGCATGCCTTATTATTTTCTAAACAACAATGATTTTTGAATTCTTTATGCTTAAAATTTAAATGTTAGTAAAGTGTTTCTACCTAAAATAGCTCGGGGTAGTATGGGAGAAAACAGGGCAAGTGGAGAGGGTATATTATGCGGCTTCATTATTGGAGAAGTTGGCTATGTCGAAGACGAACATTTATCAATTATGCTAAATACTGTCCATTTGTATAGTTTTTGTGTAGATAACCTTAAAAGCGTTCATGGCATGTCTTTTGACTATAACAAGTGCAAAATTAAATTTAATCTCGAAGCCGCTTTAATGGTTAAGACAATAAGGAGAGAAAAATTGTGATTGAAGAAGCCTTCATAGCATTCGTATTAATCTTCATTTCAGCACTGGCAATCTACACAATAGGCAAAAGATCGGCGCCTAAAACCACCATAAGCGAAAATGCACAATCTGCGTATGCTTGTGGAGAAAAAGTATCCTTCTTTGGACTAAAAATTAATGTTTCATTGTACAAGTATCTAATTTACTTCATAGTTTTTGATTCATCGGTTCTAGTTCTTGCTTTTGCATCTTTTACCTTGGTGGGTGCAAACTCGACAAATCCGCTTCTTCTAATCCTGTATCTTGGAATAATTCTTGCGGCAGGATTAGTTCTCGTTGAAGGAGGAAAAGATTAGTGACTGACACAAAAACGTGGGCCCGTGTAAAATCACCATGGGTTTTACATTTTAACTCAGGAGCATGCAACGGATGCGATATAGAAATAGTAGCGTTGCTAACTCCAAAATATGATGTTGAACGTTTCGGAGTAAAACTTGAACCTTCACCAAGACATGCCGACGTTTTACTAGTAACAGGCTGCGTCACACAGCAATGTGCAGAACGACTAAAAAGCATATATGATCAAATGCCACAACCCAAATTTGTTGTGGCCATCGGCGCTTGCGCATGTAGCGGCGGAATTTTTGAAGGAAACTACAACGTGGTCGGCGGCGTAGACAAAATAATCCCAGTTACCGCATATATACCCGGATGCCCACCGCGTCCAGAAGCAATCTTAGATGGTGTAGTAAAGCTATTAAACGCTTTAAATCCGCCTAAACCTAAAAAACAGCCAAAACAGACCAAGATACTTGAAGTAGCTAATCAAGAAGCCGTAACTGCACAAGCGGTACAATCTATAGTTGAGGAGGAAAAACAAATTGTCAAAAAGTAATGTAGATCTGATTAGTTTAATCCAATCTAAATTTGGAGATAAAGTCCAAATTCAACTAGGCCAAGTAGGCGCAGCTGCCATAACTGCAAACAATGGCTTGCACCGTGATGTCCTACAAGCAATGATAGAAGCGGATGAAAAGACTGGCATAACAGCCATAACAGGTTTAGACCTTGGAGCAAATATAGGGGTCTACTATCATATCCATACATCCAGCGTTTTTATTACGATCAAGACTGAAGTTCCTAAAGAAAACCCGAAAATCCAAACCATAGTCGATATTCATCCTGGTGCAGCCTTCCATGAGCTAGAAGTTGCAGACCTTTTGGGTGTAGTCTTCGAGGGGCATCCAACTTCTGGACACTTTGTTTTATCAGAAAATTGGCCTCAAGGTGTATACCCTCTTAGAAAAGATGTTAAAGCAAACGAGGTAAAACTGGTTCCAACTCCATCATCTGAAGAAAATAAGCTTCCTGAGAATGAAAGGTTAGTTAAAATCATCATCGGTCCCCAGCACCCAGCGCTGTTGGAGCCCGAAAAATTTGCTGTGACAGTCGAAGGGGAAACAGTGACTAGAGTTGAACCCCGAATCGGTTATGTGCATAGAGGTATTGAGAAAGCTACTGAATCACGTACCTATCTCCAAGACGTTTACTTGGTTGAACGAATCTGTGGCATTTGCAACAGTATTCATGCTGCGGGTTTTGTTGAAGCGGTAGAAAAAATAGCGAAAACTGAGGTTCCTCCAAGGGCAAAATACCTCAGAGTAATAGCATTAGAACTTAACAGGCTGCATAGTCACATGTTGACTTTGGGTCATGCAGGATTAGAAATTGGTTATGAAGCTCTTTTCCAGTATTTCTGGAGAGACCGCGAACCAATCATGGATTTAATTGAGTTAACCAGCGGTAACCGCGTTTACTCATCACTCATTACAGTAGGCGGCGTAAGACGGGACATAAGAGACACGGATATTCCCAAAATTAAATCGACATTAAAAAATCTTCGCGGAAAACTGCCCTTCTATCGACAAATTTATGAAAACGAACCAACTCTAAGGCTCAGAATGATAGACGTGGGTGTGCTCAAAAGGGAAGATGCTCTCAAACTTTCTGTGGTTGGTCCAGTAGCTCGAGCTTCGGGGGTTGACATAGATGTACGCAAAGATGAACCTTATGAAGCCTACGGAGAGATTCCATTTAAAGAAATAGTTTATACTTCAGGCGATACGTGGGCAAGAATGAACGTTCGCATGGATGAGGTTGAAGAAAGCATCAACATAATTGAGTACGCAATAGATAACCTGCCATCTGGGCCATTCCGAATTGACGTTCCCAGAAGTGTGCCAGTAGGCGAAGCTGTAAACCGCGTTGAAGCTCCAAGAGGCGAACTCTTTTACTACGTTAGAAGCAACGGCACAGACATGCCCGACCGAGTTAAAGTCCGCACACCAACATTCGCAAATATACCTTCATTTCTCAAAACAGCCATAGGTGAAAGCATAGCTGATGTTCCAGCCAACTTTGTCAGTTTAGACCCCTGCTTCTCATGCACAGATCGGTGACACAGAAATGATCGATTACTTGCTCCTAATCTTCCGTGTACTTATTTTCCCAGGTTTCACCTTCCTGGTACTATTAACTCTCTTTTGCGATTGGATGGAGCGAAAAATCGAGGCACGCCTACAAAATCGTGTTGGTCCAATGGTTGCAGGTCCAGGTGGCATTCTTCAACCTTTGGCAGATTTAATAAAACTCTTAACAAAAGAAGATATTACACCAAGAGCAGCTAAGAAAACAATTTTTAAATTTGCTCCTCTCGCGGCTTTTACAATTATGATTTTTGCGTTATGCTTCATACCTATTGACGGCGCAAGTGTCCTTACCGTAAACGGTACTATAGGCGGTTTTAACGGTGATTTAATTATCATTTTAGCTTTTGCCACAGTTGCCAACTTTTTATTGTTCTTGGCTGGTTGGGCATCATGTAACCCATACGGCACAATTGGTTCAGCAAGAGTATTAACTCAATTCTTAGGCTATGACATACCCCTTTTCTTAATAGCATTGACACCAGCATTTATCGCAGGAAGTTTGCAAATTGCGAATATCGCCCTATTCCAATCAATCCATATTCTTCCATTCATCCTATTGGCTCCATGGGCTTTCGTCTTGTTCGTAATCACAATGCAGGCAGAACTCGAAAAAGACCCCTTCGACGTACCTCACTCAGAAAGCGAACTTGTCGGCGGATTAGAAACCGAATTTACAGGTGCCAAACTCGCTTTCCTCCATTTAACACGCGATGTTCAAATAGTGTTTGGCTCAGCTCTGGTAGTTGAATTGTTTCTAGGTGGTCCATATGGACCAGTGTTTTTTGGAGCATCGTGGTTCTGGTATACCCTTTGGTTTGTGCTAAAACTACTTGTAGTCGTAATGATATCCGAATACATTACAGTCGTTTTTGCTCGTTTTCGAATTGACCAAGTATTATCGGGCAACTGGCGAATTCTCCTACCTGCAGCGTTACTATCTCTGATGCTTACGGTGGCATTGGTATACTGGGTTTATCATCCATTAGGTGTGTAACAAAATGGGCAAAAAATCACGAATATCTCCAATATTCAGACGGGTAGCATCACACATATTCACCAAGCCAGCAACAACAAAGTATCCTTTTGTTAAACCTATACTTCCTGAAGACGCTCGATGCAAGACAGTTTACACAATTGAATCTTGCAACGCAATCGACATTGGAGCAGGCAATAAATGGTTAACCTTGGATGTAAGATCTATCGTTGGCTCTAATTGTAAAGTATGTGTCCGAGATTGCCCTGCCGATGCCATTGAAATTGTGGAAGTAGACGGGAAAAGAAGACCACAAATCCGCTTCGACAAATGCATCTTCTGTCACCAATGTGTTGAAAGCTGTCCTAGAGGTGCAATTAAAAGTTCAGTTTTCTATGAAATGGCGACAACTGATAAATGCGCATTAATCCAGAAGCCAACTTCAAACCCAAAACCCACGGAGGCTAAATAGTGATCTTTGAAATTCTTGCTTTAGGATTAATAATTTCTGCAGTATTGGCGTTATTCCTTGATGAAGTAATATATGCAGTTGCTGCACTTTCTGCAACTTTCTTTTTTACCGCTTTAATCTACGTGGAAAATGGTGCAATCTTTGCAGCTGTTTTCCAGATTGCGGTGAGTGTTGGCACATTAGCTATACTGTTCCTATCTGGAGAAATGTTGGGCGATAAACCCAAAAAGAAAGCTTCTCCAAAACGTACCGGTGCTTTGATTGGCGCTGGAGCAGTCTTGTCATTACCAGCAATTTTCCTTTCAGTATCCGGTTCAACCGGTACAACTTCTAACCTTGATTTTGGTGATGCCTTATGGAATGTAAGGGGCTTGGATGTTGTTTTACAAGCTGTTGTTATTTTAACGGTGGCCCTTGGAATCGCTATCGTGTTGCATGAGAAGAAGAAAAAGGGTGGTCAATAATGGACTTCGTTATTTTATCACTGGTTATGCTTGTAATCGGAATCTATGGCTTGCTCACTAATCGCCAACTCTTAAAAGTCTTTATATCTGTTGAATTAATTGCCACTGCAGCCACGTTGAATTTTGTGATGCTTGCTTCTTCGATGGGTGTTGGCTTAGGTCAAGCTTTCTTAGTTTTAGCCTTCTCAACTGATACTGCCGTTAGTGGAGTAATCTTGGCGTTGCTTGTAGTCGTGTCCAAAAAGTACGGAACAAGCGACATGGGAAAAATAATTCAGATGTTGCAGGATAAAAACGAAAGTGAGGATGAAGTGCAATGATTCTTGCAGAATTCTCAGCATGGTTTGTTTGGGTCCTCCCGCTCATAGCAAGCTTATTCGTACCCATCATCGGAAAATACAGTGACAAAGCCAGAAACTACTTCGTCGTTGCAATAGCTGCGATCACCGCGGTTTTGGCGCTTTCTTTGGTTCCAAGTGTCTGGTCTGGCAATGGCTCAGCAATAATTTTTAATGTAGATTGGATTCCAGGACTCCAAGCAGGAGTATATATAGACTCCCTTAGCGTCTTATTCACATGTTTAGTTGCCTTCTTTGCACTAATAATCACCGTCTACTCAATGGGTTACATGAAAGGCGAAGAAGGATTAACACGATATTACTATCTTATCCTGCTCTTCATCGGCTCCATGATTGGCTTAGTAATCTCAGACAACATGCTGCAGCTGTTTATCTTTTGGGAAATGGTGGGTCTATGCTCTTATGCTCTAATTTCATTCTGGTACAAAAAACCTGAATCAATTAAGGCAGGTGTCAAAGTTTTCATAATGACCCGCATTGGCGACATTGCATTACTCGCCGCTATAGGAATTCTGTACATGATGTTTACCACCTTTAGCTTTCATGGAGTGATAGGAGGAATCCAAGATGCAGCAGCTGCAGGAACTTTGAATACAAGTCTTCTGGTTGTTGTCGCATTCCTTGTTTTAGGTGGTGCTATTGCAAAGTCTGCTCAGCTTCCATTTTTTACATGGTTATACAGCGCCATGGAAGCCCCAACATCAGTCAGCGCCCTCTTGCATGCTGCCACAATGGTCAAAGCAGGTATCTACTTGCTTGCAAGGTTAATACTTATCTTATCAGTTGCACCCGCAATAATTGCTGCATCTGCAACCTCTCTGGTTCCCAATAGTCACTTGGATAGGTGTATTAACCGCCGTAATTGGCGCAACACTAGCTTTAACAACCACCGACATTAAAGGGGTCCTTGCCTACTCAACCATTAGCCAAATCGGTTTCATGATGGCAGGGTTAGGCGCCGCGGTTGACGGAGCTGCATCAGTGGGCTGGTTTGCCAGCTTATTCCACATGATAAGCCACGCATTCTTCGAAGGACTCGGATTCCTCCTCGCAGGAGGCATCATACATGCAATTGGCACCCGAGACATGCGTTTAATGGGTGGTCTTAGAAAAACTATGCCGATCTCATTTATTTTGATGGCTATAATGATTATAACCACAAGCGGGTTGCCGCCTTTTGCTGCATTCTTCAGCAAAGGCTTAATCATAACCGGTGTAACCGACGCAGGAAACCTTATACAAATTATTCTACTCTATGCCACAGCCGCCATCACCTTCGCCTATAGCGTTCGCATGTTTAGTTTGGTGTTCATGGGCAAAGAATCTGAACACTTACACAAACAGCATGTTCATGAAGCACCGAAAATAATGCTTTTCCCAGCAATGATTCTCGCAGGTCTATGCATAGTTTGGGGGATATCTCAACCTCTAATCGCAAGTTTCATGCATTTCGAATTAGAACACACTTTGCTTGGCGCCTTTTTGAGTTGGGAAACACCGATTTTCCTGTCTCTACTACTACCGACTGGATTAATCGCTTACTACACCTACTACCGAAACAATCAAACATTCAGGCGTATAGCAGCTAGCAAAAATCCCCTAACAACAATTCTTGGTCATGCTTACTTCTTTGACGATGTTTACAGCGGTATCGCAAGGGGAATTTCAAAGTTTTCCGATGGAGTTAGACACTTCGAGAATGTAAACAGTGTCTTTCCTCAAAAGTTCGGTCAGTCAGTCATCCGTATTGCAGACGGAATTCATGTTTACTTCGATACGAAGGTTGACAATTCACAGGATAAGCTAATAAACGTCTTATCCAATAAAACGCTGACTGGAGTCTCAAAAATGAAGAAGACACCTTCGGCATCCCTGAGAAACTACATTGCCATAGCAGTAGTCGGTTTCATTTTGATTGTTGTCTTGATAATATTAACGATAGGAGCTTAAAAAATGTCCTTTACTTTATTAGCAGTATTTGCCCTTCCCGCGATAAGCATCCCCTTTGTTTACTTCACGGGGAAAAAATCCAATAAAGCCGCAGCCTTATTCGTAGCCTTAATAGCGTTGGCTACTTTGGCGCTTTTGTTAACTACAGCACCCGCGGTGCTCAACAATTCAAACCACCGCTATGTGGAATCCTACGCTTGGATTCCGATTTTGAACTCTTCCTTCTCTCTCTTCGTTGATGGCATGAGCCTATCAATCGCGATAATCAGTGTGGTCTTAATTTTAGCCGCTGCAATCTTCTCTATTAACTACATGGAAGGCAAGAAAAACATTGCAGTCTACTATGCCCTTCTCTCGATGCTGTCCGTTGGACTGATCGGTGTATTCATCACATCTAACCTGATATTGTTTTACTTCTGCTGGGAAATGATGCTGATTCCCGCCTACTTCATTGTAGGCAACTGGGGTTACCGTGACTCATACAAGGCAGCATTCAAATTCTTCATATTCACACATGCAGGCGCAGTCTTTGTGCTTACTCGGTTTAGGCGCATTATACATGGTAACAGGGGCTACCGACATGTTCCAAGTTCAAACTGCATTAATGACTCATGGCGCAGATATTGCGCGGTGGATCCTCATCGCTTTGACCGGTGGATTTGCTGTTAAAATGGCAATTGTGCCCGTGCACATGTGGTTGCCAGATGCACACTCTGAAGCTCCCGCAACAATGTCTGCGTTACTTAGTGGAGTAATTATTAGTGCAGGCGCTTACGCAATTCTACGCTTGTCACTGGGTGTTGTTTTTCCAGCAGTTAACTTAGTCGATCCAGTTTTTGCAGTAGACTTCCTGCATGCTTTAGCAATCTTTGGTCTAATTTCAGCGTTCTTCGGCTCCTTTATAGCGCTGGTGGAAACAGACATAAAACGGCTCATCGCCTACTCTAGCATCGCCCACATGGGATACATAATGTTCGGTATTTCACTTTTCCCCACAAACGTTGCCGCGGGAACCGCAGTCATAGTCATTTCATCCACAGCAATTGCGGGAACAATCCTGCACATTCTCAGCCACGCAGTAAGCAAAGGGCTTTTCTTCCTTTCCGCAGGATCAGTTATGCATCAAACAGAAAAACGAGACATCCGTGAAATGGGTGGATTAGCTGGAAAAATGCCCTTTACAACAGTTTCAGGTACAATAGCTGCTTTAAGCATCGCTGGAGCACCCCCGTTTGCATGCTTCATAAGCGAAGTTTTGATATTCGTCGGTGCTTTCCAAGTAATAAATTATGACAGCTTCTATCTGATTCCTACAGCCTTAATGCTTGTTGCAACAGTACTCTCACTTGCTTATTCGTTAAGATTCATTTCACGTGTATTCCTCGGTACATCCAAGAGCACAGAAATCCCGGAGCATAAACCAATCGTTGAAATACCTAAATACATGAAAATCGCACTGGCAATCATGGTAGTGATGGTCATTATAATTGGGATATACCCAACTTTCTTCCTAAATCTAATACAAACAGTGCAATTTGGCTAATAATTAAGGCGATCTCTGAATGGTTGGAATCATTGATATCTCGTTACCGATTATAAGCTTAATAATTTCTGCTTTGCTGACAATTCCAGTGTTCAAAATTGTTAGGAAAAGTAGTCATAAAACCGCCTTAACCCTCATGCTGGTTCATAGTCGTCTTCTTAATTGCAGGAGTAGCCGTTACCAACCTAGCATTAACCTATTATAGCATAGCCAACCCGGTACCTCTTAACTTAAGCCTAAGCGGAGACGTATCCTCTGCAATTTCAAGCTCTTTCCTTGTAGACGCAATCTCAATTTACATGGCAATAATCATCGTTGCAATCAGTGCAGTAGTGCTAATCTACACAGTATTTTTTGTTAACTCAAACGAGCGCCCCGCAGACAGATACTTCGCCATAATGCTAATACTTACCGCAGCTTTACTGGGCGCTGTCCTTGCGGGTGACCTCTTAACATTTTTCATCTTCTGGGAAGCAGCAACAGCTGCTGCAGCCTTCCTAATGATGTATCGAAAGAGCGCCTTTAGCCTCGATGCTACCCTAAAGTTCCTAGTAATGGTCATTATCGCTTCAGCGTTTGTGCTTTTTGGGCTCTCAATCGTTTATGGCATAACAGGCAGCCTAAACTACATAGCCCTCAGAGATGCCCTTAGCGTTGTAGCTGCATCCGACAAAAACTTACTTCTTATAGCTTTTGTTTTCATAGCCGCAGGATACGCCATTGAAGCTGCAATCGTTCCCTTCCACTTTTGGCTACCCGATGCATATCAAGCAGCCCCAGCGCCTTCGTCAGCTTTCCTGTCAGCACTTGTTGACCAGGGCAGCTACTACATTCTCATACGAATACTATTGTACATTGTAATTCCAACAGGTCCAAATGCAGCGATAGATTGGACTTTCATGGTAGCAATCTTAGCAGCTTTAACTATGATAGTTGGTAACGTATTCGCCTTAATCCAAAACGACGTAAAACGTTTAATAGCTTACATTTGTGTAGCAGACGTTGGCTACAACCTAATTGCAATAACAAGTTACACTTCACTTGGTTTAATGGGTAACCTGTACTTCTTTTTAATCGGAGGTATAACAACAGCCCTTGCGTTTATGGTAGTAGGAATAATAAACAAACATGGCTTCAAAACCTTAGAAGACATCTCTGGTCTTGGCAAGAAAATGCCCCTTGCAAGTTTAGCACTTGTAATTGCTGGGCTATCATTTATTGGCGTTCCACCACTTGGAGGATTCATAGCTAAATACTTGGTTTTCACATCAGCACTCCAAGCAAATCTAAGCTGGCTGGCAATCATAGGAGTTGTCACAAGTGTTCTTCAAGCCGCCTATTTGTTTAGATTGATACATTACATGTATGCAAGGAAAACCAAAGATGCAACTGCGATAAAAGAATCTAAAAATATACTAATTCCCATCTTCATTTTAGCCGCAGCATTACTTATCTTGGGGCTGTTTCCGCAAATAGTTCTAAACATGCTAGAACCCGTCACACAACAACTTCAACTAATCGTGCCACTACCCTAAAACGAAATTGCACAATAGAAAATAGAAAACTGTCCAAAGTTAAAGAGACTTGGGAGGTGTTGTAGAGTAGTTAGCTTGTGTTATTTTCTGATTTGTCCACTGCCTAAGATGACATACTTTGTAGTTGTCAGGTGCTGTACACTCATGGGTCCTCTTGCGTGAAGTTTCTGGGTACTTATGCCGATTTCTGCTCCAAGTCCGAATTGGTTGCCGTCTGTGAAGCGTGTAGAAGCGTTCCAGTAAACGGCTGCCGAATCAATTTCTTTTATGAACTTCATTGCTTTGTCGAAGTCGGCTGTGATTATACTTTCGGAGTGTTTGGTACTGTATTTGTTGATGTGCATTATGGCTTCAGTTAGGTTTTTGACGACTTTGACGCCTATGATTAAATCAAGGTATTCTGTGCCCCAGTCCTTTTCAGTTGCCGCTTTCACGTTAGGGACAATCTTGCGTGTTTCGAGATCGCCTCGAACTTCAACTCCTTTCTTTTTGAGTTCAGCAATTACCACTGGCAAGTATTGTTTTGCTATTCTGCTATGAACAAGCAGCTTCTCTGCTGCATTGCATGTTCCTGGGCGTTGACATTTGGCGTTTATGACTATGGCTGTTGCTTTTTCCAGGTCAGCGTCTTCTTCCACATAGACATGGCAGTTGCCCGTTCCTGTTTCTATTACTGGAATGTTTGATTTCTCCACTACCGTTTTAATTAGGTCTGCTCCTCCGCGGGGAATAAGCACGTCAATGTATCCTCGCATGCTCATCAACTCCTCCGCAACCTTACGGTCAGGTGAGTTCACAACTTGAACTGCATCAACAGGTACGTTCGTTCCAGCTAACGCATAACGTAAAACTTCGCCGATGACAACATTAGAGTTCAAAGCGTCCGAACCTCCACGAAGGATAACAGCATTTCCTGATTTGATGCAGATTCCTGCCGAATCGGAAGTTACGTTTGGACGCGACTCGTAAATTATACCGACTACGCCTAAGGGTACGCGAACTTGACTAATTATTAAGCCATTAGGGCGGGTCCAGCTACTAAGGATGGTGCCAATGGGGTCAGGTAAAGCTGAGACTTCTCTGAGCTCGTTAGCCATAGTTTGAATCTTTTTCTGATCAAGTGCCAGACGGTCAAGTAAAGCTGCTTTGAGACCTTTGATTTTGGCGGCTTCTACATCCAATTGGTTTGCAGTCAAAATCTTTTCTACATTGGTTTCCAGAGCGTCTGCCATTTTGCACAGCGCATTGTTTTTTGCTTCTGCTGAGAGCTTTGCCATTTCAACTGAGGCAGTTTTGGCTTTTTGGCATATTTTCTTGATCATTTTTCTTCCTCAATTAGGTGTATGTTTCGGTGGACAATAACTTCTTTGGGTTTATCGACACCGAGTTTTTTGTGTACTTCTGTTACTTGTAAGCCTTTAATTAGGTTTAACTGACTACTGTTGTAGTTGGGGTTCCCGCGTGCAAATTCACCATGGTTCTCATCTTCTAGGCTGACTACATCACCCACATCGAAGATGCCAACAACCTTGGTTACTCCTACAGGCAACAGGCTTGAGCCCTCCAAAATTGCTTTCTTTGCACCCGCATTAATGTAAATAGTGCCTTTCACTGCTGCCCCATAGGCTATCCAACGTTTAACAGCTTGCATCTTTCTTTGAGGCTTAAAATAGGTGCCCACATCTTTTCCCACAAGAACATCAAGCAACACGTTTTCTCTTCGACTATTTGCAATAATCACGGGGATGCCGCAGGAAGTTGCAATTTCAGCAGCTTTGATTTTACTTTGAATCCCCCCTCTACCTAGCTTGCTCTTCCCGTTTAACGAACTTTTCAGTTCTGCTGTGATTTCGTTAACTGATTTGATCAATTCTGACCCAGGTTGTGAGGGATCAGAACTGTACAAGCCATCAATATCGGAGAGAATAATAACTAAATCAGCGCAGACTGCTCCTGCAACAAGAACAGAGAGAATATCGTTATCGCTGAAGTTTACCTTGTAGCCTTCAGTCCGCATCAGTTCATCGACCGAGGTTACATCGTTTTCATTTATTATCGGAACTACACCAATTTTTAAGAGTAAGCCCAACACGTTGCATGTATGCACATACGATGCTCTGTTGGATAGGTCTTCTGCAGTTAGAAGTATCTGAGCCACTTTCAATTCATATTTCTTGAAAAGCTCCCGATACTTTGCCATCAAAACGCTCTGTCCAGTTGCTGCGGCTGCTTGCTGAAAAGCCACGTCTTTGGGCTTTGGAGGGATTCCTAACTCAGCGATGCCGGCTGCAACCGCTCCAGACGTTACCAGCACAACTTTGTCGCCTTGCTTCATAGCATCAGCTATTTGATGAGCAAGCTTACCCATTTGCTCGGTATCCAAGTTTCCTTCAGTGTTGGTTATGGCGTTCGTTCCAACCTTCAAAACCACCAGTTTTCCGACCATCATCTTTCCCTAAACCAAGTTTATAACTGACTATTTCGTTTGCAGATGCATATAATCGTGGTTCCTTAAAAAAGCACTCATATAGAAAACTTGTCTATCATTTTGCGTAAATCTGCTTCTAATAAAAAATATGTTAAAAAAATTTTTTGGGGATTTTAGTTTTCCCCTCGGAAAACTCCCCGTTGTTCAAAATTGGAGCTATTTTGATGAAATGTCATCCGCTACTTCTTGTGCTTCCTCTTTTGTTTCTCGTTTGCTGTACATTATGGCAAATCCAACTATCGTTATCAAGATTGCGGAAAGAATTGCTGCAAGCCCTGGTATTTTGAATTCTGTGCTAGGTATCTGTATGAGCCAAACTTCTCTTACTGCTAAGATTGCGCCTGAGAAAAGCAGAGAAATCAAGTTAATTACTTTAATCATTGGGTTAAGCGCTGGTCCAGCTGTGTCTTTTAATGGGTCGCCTACAGTGTCGCCTATTACGGAAGCTTTGTGGTTTTCGGAGCCTTTTCCGCCGAAGTAGCCGTCTTCAATCTTCTTCTTTGCATTATCCCAAGCTCCACCAGAGTTAGCCATAAACACTGCTAAGAGTTGACCTGTCACTATTACACCTGCCAGGAATCCTCCCCATGCTGCGGCACCAAGCAAGATTCCGACGATTAACGGTGTTAATATAGCGATGATGGCGATGCTTGCGAGTTCACGTTGAGCTGCTGATGTGCAAATCTTTACTACTGCAGCGTAGTCTGGGAGTTTGAGCCCCTCCATTATTCCGGGGATTCGGAATTGTTTGCGTACTTCCTCTATTATTTTGCCTGCTGCTCTGCTGACCGCTCTGATTGATATAAAGCTGAACAAGAACGGTAGTGATCCACCGATTAGCAAGCCAACAAAGACCATTGGATCTGCTGCTATGTCAAGACTTACATGTACTGTTGCAGTGAATGCTGCAAAGAGTGATACGGCTGCCAGCACGGCTGAAGCGATAGCCATTGCTTTGGTGACTGATTTAGTTGTATTGCCAGAAGCATCTAGGTCAGATAGTATTTTACGTGGCTTTTCTTCTAGTCCAGCCATTTCTCCTATGCCGTTTGCGTTGTCAACAATTGGTCCAAACGTATCCATAGCTACTGTGTTACCTGTTTGCGAAAGCATACCAATGCCTGCGAGCGCTACGCCGTAGAATGCAAATGTTATTCCTGCTCCAGCCCAAATTATGAGGGAGACCACAATAGTGAGAGATATTAGAAGAGCTGTCCAAACTGTGCTTTCAAATCCTAGTGAAAGACCTTGTAGAATTATGGTTGCAGGTCCTGTTTTGCTTGATGCAGCTACGGCTTTGACTGGTGGCTTGTTTGGGTTAGTGAAGTGGTCTGCAAGCTTGTTGAAACTTACTGCTAGAACTAAGCCCATGGCGGTAGCCAAGAAGACTCTAATGTCTTGAACGTAGAATACTGCTAATAACAGAAAGCCAATTGCTGAGATTATGCTGGAGAGGTCATATGAAAGATCCATAGCTTTGAAGGCATCACCTTTCGTTAGTTTTTCAGGCCAAAGAGAAACTGCGTAGGTTCCAATAATGGTGCTGATAACGCCAAATCCTCTGGCTAAGAGCGGGAATATAATCCATTTGAATCCGAACGGTGTTAATGCTAAACCAAGAAGCAACGCCGAAACCATTGTCACTTCGTAAGATTCAAAAATATCTGCTGCCATGCCTGCGCAGTCGCCAACGTTGTCTCCTACAAGGTCTGCTACAACTGCTGCATTTCGAGGGTCATCTTCTGGAATTCCTTTTTCAACTTTTCCTACAAGGTCTGCGCCGACGTCAGCTGCTTTTGTGTAGATTCCTCCACCAACTCGCATGAATAATGCAAGCAAGGTTCCTCCGAAACCGAAACCTAACAAAACTTCTGGGGCATCTACCGTGAAGATGAGAAAGATCACTGTGCCGCCGAGAAGACCTAATCCATCACAGAGCATTCCTGTGATTGTTCCTGTGCGATAAGCTATTCTGAGAGCGTCACCAAAACTTTTTCTTGAAGCCTCGGCAACTCGGATGTTTCCTTGAACTGCCATGTTCATTCCAAAAAATCCTACCATTGCTGAGAAAAATGCCCCCATCAAAAATGCTCCAACTCGCCCAATAGTTATCAGAAACTGACTAGTTTCAAGAGCAACTGGTGGAGCTACAGCTGAAGCCACATACAAGAAGATACCCAAAATACCGACAAAAATTACTACGGACTTGAGCTGGGTTTTTAAGTAAGCATTTGCGCCGGATTTGATGCCGCTCCAAACGGTGTGCAACTTTTCTGAACCGGTAGCTTCTTTTAATATTTGTCTTCTAAGAAAAATTGCATAAAATAATGCGCCTATGGCTATTCCAACTACCGTCCAAAGCGCTATTGTCTCAAAATTTGTAGGTGCAACAGACATTTTTAATCTCCTTTTCGTTTGGCTGAATATGTTGAATTCGACATTTCAGTAACCTGTATGTTTATTTTAACCAAGATTTTCATTATAGCTAAAATTTAAGCTTTTGGTAATAAAAAGTTGAAGCAAATCAATTTTTTATGGTTTTTTAGATCAAGAAGAGATTTGTAAAGTTGATAGAAATTTCTATTTTTAGGATTTTAGTTTTCTGCAGAATTTTGTTAGGGCTCTGAGAGGGAATTGCGTTTTTCAAGTCTGGGGAAAGGACTTGTATTATGTAAACCTTCTGATGTTGTTCCCGTAGTATATTTCTACCCCTTCGCAATACAACTAACTGCAGAGTTGCCTAAACAGTGAAGATAATCGAGAAGAACATTAGCCAAGGATTCGTTAAGGTAGTGCCCGATTCACCAGATGACCTATGGCACCTATACAACGTCATTTACTCAGGTGACGAGGTTTATGCTTACAGTTCAAGAGCCATAAAAACTGATACTGAAGGGGCGCGTCCAAAAAGTGGTGAACGTTTTTCAGCTTTCATGGGTGTCAAAGTAATTTCGGTTGGCTGGGACAAGTTTTTGGGGAAACTGCGGGTTCACGGAACAATTTGTCATGCCCCAGACATCGTTCCCACAGGAGCTCACCACACGATTAGCGTAGCTTTGAATCAACCAGTAACCATAGTTAAGAAAGAATGGCCAAAACATCTTCTTGACCGCATTATCAGATCAAGTGAAATCGAAAAACCACTGCTAATAATCTCAATAGATGATGAAGGTTTTGCCATCGCAGAAACTAAACAATATGGGGTTGAAATTAGGGTTGAAGAACGCATGCGGTTGCCCGGAAAGCATGAAGCAGATAAGCGTGTTGAAGCAACAAAAGGATACTTCAAAAGAGCATTGAACAGCCTAAGCCAACTTTGGGTTCATAACCATAGTTTAATTGTTGTAATTGGAGTAGGTTTTGTCAAGGGCGATTTTGTTAGTTATCTTTCAGAAGAAGCTAAAGAAATGTCAAAATCAATTGTTGATGTGAAAAGCGTCAACAACGGGGGTACATCCGGCATTTACGAGGCTCTTCGTTCTGGGTTATTGGTGAAAGCTTCACATCAACTGCGTATTGTGGATGAGACAGAGACTATGGAGGAAGTTATGAAACGATTGGGCAAGGGTGAAGGAACTGTTACCTATGGTTTGGAAGCTGTAGAGAACGCGATTATGATGGGTGCTGTTGAGAAACTCGTGGTCGCAGACACAACTCTCAGAGACGCAGAGGAAATAAAAAGGCTCAAACTAGAAGAACTAATGCATCAAGTTGAAAAGCGGAATGCATCTGTAACAGTGGTTAGCACTGAGCACGAAGCTGGAGCCAAACTCATAGCGATTGGTGGAATAGCTGCTTTGCTGAGATTTCAAATATACCAAGATACCTCCAACTAATTTCTTCCATTTAGAACTTGTTGCATTAAGAAAATGTTGAATTGACTGCGCTGCAATTATCAACCTATTTTAATTTTGAGGAAGCATAAAGACTTTAGAAATCTTCTTTATGTAATTTGTTTTAGTTTTTATTAAATAGGTATTCTTATTAAATAGCAATTTTAGACCCTTTATAAATAGATGCTTTATATACCCCTGCCCAATTTAAATACTTAGCCGTGAGTTGACATGAGTAAGAGAAAACCAATCATTAAGATTCAAAACATTGTGGCCTCAGTCTCACTTAACCAGAAAATTGACTTACAAAAAATTGTTGAAAAATTCCCTCAAACTGAATACAACCCGAGTGTTTTTCCGGGTCTAGTTTTCAGGTTAAAGAAACCTAAAACAGCAACACTCATTTTCGGAACTGGTAAAATGGTTTGTACTGGCGCTAAATCTGAAAAAGAATCACGCAGTGCAGTAGAAAAAGTTGTCAAAGAACTCCGCGGCGAAGGTATTCAAATTACTGAAAAACCAGTCGTTATGATCCAGAACATTGTTGCATCAGCAGAACTAGGCGGCGAAATCGACTTAGAAAGTCTTGTCTATAAACTTAGCAAAGTCATGTATGAACCCGAACAGTTCCCAGGTGCAGTCTACCGGATGGACGAACCCAAAGTAGTGTTCTTAATCTTCTCTGCTGGAAAACTCGTTTGCGTAGGCGCTAAAAAAGAAGAACAAGTTTACGAAGCAGTTGATAAAATCCAGTTGCTGCTCGAAGAAAAAGAACTCATCTACTACCCCGCTCCTCCATAATTTATTTTTTCATTCTTCGTCTAACTGCAGGATTTAAGTCAGCGAGTTTTTTTAAAGCTAATTCAAAGGGTTCGTCCTGCAGCAACTCTCTTTTAACAAAAACTCCTGTTCTTCCAATTGTATCACGTTTAATTAAAGCGTGTACTCTATCCAATACTGTTTCAGCTGCAATTCCTAAGGTTTTGGCGGTAAACTCTTCTTTTCCAACAATGCAGGTTTCTACGTGTCCTTTTTCTGTGGGGTCTATGAGCATAAGTCGTTTATCTACTCCCACAATCCGGGCATTAGTTTTTAGTTGGTTTAAGTTTATTTCCCCGCCGAACCTGTAAAATTCTCTCTCAACTCGGCGCATCTCCATAAGAGGAAAAGAAACGGTTGTTTTCTCGTCAATTTCGATGTGTGCTTTCATGGCGTAAGTTGGCGTGGCTTGCACAATAAACCGTGAGTTTATTGGTATTTTGGCTTTTTCCAGAGCGGTTTCAACGATAAAACTGCTTTGCACTTCAGGAATGAATATGTCAACGTCGCTGCTCTGATTCACGTCGCCTCTAGCGATGCTTCCATGTGTAAGCGAGCGCAAAAGAAAATCCTCAAGAGCATCCATTATCCAAACCGCTCGGCTCCTGAGAGTTTTTAGTTGTTCCCAACGTAAGTTGGAATAAGTAACCTCTTTGTATTCATCATGCTTGCTCGTTTTAATAACCAATTAAAGCGCCAATTCTAACATTTAACACTGCATCATTTATTTAGTTTAATTTACCAATCAAAGTAACGAAGGAAAACCGATGGATACACCTGTATGCAGCATTTGTAAAACCCGCGAAGCCTTTTTCTATAGGCGATATTCAGGTGAACGGTTATGCAAAAAATGTTTTACTGAATCCATCGAGGCAAAAGTAAGGGCAACAATCACCCGTTACCACATGCTAAGTTATAACGATCATTTGGCCGTGGCAGTTTCAGGGGGAAAAGACAGCCTAAGTATACTTCATATTATAGCTAAGCTTAAGCGATCTAGACCTAAAACCAATATTTCAGCAGTTACAGTGGATGAAGGCATCAAGGGGTACCGAGATGAAGCCTTAAGAATTGCAGCGGCAAACTGCAAAAAACTTGAAATCCCGCACCACATTGTTTCGTTCAAAGACCTCTACGGTTTCACCTTGGATGAAATGATTTTTAAAGCAAGAAAGAACGGTCAAACAGAATTGACTGCTTGTGCTTACTGCGGTGTTTTGCGACGTAAAGCAATCAACGCTGGAGCACGTCAAGTTAAATCTAACAAAGTCGCTACTGGACATACCCTCGATGATGAGGTACAAACAGTTTTAATGAATATTTTCCACGGCGATATAGCAAGATTAGCCAAAGAGAAACCAGTCACTAGTGAAGTGCATCCAATGTTTGTGCAAAAGATTAAGCCTTTCTGTGAAATCCCGGAAAAAGAAAGTGCCCTTTACGCTTACGTAAAAAGAATTGAGTTTCAAGATACCCCTTGTCCTTACGCTTCTGAGGCGTTACGCAATGACATCAGAGGTATGATTAATCGCATGGAAGAAAAACATGCGGGAACAAAATTTACTGTTTCAAAAGCCATCGAACGTTTGCGACCTGCAATTGAGGAAACTGCTAAGAAAGAGAATTTTAAAACGTGCGTTGAATGCGGAGAACCTTCAGCGTTGGATTTGTGCAAGGCATGTGAGTTGCTTAGGCATATCCGCTAAGTCTTTTTGTGGTTAATTTTTTGTTCGCTTTTTAGTTTGCGTAGTATTTCTGAAGCTTCAAGGGCAGTGTTGGTCGCAACTATTTTTTGGGCTTTTAGAAGATTTATATGTGAACCGCAATAGGGGCAAATTTTTGTTTTCTGTCCCTTAGCGCTTAACATTAAACCGCCGCATTGAGTGCATTTTACGATGAGTGTTACGCCCAATTGTATGTTCTTCCGAAAGGCTTTTCATCATACGGGTTCATTAATGGTTTGGTAGCGAGTGCGTTATGAGCGTTGATGGAGACCAGTTTAAGTCTAGGATTCATTTGACCGATTTGGCGGTTCAATACTTTAAGAAGGAAGGTTACAAGGTTAACAGCGAAAACGTAAAGTTGGAAGGACATAGTGGTGTTGCAAGGCATTTTGATTTGATTGTGCAGAAGGGGCGCCTTGAACAGGGTGTTTGGGTCCGTGATTGGAACCGAACTATCGGCGTTAACGTGCTTATCAATTTGGATACATCTTCGGAAGATGTTGATTTATCCAGTCCCATTATGATAGGTGAAAAATTCAGTGACCACGCCAAATCCTATAGCAACAGACGTAAAATAACATTGCTAACAAAACAGAAAATCGGTAGCTTCCGGTGACTAAGCCTTAAGGTATTCGTCTAGGATGCCTTCGCGTTCAAGCAGTCCAAGCCAATCCACAACGCCAGCAAAGCATTTCTTGTTTCCTTTCAAAACGTTAAGGATTTCAGTCACATTTTCATCCACTGTTTTTTCAGTTACATCAAGTTCGCAAACCTTTCCCTGCTGGGTTTGCATGGCTTCGATAAGGCAAATGTCGAGGATTTCAGCGGAAAGGTTTTCGCTGAGTTTTGCCTCGCTAAAGTCACATTTTAGCATTAACTCCTTGAGTTCTTTGGGATTTCTGCGAAGAACGAAGACGTTAGTGACTTGGGAGGTTGGGGTAACAGCTGCTGCATAGTGTCCATCAACGATTATATTAGCGTTGACCGATGCGTCAATGGTTTCTTTGAGTTTTTGTTGCAAGGCTTCTTCGTCAATTATGGTGGAATTACGTTCCAAATCTTCGCCCAAAGTTAGTTTGTAGGTTTTGGCGAAATCAGTTAAGTTTATGTAGTCTGCCTTGAGTTTTACAGCTAGTTGCTTTGCCGCAGTGGTTTTTCCTGTGCAAGGTGTGCCTGTTATGAGGATAACGCGTTTCATGGATTCATATTTTGTGGGCGTATAGTTATTGATTTTGGTAATTTAAGGTTGCGCCTTTTTTCTTATCTGATGGTCTTTATTCTCTACGTGGTTATGGGTTTTTTGTATAGCTCTTCTTTTTGATTGCAGACAGGTTTGTTTTGTTCGCATTTTAGTTGTGGATTGTAGATGTTTTTTTCATTACTATGTTGGATTTCGTTGGTTGTAAACGTGAGTGAATGTAAAAAGTTTAAAGATTAACACAACCAAGTTGTTTTTTAGAGTAAGTCTTGCAGTATTTACTTTTTAGAGTTTGGTGATGCTTGGTTATTTTAGTGGTTGTGAGTTTGTGTGCAAGTATTCATAATTTGCAGTAAACCATTACTTTTTCATCGCTTGCCATGCAGTGATTTACGGGTTGTATTGATGAGTATGTTTATTGGTTTGCAGTGCACACTTTGTGGTAGGCTGGCGAGTTGGTGTGTGGCTTTCGGACCCAAAATTTGGGTCTGAGGAAACTCCGCCCACAAGTAGAATTGCAGTTCCGCAGGGAACAAGGCGAGAGCCTTGGCAACGGAGCAGAAACGAAACGTCCACCCGGACATGGCTATGAGACATTTGTGATGTCGAGTGCGCTGGACTGGAAGCGGTGAAACGGCCGTCCTGCAAGTGGAAAGGGCAAACAGACGCCGATGAAGAATCTACCGGAAGGCGCGGGTAGCCCGATTAGCCGAATGCCACAGACAACAGAAGGCGGGTTACAACCAACACACCAGCCTATTTTACTAATACACCAGCCTTTTTGTCTATTCATTACGTTTTTTCGCCTTCCTAAATAGCATAACTAAGCGAACATAAAACCAAAACTGCAAACGCGCGCTGCTCTCTGATAATAAAACCTTTATTGTAGCAATTATAGTATTTTTTTGGTCGCTGTTGAATGCAAGAAGCATATATTCTGATTAACGTTGAATCAGGCCATGAGGAGCAAGTTCGACGAGATTTGAAAAAGGTTGAAGGAGTTAAAGAAGTATATACCTCCTATGGAGTTTACGACTTTATCGTTAAAGCTGCTAGTGAATCTGTGGGTCATTTAGAGAAACTCGTGTTTGATAATTTGAGAAAAATCGCGAATGTGAAGTCAACACTTACTCTAATAGTCTCTGAAGATAATACTATGAGGCATAAGACTGGAAAATAGGCATGCGTGCGTAAACTCAGAGTACTCGTTAAACGGTTACTAAAGAAATATGGCTACCCACCAGACAAACAGCAAAAAGCCACCGACACAGTTCTAGACCAAGCAAAGCTGATATGCAAAGACTGGGCAGAAACATAAACTAACCTTTATTCCTTTAACACTACTTGTTTGCCTCTTTTTTTGGCTCGCCGAATCATAGTCCTACATCTGCAATATGTAGGGAATAATTAGCCATTTAATCAAAAGGTAAACGATTAACAAACCTTATGCTTATGAGGATATTTTTCCGCGCATTCTTGCCCCATAATATACCAAAACAAACTCCGATGGCAAAACCTATAACATGACCAACGTATGCAACGTTGCTTTCTGCACCAAATTGTATGGCTAACACATTATAAACAAAATACAGTACCGCTACAAGCCCAACAGGCATTAAAAACAAGAAAGAGAATTTCAAAGGCTTAACAAGCATAACAATAGCAGTTAAGGTAAAAATGGCTCCGATTCGCCAACCATGAAAGTTGCGGTGCATAGAAAAAGCTGCCAAGCAAAAATGTCAAGATGCCGCCAACAAAAAAAGCAAAAAATGTTTTTTTTCACCCGCCTCTTTTTCAAGCGTGTTGCCGAAAACGTAGAGAAAAATCATGTTCCCCGCCAGATGCAATATATCTGCGTGAATGAATAATGCTGTTATAGGCGTCCAAATTCGTCCCATTAAAAGGTTATCTGTGCTAAAAGCCCAAGCATCTGCATCTACTCTAATTTGGCTTCCTATCCAGAAAAACAGCGATACTAAGATGCAGGCAAATATTACATAATTTATTTTGTTCAAGGGCACTTCAGTTTCTTAATTGTTTTAGGCGAACTTTTTAATTTATCGTTCCCTCATCCGGGAAATAATAAAAGGAATATTTCATTGAAACGGTTATGCGTTTTCGGCTAAGACTATTTTGGATTTCCGAGTTTATTCATGTGGACTGGGCTACTCTACAGAAAGGCGTCAGTGAGTCGATGAAAGCATATGCTTAAAGGTAAAATTGGGGTAAGTTTAACTCGGTGACAGATATTGTCTCTAGAACCAGAGGAAATCCAGTATATTCAAGCTATGCATGCCTTGGAAGAATTTGTTAAGATACTTGTTGTAGAATATCCGTTGGTATTCAAGAATGGATCAGGCGTCATAGAGATTAGTCCTTCAACTAAAAAACAATTCTTCCCTTACGAAGCCTCAATAAATATAAGAAAAAAAGAATAGAGTTTGTGGTCGTAATTCCTTTGGCAGGTTAATCTGATGAATCCGGTTGTCGTATATTCAACAAAAGGTGGTAACACTGAAAAAGTTCCGCTCGAAATCTCTCAAGAATTAAACTGTGAAGCAATCAAAATATCGGGAGCATCGGATTTTTCAGTAATATCGCTTAAGAAATTTGACGTTGTGTTTATTGGGACCTGGGTTCGCGGTGGGGAACCAAGTCCAGATATGATAAGTTTCTTAAAACAGCTGAGTTTTGGAGATGGCAACAGGCATTTTGCTCTTTTTATGACTTGAGCAGGCGGCGGCAAAAGCGACGTTTTAGCGTTTAATTGGGTAAAACAGTTTTTAGAAGTTAAGAACCAAAAGGTACTTGGTGACTGTTTCAAATGTTTGGGTAAGACCTAGTCGGAAACGAACCTGCAGTCTTCTATGCCTTCATATCTAAAAAAACCCCGAAGTAAACTACTCGCTCAGTAAAGGGCGAGCATAGCCGGATATTTCTCTAACACAAACAGGAGAATACTACTTTCTTTTTTATGCTTCCAGTCTTCTGTCTCAATTAGTTTTTATTTATTTTTGTCTTTACCAGTATTTCCATTTTTGTTCTGTTTTGGCATCGGGGACATTTTAGATAGACCCAGCCACCGCCGTCTTTAGTTACTCCATGAGGGCTAAAGAAATCAGTTAAGAAGGATATTTCAAATTCATTGCCGCATTTTGGGCAGTGGTACGAGGTGGCTTTTTTATGCCACATGACAAGGAGTGACATTCCGCCTGCTACCAGCGCTATCCAGAGATACCAGTATGTGACAAGCAGGATAAAGGCGGTAATTGAGATGGTTGCAACGTAGATGCCTATGAAAAGCAGTGATTTTGTCCAGTCACTTCGTTTAATCGTACGGTAAGTCGGCATTCTATGCACCGGTTTGCGTTTTACTTTTTATGACTTCGCACACTTGCTCAGGTCTTTTGGAAGAGAAAACAAATACTCTTCCTGTATTAGGCGCAACCTCAACGGCATCTCCAAACGAAGTTGTATATGCCACTGACCCGTCCGAACCATACCTTACACCAACACCCCAATATCGACCAAAAGAAGCCTTGGTTATCTTGCATGAAACAATATCCTTGAGCAAAAACGTTTTGCGGTTAAAAAACCCGTAAACTACCAAGAGCTTATCAGTGCCGATTTGGATTTTGATCCCCCTATAATTCCAAAACGAAAATAGGATAACTGCCAAAATTCCCCATGCAAAAATAAGCCCATAAGCAATGTAAACTGACAATTCAACAAAGAGGAAAAATACCAACGTAAAAATCACGATATATGCAGAAAACCCTACAAATAAACTCTTAACTATGGCACCAGTAGGCACCCATTCACTATAATCAGCGTTTTCCATACCTAAAAAATAGGTAATCAATCATTTATTTTTTCTTATCAACTAATACCTGAGCTGTTTATGTTAGAAAGTGAGTTTAAGGCATAAACAGTGCGCTTCAGCAGTGGCAGCTAAATAGGTAGATTGTTAGATAAAGTTAAGGAAGAGTTGAAGAAACATGATAACACAAGGCAAACTCTACACTGAAATCCGTGATAACTTAGATGCATACATTAAAGAGGTTTTAGATGAGGCAAATGCAGATTTCCCTGATGAAAACGCTGAAAAATACAAGGATCGTTACGACCAAGACTATTATCGGCTCAAATACGACTTATTTATTGATGATCTTCAAGCGTGGCGAAAGAAATGGCTCGATAAACCAAAACCGCCCAGCACAGAAATCGTTAAGCCTTAACCTAAGTTAAAAAAGAAAGAAGACAAGAAGTCTTAAATCTGCGTAGCTTAGAAATAGGATTGGGTAGAAAAAATGCCTATTGATAATGATGAATGGGATTCTGGAAAAGTACGTCCACTTGAAGATAGAATAATGTCTTTTCTGAACAAAAAAGATGGCATGAATTGTGCTTTTAGTCTTGCGAGTATAATGAATGGTTTGGGGTACGAAGTCACAAAAGAGGAAAAGAGTTTTGAGCTTGCCACACAAGTGAGGAAGACTTTAGATAAATTAGTGGAAGAGAAGAAAATAGAAAAAAAGATAATTAGGGAAACAATAGGTCAAGAACCCTATTACAAGATTATTCAGTAACCCCTCATGTGGATTGAAATGACAGACCAAGAAATGGGTGGAAGTAGGAATCTCTAGCAATTGCTCCAGTTTTTAAATTATGACTGAAGTAGGTCTTACGCCTCAATCTCTGTTGGAGACTTTTCCTCAGTATCTAAAACAAAACACAAATCTTCTATGAATGTTTGTAAAGTGAAAAGCAAAGGCAGAAATTCAGCTCTGCAAATATTAATTATTGAGTAGGTTTTGTGGGTATGGGTAGGTTTTTTGATTCATCAAATTGTGGGGGCTGCATCTACAAGGGTGGTAGTTACTGTTGGGGTCAATGCTCCCTTAACGTCTGGAAAAAAGATAGAGAGTATTAGTGCTATTTGGAATGTTTGTGAAGTTAAAAGTAGACTTATCAAAAGCATAATAGTTGACCAGAAGGAAATAATTAGAATTGTAAGGAGGTGAGAGAATGGACCAGCAAATAAGTGTAGCATGGAAAATAAAAGTAAAAACAGAGACAAAGGAAGTGGAAGTTGTTGGTATGAATGCAGATACAGTAAAAGCTATTTTCAAAGAGTTAGAGGCTAAATATCTTAAAGCATATGTGGGAAAAGAAGAGTAGATATATTCTTTGATTTCCTCCTCATCAGAATTTTATATTTTCTTTAGACGATTCTAGCAAATGTAGGGGAAAGCTATGCACAATCTAAATTGAATGGTTTGGCTTAACCTTCTAAGTGCTAAGAGAAACTAGCAAAATCTTAGAAGCTTTCTACGCACTTTTTTCAAAGTGATAAGTCTCAAATCTGTAATTAAGGTCTCGTAAAAGGAAACATAATTAGCCAAAACTTCTCTTTATTTAGTAAGCCTTATAAAGAAAATTAAGGATAAATCTAGTTAGAGTGTAGTGGATTTTATGAAATTTCGTTATGAACTGCTGTATAAAGAGGTCTATTGTGAAAATCTGAAAGTGGGCATTGTTACGGACGTAATTATAGATGCTGAAGAGTGGAAGATAACTCATCTTGCAATAAAATTGACTAAAGAGGCATCCAGCGAAATTCTTGGTGCAAAGCAATCATTTTATAATGTTTTGGCGATTTCAGCTGTTGCGCCTGCTTCTAAGAATACTTCTAAGGATAGAATTGAACTTCAAGTTTCAAAAGCTCAGTTACATATGTATCTTCATCCTCCCACATAAGATAGCCACTTTCACTTCTTTTTTTTATTATACTCTGATTTGTTGGTGTTTCTTTGTTCTAGTTTAAGAAGAGATTAGTGCAAAGAATCTTAATTAAAGCAGGTCTTACGCCTCAATCTCTCTATTGGAGACTTTTTCATATTTGACCTTATGACTCTGGTGCGCTTTCTTTTTGGCTAACTATTTTTTTAAAAAAACAGCTTTGTATAACTCAGATTACCCCATAGTTTCCTCTAAACCACAGTAACCCCTTATTCGTAGAAGGAATTTCCCTTCTGCGACTAATGGGTTATTTTTTTTTATTTGTTCTATCAAAAAAGGGAGTTCGTGGCAATTTCGCCAAACAAGGATTATTACAACCAACACACCAGCCAAATCAGAACCCACAATCTCAAAATGGAAACCTGACACTTTTTTTAATAGATTGCCAGGGAGAATATTCTAAGGAACTGGGTCTAAAGAATATTAATCTAACATTAACCGTAAAGTAAAGCGTGCGTCGCCCCCGCTTTCAAATGTCACACCGCCTAGAAGAGTTGTCATGGACTAAAATTTACCGTGTCAATTCTGTGATGTTCTACTTCCGGTTGCTTCTCAAAAAAAGACGCGACTTTGGATATTGTGGTTGAAAATAACTCTCGAGTTTCTATATAGGACTCATTATCCTCCCACATAGTCAAGATTATAGCAACGTCGTCATCATCAACTGAAAACATAGAAACATACCCTCGAAATCCTTTTGCGCTTCGCACAAGTTTGTTTAGTATAAGGTCTAACTCTTCAAAGCCTTCTTCACGTTTTCCAGTCTTGAAGAAAAACTTGGCTAATCTAGCGACAACCAACTTACACACCAAAATAAGATTATCTTTTTTAGATTTAACCTTTTGCAAATCTTTGGTTAATCTTATAAGTCTCGACTTAGCTCCCGCTTTGCGAGTTATTATGTGGTTAAGCTTAAAAAGTAATTGAATCTATATTTCTAGGGGAGATGTAACAAAATGGACCTTGTTGGGTTATTAATACAGATTGTTATAACTACCATAATACTTGCGCCCGTACTGTGGATTGCTGGAAGACTGCTAGCTGGTAAAGATAAAGCAAAATTCACCGATGCCATCTGGATTGTAGTTCTTGGAGTAGTCATTGAAGCAATTTTGGGCTACTTCATTAATGGATGGGTTTCAGCGATAATCATGTTCATAGTTTGGCTTGCATTGATCAAGCACTTCTTTGACTGTGGATGGATTAAAGCCTTCATAATAGCTGTCGTAGCAGTGATACTCTTCATTATAATAGTTGCGATACTAGCAGCGCTACTAGTGCTAATCGGAATTGGAATATCAATAACACCTTGGTTCTAGGATTAATTCCTATAACCAATACCTACTTTTTTTAGTTTTGAAAAATTAACACTTGCCGACGCTTGGCTCTTGCCTCGCTAGAGGCTAAACTATTTCAGTAACAAGCTTTTCAATAATTATTAAGATGGAAAAAGAAATTGTTCAAAAGGTACGGAACAGTTTTTGGAAGAGTAGGCATTATCTTTTTTATTACTGGAGTGGTTATTCGGTTAATTAGTCACGTAATAGTTAGTTTTTTTTATCTTATTATTTAATTAAAGCAACCAACGAATAGCCAATTCTTGGCTCGCTTACCAACCGTCTGGTTTTATTCGTAAAAGCATCTGAGCTTGAGTGATATAGTCAAAATCTTGGAAATCTAATATTTCGTTAACGAGTTCTTCTATCATGTTATTGCCTCATCAGTAAGAATAGTGCAGTAGTAAGACTTAAGAAGGATATTTCCAAAAGCGGAATATATCGGAAATCTATTGTTGCTCAAGCTCCCGTATCTTCTCTTCAGTCAAAGCAATTCTTGTATGTGGTTTTTTTAATCGCACGGGCGTTCATAATATGTGCGATTATTAAAGACGCAAAGACTCCACATGAAACAACTATAAAGGTGTATATTTCGCTAATATCGTTGCTACTTATTTCAAGAGAAGTTGCACTGACAACCGATAATGACATAACGGCTAATAGACCTGTAATAATTAAAGTGCCAACTGCAAGCTTTTTAGTGACCAACTATCTTCACCATCAATTCTAACGCTGTTTTAAAGAGATATAACAATTATTTTGGTTTATGAAATATTACGAATAATGTAGCGTTCTTTTTTTATTTTGGTTTATTTGTTTGGTGACGTTGATGCGCATTTAAACAAGATAAGTTTAGAGTTGAAAATAGAAAAGCCAAAAAAAATAACGGAACTCAAAAACAGCAGAAAAATTTCAATTCAAGAACAAATAAGAGATCAAGATAAAATGGGCATTAGCTAATATCTTCAACAAACAAATTAAAAAAAGAAAAAGGGAAACTGCTTGCTTGGAATTTTCGGAACAAATTCCCCTTTGGGTGCCGACTTAACCCTGATTACTCAAAATAGTTTCTTTTTTTCTGGTTCTTGGTACTTTTTGCTAAGAATACCGCCTATTCCTGAGCTACAAATATTTTTAATAATAGTGAGCTAAATAAAGAGTATAGGGATAGGTTAGGATTATGTCTCTTCTTAATGTGATTTTAAGTCGACGAAGTATTAGAAAATATGAAAACAAAGAAATACCTCAAGAAATATTGCAGCAAATTCTTGAAGCAGGTAGACAGGCCCCTTCAGCGGTTAATAGGCAGCCTTTTCGTTTTGTCGTCGTGAAGGATAGCGAAATAATGAAGGATTTGTGTGATAATTTGATTACCCGTTTTGTCAAATATGCCCCTGTCGCCATTGTTGGGTGTGCAGATGTAAAATCGCTTTTGACTGGGAAGTGGGCTGTTGTTGACACTACAATTGCTATGCAGAATATGGTTATTGCCGCATGGGATTTGGGGATCGGTTCATGTTGGATAGGAGCTTGCAACGAAGAGAAAGTCAAGAAATTACTAAAAATCCCTGAAAAATGGAAAGTTGTAGCTTTGGTAACACTTGGTTATCCTGCCGAGCAACCGAAACCAAAAAAGAATAAACCTATAGAGGATTTATTTAATTTTAACAGTTTTCAGAGCTAAGATGCGAAAAGTTATCCAGAGCTCTATTTTCTAAAAGTCCCAGCATCAGCAACACCGGCACCAACCGAACCACCAGCAACAATAAAGTATGAACTTATCTGCGTCTTGCTAAAGAAGATGTAGACATAAAAAACTGATTTGAAAGCCCCTCTTATGAACATACCAGTATACTCGTTGCCTCTCTAAGATGTCTTGAGCATTCTTAGAGGATTCTGAAAGGCACCTGCCAAACATCCACAATTGGGACAATCCGCGTTATTTCCAAAGAACCTTCTTTTGTTCCATGAAACATCAAAATGCACTACTTCATCACCCCAATAACATGCATCCTTGTGGTCTGGGTATTCATACCATTTCATCATCGCTTTTGTCAAAAGTAAATCTTTTGGGTATAATGTCTTCACGCGTTTCAGTTCTTTGATTATAGTTTCTCTCTCTTCTTTTTTCACAACCATAAGAGAACCAGCATCGGTTCCACCCGCACATATATTGCACACAACACCATTGAAACTATTTTCCTTTGCAATTTTTGTGACGTACTCAAGCTCTCTGTAATTATCATGCGTGATGGTCATATTGATAACAACCCGTTTGTCTCCTGAATAGTTTTTTTATTACTCTTGAAAAAACATCCTCACCTCTGAATTGGTCGTTTGTTTCTTGAGTTCCATCTATTGAAACATATAATCTATGGTTGAATTCTTTCGGTATCTTTAGTGTTCCGTTTGTAATAACATAAACAAAAGGAAATGTTCTGTCAGCGAGCATAAGAATATCCATCCTGAGCGTAGGTTCACCACCTACCAAAAGGACGCTTCTAATTCCTGACTTGAAAAGTTCATTGAACCTTTTTTCCCAAATAGGAATAGGTAGCTCTTGTGCTTTAAAATTGTCTTTACCATGAAAATGATAGCAATGTTTGCATCTAAGATTACAGTTATCCGTCACGTCAACTTCGGCAAAATGCTTAACTCCAAAAATAACTCTCTTAAGCTCAAACAAAAAAGATACAAAAAGGTTTGCATTGACTTCAAAGCGAAATAGCCTCTATAACATCTACAGTTTTCAAATTTTTTCGGGCTTGTTCTTCTGAGTATTTTTCAATTTGTTTTTTTGTTCGCATCACGGTCGATGTAGATACAAGTGTGAATTATTATAACATTGCACTACCAATTCGGCTTTTTCTTTCTTTATCTTCAAAGGTATTAATCCCAACCTTAGCTTCTTAACAACCCCAAAAAATTTGCAGCCCTATATATGCAATTAATTTCATAGCGTGTTGCGAAAAGTTGGTATTAAACGATTTCTTAGTACTTGATCACTATGACAGCAGTTTTAAAGCACCTTCCACATATTGTGTGTGTTTGGGTAAAGAGCTATGGTTACAACCAACGAAGTATTCTCACTATTAGTCGAATTTATAAACAAAAATTCTAACATCGTGGACGTCCAGTGGGACCGACGCATGAGCCCACGCCTGCTATTTAATCCCTACTCAGAAAAATATGAGGAAAGACAAACTGTAGCTCACTATCTCCTATTAGCCGCATCAATACTTGATGATACAGTAGTAGGGTATCCAGAAAATGCTCGAATGTTAATGGTTTATCTGCATGAAGCTTTCGGTAACAACCTTTTTGAAATAAAAAAAGCTCATATTTTTGAAGAAGAAATAGTCAAAGCGGATTTTTACCACGATTTAGGTCCAAACAAGAAAGCGGCATCAGAAATCTTAGCCCAAATCAACCTTTTTGTTAAACTTAAAGCAGAAAAAAACCTCTTAAAATACGCTCAAAAATTTACAAAACCCAAAGACTTCATTGAACACATGGCACAAAACGTTATTGCCCTCAGTGGACCCCACAAAGACCGCGCTTGGATTTATATGCGGTGGATGGTACGTTCTTCGCCTGACCTGCAAATTTATGATCATCTACTGCCCGAAGACCTCTATGTTCCCTTAACTAAAGAGAACGCTAATGTCGCAGCCAGCTTAGGAATAATAAATTCAGCTTCACCTAGCCTTTGGCGTGATGAGAATACCGCGGCAGAGGCACGCCAAAAATTAACTGATTTTGCAAAACGCCTCTTTCCAAAAGACCCTGCAAAAGTTGATTATCCCTTCTTTCTCTTAGGCAGATGGCTTAAACAAAAAACCCTCAACCGTTACACGCTCAAAACAGCACTTGATTTCCTTGATCGAATGCAGAAAATTACGGGGCAATCCCAAGCTTACTACCAAAAAATGAGTCGATACAAAAGTGGTTGGGAAAAGAAAACAGCTCTTACTCTTTTGAGAATGCATATTCCTTTCGGTTATGAAACAATTAGCTTTCCTCTGCCAAATGAAGTTTACACCCCAGATTTTATTTTGGAAAAAACGGTTAATGGTAGAAAAATAATTCTTGAACCCCACTTTGAAATGACTAAGCATCAAGCTCGAAAATATGCACTTTTCAAACGCACCTACGGCCACAAATTTCTATTAATCTTGGTCCTCAAAAATGATTTAATACCCCTGTATCATCAACGCAAAATATTAACTGACGATGTATGCGATGACGTTTGGCCGATTGAATTCGTTCATCTATTAGCAGAGAAGATAAGACGCGGAACCTACGGCCAATAAGCCGTTTTAAGTAGACGGCTAACACTTGTAGGGGTGATTGTGATGGTGCAGGACAACTTCAAACCCTTAGTAGTTTGGCTTATTCTTAACGGTAAACCAGAAAAAGCTCTTGAATTATTGGCAAATAAATACCAAGTTAAGGTTCCAGATTTGAAAGTGGGCTTACCTAAAAGACATAAAATAACCGCGTATGGCTGCTACGCATCCAAAAATCAGACAATTACCGTATTAAATAGCGATGTATTGGTCAATCCATTTGTAGTCATTCACGAATTCTACCACCATCTGCGAAGTAAATCTGTCGATAGAATGCACAAGGGAACAGAAAAAGGCGCTGATAAATTTGCTCTCGATTTTATAGCGGAATATCAGGCATTCGCCAATAAAAATTAAAATTCTAAGAATAAATCAGTAAAAATCTTCATCGTCACATTCCAAGGCAGCAGTCACTTCTATAGGCACCTTATTCCCGTTTGAATCATACGCAGCTATGCAACTTTTTCCCTCATACGGGTAACCCACAATCATTAGGATACGACCAAAGAAATAATTCAAATCTGTGTCGCTTGGCGAATTGTTGCCGGATGGATGAGAATGCACGGTTCCGACTATTGAGAAATCACCTGCAAACATGTAAGGGTTAAAGTGAACCGCACCTTCTTCATGAGCAGCAAAAGGAGCTAAAACTAAATCAGTTATGCTGATAATACCTTTGTTTTTTTTACCCCGAAGCAACAAGAAGCTTTCGCGCGGGTAGAGCTCTTTGGCGCCTGCATAAACAGCATCTAAAATATTGCTTGGGATATGCACAGTTAATGCTGCTGTCATGCAAACTACGGTCATGATTGTATGTTAAGTACTTTTTCCCAACAATCTATTATTCAGAATTCGGTAAACATTTATGCCACCTTGTCTGAAGATGATTCTCGCGTTGAAGAAATCAGTTCGAATCCGAGAACTTTAGATTTTTTTGGCTAATAATTGAGAAATTGTATTTGCTCAAAGCTTCAAGGAGTTGCTAATTTTTGGCTTCTTCATCTGATATCTCCACAAAGACTCATAGTAACACCAGTGATAACAGTTAATTGTCTTCGGGGAGTTGGAGTTTTGAAGCAAGAGTCTTCCACATTATCGATGTTTCAGAAATTGAGCTGCGACCCGCAGAAATTGCCCGCAAGCTCTATGTACCCAAAACGCAAACACATGGTCAATATTCATCTGTTACCTAGAACAATTACTACTAAGAATGCGTGTTTTTTCTGCTTTCTTATTTAAGCTAGAATTTGTTTCGAGGTCAGGAGAACAACAACAGTTGAAAATGGTTTGTTGTTGTTCTACCGAGTTCATTTAATCTTGTCAATCCGAAACCATTAATTAAAAAACCCGAGACTACAACATAGGTAACTAATGAGTTATTTGCAAAGAAATTGGCTATATCTTCAATTGACACCTTGGATTGCTTTTGATACCCCAAGATCTAATTGGTTTACGCTTCCGAGGGTTCCAATTGCTAATCGAGAAGTTTAGTGCATCTTGGTTTAGGCGTCCTAAACGTATTTCGATCGCTGGTACTCCAATTGTTGACCGTGTTCCGTCTCCTGGACTGCTGTGTAGTAAACAAAAACAAACTGCGGTAAACATTTATCACAATGTTTCGGGTGAAGTCTCCCGTGCTTCTTCTCCTTCCCCTTCTTTTTCTTCTTGGGAGGAGCTCCTAAGGCTAAATTTGGCAGAAGGTGAAATGCATGAACAAGAAAATAGTCAATTGCCCTCACTGTGGCAAAATCTTGTCAAAAGATCTGTGGGAAGAAAAGAGTTCAATAAACCAGAAGACTGTAAAGTGCCCTTGGTGCGGAAGCACAAAGAATTGGAAAGATGGAAAACGCAAAGTCCCATCTGGCGTAATTCAGAGATATTTCTGCAGAGAATGTGCTGTCAGGTTTTCATATTCTACTTAGTTTCCCAAACTTTCTTTTTTTTCTTTATAACAGCTTGGAGGTTTTCTAGTTGAAGCAGAAGGAAATTTATTCTGCTGTTGTGGCTATTCAGATTTTTCTTTCGGGTTTGACTTCCACATTTGATGCTGATTTTCATGAGCTTGAGGAGATTACGCGTAGGGTTTGGGTGCTGTGGAATCAGAGGTTGTCTTGCATTGAGTGAATTTCTTTGCACTGGCTCTGCAGTGAAGGATAGTGTTCTTGAAGAATTGAAGTGTAAGATTTTAGCTGAGCTTCCTGATGAGTTGGCGGCTGCTACTAGCTTTAAGCCTGATGCGAAAGCTTCGGGTTTAGTTATGGATTTTGCTGTAAAACTCACTAAAGCTGATTATCCTTTGGTGCTTGGGGTTGTTAAGAAGTTTAGCGGGGACTTCATTAATCAGAAGGACAGTGAGGGAAAAGATCATGGTTGCTTTTTTATTCCTAAGTCTCGTCCTGCGGATCCAGCGGTAGTGACGCCTCAAGTTGAGAAGCATAGTGAAGACTCTAAGCAACCTAGCCCGATCACAATTTTCTCTGCAACGTATTGTGGGGTCTGTGAAGATTTCGGTGTGTCCTGCAGTTGCCAATCTAACTCTGAACGCCGCGCATTATGCCTAAAGATTTTGGCTATTCAAACTTGGCAAACAATCAATGTTAACTTGGAGAAACTTTGCAGAGTTATAGGTTCTCAACCTGCCCAGGCTGCTTCTTCTAATCATGCAGATGCCCGGTCGCCCCCTCCTGCAGCTGTGGCGCCTCCGAGTCAGAAGGTTGAGCGCAATACCAGGCCTAAAGAGGGACACACAGAAGGCGACGTTGTCTGGATCTATGCGGAGAATCAGAAGGGCGAACGCTACGAGAAGGCGCTTGAAAAAGACAATCAGCGTTCAAACGATTATTTTGAGTTGCGCGGCCAGATTGTTGAGCGGATCAATGCAGGCAAGAAAGGCTTAGAACTAAACGGCAAGTGGCTTTGGCTAAGTGACCGCGACGACTACATCGGGCGCAAAGTTGCGAAGGAATTTCCCAAAGGAGCCCGACGCTAATGAAAAATTGTATGACTTGCGGTTCAACTGAAGACGTTCATGATGGTTTATGTAAGCGATGTTTGGCTTTTGTTAGGAGGCATGGCACTAACCCATGACTGAGAAGTGCCGCTGCGGCTTCTACGTTACTTCAATTGTTTTCAGTGATGGCGCCAGGCATTTTCTTTGCAGCCAAGGGCACATTGACCAAACAGCGCAAACAAAACTTGCAGGAGAGGATTGTGTAGTATAGGGTTATACTATACTAAAATTTCAGATTTTCCCATTCATTTACCCTTTTCTTAGTTGCACGGAAAAAAAAGAAAGCAGTAGTATAGTATAGTGAAAAAAATTGAAGTGTGTGTATGCCTCGTCAACCTGACATCAAAAACAAAACAAATCGCTTAGTCTTCATTCCGCTTTCAAAAGACGACGAGAGAATATCTATCGAATTCAAGGCTCTGTGCAATCAAGACGGCGTTACAATTCATGATTTACTCATGGAGGGAATAGAGCATATCTTTAAGGTGCATCATTGGCCGCCTGGCAACCCACAATTAACCCTTACAAATTATCAAGTGAAGCCTTCCAAGGTGCTGAGTAAATGTGAGTTTTGAGGTTGCAAAGGTGAAGCTGTAGCGTCAGGCGTGTTTTTGCCGAAAAATAAAGAGTACAGGCTTTGTAAGCGGCATTTGGTTGAAGCTAAAAATAGCCGTAAGGTTTGGGAGCTAAAAAACTAATGATTAAGAAACTTGGAGACTACGTAAGATGAATCAAGCTGACGCGCATTTTGCAGGATGGTTAATGTGTCCGGTCTGTAAGAAAGAAACTCGTCACTACACCAAAGATACCCATGATAGCCCAGTTTCTAAGATGCGCAGGATCTGGTGTGAAGACTGCCGTGTAGTTAAGGTGCAATTTAAGCAAAGTAACGGCAAATGGGAATAGCGCTCAATACTTGGTGGAAATAACACTTGAAAGGATTCTACTATGAAAAAGAAAATGGGGTTAGAAGGGTCTGAATAGACCTACAAACACTAACCAAACTAGAAACGTTTTCGCTACTAAACTAAGGACAATGTAGGTTCTTTCGCCATAAAGATAGTCTCTCCATCGTCCAACAGCCTTGTACTGCAGAACCTGATTGACCGCGAAAGCTCATGAAAAGCGCCAGATATACAACGAATATCACATAAACGAAGTTTGGAACACTGCCTCCACTTGAGGCTACAGCGCCTCCGAAGTAAGCAAACAGGACAACCCAGGGAAAACCGCCGGATATGCATCCTAAAATAAACGATGACCAGTTTGTTTTCTCTGTTTTCTGGTTTACCAACTCCATGAGATATCCAAACATTATCATCATAGCGTTCAAAATAAATATCATTGCTAGCGACCAGAAGTCCCAGATTCCAACGAAAGTTGCAATTATCCAAATCATTATGGAGCTTGAGAAAGCGTATTCGAACCATCTGTAGGGGTTCATTCCTTTTTTGAGGTTTTCATTGTATGATTTGTTCTTTGGAAAAGCTGCCGTGAAATGTGCAAATGCGGAGATTAGCGGGAAAGCGGCAAGTAGCAATCCTAGATGAGTTACGGTGAAGAGAACTTGGGGGTTTGGTGCTGCAAAAATCGCAGGATTCGTTGGACTAACATGGGCGAACGTGAGGTAGAATGTGTATATGTCTGTGCCTTTGGGCCAAGTTAATAGAAATGTCAGTGCCAAAATAATAATGCCATTTATCAGCTGCAGTGTTCCTGCGCCTATGTTGAATTTTTTCAGGTATCCAAGAGATATGGGTGATTTAGCTATTATTTCCTGTCTTTCTTTATAATTTATGTTTATTCCTCCTTTCTCCTTCTTCTCTTTCGGTGTTTTAGATTAATTAGCCTAACGGTCGCATCTGAGCTTGAGGAAGACTTCCAATGGAAAATTTATATTCAACATTATTCTCATTTGATTCAGGTGTTATATTTTGTCGAAAGCTCAACCTCATCCTGGACATGAAAAACACCTCTGCAAAATGGTAGAGGACAAAGTACCCTTAGAAAAGATAAAACCACTTGTTAAAGATGCTAAATACATCTGCAAAGGCTGCTACCGAACAGCCGCCAAAGCAGAAAACCTCTGCGCCCCAGAAAAACTTTAAACCCCTTTTTTTTTTATCTTGCCTTGAGTCAAGTTCCAAAGAAAAAAAGAAAGAGATTTACTCAACTTGGATTTTTTATGGGGGCGTCAAAACGGCATCTATTACGTGTATTACTCCATTTGTGCACTCAATGTCGGTCTGGATGATGTTTGCGCCGTTTACTTTGGCTCCGCCGGTAGTCGTTATTTCAAGCGTGCTTCCTTGTAGTGTTGTTAGAGTAGTTTGTGTGACAACGTTAGCTGCCATAAGTTTGCCTGAAACTACGTGGTAGGTGACAACATTGGCTAATGCGGTTTGGTCAGCTAGTAAACTGTCTAATGTTCCGGCAGGTAGGGCAGAAAAAGCTGCATTCGTTGGTGCGAAAACGGTGAATGGTCCTGCTCCCTCCATAGTGCTAACGAGGTCTACTGTTTGTATCGCTGTTACCAAAGTTGAGAAACCATAGTACTGCGCTGTCTGAACTATGTTCATTATATTATTAGGTATCAAGACTGCATCTATTACGTGGATTACTCCGTTGCTGCATGCTATGTCGGTCTGAGTGATCGTTGCAGTTCCTATTTTGGTAGTGCCCTCAGCTGTGATTATTGGCAAACTTGAGCCTTGGAGTGTAGTGACCGAGGTTTCATGAGTTACTTCCTGTGCGGTGAGTTTACCTGATACAACATGGTTCGTTAAGACTTGGGTAAGAGCTGTGGTATTAGCTAATAGTTGGTTCAATAAACCAGTTGGCAACGCGTTGAATGCGGCATCTGTTGGAGCAAAGACTGTGAATGGTCCTGTTCCTTTTAGCGTATCTACGAGGTTTGCAGCTGTAATAGCAGTAACTAGTGTTGAAAAGGATCCGTTTGCTTTTGCTGTTTCAACTATGTCATTTGTTGGATTGGTCGAAGATATATAGGCATATCCAACCACTGCTGCAACCACAATGACGACAATCAGGGCCGCTACATAGATTAGCTTTGACAAGCCGCGAACGTCATTTAGTCTAAATTTCCCAGAATTATTTATCATTTCATTCATCCCTAAAAAGTATTATTCGTTATATTTAATTAATCAAGCTTCAACTTATAAACAAATTGCTTTTTAGAAAAATACCCAATTAAAAATATCAAAAATGCGAAGAAAATTCTGAAACCAACTTTTGTCCAAACATATCCAGTACCTTAACCAGAAGTCACCTAACCTTGGAAGCCGCAGCAATATCAACCATTGCCGCTACAGGTGCGTGCATCAGTTCAGAGGTTAACGAGCTAGAATACTTAGCACGCGTTGAAATGGGATTTCGAAAAGCGTTAATTAGTTCTCTGCATTGAGTTCTTAAGGGAAAACCCAAATGACAAAATCGGCGAAAGAACAGCCTAAACCAACTACTGAAGATACAAAATGCCGATCATGCAAACGAATTGAATGGATCACTTTCATAACGCCAAGAAAACTAAATAGCTTCCTATACTCCAGGCGAAACCTACTAGTGGCAATTATAATTGCGGTTATTTTGTATTTCTTGCTTTCAGGTCAACCAGAAATGGTTAGAAGAGTTGTAGCTACTTTTACTTTTGCAGCTGGATGCTGGATACTTGAAGTTTTTCCTCTACCCATTACAGGTCTAATGATACCAGTACTTCTAAGTTTACTCGGAGTTTTTTCACCACAACAATCCTTTGCTCCTTTCTCAAACTCGATTATTTTCCTAATGATCGGCGGTCTAGTCTTAGGTCAGGCGATAAAGAAGCATGGACTTGACAGATGGATTGGATACAACCTGATCACATATTCAAAGGGAAAAATTGACAGGCTTATTCTGCTAACAATGTTAGCAACTGCGTTCATAAGCATGTGGATGTCTAATACTGTTGCTATTGCGATGATTTTGCCTGTTGCTCTCTCTATACTAACCGCGATACCCGAACAATTGGTTAATCTTAGAAAGAAGATGCTGTTAGGAATCTCTATTAGTACTTCAATCGGTGGAATGGCAATGCTCACCGGCAGCACCCCCGCGATGATAGCCGCTGGCCTTCTTGAGCAAACAAGTAACTTCGGCTTTCTTCAATGGGCGTACTACGGACTGCCCGTATCGATGACTTCTTTGGCAATTGCCTTCTTGGTTTTAAAGAAGATGTTTCCTTCTCCAAAACTAACTCTTAATCTAGATGAAGTATTGGCTCAAAAAAAACAAGTCGAACGATTTAGCAGTTCACAAAAGAAAGTTATTACTGTTTTCTTGGGAACCATAATCCTGTGGTTTATGGGTGGTCAAATTGAGCAGATGTTGGGTATGTCTGTGTCTATATCTAGTGCAGCATTGGTTTCAATATTGGCTGTTTTAGTTATGTTTGGGTCTAACTTGCTTGATCTTAGGGATTTGCAGTCTATTCAATGGGAATTGATTTTTCTTGTTGGCGGGGGTCTCTTGTTAGGTGAAGCTATGATTGCTTCTGGGGCAGCGGGGCAGATAAGCGATGCTCTATTCTCTTTTAACAGCGTTGCACCAATGATCATATTACCTCTACTGTTTGGAGTAATTTCGCTAGTTTTGACGAATATCATATCGAATAGTGCGACTGCAGCTATGATGATACCTATTGCAATAGAGACCTCGAGATTGTTGGGAATTACGCCTGTGCCATTTGTTATGGCTGTTGCGTTATCAGCTATAATTGCGTTCATAACTCCTGTGGGCGTTCCATCTACTGCGTTAGTCTATTCAACTGGGCGTGTGTCAAAAGGCGAATTGATAAAGGCAGGAGTTGCAATTGCTCTACCTACTCTGATGGTCTCTCTTCTCGCAGTTTGGCTTTTACCTCCACCATAGATCGATGTAACTTGCAACTATTGGAAACAGTTAATGTTTCGCGATAGGTAATTGTATTACTTTTTTTCCAGTAGCCCTCTGATGTATGCACCGATGAATATTGCGGCTATGCCAACGAGAATTGGGAGATTGCCTGTTCCAAGACTTGCAACAGCAGAGCCAGGACACTGCCCGGATATACCCCAACCTACACCGAAGATTATTGCTCCAATTATCACGTTTCGCGACATCGCTGCTTTTCGGGGTTTGAATTGTTCTCCAAGCGGAGGCTTCTTTAGAAATTTTGGGACGATGTTGATCGCGAAGAATGTGACAAGTGCTGCTCCACCCATTACAAATATTAGCCCTAAATCTTTGAGTTGGAGGAATGAGAGAACGATTTCTTGTTTTGTCATTCCGCTGTAGGCTAGGCCGAAGCCGAAGAGAATTCCGCCTAATAGTACTGTGATGTTTTGCTTGTTCATGGTAGCACCCCAAGGAGTTGTACGATGTTGGCGGTTACTATAGCTATTCCCATGAAGACGATTACAGCGCTCAGAGAGGTGGTCGATAGTGATGCGAGACCGCTAATTCCATGCCCTGAAGTGCAACCTTCAGATAATCGAGTGCCAAACCCTACGAGCAGCCCACCCAGAGCCAATCTCCAGAGCTGTACAGAAGTAGTCCAGAACCCTGTGGGCGAAAGCGTTAGCGTATAAAGTAATGCACCTATTACAAGTCCAATTGCTAGAAATAACCTCCAGCTCCGCTCCTGAAGGTTTCGTTCTTTCTGGAAGTGCTTTCTTTTGGAAAACCAAGAGAGAGTAGTTGTGAAGAAACTGCTCTGTGTTGCGTGAAGCCCAGTCAGAACGTAGATTAGGCTAACACCTATTCCAATTAGGATTCCGCCAATTAGGTAGTGTTCTATTCCAAGAGGAAACAATCGATAATCACCACAGAACAATTCAGATTATTTACTTCATAAATTTTGCGAATAGAATCACTTGACTAAGATATATTTTGCTTTTTTCCAGGCATCAATGCCACCTAAAACATTGTATACCTGTTCGAATCCCTCTCTAAGCAGTACACTCGCAGCAAAACTTGACCTGTTTCCCGTTTTGCATATGACAAATATCGGTTTATTTCGGGGCAGTTTGTCTGTCTCGTTCTGTACCTTACCCAAATAGATACGAGTTGACTCTTCTATGTGTCCTTCGTTCCACTCGTTTTCCCTGCGAACATCTAAGACGAAAACATCTTGTTTTGATGAGAGCATTCGGTTTAGATCCTGAACTGATGCTAGGTTGAGTGTAGCTATTGGAAGGCTTTCTTTATACCAACTTTCCAAGCCGTTAGCTAGGTAGCCCTCTATGTTGTCGTAACCAAGACGGAAAAGGCTTCTCTCCGCAAAATCAGCTCCATCTATATTCTCTGCAACAATCAAAATGGGTTTGTCGTATGGTAACACCCAGCCTGCATTAGAGAGCCGACTAGGGGGCAAACTGTAGGATCCCTTTATGTGAGCGCCTCCATAGGCAGAAGGTGTTCTGACATCTACGACGTAGGCGTCTTTCTTGACTTTGTCGTTAAATTCCGAGGGCTTAAGTGGACGAGGGGGAGCAAACTTGACAGTTATAGGCGGTCCATGCAGGTTATATTGCTCCATTTTCTTGAAGTATGGTGGTGTTTGGTGATGCTCAGCCACTTTTTCTGCTATAAATTGTTCTTTGCTGAGTTGTAGCATTGGGTTTGTTGCTTTCTCAATTCCTATAGTGCTTATTTCTCTCTCGCTGATTTTTCCGCCACACACTGATCCTGCGCCATGCGCTGGAAAAAAAATCACTCCGTCGCCCAAGGGCAGCAGCTTCTCGAATATGCTGTTGTACATTTTTTCGCTCATTATCGGGGTCATATCAGGTCCCAAGAAATCTGTTCTGCCCACATCGCCTACGAATAATGTGTCTCCCGTGAAAACCATAAAGGGATGGTTGCCTGATTCGCTGTCAAGAAGCACATAGCACGTGCTGTCGGGTGAATGCCCAGGTGTGTGTAACGCCACTATTTTTAATGAGCCTATAGAGAACTCTTGTGTGTCATTGATTGTTGAGCCGTAGCCCCAATCTGAGCCTGGTCCGTGAAGAACCTGTGCTTGAGTGGCTTTGGAGAGTTCAACAGAGCCTATAACGTAGTCTTCGTTCCTGTGGGTCTCAAAGATATACTTTATTTTTGATTCCCACTTTTTTGCAGTTTCCAAATAGATATCGCAGTCTCTTCTTGGATCTATTACGGCAGCTTCGTTCTTGGAGCCGACGATATATGATATATGTGAAACTACCTCTGATTTGAAAACTTGGAACTTCATTCTTCTCACTCTATGCAGACAAGGTGTTTTACTTTCGTTTAAGGTTTTATCCAGCTTGTCTATCTCTTTTTTTGGATTCTGTAGGACTTCGTTTCGGTTGATGTTTAAATCGTAGGTTTGCCTTTATTTCAAGGAAACATCCTAATACGAGTGATTGATAGCTTGCATTCTTGATTTTTTGCAACCGCAAATAGCTTGGGAATTCTTTAAGCATTGACCCGTTACGGATCTTTTTTTAGAGGGTTTAGAGAGGTTACACTGCTGCGTTAAGTTCGTTTTACTTCAAAGGAATAAGTTATTGGTGCAACTTTCTTAAGCATGGCCCCTACCGAACAATAAGTTTCCATAGATAGGTCTATTGCCCGTTTTGCCGCCTCTTCAGTAACATTTTTGCCCTTTATGATATATTTCAAGTGGATCTTTGTAAAAATCTTAGGAGGGGGATCTTCTCTTCTTTCAGCCGTCGCCTCAACTGAGAAGCTAGTGATTATTTGTCGCTTCTTCTTTAAAATTATTAATACATCGTAGCTACTGCAAGCCGCTAAACTGGCAAGCACATTTTCCATAGGCGTCAAAGCTGTTTCTTCACCCCCAAATTCAGGTGAAGCATCGAACCTCACTGATAGACCTTTTTCGTTTTTTGCCACTAACTTAAAACTTCGTTCCCAGTCAAGAACTATTTTCTTTGTGGACGACATAATTTCTAATAAAGTGGCTGAGATATTAGTACTTTCATTCTCGAAACAAACAACATAAAAAATTACCAAGAGTTAACTACATTTTTAGCGGTCTTTATACTTAATTATATTTTAAGATGATCCTTTGGCTAATCTGAAAGATAAAATTGCTGTTGTTACTGGGCTCGTAATGACACAGGAAAAGGAATTGCTATGGCTCTTGCTCGCAATGCAGATGATGCAGTCGTTACAGATCTCTCGGACGAAATTTTTAACGTAGGTTAAGTGCGTGCTGCGCGTCAAAAACTTAAACGATCCTGCAAACAATTCTTCTCAAAACTACAAAAAGAGATTAACTGATCTACTTCTGTTTCCGTTATTCTTTCGCATAGGATTTCCGAAAATAATGGCGGTTAATTTTAGGGTTTTGAACATAAAGTTTTTAACCGTTCAGATTAAAGGGTCACCGTACATAGTTTTCTATTTTTCGGGTCTGGCGCCTGCGAGTGCTGAATAGACCTTAGAATCAAAAAAATTGAGGAGACATTATGCCGCATCGTCGTTGTGTTGGTAAACTGGAAGGTAAACTTTTTCGCAATTACTGTTATATGCACAGTGAAAAGGTACCCATTGATAGAAAAGACCCTGATTCACCAACAGAAACAGTGTTTGTTGGAACTTTGGAAGAAGCAAGGCAAGCTGTTTTAGCTGAAGCTAGAGAGGAGCGTACAGGTGATATTCCTGATTATCCGCAGGGAACTGTGATTCGCGACTGCTTTGGCACTGATCAGATTTCAATACTTATCTCAGAGGCATAAACACATGGCTGAGGATTGTCTTGAGGCCTACAAAAACCCCTCCTGCCCCTACGTGACTCAAATAAACATTAACTCTAGTTGTATGAAGCAGGTTGATAAGGCGTTGATTTCGCTTTTAGGCAAAGACGGAACCGGGCTTAACAGTGGTGTGATTCATCGGATGTTTTTGAAACTGGATGATTTGGAAGCGAAAAATAAAGTTTCTGCGAGTTGGCTTGAATTGATTAAGCATATTGCAATTTCGGTTATTATTACGGCTTTGTCGACTTATCTTTTAACAAGGTTTGCTTAATGACAGAGATTTTGATTCTTAAGTCGGAGGTTGTGGCTACTTCTGAGCTTAGAGTGGATGGTAAAAACCCTAATAGGATGACGCGGCAAGAAATTGATCGCCTAAAAACAAGCTTTGAGACGTGGGGCTTTATTGTTCCCATAATTACTAACAAGGATCTTTTGATTGCCGATGGTGAACAGCGTTGGACGACTGCTAAAGAACTTGGCATGAGAGAAGTTTCGGTTGTACGTTTGCCTGTTGAAGACGTTGACAGGCGCTTACTTAGGCAGGTTCTAAACAAGCTGAAAGGAACCCATGACCGAGCTGCTGACGCGGAAGAATTTGAATTAATAATAGAGTTAGGCAAAGAAGACGATTTGAAATATCTCCTAAATCTATCCGATGATAAACTTGACGGATACCTCAAAGAACCTGAGCCAATTGAGTACGAGAAAAAATTTCAAGTTGCTGTTGACTGTAAAGACGAAATAGACATGGAATCCTTAACCAATAGGTTGACTTCTGAGGGACGCACATGCCACCCTTTAATATTGTAAAAACTTGGACTCCTGACACATCGTTTAGGACCCAACTTATTAAATCACAGTTTACCCTTCAAGACATTAAACTTCAAAAACACTTCGTTGGAGAAATCCCAATTGAAGATCTGGAGTGGAAAATTGGGTTAATTGTGGGCAGATCAGGAACAGGAAAATCAACCATAGCAAAACAACTTTTTCCAGATGCCTACATCAAAGGCTTCCAATACACTAAACAGAATGTTCCGACAGATTTCCCAAAAGAAAACCAAATCGACGAAATAACAACAGCTCTGTGCAATGTAGGTTTTGCTTCTCCACCGGACTGGCTAAAAAGCTATGGTTACCTCAGTCAAGGAGAAAAGATGCGTGTTGACATCGCACGGGCGCTTTGCACAAAGATGCCTATTTACCAGCCAACAGGAAAAGAACTCATAGTTTTCGATGAATTTACCAGCGTAGTTGACCGAGAAATCGCAAAAATCGCATCATTCGCCATTAGCAAAGCAATCAACCGATCTAACAAACAATTCATTGCAGTTACTTGCCATTATGATGTTCAAGAGTGGCTTGATCCAGATTGGGTTTTCTACACAGATACTATGAAGTTTGAAGTTTGCGATAAAAAAAAGTTCAAGACCCAAAATTGAACTTGCGATCCATGAGTGCAGCCGGAGTCTTTGGTCCCTCTTTAGGGAATATCACTATCTAAACACCAGCCTAACAACCTCTAACAAACATTTCGCAGCACTCTACAACAAAAAACTCGTAGCGTTCATCAGCATTGGTCGAAGCCAATACAAGTACAAATATTGGCTAGTAAGCCGCCTTGTTGTCTTGCCAGATTACCAGGGCGTAGGCATTGGAAGTCGGCTTCTAACGTGGACAGCGCAATACTTCTATGAAAAAACCCATCAAAACTTCATAATCAGCAGCAACCCACAACTAATTCATCTAAGGAAGAATCCTTGCTGGATATTAGCAAGATTTGGACACGCACAAGGCAGCCATAACAGGTACCGAGCTGAAAAAGGTTTGATTAAATCCAGCAGCAAAAACCGCTTAACATTCAGCTTGAAGTACAAACCTCAAACTCGTAAACAACCACAACTAAACCTGACTGATACTTATCCCCAAAATAGTTAACAAAGCGTACATTGCGTTAAGGAGTAAATCTTGGATGAGTAGTGTGAGAATGAATAGTCGAGTAATTCCCGTCATCGGAAACTATGATGTTAGAGCGCTTGGAACATTCTTTAAGACAACAATACGCACAGCAATTTTTAGTTGTGCATTTCCTAATTTTCAGAAAGTATCCTTCATTTTCATTGTCAACCAAGCTGATTTTGGAGGAGTTACCTTGACATCTGAAGTGAACCTTTGAAACAGACCTGTACAAAACAATTGCTTGATCAAAATTCAGGTTAATGCACCCGTTAGCATTGAGATACTTAGTCTATTCTTTAAGTAGTTGTGGTTGTCGTAGTGCAGTCACATTCAGACTTTTCTTGTGACTCACCCGCATCAAACATTCAAGTGAAAACAAATGACTATCAGAGACAAAAGGAAAGAAACGGAAAGAAAACCCACTGCAAAACAACTCCAACGCCGAAAACGCACACTTGAACTCCACGTAAAAGGCTTAACCATACCACAAATAAACAAAGCCCTACATGACGAACACTTTGAAACAAGCGAACATACGGTCTTCGATGATGTCCATAGCCAAACCGCAGACGAATACAAAGAAGAGTTGGAGCGCCAACAACGCGCAGACATCACGATGGCAAAGGATGACTTGAAGGTTCGCCTTGAATACCGAGACAGAATGATAGATAGGTTGACGCCTAAGAAAATAGAGGAGAAAATTGAGAGCGGCGAAATTTTTAGAGTGGAAATAGTTGACAACAGCAAACCAGAAAACACTTCAGTTTAGAATGCATCCTAAGCAGCTTGAAATTTATCATGATCCCCACCGATTCAAAATTGCTCAGTGTGGACGCAGATTTGGCAAGACACAGTTAGCATGGATACAATGTTTAGTCTTTATGGTTGAGCATCCCAAGTGTCTTTTGTGGTGGGTGGCTCCAATTTATAAGGAGCTTATTCCCGCAACTAAAACTGTCAGGGACCTTACCCCTAAAGCTTGGGTTAGTAAGCAGCATGAGAACAGCGAAACCATCCGCTACATCAAACTATACAATGGGTCGGAGTGTTTCTTTCATAGTGCAGATCGCGAAGACTCGCTACGGGGTTCAGGTATTCATGGTTTAGTTGTGGATGAAGCGCCAATATTAAAGCAGAACAGATGGGAAAGCGAACTCAAGCCCTCCTTGATAGACTTTAACGGTTGGGCTCTGTTTATTGGCACTCCACGTGGCACTACATGGTTCACTAACCTGTTTTTGCGTGGGCAAGACCAGGCGCAAACTGAGTACAAAAGCTGGCAGCTTAGTAGCTACTGCAACAGCATCGAGCAAGGCGGATTTTTGCCAAAGTGTAATATTGACGCAATTGCAAATGACATGTCTGAGTTGCTTAGAAGACAAGAAATAGAAGCGCAAACCCTAGAGGGCGAAGGAGTGGTCTTTCGCAATATTACCTCGCGTATACGCCAAAACATTCAGCCCTACCATCAAGGAGAATCTGTCTTTGTTGGAAGCGATCTTGCTAAAAACCTTGATTACTACGTGAATATTGCTGTGCGGCAAAACGGTGAAGTCATAGCTTTTGAGCGCTACAATAAACTTGACTGGGTCTTCATGCGCCACAGAGCCTTAGAGTTCTGTAGACGTTTTGGCAACGCTTTCCTACTTATTGACAGCACAGGTGTAGGTGATCCAGTGTTTGACGAAATGAAACGGGAATACGGTAACGTGCAAGGCTACAAACTTACTAATCCCACAAAGAAGGCCTTAATCGAGAACCTTAGCATCATGCTTGATAACGGGGAAATTTGGTTCCCAGGTAACCCACAAACCAAAGAGTTCAGCTCAGCCTTAAATTCAGATTTTCCAGTGCTCAAAGGTGAGCTTGAAAGCTTCACCTATGAGTTGGCGCCTTCCGGCTTAATCCATTATGGCGAGAGTAGCATTCGCATACCCCAAGCTGACACTAGTCTTGGCGCTGGATTTGGGGAAGGTATAACTGATGATAATCGTCGTTTTGCTGCAGATCGCGAACCCGTCGCTGGCTTTCTGATTTACGGCATAGCTTCGGATGTTGTTGAAAAATGGTTCAAAATTAATGACCCCGATACTGCCGATGCGGATCCTGAGCTCGATAAAGCTGTCCAAAAAGAGCTGCGGCATCTTAAATTCAAAAAGGTCCTACAGCAGTTAATAGAGTTTGAGCGTCTCTACGGAAAAGCTCTGTTAGTTGGAGGGTTCTCCGATGCGACGTCTGTGCTGGATCTGCGAAGTGAAAAAGCCAGGGCTGCTGAGCTTTTGCAGGTTGTTTCGTATCCTCGTTACCAGTTTGCGGTTTCTGAGCGTGACTCGGATCCTACAAGCCTTAGATATGGGTTGCCCAAAGTTCACAAGGTGAATATGGCGCGTAGCCAGGACCTCAAAGAATCTGCAAACAGACAGTTCAACACGGAGATTCATTGGAGTCGATGTTTTGAGGCGCAGACTCGCACAAACGGAAACAGCATTCTAGACTTAATCTGGGATGACCTCACGTGTGGGCGAAATATTCGTTGGGGTGTTGGGCAATGGGTTTATCGTGTGGGCGGCGGCTTTGCGGTCAATAAGTTTCCCAAAGAAACTATGGGAAAACCTACATCCAAGGCTCAGTTGCAGGATTGGGCGAACAGTAAAGAATGGAGCAACATCACCCACCGCACATACATAGCCATCCTCAATGAAGTGATGGATTTCAAGTTTGAAGGCGCCCAAGGGGCGACGCTTAACCCAGAACCGTTTTTTGACACAAACACAAAGCAGATCGCAAAAGCCACTGGTATTCCCAAAAGTATCTTGGAAGGTGCTGAAGCTGGAGCGCTCACAGGATCGGAGAAGAATGATCAGCAATACTACAAGAAAATAAGCGGCATCCAAAGCGACTTTGAAGACGCAGTCAGATGGGTAATTGATATTCTTGCTTCTTCTGGGCAAATTGAAGGTTACTCTCAGACCTCAGCATATGACAGTGAGCCTGCTGGTTCCGAGTTGAAGCGTATGTTTCGGCGCGTTGTGCAGCAAGTGAAAGATCAGGTGCCTAAGAATTTTGATTATGAGATTGAGTGGAACAGTGCATTTGAACTAAACGAGTTAGATGAGGCTCGTATTAGCCTTATCCAGGAGCAGGGAAACAGCCTCAAACTTGAGTATATGCTCAAAGATGAAGTTCGTGCAGAAAAGAACTTGCCTCCGTTACCCTTAGGTGAAGGCCAAACGTTGAAGTCGTCTCAAACGCCCAACTCGTTTGGTGTCTCGACTTCTCCGCAAGGCCAGAACTTAGCAGATGCAAAGGTTTCCAATATGCACCCGGAATTTGTTGCTTCAATGCAGAAGCTTATCGAGGCTGCTAAAATAGGTGCGTTAACTAGGGCTGGTGCAATTCATGAAGCAGAGCATTTAATTGGAAACTATAGCCGAACCCGTGAGCAGGATGCATTGAATTGGCTTCAGAAACGCACTAATCAGCCATCGCTTTTGGTGCTGCCTCCGGAGATGCAATTACAGTTAGAAACGCAGCGGAAATTGTACCTGGAGCAGTTTGTGAAGATTATGGATGATGCCCTCAATGCCCAAGCAAAATGACTCAATAACCTTTTGGGGTAGTGGTGAAGGCATTGGTCTGCGTCTTGGAATGTTTAGCGGTTCTATCAACACAGGATCCTACAACAATGCACTTCAAGTGTTAGCGCCCGCGTATGGCGTTCAGTACTTTAAGATGGCAGGTCCGCAACCAAAATGCGAATACTGCACCAGGTATTATGGGCGAATCTATCGGCAAGGTATGTTCATGCCCGAGTTCCCTGCACACCCAAATTGTTTCCACCAGTGGGATGATTGGTTTCCCTGGGAAAAAGAATCAGAGTTCACGGCATTCCGCAACCAACACAACTCAACCTCAATAACGCGTAACCGACAAAACACCCCAAACTCAAACAAACCCAAAAGGTCAAAGAGATCAAAATAGGAAAGGAAGGCCAATACAGGTTTCTGTTATGTAACCTTGCTATAGATGGGTTAGTTGGAGAATCATGGCTACTAAGTTACGAATGAATGCTGTAGAATGAGTGTTCCAGGATTTGAAACGCTTGTTCCAAAGTGTCCCTTAAGTTTCTGTGTGCGCTAGCGCCGTTATAGGCGGTGATAGAAATAAAAAAATTGATTAGCATTATCTCAATTGTTGCAATGTTGACTATGGCAATGCTTTGTGTAGGTGCAGTAAGCGCAGCATCTAATGGCGCGATTAGTCCTGGACCAGCACCCAATTCTGGAGACTGCGTTCCAGACGGCAGCGGGTTTGATGGACCAAACGGAGACGGCTCTGGTGTTGGACCAGCACCCAATTCTGGCGACGGCATTCCAGACGGCAGCGGGTTTTAATTGAAATAGAAAATAAACCCCTACTTATCTGTCTCTCTTTTTTTGTTTGCGCGCTAAGTTGTCTCTCAATAAGTCTGCATGAACTCTTCGGAACGGGTGTATCGGCTTTTGAAACGCTTGTTCCAAAGTGTCCCTTAACTGGAGGAATAACTAATACTATTATCGGTGATTTGAAATGTTCAAGAAAACAAAAGTTGCCGCAATAGCAATACTAGCATCAATCATATTAGCAACAACTCCCGCAATGCTCCTAGCGCAAGGACAGATTCAAACTGCCCCCTCACAACAGATGGTGACACTCGCTCAAAGAGCAGCACAACAAGTCCAAAACCTAATCGACATGATAAACGCAGATGAGGACGCACTCGCACAAATCGAAACCGTCGGTCTCACTTCTGAGTTCAACGAAAATGTAACATTGTTCAAAACTGGTTTGAGAAACTTGGAAGTTGCACAAACAGCACTGACAAACTCTGAATACCAAGATGCCCTAGATTCCGCGGTGGAAGCTTTGAGTGTTTTCAGAGAAGTCTACAGTTCCATACATGTAATACTCCAAGCAGCCGATCTCCAAAAAGGAGACCTAATTGAAAATCAGGGACTGCTTGAAGCCATAACACGTCAACTTCAAAAAATAGACCGTCTCAGAGAGATCCTTCATGACGGAGCGCCACAAGAGATCGCAGATTTATTGGACGGCGCCCAAGAACTACTAAACGAGGCTAAAACGTCGCTGCTTGATTATGATGTAACAGCAGCTAAATCAGCGTTTCTAAAAGCTAAACAAGACATATCAGAAGTCTACCAGTACCTGAAAGAGCAAGCTGAAGAATCTAACACTTGGAGACTAAACAACTACTTTCAAGGAGTCCAAGAGAGAATCCGGGAAAGATTCAGATACGGTCAAGATCAAGGCGTCGACTTTACAAGTGTGCTGAAATCTTACGGTTACCAAACTGAAAGCCAATTTATGGAAGCCCTCCAGAATCGTGCTCAAACAGCTCAAGGCGAACAAAACTTTAGCAATGCCCTGCAAGATTGCGAAGCAGTCAGCCAAATGGTTCAACAGATGGAGCAGTCGCTAAATCAGGAAATAGGCAGGCACCAAGCGCAAAACGGACCTGGCGGCAGTGGTTCGGGAAGCAGTGGCTCTGGGTCTGGTTCGGGCTACGGCAATAGTGGCTCTGGCTATGGCGGTAGTGGCGACCCATAAAAAGAAAGGGAAAAATGTTTCCCAAGCTCCTTTTTTGTTTCTACTTCTTAAGTTGAACTTGATTTTCTAGACCAATTCGCTTTATTTCAACAAGCTCTAGCCCTTCAAGGCGCCTGACCAGTCTCCAAAGGCTCGTTCTGGGCATGTCTGGAAACCGCTCGCGTATTTCAGCCTCGAAGGCTTTGCCGTCTTTTTCAGCCAAGAACTCAATTACAGCAATGTCTTCCTTAACTAAATCTGGATGGCGGCTCAGTATCTTTTTGACGTTAATTGTTCTTTTTCGCCTAACAACAAATATCACAATGAGAATAGCTACTGCAACTGCGATTGCTGTAGCGATCAAATATTCAATTTGAATCTCCCAAGCTCTATTGTTCTGGATTTCCAACTGCAATGGCACTATATAGCTAAGTTCCCATTGACCTGGATTCAAAGACAAGGATAATTCCTCGCCAGCTGTGTCTATTGTGGTTGGCACCTGATTTAGGTATACGATTGTTGAGTTCTTAGGCAATGAAACTGTTATGTTATAGGGGTGGTTCAGGATTAGAGTCCATACATCTGCTTCTTTGTTCGTAAGTGCAATAGTGTCGTATTCAATCGAGACGCGAGAGGCCCCTAAAGTGAAGACCGTTAGATTCGCTGCGTTTTGCTGATAGTCTACAGCCAGTTGATTTTCGTCAAGAACGATCAGGTTTTCAACAGATGAAGATAGAAGAGGCAAGACTACTTCAGGAAGCAGACTATCTACGATTAGAGATTGTGTGACGTGAGTTAGTCCGTCTCTATAAACTTTGATTGTCATGGTTTCGACTTCGAATTGGAACTCAGCTACAGCTGAACCGAATGCCGAGAATAAGCAAAGTGTAAGCAGGGCTATTATGCTGATTCGCAGATAGTAGAGTTTCATGCGATTTCACATTATATTTGTTAATCTTAGTTAAGATTTTTGTGTATCCAAAATACAGGTCGAGTGCATTGGAAGGTTTAAGATAATTCAGATTTGACGTGTGTCTACTGTGGAAAGTTGAAACGCTCAGACACCAGATAGGGGTGTTCCAGTTTTTGAAACGATTATTTCATAATGTCCCTTAAGTTAGGCGTTAGTATATATTGTATCTCGTGATTAACGATGGTAACAAGAAAAATGAACGGAAACAAAATCGGGGCCTTCATAATGGCCCTGCTGATCGTTGCATATATTGTACCTTTTTGCGTAGCTACTGTTGGTTCTGGGGAGCCTTCGGGCGAGGGTAAATATCCAGAGGTGCCAGGTGCCCCTGACAATGCAGTGCAATACAACAAAACTGACACTACACCCATATCTGAAATGGCGCAAGTTGCAGCCGGAGAACCAGCATTATTCCAGTACAGAAACATGACTATGCTAATGAACTGCTCAAAGAACTGCGACGTAGTTTTCTCAGCAGACCCAGACGTAACACCTAAGATCATAGGGTTATCCGTGGAGCCGAATCAGACAATGACGCTTACTATGAACATGTACCGCTCGCCGCTTCAGGGAGAACAGGTTATGGAGCGAACTTTGAATTTCTACTTAGGTATAGAGCCCAATGCTGAATTGCAGTTAACGGCGCAGATAAGATTGCAAATAAACCAGACAGAGCTAAGTCAAGAGCTAAACCGAGAAGTTAACGCCTCAAAACTGACATGGATGTATTGGAACACGACACAGGCACGATGGATGCCTGTTGAAAGCTTCATTGACCAAAACGGGTACCTGGTATGCAACACTAACCACTTCTCAACCTGGACCGTGGCTGAACTAGCAGATACAACAGAACCCCCCACCGACACAACTCAAAGTGGAATACCAATCGAATACATCTACATAGGAGCAGCGGCAATCGCCATAGTTGTGGTCGCAGCCGGAGTATTCGCATACAAGAAACATAAATAACTGCAAATAAGTAACTCTCCCCTCTTTCCTTTTTTTATTTATCCATTTACCCTCACATCACGGTTTAATCCAACCATTCTTCTAAGGGCATAGAATGCGATTCTCGCTTCTGAATTATAACAATTTAATGGTGATATAATTTGACAAGGCAAATAGTGCAAGACTTCGCCGTTTTGGAAGATAGCAAAATCATCCAGGATGACGATAAATTCCTCGTTGTTAAAGGAGTGATAGCCTCCGAAATAGTGCATAAATACAAAGATGCCAGGTCCGCAACCAAAATGCGAATACTGCATTCGATATTATGGGTGCATCTATCGGCAAGGTATGTTCATGCCCGAGTTTCCCGCACACCCATTTTGCCCACATTTGTGGGAGGCTTGGTTTCCGCGTGCTGAATCCGAGTTTGCAGCATTCTGGAATCTTACCTCCTAAACTGAAAGTCACGGGTTCAAATCCCGAAATATTCTATAGAAGCCAACCAACTTTCTCAAAGCAGCAACTACTGCGAAATGTTGAGGCAAACGACCAAAAGACCTAAGTTGTTTAGAAGGATAAGAGCAACAAATTGCAATTGACCTAAAGACTAATTCAGTTAGGAGGTTAGACGAAATTGATTCCAATTAAAGAGATGCTTACAATTCTTGAAGGGATTGATAGGAAGGTTGTAGTTATTCGGCATGCAGAAAGACCTGAAATCAAGAGTTTGAAGGATGATAGTGAGTTGGGAATCACCCCTGATGGATACATTGCTGCAATTCAGCTAGGTGAAGATTTAGGAGTATCCCAAAAAACAAGGAACTTCCAAGTTTTTAGCTGGGGGTCGCGAAGAGTAATTGAAACAGCAAAAGCAATCTCAATTGGTCTTGCTAAAACCAAAACAAATGTAATCGGACCAAACAAGTTTGATTATCCATCCCCAGTTAGAAACCGAGAAGAATACGAGAAGGCATTTGCATTAGATAATCGAGATGAGTATGTTCAACTCTGGTTAAGTGGCAAAAATCAATTGGCGTTCTCGCCGGTTCAAACATACGCTAAAGCAACGTATCAATCGCTTATTGATGAGAAGTATTGTTCCTCTGGAAAAGTCACAATTATCGTTACACACGACCTACATATTATGCCTCTCATAAAGCATGTATTTCCCTCTTTCAATTCATGGATAGAGTATTTAGACGGCATAGTTATGAAAGATAAAGGCGATAGAATTCTCGTTGGTTTTGACGGAAAAGTCAAATCGATGAGTAGGGAAACTCTAAGTTGACATTTCTCAAATCCCCTCTAAAAGATCACCAATTACATTTTTAGAAATTACAACAACTGTTCCACATTATCTGACAGTAAATTGAGGATCGAATTCATACCAAGCTTTTCTTTACAAAATATTTCTAATATTTAGATTAAGGGACAAAGGTTTGCACAATATTCTAACCGTATCACAGCGACCCCACAATAGTCTATAGTTTGGGTGGCAGGATCAGAAGACTAGCAAGTTTCAATCTTTGTATTTTAGCCCTTCTAAATAGTTAACAATTTTATGGTGATGTAATTTGATTAGGCAAATTGTTCAAGACTTCGCCATTTTGGAAGATAGCAAAATCATCCAGGATGACGATAAATTCCTCGTTGTTAAGGCAGTGATAGCCTCCGAAATTGTGCATAAGTACAAAGATGGCATGGCATACAAGCCTGCAGATGAACTTGAGAAAGCTACGTGGACTGCTGAGGGCAGATGGGTAAAAGCCCTAAGTCACCCTGCAAGTCGACCACATCAGAAACGTAAACGACATAAACGGCCGCATGGAAAACCCTCGATTCCGCAAAGACCTCAACGATCCCAAAACCAATAGACCCTGTCGACGTGGCATAGAAGTAGACATCCGCTTTTTCAAGGACCGCACCGGCAAAGATGTTCTCGATAAAATTCGGACAGGCCAGCTGAAAGATAACAGCATCGGCTTTAGCTGCGACAAAGATCCCACGCCAGGTGAGTTTCAAGGACAAAAATACGATTACGTGCAACGCAATATCTGCATAGACCATTTAGCAGCGCCAATTGAACAGGGACGTTGCCCTAGCCCCTACTGTGGCATAAACGTAGATTCCGCTGAAAATGATAAGCCGATTGTCGAAGTTCAAGATGCCAACTTGGGTGTAAGTTACCGTTTTGACTCCACCAAATTCACGCCTGAAAAGGCTCAGGAGTGGGTGCAAAAGCGAACCTACAAAGACTGTCCTGTATGCACACGCATCGATGAAGTTGGTTTGTTATTGGCAGCTCAACGCCTCTACAAGCAATATGGCGCTGACGTTTTGGAAGTAATTGAAGGCCACAACTTACCCACCAAAAAAGATGCCGAAGAAAGAGATGCTTCGCAGAAAGATAACCAAACTGACAACGCTATCGCCGCTAACAAAGTAGCCATAGAAAACCTGCGTCCGCTCTTTAGCATCTTTGAAACTTAGTATTGTGACAAATGTTAAATCCAAGTTGCAGCAATACCTGAATTTGGAGAAGGCATTTGAAGGCAATATTATTTACGCTCTTGGCTTTGGTAATATTTCTTTCCAGTTCAGTTATGATAGTTCAAGCTCAGTCTGAATCCAGCATATGGAGAGACGACATGAACTATCAAAGTCTCAACCAACTTCAAACCGCAGGTTGGACAATCACCCATCAAGTTGGTATAAACTTTACCGGTAGCACAATAGTTTTAGACGGCACTCAAGAAGACACCGCTATCCATTACTCACAACATTTTCCTTCTGGTATTTCTAATTGGAAGGTTGAAGATAAAAGCCGATGGATTCTAGGTAGCCACTGTGGAAACAGCGTAACCGCAGTTACCGACAAACATTCCTACACGTTTATGGCTGACGGTTGGTACGGCGACTTTGTATTTTATCGTGATGGTCAAGAAACTACGTTTGGCAGTTACCAAGAAACCAAGAATGAATGGTTAACTTTGAGCATTGAAAAGCAGGGCAATCAAATAAACATGTACTATAAGGGTGAACTTAAGAGCAGCTACACAGAGACAGATACCTCTTCCTCGAATTTGGTTGGTGTTGATGCGGTTTCGCCTTGGAGAGGCGGCTCAGAATATGATTACTTTGAAGTATGGTCAATGGGAACAGGCGCAACTGAACCTCAAACGTCACTTTTAAGCAACCCAATAGTTTTAGGTGGAATAATCGGAGCTGTAGGTATTGGAGTTGCAGGCGTTTTGTACTTCTTTGTCCTAGGCGGAAGCGGAGCCTCAGGAGGAGCTTCTGGAGGAGGATCAGCAATTCAAAATCATCCTACAAGTCCGCCCAATGGAGGCACTTCATCAACCACATCGTCTGGAGTAAGTTCTGGAATTTATCATCAACAGACAAGCAATATTTCAGAATTAAACGACGCCATGCAGTATTTTGGTGAAACTGCAAATGAAGCATGGTCAACTTTGCCAAGTGAGGTACAAAGTATGACTCCACAAACGAATAGACCCCCAACGCCACTAACAAGTATACTTGACCAATTAGTTAATCATGGACAATTGCTATATAACGAAAGCACAACTCAAGGCTCAGTCAATCAAGACAGTTACCAACACTACTTGGAACAATATACAAATTTTATGGACAGCTTCAGCCATATGATAAATGCTCAGCAGACCGCAACTAGTAGTGCTGCTCATATTCAACATCAATAAATTCCATCTACAATTTGAGGTTTTAAGGAGAAAAAACTTAAAAGTCTTCAGTTCATAGCGGGCTAAAAAAGCAGGTTTTAACCTGAAGTCAAGAACATAACCATAGAAAAAAACGCGAACTCAGTGATTTTTTAAGTTTCATAGTTACCCACTTTATGAGCTCACGTGCTCAAAGTCTATTGAAACAAATGTTAAATCCTTGTTGCATCAATATCTGAATTAGAGGAGAAGGCGTTTGAAGGCGAAATTATATCTATTCTTTGCGTCTTTACTGATTACTCTGAGTTTTGTGGCATTAGTGAGTGCCCAAACGGGGCAGGTCTATTTAAAGGAAGATTTCAACTACTCCGGTTCAGATCAGATGCAGGCTGCTGGTTGGACTTTCACGCGTCCTGCAGGCATCAGCGTAGGTTCTGGAGCAGTTGTCTTGGATGGTACTGGGGGAGACTGCGCAATTCATTACAATAACCATTTCCAAACAGGGATATTTGATTGGAAAGTGGAATCAAAGAGTATGTGGCTTGGGCAAGGCCACAGCACCAACGGCGTTTACGTGTCAACTGAGAGGCACTCTTACAGTTTTTCCGCAGATGGATACTATGATGAGTTTGCGTTCTACCGAGATAACGTGAAAATCCTTCATTTTGGTATCTATCAGGAGACAGCTAACCAGTATTTTCTTATGACCATGGTTAGGCAAGCAAACACTTTCTCCTTTTACTTTAATGGTGAGCTCAAAAACACCTATGTTGAAGAGGATACGCAGCCGTCTGCTGCGACGGGGGTTGCGTTGGTTTCTCCTTGGAGAGGCGACGCAAAATACGATTATTACCAGCTCGGAGAACCAAACGCTGCATTTGCTTCCTCAGCACCAACAGAATCAACAAATAGTTTCCCCATTGTTCCAGTTCTGATAGGAGGTGGGATTACGGCTGCAGTTATAGGCGGCATAATTGTGTATTACTTTTTTGTTGCTGGAGGTTCAGGTGCCTCTGCAGGCGCATCTGCTAATTTAGGAGCAGGGGTTGCAGGTGGAACAGTTGACGGATTTGGAAGTGGCGGAGGTTCAGGCGGGTCAAGTCCTCTGGCTGGAGAAACGCCTGTTAGTCCCCTTTCGGGTGAATCACCAATCGTTCCAGCCTCAGGATTCCTTGAGCAGGTTTTTATAGGACCAAACGGGGAACCCTATGTCACGTACGGTGGTGTGCAACTGAAGCTCAACCACGAGACAATGCAGGCGTTCATCGAAGGTTTGAGTCTTGCTGAAAGCGAAGTCTTGCTCCAGAAAGCGTAACTTGCATTTCTGTGGGGCCAGACGGAGAACCCTATTTGGAGGTAGGTGACGAGGAGATAGTGAAGCTCCAAAGCCAAACATGGAACACGTTGGCCCAAGATTTGTACTCAACCCTTCAGCAGGGATCACCATCAGTTGCGCAACCAAGTACAAGCGGTCAAAACCAGCAGAGTAATACCAACAGCGAAGCAGGCGTTAGTAACGATTCTGCTTCACAGTCCGACCAGTAGAAGATGATCACGGGTATAACGCGAACAATAACCTAAGACTGGTGCAAACACTGCTGTTCTACACCTTCTTCAGTCTTCGATGTCTCTACTCCAAAACAGGCAGGTCTTTGTTTGCAGCAGCATCCCAACAAACTAAGTAATCTTGAGACCTTGAGATTTGCTTCCGAGCCCTCAGCGGTGGCATCACCCACATTTCCATATTTTTAAGGAAGAGGCAACAAGCAGCTCAGCGTCTGCTAGCAATTTTTCAATTTTGATGGTTACCCCGTTTTTTGAGTAACAGACTTCCCTTCTTGATGGGTTCACCTTTTGCCACACGTGACTAAACAAGGCGGCTTCACGTCCACCGTGACTAAAAAGGGAAAAAAAGAAAAATTTTAAAGGAGAAAAATAAATTGAGTGAAAAACCAAATATTTCCTTCGACGACTATCGCGCAGCGTTAGTCAAAAATGAAGCGCTCGTAACCGAAATCAGCCAGCTCAAAGACCAGCTAAAAGATGCCACAGACGCCCTCACAATTGTCAAAGCCAAGTTTGATGTTGCAGAAAAAGCCGAAAAAGACTCTCTTGTAACATCGCTTGTTAGAGACGGCAATGGTAAACTTAGCCGAGAGAACCTAGACAAAATGACGCTTGCAGAACTCTACATTTTCAAGGATGCTATAGAGAAATCTCAGCCTAAAACCTTCATTTCAGTTATGCACGATGCCCAAGAAGTAAAAACTAAACCCAAAACCCAAGGAACAGTAGGTTCCTACAACCAAGACACAGGCAAATATGAAGGAGGCCTCTAATGGTGACCGCGCCAACTTATGGATCCGCATCCGCTGACACTGGTGTTGGACCGCAACCGAGAAATCAAATCGTTGTTTGTGGCAAACCTGATGTTCAATACCTCAATATTGAAACTGCGACTAACTGTTATCCTGGCAGACTTGTTAAGAAAGGCACCCATGACAACGACCTCGTTGTCTGTACTGCTGGAGGAGAAGCAATTGGAGTTTTAGGCTATGAACAAGCTGCAAAAGCATATCGCCCAGCAACCAGAGACACAATCTACACCCAAAATGACCAAGTTCCCGTGCTCTCAGGCAAAGCAGTAGTTCTACTCTACCTTGCGCAGTCGCAAACTGTTGTGAAAGGCGACAAGCTTGTGGCAGCTGCAGACGGCATGGTCAGCAAAGCTTCAGAAGCAGCGATCTCCAACAGCAGCACACCCGTAACATCCACAAGCGCCCAACCAACCGTAACAGGACCTATCTCAACGGAGGGCATAGCGTTAGCTGAAGCTGAAGAATCCGTAACCACCACAGACGTTGAAGGCTGGATAATGGCCAGGATGCTAATTTAGGAGACTTGAAAATGAAATCTTTAAGTCAAGTTGGAAGAGACGAATATCTAACTGCAGAGCAAGGCTTAACCCTGCTACCTAGCGCAATAAAAGTAGCTCGTAGAGACTTCATAGGTAGAAAACTGTTGCCTATTCGTTTTGTACCTAAAGAAACCCAGACTTTTAGCTATATGATACTTTAAGCGAAATGGGTACGGGAAGAACTGACCCCAAGTATCCAGGACGCGAAACCTTAGATGCAGTTAACCTGGGAAGAACCCCTGTTAACATTCCGTGCCACCACAAAGAATTCGAGATTCCTAAAGCAGATCTAGATGCCAGCTACATAACTGGAACCCCGTTACCGACAACTTACAGTGACGCAGCAGCCTACCAAGTAGGACTTCTCGAGGACACATGCATAATTGAGGGCTCAGGCTCAATCAACGGGCTTTATGCGGCTGCTGGAAATAGTGAAGGCACCGCATATTCTTGGGCTACTGCAACAAACATTCCACTTAGCTTAAACGCAACCATCGCATTGCTCGCAGCTGACCACATCTACCGTCCGTATAACCTCTTGCTCAATCCAACTCAGGAAGGCTACGCAATGGCGCTGATCGCAAATACTGCGACGCCTTGGATGGATTGGGTGCAAAAACGCATCGGCGGACAAATCTTTGTCAGCGAAGGCATAACCACCGGCACAGGCCTAATGATGAAAGCAAACCCCGTGGGCATGTTCGAGTACGTAGTTGCAGAAGACCTCGCGATAGAGACAGAAATCGAATCGGTACGAAGCGGAAAAGGCTTGTTTGGCAGAGCATACGTGCGCGGTTTACCAGTAGTCTATCAACCGAATGCTTTAGCCAAAATGACCTCTATTTGAGAGTCCAGTTTAAGCTGGCTCTCTTCCCTCATTTCTTTTTGATCTATTTACAGGTGAAATTTATGGAGAAAAAACAAAAACAACCCAAACCACTTCCTAAACGAGAAGTTCCCAGTTACCCTAAGCTTTTGGTTTCTATTCCAGCCACGTTAACCAGCCACATGCAGAACCGAGAAAAAGTAGTTGATGCAATCAAAGCTGCAATAGGCGAAGTTCCCTACACATTTGATCTTTCTGATCCCAACAGTCTTGGGTGGGGTTTCGTGGTGGAGGCCTACAATAAAGTGGCTGACCGAGTGGTCGCTGAAGGCTTTTACTATGTGCTGATTGTGGAAAGCGACGTTGTGGTACCGGAGAATGCTTTGTCGCATTTGCTTGAGCAGAACGTTGACGTCGCAATCGCTGTGGTTCCCTTTCACAGTTATCCAAAGAACCTTGCCCTAAACGACATATACAAAGGCATTGTGTGTGCAGGTGTCTTCTTGGATCCTGATGATGTGCGTCCAGTCACAAACGGAAAACTCGACCAATACAAGGACAAAGTTGTTACCTTCAAGGATGGTTTGCTTGTGGCAGGCACAGGGTGCATCCTAATCAAAAGGTGTGTGTTTGAGCAGGGGATTCGCTTTATCAATAATTTCTCGGTTGCCAGTTTCGACGTTTATTTCTGGCGCGACATCCGCAAAGCTGGCTTCTCAGCAGCAATAGACGGCTATGTCGTATGTGAGCATTTAGGAGTTTAAACCTTGACTGCAAACTGCACATACGCCCAGGTTAAACAAATCGTGAATACCAGCATCAGCGACAGCGACATATCAGCATTGATTGCTCTTTCGGACGCTGAAATTGCCGATCGCGGCTTAGGTGGGCTTTCAGCTTCTGCCTTGCAGGAAATTAGCATGTTGTTGACCGCTGAGAAAATTGTGCTGCGAGACCCAAAAACAAGAGTAGCTTATTACACGGTTGAAGCTGGTCTAAATGACAATGTAAAGTTCGCTTCCGCTGATGATTACCGGGTGGCTGCTGAAAGGCGCATTAGCTCAGCTGAAGCCGCTCAGGGTTTGCCTATTGTAATTGGAACAGACGATACATACGGGTAAAACAGTAAACTTTCATTAGTGAATCTGTTGGTGCACACGATATTAAAATTTAATGCACACACAGCAACTGCGACGACTTTTTTTAAAAAATAGATTTTTAGTTTTCAAATTGCTTTGACCGATCGAGATGAACCCATAGTTTACAATTTAGCTTTAGTAATTTTTTAATAATAGAAGATTACATATCTCAACAAGACTCTTAACGGTAAAAAAATGTTAACAATTGTTGATTGGGCTATCATTATAACAGCAATATTTACGGGTCTCGGAGTAGTTTTTGTTCTATTTGAACTGCGTCATATGTCCAAACATAGAGACTTGGAGATAACACTAAAGTTGTTTGAATGGGCAGAAACTGAAAGCCTTAGAAAAGCCTTCAGATGGGTTGAGAAGGAATTTGCCTTCGAGTCTCTTGAGAAATACAACCGTGAGGTATCGAATGTTTTTGAAGTAAATAACTACCCTTATCAAGTGGAATCTTACTTTGAAGAAGTCGGTTTTTTAGTAAACAAAAGATTTGTTGATATTGACGTAATTGTTGACCGTTTGGGTAGTTATATTATTTCTAACTGGAAAAAACTTGAACCTTGGATAATCGCAGTCAGAAAAGAGAGGGCTGACGAAACGTTTGGCGAGCACTTTGAGATGTTACATAATAAGACGCTTGCCTATATGAAAAAGAACTAGCGCCCAGTTGTTACTTTTTTTGTGCATTAAATTTTGATCCAACCCCCATAGAAATTGTTAACCAAGCAATTATTTGTCTCCCAATTTTGACTGATTGTTTACTCTATCATATTATAGGATTTCAAGTTTTTCCATCAAGTTCTCAAAGGTGTATTTGTATGATTAGTGTTGAAGTTACTGAATCAGGGGTTTCTTTAAGCAAAGTTGCCTCTGATATGCTAAGGCTTGCTAAGGCCATTTTGAAGAAGGCTGTTGCCTACGCTAAAGGATGTGCTGAGCAGTTAACTCCTGTTCGCACTGGGTTAATGCGGCAAAGTTGGTATGTTACTGAGCAAAGTGACTTGAACAGTGCCTTAAGCAACAGGGCGCCATACTTTCTTTATTTTATTTTGGGCACCAGCCCCCATGAGATCCGTTCGCGGTTTGCATCTGTTTTGCGTTTTCAAGGTGGCGGTGGAGTTGTGTTTACGAAATTGGTGAATCACCCAGGTACTAAGCCAAATGATCTGCTAGAACAGGTTAAAACCGCAACAGAAGCGGAAATTCCGCGTTTCTTCTCAGACGCCTGGGATGAAGTGACAGATTACGAGGGATACTGAAAATGGCAAACAGTTTCTATTCTGTGTACAAAGCGGTTTTTACAGCACTAAAGAGTGTTCTTGATTATGTTCCTGTTGTTCTCGCTGTTCCGGCTGTGCCTGCGCATGATGAAGAACCTGAAATCCCTGAAGTTCCTGAGGTTCCTGAGTCTGGAGTGGCCAAAACCGTTTTTGTAGGCGAAAACTTTGCCCTAACCCCCGATACACCCGTTATTCTAATTGATCCTTCATCCAGTTCCGTTTTGCCTCTTGAGATGGGCTCGGCGTTGGATGTTACTGTGCGGGTAAATTTGCTTGTGCTTGTTCGCGAGTCAGCTCCTGCAGATTGGTTTGACGGCATCATCGCCGTTATGGGTGATGTTGTTGACGCTATACTTGCAGATCGAACATTGGGCGGAGCTGTACAAGATGTTTACCCGACAAATTTTAGTCCAGGCTCAATTTCGTATCGCGGAAAAACATTCTACGGCGGACAAGTAACTCTTGAGGGCGTGTTGTATTTTGAACCGTGAGTTTAAGCTCTGGCTCCTAAAACTCGTCGTAAATGTGCCCATGCGTGTCTTGGATAGGTTTCTTTGTTTTCCCAAACAGCCCAAGTACCCTCAAACAAAGATGCTTCTGCATACCTATAGGCAGATGATGAAGGTTTATCGTCTTGATTGTGCGCAGGGTGTTTTCGGGGTTAAGCCCGATGGCAACTTTGAGCGTTTACTTCGAGCGTCCTCAAAGATCCTGGTGAATATTAGTGAGAAGGATCGTTATTATCGGGCTTGGCTGGGTTTGGCCTTTGTTTTGGCGATGGAGGAATATTTTGATCAGCTTGAGACAGCTGAGCCCAAGGAACTTGTCTTTGAGATTAAGCGCCAGTGGTTAAGTGATTTGTCTTTTTTGTCGGATAGTGTGGTTAAGTCGGATTTGGAGGGTTTTTTGGAGTATGCCCTTAGTAATTATCTTGGTAACCTTGCCCACAAGCAAGTTATTCAATGAGTGTTTGAAGAAGAGCGCGTTGCGTATGTAATCGCGTATCTAACATTGTTTTTACTATTTAGGAGCATTAATCTTTTTAGTTGGGGCCTAAATTATGATTTGAGCGATTTTCTGGTTAGTCCTGAAGGAAAGCGCGACTCAAAGGAAGAATCAAAGATGACAAATAGCACGAAGAAAGTTCCGTCGAATTTACTGTCGGATATTGAAAAAGCTCAAACGTTAACGGCTGATGAAACAGTTAAAGCCCTAAACACTTCCTTTGAAGGTTTGACTGGAGCAGAAGTTGAAAACCGCCTTAGAATATATGGTAGAAATACTATTGAGGAAGAAGAAACAGGCAAGTTGAAGATTTTCTTTAGGCAGTTCAAGAGTATCTTGGTCTACGTACTTTTTGCAGCTTCCCTCTTAACTCTCCTCGTCGGTGAATATACTGACTTTATAGTGATCGTCTTTATCATCTTAGTTAATAGTCTGATCGGCTTTTGGCAGGAGCTAAAAGCTGAAACCTCTCTAAGAGCTTTAAAGAAACTTACAGAGAGCAAAGCTAATGTCATAAGAGACGGTCAAACGCTCATAATTCCCTCATCTGAAATCGTGCCCGGTGACTACGTGACCGTTTCTGAAGGTGACTTGATAACAGCCGATATTAGATTATCCGATAGCACGGGACTTACAGTTGATGAATCAACACTGACTGGAGAATCTCTTCCGGTCTTAAAGGATCATTCTATCGTACTGCCATCAAATACTCTTCCATATGAGCTACAGAACTTGCTTCTTACTGGTACAGCAATTGTCAGGGGTTCCGGCAAAGGGTTTGTTGTAAAGACTGGTTGCAAAACTTATTTTGCATCAATCGCCGAAAAAGCCAAAGGTTCTTCGCCAATCAGCCCCTTGGCAAAAGCAATTAAATACTTTGCTAGGCGTTATGTGATACTTTTGTTATCCTTGCTGTCGATTGTAGGAGTAATCGGCTTTTTGCAAGGCAGAGAACCACTAACCATAGCATACTTTCTAGTAGCCCAGCTGGTTTCGTCCGTTCCTGAGGGCTTGCCATTGGTTGTAACTGTTGTAGTTACCGTGGGAGCTATTGCTTTGAGCAAGAGGAAAACTCTAACAAGAGATCTTCCTTCAGTTGAAACATTAGGTAGTGCAACTGTAATAGCATCCGATAAGACGGGTACTATTACTGCAGGAAAGTTAGCGGTTAAAGAAGTCTTTGCATTAGATCCAGAGAGTCTGAAGCTCGGAGCTATTCTATGTAATGATGCAAACGATTTCAAAGGAGACCCAATAGACACAGCCCTAGCCAAATGGGCAGAGGACTTTAAAGAAGTTAACAAAAGAAGCCAACGGCTGTGGACCTACCCCTTTGATACAAAGCTAAGGTTAATGGCCACATATAACGACGTTGATGGGACTCCAAAACTATTCGTAAAAGGAGCTTACGAAGAACTCAAAAAGATGGCGATAAACTCAGATAAATTTGAAGTTCTTGAAAAAGCCCTTACCAACATGGCCGAGAATGGTTTGAGGGTTATCGCAGTCGGGGTTGGAAATGAGTCTAGCAAATTGCCCAGTTCTTGGAAGCTTGAGATAGTTGGTCTCATTGGATTCTTAGATCCTCCCAAAGAAGGCGTTAAAGAAGCTATTTCGGTTGCAAAGAAAGCTGGAATCAAAGTAATTATGATTACTGGTGACTATATTCTAACGGCTAAAGCGGTTGCAAGAGAAGTGGGCATATGGAAAGAGGGCGATCGGCTGCTAACTGGAATGGAAATCGAAGAGATGGATGACAAGAACCTCTTTGAGGCGCTCAAAAAAACTACTGTTTTAGCCAGAATTTTGCCTGAGCATAAACATAGAGTAGTGAGAATTCTCCAAGAGAATAGAGAAATTGTGGCTGTAACGGGGGATGGAGTAAACGATGTTCCAGCCCTCAAGATCGCGGATTTGGGCATCGCAATGGGATCTGGAACAGAAGCAGCCAAAGGCGTCGCAAAGATGGTCATATTAGACAATAACCTGAAAGTCATAGTAGACGCAATCAACAGGGGCCGAGTAATAGCTGATAATATTCGAAAAGTCATTTACTATCTGCTATCTACTGCTATTCAAGAACTCTTACTCATCTCGTTTGCTATTATCGCTGGGCTGCCTTTGCCATTGTTCCCAATCCAGATACTTTGGATAAATCTAGTTACTGATGGTGTTCAAGACAAAGCGTTTCCTTTCACAAAAGAGGAAGGTGACGTTATGAATAGACCCCCGAAAAAATCTGAAACACACTTCTTTGACAGAACGCAAATATTCAGGGTTGTAACATTCGGGCTCACCGTAGGGCTCGCCTGCCTTTTCCTTTTCGTATACCTAATGGAAATTTACACTTATGAAATTGCTGTGACGGTGATTTTCACATCAGTTGTGTTTGCTCAGTGGACCAATGGTATACAAGCCCAAAAAGAAAAGCAACCTTTTTTCAAAGATATTAAGAAGAGCTTAATGATAAATCCTTACATTTTCGCAGGAGTGGGGATAGGTGTTGTTCTTCAGTTGTCAGTCTTATACCTAATGCCTAACTTGTTTAACGTAGTTCCGCTTGCTCTAGAACACTGGATTTACGTTCTATCTATGACTCTATTCGCATTTGCTGTAGTTGAAGCTAGAAAATGGGCGGAGTTTCTTATTGACAAATACCGAATGAGACAGAATTGAAAGACTTTGGGGTGCATTTTATATTAAATATTCAGTTGATTTGGTTTTGGTTTGTAAATCACAATTTGAGATTTGTCTATTATCACAGCTAAGTCATGGTTTTTGGTAATTTTCTTTATCTGCAGTTTCACTCATTATCTAACGCAGTCTTTATGCACACTTTATACCCTGTTGACAATTTATCAGTGGGATTAGGCTCAATTAAAGTGAAGGAATTTGAGTTTAACTTACATTCAGACAATAGTTCCTTTGTGAAAGCGCTTGCTTCTTGGTCTATTCATTTGTAAACTCTCATAGAATTTTATAATCAGATATTGCTTTTAACGCTTTGCAAGACATAGTCTTACGCCTCAATATGTCCTGACACTTTTTCGTGTTTGACCCAGGCACTGCTGGACCAAATAAACTTGGGTATAAAATGAAAGGACACTGAATAAATTGGTTAAGGTTGTTTAGTCAGGAAACTTTGGTCTATCATACCTGTTCTTACAGGAGACTGTCTGAAGATGAAGCAAAGACATTGGCGTCTAATGCTTTACCTAAACTAAAAAGATGGAAAAACTAGTTAAGATAGGATTTTTGAGTTACTTGTTTTTCTGTAATTCGCATTTTACTTCATAATTAACTATAACTAAACCAACCGCTGTTGTCACTACTCCAATTCCAAGAAGTAGCCACAAATTGGAATTCCCAAGATATTCATCAAGCAAAAGCCATGCGCTTCTAAAAACAAGTACTGATGCAAAAAGAAGTACAAACTCACCAACTATCAGAGTTGCTAATTTCATATCCATCACCATAAAAAGATGATGTTCTTGATATATATTTTTTTTTAAGAGTAAAATTGCATCAAACTTTGTTAAGCATACATGGGTCAATTCCTTCCTATTGGTTCTCGATAATACGAGACCCACTTTCTAGTTAAGAGCTTTTCAATTTAGGGACAAACCAGTGGACAGAATACCGTTTGCAGGTTATTTTGCCTTGAAATATAACGGCTGATATGCGTTTTTCATTTGCTGTTTGTGCAATGATCTAGTCTTTGATACTAACAGTTCTAATTTAGTTAAGAAAGTCTGAATGAAGTCAAGTTTGTGTTAGTCAAGAAAAAGCATGGCTTGGGTATTATTTCTTGTTTAGGAGTAATGGCTTGTTTGCTTCTTTTTTAGCTATTTTTAACGCTTCAGATGGGTCAAATTTCTTGGCGTTTATGCAGAATTTGGCTTTGCATTCCTGGAAGTGAATTTCTCCATCCGAAGATTCTAATTTAACCAGTTTTGTTGTTTTGCTCAAGAATCAAACCTCCAATTATAACAATGTTATATAATCGATTTAAGGATATCGATCAAACTTCAATAAAACTTGAAATTGAGCCTTTTGAGGTTTTTTTGGAGTATATCCTTTGTGACTGTCTTGGTAATCTTGCGGATAAGCAAGTTACAATGTATAACGAAAAATGGCGGAAAAACAAAAATGAGTACACCAGTTTTAGGACGAAATGCTCGTTTGCTTAAAGGTAGCGTAGCTATTGGCTATGGAAAAAACATCAGCGTCAAAGCGTCAGCTGAAATCATTAAAGAGTACAGTATGGATTCGTTGACTCCTGCTGTAACCGGTGCTGGCAAACAAAGCTTCACATGGACATGTGAGAGATTGTTTACTGATGACACATACATTGCGTTGCTTTTAGCGGGTACACAGTTTGACTTGGTCTTTGCACCTGAAGGCACACCAACCAACGGTAACGAAGAAACTTGGGAAAACTGCACTATTCTTAGTTGTGAACGTACAGCAGGCGAAGGCGGCGGCTTACTGGAGAAGCTTAGCGGCGAAGCAGAAAGCGTAACGCTCCCAACTTAGGCGGCGACTTCAATGTCATCTAAACCTTCAAAGATAGACCCTAAAGATTTCTCTAAAAAAACCAAATGGGAACTTCAAGCTGAACAAGACGACAAGCGACGCGCTAAAGTCGATTCCGCCGCGAAGAAACTGTTTGACCCTGCTAAACTCACCGAACTCGTTAACACAATCCATGAAGAAAACGATCCATACTTGGGAATAATACGCTATGGTGAACTTAGCCTTCACGATGCCTTCATAATTGAGAAGTGCAAATCCGACGCCGAGAAAACCTCTATGGCAGCCTATCTGATGCTGAAGAAAGGTAACCCTTCAATGCCAACCTACACTCCGGAGAACATCGCTGAGTGGCAGAAAACTATGCCTATGGCTGAAGGAGCGCTGTTATTGTTGTTTATTCGGATAGCTCCTGCTTTTTACGAACGCAATCCCTGCCTGGCTTAATGCAAACCGAGACGCCCAAGACATCGCCTTAGTTTTGAAAGCCTTTCCGCAGTACAAGCTTGGAGATCTGGGAAACCTAACAGTTTTTCAATTTCATTACCTGGTTTCGGCTGCGGCTTGGTTGAGGAAAAACCCTTGAGAGCAACAGGCCATGAGCAACAACACTGTACAAATTAACTTGAAGGCAACCGATAATGCAAGCAGTGTTGTAGCTGGGGCTTCAGATAAAATTGCTGGAAGCCTCAAAGGTGTTACGCAAGAAATTAAACAACAGACTTACGATTATAAGGGTCTTGTCGTCGGGATTTCAGGAGCAGCAACGGCTTCTTTTGGGTTATACAACGCTTTTGATAACGTTATGGATGCTTCAGTCGGGGTTAACAAGGCTAACCTTGCAGTTAAAACATCAACTAACGCAGTGGAGGACGCTCAAACCCGTTACATCCGAAACGTTACTAACGCCATGAAATACGTCGACATATGGAAACTATCATTCAAAAGCGAAACTGACTATGACTTTCTAGAAGTTACTACACCTGAAGATTTGAAAATTGCATTACTCGGAGGCTATACTCATGTTATTGACAAGTTCGGCGCCTCATGGTTTAGGCGACCTAAACGTATGACTCTAATAGGAACGCAAACTCCAGATACACCGCTGCCAAGCACAGAAACATTGTGTCTTAAAGGAAAAACTGATGAGTTAAACATTTAAGACACAGTGAACTAGAACTGTTGATTTGCAGTTGCCGAGGTGGCAGAGTGGTTAACGCGCGGGCCTTGAGAGCCCGTGGAACATCCGTTCCGCATGGGTTCGAATCCCATCCTCGGCGCCAAAGTATCTTTGGTTTTTAATTAATTGGAGATTTCTGGTTTCACAACGTTTTCCCAAACCAAACTAAGAGCATAAATATACGCTTTTTATGGCTTCCAGACATACTATATTTTAATAATTAGGGTTTAAGCAATTCTAACATTCTATCAATTCTATTCGTAGGCGGCATGCAAGTTTGGTCACGGCAAACATAAACTGTGGGTTTGTCATCAATTTTCTTGTAAACAACCCCCGAAACGTCTGAAGTTTTGTCGGGCGTCCATAGTGTTATGGTTAAGTTGGGTATGTATTCCTTTCTTATAGCTGCTAGCAGGGCAACTGTGTTTTTATCAGAAGGGGCTCCCACTAAAACGATATTGAACGTAGGTCCAAGAGCAAACTCAAGTCCCGCAAGCATAAACGTATGCCCAAGCGGTTGACTGTTAACTTCGTCAGAGAATACCTCAAGCAGCTTATTTGCATACACCTCAAAGCTTGCTGCACCACTTATACGAGCTAAACGAAGCAAATTGTAAAATGCCACAGAATTTCCAGAAGGCACCGCTCCATCATAAGTCTGTTTCAGCATGGGCACAGAATTATCGGCGCTCTTAGTTGTGAAGAAGAAGCCGCCTTTTTCATTATCCCAAAACTGCTCAATCATAGTTTTAGTTAATTCTATGCTTGACTGCAAATATTTCTCTTCAAAACAAGATTCGTACAACTCAATTAAACCGTAAACCAAGTAAGCATAGTCATCCAAGAAACCATTAACAGCTTTCTCACCTTTGGCATATCGATGGTAAAGTTTACCTTCGGGGGCTCTCATCTCTTTAAGGAGGAAATCTGCAGTTTTAGTTGCCGCCTGCAAATACTTCTTGTCACCTATAACCTGGTTTGCCCTTGCTAAGGCAGCAACCATCAATCCGTTCCAATCAACCAGTACCTTGTCATCCTTAGCAGGGTGAACCCTTTTTTCCCGAACTTGAAAAAGAGAGTTAGTGATTTTTCCAAGCTTACCTATTAGTGAATCGATTGTTAATTTCGATTCAGAAGCAACCTGTTCCAGTGGCATTGTCAAGTGGAGAATGTTCTTTCCAGTTTTGCCATTGGGCGGCTCAAAATAGTTACCTTCAGCTTTAACACCAAACAGCTTTATTGCTAAATCCGTATCTTCCCCAGTGGCTTGCTTAACTTCATTAAGCGTCCAAAGGTAAAATTTTCCTTCTTCCCCTTCGCTGTCGGCGTCTTCAGCCGAATAGAAACCACCTTCAGGTGAAGTCAGGTCTCTAAGAACATACTCTATGGTTTCTTTAGCGGTTATCATGAATTTTGGTGCACCCAAAGACTGATAGGCTTCAAGATAAGCTAACGTTAGCAATGCTTGGTCGTAGAGCATTTTTTCAAAATGTGGAACCAACCACTGTGCATCCGTTGAGTAGCGGTGAAAGCCTAGTCCTACTTGGTCAAAGATTCCGCCTAACCTCATGGCACGTAGGGTCTTCTCAACCATCATTGACGCGTTTTTCTTTTTTGTTCTATTAGCATACTTCAGCAGAAAGAGTAGGTTGTGCGGTGAGGGAAATTTGGGTGCTCGACCGAATCCGCCGTTTTCCCGGTCAAAACGTAAAAAGAATTGTTCATAAGCGTTATCAAGCGTATTTTTGTCAAGAAGAGTCTCAGGTTCTGATAGATCTTGAAATGCGATTTGTTCTATAATTTCTTTACCGATTGATTCCATTTCTGCTTTTCTTGTTCTCCAGATCTTCCCAATCTGGGGCACAAGACTTAGCATTCCAACTGCGCCATATCGGTTGTCTTTTGGGATGTAACTAGCGACGAAAAACGGGTTTTTGTCGGGAGTCATGATAACGTTAAGAGGCCAGCCGCAGTTTCGTCCCATTGATTGACAAACAGCCATGTATGCTGCGTCAAGGTCTGGGCGTTCTTCTCTGTCCACTTTAATGCAGATGAAGTTCCGGTTCATAAGATCGGCTACTTCGCTATCGTCAAAACATTCTTTCTCCATTACATGGCACCAATGGCATGTTGAGTAACCTATTGAAACAAAAACAGGTTTATTCTCTGTTTTTGCTTTCTGAAAAGCTTCATCGCTCCATGGATACCAATCAACAGGGTTGTAGGCGTGCTGTAGAAGATAGGGACTTTTTTCTTTAATCAGCCTGTTTGTTTTTCTTTCCTTTGTGGAAGCGTTTATCACAGAAGAAGCAACTCCTATTTTACAATTGAACACTGAAGCTTATTAGAGTTAACAAAAAAAAGAATTTAGTAGTAATACGTGATTGTTGCGTTAACGTTGTTAGCATCAGATTGATTTATGTTACCCACTCTGACTTCAACTGTTCCAGGCAATAATGGGAATAATGCTGTTCCCGATGTTCCTACCGTTTGGTTAAAATCCATGTCAATTCCACCAAAAGTGTAGAGTACTTCAGCATATGTTGTATTTGCCGAGGCGGTAGCTCGAACCACTACGTATCCAGCGTAGTCTACTTGTGCAATTCCAAGCATTATTGTTTCATTGGCGTTTTGGCTAAATGAGCTATCATACCACACTTCTGAACTTCCTAATTGAACAATTTTCTGCAATGAGGCATAATCAGAATATATGCTTGTCAGGGTATCGTTCAATTCAGTTATTTGAGAATTTAAATACGCAATTTGCGCAACATAGGTTGTCGTGTTAATTGTTGATAGTTGATATTCTAGAGCATTGATTTGGGTTTGTAACGAGATAATTGTATTTTCTTTCTCAGTTAATTGTGCTTGCGAATTGTTTGGAACATAAACTGCTATTACTCCGATCAAACTAGCGGTGAGAATAACGCAAATTACTGCAAGCGCGATGATTTTCATTTTGCTTTTCTTTTGAACTGGATTTTCTTGGGTCATCTGATTCATCCACTTTTTCTCTACTTGAGATTTCCTTACTTAAATGTTTATTTCCAGATTGTACCCAACCAGAATAGAGAAAACTATGTTAGATGTAAGCGGGCATTATTGTTAGTATTTTACGCTCAGATAAAATAAGACAATCAACGCTGCCATCTCAAAAAGGTCAGGTAAGAATGCGAAGGGACCTAAACCGAAGATGCCAAACCCTGCAAATCCAATTACAAACGGGCTCCATGTTATGTCTTTAATGAGGAAGAACGAAGCAAAAAGCGTCAATCCAATAGTGAATTGTGATTTTGTCTTTAAGTAAATACTTACGTAATTTACAATTAGAACTATGGTTAGTACGATGTTAATTGTAGAAAATACAGCTCGAGCGATATAGTATAATTCAATGTCAGCTGGGTTAGGCCTATATTGCCTAGCTATGAATGGAAAATTCAAGTTTATTCTTAGAGTTGCCAACATAATTGATGCAACTGCAGTTAAAACTATCAAAACAACCAGCAATACTAAGATTTTTTGTTTTCTATTCATTTATTTCTCCCTCTATCCTGATCTCACTTTTCTACTTTTTCCCGATTTTCTTCATAATCTCCTCAAACAAGAAGTAATTGTCCTCCATTGTTTGAGAAAGAAAGTAAGTGGCGCCATACCTGTCTCCGACAGACATGATTATTTTGTTCTTCTCTAAAACCTCCAGATGATGACGCATAGTCTTATAGTCCATCTCTAACAAGGTAGCTAGTTGATTTGCGTTCTGCGGGGTTTCTTTTAGCGCTTCAATAATTTTTGCACGAGTAGGTCCGCCTCTGGTACCTGCAATTAGCCACCCCAACAGGTATTTTAGCGAACGTGCATATACAGACATACTAACAGCTTCGTTTTTAAAGAGATTCTTTGTCATTTTAATCTGACTTAAGTAATAAATCTGTTCTTTTGTCGGCAGAAACTTTAGAGTTTAGGTGTAAAATAGACTCAATTTGGGTTTAATATTGAAACCGTTTAATAACTAAAAAGAAGCTAGGCAGGATAAGCGACTAACAAGGGATTTGAAAAATGGAAAATATTATCGTAAGCCCAATATCTGCTGCCTGAAAACCAACTCTATAAGATCCGAGGCGACAAAATGGGATTCGTCTTCCAAACATTCAACCTCTAAGCAACGAATTTTTTTCAACTTAACTCAAGACTTTCTATAGTGTACTTAGTTATTGAATTATATTTGTTTGATTTACACTTGTCCGAAGTCGCTATTTTTATAAGCTCAACGCTTGAATTAAGTTTCTATGCAAGCTGAATTTGGAGTAATCGGTGGAACTGGTCTTTACGACCCCAAGCTTCTCAAGAATATGGAGGAAGTAACGGTTGAAACGCCGTACGGTAAACCGTCTGATATAATAACCGTTGGCGAACTCAGCGGCAAATATGTTGCCTTTCTACCAAGGCATGGCAAAAAACACACTATACGTCCAACTGACATCAATGTTCGTGCCAACATTTTCGCTCTCAAAAAGCTCGGCGTGAAACGGATTTTGGCACCTTCAACCGTTGGATCTTTACGCGAAGAATATCGACCGGGAGAAATTACCTTTGTCGACCAATTCATCGACCGCACCACGCGGCGAGAACAATCATTCTATACTGAGGGCAAGGTTTGCCACATATCCGTCGCTGAACCCATGTGCCCGGAACTAAGAAAAACTATTATATCTGTCGCTAAAGGTATGGTAATAAAAATGCATGAAACAGGCACCTACGTTTGTATCGAAGGACCACGGTTCTCTAGCAAAGCAGAATCAAAATTGTACCATCAATGGGGTGCTGATGTAGTGGGTATGACGTTAGTTCCTGAATGCGTTTTAGCTCGTGAAGCAGAAATTTGCTACGCAAACATATCCACTGTAACTGACTACGACGTTTGGAAAGACAATGTTGTCTGCGTTGACGATATTTTGGCTACAATGAAGAAAAACGTTGAAAACGTTAAAGAATTAATTGCTAAAACCATTGCTGAAATGCCTGATGATTATAGTTGTGACTGTGGACATGCGTTGAAAGGAGCCTTCGTTTAGGAGAGTAAATAGTATGAACAAAACCGATAAAACTTTAGACCTAAAATCTAAGATCAGGAGAATCCCCGAGTTTAAAGGAGTAGTCTTCTGGGATATAACTCCCATTCTAAAAGACAAACAATTCTTCCACGAATGCATAAAACAGTTAGCTGTCCACTACCGGGACAAACCAATCGATGTTATCGTTTCGAACGAGGCAAGAGGTTTCATTATTGGCGCACCATTAGCCCACGAATTAGGCATAGGGTTTGTTCCAATACGCAAAAAAGGCAAATTACCCTTCAAATGCGTGGACCTAACCTACAAGAAAGAATACGAATGTGATACAATTGAAATTCATCAGGACGCTATAGAAAAAGGACAGAACGTTTTGATAATCGATGATTTACTGGCAACCGGAGGAACCGCGATAGCAAATATAAAATTAGTTGAAAAGTTAGGCGGCAAAGTCGTTGGTTTAGGCTTCTTGATTGAATTGGGTTATTTAGATGGTAAAAAAGCAATCGACACCAAATACGACGTTTACTCACTGATTCATTTGAAAACCACAAACGGATAATCAAATTAGGCCACACCCAATTGGGCTTACTTTGAAATAATAAGTAAGCTCAATCCTCACCTTACTTATTATATCTACTAATATACTCTGTTGTTGTAGTGACGAGACTCCAACTCAGGTTTAATAGATTGATTCAAGGTAATTATGATTAAGAATATTTTAGGATTTTCATGAGGATGGACTTTTTGGAGAACGTCTTTGAAGATATGGGAACCGAAATCAACAGTCGATATTCACCAGAACAAACTTTGGACAAACCCAAAAGGAGTGCTTTTGTTTTCATCACCACAGACATAAATAGTAGCTACCTAGCGTTTGAAGAATTAAAGAAAATCAATGAGATAAAAGAAGTTTATCTAGCCCAAGGAGCATATGACCTTATTGCCAAAGTTAGCGGCGAATCTTTTGAAAGCCTTATCGAGATAATTCATAGGCGCATAAGAAACCTTAGTGGCATTACGTCAACCTTGACTCTAACTTTAATCTAAATAAACATGCCAATTGGATGCGAATCTTTTAGAGAATCCGTTATACTTTTTGTCTAAAAAATATTTCAATTATAAGAATTAGTTTTTGTTGTTTTGCAAACTATTTTTTTTGCAATTTTTAATCTTGTTCATTTTTATTTGACTCTATTTTTTTCCTTGATGCGCTCATGCATACGCTTCCAAAGCATATAACGCGTTCTCCAAGCAGGTAAATCAAAGAAAGGACAGTGATCATTGGTAGATTCAAATATAACACTCTAACTAACTATGTTTTTACTCAACCCAATATATATAAAAAAAGGTAACAAAAACCAATAATCACCATATGCTAAACTCCAAAGAAAGATAAAACGCCATAATACTTTATAAAATCCTTTTAGTAATTAGTTGTTAGGATGTGAATTTTTGACAACATATATGATTAGCTCAGCTATTTTAAAATCAGGAAAAGATCCAAAAGCATGTGCACAAGGAGCAGCAAAAATGCTTGCTAAAGGAAAAATCAAAGATATTGAAATGAAAGCTTGCTATTGTTGCGAAGCAGAAAACAGAATTTCTTTCCTTGTTGATGGCCCAAGCGAAGAAGCGGTGTTGCGTGTGGTGCAAGAACAACTTGACATTCCAGTTGCTTCTATTATGGTAGCTGAAGAAGTCTCAGTCATACCATAAACCTTACTGCATTAACAATAACCATAGTTTTTCACGAAGGTCTCCCTTTCTCTTTTTTAAAGCAAATTAGCTGTAGCCCCAAGAAATATAATTTAAATTTTAGCTGCCTTCAGGTAAAACTCTAAATCCCGATCAGAAAACAAAACAAAACTAACCCTTTCAAGATTATCTTCTTTTTCTAAAAACTCTTTAACTGCACCGACAGCTATACGGCTAGCTTCTTCAACAGGGTAACCATAAGCTCCCGTGCTTATCGAAGGAAAAGCAACAGTCTTTAATCCATTGGTTACAGCAAGCTTTAAAGAACTTCTATAAGCCTGCTTCAAAAGTTTTGCTTCTCCGTGAAATCCTCCTCGCCAAATGGGACCGACTGTGTGGATAACGTGTTTAGCTTTTAGGTTGCCGCCAGAGGTAATAGTTACACAACCAGTGGGCAATCCATCGGGCCATTCTGTGGCACGTAAGCGTTTACACTCTTCAAGAATTTGGGGTCCTCCTTTGCGATGTATGGCTCCGTCCACTCCACCGCCTCCAAGAAGAGTCGAATTAGCCGCGTTAACGATTGCTTCAGCTTCAACTTCTGTAAGGTCACCTTTAATTAGTTCTAGCTTTGCATTTCCAACTTGAAATTCCATGAGTACACTTTATCTCAAAAGCCTATATAACTATCACAAAAGCGACCACAAAGCTGAACCCACAAAATAAGCTCCGAAACCTATGAACACAGCAACACAAAACAAAGTATTCATCATTCGTGAGCGCGGGGTCCAGAACCGCTGGGATTTAAAAATCAAGAAAGCAATTACGGCGTACCATGAGAAATCAGTGAGCCAATGAACTCCAGCGAAGATAGAGAATCCTACTAGACCGAACAGTTTAGCATTCAAAATGAGTGTCGTGCCGATAGTTAGCCACCATAAGATGAAACCTGCATTTGCAGCGGTAGTCCAAACTCCTGCAAGCACTGAATCTCTCTTCAAACCAATCGTTGTACTTTCCTGTTTATGTCTACTTCTAAATGCTTGTACACCCATGAAAATCATTAAGAAACCACCAACCAACCCAACTGTAGCTTGTACACTATTGGGAATAGTGAATTGGCTCAAAACAAAAAAAATCAGAAACATCAACGGAACCTCAACAATTCCATGACCAACTGCAATCAGCACCCCTGAAAACTTGCTTTTCGCTGCCTTCTTGAGTGTAATAGCAAACAATGGTCCGGGCATCAAAACCCCTGAAAGCGAGATTAGCAAAACTGAAGCTAAGAACAAATAGAAATCAGTGATAAACTCCAATCTTCAACCGCCTTCTAATGATGCTCTACCTCATTTTTGCATGGTCCGCTATAAGCATTTCAGGTTTCCGTATACAAAAGCATCCCCCAAACTAAGAGCTAATCATTTTTTTTACCTTTTAAAAGCTTATTTTGCATCTTAACAATTTCAGTACTGTCCTTTGCAGTTATGTAATTGTCTAGCAGCATACCGTTGAGTTCAAAAAACGTGTGTCCCCATGTAAAGATTGATAAAAGCTGTTCCGACTCCTCCTTGAATCCTGCAATATATAATGCGGCAGCTATTGCTTCAGCCGTTGTCAACTTCGTAAGCTTACCAAAATTTACTGGGTTGCCTGCAATTAAAATTGGTAAACAGCGGCTAGTTCCTTTCACATGTATTTTCATGACTTTCTGGGCATGCTCCCAACTGCAGTCAAGAGCTGCTAAACCAAAATCTGTAACACGTTGCCTGTCATTAGGCGAAAAAGCTATTTCCGAAAAAGGGTTAAGCACTATAGCCCGATTGGGCAGAAAGCGTATACTTGAAACAATTCTTGCAAACCCTCGCCTCTTGAGGCGGAGTCCGGAGCATTTTTTGCGGTCACATTGATTAGCATGGTAAATTGTTAGCCTTGGGAAAGATGCAGGAAGAGGCTGTGTTTCTAATTCACTGTCCACTTAAACTATTCACCTTCAAATGACTCACAGGATCTTCAAAAACGCGCGGAATCCATTCTATGATGTCAGTTGCCACCATGTGAAACCCAATCTCATTTGCAACGAAGTCACCTGCAGCACCATTCACAAAAGCTCCCGCTACTGCTGCTTGAAACGTATCAACCTTCTGCGCCATTAAACCACCAACAATACCGCTAAGAACATCTCCTGTCCCGCCAACAGTCATGCCCGCATTACCAGTGAAATTCAATTTAGTTCGCTCAGCATTGCATACTAAGTCAACTTTTCCCTTTACCAAAACAACGGCATTCAGCTTCTTAGCTGTCTTCTGTATTGCTAAAATGCGTTCCTCCTGATTTTCAGACAATTCTTCACCCGTCAAAATAGCGTATTCACCAGCATGAGGCGTTAAAACAAGAGGCACTTTTAAGGGTCGCTTGAATTTTGCAAAGACTTTTAACGCGTCAGCATCCAAAAGCAGCGGTTTCTTAGCTTTTTCAACTTCTTCAATAAACGCTTTGACGAATTTAGACGTTTCAGGACTTAAACCCAAGCCCGGTCCCATGACTACTGCATCAACCATAGCCAAGTATGGTTTGAGTGTTTCCGCATTCGTTGGGTTAAGATTGTTACCTTCAAGCTTAATTGTTATCAAATCTGGAGATATGGATGAACTTACCAAAGCTGTTTTTGCTGGAGCAGCAAGGTATACTATATCCACACCAGTTCTCATCGCCGCCAACGAAACCAGTGTTGGTGCACCTGAGTAAACTTCGCTGCCACCTATGACCAGGAGTCTTCCGAAATCTCCTTTATGAGCTGTTGGGTTTCTGGATTTAGTTACGAGGTAAACGTCACCTGGACCCGCAAAACGTCCCATTTCTCGGGGCAAACCAATGTCGGCTACGACCAAGTCCCCTACATATTTCTTGGCTTTCTCCAATCCTATCTTCTCTTTATGAAAAGTTATCGTAAGATCTGCTTTTACAGCAGTGCCTAAAACTTCACCCGTATCTGAATCAATACCTGTAGGTACGTCAACAGCAATTTTGAAGCCGCTTAAACTGTTAATGTAGTTGACAACCTGTATTATTGGAGGCTTCAATTTTCCTTTGGTGCCTGTTCCAAGTAATGCATCAATCACTATGCCAGCATTCAATTTAGGTATAAGTGAACTATCAGTTACTTCAATTAAGCAGACCTTATCCTGAAGTGATTGTAATATAACCCAGTTACTCATTCCCGCTTCATGAGCAATATCGCGGCTCCTGCCCATTAAAACAACTGTTACCTCAAAATCCGCGTTTAAAAGATGCCTAGCGGCAACAAAGCCATCGCCGCCGTTTCCTCCTAAACCACAGAAGACCACAGCTTTCTTGTTCTTTTGGAATCGTGAGGTAATTTCTTGGGCGACGCTACGTCCGGCATTCTCCATTAGTTGAAGCAAGCTTATGCCAAAGTATTGTGCGTTGATTTCTTGGGTGCGCATTTCGTCGCTTGTAATAGATTGGTTTTTGTTTTTGAGTTGCATTTTTGAAGCCTTGTTAATCTAATTTGTCTGTTAAGAAATAAGGCTATCCTTGAGTCGTATACAAAAGCATCGCCCAACACACAAATTCATCGCTCAACGTACTCAAACAGTTGAATAATCACGTATGTATCGAAAAGTTACGAACCTTATATATACGTGAAATCACGCAACAGAAAATAGGTGAAAAATAAGATAGTCCTATCGGTCAGTAAATCAAAAGCTCTAAAGTTGACGACAGGTATACTGCAGTTAACCTGGAAGAACAAATTATTCTTGTTCACGATTGTTGAGTTTCCAACAATAGATCTCTAAAAAATCTTTTATGCTAAACTGTGGCCTGAATTTTTGGATTATCCTTCAAACTTGTTCTCAATATTGCTTTTTTAAAGATAATTTAAGATTGAAGTTAAATTTTTTTGTTTTTTTACGGTGTGCTATTTTGTTTTTCATTCTGTATTTTCGAGTTTGAAGTAGCATTTGGCTTTTTTAGTTTATACTTTCCAGCTATTGTTAACGAAAAATTATCGAATGTTCATTTTTAATACTAAAAAGTTAAAAGTGCTATAGTATCAACTCTGAAAGTGATATAAAACAGTTAAATTATCCATACTTTGTGGTTGTTATAGCTCTACAACTTGCGAAGTACAATTAGTTTATAGGCTGAGAATAGATCACTTTGGTCTTTCATTATGGAAATTATTCTAAAATAATCATTTACTTTTTAGTTAGCTACTTCACGATAGTACTCTCTGGAAAGAATTATTGTTGAGGTAACAATAACATTAATTGCAGTTCTAACGCGTTCCGAGATGAGTTCTTTCAGTTCCTCTAATTATTTGTGACATTGTCACTATTACATCGTTCGCCAAATACTCCGTGTGTACGCTTAATTTCTATTGAATTAAACCTCTTTAGAAACGTTCCTTTCGCTTTCTAAAGTAGCTTTGAAAAGAATATATTTTAAAATCACAGTTATTTTTCACTTTTTAATATATTTTAAAAAGTCTTGTTACCTGCCATAGCACTTTGGTAGTAAGAAAAAAGTTTATTCATATCGTTACTCTATATTAAGTTAGGTTTAGCAAAATTTCTTAAGTTGAGAAAAATTTTTTAAAGATGGTGACTTGTTTGAGCAAAAAATTCATTTTAAAAAATAGCGATGCCCTTTTGATAACCGATATTCAAAAAGATTTCTTGCCTGGCGGAGCTTTACCCGTTGACGGCGGCGAGGAAATCATACCTGTACTCAACGACTACATCAAGAATTTTGATGCTGCCAAATCTCATGTTTTAGCTTCAAGAGACTGGCATCCACTAAATCATGTTTCGTTTAGCGCGCAAGGTGGTCCATGGCCGCCACACTGTGTACAAGGGACGAAAGGTGCAGAATTCAGTCCAGACCTTAAGCTGCCTGAGCATACTGTGGTTATTTCAAAAGCAACTGAATCCACACATGAAAGCTACTCAGCTTTTGACGGAATGATCTTGGCTAACGAGTTAAAAAAGTTGGGTATAAAACGGTTGTTTATTGGAGGTTTAGCTACAGATTATTGCGTTGTTAACACGGTTCTTGATGCAACAAGACTTGGACTTGAAACAATTTTGTTAATGGATGCAACTTCAGGCATAAACGTGAATCCCAGTGATGTGGATGATGCAATTAAAACAATGGTTACAAACGGCGCCCTACAAGCAACAATTGACGATTTTCCAGAAGCTGTGGATGAATTGCCTATAGAGGAAACCCAATCTGATGAATTAGCAGAGAAACCTTCTCAAAGAGCTGAAGTTAAGAAAAAAGCGAGAATGCGTCCTAAAGGATCAGCGAAAAAAATTCGAACGGAGCATGGCTAAATTTTTCGAATAGCAGCGAACCTTATATAATCATTCAGTTGAGTCTTGGTCAAAATTGAACTCTCCTGCAAAACTATCTTTTTTCAAGTTCTTTTTGAACGGCTTACAAACAATTTGTTTTTAATCTTTATGTTTTGTAGCTTGAAAGTTGTGAACTTGTTTTTCTGGTTTGGCAAAAGGCCAAAACAAACTAAATATCAGTTGGATACGTAGCTTTCTTTGCCATTTTTTGCTTAGAAGTTTGGGCTTAGGCTTTAATTCTATTTTTTAAAATTATTGTATCCTTTTTTTTGAGATTATAGGTTCTCAAATTATTATTTCGATTTCACTATTGTTGCTAAGGCTGAGAAGTTTTGATTTTACGGATCAAGATTTAGGTATTAGCAGTTTTTTAAACTACGAAATTTGTTCGAATGGTAATTTTTTACAATAAATAGTTAAAAGCAAGTATGGTAGCTTGCGAAATTATTATTTTATAGTTAAAATTATTCATTCACCATTCTTTTTTGTCCATTGAAATGCGAACGAGCTAACTTTTTCAAAAACAGCCTCTTCAAAAAAATCGCTTGAAGATTAATTCAAGAGCTTTTATAATTTTATAATTCTCCAATAACTTGGATAATAATAGTCCTTTCTCTTGGATAAACGTCGGTTTCAACAAAAAGCAATGACTGCCAAGTTCCAAACTCGACTTTTCCATCGATTATTGGAAGAGTCTTGTCAGGTGGAAAAACCATAGAACGCAAATGTGAATGCGCATTAGATGGGTGCTGGTAGTTTCCATTTTTCGGAATTAATTCCTCCAGAAAAACTCTAATGTCTTCCAGTAGGTAGTCGTCGTTTTCTGTTAAGATCAATATGCCTGTCGCGTGAGGAGCGAAAACGTGAACTATGCCGTTTTTGATTGTTGAATTGTAAACTTCTTCTTGGACCTTTTCAGATAAGTCTGTAAATTCTATTTCTCCTTGGGTGGTGAAATTGTATGTTTTATTGTAGACTTTGAAGTTTGGAAACTCGCTCATCTCCTTTGTTTAATTTACACTTTTTTGTTGAAAAAGTTTTCGAGAGTCAACGAAAATTACTGTGTTTGGGTGATGCTTTTGTATACGAATTCCATTAAAACGGGCTATTTCATTGAATAAATAATGAGAAATCATATTTTGGAAGTCGTTACGATATCGTAACAAGCGGCGAGCTTCAATCAAAAGTTGCATGCTTCTTTAGCGATTAAATAACCTGATGACAATCATTTAGCTGTGGATGGATAAGAAAAGACTGAACCTAACTTGAGATTAACTATAGAAGTTACGTATTGCCTTTTCTCAATCTACAATCATAAAAAAAATCCAGCTGAAGATTAAAAAATTTCTGGCAAGTTTTCAGCGTTTTTAGATTTTTGCTAAAAAGTAGTTTCAATTCATCCAAACTTTTTTTGTAAGAGACTTAATTATGTAAATCATGTGGCTGTTTATCAACTCGTTATTGCCAGTGATGGTTCTTTTAAAGTAATACTCACTTCACAAAGATCACTATAAACGATTTTTTATTCAAGTACACCCCTAAAAATTAGCTATTTTAGCCAGGAACCGGACACTAGTAATAGCGCAGTCTCGGCCAAACGGGCTTCGGATGTTTGCTTGGGCACTAAATAGTCTGTTCTTTAGCGATGCCCAAAACAAACAATCAAAATATCAAACCTAAAAAAAGCCAAAACTAATTCAACCGATTAGTTAAATTATACCTTTAGAAAAATTTTCTATTGGATTCAACTCTTAGTGACTTTAAAAATTTTATAGAGATTTTTATTAGGGAAGGCAGGGATTAAAACAAGAGTTGGAAGTTTGTTTCAAGATTGTTTTTGGTCACGATTGTTTTTTTAGATTTACAGTAAGCTCAGTTAGCCTTCTTAGAATGTCACCAGTCAAAGCCCGAAATTCGGGTAACATACCAACGCCTGGACTTCTTACTTCTGCCGAAAAAAGAACGGCCTAAAATAGTTGTCAAGTCTGTCTGAACAAGTTTTCAAAATCAAAGGGAAGACGTCCAGCTCTAAAGAGTAAAAAAACTGCTATGAGAGTTTCCAGAAAGCTTAAGCAAAGATTGAGTACGCCTGTTTTTTTAGCTTAGGCTCATTTTTCTAACAATCTTCTACTTCATAAATTTACGCCTAACCGATAAGGCTTTTTTGCTAAAAAGGTCTGCAATTAAGCTTATTTTGACATAATAAATATGTATAGGCATTGTTTAGTTACGAAAGACGATAGATGCAAAAACGCACAGTTTTTTTCTATGGAAACCATAATTTAAGAACCCAAATAAACCTTTAAAATGCAAAAAAGCTTTAATTATGCCTTAATTTGTTTTAGACTAGACAACTGGCATGGACATTACCAGAGCCTCATATAAGTACCCTCGAAAATCTCCATGCGAAGCAAAATGCAGTTTCTTCGGCTATCCTTCGAGCTTTAACAGCATTTTTTAGCGCTTTTTGGTGATTCAGCGAACTTTGGCAATATAGCGCAAAAAATTTTGGTGTGGAAAAATGTGGTGCTTGGGGTAGTAGAAAATTTAGTTTGGTTTTTTTGATTGCAGATATTGATATTTTTGTCCTGCAGAGCCTTGAGGTTTATGCTTGATTCTCAAAAAATTTTTGAAGCTTTTTCTTGGTTAACACTATAACGTCTCGATAAACTCATCACAAGGTATTTTTTCGGAACTCGTTGGACAGGTTTCGGTGAAATTTCTTGCTTCTTAGGGACAGATTTTTTATAGCAGTTTAACGCGACAGTGACTTTTGAAGTGCTTAGTGTACTCTAAACCGCGGATATTTCTAATAGTTGAATGTTTAAAAATACCTCATCTGTGATAACGGTTGATTTGGTAATACTTGTGATATTCAACATCACCAGAGCTCTCCAATCACACCTACAGTAATTTAGATGAATACAGAAGCATCTCCAAAACACATTTTCAGTGTATGCTGAGGAACAATTTTTATCTCAAGAACCAGATTAGATACAAGCAATAAAGAGGAAAAAGTGTTGACTACTGAAATTGACCGAATCAGACTTAGGCGATGGCGCAAAAGAGGGTTCTACAGCGAAACCGTCCTTGTTAAACTCCTGCTGAAAAAAGGTTACTACGCTGTTCGCGTTCCAGTAAGCAACCCCAGCCTTAGTCCCCTACCCGATATTATGGCTCGAAAAGGCAAACATGTCTATGCATTTGAAGTAAAAAATGCAACCTACTATGCTTACTTCCCAAGGATTCAAATCGACAAACTCTTTCGCTTTCTCGAACAATTTATTCCAACAGGTACTGAAAACAAACACGCCGTGGTCGCTGCGCACTTGGGAAAAAGATGGCTATTCAAAGAAATTAGTTGGACTGACTGGGAAAAAAACAAGTTGCCTGATAAGGTAAGGATCCTAAAAAGAGACCGCGGCAACTTAAACATAGACACAAGTTACCAACAGAGCTCGATAAATGAAAAGCCTAACTAATTATTCATTAGATGATTCTTGTGAATTTCTTAACTTTTTTTAAAATATAAGTATAAATCAGGCCATAAGATTCGCCAAAAATAGTGGAACAAGATTGAAAAATTTGGTCTTTTTCTTTCACGGTTAATTGATTATTTTTCTAAAAAAGACAACTGCTTACTGTAGGAATAATTATTGTTGCCTTCTAAGAGCGAAATTTGATTTTTTTTGAATAACTGAGACTTTTATTTGCAAGTTAACGAAAGATATTATGACCTATTGAACCTTAGATTCATTTTAATTTGTGCTAATAGTGGTGGTTTGGCAGGGAATTAGTCGTAGATTAAGAACATTTTTAGTCTATATTTAGCCTTCTAAATTACTATTTAGGTGTCTATTGATTTAGAAAAGAATTTTAGCGATTCAGTGTAAGCTGGCAATTGACATATAAAGTCTTGAAGCTGAAGAACAGGCACCACAGGGACATTCTGATAGAATTTGAAGTTACTTGGAACAAGAGAAAGCACAGCTGGAATAAACTTTGCTTTTTCCCATTTAGCGAATTCAAGTTCTAATGAAATGTTTGATGAGGAATCCGCTAATGCAAGTGTTCTTTGCGACTGCAAATCAACTATTCTGTGGAGCGCAGATGATGAAAATGCCCGTTGCCAATGTTTGCAGTCAATGCAAATGACAAGTGGTTTCTTAAATCCGACAACATCGATTTCCCATCTTTTTTCTTCGTGTTTGAATCTTACATTATTTTTTACAGCATAGCCGTTGTATTTGAGGGCTAAGGCAGCTATCTCTTCAAACTCTTGCCAACATAACAAGTCGCTAATATGCTCAATGTCTGCACCCAAAGAGGCGGCTTTTACAGCCAGTTTAAGACGGCTGTTGCTATCTACTTCAATACTGTTAAGTTTTAGATAAATGAGGTTTTCATTTTGCAGTATATCAAGCAACTTTACCGTAACCGCTAAAGGTATCCTTGCATCCTTTTTGACACTTTCAATTAAAACTGTCCCTTCTTTAGTCAATTTTAAAAGCGAAATCACTAGATTCCTTTCAACACTCATATCCAACACTCAATAAATTTGACACAAAATACGCAAGAAACATGGTGAAACCCCGCCAAAAGGTAAAACAAAAAACGAAGTAGCATTAGGAAAAATGTATACGAAAGCATCCCCCAAACATGCTCCTGAAAATTGCCAAACTTGTCTTCTTCAAATTGTCAAGCACCAGGTTTTTTCCGATTGATTGAAATTTATGTTTTCGAGTGAAATAATGTTTCCCTTATTTTTCTGGAAAGCAAAGAAGAGTCGCTCTTCGCTTCTTGTACATACAAAATGCGATTATTTGAGTGGTATTTTAAACTATTATGTCACTTTATCCAAACAGTTAACGTATTTTTTATCTTTTAAATGTTAAAAATGAATGTTCGATTTATTTTCGCTCAACTGAAGTTGCCAATATCTCCTCTGCAACTAAAATAAATTCAAAAAATATAGATAACAACAAATTGCATACTGCTCGTACAAAATTTGGTCAGATGTGTCTAATTATTTTAACGAACATATTCACACTGATTTGCATTCTTTAAGCAGAAACGGCCTTGGTAACTTGTACTTGGCTAAAAAAAATGTTTAGAAATAGCAAAGTTTGCTTGAAACTCTTCAATTACACCTTGTTTTAAGCTCGTCAATTATCTAAAAAGCAGAAAACATAATTTTTAGCAGATAATTATCTAATCTGTTTTTGATAGGGCTTCCTGCAATTTTTTTTGACTGAATAAAGATTACTTACCGTGTTGGTTATCTGCTGATTTTATTCTTGTTTTTGGGTTTGCTATTTTCATGAATATTTATAGTTCGGCATGGTTCGAATAGTTTAGTATGTTTTGGCGGAGTTTTATTACTTGTAAAGATGTTTCGGGTGATGCATTTGTATACCGATTTGAAATCTATGGAAAAAGCAGATTAAAATATCAAGGGAAGTAAACAATAAACAATTGAAAATTAATTTTAAATAAAAATTAAAAAAAATAAAGTCATTAAATTATTGGCTATTGACAAAAGACTATGGAAGAATTAATTATTTTTCTTCTTCTACGATTGTGCACTGAAGCCTTTTTATGATTTCGTCAGCTCGCATGGGCTCAATCTTTAATGTGTAGAGTTGGCCGGGTGTGCGAAGCTTCAATTTTACTGTGTCCTTGAGCCTTTTTACTTGGCATTGTTTTGCTTTGGCGCTCATGGCCACGAATTTTTCAATATCGGTAATTTCAGATGGCATAGGTTTATCCTCTTGTGTTAGTTCGTTGTGATGGATGCAAAACCAAGTTTTTATCTGTTTTGGTGCTATAGTGGATTCTAATGGGAAACGTCGGTTATTGCAACTCTTATATTCAATTAAATCGCATAATACGGTTATATTTCGAGGGTGCTTAATGGAGAAAATAGGCGAATGAAAACTGAACATATCGTATCGCTTATCCTGGTACTAATTCTGTTTATTTCAACAGTTTCTCTATTGGTTTCATATACTCAAAGCAGTACTTTAAAGAATGATCCGGTTTACGTTGGCGTTGCTTATGGTGGCAACACAACTATAGGGGCTAAAACTCTCATTGATAGGACAAAAGGATACACTAACCTCTTTGTCTTGAACGCAGGCATAAACAAGATAAGCACAAACGAATCAGCTGTGAAAGAAATCTGCGATTACGCAACAAATTCTGGATTAAACATCATAGTGAACTTGGGTACATTCACAAGGGAAAATTGGCCTTGGCAACTACAATTCTTCAATTCATCCAAAGAAAAATATGGAAATAAATTTCTTGGAGCATACTACGATGATGAAGTTGGTGGAATACCGTTTGACTGGGATTGGCCAAAATTTTTTACTATGAATAGTTCACTTTTTTATGGACAGAGTAGGCTGCCTTTAAGAGATATTCACTATAAACTGGAAACAGCAAACATTACTGGAACCCAACCTGATAATTACACGGCAGAAGCTTACTTGTTTAACCAACTTTTAGTAGGTAACAGAGGACACAACGATTTAAAACAATACAATATAACTACCTTTACCTCAGATTACGTTTTATATTGGTATGATTACCTTGGCGGATATGACACTATTTTTGCTCAATTAGGCTGGAACCAAAGTGTCAACAAGCAAATATCATTCATACGGGGTGCTGCCACAATGCAGAATAAAGAGTTGGGGTGCAATCATAACTTGGAAATACACACAGGCACCCTACCTTGATACTGGAAAAAACATATACAACCAAATGGAAACAGCGTACAACGCTGGAGCAAAATACATATTGATTTTTGATTTAGTTTTTGATCCTTACAACGTCACCGATAACCCGTTTGGCACTTTGACTGATGATCATTTTCAAGCACTTCAGAATTTCTGGAATCAAGTGATAACGAAACAAACTCCAAATGCAGCTCATGCTGAAGCAGCATTAGTGCTTGCCTTACAATTATGGTTGGGGATTGCGAAATCTGGATGATAAAATTTGGGGTTTCTGGGGTCCAGATGACAAATCACCCTTAATTTGGAATAATACTCAAACACTTCTCAACAAATATGGTTTGAACTTGGACATTATCTATGATGACCCAGCCTTTCCAATTCAAGGAAACTACTCAAAAGTCTATTTTTGGAACCAAACAATCTAGAAAACATAAAGAATAATTGAACGAAAAGGAGTTCAGATTAGACTTAATTTTTTATTTTTGGTGAATGACAATTGAAATATCCATTACAAACCGTTCGGTTCCACTTGAGTTGGCTGGTGGGCCGTACCGGATTTGAACCGGTGATCTTCGCCGCGTGAGGGCGACGTCCTAGCCAGCTAGACTAACGGCCCTTGTTTGTGGATTGTGAATACATAGTTTTCCTTCATAAAACCTTTACCTAACAAACACATAAACTATGTTTAAGGTAAATTCTTAAATGCGAGAATATGACAACTTTGATGAACACAAACACGACGGCTTTTGGGTATTCGCATGTTTTTTGGGCAGCGCATTAGCAGGTTACCTGCTCATGAACCACTACGCCTTGCTAGGAATCTAAGATTGTAAAGTAACAGAATCTATTGGAACACCTCTTTATTTTTTTTCAAAATTAAAAAATGAGCTTCTTCACAATGAGTTTGACATAGAATTATGAAAATTACTTCTTTTGATTGAATGTTTCATAAGTACAGATTAGAGAAAAATATGTGAAAATAATACATACGTAACTAAAAAAATGTTAGATATCAATACAGGAATGAGTGTTTGAATTCACCCTGTTTCAAAATTTACTTCTAAAAGATTGGAGTTTTCAGTTGGGTTTGCTGAGGCTCCGGCACCAAATTAAGGAGAAAAGAGCGAATGCAAACGCCCTTTAATTCTATAGCTATTGCCGTGAATGTTAACCAGAGCCTACTCAGCCCCAACTTGACTCCAATGCATTATTTTAAGACTAAAAAAGGGGAAAGATAGTTTTGTTTTGTTGTGTGTTTTTATGGTCGCTTTCTTAGCAGCAATAATGCCAGTAATATACCGACAATTATTATTGCTACTATGATGCCTGCTACTGCTGGAACAAAGTACATGTCAGATACAGATTCTGCGGGTGCATCAGTTGGTGCAGGTGTTGGAGCTGCTGGATCAACTGCGAAAGCAGTTACAGCATGTGATGGCCAATAACCTTCACTGCCAGCAAACGATGCATAGAGTATGTATTGTCCTTCGATGTCTGGTTTCCAGTTGAATGCAAAGAATCCATCTGCGTCGCTTGTGGTTGTTCCGATGTCTCTATAGTTGCCATTTGAGTCAACAACACTCAAAACGATTGGAACACCAACTGTATCCATAGGACGTGCCTTTTGCATGTAGACATATTCCATCCATTTAGCCATGCTGGCTTCAGAAACAGCTGGAATGCCGTTCGGGAATCGTCTTGACTGCTCTTCTTGACTTGCGCCAGCGGAAATATCCATGACAGTACCAGAAATCATTAGACCTTGTCCCATTGTGATATCAGCTTTTGGAGCATCAACAGTCATAGTGGTTGGTCCTTTTGCGATTGCATAGACTTGGTGGTCATAGTTGTTCCAGTAAATCAATGTGCCATCAGCAACAGCGAATGTGTAAGGATGAGCCCAACCATACATGGTCCAGATTTCTGAACCGTCTGTAACGTTGAGTGCGCGAACTTTGTTTCCTTTGAATAGTGGTGTGTCTGCAGAGTGCTCATGTGTGCCGACAAAGATTTTGCCGTCAGCAACTGGGCCAAGCATCAAAGTGAAGTATGGGAACACTGTTCTGCCTGTGTAGTCTTCGTATTGCCATAGCTTTACACCAGTGGTTAGGTTATAGCACATCACAGCACCGGTATAGCCGCCTGTGTATAATCTGCCGTCAGCGATTGTGACTGATTCTGTGTGAATTAAGCTTGGGAAGCTGTAGTAGCCAAATGGGTTAAATTCTGCTTCTGGAGGATTTGTTTCCCAGAGTTTATTGCCTGTTCTTGTGTCGTAGCCTATCCATTGTCGTTCAAAGAGTTTCACAAAGACTGCAACGCCCTCACCGACACGTTCCATCATGATTTCGCCGCCGTCAGGTGGATTTGGAATAGTGTCGATGTTTTTCATGTACATCAGTTGACCTTCACTGCCTGGTCGTAGACTTGCAGCCCAGATTGTTACTGGACTTGGATAGTCAAAGCGTGGACCACTAGTGCCTACAGGGTGACTGCCGTTTCTGCCAAATACATATTCGCCAAGAACTACTTCTTGTACGCTTATGCTAGACATTCCAATGCTCCATGGAGTTGAAACGTTGAAGTCAAAATCCGTAGGATTATTGGCTGTTTGTACGCCACTTTCAGAGTCGTCAAATACGTTAGATGAGTTCCATTGATACATGTAGCCATTGCTGCCTACTTGGACGCGGATGTGTTCACCTTGCTGTGCGCGAACCTCAAAACCGGAGGGAACACCAGTTAAATTGGAGTTGACCAATTGTTCCGTAGCGTGGATGAATTGAATTTGCAAAGTTGCTTGAGAATAGCCAGCCAGGAGTTACAACGCCGTGATTGTTCATGTTGTCTAAGTCATAGTAGTAGCCAAATGCTGGTTCACCGTTGCCGTTCATGTAGCATTTTCCCAGATTGTTTCGCCTGTCTTTAGGTCAACGCAAACCCAGCCGCCGTTTCCGCCAGCCCATGTGACTGGAAGCTCATAGTAGAGACGTCCCCACATGATGATTGGGTTAACGAATCGTGTCTGGTATTGGTGACCTGCATTGAAAACTTCACCAGGAACGGAGAATAGCTCGCCGCCAACCAACCCACCGTCTTCAGTAATTTTCGTCCATAAAATGTGGGCACTGTTAGGAGCTGTGCCGTACCGTTGGTATTGGTTTCCTGATCCGTATAGGTCATTGTCGCTAGGACCGCTTAGATAGTTGCTTGCAACTTGATACCAGCCAGTGTTTGTGCCTTCAATTGGTCGCACCCAATACTCTGTTGGCAGGGGAGTATCTGTCCAACCAGTAGGTAAGACAGGTTCCTCTTGAACAACTAGAGTCTTTGTGTACGAAGCACCATTGTAGGTGACACCGTAATAGTCGGTTTCAGTGGATGATCCTTGCCATTGGTAGAGTAGTTCGAGGAAATTCACCGTAATGGTGTAGTTGCCAGTCGTTGGAGGTGAGTAGAGAGTGTAGGCAGTTCCAGTGGAGTCAGATTTGATTGGACCTATGGTTTGCTTTGTGCCATCGGGCTTAGTGACATCAACGGTGTAGGAATATCTGATATCATTGTAAGACATCGCACCGCGAGGTTGCTGAGGCATAAACAGCACGAATGATACTTGCTGTCCAACACCAACCGGGTTAGGTGACATAACCATATACACCTGAGTAGGAATATGGTCCTGATACCTATCCCACATCAAAAGCCTAAGAGAAGATGCATTCTGAGGTAAAGTCCAGTTCATACCAGCATCAATAGCAGCCTGAGTCGCAGTATTATACGCCGCACTAGCAGTAGGAACACTAGACATTGAGACAACAATACTCATTACAAGAAGCATAGATATCGCAGTAGCCAAAGTTTTATTTTTATATATTTTCAAGTTTTTTCTTTTCCTTTTTGTTTTAAATTGAGCAAGAAGCACTAAACTTATGCCCAATTGCTTTCTTATCTAATTAGGTAATTGTATATATGCTTTTCAATGGTTAAGAATGTGGAAGGTTACACCACAGGTGGCAGCACAGGTTATGGACTATTCTTGGTTAATAAGATGAGGGGCGTTTATGGTTGGATGATTGAAGAGAATGGCGAACCAGACATAGGAGCCAAATTCACCCTAACAATTCCCAAAAATAACCAAAAAGGAAAAGAAAACTTTCAAATTTCGTAAAACACGCTGTTTGAACCATCCAGAGATGAATTCACTGTTAGAGTGGTTGAAAAAGCTGAAGAGGTAAAAGATTTGCTTGAAGTTGGATTCGAATACATTTGCCAAAAAGACAACTTGATATTCCTACGAAAACGTAAATAAACATCTGCAACATTGATGGTATAGCCTCTCCCTAAAAATGGCCGAAAACATCCAAATAAGTGCCGAGGTAGCTCAGCCTGGGAGAGCGCTCGGCTGAAGACCGAGTCGTCGCATGTTCAAACCCTGCCCTCGGCACCATCATGGTAATCTGGAATCAGTTAGCGACACTTTCAAGTGTTGCTTTATTTTCTTTTCTTAAAGAATTTGGTGCCGTCAAGATCGCAGACATACTCGAAGCCAAGCTCAATTAATTCCTGTATTTCCTTTGGTTCCTTAGCCATTCTGCAAACGAACGAATCATCTTTTTCCATCGTTAAAAGCTGAGTGTACAGCAACGTGTTTTTGATGTTCTTATGACCTAAGACCTGCATTACGTGAAGGATATCTTTCGTTTTGTGGTACTCAGTTGACCCTTTCCAATGGCGCAGTGTATGAATAGTGATTTTTTGCAATCGCGGATTAGCCAGTTTCACAGATAATCTTTTTCGTTGCCTTTCAAACGTTCTTCGCAGGTTATTTAGACTCAGATAGCAGCAGAAGATGTTTGGTTTCGGTTTAGGATACGTGCACAGCATATCGTAGAGTTTGTTTGAAATTCTAAAGATGCGTGGATTACTGTTTTTTTCAGCTATTAGACTAATGGTTCTGCTTTCAAAGTCGATCTCAGTCCATTGTAGTCGGTAGATTTCGCCCGCCCTTGCACCTGTTTCTTTCGCAATCTGTAGTAATAGTGCAATTTCTTTATTGCATCCTGCTATTAAATCGTCAATTTCACGTTCTTGCGGTATGAACGGCAGTACCCTTATGGCTTTGTAGCGTGGTCTATCCCATTTCAGCCCATAGTGCTTTAGGTAGAGGTCATATGCAAAGACCATAACCTCTTTCATTGACTCCTTCCAGTTTTCTTGCATTGCTATTGTTTCTTTGACGCTTTCAGGGTTGCTTAGGTCTGCATTTAGATTTGCTAACCTTCGAAGCCTTACGCCTCTGCTTATGATTGTGGTTTCTTTGTAGCCTTGTTTTTTCATCCACCAAAGAAAGTCTATTATTTTTGCTTCAATGCTTGATTTAGCAGTTGTCGATTCTCCCGCAACAGTTTTTATTTCTGTCGCAGTGCCCAATTTTTTCGCCTCTAATATAGCGCATAATTGGCTACTCTCAGTAAGCGAGAATACTTTATATGATTTTTCGCTAAATCTGTAATCGCAATCTTGGCACTTATAGCGTTGAATTGACCCTATACTTGTCTCCCGTATTCCATCTTTCCAATTTTTTCTACTATGACAATTAGGACATTCTCTACTTGCCATTTCACCTCCTTTGCCTTCCGTTATATATGTCGTAAATATTCAGCTCCGTTAGCGTATCATTCTCTTTTAGATAAAAACTCGACTTCTGCAAGTTACGTTTGTAAAAAAATGCTGATAATATCAATAAAATATGGAATCTAATTGTCTTCTAAAAGTAAATGGTCTTGTGCTATTTGGCGTTCTTCGAACGCCTCGAACGTTCCAGACGACGACGGTTAAGCGCCTCAGTCGTCGTAGCGGATGACCCCACCCTAAAGGGTACCCCCCCGCACTCCTCCATTCGACGCACGGTTAAATGCGTTAGCAAATAGAAAGTTACTTGAAGATACCTCTTCTCTTGAAAACCGAAAGTGCTAATGCCAACACCATTAGTGCAGTTGCTACACCAATGAAGAAAGGAAACTCTGGAACAGTAGGAGTTGGTGAAGGAGTTTCAGATATTATAGAAGTTGGGGTTGGAGTTGTGAACGTCTGAGGTGATTCAATTGTCGGGTATGGTGAACTGTCGATATTGGTTACATATGTATTGCTGGAAGTTGCATCTTTGCTAATGGTTAATGTCTGGGTATTGCTCCATCCACTTTCTTCACCATTTAATATGCGGTAAGGAAATGTACCAACAAACCCCCATGTTTCAAAACCAATAAACGCTTTAACTTGGAAATCTATAGCAGCGCCTTCTTCAAACATTCTTGCATCATATCCTGCAACTGTGAAATTGGTATATTCGGAATCGTAATTTTGTATTAAGAAATCAACATCTCTGGTTCCAACAAGCTTCATCCATTCGCTTTCGCTTCCGAAGTGACCTTTATAGCGTATGTTATAGTAGAAATCGATGTTCAAGTTAGCGTCATGATTACTTGTTGAATTGGGATTGGGTATTATGTAGGGAGTGAAGTGTTGGTTTTTTATTTTGCCTTCCACTCTTATGTCGTCAACGTGATAGCCAGGAATTGTGGTCTGCTTTCCTGTGTAGGAGTCGGTGGAATATTTTGTTGGAACATCGTAAGAGTAGTCAACCACTTGGATACTAAATTGTGGAACGGATGGTTTAGGTATTGTTTGAGCACTTACAGGTTCAACCATTATTAGACTTAGGCTTGAGATAGCCATGATTAGAATAATGAATACTGCAAAACCCTTGCTTGTTCTATTCATACTTACATTTGGAACTGATTTTCATTATAAGGCTTCTCGTAAAAGACTCTTGACTAAAACTCGTCAAGGATTCTTGACTAAAACGCTTTCCTTCCAAGATGGTAAAACAAGAGAACTTAAAAGGAAGTCCCATGCAGATAACGCTTTGCGAAAACCGTATTTTACAATCAAAGTAGTCCACTTCTTGCGATAACCTGCAAAAATCCAATTCAAAGACGTACTGCGCCTAAAGAATCCTCTTTGACTGCTCATATATTGGCATAAATAACCAGATACTTTCTTAATAGATGATTTTTCACTTACAACACTGTTCCAAACGATTGGTGCTTGATGTATTTCCGACCATGCTTGACTGATCCACGCATGAATATCTGAGTAACTCCAATCTTCAAATGCATGGTGATATAACGCATGAATTACACCATAGCCCTCAAACGTTTCAACTTTGACATACTGAAATTTAGGAAATAACTTACGAATACGCTTAACAAGAATATCCCAATCTTTTCTTAAGTCTGGGTGATTGGTTTTTGGTGAGCTGGTGAGTGTTAAGAAAAACGCTTTGTATCCTAAAGCTTGACTGCGCTTAAGTCCTGAAATTGCACAGTGATAAGCGCGTTTCTGTTTTTTACTCCATGAATTAGAAAGATTATTCTTTGAGTATGTAGGTGAGAATTGTCCGTTATTATCAAGTGAAGTGGGTTGTAAAAACGATTGAACGCCCGTTTTTGTTATTACAACGTTTTCGACAGAAACAGTATGGTTTTTGAAGTTCTCTGTTAGTCTCTCTAAATCCTCACTCCAACGTTCCTTTGGTTTACCAGACTCACACGACTTTAAAGTTGGAGATAAAACCCGATAGCCAGAAGAAACCATTTTTTAGGCATAATAGAAACCCTAATTCATAATAGAAAGAAAAAAGGGAAGATTTGCGGGAGATTATCGCCAAGCGTCTTAACTCCAAACCCTGCCCTCGGCACCATCATATTACCAAAATTCTTTCTAATACGAACAACTTCTTTATTACTCAGCTACAATTTTAACTGAATTGAAATACATGCTTGAATACCTCGTCATCATTGCCGCAGTTGGGTCTTTACTCGCCGCTTTTGTTTACATACGTTCAATGTTAGTTGGAAATACCAAACCAAATCGCGTGTCTTGGCTAATGTGGGCTATCGCGCCATTGATTGCAACGGCTGCTGCATTATCAAATGGTGTAGGATGGGCAGTTTTACCTGTCTTTATGGCAGGATTTTCGCCTTTCTTGATTTTTGCGGCATCTTTCTACACAAAGAAGGCTTACTGGAAACTCTCAACTTTTGACTATGTCTGCGGTGCACTTTCGGGACTTGCACTTATCATGTGGTGGTTAACCAAAGAACCCAACATTGCTATCGTTTTTGCAATTGCAAGTGACGCTTTAGCAGCAGTACCTACGTTAACAAAGGCATTGACAAACCCAGAAACTGAATCTGTTTGGCCTTTCCTAATAGGCGTATTTGGAGCAGCTTCAAGTTTAGCAGTTGCAACTCTGTGGACTTTTTCGGAATATGCTTTCCCTATCTATCTTATAATCGTAAATATCCTTGTTCTTTTCGCACTCTATAATAGAAACTTGATTCCACAAATGAAAAAATAATTGAACCAAATTTGCAAAAAAGTTTTATAAACACAAAATTAGTTGAAATCTCTAGGAATTTAGTTATGGAACTTGATGTTTGTATTAAAGGTAGACGAAGTGTTAGAGCTTACACAAATGAGCCTGTTTCGAAAGAACAAATTGAAGCAGTATTGAATTCAGGAACATGGGCTCCGACTGGGATGCATCGACAGCCATTGAAATTCATTATTATTGAAGACAAGCAAGTAATCAAGTACGTCTCTGATGAAACAAAGTTATTAGTTAAGCAAATTATGCCTTTATTAGCCAAACAATTCTCAACAGATGCCGACATAGTCTGCTACAAGGCACCTGTACTTATCTTGGTATGCACGGAAAAAGATGAACAATGGGATAACGTGAATCTACTCGACTGTGTTCTTGCCGCTCAGAATATGTTTTTAAAAGCATACGAGCTGGGTCTTGGGACATGTTATATGGGCTTTGTTAATCTCCTTAACAACGAGTCAGAGGCGCTCAAGAAGGTTGGAGTTCCCGAGAACTGCAAAATGATGGTTCCCTTTATCATGGGGCACCCTAAAGTAACTCAGAGCAAAGGAAAAAGAAACAAACCCACGGTCCTGAAATGGAGTAGGTGATATAGCAGCAGTTTTTGTGATCTTGTTTTTCCAGTTGCGCTCAGCTTTTATTTTAAAAACAATTTTCCCTTCTTTGAGCAATTTGCAGTCAAGTTGGCTCACCGCAATTGACCATTCAGGACCCACTTATTTTAATAAAAAATAGTAAATTCAACATGTTTTTCTATTAAAAAAGCTATGTTTTAGGCATTTAACAAGCAAATGATAGAAAGTGTTTTAAACACATACATACGATACGTTCACATCAGAGGAATAATCATGGCAAAATGTCCAATATGTGCAAAAGAAGTCAAAACCCCAAAGAAAACCTGGAAGATGGCTGGGAAACCAGACAAGAAAGGCAAACGGACACAACTTACTATAGCTCTCTATGATTGCTGCGGTAAGACTTTCCGTGAAGTCTTAGACAAGAAAAAGATCTAAACAAGTAAACTCCCATTTCCTTTTTTCTATTTTTTCTCTAATTTAAACAACTGTTATGCGACTGTATGTCACTTTAGAGATTAAAATTTATTGAAGGTGCTATAACTGTCTCCAAAATTCAACCTCTACAGGTTAGATGATCATATGTACTTACCCTTTGATTAATGTGTAAATTGAATCTTGACCCGCTAATGCCGATTTGATTCGCCCTGGAAACAATCCATTAACGACATAACAATCAATCGGTGTTTTCAAAAGGAGTTTAGGCAGGGCTTTGTCTACACTTGTTCGCTTATTCATTGCTAAAAGCTCGCTAGCGGATAAATTATTTATAAATTTGGCTTCTGAAAACTTCTTTGGATCGCTATTGTAGATTCCATCTACATCTGTCACCAACAGAACTTTAGTAACCTGCAACCTGTCTGCAATATATACAGCGATGGAGTCAGATGTTAAATCCCAAGAATTTTCCAACGGGTCTTCTCGAAGTAGCAGTTGTGATGGCAAGAAAATGGGTAACTTGTTCAAATCAAAAAAATATTTTACTTCTTCAAGCTTATTTGTCGTAATCGAACCAGGAATCAAATCCGACAATAACATGCCATACTGGTCCATGCCTAAAATTGCCATCCCATGAGATGTGCTGAACGATAAGTGAAAACTCTTATCCAAACATCGAACAACATCTGCAAATTCGCCCCCGCCAGGCACCACAATCAACTGTTCTTCTTTTGAAATTTCGCTTATTTTTAAGCATAAAGTTCTAAGCTTTTCAGGGTATAACGTTAAACTACCGCCTATTTTTACGACCGTAGCGTTCATTTGGCGTTTTCTCCTTCAAGTTTACTTGCAACCATCAAAGCAACTCCGAATGCAGGAGTAGCTAAAACAGCTTGATTAGATACTATCGTTCCTAAATCAATTATTTCATCTACACATAACTTTTCAGCGGCTTTTCGAGCGATAAAGGTTTTTCCAAGTCCAGTAACTACGACGGGAACCTTCCCTAAAACTAATGACTTCGTGTAGGAGTAAACTTTACTTAAACCCTCAGCAACCTGTTGGATTTGTTTATCGGAAATGTATTCCGCCATTTTGATGATTTCTTGTTTGGTTAACATTTCTGTATCTGCACATACGACTCGAGCAAGCCGCGTTAACGCTTCAGAAATGGTTTTTCCTCGTCCATCAGCGGTTTCAATAGAATAATCCTCCTGGGTTATGTTACCTAATACAAGATGAACATCACCAGAAAGCGCGAAAAGCTCAGATGCAACACCTGCAACGACATTTCTAATTGGAATTGAATGTACGATTGCACAACGTTTGTTCTTAGGCTTCCAGTATAAACAAGTTCGCCGCAGATGAGTTTGTCCAAATCAGTTTTACCGAGTGCTACAAGCTTGGCGTTTACAATTGGAATTATGCTTGTGCTTGTGCTTCCAACATCGACGACAACGCAGTTTTTGATGTTTCTACCTACTAGCCAACCGGTTGCCACCCAATTCGCTGCGGCCACTGCGAGCGGTTCCTGTTTAGCAGCATCTATGGTTACCAATTCAGCAGCTGTATTTAAAACAAAAATTGGCACGTCAGGAAAAGCCTTTGAAACACAGTTTAAGATGTGGTTGACACCTTCCCTTTTGGTTTGGTAAGCATCTGAAAGTTCAGCGGTCATGGTTAAACCAACGCCATCCAGACTACTTGCACCCAACTTCTGTTTGAGCTCGACAAGAACTTCTGAGAGTTTTTCGGTTTTTTTCCAGATTGGAAAATACTCAACCGCAACTTCCGCATTAAGCAACTCGCCTTTTTTGATGCATACGAATGCAGCTTTAGTGTTTGCCCCGCCGACATCGAACCCTAATACGTGTAACCAAAATGTTTTCCTCAAGTGATAATGTTATGTAATCGCTTTTTAGCTTCTTCTAAATGCATCTTGGCATCATTCAAGGTGACACCTTCACCGATGAGTAGGGCATTGGATTTATCGTTTCCTTTTAAAGGGAAAGGTGGCGAAACAACAGTACTCAATTTTGCTGTTTTCTGGAAAGCTGCAAGTGTTGGCTTGGATGTTTCTACTTTTGAGAAGCAGGCAAACCCTTCATTTTCCATTTTAGTTGGAAGCGTACCTTTCAAAACAGCATTCACTAAAGCTTCGGCAACATTAAACCGTGCGACCTTACGTAAACCAATATAAGACGTTGTTAACCTTGGGTTCAGGTCCACAACAAACGGTTTGTGCTCAGTGAAAACAAAATCTACTCCAACATATCCTTTCAAATCAGAAAAGGTTTCGGTTACTTTTTCTGCAATTTTGAATGCTTCTTGTTTTAACCAATGTTCAAATGGGACGGCGCCGCCTTCGTAACTTGAAACTGCTTCTGGACCGGCAAGGCAGACGTTTTGCTTGTTTAAGCTAAGTCGCTTTTGCTTTTTTGCCTGTGGACAGAAGACTGACACTTGCGGCTTCGCCTCTGATGAATTCTTGTGCAATAAAACGCTTAGATGTAGATTTAGCGCATATTTTTGAAACGGCACCAGCAAGATGAATTTCCTCGGTAACTAAACTTAATCCGCTGCAGCCAACACCATCGGCAGGTTTCACAATTAAAGGATAACCTAACTCTTTTTTTATTGTTTCTTTAATTTTGACTAAACCATCATCGACGCTAAGTATCAGAGTTTTCGGTGAGACTCCAAGCTTTTTTAAAACTTCAAATAAAATCGTCTTATCCGCCGCTTTCTCGATAGCGTGGGATTCACAGTTTAACGAACTTTTTCCTGTTTTTTCTGCAAGTTCTACAAAGGATCGCAGTGTTTGCCCAGTTTCAGGTGCTATAACATAAATTGCATCATTGATTTTAGCAGTGCTGGTCAAAATTTTTTTAGGTTCATTGCAATTAAAAGATAGGCACAATAAGGTCGGCATCTATGAGCGGATTAAGCTTTGATAGTCTGTCATCAAGCATAACCGTCACTTCATGACCTGCAACCTTAAAATCCTCAACAAGACAGCGAAGCATGCCAAATCCTTCGGATAATACGCTTGGAGAAATATCTTGACCTGCAAATCCGCCACCTGAAACATGTTCGTAAACTAAAATCTTCAAAGCTAATTCCTTTCCGAAATCATTTGAAACAAAATAATAATTTTAAACATTTTCTACCTCAGCCAAATCTCGTAGAAACTCGTTGATATGCTTACTTTTCACATGCGGCATGACAACTACCCTTATGCAGTCATACCGTGGAACATAGGAAACAAACCAGCCTTTTTCCCACAAATTCTTAAACAAAACCTTAGTATTTCTGCTTCGAAAAGCAAAAATATTCAAAGTAGGTTCCACAACAAGTTTAAGACCAGCTTTTTCGACGCCAATAGCAAGCAACTTTGTGTTCTTCATGCAGGATCCAACGATTTTTAGAAAGCCTTCACTGCCCAACACTTTGAAAACCGCCCACGCCGAAGCGGCTGCAGCTCCAGTTCTTGTTCCCACAAAAGTATATTGGACCTTGTCAGTTATGTAAGGTGTTTCAGTTTTGATAAAATCCAAGGTTTTTGGGTCTTTGAAGAGGATACCTCCTGCAGGAATTGCCGCCATGCCCATCTTGTGTGGATCAACTGTAATGGATTTTACACCTTCTAAACTGAAGTCAAAGATAGGTTTTGGTTTGGGTAAGAAAGGAATTATTAATCCACCAAATGCTGCATCAACATGCAAGTAGACATTATGACGTAAAGCAATATCAGAAAGCCTGTCTATGGGGTCGACTGTGCCTAATTCCGCTGTTCCGGCTGTGCCTACAATTGCTACTGTGTTTTTGTTTATGCACTTTTCAACTTCTGATGTGTTAACTCTAAAAGAACTATCTAATCCTGCATAGACAGGTTTTAAACTCAAAAGATTACAGATTTTAGTAAATGAGAAATGAACTGATTTGGACAAAACTACTTCAGGCTTGTCGACTTTAGCCATATTTCTTGCAGCTAACAACGCCATTAAATTTGCTTCTGTACCGCCAGAAACAACAAACCCAGTTGCATTCGCTCCTTGGAGTAATGTTGCAAGTTCTTTAATTACTTCTTTTTCTATTTGCACGCTTCCTGCAAAAAGCCCTGAATCTCCAAGATTAGACTCAAAAAACATTTGGTAAGCTTTCTTTGCTATCGAATGAGGCGTGGTACACATTGAACATAGAATTCTTCCATCAGCATAATGCTGATCCAAATTATTGATTTTTTTTAGTTCAGCCAAAACAGTTTTTCCGTTTAACCTTTTAGGCAGCAAGGTTAAACCCTCTTTAATTTGGCTTGAGTTTCCACCTGTTTAACTACAGCAACGAGTTCACTCACCCGTTTTCGGGTAATTTTACCTGTTACTCGATTACTGTTTGTACATGCTGCTCCACGTAATCCAGCTATATCTGTGCCCAAACCATAAACTACCGGCAAATCCTGTTTTTGCAGCGACCCCGCCAAAGCGGCTAACAAACCAAACCGATGCGTCAAATCAACAAATCTTTTAAGTTGCTCAATCGTTAGGTAATCAAATAGGTTTTTGCCATCTTTGGTTGATGTATCAAGCATTGCGACCTCCACTTGAGCTTTGTTAGCTATTTCAGGAATGAGCAAGGGATCTACGGCGCCGATTTTTTTTGCATCCGCGTAGCCAGCTACAGCAACTTTAATTTTAGGATTAACTTCTCTAGCGGCTCTACGGACATTTTGCAGTAGAAAGATTGCTTCCTTTGATGTTTTGATTCCGTAAAGCCCCACTTTTATGTAATCTACACCCAGTGATGCAGCTCCCAAAGCTGCGAGTGACACTGAACCTGGCAGATTTCCAACTTCACCTATTGTGCAGCTGACCTCAAGAGTTTTTGGGGTAATTTCTTCTATTCGTTTGATCACCCAAGGATAATTCGCGCCAAGTGAACCCTCTTTTGGGTTTTTGACGTCTATTATGTCGGCGCCTCCAGCTATAGCTTCCAAAGCTTCGTTTTCGTTCATGGGGCTTATGAGCAGCTTCAAGTGGTATCACATTGATGCGACTTATTGGTGCCTTTAAAGTTTTCCTGTGATGGCAGGAAAATTTGATTTATAAGTTTCTGTCTGATAAAAGCTGAGACTTTTAAATTTGCAAAAAATGAAGCAACCTGTTTTTGTTTTGTTTTGGCGATTTTTGGTCATTCTTATGGTTGTGGGAGCATTTTCAAAATAGTTGTGACCTGTAACTCGTTGGTTGTGAATTTGAAAGAAAAAAAGCACTATCAAATCAGTTTTTCTGCGAAAAAACTCTTTAGAAAAGTCAATTATTCAAGAAAGGCTATGTTTTTGTATACGCTAACACTCACTTCAAGGGGAAGGCTGCAACTTGAAAGTTATACCAGTAATTGACATTTTAAACAAAATAGTTGTGCATGCAGTTGGAGGGCGAAGAAAAGAGTACCAGCCACTTCAGAGTATCCTAACCAAATCGGTTGAACCCTCACAAGTCGCTTTAGCTTTAAAGAATATTGGTTTCAGCGATTTGTACGTAGCAGATTTGGATGCAATAATAGATTGCTCAACTAACTTTAATATTCTAAAAAAAATAAGTGATGAAACTGACATAAAATTAATGGTTGATGCAGGTGTGACAAACATTGAAAGAGCTCAAAAAATGTTGGACATAGGTGTTTCAAAACTTGTCATTGGAACTGAAACCCTTCAAAAGAATAGTTTTGTGTTAGATGCTGTCAGGCTTTTTGGAAGTGAACGTGTAGTTATCAGTTTGGATTTGAAAGGAAATGAAATTCTTGTAAAGTTAGGATATAATGGATGCAGTGACCCCTTTTGCCTTCTAAGGCAGTTCAAGGAAATGGGGGTTTCACAAATGATTGTTTTGGATCTTTTGCGGGTTGGCAGCAGTGAAGGTGTGAACATTGATTTTCTCAAGAAGGTAATTGCAGAAATAGGCGTTGATGTTTACGTCGGAGGTGGCGTTCGAGAAATCAGCGATTTAGTTGAATTAAAAAACCTTGGTATTTCAGGTGCTTTAGTGGCTACAGCATTGCATACAGGCAAAATCTCTATTGACCAGCTAAAGCAAGAGGATCTACTTTAATCGTGTTTTGCCAAACACACAATACCGCCTAGCTGCGTAACACGTGCACCCGCGTTTGATTCACAATTTATCACTCTTGTTTTAACCCCGTTTTTTGCGGCAATCATCATAAGACGGTTAACTCTGTTCTTCTGACGACTGCCTGCAAGATAATCATCTGTTAGCATTAAATATTCAGGCTGGGGTTTTCCTGCTGCCTGGGGATTTAGAATAAGGGTTTCTGCTTCTTGCAGCGAAAAGAGCACAAGATTATCGGTTTTAATGAGGCGTTTTTCGAGAATTTCAAGCAGGTTCTCGGTTTCTTCAGTGGCGTTTTCCTGTATTAGTTGTTTGAAAGCTGATGTTTTTGTTAAGGCTGCTACCTGTGGAGGTGAGCTTGCAGAGCCTGTTATTTGCGAGAAAGAGGCTTTATTTGTTCCCTGCGCTAGCCATGCATGATGAGCTTTAATGTGATAAAGGAATTCTTGTGCAAAACTGGTTCTTGGCGGCGAAGCTACTACAATGCTTCGTACACCTTCTTTTAAAACGGGTCTTAATGCTTTTACGATAGATTCATGAAAGTTATAGAGTGCTTTTTGGTCTTTTCGTACACCATTTATGGGTATGGTTTGTTGGGGTTTAGCAACTTGGCTAAAAATCTGCCATAATGCAACGTGGTCTACCTCTATTCCTATTAGCATTGCTACAGGGTATCCCCGTTTGTAGTTTTTCGGCTTCATTTTATGTCTACTATTAATCTACGTTTAAGGTTATTTTAGGTGTCGCCTAAAGATTAACCACAAAAAACAATAAGAACGGCAGGTTTAAAAAACCCTAAAACCGTTCTTTAACATGGGAAAACATGCTCAAAGTATACACTCAGCAAGTCCTTGATTCCGAATTGAAGAAAAATAAGAAGGTCCTCGCGTTGTTCTATTCTGCATGGTGCCCCTATTGTGTGAGATTTGTCCCAACTTTCGACAAAATTGTATCTATCATGGGTTTCGAAAGGGTTATTCATGTTCTCTTAGACGACTATGACAATCCATTCTGGGACCACTATGACATACCTGCTGTACCAACCATAATTCTCTTTGAAAATAGCAAGGTTAGTAGAAGGCTTGATGGGCAACTGGGTAGCGGTCTAAGTGAACAGGCATTTAAAACTTGGATTTCAGAGTTGAAGTAACCTTTCGCTTCAAGGTTAATAGTCCACATATTTTTTAAATAAAATCCAGTTTGAAAAAAAAGAAAAGGTAGTTATTTCTTATTCTATTGCAAGCTTTAGAGTTGCTTGATTGGTCCATCAGCAATTATTAGCATAATTCCAGGAATAACGCCTGCAAAAATAAGCGCTATTATAGCCCACATCATGTTGCTTGTTTCCTTTAGTGTTGCTATATCGCCCGCGTTAGCTGCTTTGTACATTTTATAAACTCTGAGAAATACTATTATTGAAAATGCGAACAGCACCATATATACAATTGCTGGTAATAACACAAAGAAACCAAGTCCGACGACTGAAAAGAGAGCAAAGGTAGCTAAAGTCGAAAGGGCAGCACCTATCCAAACGATCACAAAAAGAATCGAGAAGATGAAGGCTATCAGCATATATGTTTTTATTGTTGCCAAGTTTGTGCTAGATTGTGGAGGTGGTGGTGGAGGTGGATTTGAATACGACATTTTTTTTTAAAACTCCTAATAGCTCTTTTGGAGCGTTTTATTATTAATATCTTTCTGTCATACGACTTAGCCCTAAAAAAATTAGGGTTTAGAACCTATCAGAAGCGCTATTTCAAGCCATTTCCAGAAACAATCTACATCTACAAACCCAATTTCTCTTAGCCATTGCAGTTGTGTTTGGACATCTAAGAGTTTGTTTGAAGGATCCTCCATCTGGGGAGTCCAACCAATGGTCTTAACAAATTTCCAATGCAAGTTCTCACTCGCTGAAGATACATGCTCAAGGTTGCAGAAGACTCCGTTAGGCTTCAAGAGAGTAAATATTTCCGTGTATAGCTGTTTTTTTCTTGGATGCGTTAAATGGTGAATTGCTAAACTGGAAACGACTGCATCAAACTGTCCCAACTTTTCAGCAGAAAGCGGCAAGCTAAAATCATGCTTAACTACAGAGACATTGCTGTCGTTTATGAAGCGTTTTTTTGCTTGCTCAATCATTGGGTCAGAAAAATCCAAAGCCACACCTTCAACCGATTGATTATTCAATCTTATCAGAGCAAGCAACCTTCCATCGCCAGTTCCTAAATCCAGAACTCGCTTGGCGTTGATTGGAATTTGCTCCAAAAGCACTTTTTCACCTTCTGTTCGGTGCGGCAGCTTATCTGCTCTTGCCAAATATGCCAGTGCATGCTCGATTGTTTGCCACTCGTTTGTCGGTGTATTTTGGTTTTGCATATTTTTACCTTTTTCAGTTAGGTTGTGACTTAAAGAATATAGTTAAAGTTTGTGACCTTTTTCACCAGAGTTTCCGTGATTTAGAAAAATAAGCCTTATATCCTATTTACCTGCTTTATGGAAAGGTAAAGTGAGGATTCTGATTCATGGAGTTTTGTCCAAAATGCGGTTGTCGCCTTGAACCTAAAAGAACAGTAGGCAACGCGTTTGAATTATGCTGCTCTAAATGCAGCTTTACAAAGCAGCCTATTGATAAGAAAACTGAGGCGCGAACAGGCGCAGTTATAACACCTAAACCTAAACCATTTATGACTATAATTTCCGAAGAAGAGTCAAAAATGCAAACTATGCAGACTATAAAAATGAAATGTGATAAATGCGACAACAATATGGTTTATGTGTGGCAAGTGCAGACTCGCGGCGGCGATGAGGCGTCAACTCAGTTTATGCGGTGCACAAAATGCGGTCATACGTTCAGAGAATACACTTAATTTTGGAAAGTTATTAAAGCATGTTATCGCTATAAGGTTACTCTCGGAGTAAAACCCGATGCCGAAAAAAGAAAAACCGTTAACTAAGAAAGAACGCGACGAAAAACGTAAAGCAAAAAAAGAAAAGAAGAGCAAAACACAGACTAGTTAATTTAGTCTAAACGTGTTTTTACTCTCCCCTTATAGTTTTTATTTTTTCTATTTAAATTATTAAATCAATGTTATTTCATCTGAATGGATTATTTTTATTTAACATTATACATTAGAGATTGCCTATGATGATTAACACGTCAGTCTGAAATGGATTGGTAGTCCTGCAAATGATGTCAGTTATACGAATTCTGAGGCACAATAGTTTTCTTTTTAAAGAATAATCCAAGTATTAATTTGAAATCAAACGGCGCCTATGATGACAATTGCACGAAAGTAGGAGTTATCAGTTAATTCTGATTACTCCAAAGATGACTGAAAAAAAATAATGGTTCTGAGGCGCATAACCCCAATTCTATGGACAACGTTAATTACAATCACTAAATGATATAGCTACGATTATTATGAACAAGCCTGCTCCAATCGCCTACTGTTGGTTCATCCGAGACGGAGAAAAACTAATTCAAACCACCAAAGAAGGCTTTGACAAAGCCATCATTGAAGGCAAAAGTGTAAAATACCGCGGGTACGCAAACAAAAAAGCTGAGAACATCGCAGAGCAATTGGAAAAATCCCGAATTGAATTTCTTACTAACCCTAATGTATCGCCAAAATTCCGCTCAGCAATTACTAATCCGAGCAATGTTTGTGAAGTCCAGATTATACAGGTTGATGACCCTCTATTCTGGATTAAAGAAGCTAAACGTCCAAAATATCATTGTTAAGTAAATTATTTTACTGTAAAACTTAGAAAAAAGTTACTTTCTAAATATCTTACTCGATATGCTGAAGATTGTCTGAGATTCAAATACTGACTACTTCTCAGTGTTTGGTAGACTACGTGTTATTGTTTTAGAGCGGCATTCTTCCAACTCTTCTCAACAGCAAGTTAGCTACAGCTGCCACAGCCAAATCTGCAACAACCCAAACAAGAAAAGAAATATGAAGAAAGATAGCTAAAACTGTGATTATAAGGAGAAGTATTATTGCAACTACACCTATCGTTCTTTTTCTTCGGCGAATTTTTTCAGGATTAAAATTAGCTTTAGGCGCCATATCTTTCACGCATAAACTCAATGTAAATAGTGTTTTAAATATGTTAAAGCCTTATCCTCCTGATCTTTAAAAGCTTGGAACAATAAAGTCACTTATTCATTTTGATCGCATAACCTAAATAAACCATTTTGGATCAATTCACATTTACCTTGAAGTTCGAAAATGTTATCTTCCCAGATTCTGTGGGCTTCCGATGCAAAAATTGTGGAATCTGCTGCCGAATGCAGCCACCCGACATAAGTAAAACTGAACAAAAACGAATAGAGGCCAAAGGCTTCAAAGGTTTTTTGGGTGATCCTGATGAAAATGGAGTCTGTTGGATTCAAAGAAAAGAAGATGGCTCCTGTTTTTTTCTTACAAAAGAAAACAAATGTGCAATCTATCCAGTAAGACCCCAAGTGTGCAGGTTGGAACCATTCACGATAGTGGATTATGATTACACAAAAAACACAATAGAATTGGATTTAAACTATCCTTTTGCAGATTGTTGTGTTGGAACCTGTGATGAAAAAGTCCGACCCTCCAGTACAGGAAATTGGGCGGGCTGCTCAAATTCTTGTGCAAAAAATCTTGGCTTTAACTGCCAACGACCTTGGTCTTCTAGTAACTGACAAAAGGGTTCTTTCTGAAACTCGATCACGATTACTTCGAAGAACAGTAGAAATGGCTGACCTACAATTATAATCAATCCATTATTTCAAAATATACATGAGCTATTTAATTTATTGCAATAAATCAAATAGCAAAAGAATAGTCTTTTCCAAGAAAATCTAAATTCTACAAAATTTTTAAGATAATTAAAAAAGAAAAAGGATATTGTTAAACGAGTAAAATGTAAGCTTAAGAGCTTAGTATCGACGTGGTGGTCTTCGTTTTGCGTAGCATTCTCGGCAGTATACTGGCCTGCTTCCGTCTGGCTTGAAAGGAACATCACATTCTTTTCCGCAGTCTGCGCAGGTTGCCTTGTGCATCTCTTTTGGATATGAGGACATTTAATTTTTCACTTCCTGTTTTATTGCTTTTAGCAAATTACTTTGCAAGGTTGTTTAATGCTGAGCTTACTATAAAGCTTATCCGTCGATAAAAAACAAAAAGAAACATTATTTGTGGATGAATAATAGGGCGATTTTCTTAAATAAAATACATTTAAAGTATATAAAACATTAAATATGAATAAATAGTGGCTATTCATAAATCAAATAGGGCTAAACAGTAAAAATTTTTCGGCAGTACTTTTCGTTAACTAATGCCCCTGAGCTTTTCAGTACTGTTTTCGGAACTAAGCTTTCAAATAATTAGAAGTACTCATCCCCTTTTATGGCAGAGTTAACTTTTTATCAATTCGGAATTAGAGCGCTTACTCGAGGCAAAAACAATTGAAAAAGCTTGTGAGATGTTTTTGGTTCATCATCCCGTATTTACTTCTTAATAGTCACATACCTGGTAGACATTGTACTGTACTAAGTCTATTAGCAGGAATTTTGGATTCCAATATCTTTCAGTTTTTCCGTTATGCTTAAATTGTAACTAATAAATGTTCTAAATAGCACAGTAATACAAAATTTTGTTGCATAAATGTCACAAAATTTATTATAAAGTACAAACTAAGTTACATATGCAGGTCAGGGAGCATGCTTTAGATGCAATGCATTGAGGCATGGAAACGCATTAATTGAAACAGCGGAAAATTAGTGCGTGATAAAGACTTTGCCTCTATGGGCTGAACATGCATAGCGTTGGCATCATCTAAGTTGTGAAGCAGTAGGTTCGAAACGTCTTAAAGAATCTGCAGCGTTTAAGGGCTTAGGTGGGTCGTAACCAACGATAAGGCTCAGACTTGATCTGCAAACTAGGTGGAAAAATATAGATATAGAAAATTGAAAAATTCCACTTTTTTTTTAAATATTTAATTTTATAATCCTTTGGCAACCTGATAACGGAAGATATCGGTTTTTTAATAGATTATCCTTTTTTCTGTAATGAAGATTTTATCAACACCTTGAGTTTTTTAGCAATATCCTTGGAAAAAAGTTAGTTACAGCAAGCCTTGGATCTACCTCGTATTCCTTGATGTCTCAATAATGTAGAGGCGTAATAGTATACTGTACATTATAGGAAATTGTTATATTCAGTTAACTGCAAAAATTTAATTTTGAAAACTTATTTAAGTTACTTTTTATTCATTGTCGTTATGTCTATAGTAAAAGATATCATGACTTGGCACGTCGTTGTTATCGGTGTTGATCACAGCATTTTGGAAGCAGCACAGCTTATGGCTTCCCATAGTGTTGGTTGTTTGGTTATTATGGATGGCGAAACTCTTGTAGGTATAGTTACTGAAAGAGATTTTGTCAGAAGAGTTGTGGCGGAAAAATTGTCTTCGAGTAATAGGGTTTCAGAGATTATGTCTAAATCTGTTGTTACAGTTGATGCTGATGCTTCTATTAAGGAGGCAGCTACAAAGATGGCAAATAATAAGATTAGACGACTTCCAGTTTTGGAGCATAATAAATTAGTAGGAATAATTGTAGCCGCTGATATTGTTAGAAATCTCGGAAAAAAAACAGTTACTGAACAAGTACTATCGGCTCTCGGTCGCTCTACTTTACTGCTTTCATAATTATGGCTATAAGCTTAAAGTTCTTTGGTTCAAGCCTCAGACGAAGTAATTTCGCATTACTTTTTTTGCTTTCGAGCCCTGAGCTTATTTTAAAAGCACCTTTTCTGTGAAAAGTAAAAGTAGACTTTCCTTTCAGTAACTGATTTATTATAAGAACTCTGAAAGAAAATAGTTTGATGAAGGTAGTTTGTGTGTTAGTAGAGTGAAGCTACTATTGCAGTTTCGGTTATTTGTATTTGCGGGATTTCTTCTTGTATTTGAGATATTAGTAGTTGTAGGTCTTTGTTGTCGTTTGCTTTTACTGAGCATATTATGTCGTAGGGTCCAAAGACGGTGTCAGCTGAGAGAACTTTAGGCATGCTTTGAAGTTTTTCTTGAACTAACTCAAGATTTATTGGTTGAAAATGTATAAACAAGAAAGCATATGGTTCTTCAATGTAGGTTTTGCCTTCTGAGACGACTATGAAGGTTTCCATTTTATCGATTTTTCCTGCTTGGGTAGTTATTTTTCTAATTGGGTTAAACCATTTGCTGATAAATTCGTCTAAGACTTTTGAGTGCGTTTAGTTGAATTAAAACTTCTGCTGGGCCAAGTAGCAAGTATATATTTTTTTTGGATAGGCCCATTTTTATTAGTTCGTCTAAAATTTTGGTTTTAGCGCCTACTTTGCAGGATAACGTATTGCATGATAACATTAAATACGCTTTCAATAAAATAACCAATAATATATTGATAATAACAGATTAATAAATTAAACCCAATTTTCCACTATTAAGGTTTTAGCCTTTGAAGAAAACGTAGAATAAAATCACACAATCCTAACGAAAAAGCAACATCATAGCCAAGAGAAAACAAATAAAACTGAAATTAATGACTGATTTCAAAATTTGAAACGCCAAATTGCGTTCACATTAATTCTTAATTTAGATTTTTGCATATAAGTTCCAAATAAACCCATCGGATCGTTTTATCAGGTAGTTTAATTTCCTTATGAGTCAAAATTCATACGTAGAAACCTGTGTCTGCATTTACTGTCCTTGCAGCCAAATAATAGTAAGTTTGGGTTGTTATAGTTTGTAATTAAGACTTCAGCTGTTGATTTGCAGTTTTCGCATCTTTCCGCTCGAACTTGATCATTTGATAATTTGCCTTTGAGTAGTAAAACACTCCATGATTTCTCTTTGAATGAATTATACAAAAAAAAATACCTTCTAGAAATATGAAAGTTTCATTTATGCTTCTTTTTAAATAAAAAGTACTATAGGTCACTTAAATTTATTTGTGATTGCATACAAACAACAACAATTATAGAGTATTTAATTTAGCAATAGAACGTTTGCTGCATCAAACAAAAATCTTTGACCTTTGGACCGTCAAAGATTATAATATATATTAAGTATTAAATGGGAATGTAATGTTTTTAGTTATTAATTTTGGATAAGTAGGTTGCTTTCATAAGTTAGTTAAATACCTTCAACCTTTCTGGTTTGTCATAAGAATTGGGAGGAAAAGTGTACGAAACAAATTGCAGAAAAAGATAGGAAAGAATTAGAAACAAAATTAGCAAGTGTTTTTGATGAGGAAATCAACAGTCTGTCTACCGAATTGCGTGAAATAATAATAGATGACATGGTCACGGCCTTCGAAAATAGATTAAATGTGTTAAACAAGGCTACAAGAAAAACCGTCAATTAATCGCTAACATGGTCAAAAGCACTTATTATCAATACATAAATCATTTATAATAAAACGAATCATGTAACAGAAAAAGAGGAATACAAAAGTGCGTCGCTCAAAACTTGAAATGTATGTCGACATTCTCACGGTACTTGCCCATCGAGGTCCACTCAAGTTAACTCACGTTATGTACAAAGCAAACGTTAACTGCAGTGTTCTTAAAGAATACCTGGAGTTTCTCATAAAGCAAGGTTTAGTTGAAGAACGTACCGTCGGAAAAGCACGCGTGGTATTCGCAGTTACGCAACGCGGAATTACGGTATTGAAATACTTCAAAGAATTAAAAGAAGTTTTACCTATCGTAGAGGAAGCAAGAAACCAAACTCCGCTTCCCTATTAATCCCCCAGTTTAATTCTTTAAAATCTCTTCAACTTATAATCAAATATTTTTACTTATTTTCAATTCATGTCTAAACTGTTTGTATGTTTTAAGGTACTTAGCCCAAATAAGTACTACAATATCGCAAGACTTAATAAATACTCAGGATTAAATTATCCAAGTGTACACACGAATAACAACTCGAGGAAGAGACTTGATCAAAAACGAACATTCAAATAGAAAACCTTCAAACATTTTAGAAAAAATAGAAGAAACCCTCGAGAAGCTTAATGACAAAGTGGAAATAATGATCGAAATCCAAAAAACCGGTAACAACAACTCAAACTACCAAAAACCATCCCTATCATTACCAGATGCATCACTAGACGTAATGACACTTCTATCCATGCCTGACCATTTACGAAAAACAGCAATGTCTATTTGCAGATGCAGTCGAGCAACCGCTGAAGAAATCGCTGAACAAACTAAACGTGCTAGAGCCGTGGAAAGTGCATACCTTAATCAACTAGTTACCATGGGTTACTTAAAGAAAGAACGAAAAGGTAGAAAAGCCTACTTTTTCATAGATAAAGAAGTTCAGAGTTGAGCATATGAATAAAATTGTTGCAGTTCATTCATACAAGGGCGGAACAGGAAAAACTTCACTTTCAGTCAATTTAGCTGCCACAATGGCCAAAAATGGCAAGAAAGTTTGTATCTTTGACCTTGACTTCCGAGCTCCAAGCTTGTTTGCTATACTGAAAACACCAACGGCCAATTTCTGGTTAAACGATTACTTAAACAATACCTGCGAAATCGACAAGACCTTGATAGATTTAAGCAGTAGAATACCTGGAAACGGTAAATTCTACGCTTGCTTGGCAAATCCTTCAACAGAAGCAATACGCGACCTTTCATCAAAAGATCGCAAATGGGAAATGCGTGCTTTAGGTCGCCTTCTCGCCCTTAGAGAGTCACTGCTCAAAGACGGCAAATTCGATTACCTTTTCTTTGACACAAGCCCAGGTCTACAATACTCATCTATTAACGCCATTGTAGCCGCAGACTTCGTGGTTGTAGCAACAACAGGAGATAGATCAGATGTTGATGGAACAAAACGAATGTTAGCCGAGCTCTACAACTTATTCGAAAAGAAAACAGGCTTAGTCCTAAACAAAGTACTCGATACCTCCATAACTGCCAAGAAAAGCGAGATGCAGAACAAAATTAAAACTGATTATCAAGTACCATTGCTCGGAATGGTTCCATGTTTCTGCGAAATTCTCAGGGCGGAAGGAAACTTGATTTTCGTGCAAGATAAACCAGACCATCCCTTCACCAAGATATTGGCTGAGATTGCTAGAAAAATAGAAGACAACGATGTAAACTAGTCCACTCTTTTCATTTTTTATGAAAAAGCTTAAACAACACGGTACGTGCTAGATTTTCGAAATAGGAGATGTATTAATTGAACAGATCAGCGATTATTCTGGCAGGCGATTCCTCAAAAGGATTTACAAGCGATAAAGGCGTTCTGGAATTGGAAGGCAAACCCTTGCTTAATTATGTAATTAATTCCGTTGAAGGGCTTGTTGAAGAAGTAATCGTTGTTACAAAATCTCAAGAGCAAGCAGATTTATATTCAAAATTGGTTTTTTCTAAAAAAGTCAGATTTGTTGTTGATTCTTGCGGATCCAAAGGGCCTTTGGCAGGTGCTTTAACAGGTTTTAAAGCTGCTGAAGGCGAATATTCTGCACTTCTAAGGTTTGACAGCCCGTTTATTTCCTCAGAAGTCTTGTCTTTGCTTTTGGATTGCTGCGTTGGGAAGGCAGCGGCGATTCCAAGATGGACAGACCAAGAAATTGAACCCTTGCACGCTGTTTACAACACAAAACAGGCAATTCAAGCTACAAAAGAAGCGTTAGCAGAAGATGGATCGGATATGCAAACGATGGTAGAAAAGTTGCGCGGAGTCCGTTATATTTCTACGATGGTGATTGAACAACTGGATCCTGATTTTAAGACCTTCTTTTACATAAATACGCCTTTGGACCTCAGGAAAGCAGCTGTAATGGGTAAGCCGAGAAAAACATCAAAGACAAAGCAAACAAACATTAAAAAACGCTAATGATTCTAAATACAGCCTCTCAAGAAGGAGAGCTAACTATTATGTTGATTTCTACGGTGAACCTCTGCCCGGTTTCAGAAAACAACTTTGATCCTACGATGCTAAATACTCTTACACAACATGAATATAGCAGCTATACCAAAGCCATCAGCAATTAAGATTCCACTAATGATTCCGATCAATGGCACTATAACAAAGCTTATCAATGCAACAAAGGCGACGAAGCTTAATTCAAACACTATCGATAACTTCTTTGCTGATATTTTTTGTTTCCGGTAAAACTAAAAATAGATAGGTGGCATAGCGATTTTTTTGCAGTTTAGCGTTTTTATCCACATCTTAAACTCAGCAGACGGCGGTTGGTCAAGGTAAAGTTGTTTTCTCATAGATTCCAATAACAGATTTTCCTTTCCAACGAATTCGGCAGCAGTTAAAATCCTGTGTCCCACCTTGCAAGCTTTCTGAAAAACCGCTTCCATTTTCGGTCTCCAAGCCTGATCACGGAGGGCATGATGCTCCAAAATAACCAAGGGTACCTCTTCAATGATCTGCTCTAGATTACGCAGTCCATGATCTAACTGCGTCATCTCAACACGGACACCTCGAAGATACAGCGGTGGACCGCCTAGCATAATAATATTAGGCTTGGCAGCCAAAATCAACTCCAATGTACGCATAGACATCGGTCCTTGAATATCAGGAGCAAACATAAATCGCTCCCCACCATGCTCAAAGACAGCCATTATTACCCAACCCGATATTGAATCCTCAGTCCCATGAGCCACAGCCTCAGAAAAATGCAGAGACGTACCACCAAATTTGAAAGTTTTTCCGTCTGCCGATTCCAACGCTTTAGCATATCTGCCGCTTGTTTTCTGAAACACCCCAGCACGTTGACGCTGACTATCGTTGATTTTTTCATTCGGGTTCTTGGCGAGGACAAGTTTGTCTTGGTAGATTTGGCGGGCTGTTTTGTCTTCTTCGGTCCAATTTACAACCCAATCCTCGAAAGAGGGGGTATGGTGATCGAAGTGGTAATGACTTATCATTGTTACTGTGGCTTTTTCAGCGGCTTCTGCGATTTTTTTCCGCAGGGAAGCGATAGCTTGAAACTCAATCGGGTGGGGTGGCAGACTAAAGCGGTATGGACAAAGCGATACACCAGCATCCAAAATCACCGTTACGTCTGGGGTTTCTACCAGAGTGCACATTGAACGAACACCAAAGCTTTCTGAAGCCAACGGCGTAATCCGAATGGATTTCAACAGATTATTATGTCGGGATTTTTCCTTGGTATATGTCACTTTGAGAAAACCTTGCTAGTTTGTAAATACTTAGACCGTAAAATGCATTCCGCTACGAATTTACAGGCAAACAAGAAATAATTATTGTAAATTGAGATAAATTAGTTGTCAATAAGCTTTAAAATTTTGATACACCAGCTTTTTTAGGCGATATTTTGGGAAACATAGCCTTTTATGATACCTGAAAAAGATTGGAACCGGGCGTGAAAGAAAATTTCGGTGGAAATTCTCAGTTTAATTGGTTCGGGAAGACCAAAAGATACATTGCATTTCTTTGACCCTGAATGCAAAACTCACAATTCATACACTCCTGACGGCATGAACGAATTAACTGATGCAATGATCGTAATACAAAAACAAGCATACGAAGGAATATTAAAAGAGTCTAAAGCTGATTTTATGCTCGTTAATCAAGCAGGTTCTATCGTAAAGGGAAATAATTAAATTTAGTCAAATTACAGGGTTAAAAATAATTGAAGGCAGATTAATACAAGTGCATATTTTCTGTTTTAGAGCAGCAGATAAAATTGTAGAGTATTTGATATTACGCAAAATATTTTCGAGAATGCTCCTAACGCAACTGAAGCATTGTCTTAAGAGGATTAATAGAAATTAAGTTATTGTGTCATGACAGCCACAAACAATTAAGCTCTCTGTCTCCATATTATTATATTGCATAGGCTGGTTTTTATGGGTCAATCAAAAAGCGAAAACAAAAACTTAGAGGTTGCCACCTTAGCAGGCGGCTGTTTCTGGTGTACCGAAGCAGCGTTCAGCATAATTAAGGGCGTTGAGCGAATAGAGCCTGGTTACACAGGTGGCACGATATCGAACCCATCGTACGAAGAGGTTTCCTCAGGTACCACCGGACATGCGGAGGCAGCCCAGATATTTTTTGACCCCAAAATCATAGCCTACAAAGAGATTTTGGAGATATTCTTCACTATTCATGACCCTACAACGCTCAACCGCCAAGGTGCAGATATAGGAACACAATACCGCTCAGCTATATTTTATAGTGCCCCAGAACAAAAATCTGAAGCAGAAAAACTAATCGAGGAACTAACCAAGGAGGAAATCTGGAGCAAACCCATCGTCACCAAAATTGAACCCCTAAAATTGTTCTTTAAAGCTGAGAGCTATCACAAAGACTACTACAAAAAGCACCCTAAAGAGCCCTATTGCCAAGCAGTTATTACCCCCAAAATCGCAAAGTTACAAGCCCATTTCATCGATAAAATAAAGATGGCCTAATAACCCAGATGATTCTCGTAAGAGGGCACAAGCAAGTTTGCAGTCTTTTCTATAATTACCCAATGTTTTAATGATTGACAGGCTGTGTTTTGTTCTGGGTGGGCGATGACGACTCTGGCCCCGAAGACATTACGGATGATGAGGATCTTGAGTGTGAGACGGTAATAATGATACCTTTCAAGTTTGTACTTGAATAGTTGAAATTACCCTCGAAGAGCCCACCTATTTTTTAAAACAAAACTTTTCTATATGTGGCGATAAATCAGAGTCTGTTTTTTGCTTAGATTTACTTGAGCACGAATGTGCTTTGAAGTTCTAAATGCATGCTCAAAAGCCAGTTTTAAGATAATGTAATATAAAATGCCAAGGTCAATGCACTTTGTTTTTGAAACAAAAAACGGCACTGTCCTAAGTTAGATGGTTTAATTCTGAATAATAGAAGTCATGCCAAGTCCAGATTTTCGAGGAACACCCCTCAAGCATCGCAGGCGTTTTACCTCTCCTAAATTCCGAAATAAAATCCCAATAAAACTGAAAAACGCTTAAGGCACAAGCCAGGCAGCTCTTCTTTTTGAAAAACACTTCGTCTTCCTAACCAACCTGCCAACCCGTTCCCTTAGAATGCTATTAAAATTCTCCACATTGACCGTTTCGACATCGTCAACATCAGGATCGCCATACAGAATCTTTTTCTCTTTGCGAATTAGTCTACCGTTGTGGTCTCTTACCTTCACAAGCTGCCCATAGTTAAGCCGTTTAACCTTGAAGTAAACGGGCAGAGCATAAGTGTAATCGTCGTTTCCATCTGTGAACACTTCGATCTTCTCATCTTTCTTTGGAATTCTTAGCTGTTGTTTGAATTTGCTAAGCATTGTGCTGCAAGTTTGATTAGTCCACTTGCCGACTGCAAACGTTACAAAGAGGTATGAGTTCCGCTTCACCGTTGTGTAGATGTACATGCTACCTTCTTGAGTTGCAACTGCGCTGTTATGCTTAATTTTTTTCTGTTTTTTTTAACGGTCGTCCATAGTTCATCCATTTCATATGTCGACAGACCAAGGTCGCGAAGGAGAGTATTGTTGAGTTGGTCGGCGTGTTCAGCCATGTCTTCCAGTAGGTTGCCTATCGTGTCGCGATGGTGTCCGGTGATTCTGTGAATGGATCGGATTCCGTTCTTCTCGACTAGAAGTTTGGCGATTCTTGTGATTTCTTGTTCTGAGAGGTGTTTGTGATAGAGTGGGGTTAGTATGGTCTCGGAGAATGTGTAGCCGCAGTGAAGGCATCTGTAGAGTTGGTGCCCGGCGCGGTTTTTTCCACGTTTAATTAGGTTTTTTCCCTTTTCTTTGAGGTAGTATTTGCACTGAGCGTTTTGACAGGTAATTTGAATGCTGCTTCTTGGTCTAGCCATATTTCTCTATTTGTTTTGAAGAAGTATATTAAACAATCTAAGTTAGGACACTGCCCAAAAAACTTTTACTTAAGCAATCTGTTCTACAACTTTTTGCAGATCCTCATAACTTGGTTCGACATCTGAATTTTTGGAAACCCAAATGTAACGTACAATACCTTTTCCGTCGAGAACAAAAATTGAACGTTTGACAACAGGGTAACAACCAGTTCCAAAGCAACATTCATTGTTATCGCAAGGAGAGAATTGTAGCCCATATTTTTCAAAAACTTCATGCTTGCTATCGCTCAGAACTGGGAAGGGCAGCCTATTCTTTTCAGAAAAACGTTTACTTGAGAAGGGCGTAGTCAGGTCTATGCCAATAACTTTAGCCTTTAGATCAACCATTCGAGACATTGTATCTCGAAACTCACAAACCTCTTTAGTGCAGGTCGAAGTGAAGGCTCCAACAAAAAAAGCCAACACGACTTTTTTACCTATAAAATCTCTCAGGCTTATTGGTTTTAAATTCTCATCTGGGAGAGTAAAATCTGGTGCTTGATCTCCAACTTTTATTTTGTTTGCCATAAAAAAGCAGTCCTTGATAAAAAAAGAAGTAAGCACTTGTATAAATGGCTAATGCAATGCAAAATTTAAAAAAATATCTGATTTACTTCTTTAGGCATTTTTACCTTTGAGAAACACCGAAAAATTATTTGTCTTCTGGCCGCTTCTCCCACAATTCTAGTTTCTGCTTCTTTAGTTCGGTTCTTTTCTTCTGCAGATAATTGTAAACCGTGTGATGTTGGCAACCTTCAACAACCATTTGAACAGCATTACGGGCAGCATCTGCTTCTTCAAAACTGCCAATAATACCTATGGTGTGACCGTACACAACTACGTCAGCTTCTGTTAACTCTTCAATTAGCTTTCGAGTTTTGCCTTCTGTCCCTATTATTCTACCCTTAACTCTTGTTATGTCTGATTCTGATCGCCCAAAAATCAAGCGTAAATCTATCATTTCAAAGATGTCATCTTCGTTACGGAGTAGGCGGAAAGCAGTTTCGGGAGTAAATCCTCTCCCAATGGCAGTCACTATATCTTTGGCTCGTAGAAAAACGGATGGGTCAGGTATGTTTTCTGGAAGCTTTATACAGACACTGCCTTCTTTGTCAATATCTAGTTTTACGCTTAGTTTTGTTTCTATTTCCTGTTTGACTTTACCTTCAGGACCAATTAATATACCAACGCGTTCTTTTGGAATTTTAACAAAAGTCTCTTGACCAGACATTATTTACCAACAACCATATTATACAATTCGTCGTCTGAAAATACTTCAACACTTAACCGACTAAAGAACCTATTTACGTTTGCAATATCACGTTTTATCATGAAATCTGCTAGCGGATGCAGAATCGAAACAGATTGGGAAACATCAAAGATTACTGGTCTACCCTTCCACATCATAATGTTGTATTCACTCAAGTCACCGTGAACAATTTTGGCTTTTTGGTAAAGACGTTTAAGATAGGTCACTATAACTTTGTACACTTTTTCAGGGTTAGTTGGTGCTTGTTCTTTGAGCGAGGGTGCGCTAATACCTCCTTTACCAATGAACTCCATAATTACAACGTTGCTTTTGACAGCGATTGGTTTTGGAACCCGCACCTTTGCTACATCAGCTTCTCCTAAATTTCGAAACTCTTTTTGCGCCCAAACAGCTATCAAAGAACGCGTATCGTGTTTAACATCCTTGAATCGGGGGTCACCTTCAATGTATTTGTGCATGCCCCGTTTGAATTCAGCTGAAGAAGTTAGGTAAATTTTCACTGCTAAATCAACCCCTTCTTTAGTTGTACCCCAGTAAACTCGCGCTTCCTTTCCTGAACTCACAACGCCGTTGAGCTCATAGAGTTTACCGCTGTTCATTAAATCAAAAACAACCATTCGGGTTGTTTGGTCAAAAACCTCTTCCACAGTAGCGCGTTCTTTGGATTTATCGTGGTTTAGCATTTTGTCTCTACGTTCTATTCTTCTTTCGGTGTGGGCTATACGCTCTTGAGCTTTTCCAGACATAATATCAACCACACTAACAGCTTTTAAGTATTAAAACAAGTCGAACAAATAGAGAGGAAAAATCTTAAAAAATATTACAGAGTTAAAATGCCCTTGCGTCTAAGTGTATCTGATTGCGAATGAGTATAACGCCAGACAACATCTCCGCGTTCAGCAGTTTGGAAATCCCATGGTGAAACAATAACTATGTCGCCTTCACGAATCCAAACGCGACGTTTCATTTTGCCTCGTATTCGGCATAAACGATCAGCGCCATCTTGGCATTTAACAAGTATGCGGTCGAAACCAAGCAACTTAATCACTACGCCTAAGACTTCGCCTTGTCCAGGATAGACCAGTTCGCCGATTGCGCCTTCGCTTAACACTTTTTTCTTTCCCAAATACTAAACCTCTTTTTCGACTTGAAAAAAAATATGTGTAGGTTGCTTAAAAGTGTAACTTTTAAAGAAGAGGCTTATCAAATAATAGTGCTTTCTTTAGACGTCTGGGAGTTGCCAGCCTTCTTTTTTGCGTGTGCGAATAACTTCTTGAATATCTGGTTTTGAAAGGGCAAACATGACATGTTTGCAAGAATCGGTTTCCTCATCTTCCTGACAGGTAATGCCCTGCTTGGAAAAATAGAGCTGAACTGCCTTGCGTAAATCAGGATCCCAGACAAGCACACCTTTGTCATTTAGGTTGATGTGATACATCGTTTTGGGTGGACCTGATAATTCGTCTTTGTTTAGGTTGTAGTACCAGGTGATTAGAGCCCTAATAACTTCGGTGTCCTGTTCTAGGCCTAAGAACTTCTTAATACGGCAAAACTTGTCAGCTATTTCGCCCTTTAGGTGAACGTTAAGTTTTTCAGATGAGTCAGGCATGTTTATTTTTCGCCTTAATTTTTATCGTCTTGTGTGGAGTTTTTTTCTTCTGCCTTAGTTCTCTTATCGTCTAATTGGATTACTTTTTGTAGATTATGCATTTTTTGTGGCAGGTCCTTTTTGTCTGTTATCTTATTACCGCTACTTGTTTAAATAAGTTTTAGGCGGTTTTTGGTTTCTTTTCTTCATTTTTACATTTTTGTTGATTCATTAGAAATCTATTAGTTTTCACGTATCCCATGCACAATTTATGTAAAGTACGCAGTTTATTGTTGGGGGGTTTAACCCATTTGCTGTCTGCAATAGCAATATATGTATTATGCACAAATTATGCATGAGGAATTAAAAATATTAACTGAACAAACGGTGGATATACGAGTACAATTAAAAGGCGACCACGCAACCAAATTTGACGCAATCAAGAAGTTCAAAGGAGTAACTCAAAACACTGAAGTATTCAGAGCCATAATTACTGATTTCTTCAAAAAACATGAAGAAACCCTCAGCAAGTTCATTCGAGCTCCTTGCAAGGAGGTTTAACTTTGGGGAATGATTATTGCCCTGTTAATTGGGATCGGCTGACTAATTATCTTGAAGCAAAATTCCCAGAACTAAAACAGAAAAAACAACCTAACATTTGCCAAGCTAACCCAAGCTAAAAAGCGTGTGATGGTGCCTGCAAAGTGACTTCTGTGGAGGATCTTAAGCAGCAATTCGGTGTAATGCCTTGTAAGGACCTTGGTGATTGTATTGTTATTCCAGGGGAGTTGCTTGATCTTGATTGGGTTTTGATGTTTCTTGAAGAGGGCTATAGGTTTGAGGGTACTCGTTTGGATGGTTACCCGGTTGTTTTGGTGTCGGTTAAGAAGTTGGAGGTTTCCTAAGTGCCCAATGTTGCCCTTGACTCTGTTTTTATCGTCTATCATAACGTAATTGGTGATTGCGGGTCTCTTTTTACTTATGCAGTATGCCAAAGCTTACGGCAGGCCAGGAAGGCTCGTGGAAAGGTTTCAGGCTTCAAGAAAGACAACCGTTACTTCACGGAGGATCCAGCGTCTAATCCTTATGCGACTGAAATTCTAATCTTACCAGTTAGGCTCGATCGGCTCTATACTTTGGGTGTTAGGTCGCGTGCTAGCCGAAGCAAACTCGATACATTGGAGGTTATTCTTTGAGAGAACCTCAAATTGTTTCAATAAAATCCTTATGCGGTCAAATTCGTGGCGACGTAATCTTAGACCTTAAAGTGACATCTCCACCTAAAAGAATCGGAACCGTAATTTCTGGAACTCCAGTTTCCTGCAGCCTAAGTCTTGGTTGCATCATGGGACCAAGCTGTTTACTAAAAGCAAATTTAATTGGGCTTGGGAGAAAACGGAAATGACTGGTTTTGAAAACCAACTTTGCAGTCCTCCTAAATATGGATCTCTTGAGTCTGCTCGGTTAAAGTCAAAGATGGCATACGATCTAGTAAACTCGGTTAGCATCAAGTTTGGTTGCTCGATCACCTGGAACAGCAAAACACGCTTCAACATAATTAATCGGCAGCCAGGGCAAAAGTCGATTTTATTTAGGTTTCACAGTAACAAGTTTGTGCCTTACCTAGAGTTCCTAAGTGAAGACGTAGCAGCTCTGGAGCAGATTAAGCAAAGTTTCCCAGATGATTTTATTTCTGACGTGGTTGTTAAGGAGGGTTTGCTGTGAGTGATGAGAGTAAGCAAGTTGAGACTTTTTTGGATCAGTTTGGGTTGAAGCATTTGTTTTCTCACAATCAAACGTTTTCTGGTTCTGGAAAACGTGCTGCTTGTGAGGTCCATCGGTATTCATCTTATGAAGCTAAATCCGCTGCGGCTTTGCCAGGATGCTGTGAGTTTGCTACTGGCTTGATTTTTGAGGGTTCTGAAAATCGGACTTGCAATGTGACTAAGTGTTTCTGTCCCGCCACGGTTTTTAAGAATCCTAAGATTTTCGAAAAATGCAGTGCTCGTAAAGAAAAGTTAGCAGCGGAGCAACCAATTTGAGCGAGAAATTCGGTGTAGTTCAATGCATCCATTGCGGCTACATTCAAGGCAGAGAACTAGTCGGCTCAGTCTTTAGCCATCAAGGACAATTCAAATCTGTTAAATGCTATAACTGCAAAAAACCGGTTCCTTTGACTTCAGTTACTGTTTTGTTCAAATCCGATTCAGCTGTAGAATCTCATGATTGGCTTGTAGCGTACAAAAAACAAATGATTAGGGGAGCCTGAGGAGTTTTTTTGTCTAAGGCATCGAATAATACTGCACGCAATTTGGACTCTTACAGTAAGAGTGGTAATGGTAATAGTTTGCATAAACAAATTTTTGACGTTTTAGATAACGAAGGACATACTAATCCATTGTTGACGCCTAAGCAGATTTGCAAATTGCTAGATTTAAGCTACAAAAAATACCACAATTATGTTTCTAAGACTAAGTGGGAGTGGAAGTATTACTCCCGAAATGAACGAGGTTCAAAGTGTTCAAGTTTACATTGTTTTAAAGCTAAGGTTCGACTGGATTTAGGTTTGAGTCAGGGGTTGCGGGGGGTTGTGGCGTCTGAGGGTGAGTTGGGGGTTTTGGGTTTTGGTTGGGTGCCCAGTAAATCGAAGAATCGTTTTTGGATGTGGCTCTCTAGGTTGGGGCGGGTTGTTTGGTTTGAGTCTGGAACCGTGACTTTGCATGTTCGGCGTCCGGGCAATTTGGGGAAGGCTAAGCAGCTTTTCTGTGATGCCTTTGTTAACACGGGTTTGCTGTCTGATATGAAGTTGTTGAATCCTGTTTTGGAGCGGATTCGTCCTAAGAGTGGTCATTTTCCTTATAGTGCTGGGGAGCGGTTGCCGTATATGGTGATTCGTGATTTTGAGTTGAGTCATGGGATTGTGATTAAGGTTGGCGATCGCACACACCCAGATGCAATTGAGGTTATTGCGAGTTTTTCTGAGACTATGGATGGCGCTTTGGATAAGCTTGAGAGGTTAGAGAAAAATGAATTGAAGAATAGTGAGGCTCTTTTGAAGATAACAGGTATTTTGTCTAATCTTTTTGGTGCTGACTCTGATAAACAAGTGGCTAAGGGTTTTGGAGGTAAAGAGTATGTCTCTTAAGAAGGTTCCCTACTGCAGGTTATGTTGGGAAAAGCAGGCTGAATGCGTAGACGTCGCGAGTGTAGAAATAGTGCTTCCTAAGGTTGAAGAATGTGTTGATTTTGAGGAGACCACCGCAAAATACCCTCTATCCGATTGTTGTAATATTAAAGCTCCAAAAACTGAGAAGTGCGATGAGTTACAAAAGTGTTGAATCAATGCTTATTTTTGTTGATCGCCCTTTATGTTCTTTCATTCGGTGTAATCTGAGTTGTTCAGGGTCTGATAGGGATGAGCTGCAAATTGGACACTTGAAGTTTTCAAAAATCATGTTCACAAATCCAGAATATAGGATTGGTTTTTGCCCTTATTATTGGTTTAAAATTTTTTTGCTATAATGATCATCAAATTGTTTTTTCTCAAATTCTGCTGGGGTTTTGTGCCTCCAAAGACGACTATACTGAGAAAGTTTGCCATTAGGAAAGTTTGTTGCATGTTGTTACCACAATTCTTTAAGAGATTCATTCACCAAAATCTTAGTTATAGTAGGTTAGTTTTCATGGACTTTTCGGATGCAGTAGCGTTTGTAAAGAAATTTCCTACTTGTAATCCAAAAATATTCAAAGGATTTTATGAATGGGGCATTTGCGATATTGAAACAGAGGGCTATGTAATTCTAGCCGATGCAGCTTCAACTAAGGAACCAATCTTTAACCAATTGGAAGATTACAGTAAGAACCATAAATTAAGAATAGATCAAGGCCAAGACTACTTGATCATCAGCACCTTATGCCAAGTTCTTCATCGATAATGACTATTGAATTTCCAACTTCTTTATGTCGGCACTATAGGGTATTTGTGCGGGCTTGTTACTAAAAAAAGAGGTAAGCATTGGACATTGACGGTTTTGTTGGTGATCCTTGAGCAGTAGTGAAAAAGACAGATTTTAGCATGATCCTTAAACTTCAATTCTTTTAATCTCTTCAAAATATGAAGTGTACGGGTTTGAGGTTATTTTCGATACTTTTATAGGGTTAGAGCCTTCCAAATTGAAGTAATCCTTGCATTCTGGAGCAAAAATGGCATGGCAGCACTAAAAAAACGAAATCTCATAGTCATAGCAGTCATCATCTTGGTTATAGCCATTGTTTTAAGTTCATTTGTTTACCTCAATTCTCAAAAACCCTACGCTGGAAAAACAGAATCAATCAACGTAGCATATTCACCATTCGAATCGCTAACACTTTTTTGGGTTGCTGAAAACCAGAATTTCTTCAGCCAAAACGGCCTTAACGTGACCTCACATAAGTATAATACTGGAGCAGGCGCATTAGACGGAGTTTTGAATGGTGAAGATAACATTGTGGTGGGAACAACAGAGTTTCCATTGACCTCAAATATTCTTAATGGAGCACAAATTCGTACAATTAGCAGTATAGCCAAATCTGAATTCATTTACCTTGTCGCGCGGGCAGACCGAGGCATTAACGAGATTTCAGACTTGAAGGGCAAAACTATTGGGACTACTTTTGGAACTATAGCGCATTTCTATTTGGGCAGGTTTCTTGAGCTAAATGGCATGAGTCTTCAAGATGTGAACCTTATTAACCTCAAGACGCCAGCAGAATGGGTTAATGCAGTAGTGAACGGTTCCGTAGATGCAGTTGCAACCGCCCAGCCATATGCAGAATCGGCAAAGATAGGATTAGGCGACAACGCTGTATTTTGGTCAATTCAAAGTAGCCAGCCTTTGTATGCTGAGGCAATTGCAACCGATGCCTGGATAACAAACCATCCCGGATTGGTTGACTAGGTTTCTTGAGTCTCTCTCGCAAGCTGAGGATTTTGTAATTAATCATCCTGCCCAAGCAAAGGCAATTGTGAAAAACCAGATGAGCCTTAGCGATGCCTATGCGGATAAGGTGTGGAGTCAGAACCAATTTTCTCTTTCACTTGACCAATCCCTTCTTGTGGCTATGCAGGATGAAGCTCAATGGCTAATAAACAACAACTTGACTAACGCACTGTTTGTTCCCAACTTTGTCGATTATGTGTATGTCGACGGTTTGAATTCAGTAAAGCCTGGCGCAGTAAACATTATCGGGTAAGGAAGTAAACTATGAGAATAAAGACTCAATTCCTAATTAGTATCATAAGCTTTAGCATAATCTTAACGGTAATTGGAGCGTCAGTGGCTACAACGCAGCAGCAGATAAATGAGTTCAACAAACAAGAAGCTCTTGCCCATGATATTCAAACTGGAGCAAGCGATCTTAATTATGTCTCAAATAATTACTTCCTCTACCAAGATAATTCTTATATCAATTTGTGGCAAACAAAGCTTACCTCACTCTCAGGCAAGTTAGATTTATTGAACTCTACTAATCCCAAGCAACAAGCACTGGTCAATACAGTTAGCGGTGATTTGAAGCATCTAAATACTGTGTTTGCTGGAGTTACGTCTTTTCTTGCCAGCGCTCCAAGAAATGTCAGTATTCGAGTTTTACCCAATTTTCAAACTCAATGGAATAGAATGGCTGTGCAAATACAAGCCCTTGCTTTTGACTCCCAACAGTTATCTCAAGGTATAGGCGACCAAACAAACCAAGCTATCCTCGTAAACACAATTCTTACAGTCGCTCTTTTGGTTTCATTTGCAGCGTTCTTCATTACAAGTTACCTCTTAACTTATCGAAAAACATTGAAATCCATTTCTAAGCTCAAAAACGGAATTGGCATTATTGGTTCCGGAAATCTTGATTATACTATTGATGCAGGCAAGAAAGATGAGATTGCCGATATTTCAAATTCCGTTAATCAAATGGCAATTAATTTGAAAACCGTGACCGCGTCTAAAGTAGACTTAGAAAAGGAAATTACAGAACGTAAGATTGCTGAAGAATCTTTAGGAAAGAGTGAGCAGCGCTGGGCAACTACTTTGTCAAGTATCGGCGACGCCGTCATTGCCACTGATACAACTGGCAAAATTGTATTCATGAATGGTGTGGCTGAAGAGTTAACAGGTTGGGCAATGAGTGAAGCTTTAACGAAGCCGGTGAAGACCGTATTTAACATCATTAACGAGCAAACTCGTTTGGAGGTTGAAAGCCCAATTGATAGAGTTCTCAGAGAAGGCATGGTTGTTGGTTTAGCTAACCACACGGTCTTAATTCGAAAAGACGGCGCCGAAGTTCCAATTGATGACAGCGGAGCACCCATAAGAGACAAAGACGGCAAAACCACGGGTGTAGTGCTTGTTTTCCGAGACATTGCAGAGCGCAAGAAAGCTGAAGAGGAATTACTGGATAGCGCGGCACGACTGAACAGGAGTCAAGAGATTGCTCATCTTGGCGGTTGGGAACTTGACATGGTTAAAAATAAGTTGTCTTGGTCAGATGAAGTTTATCGTATCTTTGGTTTGAAACCGCAAGAGTTCGCCGCTACGTATGAAGCGTTTTTGCAGGCGGTGCATCCAGATGATCGTGAAGCAGTTGACGCTGCATATTCGGGGTCTTTGCGTGAGGGCAGAGACACTTATGAAATTGAACATCGAGTGGTTAGAAAATCAACAGGTGAAATACGCATAGTCTACGAAAAAGGAGAGCATCTTCGAAATGGACAAGGCAAAGTAATTCGTACAATTGGGATGGTACAGGACATTACCGATCGTAAGATAATGGAAGCTAAGCTTGAAGAATACAGCAAGCATTTGGAGGGTTTGGTTGAAGAGCGTACTAAGGCGCTTAAAGATTCTGAGCGACTGGCAACTATCGGAGCAACTGCGGGAATGGTGGGGCATGATATCCGTAACCCATTGCAGGCTATAACTGGCGATGTTTACTTAGCACAGACCGATTTGGCTTTGATGCCCGAGAGTGAAGAGAAAAATACCGTGAAGGAAAGCTTAGAGGAGATTGAAAAGAACGTTTCTTACATTAACAAAATTGTCGCTGACCTTCAAGATTTCGCAAAGCCAATATCGCCAAAACTTGAAGAAATTGACCTTGAACAAACAATTCACACCGTCTTAGCTCGCCTTGACATTCCTGGAAATGTGACCGTGAAGCATTCCGTCAGAAAAGATTTTCCTAAACTTAACACCGACCCAGCGTTCATGCAAAGGATCTTGACTAATTTGGCTAACAACGCCATTCAAGCGATGCCGAAGGGTGGAAAACTCGCCATAACCGCTGCTACGAAAAATGGCAAAGTCATAATTACAGTTGAAGATAATGGTGAAGGCATACCTGAAAATGTCAGAAGTAAGCTGTTCACGCCGCTTGTGACAACGAAGTCTAAGGGTCAGGGCTTTGGCTTATCAGTGGTTAAAAGGTTAACAGAAGGACAGGGCGGAACAGTCACTTTTGAAAGTGAGGTTGGGAAAGGAACAAAATTTACAATTGAACTGCCCATTTGATTTAGCAATAGTTATCGATTAAGCTAACTCTTTACTTATCTTGCTTTTATTGAGATTTCGTTTTCTGGTTCGAGTTGTTTAAAGAAAATGTTTTCAAAAATAAGTTCCACATAATCACTTCTTGATCCTTTTTGTTTAGAGGCTTCTTTGTCTATTTTCTCTAATACGCGATTTGATAGGGCTATGCTTACTGGGTGTTTGGTGTTTCTTAATTAAGGTGCAGTCGTAAGTTTTAAAATCATTTTATAGTTATGCCAATTTGTTGTGCGTACTGTAGGTCTCCTTGGGCTTGTTTGAGCTTTTTGTAGGCATTTTGTCGGCTGCGCGTTATTGAAGGAGGGTCAGTGTTGATTTTTCGCGCTATTTTGTAGTCGCTTAAGCCCTTGGTTTCTAGTTGTAGTATTATGCGTTCTCTTTGGGTTAGGCTCATTCTGGTTTACTTTTTAAAGTAGGTGTATAAATTGGTTATTATCGTGTTTGGGCTAACAAGCTATTAGTGCTCAGCCTTTGGATTCTATTTTTGTCAAATTATGTCGAGTAACTGTAGGCATCCTGATTTCGAAAAGATCCATAGCGCTTTCATGTCTCATTACAGCAAGGATCCTAAGCTTGGCGAGTCTCGGTACGCAAATTGGGTAAAGTTTTCTTGCTTGGATGAAACTCAAAGTTATTACCTTCAGGGTGCTGCTAGGGCGAACAAGTCTACGCAGAGTTTTGAGTGGGCAAATTTTCTACTTCAGTTTGTAAAAGAAGACAAAGACGCCCTCTACTACAAAGTTGAGGCATTGTTTCCAGTTGAGTCGATGAATAGGGATAGTCCGCCTTTTACTCGAGAGGAAGTTTTGCAGGCGGCTAGGTCCTTAACTGGAAAGCCTAGTGATCTAAACCACGATCACAAAAAGATGCTCGACGGCGTGGAAGTTGTTGCAGCACAGTTTGAAAATGACTGTGTTGAATGCCTCGTTCGAATCCTAAAGACATCTGCGCTTGTGGGAATGATTGATCGCAAAGAGATCGTAAACGTTAGCATTGAGGGCGAGTGGAGTCACGGGATCCCAGGTCACGGTCTTGTCCTTACTGGGTTAGGTTGGCTAACCAAAGAAACGATGCTTCCAGGTATCCCGTTAACGCGGATAATGCCTGTTGAGCGGATTGCTGAGAGCTTTCTTGCTAAGAAAGTTCTTAAAGAAGATGTTAACCAAGAAAGCGACGTTTTCTGCGTTTTCTGCAAAACAAATCCTGCAGACTACTTCGTTAGCATTTGCAAGCCTTGTTTTGACAAGATTGTTCCTGACAATCCGGTAAATCCCGAGGCGATGTACAACGTCCAGGAGAACCTCTTGAAGGGTTTCTCAGTGTTACCCTTGACGGAAGCAGCTGGAGATTTGCCAGCTGATTTTACAGCTTTCAAAGTTCGCTTTACTTGCCATGGCGCCAATCCCTGCCCAAAGTGCCTAGCCTTGAACGGTAAGGAATTCTTCTATGGAACTGAGCCACCTGTCCCGATGCATGATGGCTGCCAATGTGGCTACGATGTTGTTGAACGGTTACATGTTCATTTTAGTAAACAAGGAGTTGAGATTTTGGAAGAAAAAGAAATAGTTGAAATTTCAGAAAAAATCGCGGCAAAAATCGACAGCAAAAATATTTCTGAACTGAACAAACTTCAAACTGAGTTGAATGAAGCAACCTCAAAACTGAAAACTGAGCTCTCTGACGCAAAGGCAAAGCTTACGGAGATAGAGGGCAAGGTGAAGGTTGCTGAGGCTGCTCGCGATGAGGCTAATGGCAAGCTGGCTGCCTCAAATAAGACTGTTGAGAACCTTAGGAAGATAATTCCTGCCGGATTGGAGTTGCTTGTTGATCCTCCTGTTTTGATGCCGGTGGTTGAGCATATTGCTATTTTGGAGAAACGTTTGCCTTCTGTTATGGCTGAGCGTTCCAGTCTGGGTTTACAGCGGCATGCTCAGGAGATGCGAGGAGAGATTATGCAAGCTAAAGAAAGGTTGAGGGCGAAATAATGGCTGAGTTACCTGGTGCCCAAGAATTGCACTCTGTTGATGATGCGGAGGCTGACGCTGTTTTTGAGTATTGCAAGCATGCGATCCCTCACAATGAAATGATTAGCCGTATTATTCGCAATATGTATGGGCGTTTGCAAGTTTTGGAGAGGGAAGTTGCCGTCTCAAAAATCGAAGGCACAGAAGCCTAAGTCGGAGTGTTCCTCCATGATTTTTCATAGTCACTTAGACCGGCTACAAAGGACGAACTTGGTAGTCGTTAAGATTAAAATTTTTGGAGATCGATTTTAATGACTGATAATTCTGGAAAAACCTGGATGGCTATTGGCGAAACAGACGATTCAAACGCTGTCATCGAAACTTTCACTGCTGATGCAGCCATAACGAAGGGTGATCCTGTTTATCTCAGCGCAGATGACCAGGTTACACCTGCTGGAGCTGCTCAAGATTGCATCGGAATCGCAACTGGAGACCGTTGCTGACACTGAACCTGTTGGCGTGCTTGTTCGCGGTCGCGTTAAAGTTGCTGCAGGCGGCGCTATCACACGGGGCAAAGCAGTTTATGGTGCTGATTCTTCCCATCGAGTCCTGATGCTAACTGATGTAAGCCAGGCAGTTGATGAAGGCGGATCAGCAAAATACACTGTAGCTGTGCCCTTTAACCAAAAACTCGGCTACGCACTGCAATCTACGACTACTGCTGGAGATCTTCTGTTCATAGAGGTCCGCTAAATGAAACCTCGACTTTTTGAAGCCATAATGGCAAAAGACAACTGATCAAAAGCATGCCTACGAAGAACTAAAGCGCAAAGCTGCAGAAAACCCGTTCTTGAAACGCTACGTTGCTATGGGCATAAAAGAAGGCTTGTTTAGCGATTCTGCAAACGCTTTGGGACGTATGCATGATACGATGGTTGATGCAGCTTGGCCTGAACTCATCGGTAGAAGCATAATCAACGTCTTGCCAACAACTGAGGCGCTTGAGCGTTTTCCGTTAGATGGTGGAGCAATTGCTTACCAATATGCTGAGGGCGGAGCAGTTCGGTTAAGCGGCAAAAAACCAACAACTGTAGACGTTAGCACCAACTTACTTGTAGAGTCTGGCGATGAGTGGACGCAGGAATTTAGTGAAGACGCAACCTGGAACGTACTCGATCGTATGGTGGGTAACGTTGGCAGGGCGGTGGGTGTTAAGGAAACCCAAAAAATCATCGCAATGTACGGTGCGATTGCTGCTGCTGACTTAGCTACAGGTGCAGATCTTGCTGGCGGCAGTGCTGTTTTGAGTTGGGCTCAACTGCTTGCGTTGCGATATGCAGTGCGAAAAGAGAATTGGCGCCCAAACGTTTTGGCAATCAATGAAATGCAACTGCATCAACTTTTAAACGATGACAAATTCGTTAAATCCGTTTACTTGCCAAGCAGCCAAACAGACATAGAGCAAGGCAGCATCGGAACCGTATTGGGCATGAAGGTGCAGGTCTGCAACGAAATCACCAACGGCATAGCATACGCTATTGATACTCGGGTTGCTTCGGTAATGCTGTTACGCAGAGATCTTACGGTTGAAGATTGGTATGATGCGAAAACAGGCAAATCCGGCATTCGTGGATCTACCCGCTTTGGCCTTAGGTGTTCTACGTTCCACCGCAATTGCAAGAATGACCAACATTAAGACGACATTAACTTAGAAGCTGCAATCGTTGCTTTTCCGATTTTTCCCTTTTTTTGAAAAATCCAAACCAATTGGGAGCTGAGCAAAGGTGAGTTTGCAAGAGAAGTATCTTGAGCGTATGATGTTGGTTTTGCGTGAGCTTAGTCGACGACCTCTTTCTCGAATTGAACTACAGGCGAGGTTTCTTGAGCGGTTTGATTCTCCATCAGCTTTCGAGGCCACCTTCATGTTTTTGGTTCGGAATGGAAGAATCCAAAAAGGTGGACCTGAGTACCGTTCACCTTACATAATTACTGAGCGTGGGCATAAGCTATTAACGGGGCTTTCTTGAGCTCAGTGCCCAAGAAAATAGGAGAGCGCTAACGTATGCTTGAGTTTCTGAACGGACATCATTCTAAAAGTTAAGTTTTTTTTGATAAAATTTTAATCTTTATCTCTCAGCTAAGTATGAACTCATGCGCGTGAATAGGCGTGAGAGTTGATACTTTTATATGCTCAATCATACGCATTAGGAAATGTAAAATAATAATTAGAAAATCTAAGGCATGTAGAAGTGGGATGGGATTGGATGAAGTACAATTGTAGGATGTTTAGATCTACTATGGAAAATTGGGAAGATCCAAAGAAGCTTGAACAGGTAGTTATTACTATTGAATCTAAGACATTAGCTGAGGCTAAGGATAAAGCATGCCATGAGGCTCAAATGCTGGATATGCAAAGTGCCAATAAGATTGTACAGAAGATCGAGATAGAAGTAGACGGTGAATGGCAACCAATTCCTTGGATTTGATGCGCGCGCCCCTGAATGATTCACGCTTCTTGTGTGTGTTATTTTAATTAAATTTTAATCTTCCTTATTTTATTTCTGGTTTTTCAGAGGTGAAAACACAAAATTGCTAAAGATTTGACTGCTTTTGTTTTAAACGACTAAAAACTTCAAGATTATAACCTTCATTGAGTTTAGCGCTGATTTATTCGCGCAGTGAGGGATAAAAGTTAATCTAACCAACCCAAGCTAAAGAGTATAAATCTAATGTTCATTTGCATCTATAAGGAAAAAAATAAAAAGCTTTGAGTTGGAAAAACTCAAATGCTCATTACAGGGGTAAGATAGATTCTATGATTGGTTTTTGTTTACTGATTGTAGATTTTGAAGTCTGTTTTAGCGGCTGTAGGCTATGAGCTCAGTAGTTGATTTCAAGACGCCCTCTTCAGTGGTTTGATCCTTAACCAATCCGAGTATGGGTATGTTTGAGTTAACCCATCTGTCCGAAACGCTTGTTATTCCATAGAAAGTCATTGTGGTTGTAGATTTTTCACAGTTGAATGTGCCAGCGGGAACCGTAATTGTTTCCTGTGCAACAACTGTGCTGGAAGCGGGTAATGTCAGGCTGGATTAGTTGAGGTACTATGAGAGGAGGTTTGTCCCGGAATCTGCGAGGGTGTTGGCGATGGAAAAGGGTTGAAAGATAAAGGGTTGTTGGTTAAGTAGTAGGCTCCAGCTATGGCGGCTACTGCAATGATTACTATGGCAACTGTAGCTATTAGTTTTTTCTGAGAACGTTTCTGAGGTTTTGGTGGTGGAGGGGGGGTAATTCATTTCAGTTAATGCTTTTTTTTGTATATTTTTCACGCGTTTCATTTGGAAATATGTTTGGATAAAACTTTCGGTTAACACTATGAACGTTTTTAGGCTCCATTTTTAACCCTGCGTGCCGCGCTATTCCCATTTGCCATTTTTTTTAAACTGCATCTGAACAACACGACAATCTTCACACCAAATCCTGCGCATCTCCGAAACAGTATGCCGGGCTTTTTTTGCCCTGGTGGCAAGTACAAGGGAGTTGAAAACTGCGATGTTGACTCTATAATTTGAACGGTTAAAAACTTTTCACTTGCCCATGTCCTGAAGTTTACTGCGGTAGTTTGTGTTTTGTTGCTTTACACAATCATTTCCAAAATGTATGCAATTTAGAAAAATAAAAATGGTATTTGAGATGGATCTAAATCAATAGCTAACATCCAATCTATAATTTCTATATTGGTACTTTTTCTCTTTTTCATTTGCCTACTTATTCTTCTCCCAATCACAGTTTTTTCCTCCGGCTCTAAATATGTTTGAAAAATAATGGTGGCTCACTCTGACTCTTTTTTGATATCTTGTTTGTGCTCTTTTTTTTCAAATCTGTTCACCACACATTACCATTTGAAAGTGGCTTAAGTAATCATTCCAAATAGAATATAGCGAAAACTGTTACCAATATAGTCTATATATCGAACCTAGGCTGTGCATTTTGAACTCCAAAAATTTTGTTCAGCCTAAAGCGATTTTTTCGCCAGTAACAACGTAAACAATCGATTCACATACATAAACAGCGTGATCAGCTATACGCTCAAGATAACGAGCAATGAGTGTACTAGATATTACACATTTGTTGTTGGCTTGCTCCCCAGAGATTAATTTGTTTAGGAATGTTAGATACATTTTGTCGACTTCTCTTTCAGTTTGAGAAATATTTTTTGCAAGAGCAACATCATGTTTCTTTAACGCGTCAACGCTAATTCGAACCATTGCCAGAACCTTATCACTCATTTCATGAATATAATTAATTGTGGAAGAGTCACATTCTTTTAAACCGCTTATTTTATCGTTAATAGATGATATATCCAGTGCATACCTGCCATATCTCGCAAAATCGTTACCAATTTTCATGTAGGATTTTATCGCTCTTAGATCTGAGGCAACAGGTTGGAAACGCGCTATTAGTTGAAACGTTTGGTCTTCAACTTTGTTTGCCATTGCACCAAGAAGATCTGATAACTCTCTTACCTCCGGTTCAACGCTTTTGCCGTCTAAATAACCATGCAACGATATTCTAAGCGTCTCATAGGTTACCTCACCCATTTTTGCCAATAGAACTGTCACTTCTTCTAATCCGCGGTCAATTATTCTGCTCATATTGTTATCTCCTATCCGAATTCTCCTGTTATATATTTCTCTGTTAACGTGTTCTTAGGAGACTCAAAAATGTCCTTGGTCACCCCGAACTCAATGAGTTCACCCAGATAAAGGAAAGCAGTGAAATCGGAGACTCGAGACGCTTGTTGCATGTTATGGGTTACGATAGCAACAGTATAATCACGTTTAAGCTCAACAACCAACCGCTCAATCTTTGCAGTCGCAATAGGATCCAAAGCTGAACACGGCTCATCCATCAAAATAACCTCGGGCTGCAATGCAATCGCTCGTGCAATGCAGAGACGCTGTTGCTGTCCCCCTGAAATGCTCGTGCCAGGCTTTCTCAAATCATCCTTTACTTCATCCCAAAGCGTTGCCCGCTCCAAACTGTGCTTAACTACTTCGTCAAGGTTCTTGCCTTTCTTAGTTCCAGTTAAACGCAAACCAGCCGCAACATTATCGTAGATTGACATCGTTGGGAATGGATTGGGTTTCTGGAAAACCATGCCGACTCTTCTGCGAACCTGTACGGGATCCACTTGTTTGTCGTAGATGTTTTCTCCATCCAGAAGTATTTGGCCTGTCATTTTGGCGTTGGGTGTGAGTTCATGCATTCTATTTAGACAGCGAATGAAAGTGGATTTGCCGCATCCTGACGGCCCAATAATAGCTGTTACTGCATTGGCTTTAATTCCAATGTTTATGTTTTTTAGGGCTTGTTTTTTTCCAAACCAAGCGCTGACGTCTATACTCTGCATTTTCATGTCTGTGTCAACGGTTTTTGTTTGAGTACTATTTGTGCTTGTCATCTTCTAAGTCTACCTCTACTAGCTAATCTAACTATAATGTTTAGGCTTAACACCATAAGAATCAGAATTAAGGCTGCTCCCCAACCCTGAGCCTGCAAACTCGCCTGCGGCTGCAGAGAATCACGCCAAATTTCAAGTGGCAGCGCAGCCATCGGCTGGTTTAAGCCTTGAAAGAAGTACCTGTTACCAAGAACAGTCATGATTAACGGAGCAGTTTCTCCTGCGACTCTGGCAACTGCAAGAAGTGTACCGGTTAATAGCCCTGCTTTAGCTGATGGCAAAACAACGCTAAGGGTTGTTCGCCATTTGTGAGCGCCCAGGGCAAGTGATGCTTCTCGAACACTGTTAGGAACTAATTTTAGGGACTCCTCGGTTGTCCGAGCAACTATTGGGATTAAGATAAAGGATAGCGCAATGGTTCCTGCAATCGCCGAGTAACTTCCGATGAGAGCGATGACTATAACGCTGTAAGCTGTTATGCCAACGATGATGGATGGAACCTCTGTTAGCACGTCGTTGATTGAACGCATGATGGATGCGTACTTGTTGTTTCCGAATTCGGCTAGGTAAATGCCTGAGAGTATTCCTATTGGGATTCCGATGAGGCTTGTTAGTCCAATCAGGATAAGTGTACCCTGTATTGCGGGTCCGATACCGCCAGCGGAATTGTTGTTAATTAAAAAGCCGATGCTTAATTGAGGTGCTCCCCTCACAATGACCTCCCACAGAATGCTCAGCAACGGGGTAACTGCTATGATTACGCATGCTGCGCATAGAACAAAGAATAGGCGATTTTTGAATTTTCGGAAGCTATAGCTTGAGATTATTCTACTGCGCCTCCCTTAACCTTCAACACGCGAGACACCAAAATGCCTGCACCAACATTAATGGCCAGGCTCATTAAGAGCAAGATTAAACCAACGCCAATGTAAGCGGAAACTTCCAATGCGCCTGTTGCTTCAAGAAACCCGTTAGCGATAAGCGAAGCCATAGTCTGGCTGGGTTTGAAAAGTGACGTTGGCATTGCAGCTGGACCAGTGGCGTTTCCGATGAGCATTGAAACCGCCATCGTCTCACCTACCGCCCTACCTAAACCGAGAATTACTGCACCAAAGATTCCTGAGCGTCCGTAGCTGATTACCCAGTGGCGTATGACTTCCCATTTTGTTGCTCCGATGCTGTAGGCGCCTTCTCGGATACTGTTGGGAACGGCGCTTATAACTTCCTTTGAGATGGATGCTACTGTGGGGATAATCATGATTGCAAGGATTGCTCCTGCAGTGAAAATATCCAAACCAAAAGGCGTTCCACTAAAAATTGGAAGCCACCCAAAGTAAGTGGATAATGGTTTTTCGATATAATCAAGAATCCAATACCGGAAGATGAACAAACCCCAAAGCCCGTAGATTACGCTTGGAACAGCCGCCAGTAATTCAACTAGGTAGCCGATTGGCACTCGAAGCGTTTTAGGTGCCATCTCTACAAGAAAAACTGCTATACCCAAACTCAAAGGAACACCAATCAGGAGAGCTATTCCTGAGGTGACAAGCGTCCCCATTACATAGGGGAGTGCACCAAAGAGTTCTCTGCCTTCAACAGGGTTCCAAGCGTTGCCAAAGAAAAAGTTTGCGCCAAACTTTTGCACCACGGGCGCGGAACCGGTTGTAAGAACGTATCCTGTTATGAGCAGAATAACAACTGCTGAAGCAGCCACAATAGCAGCCAAATTCTTAAACAGAAAGTCGCCTGTTAATCTGGATCTTATTTTAACAAAAAACTTTTGGGGGTGGAGCTGTTTCAGAGCTTTATCCACCTTATATTGTTGGGAGTTGTTGTCCGTTGAATGTTATAGATCGGATAGTTGCTTCGTTTATTTGCACAACGTTTGAAGGCAGCTTGGCGTATGAAAGCCCTGGCGCCAAGTCTTGCCCATCATGCACAACGTACCAGAGGAACTGGACAAGCGCTGTTGCCTTATCTTGTGTCATTCCTGGAATCTCATTCAGCTCCTTGTAGGATAGTAAGTAGGTGAAGCTGACGATTGGGTATGCGTTAGCATCTGGAGCATTGAGGAGGCTAACATTAGCCCAGCTTGCATCACCTGCAGGTAAACCACTTGACGCGCCTGATTGAACGGCTAATTGTGTTGATTCTAAACTTGGTTGAATCCAATTTCCAGCAGGGTTTTGGATTGCTGCAACTGTCATGCCATTTTCGAGTATGTAGGCTAATTCGACGTAGCCTATTGAGTATTGTATGCCGTTTACTGAGGAAGCAACGCCGGTGTTTCCGCTTGAGCCTGTGCCGACTGGCCAGGACACTGATTTGCCTTGTCCAACTCCGGTGTCCCATGAGGTGCTTGAGGCGCTAAGGTAGCCTGTGAAGATGAATGTTGTTCCTGAACCGTCTGAGCGGTGAACTGTGTTTATTGTTTGTGCCGGAAGCATAGTGTCTGGGTTGAGGTTTTGGATTGCGGGGTCGTTCCACATTGTTATCGTGCCTTGGTAGATGTCTGCTATGACTTTGCTGGTTAAGTGAAGACCTGAAGGAACGCCTGGAAGATTATAGGCTATTGTTACTGCACCGATTGTTTCTGGAATATGTAGTGCGTTTGGGATGTTAGCTGTATCTGTGGTGCTAAGCGGTGCATCTGAGGCTGCAAAATCCACTGTTGGAGTTGGCTGTTTTAGAGCGGCTATTCCTCCGCCGCTGCCGATTGATTGATAGTTTACTAAAACGTTAGGTTTTACATCTGTTGAATACTTTGTTATTATGGCGTTAAGAAATGGATACGGAAATGTTGCTCCAGCGCCCTGCAAGGATATTGACGCTGATGATGTTGAGGGTTGTGAGAGGAAAACATAGGCTGCTACTGAACCGAGTATTATTGCGATTGCAACTATTGCGATTATGATAGTATATTTACTGTTCATATTCTCCATTCTCCTTTCTGAACTATTAAAAATAGATCTCGAGGTTATATATTGAACCTACATAGAATGTATAGTCTATATAGGATTACCTAATATAATTAAGCATCATAGAAAGAGTAACTTGGAGACAAGTGTGACTAAAGAACCCGAAAAACTAAGTGAAGAACAGCGCAAGCTTCAACTCACCGGCGGATCAACCTTCATACTCTCCTTGCCCAAAGAGTGGGCTACCAAAAACGAGCTTAAAAAAGGAAGCTTGATGCTAGTCCCGTACAGAGGACGATGGCTCACTATCAATTGCACCTTCAAATTATCCCAAAAAAGAAAAACAAGACGAAGCCTTCATCAACACATCATTAAACGACAACCCTGACGCCATCATGAGAACAGCAATTTCCGCTTATTTGAGCGGTTACAACATTTTACATATTCGAGCACAGGGACAAAAAGTGCTGCCTTCAAAACTACGCAACCACCTCAAAAACTTTGCCAGAAACTACTTAGTTGGAACGGAAATTGTCATTGACAATCCCACTGAATTGACACTGCAGGTTTTGCTCAATTATCCTGAATTAACTGTCCAAAACGCGTTAAGCAGAATGTCAATAATAGCCTCATCAATGCATAAAGAAGCCATAGAAGCACTAAAAAAACTCGACTATTCCAGCTCTAAGGCAGTTATTGATACCGACCGTGAAGTAAACCGCTTCGGCTTGTACATCGTTCGGCTTTTGAAGTTGGCTGTTTCAAATCAAAGAATCGTAAAAGAAATCGGCCTAGCCAACCAAAGAGACTGCCTAGGCTATAGACTTATAGCAAAATCTGTTGAGAGAACAGCTGATCACGCAACCAAAATCGCTGAAAATACTCTACTGCTAAAAGAACAAGTGAACCAGGAGACATTGGATAATATTGGACAGTTAAGTGATTTAGCGAATTCGATGTTTGAGAATTCTATGGAAGCATTGTTTAAGCATGACTTTAACTTGGCTGAGGGTGTTATCGAAAAACTGAGCCAGGTTCATAAGTTGGAGAAAGAGGCTGTTCTTTCCTCGCAGAATGCAAAGGTTGAGGAAATTGTTAACTTGAGATTGCTTATTGAGAGCGTGAGACGTACAGCGGAATATGCTAGTGATATTTCCGAAGTTGTATTGAACTTGAATGTTGAAGCGGTTCTAAACTAATTTTTCTTTATTTTAAACTATTTTTGGCTTTTTAGAGTTAATCTTTCTCCTAATTTATTAGAGAGTTGATTAAAAAGAATTAAGAAATAAAAAGTTGGGGTTGATTGTTTAGGTTGTGGGTAATGTTTGTCCGTTGAAGGTTATTGAATGGATGGTTGCTTCATTAATTGTGACTACGTTTGAGGGTAGCGGTGCATAGGATAGTTGTGATGCTTGGTTTTGTCCGTCGTGAACCATATACCATAGCCATTGTACGAGCGCGGTTGCTCTGCTTGGGTGATACCTGGAACCACGTTGAGTTCTTTGTAGACAATGATGTAGCTGAAGCTGACGATTGGGTATGCATTTGAGGCTGGTGCGTTGAGTATGTTTACGCTGGTCCAGCTTGCGCTGCCTGCGGGTAGTCCTACAGACGCGACTGCTTGTGCTGCCACGGTTGTGGATGCAAGTGTTGGCATAACCCAGCTTCCGGCGGTGTTCTGTATTGCTGCAACTTTCATGCTGTTAGCTATTGTGTAGGCTAATTCGACATATCCGATGGTGTAGCCAGATCCTTCGACAACTTGAGCTACTCCAGAGTTACCGCTAGCTCCAGTTCCTACTGGCCAAGATACTGACTTACCTTGTCCAACAGTGGTGTTCCATGTGGTACTTACTGCACTTAGATAGCCTGTAAATACGAAACTTGTCCCTGAACCGTCTGAGCGGTGGACAACGATAATGTCTTTATCAGGCATTGTTGTGCTGGGATTTAGGCTTTGTATGGCTGCATCGTTCCATTTGGTTATGGTTCCCAGATAGATTTTAGCTATTACATCTCCAGTTAAGTGCAAACCTGTTGATATGCCGGGTAGATTGTAGGTTACTGTTACTGCTCCAATGGTTTCTGGAATGTGAAGTGCATTAGGAACGTTGACTGCATCGCTCACACTTAGAGGCGCGTCTGATGCACCGAAATCGACGGTTTTTTGAGTCATGGCCGAGATTCCGCCACCACTACCTATAGATTGGTAGTTTATTGATGCCCAAGGTCTTGTGGATGTATAATCGGTTATCATAGCGTCGAGTAGGGGGTAGGGGAAGGTTGCTCCTGCACCGTTCAATGTTACGGGCGCGGGGGTTGGGGTTGGGCTGGGTGAAGCGGTTGGGGCTGCCGTTGGGTTGGCGGTGGGGTTTGGTGTAGCTGTTGAATGGCCAGTTTGACTTGTAGTTGGTGAGGCTGTTGGGGCTGCAGTTGGACTAACGGTTGGTGAAATAGTTGGTGTTGGGGTGGGTGTAGGTTGTGTCGAATTTGCACCCACATAAGTGTATGCTGCTACTGAGCCAATTATTATGGCGATTACGACTATTGCGATTAGAATTGTATATTTTGCGTTCAATTATATTTCTCCTTGTCGAGGTCTAATGTTAAACCCTGATAATATAGCCACTGTGCATATAATACAAACACCTCAATACTACAATATAGTTTACATAGTAAATGAATAAATTATGACTCAGAATAAAATAAGAAACGCATAATTCTACTAATAATAAACGTGAAATCTGGAAGGTGTCAACTATGCCTTTGTCTAAATTCAAGCATAGAGACTAAAGAAATTGTGGCTTGTTCATTCTTGGCTTGACAATACGTTGATGTAGTCTGCTGTGTCTGCACACATATCTGCTGCTTGCTCTATGAATTCAATCAAGTCGTCAAAGATTACTAGAGCCCCGCTATTCATTTTTGCTCCATATTTGAGGAATAGACTTTTAGTAATCAGATATTCGCTGTCAACTACATGCTCAATTTCGCTGACTTTCTTAGCACCTTTGATTGCTTCAGTAAAGTTTGAAGAGATTTTTTCGACACTGTCCCTAAGTATATTGACCATTTCTACCAATTTTTCAGACATCAACACTATTTTGTCGCGCAACTCTTGGGGAATATCTGTTTCTAATAATAATTCAAGGCATCTTGCTGCGTCTTTCGTATGGTCTGCTAGTGTGTCAGCTCGTTTAACAAGATGCAAGATATCCTCTCGGTAGTCAGATAGAAGAGCGGTTCCTTTAGATAATTCCATAAAGACTTCTGATCTAAGTTGATCAACACTTTCTTCTGTTTTGTAGAGGTTCTCTATGTATTGTTTTGTTTGTTGAAGATTATTCGACGAAAAGCTTTTAGTTGCTTTTTGCAGCCAAGCTACAGTGTCAAAAGCACTTGTCACTTGGTCGTGTGCTAACTCTAATCCCCTTGTTCTGTGGCGTTTTACAAACCAATCGTAACTTGTCTTCATCAGTATCAAATTCAATAAGATAACAGGTTAACTCTATAACCCTTCTCTACATAATCTCTATAGATACTTTAGAAGAAAAACATATTCTGAACCGCGATTGAAGCAGTCATCAAAAACAAATAGAACAGTATGTAACATTTCCGCTAAATGCAAAGGGTGAGCAATTATTCAAATTGCATCTACAAAAAAAGAGTACATAAATTTACATTGACTGATCAATTAAGTGAGCAGTGCCATCTGGACAATAGACCTTGTCACCAGTTGTTGCTCTTTGGTAGCGTTTGCTACATTCCTTAAGTATTGAGCAGCCATCGCAATCTCTTGAAATCATGCCTCTATTCACCTCTTCCTATGTTCAAATGAATATGTGATCGACGATACCTATAGAGATAACCTACATAATATATATAGAAAATATAGTGAATGTTTTTTCCTAAAAAACAGTAAACGTATTTTCTAACTAACTATGGCAAACTTAAATGGGGCTTTTGTAGGCGATACCTCCAGAGTGCCGAAGGTCAGAATACCACCACTACATTTGTTAAAAATTTTTCAATTCTAGTTTAAACTTAAGAATCAAAACGAAAAGCTTGACCAACTTGAACTTTCCCACAGTATTCTTCAGCGTTAGTCCCAACAAACTATTCTCATTTGCTGTTTGTTTGTTTAAAATGCATCACAACTACACGGCAATCCTCACACCAGATCCTGCGCATCCTCGAGACTGGACACTCATGCGTTTTTTGGTCAATGCGCCCTGGTACGCCGCGCTTTTTTTGCTCTGGTGGCAAGTAAAAGGGAGTTGAAAACTGTGTGTTTGATCCTTTAATTTGAACAGTTAAAACCTTGTGTTAAAAATATCCCAAATATCAACTGCAGAACCACCAACCAACACATCTAATCTTAATAAATCGCAGCTGACAAAACGTCCACAAAAACTCAATAAACTCGTTAAAGAAAAGACGAACTTGATCGATCTGAGAAAAACGGCATTCCAGTCAACTACCAAATTGGCAAAGAAAAGAGTATGGAGCTACTCTTTGCGTTGGTTAAAAATGTGAAAGCGAATGCTCATGAAAACGAAAACCGCCGCGTAACCTCCAAGAACTGCAATGTTTATGATGGGACCGAAGAAACCTCCAGTGCCCAATCCGTACCGGGCAAGCTCAACAGTATGCGTCAAAGGCGAAAGCAAAGAAACAGCTTGCATCCACGAAGGCAAGTCCACCACCGGTGTGAAAAGGCCACTGATAAAGAGCAAGGGTATACGAACAAAGTTAAGCGGCATCATAACTTGACCAGGCGTTTGACCTGGAATAGACGCAAACATAATACCCAAAGCAGAGAAAGCCAGAGAAGAAAGCGCAAAACACGCAACTAGAGCTCCAACGTTCACTATCTGCGAACCAAAGAAAACCACACCCACTATTACAGGAATTATCGAGATACCAACACCATAGATGATTCCCGCAAGAGTTTTTCCCATTAACACAGACAGAAGCGTAACCGGAGCTGTTAAGAACCTATCAAAAGTCTGATTCGCACGCTCCATAGGTATTACAACGGGACCAATAGAGGAAGAGGCGAAAAATAGTGTCTGAGCTATAAGCATTGGAATTTGCTGCGCCAATGGAATGTCTCTGCCGATGCTAAACGAAAGAAACAGAGTGAACGGAAAGAGAATACCAAACATAAGCGCCGCTGGCTTGGTATAGTAGGTGAACATATCCTTGGATGCAATCGCCCACGCTACCCGAATCTCACGTACAAAATGACCTGAACGAGAAGTATTTGTTATTTCCTTGGTCTCCAAATTGTCTTTCATCATTTGCTTTTAACGCTCCTGTTTGTCTCTTCTGTTGCTGGTCTTGAACCTGTTAAACTGACAAAAACATCCTCCAAGCTTGGACCTAAAGTGTTAACCGTGACAAGCTTAAGGTTGTTATTTTGAGCGTAATTCCAAACCGAAGCCAAAACGCTGGACGGATCATCAGTAAAGAGCCTAAACTTGTCACCTGCTTTGACGACTTCTCGGGTATTGGGTAAATCCTTAAGGTCGCTTAGGGCGTTAATTGGTGTTGTCTCGAAGGCTATTTCCACAGACTGCAGACCTTGTACGGTTCGCTTCAACTTTTCAGGTGTACCAATAGCCGCGATTTTGCCATGATTAATTATGGCTACGCGGTCACACATCTGGCTGGCTTCTTCAAGGTTATGGGTGGTTATAAAAATGGTTAGACCTTCTTGGTTGAGTTTTCGAATTGTTTCTCGGATAATGAGCACACTCTGCACATCCAACCCTGACGTCGGCTCATCAAGGAAAACAATACTTGATCTGTTCATTAGTGCCATCGCGATACAGATGCGTCTTTTCATACCTCTTGAGAAGCCCTGTACTTTCTCTTGGCGCCTTTCATAGAGGCCAAACATTTTTAACAACTCCTCGGCTCGGTTTTCTCTAAACGACTTTGGCATGTCGTAAAGTTTACCGGTGAAGACCAAGTTGTTCCATGCCGTGAGCTCATTGTAAATATTGCTTACGTCTGGGACTATACCCATCTGCTCTTTTGCCTGAATAGACTGGGTTTGAATGTTGTAACCCATTATCTTTGCAGTTCCCTTAGTGGGCCTTGAGATGCCCGTTAACATTCGTATAGTTGTTGTTTTTCCAGCCCCGTTAGGACCTAAAAACCCAAAAATCTCGCCTTTCGTGGTCGAAAAGCTCAGGTTGTCTACTGCCAAGAGCTTATCAAACTGTTTTGTGAGACCTATTGCTTCAACCGCATTATCCAAACCAATTCACCTTTAATGGGGGTCTTGAATTCCTAACAACGTTAGATTTTCTAAGCAAAGTATTCCCCGTGATTTGGTTGCTGGAGCAAAAATCAAACCGCCCCTGGCAAGCTTGAACTTTTCGTTGCCTACCGTGAATGTGCCTTTGCCGTCTATAACATAAAAGCATACACCGTAAGGTTCAGGACGTGAAGGAATCTCTTGACCCGCTTCAAGGCAGATCAGCACTACGTTAAAGTTGCTGGTTTTAAGCAAATCTCTCTTAACTTGCCTGCGATCTTCCATATTGCTTAGTAAACCTTGTTTCTGAGAAAACGCTGCAAGCTGATTCAAATCAAATACTTCTATCAATTTCTAAGCCTTCTCTTCTTTCTCTTTTTCTGTGAACTGGGTATCGTAAAACTGAATTAACCTGTCCATTAATTGCCTTCGACTCTTCACCATTTCTATCCCTTCTTTGAGGACTTTGACTCCCGTTTCGGTGATTGTATAAACTCGACGATCAGCACCCGCTTCTTTCTTCTTCCACTCGGAAGTCACCAAATGGCGCTCTTCCATTCTTCTGAGCATAGTGTAAATGGCGCCGGGTTCGGGAATATATTTCTCAGCGGTTATTTTCTCTAATTCCTCCATTATTTGGTATCCATGCGAAGGCTTTTCGTATAAGATTCGCAGAACCAGCAGTTGGATGAGTCCTCCACCGGAATAATGACAACTTCCATACTTGTGTCCATCATCGCACATATATATCAATGATATGTGTAGCTTTGATGCCTATATTGTTTTTGGCGAATCAGACACTATATTCATCTCATCACCAAACAAACATGTGTTGGGAATGGAGTTATGTTTTGTGTGGACCGCTTCAAGAGGCGCCGTAAACGGTAGAGAGTGCTCGCCAATCTATTGCAAGTTAAAAGAAACACAAGAAAAGAAAAAGGTTTAATGATTTAGCCCTATTTTGTTGTTAGCTAAAGGGCTTATTTTTTAGGGAACTTTGTGGGATCTTTGGGTTTAGGCAGTTTCACTACAAGAAACCTGAAAACTCCATCTCCCCTGTTTCCCAGTAAATGCGGAATACCTTTAGGGCTCTCTATAAGCATGTCTTTTTCTACTTCTTGCTTTTCATCACCGATTTCCACAAAGCCCTTACCTTCAAGAATATAAAAGAAAACATCAACTGGGGTCGTGTGCTTCTTTAGAGATTGCCCTTGCAATAGTGCCATGTGGATTGCCTCGGCGTTTTCTGTGTCATAGATTTTTTTCGCCTCAACAGCATGCACATTTTGAAAAGAGTTAACATCTCCAACTTTAGTAATCTTCATATTTTTTGCCTCTACGATAGTGACTGATTATTCTCTAATTTAGGTCTTATCTACTTTGGCTTCAATAAAGTCAGTTAGCTGAAACCATAAAGAAATAATAGAAGCAGCAGTTAACTACATTTAACAAGTTCTAGGTGAAGTGAGAGCATGAAAGTTTTAAACACTCCTGAAATAAAAAATAACGTATTTTATGTTGGAGCAAAAGACTGGAACAGACGCTTATTTGACGCACTGATTCCTCTTCCTCAAGGAACAACCTACAATTCATACCTAATAAAAGGACAAGAAAAAACAGCTCTAATAGACACAGTCAACCCAGGATTCGAAAAAGAGCTGGAAAGTAGAATAAATAACGTCAGCAACGTAAGTCAAATTGATTATGTAATAATGAATCACGCAGAACCAGACCATGCAGGCTCAATACCCTACATTCTAAGTGTTAACAGCAAAGCAAAACTAGTTACCTCAAAGATAGGCGCTCAAGCAGCAAAAGTCTACTTCAACGTACCAGAAGACAGACTCATAGTTGTCAAAGAAAATGATACTCTGGAGTTGGGCGGTAAAACGTTGCAGTTTATTGAGGCGCCTATGGTTCACTGGCCTGAAACCATGTTTACCTATCTGCAGCAAGATAAGCTGCTTTTTACATGCGACTTCTTAGGCTTGCATACTGCCTATGGCTTCTACGACGATGACGTAGAGGAAATAGAAGTTTTTGCGCAGAGATATTTTGGTGAAATCATGATGCCCTATAGAAGTCTGGGTTTGCGGGCTATGGAGAAAATTAAGAATTTGGATGTTGAGATGATTGCTCCCAGTCATGGACCTATCTACAAGAACCCTGAAAAAATCTTGGGACCCTATTGGCGATGGACTAAAGGTGAAACCAAACGTAAGGTGATTGTTGTTTATGTGACTATGTGGAAGTCTACGGAGAAAATGGTTAATCAGATCGTGGAGGTTTTGCTCCAAGACGGTATTGAGGTAAGTTTGTACAATTTAACTAATGCTGACTTGGGTGATATTGCTAAAGATTTAGTCGATGCTCGGGCAATTGTTTTTGGGACTCCAACAGTGTTGGGGAAGATGCATCCGGTAGCCGTTTACGCTGCGCATTTGGTTAAGGCGTTAAAACCTCCGTTGAAGCTTGGTGTGGTTTTGACGAGTTATGGGTGGGGTAAGGGTGCTTTGGCTGATGCTGTTGAGGTGTTAGGTCCTACTGGACTGGAAGTTGTCGGTTCAATGGAAGTGAACGGACCTCCAAAGGAGAAGGATCTTGATGATGTGAAGCTTATTGGGGAAGAATTGGCGAGGAGAATAAAGCAGAATTAACGAACAGGTAAGGTTTGGAGGTTTATAAATTGAGGTTTCAAATTGAGGTTAACAGGGAAGCTTGCATAGCTTGCGGTTCATGCTACACGTTAGACTCTGACCACTTTGAAGGCGATGAGGAGGGTAAGTCAAAAGTGGTTGGCGGAATAAGCAACGGGAAATCCACTGGTGTTTTCGATGACGATAAAATGGTTTTAGCTCAAGATGCAGAAAACGCTTGTCCTGTGAGCGCTATCAGAGTTACTAAAACTTGAATTGTATTGTTTGGTTTTCCGAGGTTTTGACCTGGTTCCCTATTTAGAATCAGGAGTGCTCTATTCCCATTTGTCGTGTGTTTGTTTAAACTGCATCTGAACCACACGGCAATCCTCACACTAAACCCTACAAATCTCTGAAACAGATGTTCCCCGATACGCGCTCTTTTTTTGCCCTGGTGGCAAGTACAAGGGAGTTGAAAACTGTGTGTTTGATCCTTTAATTTGAACGGTTAAAGACTTTATGTTCAAAACATCCCGTGCATCAAATAGTGTAATTTTTAGAAAGAGGCTGGTTTGGCGCTTACTATAATCAAAAGCCGATATTCTTATATATGCATAACGATGGTATAGAAAAGAAATTAGTGATAAAAATTGAAAACAATGACTAAAATTGCAGCAATAATCCTAATAACCGTAATTGGAATTTCAGTAGGCGCATACGCGTATCTGGAAGCGACAAAACCAAAAAACCAGCAACTTATAGTCTCGACGACCACAAGCTTTTATGAAACAGGATTCCTAGATGTAGTGAAGACAAACTTTGAGGCAAAATACCCCAGCATTAACGTATCATTCATTTCACAGGGAACAGGTTTAGCAATACAGACAGCCATGAGAGGCGATGCTGACATGATAATGGTGCATGATTCCGCTCAGGAACTTACATTCTTAAAAGATGGATATGGAGTGAACCGTAAAGTCATAGCTTACAATTTCTTTGTTATCGTGGGTCCCAACGATGATCCAGCAGGCATATCTGGTTTAGGTCCAATAGATGCCTTGAAGAAAATCAAGGAATCTGGCGATGCTGGAAATGCAGTGTGGATATCTCGAGGCGACGGTTCAGGAACCCATTCCAAAGAGAAAAGACTCTGGACAGCCGCTGGCTATAATTCAACAGAACTAAGCAAACTATCATGGTACCTTGAGAGAGGCGCTGGAATGACTGATACTCTAAAGATGGCTGACGAAAAAGGCGGATACACACTAGCTGACTTAGCTTCGTATCTCAACAACATGAAGACTGGAAACATCAACATGAAAATAGTAGTTGAAGCATCCAAAGATCTGCTAAATGTCTACGCCGTCATAGCAAACAACCCGCAAAAATCCAATCTTACAGCATCCAATTTCGATGCGTCGATGAAATTCATAGACTACGTAGTCTCAGATGAAGGTCAACAATTATTTGCGGAATTTGGCATATCCACATTTGGAAAAGCCCTATTCAGCCCATACATACCACTAGTTACTACCGGAAGCAACGCTACCCTCACTACATGGATCCAAGACTATGCCTATTTCAATGGTTCAGAATGCCCAACAGAGTATCGCTACCAAGCAGGCGACTTGTACAAATAGCATCGTGATCATCGTTTGCACATATCAACAACCACTCTTTTTTTTGTGATTTAATTTGTTTGACACAATAATTGACGCCTTCCAGAAAGCGCTTCAGCTTATTTTCAGCGGTGACCCAGAAGTTTTTGCAACTGCCCTCAGATCACTATATGTTTCAGGACTGGGAACCTTGCTGGCTTGCCTGTGGGGAATCCCAATCGCTATATTGCTGGGCTTGTATTCTTTTCGAGGAAAGTGGCTGGTCAAGAGCATGTTCAATGCAATGCTCGGTGTGCCAACCGTGGCGCTTGGGTTGATTTTGGTTATGTTTTTATCTAGAAGTGGTCCGGTAGGTTTTCTTCATCTTCTCTACACGTCTAACGGAATCGCATTAGGTCAAGCAATATTGGTTACACCAATTATCGTTAGCTATACCAGTAGTGCTTTAGGCGCAACAGATATTCAATTAAGAGATCTTGCCAAGACCTTGGGTGCTTCAAACATTCAAACCAACTTTGCTTTACTTCGAGAGACAATGTGGGCAACTGTGCTCGCATTAATTTCTGCCTTCAATAGAGGTTTTGGTGAGCTTGGAATAGCTATGATGGTTGGAGGAAACATAGCCTATGTAACTAGAGTTTTAACTACTTCAATTGCGTTGGAATCAACTAAGGGCGATTACGCTTTTGCAGTGGCTTTAGCAATTATCCTATTGATAATAGTTGTAACCATAACTGTATTGGTGAATTTAGTGGAGCGTTTAAGAGAATGAGTTCATTTCTTGAGTTAAAGGGAATTGAAAAGAACTATAGGTCTCTCAAGGCTTTGGCTTCAGTATCCTTAGAAGCGAATGGCGGTAAAATAGTTGTTCTTATAGGGGTTAATGGTGCGGGTAAGACTACTCTTATGCGAATTATTGCAGGTTTGGAAGAGCCGAGCATGGGCAGTATTTCATTTAATGGTCTAGTTATGAATGCTAAAGAATTACGCAAGATTGCCACGATGGTTTTTCAGAGAACGGCGATGTTTAACAGAAGCGTCTACGACAATGTAGCGTTCGGACTCAAAGTAAGAGGAGAAGACGATCAAGAAATTGCGGAAAAAGTGCCACAAGTTTTGCGTTTGGTAGGTCTACCAAATTTTGAAGAAAGAAAAGCAAGGAAAATTTCAGGTGGAGAGCAACAGAGACTCTCGTTGGCACGATCTTTCTTGCTTGATCCCCAGATTTTGCTTTTGGATGAACCTACTGCGAATTTGGATCCTAACAGTGTTATGATAATTGAGAGAGCCATAACTAGCAGAAAAAAAGAGGATGAGATAGTTATTATGGCTACTCATAATTTGGCTCAGGCAAGAAGGATGGCTGACGAAATAATTCACATTTATAATGGTGAAATTGTGGAGCACTCAAAGCCCGACGAGTTTTTCACCAACCCGCGTAGTGAGATTACTAAAAAGTTTATCAATGGAGAATTGGAGTATTGATTAAAACCTTTGTCGAGCCAAGTAGTTTTTTAAGCTTTTGTTGAATAATAGTTTACGATGCTCTCTAACAGAAAACATACGCGTTCAGGCAAGGTATGGATCGAACATAGAGGAAAGCCACTGATAGGTCCCGGCGGGGCAGATATCTTGCAGGGGATATCCGAGGACAAGTCGATTTCCAAAACTGCGGAAAAGCTTGGCATGTCCTACCGTTACGTTTGGGGGCAAATTCAAAAAATTCAGGAAACACTAGGCAAACCAATTGTTGATACTTACAAGGGCGGCAAAATCGGGGGTGGAGGAACAAACCTGAATGAGTTGGGGCGGGATTTGCTCGGGGAATACAAGCTGCTAGAGGGCTATTTGTGTGAAGTTTTGGCAGACGCTGAGTATTGGGAGGTGATTGGGTTGAAAATAAGTGCACGTAATCGCTTGAAAGGAAAAGTTCTTTCAGTTGAGAAAGACCAGATTACTGGCAAGGTGAAGATCGAAATAGATACACCTGCTGTAATTACCTCGGTGATCACGAAAGAAGCTATTGAAGAGCTAGACATAAAAGTGGGCGATAGGGTTGAGGCGATTGTAAAATCGACAGAAGTCCTGATAGGAAAATAGTATTGTTTGTGCGCTATCTTTCTCAGGAAGCCCTCATTTTTTTGGGAGCGTTATAATACCTGGAAGATTTAATGAAAGTTAGCTTTGGGATGTATAAATAACCAAGTGTACTATTCCCATTTGCCGTTTGTTTGTTTAAACTTCATCACAACCACACGGCAATCCTCACACCAGATCCTGCGCATCTTCGAAACAGATGTACCCCGATACGCCGCGCTTTTTTTGCCCTGGTGGCAAGTATAAGGGAGTTGAAAACTACGTGTTAGGTGCTTTAATTTGAACGGTTAAAAGCTTTACGACTAGTGCAGCACTTAGAAGGTGGCATCTAGAATTTGGTTAGTGCTTGTCTGATTGGCGTAAACTCTCTGATCCGTAAGCGAGTTAAAAACTGCACGAAGTAAACCAAGAAGAAATCATTTGTCCAACAAAAAACTATTAAAGTCTTGGATCATTAAATTAAGTAGGGGATTTTTATGGTAAAACTGTCTAAATCTAATCGAACACTACCTATATACTTGATTGCGGTGTGGATGGCGATCAATGTTCTTCTTATGCTACTGATTCTTGCCGGCGGAGATTACATGGATTTGAATAATTGGATAGAACTTGGTCTGTGGTCGTTATCAATTGCTGGCTTGTTATCAATGAAGAAATGGGGTATCGCTTTTGCAACATTCACACTATGCTATACTCTAAGCACAAGCGTAGGAATAATTATTTACTATCAGGTCTGGCTAAATGCCCTTCGGGTAATAATTAACATTCCAGTAATTATCTACATGTTCAGAACAATCTTCGCAGTCAAATTTGACTAAGAAACACAAAAAATGCTCCATTAAAAAAATTCTGAAACCCGAAAACCTTATTTTTCTTATTCTCTTAAAAAACGATCGTGCTTAAAATGCTAAGGAACCCACACAAAATTCTAACTTGGCTATTTAGCCTTTAGCAGTACTGGCGACTTATTATCAATTCCATTCTGGGCAGCTTTGCCAACAATGGCGAACGCGCAGTCACAATCAACCTTAAGCGTTAGCACCTCCATTGCCATCATTGACGCCGTTATTGCTGCAGCATTTTTTGCAATTGCGCTCTTTGGCGTAATAAAAAAAATGGGGAGCAAAAACTGCAATTGGCTTAACCATCATCCAACGAGTTGTTGGCTTATTCATATTCCAAGTAAACGCTTGAATAGCAATTATGATCATTTGGACCATGTTGTTTATCTGCTTCGCCTACAAAGAAACGAAGAAACTGAAATAACCCAAGAGACATCCAACAGAAATAAAAAGCGCGCTGGCTTGTTCCAAAAAAGGATTGGCAAAACTGTTTAGTTCAAAGAGGAAGGCTACTTTTGCCAAAGATTAAAAATGTTTTCGCCTGAAAGGTCAAAGCGGTCTTCACCTACTTTAGGCACATATTCTCCGATACTAGCAATGGTTTTGTCGTCTCTAACTATAAAACATTTTGCTTGAAGAATAGGCCTTCCAGAGCCTTCCTGCACAAAAGCGACGTACCAACCGTTTGATACTTGTTTTGTTTGAATTGATTGTGGAGGCAAATTGTCATTAGGGTAATTATTGAATTCTGGGTAAACCGCTTTCAACAGAGAAATCGCCTCAGATTCACTCAAGCTACTCTTGCAAGTGTATATCAAGTAAAAGATAGGAACAGCCATGAGCAATACAACTGCCAAAACGATTATGCCAATACTTTGCTTTTTCTTCATTTAGTATTTCTGTAAAAAAAGAAGATCATAAACTTTTTGGCACGCAATCGTGTCGTCTTATACCTTTATTTGGTGTCGAAATGAGTTGGCTAAACGCTTTTTCCGAGGTTTTGAGCTGCTTCTCTATTCAGAATCAAGTGCGTTCTATTCCCATTTTCCATTTGTTTGTTTAAACTGCATCTGAACTACACGGCAATCCTCACACCAAATCCGACGCATTTTCGAGACAGGGCTTTCATGGGTATCTTTAGTGTAGTGGCGGGTTTCTTTCTTGCAGACAGGACACATTGACCATCCTGCAAAGTACGCCTCACTCGTTCTTCATAACACTGGTTTTTTCATAATGATTTTTTCGCGAGATTGCTTATGAACCAACTTTTGCCTATCCACCCTAACAATTGCTTGGAAGTTTGGCGCTGTTGGACTATGAATCGGTGAGTAAGAAAGCCTACTGAGGTTGAATAGCAATAAAGAAGTTAAAAGAGCAGTTAGAGCTTACAAGGGTTTTGTTATCTGAGCTTAGCGGTGAGCCTTGTCGTTTCTCGATTTTGGAGAAGCGTGTTTTAGCTAAGGCTGGAACTTATGCGACAGTTACTATTCTGCTTTATTTTCTTCGTGATTCAGGGTTCATCGTAAAGGATTCTTTTGAGAATCGGGCGCCTTACGTTATTTCGAGTAAGGGTCGGCTGCTGTTGGAGGCTTTATCTTGAATAAGGCCTTGAGCAGGGTTAAAGAATTTTTGAGTTATTCAACTTCAGGTGTAGCATCTCCTAGCAGCGCCGTGTTTTATGAAACATCAGACATTCCGCTTGCCAAAGTTATGGAACTCTACGAGAAAGATACCACCTGCAAATCAAGTATTGATTTGTTGGCGGCTTCAGCGGTTAAGCGGTTCTATACGACTTGTGCACCTGAGAAGGAGTATGTTGATGCTCCTAAGGCTATGGATGCTGTTGACAGTTTCTGCGAAGAAGTCAATTTGGATGGTTTAATGCATGATATGGCTATTCGCCTTATTGCTTGTGGGAACGATTTTTGGCTAAAGCGATCGCCCGAGAAGCTTTCAGAATTTGTGCGGATGCCTATTGATTCAGTTGAGAAAATCAAACTATCCAGTGTTGAGGGCTTAAAGATTCCCTACAAGGTTGAGGGTTACCAGCTGAAGGCTTCGTATCGGGGATCTGTCGGTTATAGTTTGAAGCCTGAAGCTGTTTTGCATTGGAACACTAATCAGAATTTTAATTCGGGTTTTGGCGTTGGGCTATTGCAAGTGCTTTTGCATACTTTATCAATTGATAGTAGTAAGCGTCCTGCGTATGCGTGGATGAAGGCAAAGATTGAGCGTTTGATGCCTAAGATTTTTGAGAAGTATGCTGGTCCTGATGTGGTTGTTGGTTTGCCTGGTGCTAAGCCTGAGACGATTGAGAAGTTTGAGCGCGCCGTCAAGAATCGCCCAGAAGAGGGTGTTTGGCTATTTCACGGGCTCAAGGATGCGAATGTTAATGCGGTGTCGATTGATCCAAGAGCTCAGGGTTTCACTTATTACATTGATCACATGGTTAACCAGTTCTATTTGGGCTGTGAGACGCCACTGCCCAGGTTGTTTAGCACTCCTGGTTTTACTGAGGCTTCAGCTCGTGCAGCTTTAGAACTGCAAGATATGCTTATTGATCCAATCCAGCGGATGATTAAGCGGCGTGTTGAACGGGAGATTTTTAGGGTTGTTGTTTCGCAATCTGGTTTTGACCCTGTTAAAGCGAAGGTTCGTTTGAATTGGGGATCGCCTGAGTCTCCGGAGATTGTGGCGGCTGATTTGATTTCTGCTGCATCTGCTTCTGCGGGGTCTTTGCCTCTTATCAGAGCTGAAGAGTTTCGCAAGAACGCAGTTAAGATTTTGGGTTGGGAACTCTGGGATGACTCGAATGCGCCCAAGGTACCTGCTACAGATGCAAGCAAAGGTAACTCGGAAGGTAACGGAGGTGGATAATAGAAATGAAAATTGGAAATGTAACAATTGATGCCTCTGATGTGGGAAACGGCTGCTTGATTATCGGTACTGGCGTTGCATTCTACGGTGCAAGTGCAGGAAATCCTCTGTTTGCGGTTGAAGCTTTGGCTGTTGGCGGAGCGCTCAAAGCGGTTGCTTCAGCTGTCGACAATTACATATTCAAAAGATCTGAAGCCGCAAAAGCTCAATAATTTCCCTTTTTGGCTCGACATAGCTCACTTGGGGGGCTATGCGAGACGCCAGGCAGGAACTAAAATGGACTACTGCGACAAAGACGATGTGAAAAATGTTCTTCAGGTTGACTTAGCGGTTTGAAGGCAAGATTGAGCGTTTGATGCCTAAGATTTTTGAGAAGTATGCTGGTCCAGATGTGGTTGTTGGGTTGCCTGGCGCTAAGCCTGAAACGATTGAAAAGTTTGAACGCGCAGTCAAGAATCGTCCGGAAGAAGGTGTTTGGCTGTTTCACGGGCTCAAAGACGCGAACGTTAACGCGGTGTCGATTGACCCAAGAGCCCAAGGCTTCACCTACTACATCGATCACATGGTCAACCAGTTCTATCTAGGCTGTGAAACGCCTCTGCCACGGCTGTTTAGTACTCCTGGTTTCACTGAGGCTTCAGCTCGTGCAGCTTTGGAGCTGCAGGATATGCTAATTGATCCAGTCCAGCGGATGATTAAGCGACGGGTTGAGCGGGAGATTTTCAGAGTAGTTGTTTCGCAAGCTGGTTTTGACCCTGTTAAAGCCAAGGTTCGTTTGAATTGGGGATCACCTGAGTCTCCGGAGATTGTGGCGGCTGATTTGATTTCTGCTGCATCTGCTTCTGCTGGGTCTTTGCCGCTTATTCGAGCTGAGGAGTTTCGCAAGAACGCGGTTAAGATTTTGGGTTGGGAGCTCTGGGATGACTCGAATACATCCAAGGTGCCTGCTGCAGGTGCAAGTAACAGGTAACTCTGGTGGCAACGGAGGTGGATAGTAGAAATGAAAATTGGAAACGTAACAATTGATGCGTCTGATGTGGGAAATGGCTGCTTGATTATCGGTACTGGCGTTGCATTCTACGGTGCAAGTGCAGGCAATCCATTGTTTGCAGTTGAAGCTCTGGCTGTTGGCGGAGCGCTCAAAGCGGTTGCTTCAGCGATCGATAATTACCTATTCAAAAAATCAGAAGCCGCAAAAGCTCAATAATTTCCCTATTTGGCTCGACATGGCTCACTTGTGGGGCTATGCGAGACATCCAGGCAGGAACTAAAAATGGACTACTGCGACAAAGACGATGTGAAAGGTGTTCTTCAGATTGACTTAGCGGAGACTAAGTACGATTCTCAGCTGACAGATTGCGTCACTAGTGGCAGTGGTTTGGTTGATGGGTTATTAAAGCCTAAGAAGTTGGTTGTTCCTGCAGTTGTGCCTCAGCTTATTGTGGATGCCTCTAAGTTCTTTGCTGCCTGGATGTTTAGGCGTTTTAGTGATCCCACAGGTGCCGAGGCGTTTTGGGTTGAGGCTAACAGGTTCCTGGACGCCTACATCGAAGCTGAGTTAGAAGTTTATGTGGGGAGCGCCTAATGATTGAGTTTAGCGTCACATCAAGCGGCTTGGAATTTAACGAATTAGCCCAAAAACTCAGCGGTCCACTTAGGCAGAAATTAATCGAACGATTAACCGATATCGCTTTTGCCGCAGCGTTCTGGGGTGCTCCAGTTAAGACTGGATATCTGGCCAGCACGGTTTACAAGCAAGTTTCAGACAATGAAGGCGTTGTCGGTGTGGCTGCTTCTTATGCTCGAGTTGTCGTTGAGGGTTCAGCTCCTCATGAGATCCGCCCAGCTAACGGCAGAGTTTTAGCTTTTATGATTGCTGGGAAAATGATTTTTACGCCAATTGTGCATCATCCCGGAACTAAGCCTAATCCGTTTATGCAAAATGCATTCGAGCAAGCCCAAAGCAAAGTTGACGTGACTTTTGCGGAGTTGTGGCTCGAGTTGGTGAGTGGCTAAGGTGACAAAGTTTTATGACAGCTACAAAGCTGTTTTTGACGCGATCAAGGCTGCTTTGGTTTATGTTCCAGCTGTTCCCGAAGTCCCTGCTGTTCCTGCTCATGATGAGGTTCCCGAGGTTCCTGCAGTTCCTGGAGTGCCAGCTCATGGTGTTTCAGAATTAAAAACGGTTATTGTTGGCGAGCAATTTACACTTGATAGTTTACCTAAGGCAACGATTAACCCAATTCCTGGTCCGATCACGTCTGCAAGTAACGATGGCTTGCTAGCTGTGCTTGTGCGGGGAGTTATCACGGTTGCCATCCAGGAATACAAACCCAAAGATTGGTTCACAGACGTTATCTTGCCTATGGGCGCGGTTGTTGATGCTATTCTTGCTGATCGCAAATTGGGAGGCGCTGCTAAAGATTGTGTCACCACTGAGTTTGCTCCTGGAGAAATCAAGTTCAAGGATGCAACGGGAAAAGATCGTTTGCTCTATGGGGGAGATGTCTTCTTTGAAGCCAGACTCTGGTTTAGGTCTTCCTAAATTCACAGTAATTTTGCGTTATGAGCAAGTTACATAAAAATTGGAGGTAAAAAAACAAAATGAGTACGTATACATTAGGGTTAGGAAGAGATGCCCGTCTGTTTAAAGGTCAGACAGCGATTGGACTTGGCAAAAACATATCGGTGAAGGCTTCGGCGGAAAGCATCAAAGTCTACACTATGGATTCTTTAGCTCCAGCTGTAACAGGTGCAGGAAAACAGAGCTTCTCGTGGTCAGCTGAACGCTTATTCTCTGGTCCTGAATACATCAAGCTGCTTTTGGCAGGCACAAAATTTGACTTAGTGTTTGCGCCCGATGGAGATGACGACGGCGACTTTATCGAAACCTGGAAAAACTGCACCATTCTTAACCGCGAATGCAAAGCAGGCGAATCAGACGGCTTAATGGAGAACATTAGCGGTGAAGCTGAAAGCATAGAATTCCCCGAAGTGACACCATAAGAAGGTCTAACGTTGTCTGCTAAGAATAAACCAAGTTCTGCTGATAGACTCAATGACCCGGAGAATTTGGCGCGGATCGCTGAGTTTGAGAAGATGGCGGCTGCTGACCTTGCGAAGCGTGAGGTTGCTGCTAAAATCTTTGATCCTGTAGCTCTGCTGAAGCGAGCTTCTGAGATTCATGAGTTCACGCATCCAACTCTTGGCATAGTCAGGTTTGGAGAGTTAACTTTGAACGACTCTGCTATCCTTGAGAAATGCAAAACACCCGCAGCAAAAACTGCTATGACTCTGTACTTGATGCTAAAGAAAGCAAATCCAGGTCTGCCCGAATATACACCCGACAACATCTTTGAGTTCTATAACGTGTTTCCGTTGGCTGAAGGTGCGGCTCTTTTGCAGTTCATTAGTGAGCAACCCAGTTTTTTACCCAAAAAACAACTTGAAGAATGGATTGCCATCCACGGCGGAGCCCAAGACTTAGGCTATGTGATGAGTACGTTTCCACGGTACGGGTCCTTTGAAGCCGTTGGGAAACTAAGCATTACTCGGTTTAAGTTTTTGGCTGCTTGGGCAAGATGGAACAAAAAAGAGATAGCGTAAATGAAGAATTTAGAGTTTAAGTTAACGTGCGTTGATGAGGCAAGTGGAGCGGTAGCTGAAGCTTCAAAACGCATCAGTGAGAGCTTAAATGAGGTTTCTAACGTCTCAAAACGGCGTAGCCCAAGCAACTGAAGAAACAATCTCTCCACTATCTACTAGCGAGCGGGTGCAGCTTGAAAACGCTGGATCCGCTTTGCAGTTAAAGACTGCTGAGCAGGATCTTCGGGATGCTCAAGACAACCTAAACGTGCGCCATAAGAGGTTATGGAACTAACAGCAAAGAAGCCGCAACTGCCCTAAGGGATCTAAATTCAGCTCAAGCAAATGTTGCGACGCTTCAAGCTCAAGTTGGGGCAACAACAGAGCAGAACACAGCGTCTATGCGCAGCTTTGCAACTGGCTTATCTGGAGCTGCCACGGCTTCTTTTAGTTTGTACTCGGCGATGGACCGAATTGAGCAGTCTCAGATCAGGGCTGAATCGAGCTAATCTTAATGGTTCATTCAAGCACTAAAGCTGTTGACGACGCTCAACGAGCTCTTAGCGATGCAACTTCAAAATATGGTCCAGCTAGCGATGAAGCGCAAGCCGCAAGCGAACGGTACAGCCTCGCTCAGGAACGTCTGGCTGTAGCTCATGATCAGGCTGAGCAAGTCGCAGCAGAATGTTAGTGAAGCAATTATGGCAAGTGCTCTCCAAGTTATCCCGACCTCAATTACTATGGTTGATAGCTTAAGTAAAGCCTGGAATAATTTTCCCGATGTAAGTTCTTTGTTAACTAAGATTTCTACCCGGGTCGCTGACGTTGGGATCTCAGCTAAAACCGCTGCGATAGGTGTTGCTGCTTTTATGGGCGGCTTCTTAATCGCTGATACTCTTCTTGGTGCTATTCCTGAGGATATGCGTAAAATAGCCGGGGCTCTAACTGCTTCAATCGCTGCGATTGTGGCTGCAACTATTGCTTGGATGGCTTTTCATGGAACCATGACAATCGGCGTAGCTGTACCCATTATTCTTGCTGCAGTTGGGGTTGGGATCGCTGGAGTAAAAGCCGCGGTTGCTATGGCTGAAGGCGGAGTCGTTGACAAGCCTACTCTTATTTTGGCTGGAGAAGCCGGACCAGAAATCGTGGAGCCACTCGCCCGATATGAAGCTCGAAAAGCTGTTGAAAACCACGCTTCTTCTTTCGCAGATTCCTCAGCAGATCATTCCTGTTACTATTAATTTGGTTGTTTACGAGGAAGCAGACTATGAGAAAGCCAAAGAAAAGGTGCTTGACGGAATAAGCGAAGCATACGCAAGGCAAAGAGGCACCTAACCATGTCTGAGCAAACCATAATTAACAATTCAGCAGGCATCGAATCCGATTCTGAGTGGCTTATCACCTATGTAGAACAGCCTGAAGATGGGGTCGCATTCCAATTTCGCCTATTCAGCACTTCCGTAATTTCACGCATTAATATCAAAATGCGCAGGTATGATTCGCCAACATCTGTTCTTACAGCCTATATCCGTGAAAGCAATGGTGTTTTTGGCAGCGGAGACTTCGTGCCTGGCTCAAATATCGCTACAAGCACAAATTCTGTTAACGCAGCTGATTTAGACTCTGAAACACAAGATGTTGAGTTCACGTTTAATGATGTGGAGTTAGCTGCTGGAACCTACTGCATAGTCATTATGGCTGAGGATGAAACCTTCGGGAATGGCGCAGTTGTTATGCCTATTATGGAGTCTGGCGGGTTCGTCTCAGCTTGGTGCTCCAGCCTGGTGGAGTTACTACGACCAAGACTGGTACAGTTGGAACGAGGATTAACATGAACTACAAACCTTTTCTGTCAATCTATGGAAGTTATGAGCAGATAATGACTTGGACTATTGGGGAGGTTGCTTTGCCTTTTGGGTCCTGAAAAACTTGAGTACTCAAAAAAATGTGACAAAGAAGCAATAGCGCAAACAGGCGACGAACCAATGAACATTGTTGACGGCTTAACAACTGGAATCTCTCTGGGCGGCAGCTATAGCTGACGAATCTAAATCTGACGCTGAAATATGGGAAGCGTATTTAACGCCGTTGCTTGCGTTGATTGGAAAACAAGTAACTATTTTGTGCCCAATTAACGGGTTGAACGGCGAGTGGCTTCTTGACAGCTTTAATCCATCCCGGGACTCGAAGCTTTCAATTTACAAGTACACACTGCGGTTGAGCAAGGGCAGCTTGAACATCAATATCGCTGACTATGACGATTAAAGAGGATTGAATGATGGTGGCTGGTTGGGAAATACGGTATTATGATGAATACGAGGAGGCTGAATTTGTTCTTCCAGCTGAGTTTGACCAAATCTCAGATGAAGTCGGAGGCGAGTTTATGCCTGACTTTTTATTTGCCAAACATCGACACTTTCAGAAACTTTGTTAACTACATGAGCAACGTTTCAGTGGCAGCTTTCTTTTGCGGGAGCACTTGTTTGTTATGGCCGATTTCTCTCTGCAGATGTAACGGCTAAAAAAATCAAGTTAACCGTTTATGATGAAGCAATGGTTGCGGCTTGATCAGGCTGAACCTTTCACTGGAGTTTTCGATCAAGTCCCAGCAAACGATATTCTATATGAAATAACCGATCACAATGACATCGTTGGAATTGACGATTGCCCAACAGATCCTGTAACAGTGATTTTCTACAATGCGAATCGTCTTGATTGTGCCAAGTTTTTAGCTGAAGCAGTTGCTCAAGAACTTATTCTCTGCAGGCACAGACATAAGCATTGGGACAAAAGGAAATGCTGAACACGAGTATGACCCTGACTTACGCTTAAGCGTGAGCAAACGAGCTATTGACTACAGAAAATACGCCAACCAAGTTGTATTCGCGGAGTTGACGCTCAAGGTTACCATATAATAGGGGTAGCTGGCTCAGGAATACCCTGCAGAACGTTCAATGAAGATAACGTTTCAACAGAAGCTGCGTTAAACAATATTGCTTCTAAGCGATTGAGTGAGTTGCAGACTTCTTCAGCTGGAGCACCCGTATCAGTGCCCATAACTCAGGGATATTACTTTAACGCTGGAGACTACATCAGCCTGTATCAGCCAAAATACATGCTTAGCGGCTACTTCCGGATGATGCAGGTCGTAAAAAAGAAAACTCGCGTGCAGATGCAGCTTGACAAGATCCGCCCAGACATCGCTAAGGTTGTGGCTGACCTTAAACGCTGGGAAGATAAGGGCATTTATTTGCCGGGTTCAGGTGCTTGGGCAATCAATTTGCAGGGGCTTGTTGGCTTATACCGTTTGGATGAAGGCTCGGGTGCAGTTGCTAAAGATCATGCGCCAATAGAGGAACCACAAGATGGCAACATCGTTAATGGTCACTGGGAAGAAAACTCTGTTCTGCCAACTAAATATCAAGCCTTTCAAGGCGACGGCTATGTTGACTGCGGTAGCAGCATAACCTTTAGCGGAGACGACCAATTTTCTGTTGGCTGCTGGTTTAGCCCCTCAAGCCTAACTGCAAACCCACGATATTTAATCCATAAAGACGGGCAATTTGCGCTTTGCCATGTAGGAACAAACGGCGTTTTACGCTTCACATTCACAGATTCATCCAGCATCATTCATACTTTTGATTCTAACCCTGGCTTAGTCAAGGTTGGTGGACGAAATTTTGCCGTTATCAGCTATGACGGCGCAACCGTAAAAATGTACATGAATGGACACCTGCACAAAACATTCAATCAAACAGGCGCTTTGCATGTTTCATCAAACAAGGTTTACCTTGGAGTAAGTTTTCAAGGTGTTCTTGCTCACTGCATGCTTTGGTCAAGGCGGTTAGTTGACCAGGAGGTGCTTGAGCTCTACTTTTTTCCCCTTAATCGAGTTATATAATAGAATTTCAGGCACCCTTCCAACTGCCGACGTCACAAGGTACTTCAACTATAACATAGATGTGCCAATCACAGTGAAAAGGCACTTCTCTTACTCCAAAGATACGCCAATTTCAATAAAGCGGCATTTTGATTGTTGTCTGGATTTAGCAATAAATGTTAAAAACCATTTATTATTTATTCTTGCTCCGGAGTTTGATGACACGCCAGCAGGCTGCATTTACCCATTCGCAGGACCTATAGCCAATATTCCATCTGGATATTTGCTCTGCAATGGCGCAAGTCTTCTAAGAAGTTCTTATCCGTCGTTGTTTTCTGCGATAGGCACAATTTATGGCGCTGCCGATGGAACCCATTTTAGCCTTCCAGACTATCGTGATAGAATGATGATTGGTGCCTACCAGGATGATTCTGGAGTTCCAAAAACCAACGTAACAGGTACATTGACCGCGAGCGGTGGCAACCTAACTTTAGTTCATTCGAGTGGTGCCGTAATAAGAGGACCAAGTGGAGTTACAGTAAATAATCACGGAAACCACGTTCACAGCGGCTCAGCAAACCACACATCAGTTTCGAGTAAGCAGGGTTCTTCCTCTGGGAACGTTGTGACAACTAACACTCATGGAAACACCGGAAACCCAACTGCAGCATTAACTCACAGTGTTGTTGAGCCTAACGCTGGAGCGGGACATGACCACGCATTTACCCAACCAGACAACCACACTGCAATTCCGCCGTACTTTGCTGTGGTTTACATGATTAAAACTTGAGGCGTGCAAATGGTTAACCCAATAATTGCATTTTCAGCCGATGTTGCTGAACCAGACGTATACAACGACGTAAACGGTCTTCCAGATCCCTTCACTATGAATATCTTAAATGGAATATCAAACACCCACACCGCAACCCTATACTTTAAAGCCTCTCTCGTTTCTCCTCCTGCAAGCTACACTTCATCGTCAACTAATCTTGGTTCTTTAGCGCCGGGGCAAAGTGGCTTTTTCATTTTTACTCCTGAACGTCACCTGCCAACCTTGACGGGCGGCGAGTTCGATGAAACCTTAACGTTTAGAATTGATGCTTACACCGATTCAGGCTACAGTGCAGCTTACACCAATCAAACCTTAAGCGTTAACGTGCATCATTTTGACCATGCAGATGCAGCGTGGACTGTTGTTGAGCATGCAGCCTTTGACAATGATTTATGCGGATGGAACCACATTGGAGGTTACGGAAACCCCATAGACCCCACCCATTTCTATTCGTCTCCAGCTTCCATGCGCATGAGTTATTACTCAACAGGATCAAATTACTATCCGGGCACGGCAACTAAAACACTTAACACTGGAGCAACAACTAAAGCAAGAATTATTTTTCATATTTACCATGATGGCTACGCTGATAATGATGCGATAAGAGTAACGGTTGGAGGGGTAGTTAAGAAGCCTAGGGCTTTGCCTCTGCCAACAAGTGCATGGGTTAGGTTAGCCTATAATTTTCCTGTCAACTCAAATGTTCAAACAGAGTTTTGGTGTAGAGGTGCAACATACGACTATCCTTACTATTGGATTGATGAGATTTGGGTTATAGCAAAGTAGTGAAGTGGAAAAATGCCGGAAACTAAAATAATCTCAAATCAAACCGCTGAATTCAAAATCGAAGTCGAGGCTGCTTTAGCAGACGGATGGATACCTGACGAGTTTTATGGCCCTAACGGTGTAAAAGAAGTCAACAATCAAATACGACATTACTTCGTAAAGTTTAGTGACCAGGAAAAACAGGAGCGTGAGAAGAAAAACGCTGAAGTCTTGTTGGAGCCAAACCCCAACTCAACAGAGGAAAGCTACAAAATTACAGTTGTTTTCGAGGGTAAAACACTCATATTTGAAAACTGCAAACCCAAAAAAGAATAGTGAAACATTCAATGATCACTTTTGTGGTTTTGTCAAAGTGACTTTTTCTGAGAGAAGGCTACCACTATGAGAATCCATACATGAATTTTGATGAGATTTGGGTTATTGCCAAGTAAAACCGCTTCCATCGGTATAAGGTGTTTTTCTTTACAAACTTTTGAAGGGGTTTGTAACCCTTAGGAAATATGGAGGCATCTGTTTAGCAAAAGCGACATCGTTAGCTAAAATATTTCTTGATGATTCTTGACATGGCTAAAAATTTATTAGCCCACATCAAGCAATACACTAAATGCCGGAGAAAAGGCAGCTTGTCTAAAACTGAAAATCTACCTAAACCACCTGTTGAAAGAGCATGCCCAAAATGCGGGACCGTCTTAAAAAGAGAATGGAAAGCCTGTCCCGATTGTGGCTGGACAATGACCCGGCATGGTATACCCCATGGTTCTGCAATAGCCTCTATACCCTGTAGTATAGTAGGATTTTTCTTCCTCGGAACATTTTTTGGCTTAATTGGGGCGGGGTTAGGCGCTTCTGCGGTTATGAGAAAAGACAAAGACAAGTTAGGCTATATTGGAATCATACTAGGAATCGCAGTCTTCATTCTAAGCATGATTGGGATAATCTTTCGGTATAGCATCCCTTACTATTTCTAATTCTTCTTTGACCGGGCTTAGATTTTAAGTACGAGCGGCTCTTCCAAGAAACTCACTTTTATGCTCAGTGGTTGTGATCTTAGTTGTAAGTCAGAAAGCCAAAAAGGGGAAACTTTTTTGAGTCGCACTCTTATTTCTTGGAAAAACTAAAATACCTAAAACTTACAAAGTGGGCTACCAGGAATTTAGGGGAGAAAAACAAGATAGGCAGAACAATTGAAGAAGTACTTGTAACTGGAAGAGATATGAAAGAGTTAAGAGACGAAGTGACCGTTTGGATGTCGGAAGAAGGAATTACCGTATTGGAGAAACGGGACGATTTTTTTAAAGGACGATTGGGCATTCCTGGCGGGTTGGGGTTGACTGCTCCGAAATTCTTTGAAATGACTCTTAAACCAGTTGAAAAGGGTGTTTTGGTTCATACGGAAGGTTGGATTGGAGTTTATGGTGTGAGTGAATCAAGTTTTTCAAAAGGAGCATTCCTTGGTGGAATACCGCGTAGAAAAGGTTGGAAAGTAATGGAGAAACTTTGGAACAAATTAAAAGCAATTTCAAAATAGTCAATTTCACTTTTTCTATAAAAGAAAAACCAAAGTAGCCTTTGTTGTAGGTACTCCTCTTGTTGGCACGTTTGCAATTAACATCTAAGGCACTTTTTTGTGGTACCAAAACTTGTGTTCATGTTTAGTTACTGTAGAGAAGAAGAGGTTTGCTGAGGCTCCGGCAACTTTATAGGAGATAAGAGAGACTTGCAAACTCTCAACAGCTATTTCGTGAATCTTAACCAGAGCCTACTCAGCCCCCAATTCATCGCCAAACTTTCTCTTCCACTTTTTTAACTGCTGTCCCTGCAAAGACAGCTAAGTCAACAAAGCAACCTTCACTACTCAACAGTGTAACACGGTTGCACAGAAGAATCCTGCAACTCAAAAGGCATAGATTTAACAACCCGAAGAACACACGCAACAGGACCAGTCGTAACGTAGACGATTTCAACTTCCGAAAATTGTGTTTCTATTAATTTTTTAATAATTTCAAAATCTTTGTTATTCGATCTGAATATGATTGCTCGTGGCTTGATTCTTTTTGAACAGGTTGCTCCTAAACTCGGAGACATATTAGAAGATTCTATAGACAAAGATTCCAGTTTGGCTGTTTTCTCTAAATTTGGGTCCATCTCAAGTTTTTCCATAGCCCAATCAACCCTGCTTTTCTTTATTTTTCTTCGATAATTCTCTAAACTAAAAAAGAGGAAGAGGATTTTGGTTTTATGGTTTTAAGGGCCGTTTCTTCTATACCAAAATCGCCATTGCCGTAGAACCGATAGTCATTACAACGATAGCCTACAATCGTAAACATAAAGTACAAAGACTTCTGTCAGTTGCAAAGCAAGGACACCTAAAAGAAGAAAACAACTCAGGTTTTCCCTTTCAGCAGCCCTACTCCTAATCCCACCAGTGGCGCGAGCCATATTTGTGTTAAGACGAGTACAAAGGCCCATTCGTTTGGCGCAAACCAAGCGTACAGTACATACAGAACAAAGTATAACCCAAAGAGCAGTATAGCTATGCCCATCAGTTGTGTAGCGAGTTTTTGGTTGTTTCGTTTGATAAGCATGTATGAACCTGCGATGGCAAAAACTAGTGAAAGTGTCAACGTTAAGGCTGTGTTTAGAAAGCCGAGCGCTGTAATACCGCTGAATAGGTTTACTGCCAAACGGGGGTCTGCAGCTCCAAATATACCTGACATGCTGAGCCATCTAAACATGTTGTATATCCACATGGCAAAGATGTAGCCGATCCCTGCAAGGCAACCCATTTTCATCAGGACATTTCTTGCACCCACCCTATACTTCCAGACTTTGATGCCTAAAGCTACAAGCAAAGGACCGGCAGCTAGAATTTCAAGTAAAACCCCGACGTATAGAAGAAGTGGATCTCTGCCCAGTGCTATGCGTTTTGTTATTTCTGGTAGGACGGCTAGCCAGAATATTGCTTCGAACAAGATAGCAATAGCTAAGTATTTTTTCACAGCATGGAAAGGGAGTTTTTTAGGTCCCCACGCCAAGTAGGCTGCAACAACCAAAAGGATGACAGCAACTATTCTTAGTGTGTCTGCTACTGCGCCGAAAACATGATCTAGCCAGAAGCTTGAACTATTAAGCAAAGGCCTGTTCTCTATTAGGTCCAAGTTTACACGGTTATATGCGTTCTGGACCCAATACAAGGAAAATAACGCATAAGAAGTAACAGTGGCTAAAATCCAAAACTTACTCCATCTACTAACCGTATTTACAGTCCCCATATTCTGACCGAGTCTTATTTATTATAACTAGTAAATAAGCTAATTAGCCCTTGGGCGCGCCATATCGAGGGTGTCTCGGTTTGGTTGGTCATGCAAGCAGACGAATTAAGAGCAGCCTTAGCCGACAACGCATCACCGTTTCATTGAAGTCTTGCTCCAAGCAAGCAGCACTATTAGAAAAACAGCTACTACTAAAACTCCCAAAACCAAATAGACAGTAACATTCGATGAGTTGTTTGCTTGCGGAAGCGACCAAAGACGCATATTCGGATCACACAACCCTTCATTGCCAACACAGCCAACCGTAACCATTTCAACACCGCCACTTCCATCAACATCAAAAGCAGCCAGATTCCAGGCACAAACTCCATCATCAATACTCCACTCAACACTACTCAACAAATCCAGCCCCCCATCAGCCCATTCCCAAACCCTCAGCTGACCTCTATCAGAAACCGCAGATGCATTATTGAAACTCCCTGCAGCCGCAATGGTACCGCTTGAAGCAACATTGATCTTGCCATCTCCATTAACGTCGCTAAGCGATATGCATTTGACTTCTGTCAAGTAATCATCGGACCACTCCCTACTCTCTATCTGAGTTAAATCAAAACCATCCCACGACAGGACCTTAATTTGAGCAACAACCCGCTCTCTATCCCAAGCAAACCCGCCGGTAACAAGCTCTTTTTGGCCGTCACCGTCTAAGTCAGCAGCTTTAACATTATTTACGATACTATTTCCCTGCACACCACCTGCTATGGTAAGAGCATAACCGCCCTCGACAATTTGCCATTGCTTGTTAGCTTTTAGGGCAAAACCGTTGTCTTTCCAATGCCAGATGCTAACTTGCCCCTTGCTGTTATTTAGGGCATCAGAGTAGCCTGCGACCACAATCTCTACTTGACCGTTATTATCTAAATTATCGGCAAAAACAGAGTTAGCGTTGGTAACGTTTGCAGAATCAAGGTCCAAAGAATCTATCACCTCTAAATTATCGGTAAATCTCCACAATGTGAGCCTAGAAGTAATTACTGATTCTTTTTGAAGCCTACCTACCGTTATAAGCTCTAAGAATCCATCCCCGTCAACATCAAAAACGTGTACAGAGGTAACAGCTACGCCCTCATGATTGGCTACTAGGCTTAATTCTTCGTTATTCCAGTGCCAAAGCCTTAAAGAATTATAATTACCTGTTTCATTTCGATACGTTCCCGCGGTTATTATCTCTGTTATTCCGTCTCCGTTCAAGTCTGAAGCATAAACAGCCCTAATATTGCCAGACCACTTATAGCTTAATTCCAAAGTGACTTCTTGCCCATTCCAGTTCCAAATCATCAAAGGAGCTTGAGTGGGACTGCGTGAGCCCTCAACCAAGTTGTACATAGAACCACCCGTCAGTATTTCTGCAAACCCGTCCCCATCAATATCAGCTATAAAGAGGTTACTGCTTCCTGAGATACAGGTCGTACCCACGCCGTAATTTTCCCAGGGTTGCTGAGCCCTTAAAACAATGCCTTGGTCTTGAGCAACGGCACCTGAAATTACAGCGCTGGAAAACAAAAATAAAATGATGCCTACCGTAAATAACAACTTTAACATAATATCCTATCGTGAACAAGAATTATTATTGCTTTTCCATAATGGCCCAAGTTTCAACTTCTAAGAGGAAGGGGTTGCTGAGGCTCTGGAGAGTGAGGAAAAGAAAAAAGAGCAAATGCAAATGCTCGAACTAAACCACAGCTATTACGTAAATTTTTAACCAAAGCCTACTCAGCCCCTTGTATCTCCGATACTTTTTTGTTAATTCCAATGTTTTTGTTTGACTAAAAAAGGGGAAAGATAATTTTTGGTGTATTTGATGTTTTTATGGTCGCTTTCTTAGCACTAGAATTGTTATAGCAAAGCATACGACGATTGCGACAATTATTGCAATGATTCCAGGTAATAGGTAGATGTCAGCTGCAGAATTTATTTGGGCTTGTTCCGGCGAAGAGGTTGGTGCTGCTGTTTCAACGGTAAATGCTGTTACGGCATTTGAAGGCCAATAGGAGTCAGAGCCTGCAAATGAAGCATACACTTCATAGCCACCTGGTATGTCAGGTGTCCAGTTTAATTTGAAGAATCCTTGAGAGTTGCTTGTGGTCTGACCGATTGTTCTATAGTTGCCATTTGAATCCTTAACTACTACAGTGATTGGAACACCGTTTGGAGATGGCGGATTGTTCAGCAGGGTGGCGTTTTGTCCGTATAGGTAGTCCATCCACTCAGCCATGTCTGCTTCTGACACTGCGGGAGTATTGGGTTTGCCTGGTGATTGGTCCATGACTGTGCCAGTTATTATCACTGATCGACCGAAGTCAACGCCCATATTTGGGGCAGAAACGGTCACATCGGTTTTGCCTTTTCCTAGCACGTATTGAATACCGTTTTCCATGTCTTCGCCTAGTAGATAACCATCAGCTATGGCTCTTGGAGAAATACCTATCGGCAGTTTCCAAATGAACTGGCCGGTTGTTTCATTTATGCATATTAAGTGTTGGAATCTTGTTCTCGGCATCAATTGATACTCAGTAGCACTTGTATAGTACAATTTTCCGTCGGCTCCTAAGGATCGACCGTTAAACGGATTAGTTCCGACAACGTTTTCATTGTTTTGTCCAGCGAAATCGCTTGTCCAAATTAGTTTGCCATCGTTTATGTTATATGCACGAACATATCCATCAAAGCTACCAGTGAACCATGTGCCCTCGTGATAGACATAAGTGTAGGCCGGAACCATACTCCATGGAAGCTCACCTCTTGAAGCCCGCCACATCTCCTTGCCAGTTTTTACGTCATAAGCTACATGAGTGTTTGATCCACTATCTAGCATAATCATTGGTCCGCTGTTGCTTGTCGAGACTCCTTGTACTAGTATGTCTATGTTGAGTACGGTAGCATTGTTTTTCCATAGTTTCGCACCTGTAGTGTAGTCATAGCCTGCCATTATCTGCATAGCGTTGGGATTCTTACCGACTACAACGTTAGCATCTCGGTATGGCATCGCGAGCGGTGCACGGAAGTTACTATCTCCAATGCTTACAAAGTCATCTTGCATTGCAGACACGTTCCACATTATGCCAGCTCTCCAGTCACTAGAGGTAGATTGAGAGTAGAACTTTGTCGAAACTAGTTGGCTAAAGTTCCATTTTATCAAGTTGACATAAGGTATTTTCAGAGGTAGTGTTGTATTCCAGAGGTTTCCTCCGTATCCTGTTGATTGAACGCACCAGACAATAGGGTCGCCATCTTCAAAACCGACGTAACTTAGGTCTCTTGGAACGTTTGTGATGGTCTGCATCAGATCGCCGTTGAAGGTGTTGTATCTGTACCATTTGTCACTGCCTGTTCCAGAAGTGCTGATTGTAATACCGCCCCATAACCAACTGCTGATTGCCCCTTCGTTTGTTTGAGCTGCAGTTTGGAATGGTAAGTCAAGTCGTTGAGCTAATGCGACGCTGCCTGCTGCTTCCCATAAACGAGCGCCTGTTCGCAAATTAACGCATTCAAAGTATCCGCTTCTATGGTTTCTATAGATGTTTCCATCTACTATTATTGGGTCTCCACCGTATGAGAGAGCATTGTACTGGCCTGAACTTTGGGGATATGGTAAGCTTTCCCAGATACCTCCTATCAGTGCAGAATCAGCGACTTCTCTTGAATAGAGTATGTGTGGAGAGTTTGGTGCCTTAGAATAAGGGTTGTAGTTGCTTCCTAGTCTATCGTAGTTGCTTTGCACCCAATCGCCTGCAATAGTATACCATTCTCTGTTGTCAGTCTGTACTGGGTTTTCCCAGTAGTTTTCTGGTAGCGGAGACCAGGGGGAACCATCAATTAGTCCTCCTGAAACCCAATCCTCTTGCACTTCAAAGGTTGTTGCTGTGGTTGAGCTTGATGGTTTGTAGAATACGCTCATCTTTATTGTGTCGCTGACAAAGTCGGTTGTGTATGTTTGTCCTGGAAAACTTGCAGTGATACTGTAGTTACCTACTGTCGCGGGTTTATAGTTGAACATCAAGTGTCCAACAATTTGCATACGTCCTGGTTCGTTTATTCCAAGTCTGAGCAATGAGATGTCAACTGGTTTGAAGGTTTCTTTGGTTCCATCTGGTTTAGTTATAGTGACAGAAACATTAGCAAAGCCAGCTGCTATTCCTTCGTTGACCATTTGAACTATGGTTTGTGCTTCATATGTTGGTCCTTCTGGACCGGGGTAGACCATAACGTTGATCGTTAATTCTTGGCCTAAACCGATGAGTGATGGTGTTACACCGACGCTGGTGAAGGTTTCTCGGTCTGGCATCGGAGTGTATTGTGCGAAAGCGGTTGGTTGAATTAAGAGTACTGCTGAAGTAGCCATTAGCAATGTTAAGAAGATGGCTATTGATTTACTTGTGTTTGCGTCTTTAAAGAGTTTGTTAGAACTTGTTATAGTGGGTTTTTTCAATTTCAAAAACCTCAGGGCTCTATCAGTGACTTTGCTTAATATTTCCTTGTAGATGGTGGCTACATTTACAACATACGCGAAATATTTTTTTACTAAAAAAATGAAAGTCTAGCTGCAACTTGCTTATTCCGGTTCATAAGCCAAGTTCCAGGCTTGATCAAAAAATGATCTCCCCAGAAGACTAGCAGTACTCTATTGTTAGACCATAATTGAGGGATAAGCACTCTGGGTCCTTGTTGAGTCTCTATAAACATCAGTTTATCGTCAAAAATCGAGAGCAAGCCAGCATGTTGAGAATCGATATACCTATATTGAAAATTTTCATGTTCGATAAATGCTCTTGAAATTGGATTGCCAAAGGAGACTTTTTGTAACTTCATTCTATCATTTGGCTGATCTAAGACTGCTTTTATTTTCACGCCCCTTTGTACTGCATTATACATCTCTTTTATCTGTAGTTGCTTCTTTGGCATGTTTTGTTTAACAATGAAGCGATTCGAATCCTGAAGTGAAAATCCACGACTGGCTTGTTTTCTTTATTGAATCAATCAAAGTATTGATTGCTATGTTGACGTTTGTAACCATTACGAAAGAGTCGTCTGAAAAGCTATCTTTGCTTTGATTCTTGCAATGCTCTACGAATTGTAAGGCTTTGGCTTTTAACTCAGAGAGTTCCTCCATTTTATTGCCCAAAAGCAATGAGACAACTTCGGCAGGATCAACTGGTTCGAATAATGTTGGAGAACCAATATGTTTTTTTGAGCAAACCAAGATCCTGAAGGGAAGGCAACACTCTGTATACGTCTTCACGACCGATTTGAGCGTAATGCGCAATAGATTTTACGGTTGAGCATCCAGTTTGTAACCTAGCAAGGTATATTTTTGCTTGATTATTTGTTAGTCCAAGCCCTTGTAGAGTTCTTATTCTTTCATCTAAAGGATTAAACAACAGCGCGTCAATGAAACTTTCGTGAAACTTTTTATAAAGTTATCTACTGCAGATATTGGCTAAACATTATTAAGCACTTTCCGAGGCACACCTTAAAACACAATCTATTTTAGTCTTAAAAACATCATATTTTGATTCAATGAATAATCCCTCGCAAATAGATGGATTAAGCGAAGACTCTATCAAGACAGCATCGACACAGATGGGAATTGTTGGATCACTAACACTTGCTAATTTTTCAACAAATATGATGGATTTTCACTTACTATTTCTTGTCGATATTGCGTTTACTTTTTTCAAGTCCACTAGTCCTGGTTCTGTAGCACTGGTAAGTCAATTAATTACTATTTCTAACTTGGTTTCTGTTGCCGTTGGATTATCAATCAGTGCCTTATGCCTGAGATTTAGATTTAAATCATTGCTCATGGCGGGTTTGCTATGTATTTCGCTGGGGGCAGTTGGTTGCTTTTTAGCGTCCAACTTCTTTTTCCTGCAAATCGTCTACCCCTTTGACGGCATAGGAACAATACTAGTTGGTGCTATGGCGTATACATTAGCTGGAGAGCATGTAACTCTTGAAAAAAGAGGCAGAGCTATCGGTTGGATAATTGCTGGTTCATCTCTTTCGGGGTTAGTGGGCTCAATAGTAATAAATTGTTTCTTTGGAGATGTTTTAGGTTGGAAGGGCTTCATGTTATTGTATGTTTTGCCAATTTCGCTTTTCGCTCTTGCTCTGGTATACATTTATGTTCCATCAAGACAAAACAGCATTACACTTTTTGATAAACAGAGGTTCAGGGTAAGTTTTAAACAGGTATTTGGGCGTCAGACATCAACTGCTTGTTTGATAGGTAACTTAGTCAGATACACGGGTGGGATATGGCAGATTTTTGCAGTAGCGTTTATTAGAACAAAATTTGACTTGCCGATAACTACAGGAGCGATTATGATTCTTTTTGGAATGATCGGGTTGGTTTTTGGGATGGTGTTGGCTGGTTACTTGGTAAATAGGGTTGGTCGAAAACGACTTCTTGTTTTGAGTACATTTGGACTTTGTGGTATTATCTTGCCAATAGTTATTGTGCCTGAAGTCTGGATGGCTATTTTCTTATATATGTTGGGGGGACTCGTTGGGGGTTTGAGTTTTAGTACTGATATTAATTTTACCCTTGAACAAACTCCTGGTGCGCGGGGGACAATGATGTCGATTAACAGCGCGTTTGTATTATTAGGCAGTGCAATAGGGGCTGCTGGGGGGTTTTGTTCTTGCTTTGTTTGGGTATCTAAAAGTTTAGCTTTTACTTTGGTGGGTTTGGATTTCACGGCAGCTTTGATCTTTGCTTTTTTTACTAAAGAGCCTTGCAAAAATTAATAAAAAAAGTGTGTTTTGTTTGCGAGTTAACGTTTAGTTATGTAGCCGATGCTTAAGACAATGAAACCTGCTGCCCATAACTCGGTTAGCATCATTATAAAATCCCAGTAACGTTGAACCACCAAAGACACCGCAACGTAAACAACGAAATGCAAACCTATTAGCAAAAAACCTACTCCGGCCAACCTTGGATTAAAACTCAACCGTCAGTTTTCTAATAATTGGCAAAAACGTCACCGTCAAAATCAAACCAGCCACTAGTATAGTTAAAGTCGCGTTTAAGAAACCAACAGCCAAAATAGGATTAGCTAAGTTGATTGGCAATGCATATAGCATAAGAAGGAAATGTTTTATCCAAAGAGCAAATGTGTAACCGACAATAGCAATAGCGCACCACTTAAACATTTGAACCTTATCTAACGGCGCCTTTTTTAGAGTTGAATAAAGCATGAGAAACGCCGGTGAAATGAACAGGATTTTGGAGGGTATATGATAAGGCCGCCTCTATATTGACAAGGGTTGTATCTGGTCTAAGGTATAAACTCAGAATGAAAGGAATCATAAAGAGGTAATAGACGCCTTCTAAGAGAACGGCACGTTTCAAATACGAGAAAATAGCTTGACCTCGCCTGACAAGTATCCAAGAAAACGCTACCAAGAAGCAAACGCCTACAAAACGGAAAACTAGTCCAACTTCGCCAGTCAATTCGGAGCCAAACCAGAAAGAAGTCCAAAAAGGATCGTTAGTCTGCATGCGAGTTTGATACCTTAAAAAGATATTGTATTCAGCTGGGAACGATCTTAGGAACAGATAAAGTTCAAAGATAAAAAAAGAAACCACTAAAGCAAAGATGTACCTAACTCTGATTAGTTTGGATATTGTTGATGAGCTCCTTGTTATTTTACATACACACTCTTTTAGTTTAAATTA
>CAWDRR010000007.1:0-120563 GCA_963804785.1 Candidatus Bathyarchaeota archaeon
TACATTGCGCAATCTATGACCCAGATGTTGTGATAGTTTTAGACAACACTTTGCTGAAAAGTGTACCGGTTACCTCTGGATTAAACCGCGACGAAGACTTATTAATAATAAATTCAAGTCAGGAACCTTCGGTTTTGAAAGAAAACCTATGCGTTACTAAAGGAAAAGTTTGGACGGTCCCTGCCACCGAGATTGCTATTAGAATTTTGGGTGCACCAATCACAAATACAGCACTTTTAGGAGTTGTTGCTAAAGCTACTGACATAGTGACTTTGGAAGGGATAGAGAAAACTTTGAAAGGACGTTTTAGACGGGATTTAGCTGAAAAAAACTTTGCAGTCATTCAAGAAGCCTACAAGGAGGCAAAAGTGGAATGAGTAGTAAAGAAAAAACTTGGAAAGAAATATCTATAGGCGGAGTTTGTTCAAAATCAAGCATTGGATTCAAGACTGGAGACTGGAAAACTTACATGCCAGTCCGAGACCTTGAGAAATGCACAGTTTGTTTAACCTGTACTATGTTTTGTCCCGAAGGTGCAATTGACTGGAGACCCGAACTTGGAAAAATCGAATTCAACTTAAGTTTTTGCAAAGGTTGCGGAATTTGCGCCAACGAGTGCCCAACTAAAGCAATAACTATGAAAATGGAGCAGGAGTAATACTTAATGCAAAAAATTGTAAAACAAGAAATAATGGGATTAAATGGTGATGAAGCTGTTGCTTATGCAGTAAAACAATCTGATGTTGACGTTGTTGCTGCCTACCCAATTACTCCTCAGACAATCATTGTTGAGAAGTATAGCGAGTATGTCGCTAACGGTGAGGTACAAACAGAATTCGTTTGTACTGAATCTGAACATAGCGCAATGACTGCTTGTATCGCTGCGTCAGCTACAGGCGCAAGAACGTTTACTGCAAGTGCTTCAGCAGGTTTGGCGTTGATGCATGAAATGTTGACTGTTGCATCTGGTACTCGAGTTCCAGTGGTTATGGCTGTTGCTAACAGAGCGTTGTCTTCCCCTCTTAACATTCATGGAGATCAATCTGACAGCATGGCTGAACGTGATAGCGGATGGATTCAGATCTACGTTGAAAATGCACAGGAAGCCTACGACTCTATACTTCAAGCTTTCAGGATAGCTGAGGATTTGGAGGTTTCTTTGCCCATAATCGTCGGCTTGGATGGTTTCACTCTAAGCCATACCCTTGAAAGAGTTGATACCCTCTCAGATCAAACAGTGAAAGAATTCCTCGGAGAACGAAAAATACCAAATGTGCTGACACATGAAGGAAAAACAGTACCTTACAAACTTGACCCAGACAACCCAATGACCATGGGACCAATTGCTCTGCAGAATTACTATTTTGAGTTCAAGAGGCAACAAGACGAAGCAATGAAGAACGCCTATAAGAAAATCCAGGAAATCAACAACGAATTCGCACAAATAAGCGGTAGAAGCTACGGCAATGGACTAATTGATGCCTACAAACTTGACGACGCAGAAATTATAGTCGTATGTGTAGGGTCAACATCAGGCACGCTTAAAGTAGTAGTTGATGAGTTAAGGGAAGAGGGAATCAAAGCAGGGTTGCTACGGTTGCGTACCTTTAGGCCGCTGCCAGTTGAAGAACTTCGAAACGCACTCAAGAACGCCAAAGCAATCGCGGTAATGGATAAAAGCATGAGTTTTGGTGGCTTCGGAGGTGCAGTCTACCATGAAGTTAGGCATGCACTATATGACGTTCAGGCACATCCGCCGATTGTAAACTACATTTATGGGTTAGGCGGAAGAGACTCAAATCCACTGGCTTTTAGAACGATTTTTGAAGACCTAAGAAGAATAGCAAAGACTGGCCACATTGAAAAGCAAATAAGTTATTTCGGATTGAGGGAATAAGGAGGAAAAGAAAATGACAACATCACAAGAATGGAAATTTACAGCAAAAGATATTGCATTAAAACCAGACCTCTTCCTTTCAGGACACAGAGCATGCGCAGGTTGCGGACCCGCAGCAGTGTTACGCCTAATAATGAAGGCTACACGTGGACCCACAATTGTGACTGAAGCAACTGGTTGCATGGAAGTTGTTTCATCAATTTACCCCTATACGTCTTGGGCCGTACCTTGGTTGCACACAGCTTTTGAGAATGCTGCCGCAAACGCTTCAGGCATCGATGCCGCCTTGAAGGCAATGCGTAAGAAGGGAAAAATCAAACAAGAACACATCGACATTATTGCTATTGCAGGTGACGGCGGAACTTACGATATAGGTTTGCAAGCTCTGTCAGGTGCAGTTGAACGTGGACATGATTTTCTCTTTGTGTTATACGATAACGAAGGCTACATGAACACCGGAATCCAAAGAAGCGGCGGAACCCCAACTGGCGCAGCAACAACGACGACCCCTGCAGGCTCAGTTAATCCTGGAAAACTTGAAAAGAAAAAACCCATAACTGAAATCATGTTAGCACACGAAATGGAATACGTAGCCACCGCAACACCCTACTACTGGAAAGACATGCTCACCAAAGTCCGCAAAGGCTTGGAAGTTAAGGGACCAGCATTTCTACACGTATTCGCTCCTTGCCCAAGAGGTTGGAGAAGCGAACCCGCAAAAACTGTGGAGTACTCCAAGCTCGCCGTTGAGACATGTGTTTTTCCAATCTGGGAAGCAGTAAACGGCAAACGACAACTCTCAATACCCAGCAAATTGATTTCACTTGCACCGCAAAAAAAGAAGCCTGTGAAAGCTTACCTTGAAGGACAAGGCAGATTTAGACACCTCTTCAAGCCGCAAAACCAGCATATACTCGACGAAATTCAAAGTACGACTGATTTACGTTGGCAAAGACTTTTGCAGAAATGTGAATCTGCCTAAACCTTTTTCCATTTGTTTTTCAAATATTTTTATTGGTGCAATTGCCAAAGCGACCTTTTCCTTTCTAAGTTTTTTCAGTAATGTTTTTGACTAAAAGTTTGCTACCGAAAAAAGCATATATGTCAAAACACCGTTTCTCATTAAAAGCAATGGTGAACATAAACGGCGAACGCTGAAGAAAACAACGACGAAATGGTAGTTACTCCTTGGGAAGTAAAGGGCAAAGTAGACTATGAACGCCTCGTAAAAGAATTCGGCACCCAACCATTATCTCCAGAACTTCTCAAGCGAGTTGAAATTAACACTAGTAAACTCCACCTTCAGCTTGAACGAAAAATTTTCTTCAGCCACCGAGATCTCGACACTGTACTTGACCTCTACGATAAAGGCACAAAATTTGTCTTGTATACCGGCAGAGGACCATCTGGTCCCGTCCACATCGGACATCTGGTCCCATGGATATTTAGTTTGCATATTCAACAAAAATTTAAAACCCGCCTCTACTTCCAATTAACAGACGATGAAAAATTCTTAATCAGCGATAATGCAAACCTTAAACAAACCCGCAAATGGGCGTACGAAAATGCGTTGGACCTCATAGCGTTGGGATTTAAACCCGAAGACACTTTCATCATTTATGATTCAGAGGATATCGATTTACTCTATGATATAACTCTCGAAGTGGCCAAACGCATAACTTACAGCACCGCCCGTAGCAGCTTTGGCTTCCAAGATAGCACCAACATCGGCTGGGTTTTCTGGCCAGCAATCCAAGCTGCACCCTGCTTTCTCCATAAAAAACTCACAGGTGAAAATGTACCAGCATTGATCCCAGCTGCCATTGACCAAGACCCCTATTGGAGAGTGACACGGGACATTGCCCAAAAACTCGGCTATTATAAACCCGCGCAAATCCATTGCCGTTTCCTACCGGGTCTTGGTGCAGGTGGAAAAATGAGTGCCTCTCAACCTGAAACTAGCATATTTACTATGGATCAACCTGACGTGGTCAAAAAGAAGATCTGGAATGCATTTACTGGCGGCAAAGGTACGGCAGCGGAACAACGCAAAGAAGGCGCTGATCCCGATGTCTGCAGCATATTCCAATACTACTTCTTCCTCTTCGAAGAAGACACAGCAAAACTTGTTGAACGAGAACGTAAATGCAGAGGTGGGGAAACGCTCTGCGGCGAATGCAAAAAAGATATAGCCGAAAAACTCAACGTATTTCTTAGGCAACATCAAGAGCGGCGAGAAAAAGCCAAAGATGTAATCGAACAATACCATGTAAAAAGGTAAGAGGCCCATAAAACTTAGAAAAGCATGGGAAAAACCTAGCTACTTACTATTATCCCTATATACTCCAGAACCATTTATAGTTTATTTGTCGGAAGTTTTTCAACAAGAAGAACCAACTGCGCGTTCTTTACAGCTTTTCAAGACATTCTGGCAAAAATCCATGGGGAAAAATAATGAACTATAAAGAACCAATAATAATCGAGCACCTCGCATTTCTATCTGTAAAACATAATTTGTTCCTGTCAGAACTCTACCAAGCACTAATTTCAGCAAGGGCCATTGGAAAATCTACATGTGGAGGCCTAACAATCGACTATCGCGGAATCATAAATCACCAAGCAGTCTTTTTAATCACAAAAGTCAAGAAAGTTATAATGCAATTCCGAGTTGAAGAAGCGTTTCTCCTTAGAAAAAACATAAGTTTTGAAAGTTGGCTGGACACTGACAAGATACGCCGTCAAATGTCTAAGCAAAATCTTGGAGTAGACTCAACTTTTATTCAAAACCTGCGACGCGGAATGAAAAAAATCAATTTAAATGCAGAGGTTTTAGAGACTGCAGAGCCAAGAATAGTTAATACTCAATATGGAAGCAGAGTTAAAGTGACTGAAATCTGGGTAGCTGATGAAACTGGAAAAGTCAAGCTATGCCTTTGGGGTGAACAGTCAAGCCTTCCCTCTGTAGGCGATATGGTGCAGATTAAAGGTGCATCAGTGAGAACGTTTAAGGGTGATAATCTTTTGAGTTTGGGAAGATATGGAACTTTAACTGTCCTACAGCAGCTATTGGTCAATAACGGAAAAAATTTGAGTTAGAATTTTTAAATTCAATTTTTCTTGGTTCTATCGTTAATTATTTTTTAAAAAAAACAAACGCGCTAATTAACCCTTAAATTGCAAAAGTAAAGTTGCTCTAGGCGCTTACTTCGGATCGTTAATGGTCGTTTGTACTTTCAAATGTCATAACTCTCAATCTTCCTGGCTGTGCTCCCATGAAGTCAAATACAAACAATGTTCCTTGGACCGAACCTTTGACAACATTCTGCCGCAAGCTTCTTGCACATTGAATAACCTTCTATGGCTACTTATAGACGTTAATTTTGACAGTAACGGCCAAGGTTTCAGTGCTAAACTTAAAGAAAGAGAAATAAGATTGAAAAATATCATTATTATAGATTACAAAGGTGTTTATGTGTCTGCTAAAACTCAAGTCAACATAGCTTCAGCTTTCAGGCTTCTTCACCCAATGCATACAGTACTGATTTCATGTGTTGGAAAAACTAACAAACCAAACATCACGACTGTTGCATGGGCAATGCCAACCTCAATCAAACCGCCGCTCCTAGCTATAAGCCTGGCACCTACTCGCCACAGTCACTCCCTAATCGAAGAATCAGGAGAATTTATCGTAAACATCCCGACTCTCGAAATCCTGCAGGCAGTGTATGCGTGCGGTTCGCTAACAGGTAGAAGTTTTGATAAATTCAAAAAAACAAGTTTAACACAGATGCCAGCAAAACAAGTCAAAGCACCTGTCATCCGCGAATGCATAGCCCACCTCGAATGTGAAGTAGATAGCCAAACGACGACTGGTGATCACACAATATTTGTAGGTAAAATCCTCGAAGCTTACGCGGATATGGGCGCCTTCACTGAGAGCGGCTACGACTTAAAGAAAACCCGAATAATCTATCATACAGGCGGAAACAACTTCGCTCTAATGGATCCTAAACTCTACAAATCCTAAAATAAAACACAACTTATAAAGCGTTAATCCAACCTTAAAGTCGCTCATGACAAATAAGAAGACTAAAAAATACACAATAACTCAAAAAACTATACCGAGAGAGACCACCGTTACATTCAAAGAAGTTACAGATGAAAAAACAAAATCTAAATAACACTTTTACAGAAGTTGTTTTAATCTAATTATAGCCTGTAAACAGTAGTAGAGCGGGTATTTTTATGGATTCTTCATCACAAACCCTATAAAAACTTGTATTGCTCGACCTCAGACTCTACAAAACCTAAATTTCAAATATAATTGATTAAGTGGATGTATGCGAACCCGCTTGTATTGGAGTGGTTACCCATTTAAGCATGCATTGCATTAACCAAATTCATAGACAAGTGAATTTCCATGCCCTACGACAAGGAAGAACTCGAAACATTCCGTAAATCAGGCAAAATTCTGCGTGAAACACGCGAAGAAATGCGAAACCAAGTAAAAGAGAACATGCCAATCATTGATGTCTGCGAGAAAGTTGAGGGACTTATCCGCGCTAAAGGCGGCAAACCAGCTTTTCCCTGCAACGTCAGCATCAATGAAGTTGCTGCACATTACACTTCTCCTCCTGGAGATAAGTCGTTGATTCCTGAGGGTTCCACGGTTAAAGTGGATTTAGGCGTCCAAGTAGACGGTTACGTCACAGACACTGCATTCACAGCCTGTTTTAGTTCAGAGGGTAGAAGTATGGCAAACACTGCCGAACTTGCTCTTAAAACTGCGATTGACAATATTCATGGTGACATGGCTCTTGGCAAGATTGGGGCTTTAATCGAGACCACTATAAAAAACCGTGGCTTTAAACCCATCAGCAACCTAACGGGGCATTCAGTTGGACGATACCTCATCCATGCTGGCACCTCTATCCCTAATGTTGCTGGATTTTCACCCAACAAAGTAAAAGCGGGCGAAGTTTATGCAATTGAACCTTTCGTTACTGTTCCCGATGCGATTGGACGAGTTGATGATGGTCCACAAAAGACTATTTACCGCTTATTGAAAGCCAAATCAGTGAAAACTGACTCAGCAAAAAAAATGTTGAAATACATCGAAACCAATTTTAGAACACTTCCCTTTGCTGAACGTTGGCTAATCGGCGTTGTACCGCAAGAGCATCACAAGTCAGCCTTCAAAGAATTATATGATTTAAAAGCAATAATGGGATACCCTGTTTTTGTTGAAGCCAGCAAAAAACCTGTTGCTCAAGCTGAACATACATTGTTAATAAAAGAAGATGGTTGCGAAGTTTTAACTTAAAAATGTAGTTAATTAAAATTAAAAAAGAAAATTAGACATTGAAGGTTTTTTCTTTTTCTTTGACTTCTTTGTAGATGCCAGTTATCATTTGTTTTGTTGTAGGGCATTTTTGGCATGGAATATCAAGTTCTTTGTACACATAGTCGCCACGTTGGAATTCACGTACAGTTTTGCTGCCGCATTTGCATTCGATTGTTGTCATTACTTTGGGCACTTCAATTTTTACTTGCGCTGATTGTAACTTTGATTGGTAGAGTAAGAATAATGAGAGCACCAATGCGATTAAGCCTATGCCTGCTAAGACGCCTGCAGCTATTTGATCGCCTGCCAAATAGGTTTCGAAAGCTATGAACAGTGCTGTTACTGCGAGCGCCATTACAATTAGGACTATCATAGTGAGGTAAGTGGAGATTTTTTTGCTTGCAGGTTCTATCGTTTGTGTTTGGTTTTGTGTCATGTTTTTCATCCTCATTATTGTCCAACTCCGATTGAGTTGCCGACGCCAACGATTATGACTTTGTCGCCTTCTTTGGTTCGTTCCAAGATAACTCCTTTGACGCGTTCGATGACTTTGTCAGTTGCATCATGGATTTCTTTACGCATTGGGGAAACTGCGTCGCCGATGTCTTCTTTGACTATTACTGCGTAGTTGCGGATTTTGTATTTGGTCAGTTTTTCTTCTATCTTGTATGCGTCTACGCCTGGTCCGCCAATTGCTGCTCCGATACCTTCTGAGACTTCTCCTACGAGTTCGCCTTCAAGTTTTAGACCTGCGTCAATCATGATTAAGAGACCGATTTTGCCTTCGTTTTCTTCGATGACTGCTTCAACTGCGTCGCCTGGTTTGCCGACGTTTCCGCCTGGACCTTCTGCTTTGATTATTAAGTGCTGTACGTCCTTCGATTGGGACTGTTGCCACTACACAGTCTTTTGGTAGTTTGCGAACTTCATAGCCATGCATGAGTTTTCCTGCCACTAAAGGACCTGCGCCATCTCCTATTGGTTGACCATATGCGAATGCTTTAAGGGCGCTTGAGTATGCTTCAGCTTCTTTCATTACCATGGGCAAGATCATTTGAAGTTGCATTATTACGTAGAGGCTTAGGGTTTTTTTGCCTTGGATGTAGTAGTGGCGTACGACTTTGTAGATGAAGTTAAGTGCCATTGCTGCTTCGAGTGTGTTTTCTAGGTTGTTGATTTGGACTTCGTCGTTTTGCGATTGCAGGTGCCATTAGTCTGACTTCTTCTTTTAGTCGTTCGTCGCGTACGTCAAGAATGTGATCAAGCTTGTTCACGATCCCTGCAGGATCCATGTTTTGGGGTCCGATTGTAAAGTATTCTAGGTAGCGGTCGACGCGTGGCGGATGGGTCGTCAGTTGGTTTGCCAATTTCCTTTAATGTTTCTATAGCGGTTTTTCTACCTTCTTCTTTTATGTGCCGCAGTTTATGGAGGCTGTTTTCAACCTCGCGGATCATGACGTACATTTGAATACGTTGACCGTAGAAAATTAAAACTATGAAGAACACGTATGATAGCAAACTGATAATTTGTGTAATTGAATCGCTTCCGGGAATAAGACTCACTTTAAGACACCACTTCTCCAAAAACTATTAAAAGTAAGTTATAAAGCTATGCTAAATCACATTGAATTCTTTATTGAAATTAATAAGAAGTAGGTTGCCAGCTTTCCCAGGTTCACGTGGCCTAAGACCACACTACAGCTGGAAACGGAACACGGTTTAACTTCTGAGTTCGGAATGGGATCAGGTGGAACCCGAGTCCTTTGACCGGCAAACCCAACCCTACTGTTCAGCTATCCCATATATACTTTCTGTTTCTGTTTTCTAAAGAAGTAAATTCACAGGTTTTTTCCAAGGGAGAGGCGAGTTGTAAGTGCAAACACTCATTATTTCTAGTCAAATTGAAGTTCATTTTGAGTGTTTTAGCTGGGAACCCCATTGCACTTGAAAACCTTACTCTTTGTCAAAAGTTTTTCCATTGAAACTAATATTTATTATTAAAATCGTTTTTTACGAAGAACCAAATGGTTTCTTAAAAAGCTCCCAATAGAGAAAAGAAGAAATATTCCCAATACCACTTCTTCTAATGAACCCTAGAAGAACACGTTTTGATGCAATAAAACAACTTATTGATGTAGTCTTTGGGTGCAAACGATAAGTACGAGAAATTAAGTTCCATATTTTTTGTTTTTCCTATATGAAACAGGCAGTTAAGGTAAAATGTAAGCATGTTGCTAATGGATGATGATACATATGTCAAGCCTCGAGTGGAAGTATGCTGAAACCGTTCAGAGAAGAATTCGAGTTATGAAAATTAACTATCAAGAACGCCATCTTGATGCGCAGAACATAGATGATGAAGTCCCATTTTGCCTTGATGCACAAAGCGAACTCGATTTGGATAAAATAAAGAAGGCAAAAATTTACCTTGCAACCATTAAAGTTTTTACTGCCGAACTTACCAGTGATCTTGAACGGCAGCTAACTGAGTTGTCAATGGAGGATGCTAAACTTCGCCATAGCTTGCAAGTTATGAAGCGATCGGGGTCTCAATTCAAAAAATTTGAGTTAATGGCAATCAAATAGCCGTCAACAGTTTTTCTCTTGCTTCTTTCTAAGTGTCGATACGTTAATGAAATATTTTTATTGTTGCAGGTTACTTAGTTGCTCACTGTCTAGCAGGGTGGGGTCGTAGTCTAGACAGGTATGACGACGGGCTCCAGAAAGCAAGCACTATAACGGGTTTGCTGACTCCGCGAGGAGAATGACGAATTTCCGGAGCGGTCATAGAGAAACCCGTAGGGAATCGCTTAGCGCGGTTCTTGGGTAAAGGTCGTCGGTTCAAATCCGGCCGGCCCCACCAAACATCCGACCGATTCCAGTTTTGCGGTTTCTTGTTTGGCTAAAAAATAAATATTGACTCCCACTTTGCATAGTGAACATAAATTTTTCGCTGAATTTCAGGTTGTGATGATGCATAAGCGGAGGTTGCGAAAAGCACTTCGGATAGTAATGGCTATTATTAAGAAAAATACTAATGTTTTTTGTCTTCATTCTAATGACTGATAACATTTTTGGTTATTTTGGAAATTAGAGTTCTATGCCCTAAAATATTATCAATAACTATAGTTTAAAAAATGGTGTTCGAGTTTTTTTGGGGAATTCCATTTATTTAGTTTTATTATTCTTTGGCAAGAATCAATATTAGGTTTCACTTTTTCATAATTCAACTGTTAGCAATGCTCGCTCTTTAGCGGCTTCCCTGAAACGTTGAAGATCTTTCCTCTTGGTAAATTTGGACATAAAAAACATTAAGAAAATATAGGAACTCAGAGAAATAAAGTTAATGAATTTCAAATCACAACAATATCTCTCAAGGTTGCTTTTCTAAGAGAAAATCTATGATTGACTAAAACAGGTGGCTCACTACAACCGATTATTGTGTAGATTTTGTCTGCTATGTTGCGTAACTCGCGAGCTACTAATCAACTTATAGAACCGTCATATTTTTTAGAGCCAAGCGACTTAAGCAACGTGTTGTCAGGTGTTTGAAATGGAAAAATCAGTTCAGAAATACCTTTTGTTTATTAAATTAAACCCCAACATGGCCGCGAAACTCTATGAACCTTTGATGGAATTTAGCGAAAAACCCGTGAAAGGAGTGAAACTTGAGGAAGCATTTAGAGTCTTTGGAAAATGGGATTTTGCAATTCTATTCCAAGCGGACACCAACAGCGACGCCTTGGATTTTGTGGCAAACAAAATTCGCTTAGTAGAAGGCGTTATTGAAACTACAACCATACCACTTGCATCACTGAAGAATTGGCGCAAACAATAGTTTGTATAGTCAAGTTTTTTCTTCTAATTCTTTGTATTGCGCTAGAGCAATTCCTCAAAATTGCTTTTTCGTTGAAAACTCTGGCTTGCTGCAAAAGTCGGTTCACTATAATCTAGAATAACGTCTATCTGGTTAGCAACGTCGTGTAATTTCTGCGCTGTTACATGGGTTCCTGGAAGATAGCCCAAATTCGAGCCTATACCAGTCGTGTTTTTTATCCACACGCGCTTTAATTTTTGGAGCTTTCCAACTGTAAGCTATAAACTGCACTTCAGACCCGTACTTATAACTTTCAGCAACTATATCTATTGCAGAGGTTGAATTGTAGAAAACAAGTTTTTGCTTATTGTACGGTTGCAGTTGTTTGGTGACTGGTTATTGGTGAAACCAACAGATCAAAATAGTAAAAACCGTTTCTGATTTTAGGTTATAGAAGATTAGTTTGCATTTACCTAACCCGGATTAGAGAGCAAAATTAAACCAGGATAGATGAATTAATGCAAAGCATCCTCTATCATCCGGCGACTTATTCAGAATTGAATCTTACAAAGGACTTTTGAACTAATTGAAAATTGTGCTGCTGGAAATGTCTGAGAAAAAACTGTTTCTGCAATTGGCATCAACATCTCACTCAGGGTAATTGCGCACTCATTTGTTTCTCCTGAGTGCTTATCAGATCATTAAGTATATAGAATCAACAAAAGACAGCATCCAAAAGAGCGCCTATTCTTTACTATACAAGGTCTTCACTTGAAACAAGAATTGTAGGGTACTCTAATGAACCCACTGATGTGCCATCTGTTTTTGGGTGACCTTTCTTACATCTCATCCCGTATCTTGTTTTAGAGGTATTTTCCCAAACCTTTTCAGTTGATCCGCCACATATTGGGCACTTAAAATCTTTCATGTATTTTCACCAAAACCAAAAAGCCAAAAGTAAATATCTCTTTGCTTTGTTTTTCCAATTTCTTCCGCTCTGTATATGTATTGTTAAATTGTTACTTTAAGCCTTCCTATCGTTTTTTCATCTTCAAATCTAGAACCCAGGAAAACTATATCCAGATAAAAACTAAATACTGAAAGCAAACATAAAACAATCTAGACCTTATCTTTGGCTAATAGAGTGTCTAAGATAGCCTGGTGTTTATGGCCTTTTGTGGCTTCTCATTCTGGTTTCAGAATATAATTTACTCAACAATCATTCCTGGTTTCGGCGTTGCCTTACTCATCTTTGCGGCTATCAGTACAGATAGTTTATTTGTAGAGATTGATAAAAACACTTGAACAGTACTAGGCTTTTTCTCTTAGTTCAGGTTCTCTTTTGCCAAAAGAGAAAGTGAAGTCGGTTCAAATCCGGCTGGCCCCACCAAAATAAAAAAACATATTCCAGATATAGTATTATCATAAGAAACATTTCCAAGTTTTTTGAGGGAAATTTTCTCCTCACCAAGAATAAGAAGCCCTTGACTTTTTTTGAAACAGCATTCTATTGTTGTCATCCTGCCTCTCTTCTTGTTGTTCCACACTTTGTGCATCTGAAGAAGGTAATCGTTGAATGGATGGTCTCGTCAGCTACTTCCACATTCCAAGTTTCACTTTTGGTGTGGCCGCATGTTAGACAAACCAAATTAATTATTGGCATTTGCCTTAGCGATGCTACTTTTTTGTCTATGATCGCAATTTCTGCCCCTTTATTGTAATATGCCCTCATTTTTTGTTTTCTTTCTTCTTGTTTTAGAGGTTTTTGGAATTTACATTTGGGACATCTCAGCGAAGGACCCCCTTTCTTGACTACTTGGAGCAATCCCCCGCATTGTGGACAGAAGTTCATTGAGGTCACCCTGAGGATACTTTTCTAAGTACAAATGATTTTTATGGTTTGCGACTTTCAAGCTGCAAATAACTAAATTAATGTTACATTTGGTGCAATCGCATCATTTTAACAAGGTCATTAGTGAGTTTGTGAACTAAAATGGAGGAAGCATCCAAACGGGTTCACCATCTCAACAAGCTCTAGCGTATAAAGACAATTGAAAAGTCAAACATAGGCTTTAAAGTACTTACAGATGAGATCGCAAGCTACTTGCGACACATTCTCTGGTTGAACATCTCTCTAGTTGAGTTGCACTTCTTTGAAAAGGCATTACCTTCAGGGTCTATTTGCTTCTCTTTATGAGAATAAGAGCCGCGGTAGCAATAATCAAAACAACAACTAAAACTTCCAGCGCGATGATAGGAAACTCTGGAATAGAAGGTGAAGGATTTGAAGTTGAGCTGAAAATGTTAGTTTCAATTATGCTATACGAGTAACTAGAAGTCACCGGTTGGGGTTCAGATTGAATCGTTGTTTGTGTGAAAGATTCTAGAAGTATTCCAGAAAGTTTGTCATAAATATAATTTAAGGTTGAATTGTAATCTGAGGTGCTAATTTCAACATTTAGAATATTGACTACTCGGGTAGAGCCTAAATAAATTCGGTTCTCTGTTTGATTTATCGAATAAGTATCTGGTGGCGGTATTGGGTTACCTTGATTTAGGTTTGCAGCTATGATAGGTCCTTGAGTACTTGGGGTTCCATCTTCTGTTCCTGTTTCGACGTTCCAAATTTCTTTTGTGCCATTACCAGGTAAGGCTGTTCCATTTTTGAATTGACCCGTAGAAAACAAAGTCACCTCTTTGCCAATAACGGTAATGACTTGAAGTTGAAGGAAACCGTAATCATTGAACGCTTCAAAACCCTGTCCGTTTCCTGAAAAGCTTCCATACTTGATGAATTGGCCCTCAGTTACGCCTGGAGTGTAGGATACTGCAAAAACAGGTATAACCAAGGCACCAAAAAAAACTATTGAAAAAAGAGTGGATAATAGGTATCTGTGATTATTCATATAAGAATCCCTCAATTAGTCTGAAGGTTTTTCTAGCTTTTAAATTTAAGCCGTTCTTCGTGCACCACAGTGAGGACAAAACGTCGCTGTTTGAGCAAAAAGCGTGCTGCAATACTTGCAGGGAACCATAACAACTTCTTGTTCCGCTTTCTTTTCTTCATCATCTGAACCCCAACCACATCCGCAACCACACATTTTCATTTAATCTCCATTACGATATATGTGTTTTAGCCATCTCTTGCTGATGAATAAGCTTCTCCATTAAAACTTCTCTTATCATATCACAAGCTTGGCTAATTTTTGGGCTAGTAACACGGTAGTATATGTTTGACCCTTCCTTTCTTGTTTTAACAATTTGGGTCTGCCTCAATAGTGCCAAGTGCTGAGAGACATTGGATTGGCTTGCACCCGTTATCTGAGTTATGTCATTGACTGTTTTTTCCCCGTCCTTTAAGTAATGCAAAATAGCTAATCTTAGAGGATGCGCCATCGTCTTTGATACTTCAGCTTGCAACTCATAGATTGCCATATCAAAGTTTTTCCCCATTCCAATTTCCTGTTTATTCAAATCTCCCAATGTAGTTGACTCCTTTAATCTTTAATAAAAAATTAGAAAAAGAAAGGTCAGGACACATCCTGTTCTTAATTAACTTCTAGTTCTTGAATGAAAGCGCCGTGCCATGTGTGGTACCAGATTTGTCCGCTGTAGCCGTTGACGCTAAGCATGCCATATGGAGTTGTGCCGTTAACTATTTCAATTGTATAGTATCCAGGAAATGTTGCGACGTCGCCAGTTGTGGTGCCTGGTAGGTATGTGGTTAAGTATTGTTGCGCATCATTTGTTGCTTGACTTGGAGTTACTGGCAAGGTTGTAGTTGATAGTCCGTAGATTCCACCCAAGATGCCGCTACGCATCATTCCATATTGGGTGTTCCACATCATGTTGGGTCCCATTTCAGGGTAGATACTGCCTGTGTACTTATTGATTAACAGTTCAAAAGCTCCGTTGCCGGTGGTTTTGTCGTTAACTTGAACGTAAAAGTTGTTTGTGTATTCTTCAACATGTTTAACTTCCAAGTCAGTGTTGCCGATTGAAGTTACATATTTTTGGGCGATTGTATTTGCGTCTGCAATGCTCAGTGTTGTTCCAGTATAGGCGTAGGGTGCACTATATCCGTAGTTTCCCATCATGCCGCGAAAGCCATACCCATTAACAATTCGACCCATCATTCCTCCGAACATAGAAGGATAGACTGGCTGATAATATTGTGTTGAAGGTGTTGTTCCAGGTTGTGTTGCATATGGTGGGCTGTTTGAACCATAGCCATATCCGTAGCCTCCCATCATGCCTCCTCTACCCATTAAGCCTCCATAACCCGTATTCGGGTTAAAGGCAAAGGGTCCCATTGCCACTACAGTCGAAACTAATAGGGCTGCTGCAACCACTACTAAGGCTGCAAAAGTTATTATTTTTGAGTTTTTCATTTTTTTAACCTCACTTTTTTTATTATGATATTATAATATGCTTGGAGCGATATGATAGTTCGCTGAAACAGTCAGTGAAACAGTTTGAAACCATTGAATCAAGGATAATTCGCTTCAACATATTACCATATTCTAATATAGTTATGCCTTTCTTATAGGTCTTTTCTTCAATAAGTCGAAAATCACCGTGGAACAATACAAGAACCACATCTTTCCTGAAATAATAGATAAACCAGTCAATAGAAAGAAAAAGTCTGCAATTAATTCAAGTTAAACGTTGGAGGGTTATAGCGTTTGTTTAAATATCAGCTCATACAATTTGGGAAACACTTCAGGCTAGCAGATCAGCGAAAGGGTTGAATTAATGAGACACATTCCGATACAATTATTTGTTTTAGCACATAAAAACCCTGAATTTTTAAAGATCCTCGCTGAAGGACTCTTTCAAAGACAGCAAAGGAGCATCCAGTAAAATGGAAGCTATAGATGTTGTAATTCTTACAATGAATAGCGAAAGAATGCTAAAGCAATGCGTAAACTCCGTTTACAAAAATGTTCCAGTCAAGAACCTGATTATAGTTGACGGATTCTCCACTGATGCGACAGTCAGTATAGTAAAGGAATTTCAAGAAAAATATGGAAACGTAAAATTCGTCCAAGAAAAAGGAACAAGAGGCAAAGCCAGACAGACGGCGATTCAAATAGTAACCACCGATTGGTTCATGTTCGTAGACAGCGATGTCATCTTGTCAAAGAACTGGTTTGCTAAAGCGGAAAAATTTGTTAAGAATGATGTGGGCGCAATCTGGGGAATTGAAATCTGGTCGGTTCTAAAAGGAGCAAAAATACTAACGCTCTTCGAAAGGATGACGCTAAAAATATTCGAGCAGAGAGGAGGAACCCACGACATTCTGATTCGTCGAAAAACCGTTGAGGATATTCGAATACCGTCTCATCTGCACACTTATGAGGATGGATTCATCAAATCATGGATTGAGAAAAAAGGCTTCAAAGTGCTTGGTGTCTATGAACCATACTGCTTTCATTTTCGACCAGATACCGTTTGGTCAGTCAACAATAACGTAGGATTCGTAGTTAGCGATCTCAAGTACGCCATATATCGTCCGGTTCTTCTGCTTTCATATGGCTTTTACTCCGCGATTGTCATCTATCAAATTCTCTCAAATAAATTCAAATAAGATAAACCGTTACCCAAAACCTGTTTATCCTCAGGAATCCATAGAAATGAACCGGGTATATTGGCCTATGACTTAATGGTTTTTAGCCATTCCAAAAAGCCTGCGCTTACTTTCGCGGGGTTCTCGAACACACGAACGTCCTCAGTTTGCTCCAGTTTGCGAACCTGGTCTGCCTCTTCTTTGCGCACGCGCAGTTTCATTTCTTTGCCGTTGGGAAGTTTGGTATAAACGATGCTTTCCTTGTAATCCACAGGCATAACCCAAACAGGTACGAAAGCTTTGAGACTCATTAACGCAGAGTTTGTAAGCAATGTATCTCCGATGCCATTAACCAGTTTTGCAACAGTGTTTGAGGATGCTGGCATAATCAAGAGGAATTCATATTTGCGGCTCTGCACCATACCTGCCAAAAAAGGAGAGTTTGCGTTCATTTCAACTGTAACTTTGGCAAAGTTATTCTTTAATTCCTCATCTAAACGGTAGAATTTGAGCATAGTCTCGCCTGCTTTAGAGATGTAAACGTCTATTTCCAAAATGTCCTCTGACTGCTTCTTTAAGTCCTTCATGATTTCGATTATCTCTTGAATTTTGTCACCTGCACCCGTTATGCCCCAAGCGACCTTGCGTTTCTTAATCTTAACTTCCGTCAAAACATTCACCAATTACTGTTTCTTGCAATAGAGCTCCATGTACTCAGCAAACCGTTTCGTCGTCTTCTTTAGGCTGCGAAAACCTTCCTCATCTAGCTTAACGCCTTCTAAGGTGTCTTTACTCCAAAAATTCGCGCCCAAATTCGCGCCAAACGGTCCACCTCCTACAGGAATCATGCCGTTAATTACAAAGAACGTGTGAATCTGCAAAAGCGCCAATTCTTGTCCACCAGCACGGTCACCACCAATAGTAATTCCCATACCGATCTTGCCCTTAAAAAAATTTTTGTCCGTGGCAACAACAGAACGAGTTCGATCCATCACAGCCTTAATTTGAGCACTAACGCCACCATTGTACACTGGTGTGGCAAAAATTAAGCCCTTGGCATGCACCAGCAAATGGTAGAGTTCCTCCATATCATCTTGGAAAAAACAATTCTTGTTTGTTAGGCAAAAGTCACAGTGGATACAGAACTCAAGCCATTTACCCCGAACCGTCCAGAGCGCTGTCTCAAAGCCTTTCTCTTTTAGCATAGAGAGTGCTTGTTCTAGTACGTATTCAGTGGCTTGATTTCTTGGGCTTCCGCAGATTCCAACAATCATAAACAGTCAACTAAACTTAAGCAAGGATTTGCATTAAAGCCTTCCCCCAAAAAACAAAACTGCTTAATGAATTATTGTGAATGAGTACACATCAACTACAAAAGCTCAGCACCAATTGGGATAAACACCCTCGGCGAACAGAGAATTATGAAAGAAGGCGAATACGCCCAACGAGCAACCGAAACTGAAACTATTGTTTAAACCAGAAACGTCGAAAAATAAGGCCTAGTAAAACTTGAACTAAGCGCAAAAAATTGTTTATTTTCAAAAAGCAAAAAGAAAGAAAACGAGAATAGAGAAGAAAAGCTTGAGGCTTATTCTTTCTCGAAGTATTCTTCTGGCTTTGGCGGAACTAGTGGTAATCCTCTGCGTTCACGGATTTTCTTTATGGTTTCAGCCTGCATTTGTTCTGGAACATATGCCCAACGGCTGAACTGTGTGGCCCAAAATGCTCTGCCTGAAGTTGAACCTCGCAATTCATCAGCTATGCCGAAGCTTTCTGAAACTGGCATTTCTGCTTTAACGGTAATTATGTCATCTTCTGAGGGCATGTCTAGGATTTTGCCGCGACGTTTGTTAAGCATTGTGATTACAGCACTGACATATTCACTTGGAACTTTGCATTCGAAACTCATCAATGGCTCAAGCAGTTTTGGATCGCTCAAGAGTATAGCACAGTAGATTGGTCTCCAAGTCATAGGTATAGCTTGCGCAGGACCTCTGTGAACTGGGTCTTCATGCAAGACTATGTCTTCAAGGTTAATCTTTAAACCGTAAGCTGGTTCTTTAGCAAGTGGTGAAGTATGAACTGCTTCGCGGAATCCTGTTTTAATGTGGTCAATGATTTCTTCAACGTATTGACGTCCACGGATACGGTTGCAGAGTATGCAGTTTTCTTCAACTGCTACTGCCCCTTTGGCTTCGTCTGGTACCCAACCAAGTGATCGCAAGATTTTGGTTCGCTCATCCCTGCTTTGCATATCAGTGATTTTTTCAGACTTAATTGCTTCGATAACTTCGTCAGATAATTTGTCGATGGTAATCCAGAGTTTGTTGTGTTTGTTGGGGCTTTTACCCATGATTGCTGGTCCCCTGTAATCATGGCTGATGGTTTCTCGGAATATGACGATTGGCTTGCTGAGTTTAACTTTTAAGCCTGCTTCTTGCATTCGGTAAGCTGTAATTTCAAGGTGAAGCTCACCCATTCCTGATAGGAGAAATTCGCCGCTTTCTTTGTTCATGACGAAGTGCAAGTTGGGGTCTTCAGTTGTTAGTTTGTGCATAACTTTGTCGAATAAGGGTAGGTCTTTGACGTCTTCTGGTTCAACGGCCACGGTTACTACTGGGTCTGAAACGTAGTCTTAAGCCTTCGAAAGAGTGTACCTCTGCACCTTCTTCAGCGATGGTTTCTCCGACGTGGATAGATGGAAGACCTGAAATGGCTCCAATGTTGCCTGCTGGAACGCGGTCAATAAGAACACGATCAGTTGCCATGCTCATGAAAACTTGTTGGATAGTGCCCTTTTGGTTGCTACTTAAAAGTTGAACAGTTTTTCCTCTCTCGATTGAACCGCTGAAAATTCTGCCGATTGCAACTGTGCCGCTATGTGGATCAACTTCAATGGTTGAGATACACATAAGCAACGGTGCTTTAGGATCAACTTTTGCCATTCCCTGACCTGTTGGGCTAGATACGTCGCCTGGCCAAATTTGAGGCTGCCTGTATGGCTGAGCATCGTAGGGGTTTGGAAGATGTTTAACGAACATGTCCAAGATTGGTTCTGGCAAAGGAGCTCGTTTGCTGAGTTCATCGACTTTTCTGCCTACTTCAATTGGGTCACCTGTGTAAGCATCGATGATGTCTTGGAAGGAGACTTTCTTCATTTTCATATGATCAAGGTTTAAGCCCCATTTGTGAAGGGCTGACCCAAATGCTACACGACTATCTTCAATTGTTACTTGCCAATCTTTCTTGTGTTCGGCAGGTGCGTATTTCTCGATTAAAGTGTTAACTCTTAGGAGAATCTTTGCAAATTTCTTTTGGATTTCTTGGGGAGAGAGTTTAATTTCTTTGATCAAACGGTCAACTTTGTTGATAAATAGAATTGGCTTTACGCGTTCTCTTAGGGCCTGCATTAGAACGGTTTCGGTCTGGGTCATTGGTCCCTCAACTGCATCTACGACTACGAGTGCACCGTCGACCGCTCTCAGACTTCGTGTTACAGCTCCTGAAAAATCGATGTGACCAGGTGTGTCAATTAGGTTAATTAAGTAATCTTTCTCCTGGTAAGTGTGAACTAAGCTGACGTTTGAGGCAAAAACAGTCATTTGACGTTTCTGCTCAAGGTCCCATGAGTCGAGGAACAGTTTCTGTCCTGCCGTTTGGGTGCTGATGATTCCTGCCGCTGCCAGAAGACTGTCGGCCAGGGTTGTTTTTCCATGGTCAACGTGGGCAATGATGCTGGTGTTGCGTACGAAAATCGGGGTTTCCATTAGTTTTACAATTTCTTCTGTTTGCCTATAACGCGCCATAATTAATCAATCTCCAATTTATTTGAATTTTTCACTTGAAAGGTCTGTTTTTTAATTATTTGAATCATTATTTACTCTCTCATGAAATGGTAAACTACATGGAAAGTGAGTTTGTAGCCTATTAACTTTATGGCATGATTTTTCTGAAAGTAATTAAGTTAAAAAAATGGTGTCAGATGAGTTTTTGCTTGGTTTTTCCTATAGAAGGCCTTAGTTGTTAACAATTATTGCTTTCAGGAAAGGTTTAAAGACAATTCACAAGTTGGTTAAGGACAATCGCAAAAAAGAATAAAAATTATTTTATTTTTATAATAATTAGAAAAATTGAAGCTAAATGAGAAGATATTACTAAATGATTACGAAAGGCTTTGCATACAATTCAGCAGTACCTTTCATTTCTTTCAGGTTAAAGACGGTTTTACCTGCGATTAGTTTAAATGCAACTACCAACAATTTACCTAAAATTGATCTATCAAAATTAATGATTTAGTTTGAAACGATGAGGATACAAATGTACCATCCAAAAGATGCTCAGGAAAATAATGCTGTATATGAAGAGCCCCTAACACCCATGATCTTCATTTATTATCGAGTTTGCTATTAACTAGTGGTATTCTTGAGGTTTTGGTGTAAAAAGATTGGAAAAAGCTGCTTCTTTACCGATTGATGAGGTTTTCAAGGACCTAAACACATCAGAAAATGGATTAACAAGCCAAGAAGCTAAACTGCGACTCAAAAAATACGGCTATAACAAACTTACAGAAAAAAGGCAGATTCCATTCATCCATAAATTTATCATACATCTAAAAGACCTCTTTGGTATCTTGTTACTTGTAGCCGCTCTTCTATCATATGTAAGTGACAGCCCAGAACTTGCCTTGATCATCCTTGCAGTCGTTTTTGTCAACATTTTCGTGAGCATCTTCCAGGAGGCACGCGCGGAAAAAGCAATGGAAACCCTCAAAAGTTGGATGCCTGAATATGCCAAAATATTCCGAGATGGCGAACTCAAGAAAATCTCTGTTAGGGAGCTTGTGCCAGGTGACATTATCCAATTAGAAGAAGGCGACCGCGTTCCAGCCGATGCGCGATTATTGGAAGTTTTTGATTTTTGGACAAATAATGTCCCTTTAACAGGGGAATCAGAACCCCAGCCACGTGTTGCTGAAACAGCCAAAGTTGTAGAGAAAGCATACCTCTATGCGCCGAACCTTGTTTTCATGAGCACCAGCGTTGCCAAAGGAAGAGGTAAAGCGGTTGCTTATGCCACAGGCATGAATACACAATTCGGCAAAATCGCAAGTTTGACACAGACCATCAAAGAAGAAGACAGCCCTCTTCAAAAAGAAATAGCTTCCATGGCAAAGTTTGATTTCATTATTGCCTTAGTCGTTGGAGTTGTATTTTTCACTGCAAGTTTTCTTTTCCTGCATGTTCCTTACACAACCAGCTTTCTCTTTATGATTGGTGTAATGGTAGCCTGTGTCCCTGAAGGGTTACAAGTAACTGTTTCCAGCGCCTTAGCCATCAACGTGCTCAAAATGGTTAAGCAACACATTCTAGTAAAGCGGTTATCCGCTGTGCAAACTTTAGGTAGCGTCACCGTAATCTGCACAGACAAAACAGGTACAATTACAAAAGGCGAAATGACCGTTAATAAACTCTGGGTAAAAGACCGCGTTATCGAAGTTTCAGGTTTAGGCTATATGCCAGCGGGTGATTTCACGATAAACGGAAAAACCTTGGTTGAAGAGGAAACAAAATCACTCGATAAACTCCTTGAAATTGCTGCACTCTGCAACGGCGCCAAAATTGATCCCCCATCCGATAAAAATAAAAACTGGAGTGTAATAGGCGACCCTACAGATGGAGCCTTGCTTGTTGTAGCGTTGAAGTATGGCCAAATAATTGATGAATTAGTAGTAGAGAAACCCGTTCTTGACATTTTGCCGTTTAATTTTGAACGCAAATGCATGAGCACCGTCCACGAATTTAAGGGAAACGTTTTGATTTATACCAAAGGCGCACCCCGAAACATCTTGGATAAATGCACTAAAGTACTCGTTGATGGAAAAGTTGAAGATTTAACTCAAGAAACAATGGATTGGATAGAAACAAGGATACACGAATTCGCCAACGAAGGCTTACGCGTCATCGCATGTGCCTACAAAGAAAACCCCAAAGATGAATATAAGAAAGATGATGAAACAGAAAAAGACTTAATCTTTGTCGGTTTAGCAGGCATGCGCGACCCTCCAAGAAAGGAGGTTAAGAATGCCGTTGAAAAAGCCAAACAAGCCGGAATCAAAACCGTTATCATCACGGGTGATTATGGTCCAACTGCCCAAGCAATAGCTAAAGAAGTCGGCATAGTCGATAGGGATTGCTGTCAGGTTATTCGAGGAGTTGACCTTGAAAACTTAAACGACCAGGTTATCGTGGATGAAGTCAAAAAGGGTAATGTAATTTTTGCACGAGTTTCCCCTGAACAGAAACTGCGTATAGTTAAAGTTCTAAAGGAAAGCGGTGAAATTGTTGCAGTTACGGGTGATGGCGCAAACGATGCGCCTTCACTCAAGGAAGCCGATATTGGGGTTGCTATGGGAGCTTCTGGAACAGATGTTGCCCGAGAAGCCGCAGACATAGTTTTGCTCAACGACAGCTTTGCTTCAATAGTTAAAGCGGTTGAGTCAGGCAGAGCAATCTACGACAACATTCGCAAATTCATCGTTTATGTGTTCTCACACAACTGGGCAGAGCTGATTCCATACGTTCTCTTCGCAGTGCTATCTACTAGTGTTTTGAAGATTCCATTGCCGCTACTTGTGGTCCAAGTATTAGTGATTGACTTAGCAATAGACGTCATTCCAAGTTTAGCACTTAGCAGAGAACCACCAGAAATCGGAATCATGCAGGAACCACCAAGAAGCCTCAAAGAAAGATTATTCACCAGAAAAATTTTTGGGCGTTCACTCTACATCGGTGTAATCATCGCAATTGGAGCATTGGTTGGATGTTTCAGCACCTGGATTGCTGGAGGCTGGCACTTTGGCATGGCCTTAACGCCTGAAAGCACATTCTACACAAGCGGAACCTACATTAAAGGAGTAACCATGACGTTTGCAGGCATAGTTGTCGCTCAAATTGGAAACGTCTTGGCATGCAGAACCAGTAAACAATCAATCTTCAGAACTAGCTTAGGTAAAAACAAATGGATAATGTGGGGTATAATTGCACAGCTTTCCATTCTTGCGGTACTTGTGTATGTGCCTTTAATGCAAAATATCTTTGGAACAACCGCATTGGGCATTACAGACTGGATCTACCTAGTTTCACTTGCATTGATAGTTGTGTTTGCTGAAGAAATCCGAAAGTTCTTGTCGAGAAGATTCGGCAAAAAAACTGAAGACCTAAGCAAACACGACCACACCTGAGTATTTTAACCAAGCCTCAAATTTTTTTACGCCTTGAGCTTTTTCGAATATTTTTAATATTTGATTTCTGCATAACCTATTAAGCAAGACAAAGAATGCTTATTCTTGAAAACCATGTCAAATATTACTCCAGAAGCAATTTGGAGCCTAACCGAAGCTGAACTCCGCATTCTACTGGAGTCAGATACTCTTAAGCCAAGACAAAACACCATCCGCTTTTACGCGCCCAGCTTTACATATTACAGAACCAAAGAGTATTGCCCATCAACAAACGCGTTCCCAACCATATCAATCACGGGCAATGACTGCAAATTAAATTGTAAACACTGTGGCGGTAAAGTCCTTGAAACAATGCATTCAGCAATGACACCCAATAAGCTCTTTGAGTTAGGCTTGAAACTGAAGAAAAATGGCGCCAAAGGCTGCCTTATCAGTGGAGGATGCTTGCCTGACGGTTCAGTGCATTTGGATGATTTTGTGCCTGTAATTGGGCGATTTACTAGAGACCTTGGCTTAACGGTCTTTGTTCACAGCGGCATAATCAAGCAGGAAACTGCTGTTGCGCTTAAAGAAGCCTGTGTTGATGCAACATTGATCGATGTCATCGGCTCAACTGAAACAATAAGGAAAATCTACAACCTTAAAGTAACAATCCAAGATTATGCCAGTTCACTTAAGGTGCTGCAAGAAGCAAAATTGAACGTCGTTCCTCATGTTATTGTTGGGTTAAATGATGGTAAACTCGAAGGTGAAATGAAGGCACTCCAAATGATTCAGAAAATCAAGGTAGCTGCTCTTGTGATAATTGCGTTTATGCCCATCCACGGAACAGCTATGGCAAAAACACCGCCACCCAAACCAACCGACATATCCAAAGTTGTGGCGTTGGCACGACATATGTTTCCGGAAACCCCACTTATCTTAGGATGCATGCGCCCAAAAGGTAGAAGTCGAGGAGAAACCGATATTTTAGCTCTGAAAGCTGGGGTTGACGCTATTGCGTTTCCAAGTGAAGAAGGAGTTGAATACGTGAAGAGCAAGGGGTACAATACGTTTTTTTCACCTTATTGCTGTGCTCAAATGTACGTTGATGCAATCATACTTTAGGGCTTAACATCTTTTTGCCGATCACCACTGCCCAGACTGAAACTGAAAGTGCCGATAGGAACTCTGGGATAGCGACGTTAGGCACATAGTTAAAGGTGAAAAACAGAATCCATGGTAACGCTGCTGCAATTCCTATTGCGACTGTGAAAGCCGCGATTGTGCGTTGGTGACTAATCCAAAACCCAAAAGTTAGGACGAAAAGAGCAATCGGCGCCAATGTGAAAAATGCTACCGATACGAGATAGTGTGTTGGTGAAAAATTCTCGTTAAACACACTAATGGCGATGAGTGCGATGGTTGCAGCTGCAAAAACAGTCGAGCCTATTTTACCTACCCAGTTTTTCCTAAAGTAGTTGAATAAACCGAACATTGAGAAATTGAAAGCTAAGACTCCACTAACAAAAAGCCCAAAGTTGAAGAGCGAAGCAGTTAAGCCTGAAACGACTCCTAAGTCGCTTAGAGCATTGTTTGTCCAGCTAAATGTGGGATAGGACGCGATTGCTGTTAGGATGCAAACGAACGCAATTACTGGCGCTATTATTCCTGAAGCTGCCCCTATCCTCTGATAAACAAATTTTCGTGTCTCAGACATAATATTACCTATTGATGACGGCTCGCTTTAAGAATTTGTGTCTGCTGGAATAAATCGCCTAAGTCTTTGCATCTCCCATGTCGTTTTTTTCAGAGATCAACTACTAGAGTCCTAAAAAGCTCCTGATATCAATTTCATATTGCAGCTGAATATTGCTTGACAAAATAATTAAATCACCGTCAAGTTATAGAGTTAGTTCTGAGGTTTGTTTTCTCTCTTGGGGGTCTTTAGTTTATTTGGGTCTTTTAGGAAATTTTGAAGAAAATCTTGGATATTTTCGTGCAGGTGTATAATCTTCTTTTGATTTTGTTCCTTGGTCTCCGGTTTTGGTTGAAAATAACCATGTTCAGTCATATAAAAAATTACGCTTGAGAAATCTCCTGCGAGGGCACAATTGACCATTTTCGTGCCCGTTTCTAAAAGAGCATAGTATCTGTGGTGACCGTCCAAAACTGCGTATTCCTCAAATTTAGGATGTTTAATTACGATTAAAGGCGAAATTTTTTCTCTGTTTTGAATCTTCTTCGTGTACATACCTATGGCTTCGGGGTCTACTTTTGTGTCGGCAACGAGTTTTTCAATCGGTAAACAAATCAAGTATTTCTCAGGATTAGCAAATACGTCTATGTTGATTTCTCGTTCTTTTCGTCTCAACAACCGAGTAACTCGTAATCTTAACATATCGACAATTTCGAAAACACGTTTCGCCAAATAAGATACCTCTAGAAATATATTAAAAAGTGGATAAATAGGTTATCTAAATGTTTTTTGCTGATTTGGAATATTGAATCGGATCTATGGTAGATCTATAGTGCCAGCTACACGAAGCTTGGCTCCTTCCAAATACATCAGAACTGCTTTGTCGTTTAGGCGATGAACGAGTGGCTTATCAAGCGTTAGGGTTAGGGTCGGTTTTTTCCAGTCACCTGCATCAGCTACTGTGTCTATTTTTGCGGTTATGAACTGGGTCCAGTGACCAACATGCATAACCATACCTGGTTTGATAGGTGTCTGCCAATATTTTACAAGCGCCGCCTGAGTGTTCAATGTAGTTGAGGTTTTTATTGATGGATCATTTGTCAATACGGCTCCGCGATCCAAGTTCTCCACTTCAACGTTTTTCAAAGCTAATCCAACGCGGTCGCCTTCCCATGCAAGGTCGAATTCCTCATCATGTTTTTGTATAGAGCGAACCACCGCAGTTTTGATGGCTGGAAGAACATTGAGTGTTGCATGCTTCTGAATTACGCCGTAAACAACGATTCCTAGAATTACTACTCCAACGCCTTTAACGTTGAAAGCGTGATCTACTGGCACCGATCCGATTGCCTGCTGTCCAGCTTTAACTTCAATTGGTTTTTGTTGTGAAGCTTCTAATAACAGTTTTTCGCGTAGAATGTTTGGGTCATCTGCTATAATCTCAAATTTTTCTAGGCTTGTTCCTTTTATGAGGCTTTCGATTTTTTCTTTAGGAACATAGTTTCTTAGTATTATGTAGCCGCTTTTTATGTCGCTACATTGAAGCATTACGAGTTGCTCACCGAAAGTAGCGTTTATTTCATCTACGATAACTATGGCTTTTTTTGCTAATTCACAAGCATAGAAGAGAGGCGCCAATCGTTCGGGGTATCTTGTAGGTTCGATGAATGTTACGGTATCCTCGCCTTTTTTAAGGTTGTATAAGGTTATGTCTGTTGATGTTCCTTTTTTGGCAAGGTTGCTACCGTAATCTAGGGGTCCTAGAATGGCTACTGTAATGTTTCCCATAGTTTCATGACCTGTAAGCTATGTGCATTTGTGGTTTGTTCTGCAAGATAATGTTATTGGTGACGCCTATGTTTTATGTTGAATCCGGAACGAAAAATATGGATTGAAACTTGTATAATGCATTTACGAAAGGTTCTTAAGGCATTGGGTATTCTGTTAAACGGCAAGAAAACGGCAAATAAAATTGCCATTTCAGGTAACGACCAGCTTCTAATTCGAAGCGGGTCAGACCAATAAAAAAGGTTAAAATAGTGCAATGAAGAGGTGAAAAGTATGGAAAATATTTACGCAGCAATGCTCCTTCACAAGGCAGGAAAAGAAATAAACGAAGAATCAGTAACAAAAGTTCTCACAGCAGCAGGAGTCACAGTTGACTCTATACAAATTAAAGCACTCGTTGCATCACTCAGTGAAGTAAACATTGAAGAAGCAATCAAAGCCGCACCAACAATGATGACAGCAGCTCCAATCGCTCCAGCAGGAGAAACAAAACCAGCAGCAGCCGCACCAGAAGACAAGAAGAAGAAAGCTGAAGAAGAAAAAGCCAAGGAAGATGCAGCACTAGAAGGATTAGGCGCCCTATTCGGGTAAAATAAGCCTTACTTTCATTTTATATTTTATTTTTCCCATAAAATATTTTATATTTATTTTTGATTCCTTAGAAGTTTTTATCTAAACATTTCATCGGATAGGTAAACTTTGATCTTTAACGACTTCAGTTGAATCTGCAGCAATAGGTAATTTTTCTTTTTTGTTTCTTGAAATAAGCAACTTCAAGGCGACAATAGGTACCCAACCGCTAATAATCATCAAAGTCCCCGGGAACCCTTGAATGTTTCTTCCAACAATCGGGATAAGCCCTGTTATGATGTCGGGTAAGAAGGCTTCCCAAATGCCAAAAGCCACTGCCATCGCAACAGCTGCGATAAAGGCAGTTTTTTTGCCGAATTTATTGAAGGTCTGAACTGCAAGGACACCTGCAAAGAAGAAGTCCCCCAGACCCAAGCCTCGACTTAACAAGGCGCCTGTTGTTGAATAGACGAAGGGAACATTTGGCAAGTAAACTAGCACTGGTAGACCCAGACCAGTGAATTGTTTTGCGGCAACAACCATGGTGCCTGTCCCGATAACTAAGATAATATCCAAGATCGTTAGAAGAACTGCAAATAACCCCACTGTTTTCCAGCTGAACATTGATGAGAGATAGAGGATAATTAGAATAGCAAAGGTGAAGCCGAAAACATCCATAAGAATTGGATACCAAACTTGAAGTGTTCCGCTGTAAATGAAATTAAAGAACACAAATAAAAGTACAAACAAAGCGGGTGGCTGTGCAGCAACATACCAACGTGATTTATTTTCACCTGTATTTCTCTGTTCAAATACGGCTGCGCCAAAACAGAAGCCAGATAATACAAAGAAGGCGATAGCACGATAAATAGAGAAAGAATCACTTAGCGGGCCCCAGAGGCTTGCTAACGCTGCAATTAAGCTGGCAACGCCAAATCCTGTTGAAATCAGTTGTGCTCTCATCTTTGTAAGCTTGGAGAACACATATGAGAACGTGAAAAGCAACATTGTGTAGGATCCAAGAAAAACAATCATGAGGATATTTTGGAAAATTTGCCCTGGAGCATACATAGTTGTGAGGGCTATAACGGTAATCGCGATTGCAATGAAGACAACAAGCAAAATTATATCCTTTAACTTGAACTCTTTTTGTTCAACCGTTGCCATTAGTTTTCCTTGAACTCGCTTGTTTAGAAGCATGGCAATAGTCACTACAGCCAACAATGCGATGGGCATAGCAATGTCAAGAGAGGGCATAGACTCCACAATAAACAAAAGAGACTTTTATGCCTTTAGCCAAAAACACTAAAACCTTGGGGAAAAAACCGTTTAGTTAAAATGTACGTTTAGAATGGCTAAGGAAGCTAAAAGGGCCTCTTCTGTGCGAACGGTCATGGTTCCTTGATTAGGCACCATGTTAACTACAAAATCGGCGATGCTTCCCAGTTTTACGTTTTCATCTTCTGTGATTTCATGTAATCCTCTGGATGGAGCACCAAACGCCAGCAAGACACGATGGCTGCTCCGCCATTTCGTGTTTATTTTGTTGGCAATATCAGTAAAGTTGTCACCAATTTTTGCCGTGGCAATCTTCAAATCAAAATTCCCATTAACCATTAATTGCACAAAAGACTGCTTCTCCACTCGAACCTTGTAACCCCAATATTGCGGAATATCCTCGTGGCTTGCATTTTGAACTTCAATCTGTTTGCCTATATTTACTACTTGTAGGGTTAATCGGTTTCCTACGGCAAATTGTTTTTGTCTCAAAAGCGCAGGTTGTTGAACACCAACATCCACAACCAACCCCTCTTTAACCTCAGACAAAACCACGCCTTCACGGTAATCGCCAACCTTCAAATGCTTGGTTTTTCCACTCAAAGGATGATGCGGAGTACGCAAAGGCGGCAAAATCCCAGCATATTCCAAGTCTGGTTCAAGCTTAAACAAACGTTTCCGAAGGTACTGGGGGGTCTCCAAATAATTGAGCAAAAGAGAAATAAAAGCCAAATCTCGACCTTGGTCCATTTTGGAGTTGTCGGGGTAAATTATGATTTCATCAACTCGAAAAATTGCCGCTGCCCGCCCAATTAGACCTGTCTTCGCTGTTTTCTCTCTAAGATGTGGAGTATCAGAGATTATGGATGCGGGAATAGCTATTGAAAGTCTCTTTTTTTCCATTACGTTTGCCTCTTGAAGCTTGCTGTCTGCGTGGTGCTTAAAAGGAAGAGATGAGATATAAAACTGCGTGTTGTTTGGAGGATCATGTGATTGGTAACACCCCTTTTGGATAATATTGAAAAGATTTACGCTGTAGATAAAAGCGGAATGCTAAATTTTTGCGTAAATGCCGCGAAGCATTACCGTGAAGCAACTCAAATAGTTGAGAAAAACAGAGTTGATTATCCAAAACCGGACAACATTATTGTAGCTGGTTTGGGCGGTTCGGCTATCGGAGGCGACCTGCTCAAGGACTGGGCAAAAAATCAGTTAACAGTACCGATTGAAGTCAGTCGAGAGTACAAGTTACCGGCGTATGCAAATAAGAAAACGCTTGTTTTTATTACAAGCTATTCAGGCGACACTGAGGAGACCCTCAGTAGTTTTCTGGATGCACTAAAACGTAAATGCATGATTTGCTGTATTAGCAGCGGCGGCGCACTTTTGAAGTACGCCAAAAAACACAAAGTACCCTATCTTCAAGTCACTGAAGGTATGCCGCCGCGTGCCGCGTTGCCTTACATGCTTTTGCCTCTTTTGTTTTACTTGGAAAATGCAGGCTTAGTTAAAGGCGTAAAAGAAGAATTAAACGAAACTTTCAGTCTATTGGAAAAAATCAGCCAAGAAAACTCGCCAGAAAAACCAATAAATGAGAACTTTGCAAAAAATACAGCCCAAAACATCGGAGAATCAGCCCCAGCCATTTATGGGTTTGGCATCTATCGGAGTGTTGCCCAAAGATTTAAACAACAGTTTAACGAGAACAGCAAATCAGCGGCCAAATGGGAATATTTCCCTGAATTGGATCATAACGAAATTGTCGGATGGGAAGGTAGAGGCGAACAATGTAAATGGTTCTCAGTGATATTTATTCGTGATATCGATGAACCGGCGGAAATCGAAAGCCGAATTGAAACAACCAAGCAAATCATGGAGAGAGTCGGGTTGGTAATGTTTGATTTGGAAGTGCAAGGCAAAAGCCCATTGGCAAAGATGCTGTCAACCATAGTTATTGGAGACTTTATAAGCATCTATTTGGCAGTCTTGCATGGAGTAGACCCTACACCTGTCAGAACAGTTAACATTCTGAAAGATACATTAAAAATGAATGGGACAAAAGAAAAAATAATTAGCGAGCTGGAAAACTTTTAGCTTTGTTTACCATTGATTATACGAGTAAGCTTTCTTTTTTTAGGGCTGAAATAATACGCATACTGTTTGATTATGGACTTGTAAAAAAAGAAAAATCAGAAATATTTTGTGTCTACGCGAGAAATTTTGCAAATTCTTTTTCTGCAATTTCAAGCGACACCATTTTCGGCGGACGCTTAAACCCATATGCGCAGACTGATTCTACTGCACCGTTGAGCTTCTTGTTCAATGCCAATTTTACTGCTCGAACCACATCAAATAGAACGCTACCTGCGTTTGGCGCGTCTACAGTTTGAAATTTAAGGTCAATTTTCATTGGTGAATTGCAGAAGTAAGCGCCGCTTATCCAAAAGTAACTGTCACGTTTGTTCTGTAGGAAATCTACGTAGTCTGTTGAACCTGCGACTATTTCTGCTTTGTAGGGTATCGATGCTGCTACCGATTCGGTTTTTATTATTCGTTTTGCATCGCGTGTTCGATCCATGGTGTCAACGGATTCTGTTCCTCCTCCAACATCAAGTTGATAGGTTTCGTCGATTCGGACACCGCTGTCTGAGAGTAATTTAAGTAGTGTCTTGTGGAGAGCGGTTGATCCAACTTGGTCAACTAAGTCGTCACCAACAAGCGGAAGTTTTGCGGCTTCAAACTTATTTGCCCATGCGAGATCGCTTGCTATAAAGTTTGGTGTAGCATTAATAAAAGCGCAGCCTGCAGCGAGGGCTTGTTCTGCGTACCATTGTGTGGCTTTTGTGGCTCCGCTTGGAAGCAAATTAATCATGATTTCTGCTTCTGCCGCTTTGAGAACTCTAATAGAGTCTGCATCAGGTGCTTTGCTGACTTGAACTATAGCTTTTGTTTGGTTTCCAACACCGTCAAGTAATGGTCCTTTACTTACTTTAACACCCGTTGGAGCGACATCACACACTTTGGGCGCACTGTTAGGTTTGGCGAAAATCGCTTCAGAGAGATCTTTACCGACTTTGCGCTCATCAACATCGAACGCTGCCACTACTTGGATATCTTTTGGACTCAAACCCGCCAGAACAGGGTTGCGCAATCCATAACAGTCTTGTGGTTTCTCAAGTTTTCCATAGTATTGAATACCTTGAACGAATGATGAGGCGCAGTTTCCAACGCCGATTAATGCAACTTTAACTGTAGGCATTACTTTTTGCACCTTGTTTGGCTTTTCTATTTGCGTTTGCCTTATAAAAAGCTACGCTGTTTAAGCCTGATGTAAGGAATTCAAGTAGAAAAGGTTAAAAAAATTTTTGTAACCACCACGGTCATTCTTATTAGACTCTTTTCTAAATTGAATATAAAAGCATAAACAACTGTTTCTGAGGAACCTGAAATGAAAGCCCAACATCTTACAAGAATAGACAAAATAGAAAAACACCCCCTAACTTACACAGAAGTCAACAAACCAGTTCCAGAAAGCGACCAAGTCCTAATCAAAGTCAAAGCATGTGGCGTTTGCCACAGCAATCTGCACATGATAGAGGGCGAGCTTAGACAGTTCGGCGTCCCAGCTAAACTGCCCATTATTCCAGGACACGAAGTCACTGGCGAAATCCAGGAAATTGGCAGTCTAGTAGAGAGATTTAAGCGGGGTGACAGGGTGGGTGTGCAGGTGCTTTGGAAGACCGATGGGACATGCGAGTTTTGTCGGAGTGGCAGGGAGAATCTCTGTATAAAAAAGCAAACCACAGGCGAAACCGTTGATGGTGGGTTCGCTGAGTTCATGACTGCGCCTGCAGATTTTGTTTATCATTTGCCCGACAAGTTGGGGTTTGAGGAGAGCGCAGCACTATTTTGCCCTGGTATCACAGCTTACCATGCGGTTAAACGAGCTAATGTGAAGATTGGTCAAAAAGTTGCCGTGATAGGCATCGGTGGCGTGGGTCATATGTCGTTGCAGTTTGCAAAGTTGGCGGGGGCAGAAACAATCGCCGTTGACACTTCTGAAGAAAAGTTAAAATTGGCTCAGGATATCGGTGCTGACCACGCCTTAACTTCCATGGAGATTGACGATTATGTTCTGAGGGCTGGCAAACCAGAGGTGGTTATGGTCCATGCGCCGTCCCAGAAAGCCGTTGAACAAGCGTTTCGCATTGTTAAGCGCGGTGGCATTGTTATTATGGGTGTAAACGGAGCTGCTCCGATTTGTTTTCCTGAGGAGTATTCGGTTATGGGAAGTTTCATAGGTACAAGGCATGAGATGAACAAGACTTTGAAGTTGGCATCGATGGGCAAGATAAGGGTGGATTGCAAATCATATAGGCTTAGGGACGCCGAGGACGTATTGATCAAGCTTAAGCAGGGCAAGATTGTGGGAAGAGCAATACTGGTACCCTAACAAGCCCTCAGCGTTTACAGTTTTAGGGCGGTTTTTACCTGTTTGCGCCAGTTTAGGCAACTATCTACGTAAAAAGTTCAGCTCATAAGAAACGCTTATTAAACGAGGGAGGGTAACTTTCAGAAGCCAGATAGAATTGGGCGAGTAGATCAGCCTGGCATGATCGCCACGTTGGCATCGTGGAGGTCCCGGGTTCAAATCCCGGCTCGTCCACCAAACATTAACTAAGTAACCAGTTGTCTGCTTTTTGAGCAATGTGTCTGTTTATTACGTGTAACTGTTCTCTAAGCATTGAATTTTTAGAGGTGAAGTTCTAAGTAAAATAAAAACTAAGAAAACAAAGTTTAGAAAAACAAAAATTGTTGATTTATACCTGATGCTAAAAATAAATAAGTAGCGTTTTTTGTAGGGAAATATAGTAACGTCTGAAAACCTCAAAAACCATTTTGAATGAATTAACCCAACATCAATATCCAAAACCAAACAGCACATTCTTTAACAGCAAAATTTCATGTTAGAGCCATGAATCAATTTGGTGACCTCAATAAGGCTCTGTTAACTAAGAAAGACGAAGAGTACCAGATGCTGATAGAAGTTGCAGAAGAATACATCCATCAAGAAAGAGAAAAAACATCCCAGAAAAAAAGTGGAGCACCAACAGAAGTAGTGATTCGAGAACATCTTTTAAGAAGAGGGTTCAACCTAACTTTCAATCCGAATATAAAACTCGCGGGTTCAAATATTAAGAATGATTTATTTCTACTCAAATCTGCAATAAATCCAGATCAAAAAGAGTATTCTCCCAACGATGTTAACTTGGTAATTGAAATTAAGAATAATGCTGTCGTTAATCAGTCAGAAATATTAAGGGAAAAATTTGGTGAGTTGAAAAAATTATCTCCAGAGTTACGTTTTGCAGTGGTTATCCTATCAGAAAAAAAAGGATTCACGCATGAAGTGACAGATGAAAAATTAGGAAATGAAGGATACCTATCGTTCACTCTTGTTTCAAGGCGCATTTACCCTAAAGACGGCGGATTATATAGTCCCAAAGCGATTATGGATTTACTGAAGAATAAAGAAATGAAGAAAACAGGCGACTGGGAAAAACTCATCTCTCATCTGAGAGGATTGTAAAACATTCTTTCTTGTATTACAAAAAAAATGAAGTGTGAAAAAATACCCCAATAACTGCAATCTTTTTTATAATCAATTGTTTCTATTGCTTTCAGGTTTGTTTTCTTGCAGCCAATCCCTGGACTTCATTAAGGTTTTTCCGCCAAACGTCAATTTCAATGCGCCTTCATACGGACATATTTCAACACATCGTGCGCAGAGAATGCATTTCGATTCTGTTACATCTCCGCCTTTCTGTGCGTACATCGCTGTAGCTTGGGTTGGGCAAACTCGCTTGCAAACGCCGCATTTAGTGCATTTATGTTCATCTTTTTGGAGTTTTGTTAGAGCGATTTGTTTGAAGGGTGTAAATGAGCTAAATAGTGCGGTTAAGCCTCCGAGGGGGCAGATTCTGCACCAGAACCGCCTATAAGCCAAAGCTAAAATCGTAATTGCAACTAGAATAGCCAGATTTATTGAGGTTAAGTAGAAGCCTAATATCCATCCAGGACCATAAACAATTTGGGAGATATAGGAATAATTCATTTGTCCAATAGCGCACTCTATCAAAATGCATAATGGTCTCATGGGACAAACTAGACAAAAAGGCTCGTTGATGTTACTGACTATGCCTGCTTCGGTTCCTTGTGGTCCACCAAGTTTGGTGCCAGGAATTACTTCCAGTCCTATGATGGAATATGACGCGAAAATAAAACTTAAAATCATGAAGACAGCGATTATTATATAACGCGATTGCCCCAGTTTCTTGTTGGTTTTTTCAGAAAAACTTAAGTGACGTCGTCTAGCGGATTTGCGAATTCTTGTAAGTAAATCTTGATACAAGCCAAAGGGGCATAGCCAACCGCAGAAAACCCTACCCAAAATCACAGATGCCGTAACCAGCATACCTATCACTATGGCTATTTTTTCTAGCCCTGAAGTAGAATAGATTACTTCGTAGCCTCTTGGGTAGTTCCAGAAGGGAAAAACATAGGCTTGTAACTGCCAAATAGCACAGGTAACTGTTCTCCCGTTGGGGTAGTAGCAGGCTAAAATGGGCAGGGAGATACCGTCTGGAAATTGGTTGCCTAAAATTTCTGAACCGATTAAGTGGTCACGCGGCGAAATTCCTAAAGGATAAAATAGTGATCCAGGTTGGTTGAATGGTCCTATTAGGAGTCCCATGAAGACGCCGAAGACTGCGGCTATTTGGATGAATAGTCGCAGAGAAGTGATTTTTCTTGTCTTATCCTTGGAAAATTTGAGGATGGCAATTATACCTACCACTATTATTAGGGTATAAGCCAATACTATTACGGTAGATGAGTTGGCCATGGACATCTTTTAGTCCTTCCTCACTTTGACTCTTATTGCTAAAGCAACTGCGACTGTGCTAGCTAAAACAATACCGATTATTATAACAATTGAATGTTCTTGGTAGAAGGGCAAATTTCCATCAATGTTTAAGCCAAAATTGTAGTGTACAATAGACAAGTTGCCTGTTATGCCAGTTACAACCACTGTATCATCAGACAAGAGCTGCCAACCTTCATTTTCAGCGAGAAAAACATTGCTTCCAGAGGGTCCTGGAATAATAATAGACCATTCACTGGAGCTAGTAGGCTTTGAAAAATTAAGTCCAAGATTCACAGTCTGTCTTCCCGCACCAATCACGTTGCATCTTAGAAATACACTTCTACCAGAGAAGTTGCTTGCTTGATAGGAGTAAATTGTCATATTCGAGTTTTCAGTTGAAACTTTAAGGTTACCAAGCGGTCGAGTGACATTGAATCTTAAATCATTAAAGAACCAAGTGTAATTCTCCAACTTTGCTGCAGAAAAAGAACCGTTGAATGCAAAACTTATGGTACCGTTAAGTTGTGGGATACTAAATTTGTCTAATGGTGTGAAGTATTGACGGGTTTGGGCTTTTGAAATAAGGACAAAAACAAGAAAACACCAAGGCTATAATTATGATCGCTATAAGTCCAGATTGGAATGGTTTGCCATGGGTTGCCTTCAAAGGTGCCACTGTTATTGATTTAAGGTTGTTGACTTGGGCTATAAGCTTTTTCAACTACCTCTCTACAGTTAAAGCCTACTTTTTGAGGTTTGAAAATAAACTAAATATTAAAATCTTGCTCGGGGCTAGGTTTATTTTCTGGTTCAGATGACTTTGGTTGACTATCATCCTCCTGAGCAACTGCTTGCTTTGATCCTGTGCTCTTTTTACGGATCATAAAAACTATTATCAATAAAGCAACTACGACGACAACAGCGGCAATCGCTCCATAGAGAAGTAAGTCCGGTTGTCCCTCAGGTTGCTCCCCTCCCGAGTTTGTGTTTGAAGGTGTAGTAGTAACGTTACCTGTACCACCTATGACATTTATGGAAACCAATTGAGAATCCCATGAGAAAGGAACCCCATTTTCTGTTCCATCAATACCGATAAAGTAGGTATGAGAACCAGAATCTATTTTTAACGGAATTTGAATTTGCATTGGGTCAAATAAGTGGTTACCACCACTCTCAAGTGTATATGGGGTAGTTAAATGGTATCCCATAACTTGGCCGCTGGGCATCCAGTCGAAATGTATACTTACAGCAGTTACTACCAAAGGATCACTGGAAGTGCTGGCGAAGAAAACGGCACCGGTTACTATTTGACCAGCCGTCAGTGTGTCACTTGAAAAATGTACTGTTGCTGTTGCTTGATCTTGATTTAGGGCGGCAACAAAACCGCTGCACAATAAAACTATTGGAATAATTGTTAGGATAATGGCTACTCTTAGGGACTTCACTAAATTCACCTATTCTCTCAATATTAATTTTGGTGTTTATGCTTTTTAGCTTTACCCTAAAATCTGCCCAAATTTGCTGATTTGCAGAAGAAAATAATTATAACTATAAGTTTTAGGCAATTTGGTGGTATAGCTTGGTGTCTGCGATAGTCTTAAGTTGAGCCAAAACGTTTTGGCATTGGGAAACAAAATAGATGGATGTTTACGGCTTAGCAAATTTAGCTCTAGATTTGGCGAGCATCATAAATTTCCTTGCTTTACTCTTAATGCTAAGAGCAGTCATAAAAAACCGAAATACACTACAGGGGTACAGTATAATAGGTTCATTTTTGACTTTTGTTTCCATAGTCGGCTTTGAAATAGCTTATTACCTCTTGGGCAATATAGTTGGTTTCGCATTAGGTTGGGCCACAGTTGCCTTTTGGTTTATAGCGTTTGTTTATAGTCTTAGACAAAGACTTAAGGGAACGCGAAAGCAAAAGGAAATGATTGATCCTTAGTCGGCTGGAAACTTGATAGTGAATTCTGCGCCTTTCCCCAATTTGCTTTTAAAACTAATTGTGCCGCTGTGTGCTTCAATAACTCGCTTGCAAACAGCCAAGCCGAAACCTTGCCCACGTGGTTTTGTAGTGAATAAAGGAGTGAAAATCTGTTTTTTAATAGCGTTTGAGATCCCAACTCCTGTGTCCTTTACTGTGACGGAGACTTGCCCTTGAGGATCAACCTGTCCAATCACAGTTAATGTACCTCCTTCAGGCATTGCCTGCACTGAATTAGCTACCAAATTAATCAATACGCGTTTTATCAGGTGAAGATCGGCTTTTATTTGTGGAAAATCATCTTCGATCTGAGTCTTTACCTTAATAGCATTTGGGGGTACAACGGACTCTAAGATTTCATGTACAAGTTCGTTTAGGCTGAAGGGCTTTTTGTCTATTCTTAAGGGTTGAACGAAGGCTTGGAGGTCAGAAACAATCTTATCCATGTAAACAGCTTGCTCTTCTATAACTTGGATGCTTTCCTTAAGGTTATTTTTAACTTCACCTTCTGCAAGAGACATAACCTCATTTTTTGCCAGATACAATTCGCCGATAACCGTTTGCAGTGGATTGCGAAGGTCGTGTCCAACCATACCAGCAGTTTGACCAATCGCTACTAAACGTTCTGAATCTTTAAGCTGCTTTGTTCGGTCATTTATTATTTTTTTAAGTAAATCCGCATTCTTTTCAAGGTTTTTCTGCGAATCTTTCTGTTGTGTGATGTCTCGAACTATTGACCATAGCCCTATTACTTTTCCCTTTCCATTAGTTAGCCGCCAGGTTCTAACTGATGCTGGAAAAACTGAGCCATCATTCCGTTTGTATTCTCTTTCAAAAACGATTGAACGCCCATTTTGCAAAACTTTGTTTACAATTTCTTCTCTTTGGTCATGCCATTTTTCAGGAAGTAACTCTTGGACCGCTAAGATTCCTTAGTTCTTTCTTTGAGTAACCAAGCATTTTAGCATAGGCTTCATTGCAGTCAATCATTTTTCCGCGCAAATCTCGAGCCATTATGCCATCCTGTGTTGTCTCGTAAAGTCTACGAAACTTTTTTTCTGAAAATAAAAGCTGCTGTTCCGATTTTTTCTGTTCCTCAAATTTACGTTTGGTCCGCTTCTTCTGCAGGGTTATGTCCATAATAATTGAAACAAAAAAACTTTTTTTCGGGCTGTATAAGTAGACTTGATACCATTTATCTTCAGGCTCAAGATAAGTTTCAAATTGCTCAGGCATACAGCTGGTGGCTACACGTCCATAAACTGCAATCCAGTCTACAATGACATTTTTTATTCTAAATTTGAATTTAGTTTGCGTTATTTCTTTTATGGTCATTTTTTTGGAAATGATGAAACTTGTCATAAACCTTGTTGCTTTCAAGAAGGATATAATCAACAGGCACACCTTTTGAGCTATAAAGCATTTTATTCAAAGCGATGCCTAGAGGTAAATTATCAAAGAGAGTTTTGAATTGTCGACCGGTGACACCCAATTCTTCAAGAAAAAATTTCCTTAAATCTGATTGTTTTTTGTTTTCCGAACAAGTTTTTGAAGTACTATTCAAATTAGCCATTTTGTTTGTTGCCTTATGCTGGGTAACATCGATAGAATTTTCTATCTTTATCCCCTATTAATAGTTGTGTGATATGCATAAAAAACTTTCCAACATCTCAAATATTATAAAATAAAAAGTAAAATGCTTTATCTTAAAATAAGAAACCGTTAATGCTTGAAAGAAAAATGTTGTTACAAATAAAAAGGCAAGTGAGGGCTTTAGGGTGTTTCTTGCGATTTATGGGTAATACGGGGATTTTTTGGTTTTTATTTTAGAAATAGTCTTATGGTTGTGTTATAGATTGTATTTGCGAAGTTTGTATGCCGAATAATTTGCCGCCTGAAGCAATGGATAAATGGGAACTTGTTGAAGCTGCCCATACTCCGAAAGAAAAAATGGATGCCATGATTGAGTTTCTAAAGTATGTTCCGCATCACAAAGGCACCATGAAACTGCGCGGTGAAATGAACAGAAAAATTTCAGTTATCAGAGAGGACTTGGAGAATAAAAAACGTAAGGGTACAGGTAAAAGCAGTGGCGGACCAAAACTTTTCATAGAGAAAGAAGGCTCAGCACAGATAGCGTTGATAGGTATGACGAATGTGGGTAAAAGCGCCCTCATGACAGCGGTAACAAATTCAAAAGTCATAGTTACACCTACGCCATTTAGTACGCATGAACCCAAGCCAGGCATAATGAATTACATGGATGTACAGTTCCAAATTGTTGAAGCACCGGCAGTGATGGAGGGAGCAGCGGAAGGAAAAGCAGGCGGCAATGTCACTCTTGGCTTGGCACGCAATGCCGATGGAGTAATTTTAATGGTTGATTTAAGCAGAGACTCTGTTGAACAGTTGGAGTTAGTCTTGGCTGAACTTGAGAAAACCCGAGTTTTAGTCTACAAACCCAGCGGAAAAGTCGACATTGACAGGCGACATTCAGGAACAGCTCTACGAGTTATCCTCGTGGGCAAATTAATCGATTGCAGTATGAATCAAGTGGAACAGCTACTGCGTGATTACAAAGTCCATGATGCAATTGTACACATAAGCGGCCAGGTTACGCTTGAAGATGTGGAAAACGCGATTTACGAGAGCACAATCTACAAACCCGCAGTCATTGTAGCTAACAAGTTGGATTTGAAGGGAGCTCAAGCGAACCTAAGGCATCTAAGAGCGTTTGTGAACGGAAAATTACCTATAGTTGCTATGTCGGCTCAGAATAAAGTTGGACTTCAAGAATCTAGGAAAAACACTGTTTGATGCATTGGGACTTATTCGAATCTATACTAAAGAACCTGGCAACAAAGCACATGCCGATCGCCCCTTCGCACTCAAAAAAGGCGCCACTGTCAACGATTTAGCCAAAAACATCCACAAAGAACTGCTCATGAATTTTATGTTTGCTATGGTTTGGGCGAAACGGTTACCCTTTAGCCCCAAAAAGGTTGGGATGAACTTTGTTTTGGATGATGGCGATATTGTGGAAATTCACGCCAGAATTGCCTAGTTCAAAAAAGGAAAAAAGACAACTATATTTTTAGAAAAATAAAAAACAGAAAAATTTGAAAAGATTTTGTTGGTGTTTATCTGCTGGATTGTGCAACGCGTTCGATTTCGTTGCGTTTGGCGATAGCGACGCTTTTTATGTCTTTGTTTGCTGCGAGTACGAGTTCGTCAGCCAGGGTTTCTTGTATGCTTCGTGGGTTGTTAGCTGAGGATGCACGTGCACCTGTTGTAATGTGGCGTATGGCAAGGTCGATTCTTCGTTGTGGAGCAACATCAACTGATAGATGGTAGACTACTCCTCCGTAGCTGACTCTTGTAGTGTCTTCGCAGGGGGAAGCGTTCTCGACTGCTTTAACAAGAACTTCGACTGGATTTTTGTTTGTGCGTAGATAAATGATTTCGAATGTTTCTTTTACGATGTTTGTGGCTTTGGCTTTTTTGCCCGCGTTCTTTCCTCCGCGCATCAAGCCGTTGATTAGACGTTCGACAACATTGACTTTGGCTTTGCGGAATCGTTGATGTTCGTGGCGGCCCATGCTGTGGGGTGCAACCATCGGAGTTAAATTTAGGTAACGTTGCAGACCTATGTCTACGACTGCAATGTCTTTGAAACTCCATTTTTGGAACAATTTAATTTCTTGAGGTTGAGCTACTGATACTGTTGACATAATCTATTACCTTGCTGGTTTTTGTTTACGTCCGTAGACGAGTTCATTTAAGCTTACGCCGTTAACCATAACGACCTTCCATCTGACTCCTGGAATGTCTCCCATAGCGCCGCCTCTTGTTCCGCCGATACCTTCCACGACTACTTCATCGTGTTCATCAACTACGTTAAGGGCGCCATCTCCGGGCAAGAACGCTGTGATGGTTCTGCCGTTTTTGATGAGTTGTGTGCGGACGCATTTGCGAATGGCGCTGTTAGGCTGTTTTGACTCAACGCCTACTTTCTCGAGTACGATGCCCCTGCTTTGGGGTGCGCCCTGCATGGGGTCAACTTTCTCATCTAATCTAAGCATGCGTCGGTTAAAGTAACGATCTGACCAACGGAAGTTTTTTCGTTTCTTTGCTAGTTGCCTTGCGGCAAATTCGCCTCTTGGTGACTTGGAACCCATTCTAAGATATTCCTTCTTTTTGCAACATCATAGTCATAATACTAATATTTAAACAAAACGAACCCACAACAATCTTTTTGAACAATTGCTTAAAATACCGTTGAATTACCAAAGATTATTAATTTAACATAATAGCGAACCGAAAATGAGCATTTTACTAAATGTAATTCAAAAAAAATCTTATATTATATGTTAATTTAATCGGGTTATTTTTTTGCAGCAGTGTTTAAGCTAAAATACTTGACAAGTCTTAGAAGAGAGGAAGAATAATTTCAGTTTAATGTGTTTCTACCTTTATTCTCAAAAAAATATTTTGATTCCCCTAAGCTTATACCTTAGAGCAACATATTTACTGGATAGGGTTTATCATGGAAAAGAAATGTCCAGTCTGCAAAAAACCTTACACCACATTTAATGCTAAATCCAAGTATTGCAGTGATGCCTGCGCCAAGAAAGCTGGTAAATCAAAGTAAAACAATCAAAAGTTAGCGGCAACCTGCAATCCCCCAAACTTTTCTCATCTCAAACATGCAAAAATTAAAAATATTTCTTTGAATATAGTATTACTTGGTGATAAAAGTGAATGAGTTTGTTAAAGGTCCTGAGCCAGACAGGTGGCATTGGATCAAAAATTGCAGACAATATCCGCGTGTTGCTATTCAGAAACGCAGTTGGCGACCGAGTTCTGATCTTTGTGATGAATGTCAAGATTTAGAGCGAGTTTTGATGCGTAAGGTAACTATGGTATAGCAAGTTTGTGGTTGACTTGCCGTTCAAGGAAGAAGTAAAATCGACAGTAAACTTTTTGTTCATTGTAATGCAGCAGTTGAACTTAATTGATTAGAAGTTACATAATGTTTGGATACCAATTGCTATTGTAAGCTGAAAAGATAATGCAAGGGTTGAAAAACCAGTATATCCTTACCGATTAATTCAGAAAAACTTAATTGCCGCTTTAACGCTAACTGAATTAAACATAAATTTTCGCCAATTCCACAAATCATGAGAGGGGTTACATTTGCAAAATGATTATGCCATCCAAATAATCAACTTGACAAAGATATATAATTCCAAAATTCCTAACAGCAGCCGATTCAACCCGAAAACCTTTTCTGTCAACGCCGTAGACAACCTCAATTTAACCATAAAAAAAGGCGAAGTCTTCGGATTGCTAGGACCAAACGGGGCGGGCAAAACAACTCTTGTTAAGATCCTCTGCACACTGCTACCTCCTGATGGTGGAACAGCAACCGTAAACGGCTTCGACGTTGCAAAGCAGCAGATGCGAGTAAAGCAGTCAATCGGCACTATTTTCAGCGTGGGTGAACGTGGTTTTTTCTGGAGGCTAAGCGGTTATAGCAATCTGGAATTCTTTGCCGCCATAAATAACGTTCCTCGAAGTGGTAGGAAGCAGCGAATCATGGAGGTTTTGGAGTTGGTGGGTTTGCAGGAGAAGGCGTTTGATGTATTTCAGAAGTATTCGGGCGGAATGAAGCGAAAACTGGCTTTGGCTAGGGCTTTGTTGGCTGATCCGCCTATTCTGCTTCTGGATGAGCCCACTACAGGCTTAGACGTTACTTCATCAAGGAACATCAGGGACTTCATAAAAAACGACCTTATTAAAAAAGGCGGCAAAACCGTCCTCTATACAACACACTACATCGAGGAGGTTTCTCAGATGTGTGATCGGGTTGGCATCATGAACAAGGGCAAAATCGTTGCTTTGGACACACCTGAGGCGCTCAAGGGAATGGTGAAGAAAGGTGAAGTTGTAGACATTGTAGTCAAGAATATGTCTGAGATGCAGGTAAGCAGTCTGCGGGGTTTAGATGGCGTTTTGGGGTTAGCCTCGGAAGTGCAAGATTCTGTTCTTGGACAAACGCGGCTACGGGTTCGTTTGGAGAATGTGGATGTGTTGCCGATAGTGCTGAATTTCTTTTTCCGCGAGAAAATCAAACTTGTGACCTTCCGTCAGGAGGAGTCGACTCTGGAGGATGCATTTATCGAGTTAACAGGAACCGGTGCGAACAAATGACTTTTGCGCAAGAACTCGACAAAATCTACTATTTCATTAAACGCGACATCATTTCATTCTCAACTTACAAGACAAACATCTTGCTCAGCGTTGTAAGCGCTCTTTTTGGAGCACTTTCATATGCTTTTTGGGGCGCTAATGCTTCAATGCCTAGTGTGGAGAATTTAGGCATGCCTGTCGTAACTTATTTGTTGATTGGGCTTGCCTTCAATACCTACTTGTCTCAGAGCCTCACGCTTGTTCAGCGAACTATTAACCCGTGGAGTCTGGAGGAAGTTCTGGTTTCGCCCACAGGTCTTGTTACTTTTATTGTTGGCAGTTCGCTTTGGGGTTTCATTTGGAGTACTCTGGTCATCATAATTTATTTGTCGGTAGGCGTTTTCGCCTTCGGAGTTATCCTAAGCGTCAACATAATCGGAACCATCGTAGTTGTAGGATTGGGTATTGGAACATTCATTGGGTTCAGTATGATAGGTGCTGGAATCCTGATTTTAACCAAGCAAGGCGACCCTATCACTACAATAATTACTTTAGCGACCAACCTATTTGGAAATGTACTCTTCCCAATCTCTGTAATGCCGCTTCCGCTTCAAATAATCAGTTTCTTTGTGCCGCAGTACTATTTTTTTACCTGCATTAGACCCATGCTAATCGGTCAAGGCATCGGAGCGATTCTACCAGATCTGACCATTCTGGGTGTAATGTGCGCCGTAATTCTCCCTGTTGGTTATTTAGCTTATGCGTGGTGCTTGAAAACGGCGCGGAAAAAGGGAACTCTATCCTGGTTTTAGTGCTTGTTCTTATTTTCCCAGTTTATTTTCAAGAATTTTTTTAAAATTAATTTCAAAAGCAGCTGCAGGGTTCTCAAGTTTCCATTCTTCGAGCACAACAGGGTTAACTTCGCCGACAACACCAACTTCCAAGCCAGCAATAATAACTTTGCCTACTCTGCCTTCGATGAAGCTGGGGTGAAAGGTTTCTTCTATTTGCCATTCAACGCCAAAATTAGCCATAAAAGAGTCTAATGTGGATTTGATTTCGCTGAAATTTGCTTGGGGATGGGAAGTCACTACTGCCAACCAATCTTCGTCGCGTGTTCTGGTTTCTCGGGTTTCATCGAGCAAAGTTACTTTGCCGAGTTCAAAGATTTTCTGTGGAAACTCGACTGAGGGGTTATTGCTGAGGAATTCCATTATGCTTGGCAGGAGCCAGTTGCGCATGCAGGTCATGGTTACTATTTTTGGGTTGGCGAGTTCAATGATTTTGGTTGACGGCATATTCATTTTTTTGAAGAGTGTTTCTTGATTGGTTAGTGTTGTGTTGAGGGTTTCTTGGTAGCCCAGTCCAACCATTAGTTCTCGGGCAATGTCTACATATCGTTGGTCAGGTTTTGCACGTCCAGTGGTTGGCAGTTCACGCCACGTTGGCTCTATGTTGTTGTAACCGTATGCGATGGCGACGTCTTCGATTATGTCAACTTGATGCATGACATCCATGCGGTAGCATGGAACCAGCACCGATATGTGGTCACCTGAAACCTTTTCAACCTGCAAACCAGCGGTAAGAAGCAAATCAGAAATTTGTTTGTCGGTTAACTTTAAGCCTAAAAGCCTGTTAGTGTACTCAATACTCAAAGACACAACGCGGTTGTTAAAATCAGGTGTAACCACGACTTTCTCAGTGTATTCTGACTTTGCAGGGTAATTGATTGTTGCCGAGTAGGCTTTTCCTCCGCGGTCGATCAAAGCCAACGTAACTAAGTTAAGGGTGTTTAGGACTGTTTTTTGTGAGGTTCCAGTTACTTCAATTAGAAGATTGCGTGATTGCTCGGTAATCTTGCCTAAATCGCTCGAGTTGATAATTGGTGGGAAAGAGAGGACTTTTCCTTCGGAGTCGAACAGCATTGGGTAAAGAAGATTTTTCTTAACTATTTGGGCGTACTCGATTCCTTTTGGGTGGCGCTCAAGAATTTCGTCTAAGTTCATTTTTTCAGTGAATCCTAAAGGAACAAAACTTACTTCTGTTGGCTTAACTGCAGTGTATTCGATTGGCGGTTTGATGAGGTCTAAGTTGTAGATACCGATGGAGGTTTTTTGGCGGCTTCGACCGTTAGTTTGATCCAGTTTGTCCTGGAGGTGCATGATTCCTTTGATGGTCGTATCTGAGAGGTTAATACCTTTGACTAAGGAGCAGCAAATGTAGGGGCGAATGTTGTATAATTGAGGATTAACATTGACTATGATTGCTGATTTGCCAACGGAATACTGTTTAATTCCCTTTGCCTGGTTTAGGTATCCTAGTAAAGCGCGGCTTAATCCTTCGACGCTCCACAGATCAGGGCGGTTGGTGTCTTTCATTTCTATGCTGACAGAGCATTCTTTTTCGTTGAATCCTTTCACTTCAGCTTTGACGTAAGCGAGGATGTCGTCGAGTTTTGCCATGTCACCGTGCAATTTCACGTTTAGCAAACGTTCCAGTTCAGGGTAATCTACATCAATTGTGGGCATTTATGTCACCTGTTTTTTCCGTAGCCAGCCTAGGTCTTGGCTAAAAATCATTCGGATATCCTCGATGCCTGCACGCATCATGAAGAGGCGGTCTACACCCAAACCCCATGCAATAACTGGTTCTTTAACTCCCAGCGGCAACGTGACTTCGGGACGGAAAATTCCTGAGCCGCCGAATTCTACCCAACCGTAACCTTCCTTGTAGGCGCTGAGTTCAACGCTGGGTTCCGTGAATGGGAAATAGTCGGGTTTGAAACGGATTTTGTCTGCTCCAGCAATCTCCATAGCGAACTTACCCAAGACGCCGAGCAAGTCTTTCAGGTTTAGGTTTTCATCGATTATGATGCCTTCGACTTGGTTAAATTCGGAGAGGTGTGTTTTATCGGTTATTTCTGGTCGGTAGACGCGTGCGATGGAAAAATGTTTGCTTGGTACCTCAAATTTTCCAGCTTCAAGGGTTCGTGCGCTCAGACATGTGCCATGTCCGCGGAGAAGCAAACGTTGAGCTGCTTGGAGAGAGTATTTGTATCCCCAACCTATAGAACCTGTTTTCCAGCCGTTTTCATGGGTCTCCTTTACCTGCTGCACTATAGCCTCATCAGGTATTGTGCCCGATTTGGGATCTTTAACGTAGTAAATGTCACTGTCTTCCCGTGCCGGATGGTCCTGGGGCACATATAATGCGTCGAAGTTGAAGAAGCTCGTTTCAACGGCATTACCCGTCATCTCTTGGAACCCTAGCTGAACCAGTTTCGCGCGAACTTCATCGAGAAACTGAAGGTATGGATGTTTTTTCCCAGGCCAAGTCTTAGCCACGGGAGCTTCAATGTTGTATTTTTGAAGCTTTGCGGTGTGCCATTTACCAGTTATTATCATTTCTGGAGAGAGTTGGGTGATTTCTTGCGGCGCAATTTTAGCTTCGGACACAGCTTTTTTGCCCTCTTCTGTGATTTGGAGGGTTCGGGTGGTTTTGGGTTCGATTGTGAGGAGTTTTCGTTTTTTAAGTTGTTCAGTGGCTTTTTGGAGTTCTGGGCTTAGGTCTTCTTGTGCGGCTTGGTGCTTTGTGGATAAGTGTTTTAGGAAGGTTTCGTCGCAATCTTCCGGAATGGTTGTTTGGTGCAGTAGTGCTTCGGTAATGTGGAGGGTGTTGTTTTGCGGCGTGTAAGTTGCCCATTTCTTCCTGATTATCCATCCAAGGGCGATTTGAATGAATTCTGGTGCCAAGTTAGCTTTTTTAGCAGCTACTTGGAGATCTGCGGTTCCGCCTAGATCCGCGGTTGCTAAGATGAGGTTTCGTTCGGGTAAGCCACCTTTGGAGTAGTTTTCGCCTTCAGGGGTTAGTTTGATGATGTTTTGGATTTTGGCGCGAATGGCAACAAAGTTTTTTTCTTGAAGTGTTAGTGCGTTGCGCATGATGGCTGTATCCTGGATTCCGCAGGCTTGTATTAGCTGCTCTACGGTTGCTGTTCCGCCCATCGAATCTAATGCGGAGAGTACTTGTTGTTCTTGGGTTCTGAGTTCAGCCATCTCTTTTGCCTTCGCCACGAGTGATTTTGTAATTGGATAGTTGTCACGTCAATAAAAGCATGCTGATAGAGCTTTGACTCCCTTGCTTTAACAGGTAAATTAGGCAATTTGGATTTGTTTATCAATTGAGCTAAGTATGTTTCGTTCAATTATGCGTTTGAGGTTGCTGATTTTATCCTCGGCCTCTTTGTAGGAGTTTTCTTTTACAGTTTCGTGTGTTTCAACACTTGTCTTTCTGGCTTTTAGCTGGTCCACTTGTTCTTGGAGTCGTACTATGTTTTGATTTATTTCATCCATCTTTGATGAAGCCAATAGCTGATCCTTATTTGTTGCCATCTCCTGACATCTTATTTGAAGTTTAGCTAATGAATCCTGATTTAAAATTTCAGTCATAGACTGCTCAGCCTTCCGCGCCTTATCCGGCTTTAATTTTAATTTATCTTCATCAAGTAACTCTTTGAGTTTCTGGAGAAGGTCTCTAAGCACAGGGTAACCAGGTTTCTCGGAAACTAAAGCGTCGAAGGGCATCTCTAAATATTGATTTATTTTGATTAGTTCATCTGGAGTTATTCCTCCCCCGCCTCCTCCAGTGGCTAAAGCTTGCATTTTAATGAAGGGTTTCTGAAAATGCCTAATTGAATTTTTTAACTCGTGGCTTAGAGATTCAATCTCACATTCAACTAAATGGAGTTTATCGACGGGTCCCTTAGAAGTGAGCTCACTGATTTTTTCTTCCAGTATTGCTATATCTTGTTCGATTGGTTCGCGTTCATTATTCAAGGTTTCCCTATCGTCGCCAAGCGCGACTAATTGTTTTTCTATGTTTTGAAGTTCGTTGATTTGTTGAAGAGCTTCTTCCAAGGTTTTTGTTTTAATGTATTCTTTTGTGACGTAGTCATTTATTGCAGCGTATGCTTGTTTGGCACGCTCATAAACAGCTGAGAATTTTCTTCTATCCATAATGAAGAATGGGGAGATTCTTGGGAACCAGTTTTTAATATCAATCTCAGTTACCAGTATAACTTTCTGAGTTTCCTGAACATATCGACTTAAACTCTCATAGGAAACTTGTTCGGGAGGGTTGAGTTTTTTTAAGCGATCAAGGAACAGGCGGGCGAGTTTGTTTAGTGCTCGTGCACGGTTGTAGACTTTCATGTTCCTTTTTTCTATTTCTTTTGAACTGGTATCAAAGAGCATTTTACTGACATCTATAACAGCTTGGATTGAAATGTCCATGTCGTCCCGTAGTTTTTTTGCTTGAGCATGTACGGGTGTGAGGATGGAGCTTGTTTGGTTTTCAAGCCAGCGTTTCACTTCTTCTGAGGATGAGAACTGCAGTGGGGCTTCGGTCAATTCAGCTTCACTGTACTACTCTATTTGTTTCTTGTTTATCAATTTTAGCCCAATTTAAGTACTCTATTTTGAGTAACTACTCTTAAATAGGTAACATGAGCATTCAACACAAAAGAGGGAAAACTAATTGAAAACAAGAGCACTCTCATTAATCATAATCTTCACATCCCTAGCAGCAGCCCTGAACATTTACGGACCAAAAATCCCCTTCCCACTAGCACCATTCCTATTCTTCTCCTTTTGGGAAATCCCCATAGTCCTTGCCTTTCTCATGGCGGGACCCAAATCAGGAATAGTAGTGAGCGTAATCAACACTCTGATTTTGCTGGTTGTTTTTCCCGGAGCTCTACCAATTGGGCCACTCTACAACTTTGCAGCTGTGATGGCAATGTGTGCTGGAATGTACCTGCCATACCTATTCTCAAAACGAGAATGCAAAAACGAAAACTTTGGCAGCTACCTAAAGAGTCACCTTGCCTTGTTTACCTTAGCCGCAGTCACTCTGGGAACCTCATTTCGAGTATTGTTCTTGACAGTTATCAATTACTTTGCGTTACAGCAGCCTTACCCATTTGGTTTTGAATTTAAAGAACCCGCTGTTTTGTTATTCTTGCCTTTAGGTGCAATCTTCAATGCCATAGTCGCACTCTACACAATACCGATTGCAATAGGCCTAACAGTCGCGGTTATGCCACGTGCAAAACTACAATAAAAGAAAGGCTATAATCCTAAGGATTGTGTTAATACCTTAGCGTTTATTTGTCCTGCTTTGAAGGTTCTCCCTGTTTTCGCGTTGTTTATCATCAGGATTGCGGGGGCGAATAGGCTATGGTCGATTTTGTAGAAGTCTTTGTCAGCTTCACGGAAAATCTGCAGGAAGGGTTTGCCATAGTCTTTGGACGCCGTCGATGGGGCTTGGTTAACCATAGTTTGCAGGACGGTTTCGTCGTCGTAGTCAACGGTGAGGTAGACTGTGCCACCATAGAGAATAGAATCATTGGTACGTGCCATTGCAACTTCAAAGTCCATACCAACAGGTGGAATAGGCGCATACCCCATTGCATAACGGATAACTTTTGGACTTAGCCCTAATGTTTTTAGCTTGTGAATACCAACCTCCACTACCCTACCTGCGACCTGTGTTAAGCCGGCAATGCTCGCAGTAGGAGCAACAACTACAAGGAGGCTTTCAGCTTTAACATTGCTAGCCGTCGTAACTTTTTCAATTAATGCCTCAGATGGCAAAACATTGCTCTCCAATGTGATGACAGCTTTGTCACTAACATCTTTGTAACCTATTTCTTCAAAAACATCTTTGGGCTTAAGCGCTAAAGCGCGAACTGGCCCTGAACCTATAGCTATGTTGCCATCAGGTTCTTTTATTCGCCACCCAGCAAACTGAGAGCCCAACATCGCAATCGCCGGATGATCAGAAGTAACTGTAATTGAAGGAAAAGAAAGGTCACCGTAGGTTTTAAATCCAAGCTGCACTTTTCCAGCGCCACCTAAGCAAAGTTCAGTTAGTTTTTTTCCTGCTTGAAAACCGCCTGGCGAATTTACGCCAGCGTCAATGATTGTAGCTCCTGCAATCGATTTTGACACAGTTACACCATAGAATTCTGGGTTATCAATAAGTTTTTGAGCTAATTTCCAAGCCATTTGGTTTACGCTTAGCGCATTTCCCATATTTTTCACCAGTAGAGTAGCTTAACCTTGGAGTTTTTAAACATTAATGTTAATACTGAATTTCCTCACTTTGAAGATTTAAAAAAGCTCATTTACTTGAAAATAGAAAGAATACAATTAATTTTAGATCTTAAGAGCTATTCGATACATTAAACTAAAAAAATACGGGGTGTTTTCAATTGCAACTTGCTTTTGGAAATATCTTAAGGTCTGTAACCACTTAAAGTACAAAGTGCCAAAGCTGCTGCAGTTATATCTGCGGTGGTTCCAGGATTGAAATTATTTCCAGCTTTTCGCAGTTTTTTGTCGAACTCTATAAGGTATTTTTTGCCGTCTATTGATTCTGTGCCGCCTAGCTCCAAGATTTCTTTGGCTCCAAAAGAAACTTCACGAGATTTCTCTAATCCTACTTTTCGAGTAATGAAAGTGTCAGGATATTCTGAGAGAACCTTAAGGAAAGAGTTAACGATTGCATTGTTCATGTCCTTTGTCTTCAACTGCTTCATCAAGTAAGGATAAGCTAAATCAAACGTTATAGGAAAATTATTAATCCACTCACTGCAAATATCATCATAACTAGCCGCGATCCTAAAAACTTCAAATAAAGTAACGTTTTCTTTAATTAGGCGTTCCTTGGAGGATGGATCTTTAACACTAAGGTCAGGTGCACCATTAAGACCGCTTGGCTTTGCAATATCAATAGCCTGATAAACATCAAGCGAATCTTGGGAAGTTGTTGATTTAACAACTAAATCCATATTTTTCCTTAACTCTGAAAAGTCAAAGACACAATTTTTTTTGGTAGACGTCATACCGGCTGCAACGGCTAAAGGTGCAAACAACATAATGGTTCCCAGCAGAGTATTTCCACCTCTCTGCCAATTGCTAATATCGGAAATACCCATTTTAATTAGTGAACCTAACCCAGCTTCAGCAATAGAGCGCTTTTTTTCTGCAATTTCTATTCCATGGCATGCAGCTTCTTGAAATGATGGACCTGCTGCAATGGCTGAAGCCAGAAAATGTTCACCTCTTGTTCCTTCAAAACCAACAACTAAATTTACATTCCCAGGTTTATTAGCACTAACTTCGAGAACAATGGCTAGTTCTAAGCATCTAGAGATGTATGTGGCTTTTTCGAAGTATCCCATTTAATGGGTGCACCGACTTTATGTGGTTGAAAAAAAGGTTTATTAACGTTATGTAAAAAATTACAAACAATTGAAGCATATTACATCTATAAAGCTAAAAGAGGAAAAACATGAAACCAAGAGAAGGCGACTTAATCAAAACGACAAGCAATGTGGTTTTCGACGTTAAAGGCTTAGTTCATCCACCTAACAAAGTTATTGCTTTTCCCCGCTTCATCCCCACAGCCCAGGGTACAAGACAAGGCAAAGACACCCTTTACGGCAAAGTCTACAACCTTAGCGACCGATTCAAGTACCTACAAGAAAACCATCCAGAACTCATCGTTTTCGACCCCATTTTCGACGAGACACTATGTGAAGTGCCTGAAGACAAAATAACCGAACATTATCAACCACCAAAAAAGCTGAAAGCACTACGCATAAGCAAGAACCTAAATGTTTTAGAGAAAAAGGCATTACGTTTGGCAACAACATTAAAGGAAAAAGCAGATATCCCATGGAACGCCATCGGCATCTCAGGCTCAGTAATGGCTGGGTTAACAAACGAACAATCAGACATCGACCCTTTAGTTTATGGTGTAGAAAACAGCCGCAAAGCCTACGCTGCCCTAAAAGAACTTCTCACAACTGCCGATTCAGGCTTCAAACCCTACAGTCGAGAAGAACTCCAAACGCTCTTTGACTTCCGTTCAAAGGACACCCAGATGAGCTTCGAAGACTTCGAAAAGGTTGAAAGCCGAAAAGCCTTCCAAGGCATGTTCATGGGAACCGACTACTTCATTCGTTTTGTGAAGGACCGAAAAGAAATAAACAACCAATATGGCGATGTGCGCTACAAGAACAGTGGATACACAAAAATAACTGCTAACATAGCTGACAGCTCAGACGCATTATTTACCCCCTGCACTTACAAACTAAAAGATGTCTCAATTGCAGAAGGACCCAAACTCACGCAATTAACTGAAATTGTTTCTTTCCGTGGAAGGTTCTGTGAACAAGCCACAAACACCGAAGCCATCAGGGCACAAGGCAAAGTGGAACTCGTAACAGACAAGAAGAATTCAAGGGAACACTACCGTTTGATAATTGGCAACAAACCGTCAGATTACATGGTGCTTGGGCATTAGCGCACCGTGTGTTTCTAGCCTCGACTTTTTAACCATGCGGTGTTAGATCGCAGCGACAAGGTCCTAAATTGTCTCTTCAACGCTCGGCAACTCCTTGGATAAAACAAGCTTAGAAGAACAACAACAAATATTTTTTCTCTGTTGTTGTTCTTTCAAGAACTCTAACTTAATCAGTTTCTGACATATACCCTCTTTAGAGTACTTACCATCAAAACTAAAAGCATGCTTTGTTGCATCAATCAACAAGAGCGCTGGACTTTGAGTACCTGTTCGTAGTAGCGTGGGCAATAAGTCAATGTTACCTGCCAAAAGCTTCCCGCTGGCGACTGGACGACCTCTTCTAGGTTGCCCTCAACAATTACGGTTTCATCTTTTTGTGCTTGCTGGCGGAACTCTTCCATGTAACTAAAAATCCGCGTTGTTTTAAGTGCCTCTTTGGGTCCGCTTAGGACTTCTAAGGGTTCGATTCCGTAGATGGATGGAATGAACGGTCCTTCATCGTCCGCTGTGATGCGCGCTTTTAGTTTGACCCAGCCCTTCTGTTTAATGCGCGTTTGAGGGTTGTATTCGGATTTTATTTCGCTCCAAGCCTTCACGGGCTCAAATTCGGCTTTAATCACTCTGCCGCTGGCAGCGGTGTCGTCGTACAAACCATAGATCATCTTTCGGCGCTGATGCCAAACAAAATCTGCTACGTCGAAGTTTTTGAAGCGCCAATCTTTACCCTTCATGACATCTTCAGATTCAAACTCATTTCTTAAACCCGAACTTCCATCGGAATATAGCTGTGCCATTGTTTGGCGCATTTTGGTGTTCTCTGCTTTGCCGTAAATGGTTAGGTCGATGTCGGAGTATTTTGGGTGGTGGAAGCCGTGGAGCATTGAGCCGAAGACTCCGAAGTCTGATTCTTTTAGACCTGTGTTTTTAAGGGATATGTTTAGAACACATTCCATTGCGGAAAGCAGTGGGTCGGTTGGCCCTGCCTTGAGCAATTCCTGCAGGCGTTCCGGGGGTTTTCGTGCCTCCAAAATTGAGGTTTGGGGTACGCCGACGATTTTTATTCCAAGCATTTCGTGATTGATTAGGTATTGAGGGTACTTTTTGGCGATTAACTTCATACCCTCGTCATTGTAGAACTTGTAGAAGACTTCGCTCCTGCCTGTCCGAGGCGCTCTTGGATCCTTTGATAGGAAGATTTTGGATGAAGAATACTCAGCATCACAAACATAAGTGCCCTTGGAGTGGCTGTAGCCGAAAACTCGAAAAATCAAGCCTTCTTCGGTTTGAATTGCATCGCGGTCGCGCAGAGCTATAGTGGCCATATGTACTCTTCTTCCGAAGTTGCTGTCCCAACAACGACTTGGTAAGAGACGCTGTCGTTAGATGTGGATTGGACTTTTTCAAGAGTTCCGGCAACTTTGATTTTTTGTCCTACTCTTGCGACATTTCGGTAGCAACCTATGTTTGAAACAACTTGTAAGGGGATTTTTTCCAGATCAAGTTCTGATTGGTCGTCTTGAGGTTGATAGTGACTGATTCTGTAGATTGCTGGACGATACATGGTTTCAGTATCGTCACAAATGGTTGCGATGAAACGAACCTGAGCCAATGGTGTGTAGGTGTATTCGCCGAATTGAACTTTGATTTCGTCTGGTTTTTTTGTTGCATTATACATCCAGATTTTGCCCTGGTATTTACCCACGAATTTTCGGGCTGCTTCAATGCGGTTGCCGGCGATGTAGGTGAGTTTGTTTTCGTTCACAAGCCTTTGTATTGCATCTTCAACAATTCGGAAGTTGGTTGAGCCGTATACGACAAAGTCTATGTCTGATTCTGGTGCATGCATCTCCAACGCAATTGAACCATGTATTCCCAAATCGCTGCATGAAACACCTGATTCCTTAGAGATTAAATCGATCAATTGAATCGACATCGTTTGGAGTTTATCGGGGTTCTTGAGTTTCTGCAGCCAAACAAGACGGTCTTTGGGAACAAATACCTGCTCGATTGCGTCAAGCGGTGCCGTTATGAGTTCTTTTCCGCGGGTTTGGTCAAAGAAGAGGTAGTTGGGAAAAGTTTTACGGAAAGCTTCGATGAATGTTTGGTAGTTTTTGGCAGTGTAGAGCTTTTCAGCACGAAAAAGTTGGTTTGTAAGTTCACTTGATCCAAATTTCCATGTACGTGTGAGCATTTCCACATTGAAAAGCTGTTTATATTGAGCAGGGATGTACTTGAGAAACGCAAAAACGCGGTCGTCGGGGTGTTCGTACCCAAACGTGTTCATGATGAAACCGTCTTTTGTAACGAATGTGTCCCCATCCATGGGAGTCCAAATTTCTGCTTCTTCTTCCGTAATTGTGCACCGCAAAATAAGGGTGAACAGTGGATTAAAAAAGCTATGCATTATTAAAAAACCGAATGAATACTTGTTAAGCCATAATTGTAGGGTGCTTAGCAATAGATTAATGTGCACTCTGTTTGAGAAGGCTTTTTAAAACTTGTACAATTAGTCTATATATTATGTATCTAAGGGCGGCTGCAAACACACTTAGGAGCAGACGATTCTGGATTTGGCAATTAGGCAGCGCCTTCATCTATGCTATACCTGCTACGATAAGGATTACAACCGGCAACGTTCATTTGCCTATTTTGAGCATGTTTATGGTTCCATGGGTAAGCCCATTCGTTCCCGGAAATATAGTGGAGAAGATTTTAGTTAACGCCTTCTTCCCCGGAGGAGCGGGTGCAATAGCAGGCGAAATTTTTTGCTCAAAAATACACAGCGAAAACCTCAGCAACAGACAGAAGTATTTGGCACGGCTTGGCGGAGCATGGCTGTGGACTGCTGGGTGGTCGCTATTTCAGTTCTGGGGCTACATACAAAACGTCACGGGATCATACGGAGGCAACCTCTTTGAATCCCCACTTGTTTTTCCACTTAACTTCCTATTGGCTTCCATAGCAATCTTCACACCTGAGGTGGCAGGCTACATCAAGAAAGAATTTGTTAACGCTTACGATAGTTTTCGCCCGAAAAAAGTTAATATCACCTTTTCTGCTTAAAGTCAATTATGTCTTTTCATGTTAGGCGCAAGGATCGTGAAATCACTGAGTCTAGTGAGATGCATCAGGTTCTAAAAACAACCAAATATGTGACTATTGCCCTATGCATGGAAGGTGCGCCTTACCTTGTCGCTTTGAGCCACGGATACGACAAAACCCGCAACTGTCTCTATTTCCATTGCGCTCCCGAAGGCAAAAAACTCATCTATGCAAAAGCCAACCCCAATGTTTGGGGACAAGCCGTACTGGATTTCGGTGTTACGCAAGAATGTGACTATGATTACAGTTCGGTCCATTTCAGCGGTAAACTCTCTTTAATTACTGACTTAAATGAGAAAAAACACGCTATGGAAGTCCTTATTCGTCAAGTCTCACTTGACCCCGAGGAAAAACTTGCAAAAATCAAACCTGAAAAACTTGAATCCACCACAATGGGCAGAATAGACATTAATTACATATCTGGCAAAAGTACCAGACGACAAAAATAAACAGCCTGAAAATTTTGCGGATTACTCCCAGACTCGCTGGTTTAATTGTCATGTACTGCTTTTTTTCTGTTTTCCTATTTGAAATTTATCTGCACTCAACTACCTAAGTAAGACCAATCAACTTGGTAAATCCTTAGATTTCCATTAATGTAAACCTGCGTAAGCCACCCAACACCACTAAAACGCCCTACACAACCCGGATAATTAGTCAACTCTTCACTACCAACGTACACGTAAGATACATTATATTCACGAACAACCGTCTCCAACTGGGCAGTAGTGCCATTATAAGCCATGTCAATATCATGCCCCCTCTGGAACACCTCATTCAACGGAACCCCATGACCGTAAGGCCAATTAAAATAAGAAGAAACCCTAAGTTGACCCCCAATCATACTCGATGGAGCATGAATAGAATAATAAGTCAAAAAAACTGAAGCAGATGGTGTATTATCTCTTACCCATAGTCCAAGCTCATATTCATTCCAACTTGCCCCAGAATAATTTGTGTCGACATTGTAGACAACTACGCTTACCGAAGTCAAAACCGACAACAAAAGCAACCCTAAAACAGCCACCCGCCACCTCCGAACCCACACCTTGGCTAAAACCACACTACTCAAAACCGCGATTGGCACCCACGCAAACAAGAAAAACTTATACATATCCCAAGGATTCGGCGTCAGCAACAATACATTTGGAATTAAAACTAAAAACAATAGTGTGCCCTTGAGTTCCTCATGACCCTTCCAAAAGAACGATGCAATTGCCAGCAGAAAAGGAACGCCCAGATTTAAGGGATAGTAGATAAAGGGATTCTGAGCAAAATTAGCAATCCAAGCAGCGCTCACAGAAACCGTCAATGGCGGTCCACCTACTAAAATAAACGGCAAAGCCAAAGCAGTGGGTACCAAAAAATATAGAAAACTAAGGTTGAGACGCTTAAAGTTGAAGAGAAAATATGCAGCGAAGGCAACATAGCAACAGAAAAACGCTACATTATGGAACTGAAACACTAAACCAGTAATAATGCCTGCAAGAAGGATTCTTTTTTTATCATCCATATTTCGCAGCAAAGCCAAAACCAAAACAAAAGCTGGCAAACCAATTAACAGCGGTCGTTGCTGCAACAAATTATCAAAAATTGAAGGCAGACCAAAAGTGCCTCCATATTGGTAAATGTAATTTTGTGATGGATTAAATTGTCCGTTAATTAATGATGAAAAAAGCCCAAAGTAACTTAGCCCCCATCCAAACACGCCAAGAACAGTTGCAAATAGGGCAACTTTTCGGCTGTAAATTCTCGCTAAAGCATAAATGGAGAGCGCAAAGACAAGGATAAAAACAGCGTTTAATACAGGCAAAAGCGTAGGCAAATAACCATAGACTTTTTCGACGATAGCTGTGTGGAAATCAACAAAGTAATGGTACGTTAGTTTTTCTCCTGAAAAATTAGGCATTTGGGGTGGAAAATTTCCATGGTTTAAGCTTTCAATTATTTCATAATGAAGTGGGGTGTCTTGCCAGTTTGAACCTGTTAAAACTAAGCCATATTGGTTTCCGAACCAAACACTTCGGGAAAGGACAGCAAGGGAAATGAGGAAAATTACCGTGAAAATGATGAAGCTTGTTTTCTTTATTCGGCTTAGTTTGAGAAAACTTGGGGGTCTTATTGATTCGCCTTTCCTGTAAACAACCAACGCATAAAATGCAGTTAAAGTAAAAAAACTAAGAAGTATTATATCGCGTGAATACCCAAAAGCCAACGACAAATAATAAACCAATTGAACAGAAACTAAAACACTAAAAACAGGTACGAACGCCCAAATTTCATGGGTTTTCAAGCTAAAAAACCTGTAGACGATTAAACCTGGAACCAAAAATGTGAAAACCAAAGCAGAGAAGAGGGCGATGTAACCAGAAACAAACGAAGCACCTATTAAAAGCAGCAACACAATTGATAGCCAGTATTTTTGAAAAAACCCAACGTAAACTCTGTTTGTTTTAATTTTTCTCACCAACCCCTCAAGCAACTTACTCAAGTAATAATTTGAAAGGTATTAAAATTGTCGCTAAACCAAACTTTAAACTCAATTAACAGAGGATTTTTAACGAATAGGTACTTTTCCTTCAAACTGTTCAACGTCAAATCCGAGAAAGGTTAATTAGCTAAAGTAATTAGTATTCTTGCGGCGCTTAATGCCCAGGTAGTATAGTTCGGTCCAGTATATGCGGCTGTCGCCCGCAGGACCCGGGTCCGAATCCCGGCCTGGGCGCCACTTTACTTTATCATTTTAATGGTTAAACTTTACAAGTTATTTTTCGAGACTTAACCATAAAAAAAATAAAACTGCTAAATAGAACCTCAAGAGAAAAGAAGTTTTACTTGTTTTTCTAGGTGTTAAGATTTGTCAAGACAAAACCGGGAAAAACTGCAAAACTATGCACTTTAGACATTTTCATGAAGAAAAAACATATGAGAGCACAAACAGATATTCAAACACACATGACTCTTAACCAGAAGACCCAAACCTTGGCAAAACCCAATAACTGGCTACTGGACATCATAGAGAAAGTAAACAAAAACTCAATCGAAGAAAGACAAATCACAACCCGAGCTAGAAACGACAGCCTCTGCATCCTCTGCAAAGGAGCCCGCGCCCTGTGCGGCAAAACCCGATGCCCAATAATGGTAAAAGTCAACTATTTCCTTAAAAGCGTACCATTAATGGCTTCTGAAGACATCGATGGCATGTCGCCACCTAGCGTTTTTATCGGAAGAATAGGCTACCCAAACGTCTACGCTGGACCGCTTGTTCCACCTGTTCACGAGGATACAGGGATCTACGATTTGCCTGAGCGGTGGTTTGGAAAGTCAATGGATGAGATTGTTGGTTTTCGCAGCTTACTTGTACGAGGGAAACACAGGGTTAATGTACAGAAGTTTATGGAAGGAGGAAAAATTCTTGATCAGACACGAGAACTAGCTCTTGCTGACAGCTGTGTTGACATTGAGTTGAACCTTACAAAAAAACCTCGAGGCTCAATTTATCTTGATGATAATGTTCAGCCATTTGGTCCTTCAGCACCCATTCGCGATCTTCACGTTGGCAACGCACGATACGATGACAAGATTGAGAAAGCATATTATGATACGGATTTACGATCGACTCAAGCAGTAGTAGACCTATACAACCGAGGTGTCATAGTAAGCAAAATCCAGAAAGCATTTAGTGTAGGCGCCTTCGGTGTAGAAAAGAAAAGACGACTTGTACCAACCCGCTGGAGCATAACAGCAGTTGACGACATAATTTCCAAGAATCTGCGAGAAAAAGTCAAAACCTTCCCTGAAATTAACGAATACCGAGTTTACGAATCCATTTACATGGATAATGTATTTGAGATTTTAATGATTCCTGCCCAATGGAGCTATGAATCCATGGAAGCATGGTATCCAGGCACTGTCTGGAACCCAAATGGTTCAAATATCTCTATTTTCTCGGATTGGGAAGGTAACAAAGGACGAACCACTTACGCTCAAATTGGCGGTTGTTACTACTCAGCGCGTCTGGCTGTCTGCGAGCAACTTCAAAGAGAACGCCGCCAAGCCACTGCAATAGTGCTACGAGAAGCTAGACCAGGCTATATAATGCCAATCGGAGTGTGGCAAGTTCGGGAAAACGTCAGAAATGCCATGCACCAAAAACCATACGTTTTCAAGAACCTTGCTGAATCCCTCCAATTCATCAGCGGCAGATTTGAAATTCCAATGCAACGGTGGATACTTCAAAGCGAACTATTAAAGAGAGCACTTTTCCAAAAAAGGATATCTGACTTCTTCAGTGGTTAAGTAATGGCAAGTTTAAAAAACATGTGCCTTTATACCTTCACCTGAGCCTCGATGTTAACCTCCGCGACTAAACGCTTCAGCTTGCCCTTCTCAAACCCAAAAACCACTGCGCCCGAGATTGAGGCAGCAACCGTTTTCGCCGTTGCGGAACTTGAGAGAAACAGGGGCGGCGGCTTAATTGCAAGACAACCTGAAGAAAAACTGGTTTTCCTATCAAAAATAGGATACCCCTTGTGGCTTTGCCCCAAAAATGACGTAAACTTTATTTTTGATGGATTCGGCGATTCAAGCTACAGCATTTCTTATACTGAGGTGCCTTCGGTCAAAGCTTTTCTTGAAAGCTTAGATGCTAATTCGACTCCACTGGAAAAGTACAGTGCATTCTTATCTAACCATTGTGATTATTTTCAGCAGCCAATTAAAGAAAAGCAATTTGTGTTTAAAGGCTTAATTGCTGACGTGGATTTTAGGAACGAGTTTAGTGTTTACTGCAAGGAGGCAACAGAAATAAATCCATCAAATTTTGTGCAGCTTTCACCTACTCTTAATGAAAACACTATTTCCTCTTTGATAACTTTGTTTGGAAAACTGCAATCGGGTCTTAGTGAAGAGGTTGATATGCTACCTGAATGCACGAAACTTTTAAACAAAATAACAAGTCAGTATATAACTGAACTTAACTATGAAGCTTCAGCTTTATCTGAAGAAATGGATGCAAAGATAAGAGCGCAAGAAGAACTCATAAATCCCAAAATAGCTAAACTAAACAAAGATTACAAAGCCAAAATTAAGAGTTTAACTGAGATCTTTGACAAAGAAATTGAAAACCTACAAAAACTTAAAACCAAAACCCAAAAATCCATCGAAAGTGACGAGGGGAAAATCAAGCTCTACCAACATGAAGCAAAAGCACAGGCCACAAAGAAACACGCAATTTACGAGAAAAGATGGAAAAAGAAAATCAAACAAACTCAAAGAGAAATCAATTATTTAAGAAAGACAATAAAGAGCATCCAGAGAAAAGTTACAGAACTAAATGGACAAAAAGTCAAGGAGACTTCCAAACTATTCTTTGAGCTCGACGCCGAAATCAAATTTACACGTCAGCCTTTGTTGGAACTGGAGGCTGCCCGTGACTCAAAAATACTCACCTTCAAAATTGAAATCGACAAACTTCTTAAACAAGAAAAACCAGTAATCGAATGCTTAAACAAAATTATCAAGTTAAGTGAGGCAACAAAAACTAATTTTGAGGCTTTGGGAATTAGAGAACAAGTATTGAGGTGTTCGGTATTGTTTTGTGTTCCGTTTTACGTAGCTTGCTATGAGGCAGGGGCATCAAGGCGATATCTTTTCATTTCACCAGCCACGATTTCAGGCGTTGATTTTTCTGACAAGCTGAAAAGCGCGTTTGGAATTTCAAAAATCAAAGACCGCCTAACTCCACGCTTCAAATCAACAACAAATCTAATCAACAACGTAAAAGCTCTTACCAAAGAAAACACTGTTTTTGAAAACCAACTCAACGACTTATCCCAAAAAAACAATCTTTTAAAAAATAGCTTATTCATGGAAAAAGTTGCGGTAGGGTTAGGCTACCTGAAAAAAGATTGCTTGCTCTCCGATAAAGAACAGCAGTCTCTAAGTTGCAGATTGAAGAGTTAGTTTTTGGTGTTTCACAAAACTTATTGGATGCCTCATATTGTTACTTGTATACTGCTTAAACCGTTAATACAGGTCGAAGGCTTTGGTCAATTATGGCTGAAAAAAAAGAGTACATATTGAAAGTTTCAAATCTTGGCGTAAAACTTCAAAACCAAATCTTACTTGACCACATAAACTTTAACGTCACAAAAGGCACCACGATAGCCATACTCGGACCAAACGGCGCAGGCAAAACAGTCTTACTCAAAACCCTTCTAAACCTAATCCCTCACACAGGTTCTATCGAGTGGACAGAGAAAGTAAAAATCGGCTATGTCCCACAGTACGTCGCCGTCTCAGACATTCCAATGTCAGTCAGAGAGTTTCTCTCGATTGGAAAGGGAGTTAACATAGAAAAAGCGTTAAAAAAAGTAAGATTAAACGACAACAGTATACTGGATAAACGGTTAGGCGTCTTGTCGGGTGGGCAACTTAGACGAGTTATGATTGCTTGGGCATTAAACGATAACCCCAACGTCCTGCTATTGGATGAGCCAACAACGGGCGTTGACATGGATAGCGAAGAACCTATCTACTTGATGCTTAACGAAATCAAAAAAAACCAGAAAATAACAATTTTCCTAATAACCCACAACATACACATCGTCCAAGAATACGCTGATGCATTGCTGGCGATAAACAAATGCGTTACTTTCTGCGGACCAGCCGAAGAAATAGGGAAACCAGACACCCAAAGACAAATTTACGGTGAAACAGTCTGTGTTGAAACCAAACGAGGCGAAAAATAAACATGCTTGACTCCACAATCTACAGTCTAGTACTATCAATCTTTGTCGGTGTAGCCGCAGGCTATCTAGGTTCGTTAATGGTTTTGGAGAAAATGGCGCTTGTCGGCGACGCACTATCACACGTTGCGCTACCAGGTTTGGCTATTGGAATTACTTTTAATTTTAATCCCTTTCTGGGAGCTTTCACCTTTTTGTTTGTTACAGCTGCGATAATTTGGCAAATACAAAGGACAACAAAAATCTCTTTCGAAGCACTTGTCGGCGCAATGTTTACTCTGGCTTTGGCAATCGGTATTTTGATTTATGGAAACAATTTGGACGCGCTTGAGGAAGCGCTCTTCGGTGACATTTCCCAAGTTAGCCTACTTTCCACTAGTTTAGCAGCAATCACCTGTGTTGTAGCGATTGGCTTAACAAAATTAATCTATGATAAACTTGTTTTAGCAATGATTTCTGAGGACCTTGCCATTTCAAAAGGAATTAAAGTTGCCAGGATAAACTTACTTTATCTTTTTCTAGTCTCGGTGGTTGTCGCCATCGGCATTCAGATAGTTGGAACCTTACTAGTTGGATTTCTAGTCATTGTACCTGCAATAGCTGCAAAGAACTTAAGCTCACATATGCGACGATACTCAATACTCAGCGCAATTTTCGGTGCAACTGCAGGGTTCTCAGGAGTCCTAATTTGGAGCCTCTTTTTTGGTCCTTCATCTGCTATTCCATTCTCTGGCCCTATAGTAGTTTTTTCGGGTATCATAATCTTCAGTGCGTCTATAGCAATAAACTATAGATACAAAATAACTTCGTAGGACTAAGATTGAAATGAAGAAGTATACTGGCAAAACCTCAACCGCAATAATACCTTACTCAGGTAACAAGATTTTGTTGATTAACCGCAGTACGATTCCCTTCAAAGGCTACTGGGCATTGCCTGGTGGCAGAATGGATCCTGGCGAAACTATCGAACAAACGATTGTTCGGGAGGTTAAAGAAGAAACAGGACTTAACGTATGTATTGTATGTAAGATTGGTGAATATGTTGAGAAAGGCGTTAAAGACAATGTGGAATACGAGTATTACCCAACATGTTTTCTTGTAAAACCTGAAGATGGAGAAATCAAAAAGCAAGATAGCGAAATCCAAGAAATCAAGATCTTTAACCTAAATGAACTTCCTAAACCATTAGCTTTTGTTCATGAAGAAATGATAAAAGATTACGTGAAATCCTCAAAAAAGGCTTGACCACGTTATTCGGGTTTGCCTTCGGGCACGATTATCTTTGTGTTTGTTCTGCAAGGATTCTACAATAGTTTCCAGTTGCTTGAATTTGATAGCGCTGTCCTTGAAATAAATTGTCAACACCTCTACAACTATTGCCATTATTTGTATTATATCCACCACACTTTCTCCGTCTCCTTGAGCTTTCTTAATAAAATCCAGATAGATTTTAAATTTACAAAACAGAAGGCAATAGTTACTTTGGCAAATTTAAAAAGAGAAGCGGGCCCGGTGGGATTTGAACCCACGACCTCCAGCTCCGAAGGCTGACACCTTAATCCGTGCTAGGCTACGAGCCCCTGTTCTGACAACAAAAGTAATGGTGTAGCATTAAAAGATTTATGACAATTCTTATAAACCCACATAATATTAAACTTGTGTCGCTTCAAAAAATGTGGGCCGGTAGCTCAGCTTGGCTGGAGCGTTCGACTGATAATCGAAAGGTCGGCAGTTCAAATCCGCCTCGGCCCACCATCTCTCCCTTCTCAAGAAGAATTTTTACAAAAAGTTTTATTTGAAGAAAAATATTTCATTATTAGGTGTTTTTATGAGCAAAAATAGATTTGCTAACGAGAAGATTAGTGGAACCAATTGTTTTAACTGTAAATTTATAGCAAACAATAATGAACCTGTAATTTCACAGGAACTTAATAATGAAGGCGGAATTAACCCAAAAAAAGATGAAGAAATGAGTCAAGCTGAGACCGCGGATTTAATTACGTTACCAGGCAGTTCCAAAGCCGACGCATCAAGTAAAAGATTTTGTTACAATAAAAAAATAGAAATGTACGTCACCGCTCACATGTGTTGCTCGTATTGGGATAATGAAAGAGTTAATAGACCCTGGAAAAAACAATAAAGTAAAGAACTAAGAGATTTTGAATAGGTGCTATTGATGTTAGAGAAAAAAAGTGAAAAACAAGATAGCCATGACGCCTGCGTTAAGGCAGTAGCTGAAGAGTTGAAACGAGACAACTGGACGGTTAAAGCAGATTTAGAAGGTTTTGAAAAGCCCTCAATGGTAGGTAAAGGGTACCTTCCAGATGTTCAAGCAGAAAAGAAGGGTTGTTTAACGCGTATTTGTGAAGTGGTTACACCAGAAATGTTTGAAGGTAACATAGAAAAGTACGTTGAAGTAAAAAACTACTGTGATGAATACGACTTTCATATGTATGTGGTGGAAAAAGATGGCACGCGCAGACAGATTGATCCACAATCTTTCGGAAAAAAATAGCACCAATTGAAGTTACATCTATGGTTGATAAATCGTGGATTTCAATTTTTGCGAGAATCCGTTTGAATTTGGTAATTCCTAAAAATGTCAATGCTGAAACTGAAATAGTCTGCTTAAATAAATTGAGAGTTTAACTTTTTTTAGTCCCTCATGATAAATGTCTTAAGTCGAAAGCCTTAATAATTGACTCGCCTAATTTTTTTATGAAAGGGACACACAATTTGAGACAATCACGAATGGAGCTGTACCTTGCAATAATCAAGGTCTTAGACTGCGGGGACTCAATGCCTCAACAACAAATATTTCGTAAAGCAGAACTCAGCGGCTCTCCTTCAAAAGAACTCTTGAATTTTCTAGTTGGGTTAGAAATAATCAGTGAAAAACACAGTGGTCCTAAAGTTGAATATGTTATCACAAAAAAAGGACAAATGATATGTGACTACTTCGACTTAAACAAAGACAATTCAATATTTAGTAGAACTAGAGTATTTAGAATTAAATAGATCGCTCAGACTACAAACAAAGAAATATTCAATTTAGTTTTCAATATGAGACTAGCATGAAGGCACCTTCTGCTTTCTCGGGACTATCCAACAACGAAATGTCCGGGGTATTTTCGACTCATTACCAATAGTATTTTTAGCTTCCAAGCGTTGCATCTGTTGAGAACCATGCAAGACCTCGAAATAGCCAAGAAACAACTCTATGAAAAAAACCTAACACTCGTCATCGTCAAGAATGGCACAATCCTTTTCCAAACCGATTCTCACAGAATCTCAGGTTTCATTGGTGCAATAGAAAAACTCGGAGTCCAACTAAATGGTGCCTCAGCAGCTGATCGAGTTGCTGGAAAAGCACTGGCACTGTTATGTGTTTACGCGGGGATAAAACAGATTTACGCGGAAGTGCTAAGCAGAAAAGCACTGGCAGTTTTTGAAGAAACCAAAATAATGGTCAAGTCCAAAGAAATCATTGACAACGTTCTAGACATGGAAAAAGCAAGTGTTTGTCCCTTCGAAAAAGTCGCCGCTGATATTTCTGACCCCAAAGAGTCTTACGATACATTCAAAACATTACTGGCAAATATGAAGTCCTGCAGGTGAATTTCGATCGCGAACTGTTTATATCAAAGAATTTGTTAGTCTCTATTAGTTATTAATGGAGAAAGTTAAAATGAGCATTGAACCTTTTCATGTAACCGACTCAAATTTTGAAGAAACACTCAAAAACAACAAGTTGTTTTTTGTTGATTTCTGGGCTAACTGGTGTGGACCATGTCGAGCTTTGGCTCCTACGATCGTGGAACTGGCAAAAGAGTACACTGGCAAAGTCTTAATTGGCAAACTAGATGTTGACGAGAACCCTGCTACAGCAGAAAAATTCCAAGTATTCAGTATACCCACGATGATAGTTTTCAAAGACGGAAAAGAAGCCGAAAGACTTGTTGGTTTGTGCCCCAAAAACAAAATAGGCGACACATTACAAAAACATTTAATGTAGTCTATGTTCCAATTTTTATTTTTTCATACATTTTTTCAAAAGTCCAGCGGATACTCGATTTGAGTTCTTTTAGACGTTCATCGTCGGCATTCTTAATTATTATTTCTCGAATTAAGTCACCTTCGTGAACTATGCTATAAGAAAACATTTTGTCCGTAGATAATTGCCCTAATCTGACAAGTTCTTTATCTTTTTCCTGCATTTTAGCGAAGACTTTCTCAACAAGAAAATTAGTAAATGGTGGTGTATTAACGCTGAATTTTTTGGATTCGTCAGGCAGTACGTGAATTGATTGTTTTTCAAAGTAAATTAGCGCCAAGGGTTCATCCGCCATAGTTTTTAGCGGTATTACGCTCTCGGGTTCTGTGTGCTGGTTGGCAGGAGTAGTTTTTGACGGTTCTGGTTCAGGTTTTGGCAGAACCACTTCTTTTGGTAAAGACACTGGAACAGATACTTCTTTTATGTCACCACGTTTGAAGCCTTTTTCAAGAAGAATCTGGTTAACTGCTTCTAGGGTATCTTTAACTTCTTTGGTTTCAGTCTCTAACTTCTCCAGTTGCAGTTCAAGCCTTTTTTTCAAAGCTATCATTGATTTCAATTTTTCTGAATCTTGAGCCAAACCAAACGCACTCGCCAACTACTTAGGCAATTGGTGCTTATCAGTTTTAGCTTTTTGCGGTTTCACCAATTTTCTTAAGTTGCGCACGATACATTTCTACGATTTCTTTGGAAGAAGTGGCATCTTGAGGGCTTTTGTCAGTGCGATATTTACCTGTGAATCGGGGAAAACGAATTGCCAAACCAGCACCTTCACGGATCGAGTTTATAGCAGCCATGTGGATAGGACTTAGAGTAACTTCTGCCCCTAAAATTTCTAAAACTACAGCTGGTTCAAACCAAACATCTGCCTCCAACATCGATAATACTCTACTGTTTTTGCGTGGAATCACATGTTTCTGGAGCATTTCATGAAGTTGTGTTAAATCTTTGTCGGTGAAGCCTGTGCCACATTTTGTCACAGTTTCAAAAGTGTCTTTTTCATGGTTGTAGGTAGCCAAGAGTAGAGCACCGTAGGTTCCCACTCGTTTACCTCTACCGTGAAAAGCGCCTACAACAACCAAGTCTACAGTATCTTTCATTTCGCTCTTGTAGTCGCGTTTATATTTTATCCATAGCCAACCACGGCTTCCCGCCTGGTAAACGGAGTCTTTAGCGAGGGATTTACACATTAAACCTTCACAACCTTCGGCTATAGCTTGCTCAAAGAAAGCCTCCAACTCTTTTGGATTACTAACCAATTTTTGTGTTCCTGGTTTCATTCGTTCGCTTTGCTTGATTATTTTTTCAAGTTTTCTGCGTCTTTGGGGGAACGGTTCTTGTGTTAGATCTTTTTCGTCAACATATAGAGCATCGAAGGCGAAAAGAGAAATTGGATAATCCTTTATGGCTGATTCTACCCCGTATTTTCGTCGGCGATGCATAAGTTCTTGAAATGGACGCATATCTCCCGTTTCGAGATCCATAGCGACACATTCAGCTTCAAAAATTGCTTCTTTCGCATCTATTTTTTCTTTGATTAAATCTACAGCGTCTGGATATTGTTCAGAAATGTTTTCTAGACGTCTAGAAAATAACACTACTTTACCGTCTTTCTTATGCGCTTGAATTCTTTCTCCGTCGTACTTGTATTCAGCAATGCATTTCCCGCCGAATTTCTCCAAAATTTCTTCTGGAGATCCAAGCCGCTCAGCCAACATGGGTCTTATGGGTTCAAAAACCATAACTTGGAACTCTTTAATGCCCTCTATTCCTTTCTCGACGACAATGTTTGCTACTCTTCCTAAGTCAGAGGAAATGTTGTAGGAACGTTCGATTAGTTCGCGGGCTTCTTTTCCGCCGCCATAAGCTATCGCTAATGCATCAAGTACTGACATATCTGCAATGCCCAAACGCAGGTTACCAGTTACGGTGCGAATTATCCATTTTGCCTCTTTAGGTGATGCATCAGTCAGAAGTCCACCAAGAAGCGCCATTTTAGTGTCTACAGCACCAGAACCTGAGGTTTTTGCGAGTTTGTCAAGAGTCTCGTAAACCCGCTCAACTGTGAGTTTTTTGGTGAAGAATGTTGATTGTTTTCGTTTTGACAGTTGTTTTTCTGAGGTATCACCGATGTCTCCGCTCTTCTGCAATTCAGCTTGGATTACATTTTCACTTTGCCCTGATGCGCGGGATAGAGCTTTTATAGCGAGTTTTTCTGCTACACCCATCTCAACACCCATGAAATCTGGGTACAATTTGCCCTGCGTCAAATAGACCATTTTAGCAATAATGTCTTTTGGCGTTTTCTTCAAGAGCTCAACCAATAAATCAGTCATTTCTAGGCGTTTGGTAGTTGCTTCGATTTTTTCGTATGAGTCGGCGATTATGGCGTAGTCCATAGTTTTTCGCTTCAGAGAAACATTGCTTTGCTAAACTTTTAAACTTAGCACATAGTTTATAGTGAAAGATTTTATTACTAAGCCTTCCTATTTGAAACTATGAACTTTTGCGTCGTTTATTTTTCAAGAACGGGAAACACAAAACTCTTGGCCCAAGCAATTGCTGGCACAGCAAAAGTACCGATTTTTGATTTAGCCTCAATTCAACCGTCAATTCTAAAAAATTACGATCTCCTAATTTTGGGTACACCCGTTGAAGGTGCCAGTCCAGCAAAAGAAACCGTAGCGTTCTTAGAGACTATGCTTGCAGTGGAAGGCAAAAAAGCCATCTTGTTTTGCACGTATCGCTTATTCGGAAACAACAGAACCATGAAGGCCATGGAGAAAACTCTGGCAGTCAAAGGATACGAGACCTTACTGAAAGTTTCAAAGAAGGGTGTGAAGCTTGAAAAAGAAGCGGATTTCTCGGAAATACTTTGCGAAGTTAAAAAGGCGTTAGAGACGCTTCAACCCTTGAAATAGATAAGTACATAAGAATTAAAAAATACAAAAGAAAATAAGAAAAATTAATTTGCTTAAAACTAGCAACTATTTCTTGTTTTTTAGGAACCGTCAATTAAATGGGCTGTTCCGTCAGGGCAGTAAACACAATTACCTTTCTCAGCGATATCGAATCTTTTACTGCAAGGTTTCATTTGGGAGCATCCGTCGCAATCTCGTGATAACATTTCTTTTCCTCCTTTTGTTATTGTGAATTTTTCAGCGGCTACTATTCACATGTTTGTTGAACTGGCGTTCTACCGATTCACACATGAACTTTCAGCCATTGAAGTTCATAGGTAAATACAAAGGACTCTTTTAAACCTTACCCATACTTAAGAAACCAGAGACTGTCAAACAGAAGTTCAATAACTATCTCAATTGGTCCTCAGTGGATTAGAAAGTTCAAAAAAAAAACTTGCACATGTAATAAAAATATTTTACCTTGCAAAAAATGGTTTTGCAGCGTAACAGTCTTAAGCGCTGACATTTAAGTTATGGTTGGATGATGAGCACTAGAGTCTGAGCTTAAGCAGTGAGATGGACTCGACGGGCGAACTGACAAAAGTTCAAGCGGAAAACTTATCAATAGAGTAGCTATGAGAAAGTAAGCTAAATGATCAGTTAATTGGCGGAACTAGAATCGAGGTGAACAATAAATGGTTGAAGTGAAAGTTAATGCTTCAGAGCTTAAGGGCGACGAAAGCAAATTAATCGAGAAACTTGCAGATTTCCTTAAGGAGAAAACAGGCGGAGACGTATCTACAGACTCAAAAACTGTAACTGTTAAAGGCGAAGGCGAAGCTCTAGCAAAAAAGTACGTGCGTATAATCGTTAGGAAATTCCTCCACAAACACGAGCTATCTGAAACTTTCAAAGTTATCGGTGACGAAGAGGCATTAAAAATTAAGGAAAGAAAACTTGACGAAGAAGACTAAACTCTTTTTCTGTCAAAATAAATAATTTTTATTTTTGTTTTAGGAATTAACGTACTGTCCTAATCCCTGAACAGCCTGTTCCAAAGCTTAGCATTAAATCAAAACAACTCTGAATATAGAGATATAGGTTGTTGGAGAATGATTCACAAAAACTTGGCTATCGGAACAGCCGCAATTTTGGTTTTTTCTATAACTTTAACCGCGTTGTTAATATCTTCGTACTCAGCCATGGAAACCTTCAACCCTGTTGCAGCCCTGACAGCAACAACGGTAGCCATAATAGGCATAGCATGGTTCAAAAAAACAATCAATTAGTCAGGACATGTGGTTATATGAAAATTGGATAGCTGTCAAGAGACATAGTTGTTTTGTGAAAAACTTAAATTACCAGAAATTAAGAGATGAAAGCAATGAGTAATATGAACAGCAAATCTTATGATGACACCAACGAATTTGTTACGATCCGCAATCTTACAAAAAGCTATGGCACTTTCTGCGCATTAAACGATGTAACCTTCGGAATAAAAGAAGGAGAAATCTTCGGTTACATAGGTCCAAACGGTGCAGGAAAAACGACCACCATGAAAATTCTTGTCGGCTTAATAACTGGTTTCCAAGGCGAAGTCTCCATCGGCGGCTATCAAGTAACTAAACAGAAAGAGGAAATCCATAAACTGTTAGGTTATCTTCCCCAAAGTGTAGCGTTTCAGGAATGGCGCACTGTAGATCAAGCGCTTAAAACGTTTGGGAAGCTCTCCGGTCTAAGCAACATGAAAGTCGAAGAACGTATTTCTGAAGTTCTTGGTTTGCTTGGTTTGAGCGATGCAAGATACAAGAAAGTTTCTCATTTGTCTGGCGGAATGATTCAGAAAGTTGGGCTAGCGCAGGCACTTTTGCATGAACCCAAACTTTTGGTTTTGGATGAACCGCTGGGCGGATTGGATCCTTTGAGTCGCTACCAGTTTAAGGAAATTGTTTTGAAACTAGGAAATAAAGGCACAACTATCCTGTTTTCCTCACATATTCTCAGTGATGTCCAAGATGTTGCAGATCGAATAGGCATAATAAGCCATGGAAAAATCAAGCAGATCGGAAACTTGAACGAGTTGAAAGCCCATTTATCAACTCAGAAGACCATTCAGGTCTTGCTTTCGTACGCCAACGACAAATGGCAGGAATTTAACGCGATAAAGAACGTGACAAACATTGAGCAGCCTTCGCCTGGCAGAATCTTAGTTCATCTTAAAACTCAAGCAGATGAAGACCAGGTAATTAACGATATAATTCAAGACATCGTCAAATTGGGAATTCGTATACGAGGCATTTCTTTGCTGGAACCTTCGCTTGATGAAATATACCTCAACTACGTTTCGGAGGCGGATAACTGATGAAATTAAGAGTACTCTTTATTGACGAATTGCGGGGATTCTACAAGTCCAAAGTAATGATTTTCCTATGGATAGGCTTGCCTGTAATCGCATTACTTTTCCGTTTCATTTCCGCTAGGCAGTACCGGGCAGAACTTGTCTTTCACTCTTATTTCTGCACTTGTAGTATCCAGTATTGGCGGCACGCTGGCTTCAGTGATGCTTGCAGTGTTCATAATCAACGAGAAAAACAGACGTGTCTATGACCTCTTTCTAATTCGACCTCTAAAAAGAAGAGATATAATATTGGCAAAATTCTTTTCCGTTTATACCTGCGTTGCCATAGCAGCCTTCTTCGCAGTTTTGGCAGGGATTCTAACAGATTACGCCACAACAAGTGTATTGCCAACTACAATTTTAGCTAATGCAGGTGAGTCTTTAGCAACTAGCCTCTCAATGATTGCGGTTGCATGTTCAGCGGGAGTGCTTATCGGAGTCGCTGCACCATCAGTCCTTGTTGGAGCTATATTGGTTATTTACGGAGGAAACCAAATTTCAGTCATTCCATTAGTGCCAACTTTGCTGAACTTACCGGAGGCAACGGTTTTCACGATTATCCTGGCGGGAGCTGTGGCTATAGGATTGCTGTCTATGTCTGTGATGTTGTTTAACCAAAAACAGTTCTAAAGGCAAAACAAAGTAAACTGGCTATAACCTTAGCAACGAACCAAAAAAATAAAGTTCACAAAGAAACTGAAAAAGATGCGATAGCTGTTTGGGTTACTTGCGTTTTAGCATGTTTTCTAGGATTGGCTTGAGTTTTGCGTTTTCGGCTTGAATTTTCTCTTTGCCCAGCGCCTTCATTTCGGCATCTATTTCTTTGATTACTTCAGCGTAGCGTATGCCTTCAGCAGCTGAAACATATTCTACTCGGAACCTTTCTGGACTCATGCCAAGTTTTGTAAGCATTCCTTTGAGTGCGTCGGTTCGGGCTTTCATCTTGTAGTTTCCGCTTATGTAGTGGCAGTCATAAGGCAAGTGACATGCACCAATCAAAACAGTTCCCGCTCCAAGTCTGAATGCTTCGAGGATGAATTCTCGAGCAACTCGGCCGCTACACATGACGCGGATGGCTCTTACGCTTGCTGGATAATCGCATCGACTAATGCCTGCAAGGTCTGCGCCTGCATAACTGCACCAGTTGCAGAGTATAGCAAGGATTTTTTCTTCAGGCTTCTCCTCAAGTGCCGCTCGAATCTGAGCCATGACTTGGGCGTCCGTGAAGTGCATTTGTGTGATAGCCCGTTGGGGGCATTCGGCAACGCATGTACCGCAACCATGACAGCTAGCAGTGATTATTTGAGCTGCCTTGCCTGGTTCAATTCGGATAGCGCCATATGGACATTTGTCTTGGCAAACGCCGCATTTGGCAGTTTTGTTTCTGCATTTGGTTTCATCTATGACTGATATGATTGGTTCAATCTTCCATTTGGATTTGCTAATAACAGTAGCTGCTCTTGATGCAGCGCCGCTACCTTGAGAAACGCTAGCTGGAATATCTTTTAGACCAACGCAGGCACCAGCGTAAAACACACCGTCTGAAGGTGCATCCATAGGTTTTAGTTTGGGATGTGCTTCCATAAAGAAGCCATCAGAACCGCGTGACAAGTTAAGTATTCGTGCAATCTCGTCTGAGCCTTTTTTGGGTATGGCGGCAGTTGCAAGTACAACCATGTCTGCTTCGACCTCCATGGGAGAGCCGAGAAGTGAGTTCTCTGAGTGGACAATTAAATTGTGGGTTTTTGGATCTTCATCAATACGGCTTACCCTACCACGAATGAAGTTTACTCCTCTTTCCCGTGCACGATCATAGAACTCCTCATAACCTTTGCCTGGGCTTCGAATGTCCATGTAGAAAACGTAGACTTCTATGTCTTCCTTGTACTTCTCTTTAAGCTGAACCACATGTTTGAGAGTATACATGCAACCGAAATTGCAGCAGTAAGGGTACTTGCTTTTGTCTCTACTTCCCACGCATTGGATGAAAACAATTCTGTGTGGTTTTTGACCGTCTGATTGCCGAATGACTTTGCCACCTGTTGGACCAGCTGCTAAAATGAGTCTTTCAAACTCCATACTTGTGATAACGTTTGGGTATTTCCCATAGCCGAGCAGCGGCATGTCATAAGGTAAGTAAATGTCAAAGCCTGTGGAAACAATAATTGCGCCAACATCAAAATCCACTTCCTCAGACTTCTGATTAAAATCAATGGCTTGACGTTCACCGCAAGCCTCAGTACATTTGAAGCATTCAATACAGTAATCCTTGTTAATAGTGTAAATAAGCGGCACTGTCTGGTCAAAGGGCACTGAAATTGCTTTGCGTGTGCCAAGGTTCATGTCCCATTCATTTGGGTACTCAATTGGACAAGCTTCCTTGCATTCACCACAACCAGTGCATTTTTCTGGAATAACAAACCTTGGATTTTTGCGGATTTTCACTTTAAAGTTGCCGATATAACCGTCAACTTTCACGAGGTCTGAACTAGCGAAGATTGTAATGTTTGGGTGGCGTGCGCAATCCACCATTTTTGGTCCTTCAATACAGATACTGCAGTCTAAGGTTGGAAAGGTTTTGTCCAAAGCCGCCATGTGTCCACCGATACTCTGAGAGTTCTCAAGCATGTAGACTTTATAGCCCATTTCCGCAAGGTCTAAGGCCGCGTTCATTCCTGCGATTCCACCGCCGATTATGAGCGCTTTGTTCGTGACTGGAACTTCGATTGTCTGGAGTGGTTGCATTAAACGTACTTTTGCAACTGCCATTCGCACACTGTCTTTGGCGCGTTCTGTTGCTGCTTTGGGGTCGCTTTGGTGGCACCAAGAAGCGAATTCTCGAATGTTTGCCATTTCGTAGAGAAACGGGTTTAAGCCTGCTTCGGAAACTGTACGTCGGAATGTGGGTTCGTGCATTCTGGGTGAACATGCAGCGATGACTACGCGGTTTAGGTTTTGTTCTTTGATGGCTTTGCGGATTTCTGCTTGCCCAGGGTCAGCGCATGTATAACGATTTTCTTTAACAAATACAACGTCTGGAATTGTTCTAGCATATTCAGCTACAGCTTTAACATCTACAGTGCCTGCAATGTTTAAGCCGCAGTGGCAAACGAAAACGCCGACTCGCAGCGGTTCAGGTATGCAAATAGATAAATCAGGTTGGTTAGGTGAAGCTTGTGAATTACTCATTTGGATTCCTCCGATTTAAGTGCCTCAGATAGAAAACGCTTCTCAATCACTTTGCGTCTACTCTCGGCAGCCTGAGATTTCAATTCTTTAATTGCATCCTCGGGACTGGTGATACGCTCTAAAGCTTTATTCCATGTACCCGAATGGATGGGTGTATGGTTAACTTTTGTACGTTTAACATTTAATGCATCTTCAACTGGACAAACATTCTTGCATGCTCCACAGTATGTACATAATAGGTCGTTAACGTGAACTTTCTTATCTTCACCAAGTACGAGTGCTCCGGGAATGGGGCAAACGTCTAAACAGTCTGTGCAGCCTTCAGGACATTTCACTTGATTTATATTGATTTTTCCTTCGAATGCTTTGTTGACTTTTAATGCGCCTAGATTGCATTTGAACTCGCATAATTTACAAGTTGGACAGTAATCTTTGTTGATGTCGAGGGTAACTTGCACACGTTTTTTCTCAATTGGCGATAAAGTAGCCATGTCTTGGATTGGTTTTCCGTCAAACCCAACTTTTGAGATTTTTATAAGTGATAGCGGACAAGTTTTTTCGCATTCAACACATTCTTTTTCACATTTGCGGGTATCTACAGATATGTCGCGAACTAGTTGTGGGTAACTGTCTTTCGCCAAGATAGAGAGGTTATGTTCACCGTTTAATGCTACTTTGATCGCTCCATAGGGACATGTGACATCGCAGATTCCGCAAAAGTTGCATTTTGCCAAATCTATGTCAACTTTGGCTTTCTTAGCTTTTTTACCCTGAATTTTAGGTTGTTTCTGGGTTTTTATTGCTTCTTTAGGACAAGCCACTGAGCACACTTGGCAGCCGACACATCGGTTCTTGTCAAGGGTTAACTTGTAATTTTTTACTTGCAAAACCCATTCTAACGTTAAGGCATCTGCCGCATCGGTCTTTACAGTTTTTAACGGCATTTATCATTCACCAAGAGATTTACATACTCACGGCACAAATTTTGTCCAACGCTATTATTAGATAGAAAGTTTGAATGCAGTGCTTTCGTTATAAATATTGCTTAGAAAAACCAACCTTCATACGTAACAAAACAGGTAAACTAAGAAAACCCTAAAAAAACCGATCAAGTTGATTAATTCCAAATTAACCCTAATTAGCTTAATACTTCGATAGCATCTTTTTGGGTGATCATATCTCCATTTTTGAAGGACAATTCTGAGTAGGTGCAAAGTAATTATCTGTGAGTCATTAAATTTGAATTATAATATTTTGGTTTGCATCTCTTTGGGGGAATTCTGAAAGTGTTTCTTGAAAATCGATGATAGCGTTTTTAGTACAGCCATGCTAAAGAGTACAAGGTAGAATAGGTGGGCTATGGCTAATAGTGGCTCTGTCAGAAGCAAGGGTGCGCTAAATGGATAGCCTATTGTGCTTGGCAGCAAAACTGTGACTATGGGAATAATTAGCACCAGGTTTGTTTTGTTGCTTTTTAAGAAAACTTTCCAATCGCCGCTTTTGTACAAGACAAATGTTGCTATAGCAAACAGGCTAAGTTCAAGTGCGATGTTCACAGGGGCGGTAATTCCAATGTAGTATGAGCCTAACTCATGAAGACCATATTGAGTTGCTGAAAAAGGCCAGAATAGCTGCAATCCACCACCTATGAAGAAGTCACCCATTAGTGAATGAGAAATTAACGCTAAGAAATATGGAATTGCCTTTTTTTGATACATGATGAAGAGTGGGGTAAAAGCGATTATAGCAAATGCGATCGAATGGGTGGGACCTCTGTGCAGATTGGCTCCTGTCAAAAAATCGTAGATTATATCTATATCAGGCAATATGGAGAGAACAAGTAGAAGGGGTATATTCAGTTTGATGCGAAGCGCTTTTGATGAGCCTTTCCCTAAAAGGTAGGCAATTGCCATATGTCCTACAGCAAACAAAGCGGTTTTTCTCCTTTAAACTCAGACAATTCAGTTTACTTGGCTATTAAGCATATAGGTTATTGTCAATGGTTGATGGTCAAGTTTAGGTTAAGGTGAATCACACTAAATGCAGTATAATAGTTAACTTAACGAGTTGTTTGATTGATTAATTGGTTTAAAGTTTGTGATCAATGGGTCTTTTGGTTGCCATACTGGCGTTGGGGGTTTGCAACATTTAAATTCTTCGTTCAACTATAACTTTTCAGTGGTTATTTATGTCCATGTCTATTACTGCCAAGGATATTTTTTCAAAGGAAGTAAATTCTGTTAAAGATGCTGATACACTTTCAAAATGTTTGGAAGGTTTCAAAAAGGGAATGCCGCCTGCTATAGCTGTTTTAGATGAAAAAGGAAAATATGTTGGAATGATTACTCGACGAACGATTTTGCGGTCACGACTTGATTTTACTATGTCTAAAGTTCGGTCTTTAATGCAGACTGCACCACAGACTTCACCTGATATGCCTTTGGGTGATTTGGCAAAATTGATGATTGGAAGTGGCATGCGTCAGCTACCTTTGTTTGATAAAGGTAAACTAATGGGATTTGTAACTGATGAAGATGTTATTCACGCGGCTGTAGGTGACGAATGGGGTCGGGACGCGGTTGAGAGTGTTATGACTCGGGCACCTCACACCATTGAAGCAGGCCGCAGTGTCGGAGCAGTTTTTGGTATGATGCGTGAATACGGCATCTCACACACTCCAGTAACGGAAAGTGGTCGACTTGTGGGGATGGTTAGTATTGAAGACATTTTAGAGAATATCTATTGGCCACAACATCGCCAGACCACAGGCGACATAGTTGGCGAAAAAATTGAAACATTAGGCATTGCCATAAAAGGAATCATGGCTTCCCCCGTAATTACAGTTGACAGCAAAACAAGTTTACGTGCTGCTGAAAAGCAAATGCACGACCATGATATATCTTGTTTGTGTGTTGTATCCGGTGATCGGCTAGTCGGAATTTTAACAAAACTTGATTTTTTGGAGCCTATTTCGCAGGTTGTAGCTCAAGCACGAAAGTTAACGATTCAATTCGGCGTCAAAGACATTGAAATCGATGAATCACAACAGGGATTTATGATGAACGAATTTGATTCGTTTTCCCGCAAATACCAAGAAGCATTCCAACTTGGCACACTTTTTGTCTACATGAAAAGTCACGGAGACACAACCATGCGCGGAACTCCAATGATCCATTGCCGTCTGCAATTCCGGACAACACGAGGCACATTCTTTGCAGCAAGTGAAGGTTGGGGTGTTGAACCGACTTTCCGTGTTGCATTGGACCGTCTTGAACGACGTTTGCTACGTAGCAAAGAATTGCTTGCTTACAACCCAAGGTTCGCGAGAGATTACATGCGCAAAATGGGTCTACCCTCAGAAGAAGAATAAAATCCTTTTTTTTTCTTTAAATTTGTCTTCTATTGCTGCAAGCGCTTTTTTAAACATTAATCATTTGTTTACCAATCTGACTATTCGCTTGAAGTTTTGTAGCGAATTATAGTAGGCTCTAAAAATTTTCTCGAATTTCCTTCATTTCTCAAGGGCAAGTCTCAAAGGCAGCACTTCGAACGGCACAATAAACCCGACTATGACTTTTTCAAATGTCAATAGAAACATGACAGTTGAACACTACCTAAAATAAACCCTCATTTTTTCCTCGTTTTACCATGAAGGATGTTTGAATAGCATGTAGACTTGTCTGCAAAGTTTTATTGTGTTTTAGCTCTATTCTGCCTTGGCTAAGGGTTTTAGTTTGGTAGGCAAAGGCATCAGTAATTTCCATTGTGCTACATCCTGTACAAAAACCGCCGCTAAATTGTACGGTGATCAGCATAGGTGAGAAAAAAATTAGTTTGGCGATGGCATTTGGACTGTGTGTGAGGTTGTATAGAGAGATAACTTTGTGAATAAGAGTTTCCAAATTTGTGTCGGAGAGCATCATATGGGTATCCTCGAACCGTCAAACCCAAGCTTTGAAATTCCAAATTCTTCTTGTATTTCCCGCAGTTGCGCCGAATTAAAAATTGGCCCGTCACGGCATACACGATATTTGCCAATCATGCAGCTTCCGCATAAGCCTATGCCACAACGCATCAGACGTTCAAGGCTAGCTTCCAAAGGAAGCTTATGTTTTTCTGTCATTTCAAAGATTTTTTTAATCATGACTTCGGGTCCACATGTATATATCATGTCAAATTTTTCTTTGACTAAAAGCTCGGCGAGCGGTTGTGTGACAAGGCATTGAAGACCGGCAGTGCCGTCTTCTGTGGTGGTTATGAGGGTTTTTTCGTTACAAACTCCTCTAAGCTCCTTGACAAATAGTAGTTCATCTTTGGTTTTGGCACCCTCGACAAATGAGAGACGCTCAGTTTTGACTGCAAGTTGTTTAGCCAGGAAGAGTAAAGGGGCGATGCCTGTTCCACCCCCGACTAAGAGAACTCTACCGCGGCTCTCAGTGAAATTGTTACCAAATGGTCCACGTATGCCAATAGTTGCACCTGCTTCCAGCGCATGCAGGTGCCTTGTGGCGTCACCTACAGCTTTCACTGAAACTGAAACCAAGTTGTTGCCTGCATCCAGCAAACTAAGCGGAATTTCGTCTACTGCCGGGTATCCAAAGCATCAAAAACTGCCCTGGCTTAGCTTTGCTACATAATTTATCGGTAAATGTGAAGGTTTTAACTGTTGGACTCTCATTTCGAATCCGAACAATCTGAGTTGTCCGCATTGAATTATTTGTGGTGTGCAAGACCGACAATTTCTTTTACGCTCCCAAAATGTTTACGTCTCAAATATGTTTCTACTCCTTTGTTTATGGTTTGGAAAACCTGGGTGTCAACGGCAACTGCCGTGCCGATTTGAACTGCGGATGCTCCGGCTAAGAAAAACTCTACAACATCTCGCCAATCCGATATTCCTCCACAGCCTATTATGGGTACGTCGCCATAGGCTTCATGAATGTCATAAACGCAACGTAGAGCTACGGGCTTAATTGCTGGACCTGACAGCCCGCCTTTCAAATTGCTAAGGATTGGACGCATTGTTTCTGTTTCTATCGCCATGGCTTTGAGCGTGTTCACAACTGTTAAAGCGTTGGCTCCAGCTTCAATAGCGGCATAAGCCAACAATGTGATATCTGTAACATTTGGAGACAACTTTACAATCAATGGCTTGCTAATTGATGCTTTCACAGTCTGCACAATATCAATAAGGAGTTTGGGGTTTTGACCAATTTCGGCTCCCGTTTGCTTCACATGAGGACATGAAACATTTAGTTCCACAGCATCGGCTCCTGAATCAACCGCAATCTTCGCAACCGAAGCATACTCTTCTGCGGAGTAACCAAACACACTCACAATTAAGGGAACACGCAAAATGGTTTTAGAAAACTTGATTTCCTGAGCGAAAACGTTGATTCCAGGGTTAGGCAACCCCATCGCATTAATTAATCCCGCCTCAGCCTGAACAACAGTTGGGTTTGGATAACCAACGCGGGGTTCTAAACCCACGGATTTTGTTACTACTGCTCCGGCGCCTCCTTTTGCTACGCGAGCTAGGGATTCTGCGGAGTACCCTAAGATTCCAGAAGCTAGAATCGTTGGGCTCTTAAGCGCCAAACCAGCGAAGCTTATACTTAGGGGATTGCTTTCCAAATAAATTCACCGTTCAATCTAGTTTAATGCTTTTGGTTAGATAAAGCTTCTTTTTGCAGATTTTTCCTGTTTTACAAGTGGAAGTCGTGTTTATGTCTAATTTGGTTGTCCAAAAAAGTTAAATCATGTTTTTGGGTGAAAAAAGAAAAGTTAGGGGTAAGCCCAACTTAAAAGCGGCTTATTTCTTCTTTTTAGTCTTCTTAACGACCTTTTTTGTAGCTTTAGCCACGGTAATAACCTCAAAGCATTATTTGAGGTCAATCCGTATTTAAAATTTGCTAAACACTAAGCACCCTGCCCCAACAAACAAAAGAGCCTAAAAATAGGTGCTATAAGCAAAATGAGCCTAAAAACAAGGGACAAAATTGGACTTGTTTACGTATTTTTACAGATGTACATTTTTTACATTTATTTGTTAATAGTGAGGACCTGCTTTGCATAATTAAAAGTTGTCGGAAAGTTATTTATAGCAGTCTGATGTAAAAAATTACACAGTAGTGAAAACATTTACAGTGGGATTCAAATGAAAATAACCATCACCCCAAAGCAAATCGCCCTGACAGCAATATTTGCAGCCCTCTACTTCGCCCTTAACTTCATAACACCAATCGCTGTCCCCGTTGGAGTCCCAGGCTTAACAATAACAATTTCAGCCCTGATAGCAACAATTTTCGGTCTAATCCTAGGACCATATCTAGGAACTGCAAGCGCCTTCATAGGAGCTGCTATAAGCTGGTTCTTAACTGGGATGTCACCCTTTGGTTTACCCTTTCTTTTATCGCCACCCCTAAACGCTTTCGTCTCAGGAGCAATATTCTATAAAAAATGGAAAATGGCCTTTATACCATTCATAGTATTAATGGTAGCTTTCCTATTTACTCCACCTGTCCTGTCGTTTGGAAGTGCACAAGTCGCCATTTGGGTATTATGGGACAAAATATTAGCTGTACTATTGATTGTGCCGGTAGTAATGTTTAGTAAACGCTTATCTGCTGGACAAGGAGCTGCACTCTTTTTCCTTATCGCATTTATCGGAAATCAAGCTGATAACATGTGGGGTTCGTTTGCCTTCTCACTACCGGTGGTTTACAATGGAATTTTTGGTTTGCAAATGGTTGACGTCCAATTTAGTTTCCTGGCCGCACCTTTTCTGTATCCAGCCATACGACTCTTAGAAGCTTTCATAATAATGATTATAGTTGTTCCATTGATGAAGGGTCTTAATAACACAACCTGGCTTTGGAAAAAAGAACATATCTTCACTCCTTCAATAGAATAACAATTGCCATAGAAAGCAAACCAGCCACTACTTGTTCTGGGCTAATCAATATCCGATTTAACCTTGTCATCAATCACCAAGTACAATGTTAGATAATTTAGACAGAATTAGGAAAGACAGTTGCAGTTGATTTTGATTTAGGATTCATTGATTACATTAAGCCGCATAAACAAAATTATTCAGAATACAAATGATATAATAACACATTCATTATCAGCCTTTAGAAGTTTAGACAACTTCATATAAAAAGTGAGACAAAAAAACCTTCAAAGTGTAAGTATGAAAAAACAAGTCGCATACCCAACATTAATCAGTTCCCTACGAATAGCAGCCTTACCCCTATTCCTGTACCTCTTCAATACAGTTGACATAACCGCTTGTCTTGCTCTGTTGGCTTTTTGTGCTGCAACAGACTATTTTGATGGTTACGTGGCAAGAAAATTGTGTTCAACTACTCGATTCGGTGCCTACTACGATGCAACAACTGATTTTATTCTCTTGATTGGAATATTCATAGCTTTTTTTGAAAAGGGAGATTATCCAATTTGGCTGCTGCTTCTCATTGCCACAGCTTTCATCCAATTTATAGTCACAAGCGTCTACTCAAAAAAACTCTACGATCCTGTAGGTAGGTATCTTGGAAGCGCTCTCTACATAGGTGTTGTTTTAACCTTGCTTTGGCCAACTCTAGTTATTTTCAGTTTTGTGCAATATGCCTTTGCAGTATTTTTCTTAGTTTCGATCGTAAGCCGAACAATCAGCTTAGCAAGAAAACTGGTTAAAAAAAGCCCAAACTAATATACTGTTTCCTTATTACTCCTCTTAAATTCGGTGCAACCTTTGTCTGAAAAATCGTGCTCTAGCCAAACTGACTTGCCAAATCTTATTCGTATTTCAGTGGGAACTGCAATTGTTCTTGGTCTTTTAGAGGGCAAATTGGATGCTGAGCCAACAACAGCTTACTTGATGACGTATAGATTGGGTAAGTGTTCTGCGAACTGCGGCTTTTGCCCTCAAGCCCGTGCTAGCAGGAGCAACACCGAAATGCTCTCCCGAGTCACATGGCCATCCTTTCCAACCATAGACGTCCTAACGGCACTGACTGAGAAAGCGAAAGATGGAAAAATCAAGCGCATCTGCATTCAAGCCTTAAACTACTCAGACGTTTTTAGGTATATTGAAGTCATCGTAAAAGAAATAAAAAAGCGTTGCGCGATTGCTGTTTCGGTTTCTTGTCAACCACTTAACATCAATAATATTGAGCATTTGAAAAAATCTGGCGTTGACAGGTTAGGCATTGCGTTGGATGCAGCAACCGAAGCCTTGTTTATTAAAGTTAAAGGTTCAGGTGTGGGTAGCTTGTACACTTGGGAAAACCAATTCAAACAGCTAAATGAGGCTATAGATGTTTTTGGGAAGGGAAATGTCAGCACACATGTGATTTTTGGGTTGGGCGAAACAGAGAAGGAGGCAGTTGAAGTTATTCAAAGGTGCTTTGACATGGGTGTTTTGCCAGCGCTGTTCGCATTTACGCCTGTTCGAGGGACATCTTTGGAAGCTAAATCGCCTCCAAAACTTGAAGATTATAGGCGAGTTCAACTTGCCAGATATCTAATAGTCCAGGGCAAAACAAGAAGTGAAGATATTCAGTTTGATGATAAAGGAAAAATCTGCAGTTTTGGAGTTACCAATGAAGTGTTAGAAAAAATAATTGCTAGTGGTTTACCGTTTCGTACTTCAGGCTGCCCAGATTGCAACCGACCTTTCTACAACGAAAAACCAAGCGGACCCATCTACAACTACCCAAAACAACCAAGTAAAGAAGAAATAAAAGAAATAAAAAAACAACTAAGTGTATTAGTTGATCAGCAGTCTGTTCTGACTGTTTCTTAGGGGGTTTTGGCATTTTAGGTTTTTGCCTTGTCACTTGCTCAACTAAACGCCAGAACTCATCCATTGTGTAGCCTTTGAGCAGTTCTTTCATGAGTTTTTTTACTTGGTAGTAAGTCATTTGGGCTTCGCCTTTATCTAGGCTTTCCTGTGGTCCTTTGATTCGTCTGAAGAGCTCATCCATTTGTCTTGGTGATGCGCGAATACCAGCTTTCTCAAGGAGTTTTTGAATAAGAGTTTGGCCGGTGTTTCTGCCTATGAATATCATTGTTTCTCTGCCAACGATTTCAGGCGGGAAAGGTTCGAAAACTAGTGGGTTAGCCATCATTTCTTCGACTTCTTCTTCAACTTCGTGTGTGAATATGTTTTCGCCGATTATGGGTTTGTGGAATTGTATTGGTAGCGCGAATGCTTTTTCGGCTGATTGAGCCAGACGGTAGATTTTTCCCATATCAATGCCGGTGTCAACATTGTAAAGTAGTTCTGCTGCTGTAACAACTTCTTCGAAGGGTGCTATGCCTGCGCGTTCGCCAAATCCTGCGATGCATGTGTGCAGGTATGATACGCCTTCTTCCATAGCTGCCAGTGTGTTTGCTGAGGCTAAGCCGAAATCGTTGTGACAATGGATTGAAAGCGGCACTTTTTTCCTAATGGCGTCAGGCAAGCCATCTCGGATATGTGAAACTAAGTAACGCATCGAAAGCGGCCTGATGAAGCCTACACTGTCGGCGATGCCTAATCTGGTGGCTCCAGCTTTGACTGCCGCTTCGAAAACTTGCAGTATGTCTTCAAGCGGTGTTCTTGTAGCATCCACCAGAACGAAGTTTACGTTTGTACCATGTTTTTTGGCGTATTCTATGCTATCAACTATTCTTTGAAGCGCTTGTTCTTTAGTTATTTTTAATTTATATTGCAAATTTAATCCGTTGATTGGGGATTCGATCGTTATGTCTTTTATGCCGCTTTCCAAGCAGGCGTTGATGCTGTTTTTTGTTGCTTCAGCTGATGCGGTAAGCTTGGAATAAGTAAAAGTTTCGTTAACAATGCGTTTTACGGTTCGTTTTTCTTCATCGGATAAAGCTGGGAAACCTACATTTATGATGGCGACGCCTGCTTCATCCATTAATTTTGCAAGTCTAACTTGTTCAACATACGTTAAGTAAACCGTTGGGGCCTTGATACCTTCCCGGAAGGTTTCATCCCAAATGAAAACGCGGTCAGGGAGCTTTGGCGGCAAATTTTTCCGTAGTCGATTGTAATTGGCAATCAATCCCTGAGCTTCGAGTTTTTTGAAGATAGTCTTCCTCATTTAGACACAATCCAACAATACGAACTAAATTACCATTCTTTAATTTGCTAATACCTATATAAAACTGCATCTGTTTGAGGTATTCTAATTTTTTGTTTTTACGTGGTAGTGGTTGGTTGCTTTGCACCACTTCTTGGTTTGTGTTTTGGGTTGTTTTTTTTGTGCTGTTTGGTTTTTGTTTGCTGATGGATTTGGAGGAGGTTTGTTGTGGTTCACTTCTATGTTGAAGTCAATGTTGGGTTGAGAGTTGTGGTTGTGATGGATGTTGGCAAGTTTGGTTGTGGGTATAGAAAAAAGTTTGCGTAGCTGTTTTTCTCAAAAGTACAGAAACCTGAATTAATAGGCAATTTGGCCAAATAGTCAGCTTCATGAAATTATTTTTATTACTTCAAAACAGAAAAATATCAAAAAATGTTGCTCCCGCATTCTTGTTTGCAAAAGTCTTAAGTGCAAAAAGAACCATCTAAATTCCAGAAGGCAACCCAAATGAGCACCAGCCTAAAAAACACAATTGAAAAAATAAAGACCTTGGAAACTGAGAAAAAGAACCTTTTAGTTGAAATCGAGGGACTTAAAAAAATAGCTGATGCAAAAGCTGTTGCACTTGAAAGCGAAGTTGGTTTGTTACGAGATGAAGTCAAATCGCTAAAGACTCTTGTTGGACCATAACCAAGCACCCAGAGCAAAATGCAACTTTGATAATTTGTTTGTTCTTAAGTGGTTGACACAGGGGTTCGTTTTAGTAGATTGTTTATGGTGAACGTCAGTGCATTACATGCTGTTTGCCTTGCAATAGTTGATGTGTCTGTTTCCAGTTTCTCTAGTTCTTTATGCAGGCGATCTGAGGTCTCGTTTAGTTCCTGTTTACGTTTTTCATAGTTGTCGTGGAGTTTTTCTTGTTCAGTTGTAAAAGTCTGCAGTGTCACTTCTAGCTCGTTTTTGGCTGCTTTGAGATTATTTGTTGTTTGCGCAATTTGTTGAGTGACTTTTTTCTTTGCGTTGAATTTGTAGAAGCTTATTTTGATTTCTTGTTCTTGTGTTAATTGGTCTTCTAACTCGAGGATTTTGGTGGATAAACGTTGTACTTCTGAATTTCTTTTATTGTTACGTTCTCTTGTTTCTTCAGCGTATTGTTTGTCAGTTTCTGCAATTTGGTGGTTCGTGTCGGCTAGCGCTTTCGCTTCATCAGTTAAGTTTGATTCTTTGAGTCTATTCTCTGTTAGGGCAGCTTCGACGTCAAGAAAAATTTGGTTGTATTCTTTGACGAATTGCTCGTCAGCATCTATGGTGGAGTTGGATTCGAACTCGGAAATTACCTGCCGTACATTTACAAGCCAATCATCAAAGTACTGGCTGAACGGTGAGAGAGCAAAAATTTGGTTCCCAAGTTTACTCAACCCATTAAGAGTTCTTTCGGCAATTTCCCCCGCGGAAACCTGAGGGACTTCTTCCTGGAGGTATTTAGCTCTTGAACGTTTTTTCTTTTCTTTTGCCTTTTTGTCGTGTGCACTCTTTGACAATTGATTGCCGCTGCCTCGGCGTGCACCAGTTTGAGGTCTGAAACTCATAAGCAACCATTTGGCAAAAGAAATATTTAAACAATGGCACATTTCTCCAAGCCGAGAAAGTGTGGGCCACTATATAATGAAGTAAATAATGATTCAGGGGCTAATTTTGGGATTATTTAGTTTTTTTTGCTTTGGCTTACAAGCTTGGGTTTGGGCTTGGACTGGCTGCGTTTTCTAAGAACAATAAAAGCTACTGCAATCACCGCGATTGCAACCACCGCTATTCCGCCATAAATCCATTGTGTTGCTAACTCAGAGCTAGATTCGCTAGACCCTGCCCCTTCAGTGTTAGTAGGACCAGGAGTAGTGGTTGCTGGAATTATTGTCCCATCAGTGTTAGTGGGACCAGGCATAGGAATTATTGGAGGCGCCCCCTCAAGTATGGGGGACTGAACTTGTATTAAAAGAGAATAACTGGAGATTTTCTTGTCCGAAGGCATAATTGATTGGTTCATGTCAAAGGCGCCAAGTTTGAATGACGCTGATGAGGAGGAAGATAGAGATGCAATTGTTTCTGAATATCCGACTGCTACTACATCCTTTGCATTGTTAAAAAAAGTTGCATAAACTGTGATGCCTTCAGCGGTTCGGCTACCGGTGTTTTCAACTTTGCCGGTGACCCAGAAGACCCCTTTGTCATCTGAGGTGCTGCCGATTGAGGAGAGGTCGTTTGTGATTTTTAGATCTGGATATTGATAGTTCGCTGTAGCGTCCGCCTGATAAACTGAGATCTCGATTTTGGCTATGTCAGAAATCCAGGCGCCGCCGTTTTCTTGGGAGTAGAACTCCATATAGAAAGGTGCTTTCTGTTGAGGAATTAGGTTGTTGACCCAAGCTGGGGTTCCAGAGCTTATTTGAGTACCGTCTGAAGAGGTAGCGATCCCCTGAATAATAACCCGGGCAATTGTGTTGGAACCCACATTCTGGACTTCACCGACCACTACTAGAAGTCCCAGAGAATCAATGTAATTTGTGTAACTAAGTACTTTGACATTTTCTATTTGGCTAAAAGCACTAGGAACCCCCGTCAGTGTTAAGGAAGACATTACGAGTAAAATTAAACAACAGACTACAATTCTTCTCATGTGAAATCTTGCCCCAAATACGTTTTAGAATTAATCAAAGCAACGTTGCAGTATAAAACAGTTTTTCAAAATTAGACCTTAATCTAAAAAGACACAGTTGGGATGCAGATTTATAGATTCATCAAAAGGATTTTTAAGCGTAATTCTTAAATGTAAAAACGACGGCTAGGAAAGCAGAGCGACCTTCCTTGAGTGAAAAGTTACATCCTTATGTAGTGTTTCTTCCAACGGAGAAAAAAGACAAAATACTATCCGCCATATTTGGAAGTAAAGCAGGTGTCGATGTACTCCGTTTTAGCCTAAAACAAGGGATATCAAAAAACATTTATCAAAAAGATCTCGTTAAAACCCTGAACTATTCAAACAAAACAATCATTGAAAACCTAAAAACGCTAACTACTCTTGGTGTATTAAATGAATCAATGGAAAAAAACGATAAAGAAGGCCGAATTATATGGATCAAAGCTTACCAACTCACCAACCTTGGAAAATGGTTCGCGTTGCTGATGGCTGAAGAAAAAGAGCTAACTGAAACTGAAAAAGCAGAAATCCTCCAATCACTATTTCGCACCTACGTAAAACAGGTCAAACGTCTAGCAGAAGAAATAGGGATAAACAAAAAAATGTTGGAGGAAACCTTTAAAGAAGAAATGAAAAGCAACCCATAAGCCAAAAGCTTTTCTTTGTTTGATTTAAGTAAAAAAAAGGTTTATGGTATTTTTTGAAAGAGACTTAGTTCCACTTGGTAGTGTGGGAAAATGAAGAAAGTTACAAACGCAACTGAGGTTATAGCCAAAATTGACTCAAAGTGCAGAAGTTGCATTCCAGCAGAGATAAGAGAACAAATTGGAAACTCCGTGACCCTAAAGAGACCTCCAGAAGGCTTCCTCCTGCTGCCTGGCAAACACCGGGACGCCATTGAAGAATTACCTAAAATGTAGAGTCTAGATTTATCAGAAAGTTAGGATTTGATTTTTTTGATTCTATCGCCGGAAGAAAGGTAGCCTTGCCCTTTTTTGGTAATTACATATTTCCCGTTGTTTTGCATGAGCATACTCTGGGCTATAAGAATTGACAAGTATGATTCAGCTGTCACATCATTTAAGCCAAGTCGGTTCATAATTCGGCCTTTGTCTTTTGGTGTTTCGCAGAAACGTATTATTCCCAATCGGTTGCCAAGACCCATTTTGCTCACATGTATGCACCCGTTTGGGGGCAGTTAAGGATGTGTGATTGCAGTGTGTTGTAACAAGTCTTAGATTAGAAATTGAAAAATGGGTTGGTTTGGTTTGTGGGGTTTGGAGATTTGTTTGAGGGGAGAAGGGAGAGGGAGCTAAAAATTAATAGTTCTCCAAACCTTTCCACCCAACCCATTTTTTTGGTTTTGTTTTTTGCCCTCCAAGATTATAGTGCTTTGAACGCTTCGAACCATCTGTTATACTGTGACAGCATATCAAGTGAGACGCTTGGTTTGCGGTCTTCAAAGATCTGTCGGAAATCAGCCATCGTTAGTGCCCGGGGCTTTGCTTCTCTATCCGTTGCTTTGCCTGACTCGAAGAACTCTCCGATAAGGCTAAGTTGCGCTGATTGGCAGACATCGCGTATATCGCTTCCTGAGAAGCCTTCTGAAATCCGAGCTAACTCACGCAAATCCACATCCGTATCAATCTGCAGATTACTCGAGTAGAGTTTAAGCATGTTAAGTCTTGTAGCATGGTCAGCCAAAGGCACCAAAATACGTTTCTGGAACCTTCTGATGAAAGCCCAATCCAAATCCCAAGGCTTATTCGTCGCGCCAATCACGTAAACGTGCAATGCTTTACCCTTGTCAACGATACCATCCATTTCTTTGAGGAACTGGTTTTTAACGCGGATTTCACCACCGACCTCGTTAGAATGGTTGCCCATAAGTGAATCTAGTTCGTCGACAAACACGATTGCAGGTCTACCGTCAGTAGCTGATTTACGTGCGGAACCGAATAGTTTAGCCACATTCTGTTCAGCTTCACCCAACCACTTTGACATGATTGAAGCTGCGTCAATTGAGTAAAAGTTTGCGTCAATCTCCGTTGCAACCGCTGCCGCTAGCAAAGTTTTGCCGCAGCCAGGAGGACCAAAAAGTAAAATACCGCGTGGCCAACCAAGTGGGAACAGATCTGGTCGTTGTACTGGGTAAACTATGGCTTCTTTAACTGCTTTTTTGGCGGTATCCAAACCTACAACTTCGGCCCAATTGACTTTAGGTTTCTCATTCATCACGAGTTCCTCATTTGGCTTGCCATTACTGCTGCTATTTCCGGGTCCATCCATTGTTGCTCCTCCTCCGCCGCCTCCAGCATCGTCGTTGGCGGCTTGATTCATCTCATTTGACGAAACAGTCCCTTGAAGGGCTTTGATTCTTTCTTGATAAGCAATTGCCCGTTGCACGTAAACTTTGTTTAAACCGTACTCTGGGTAAAGCTGCACAAGTTGCAGGAGGCTTTCAATTGCTTTTTGATATAGGGTAATGGCTCTTCCTTTTTGCCCTTGCTTATCTAAACGTACAGCATCCAGGGCGTAAGCTGTCGCTCCTTTTTCAAGTTCATTTGATGCGCTCATACTATTTTCTCTCCTTCTCTCTATTATTCAGGCGAACGTAACTCAATTTTTATTTTGCCCTTGGTTCCCAAGTTCTCGAGGGCACGCTCAATTTCCTCGTTGGAAGTCTTCAGTTCATTCGAACAACGACCTAAATCAATTTCGCCGTTTGTTTTGCGGACGTATTCGAGAAGTACATCTTCTAAACAGGGCTTCTCAACTTTAAGCGAGAACTCTTTAATTTCAGACTTCTTGTAAGAAAACAATGTCTTTTCCGGGTCAAACCCAGATTCCTCCACTGTTTTTCGAGAAAACACCTGCGAAGAACTTGCTGTTAAAGCAACAAGCTCCTTAATTGGGGTTTTCTCTTTCACTGGGAGCAGAAATTGGTGGCTCTGGCAGTGTTTCAGCTAGTTTCTGTTCAATGAAACAGGAGACTTCTTTTAGGATTTCTTCGCCTGCCTCTGTCTTCTTTCCAACTGGAATCATATTCTCGTCGCCGGTAAGTTTTGTAGCGTGGAGCGTATCTTGGATTGTCTGATTAACGTTATTTAGTTCTGAGCTAACATCAGGTAGCACCTGGAATAATTCTTGGGAAACACCTTGAAGCAACCGTAAGGCAGGTTTTAAATCGGCGACTATATCACCTAATTCTTTTATTGTTTCAAGGCGCATAACTACACGTTCAATAGCTAACTGAACGTTGTAGAGAAACTTTATTATTTTTCGGACTTCCGCAATTTCGGTAGCGCACATTGCGGCTTTTTCTTTATTATTCTTTTTTAATGCGAACATGCAGGTTTCAAAAAGAATTCGATCACGCTCTTTTAAGCGAAAACTTGCTTGCTCCAGCTTATTCTGTTGGACTTTTAAAGTAAAAATAGATTTTGTGGCGACTTCACGTATAGGGGGAGGGGTTTGATTTGTTAAGCTTTTTATTTTTTAGCCCTCCACACCTATCGTTTCAATTCTTAAGCTTGATTAAATTCCAGCTTTTCCGATTTCTTTAACGTAAACAACTACTGGAGGCTCTGGTAGTTTTGATGCGTTAGATACTTGTTCAGCGTAGATTTTGTTGGTTTTCTGCTGTGAAGTCTGTGACTGATCACCTAGTAGTACGCTTGAGAGTTTGCTTTTTGTCAATTCGAAGTCTGTTTTTTCTGTGGTGGCTCGTCTGAGCGTGTCTTGTAGTAGTGCGAAGGCAGCCTCGGTAGTTTTCTTCGTCGACTTTTCCGATTTCGTGTTCAATTTCAAGGTTTGCAATTGCGTAACTGAGTGATGATATTTCTTCTGTGCAACGTTCGATTTCTATTGCGGATTCGTCAATGATTATTTGAGCGTCTTTTTTGAGTTGTGTTAACACACTGGTGAAGCTATTGTGGAGGTCTTGGTAGACTTCAGGTGTAATTTTCTTTTTCTCTAAGAGATCTTTGAGGGCTTCGTCTTTGCGCCAGATTAAGGGTATGTGGTCACAAAGGGTGCCTGCTTGATTTTTTATTTTTGAAATGAATGTGATTTCAGCGCCATTGAATCTTAGGCTTTCCATGGGCTGTTTTGAGAATTGACCGTCGCCAAATTCGATATAAACGGCGTCAAATTTTCCACTTGGAGTTAATGCGAAAGAAGCTACTTTTCCGATTACTCGTCCATATTCATTCTTTATTGGTTTACCAATAGAAAGAAAAAGATTGGAGTTAGACATTTTGTGTTTTTCTCCTTATCTCAGAATGTTGTTTTTTCAGCTTGGGAAGCTGGGGATGATGATGGCATTCCTGGGGGTAGATCTGGGAACTTGTCTTTGATCTTTTGCTCTGCAACTGTTGCTGCTTCGGTTAGTATCTTTGATGCGTCTTCGTTTACTGTGTCGAAGTTTAGTGTCATTCCGCTGCCTTGGCCTGCTTCTATCATGATTCCGCTTAGCATGTTACCGATTTCGCCTAGTTCACTTTCTGCTTCTGGAAACACGCTAACTAAGCCTGCTTTGACTGAACGTAGAACACCCACGGCTGGACCGAGAGTTGATACAACGTCACCTAGTTCGGAAACTGTTCGTAATCTTAATGTGATTTGCTCGAGAGCAAGTTTAGCGTTCATAATTAATTTTGACATTTTTCTAACTTCAGCTAGTTCGTTTGCGAAAACGTTTGCGCGTGCGCTGTCATGTTTTGTGTAAGCGTCAACTATTCTTGCGAAGATTGCTTTGTCTCTTTGGCCGAATCTATCTGTTGCTTGGTCAAGCTTCTGTACTTGAAGCTCTATGCGTCTGACTGCGAAGTCAAGTCGTGGTTTTAGTGGTCCTGGTGGTTTTACTGCGTCTTTAATGCGGTTTGCGAATGGTTCATCTTCCCTTTTACTTTCCCACTTTTTAGCGAATCTTTCTGACAATTTGATTACCTCTGCAAGCACAAGATACAGAAAATAATCTTATACATTGTTAATATGATCGAAATATGTACGTATATATGTACAGCTATATGTCATGGTAATATTGCGCTAAACCTTTAACTATAAACGTTAAACAAGATGCGAGTACTCAAGGAATTATACAGAAACGTGTAAGTTAGACTAAAATGAAGCGCTAACTCAATGCTAAAATAAAAAGGTGAATTGAATGAATAGCAGATTAAAAATATTCGGTTTAATAGCTGTTTTGGGTTTCGTAGCAGGCGTTATTGCACAGGTCACAGCAACATACCTAATTCCATGGCTGATAATAGTTTTGCCATCTTTAGCCGGTTTAACTAGCTTCATGGTTGCAGGATTTGCAGGTGCAGTCCTAACAGTTGCAATCGTTGGCGCTTGGGCTTACATGACTGGTAAAAAAGATCCTTACTAAAATAAATCCAACATCCCCAACCTCTCTTTCTTTAGCCCAAAATACAGTTTAATTTTTTCATTTTTTTAAGCCAAATCTTGAATATTTGTTTAGAGTTTTTTAAGAAAAGTTTAATTTAGTTTTTGAAGCATGTTGTTCAAGCAATAGCAGCAAGCGTGGTTAAGAGAAAAATAATTGTTTGATCTATTTTGTCTGTTAGAAGAAAAGCCCTGTTGGTTTTACATAAAAAAACAGTAGTCTGTTTTGGATTGGTTTTGTTGTTTGCAAGGGCTCGAGGTTGGGTGCAAAACATTGCAGAAATATAATCTATTTTCTAATCGCAGTATCAGTCTTCGCTTTCAAGCCAAGGTCAACTATAGGTAACTCTTACTGGCAATTCAATGATAGAAGAAAAAAAAGTCGCTGATTTTTATTTTCATCAATTTTTTTTCTTTCAAAATATGATTGGATTGAGCTTTTACAAATCAGCAAAAGCTGATATATTATTAATTTGACGGAGTATGTTTTGGTTCACAGAGTTTCTCGTTATTTGATCGAATATTAAGCCCATTTAGTTTTTAAATAAAAGAAAAATTTAGAATTACTGAATTTGATCATGTAATTGTCTTTGTTTAATTTTGCTTTGAATTATCAGTGGGATTCCAACGAAGATGAATGCTAGTCCCCATAGGTTTGGGTTATGGAGTGGTCCTATTACTTCGTACCACACGCTTGGGTGTGCTTCGTAGCTGCCTGTGAGGTAGTAGTAGAGGGTGTTGAAGAGGAAGTAGCTGCCGAAAGCCACCATTATTATGCCCACATTGGTCAAGTTGATTTTTTGTGGTTGTTTTTTGATTGCAGGAAGAGACACTACCAGCGCGGTCAGTGCTAGTGCAAGAAGACCGAAAACTGTGATGACAAAGCTTAGGAAGTTTGTTGGTTGCATCAGGAATTCTAAGCCGTAAACTTCGTAGGCGCGTGGATAAGGTACCATTGTCGCTGCCCAAAGCATCGTGTAGTTGAACCAGAACACCACAAATAAATAGGCGATGCCAGTTAGGGCACTCCATTTGATGATTTCTTGTGTAGTCTCTTCACGTTTGATTTTTGCTCTAAGCTTGAGTAACAGGGGTGGAACTAAAAGAACAATTACCAAACAGGGAATCGCTGTTCCGAATAGCAAAATCCGTTCAGGAGTATGGTCAAAGTAGAATAGGTATTCGCTTGTCAAGTTATAGGCGAAAGCAGCGATTATCGATGGAATTAGAGCAAGGAAGAATCCTGCCTCCAAAAGCAAGGCTCTGCAAGCGTTTTTCCGAATAGTTGGGAAAGCAGTGTCTTTTTTTCTCCACCACAAGAAAGCCGCATAAAACGCAAAGAAACCCCCGACTGCGCGAAGCACAATTGCCACGGAACCAGCTACGCCTTCACTGCCATAATAGAGAACAATCCACCACCATGGATTTTTCGTCACTAAACCATAGACGTAGTGGTCAGAAGTTAGTTGTAAACTGAATTGTAACCCGTAAACAGCAAAGTATAATGCATAACCAAAGTAAACTGAAACTAAGACTAAAATCCAAAATCTTAGTGAACCCGCATATTTTTCAAGCCATGTTCCCATCATTTCACCGTTTGACTCTTTATGTTAACGGTGATTTAGTTCTACTCATGGAACAAAACGTTCCAGAACTGGAACACTAAAAAATTGGAGTTTTAGTTTTGGACTCAATAGCGGAAAAAGTATTCACAAGCATCCAGCGTTTTTATTCCCCACCTTCAGCTTCATCGTACCTCGATTTTCTCATAGCCCATTCTAAGGTGGAAAACTCCGAATTTCAATGTTTTGGTATTGTCGACCATAAAATTTGATTGATTTTTGCTCAACAGTTAGTTTTCATTTTTTCGTTTGCTCAAACCCTTTTTTTCTTCAAATAGCAATGCTACTGGTTTGGTTTAGATACTTAGTTTTAAGATTCAAAAATTTTGGAGAATGCGACTTCAAACTTAAGTCCAGCCATTTAACGATTTTAAAAAAGAGAAAATACACTTGGATGGAGGAGAAGTTTTTCTCATTGTCATAGCTAAGAACGCCATCGTCCAACTTATTTACGTTTTCTTAACAATTTGAAGCCTTCAACGTCTCTTAAGAAAGCAAAACCAATGCCAACAAGATCAGTTGCTTCCTGAACTGTTTTGGCAGGCATCATAACAATTACAACCACTCCAATTATGCGCAGTAATCATAAAACATCTAGAATGCCTTTTTGACAAGTTGCTAGAAAGTAGATAAATATACGCTTGCATTATCTTCTGAAATAATTATCTAAACTTTCAATCTCAAAGTTAGAAGTAATCTTTAACTGTTTGCAAAAATGGAGTTAGTTGAATGAAATATTTACTAATAGTCGGAGACGGCATGGCGGATTATCCTGTGCCTGAATTGGGAAACAAAACCCCGCTTCAAGCAGCTTACAAACCAAACATGGATTCAATAGCCTCAAAAGGCAAAAGTGGCTTAATTAAAACCGTTCCAGACGAGCTAACACCTGGGTCAGACGCAGCAATATGTTCAGTATTAGGATACGATCCAATAAAGTATTGTACGGGTCGAGGACCCTTGGAGGCCCCTTCAAGAGACATAAAACTTGCAAAAAACGATACAGTCTATCGATGTAACTTAATAACTGAAAAAGATGAAGCAATCCTTGATTATTCATCCGGACACATTACAACTGAAGAAGCATCACAATTAATTGCAGCTATCCGAAAAACCTTTGAAAGACCCGGTGAAATCGAGTTCGTTGCAGGTTTAGATTACAGACATTTTTTGATACTGCGCAACTTTCCAAACCCAGAGCTCATTCAATGCACACCACCCCACGACGCCAGAGGAATTGCGGTTTCTGATGTTTTGCCAAAAGCAAAATCCCCAGAAGCTGAAAAACCATCACAAATGCTCAGGGACTTAATAGAGGGTTCCCGAAACATCCTGCGTTCTCACCCAGTTAACATTGCACGAGAAAAAGCTGGCAAACACCCAGGAAACCTGATTTGGCCTTGGGGAGGCGGCAAAAAACCCTCAATGCCAACACTCAAAGAAAAATACGGAATAAAATCCGCAGTAATTTCCGCGGTTGATTTAGTAAAGGGCATCGGAACATACGCTGGCATGGAAATTATTAATGTTCAAGGCGCCACAGGCTTAGATAATACGAATTATGAAGGGAAAGCTGACGCTGCACTAAAAGCACTCAAAACTAATGACTTGGTTTTTGTACACGTTGAAGCACCCGATGAAGCGGGACATTGCAGAGATTATAATTTGAAAGTGAAAACTATTGAAGATTTAGATAAACGCTTACTGGGCAGAATCCTCAACGGCTTAAGTGAACCATACGCAATCGCAATCTTGCCCGACCACCCAACCCCCATTAAAACTGGAACCCACTCAAGAGAACCCGTACCATTCTCAATTGCTTCACCAAACTTAAAACCAGATGGCATTAAAAAATTCGACGAGTTCTCTGCCAAAAAGGGTGCCTTTGGTTTAATAGAGAACGATTTTCTTATTTCACTTCTGCTTAATTCGGGCAAGCCCTAAAATTTTTTGATTAGAAAAACTTAGGTTTCAGGGTTTTCCTATTTTGAATCGATATCGTATATTCTTTTGATTATACCCATTGTGATTTCAGGGTCATTTTCATTATGCCTAGCGCTCAGTATTTAATTCCCATTAATCGATAATAAGTAAAAACCAGTTAAGCAAAAAAAGATTAGAAGAATTACAAGCTTTTAAAAGGCAACTTGAATCTTCACTTAACAGGGACTATAGTGGATAAGCAAGAACCTACGAAAACTCAAACGTACAATCGGTTTATGGAGTGCCGTCGCAATTAACGTTGGCGCCATCATAGGAGGCGGAATCTTTGTTGTCACGGGCATCGTGGCGGGCTATGCCGGCTCAGCACTATTTATTTCGATGATTATCGCCGGCATAATTGCCTTCATCACTGCTTGGAGCTTTGCAAAATTAACCACTTGGCAACCCGTAGAAGGCGGAGTATACGAATATGGACGCCAACTGGTTTCTCCTTACGCTGGGTTTTTGGCTGGCTGGATGTGGTTGGTTGCCAATACGTTTACTGGAGCCGCTGTTTCTTTGGGATTTGCATACTACTTGACGGCGGCTTTCCCGAGTTTACCGACGAATTTGGTTGCAGCCGCTTTGTGCTTAGCCTTTATGGCTTTGAATTTATTAGGCGCCAGAGAATCCACGAGCATCAACAACGTTCTTGTTGCCATTAAGCTTGTGATTTTGGCGTTCTTCGTGATCTTCGGGGTTTTTCATGTCAGCACCGGCAATTTTACTCCGTTTGTTCCTCTTTCAAGCGGAGTACTTTATGGAACATTCTTCATTTTTTTTGCTTACGGCGGCTTCGCAAGGGTATCGGTAGTTGCTGAGGAAATAACAGACGCCAAACGGAATGTACCAAGAGCTTTGTTATTATCGCTGGGGATTTCAATGGTAGTTTACATTTTGGTCGGGTTTGTTGCTGTTGGGTTGCTGGGTCCCGTAGGATTGGCAGGTTCAGCTTCGCCACTAAGCACAGCTATCGGTGTCACGGGCAATTCACTGGCTATTCAAATCGTGTCCATTGGAGGTTTAGTGGCAACTGCAAGCGTTTTATTGACGGCGATTTTAGGAGTTTCACGTATGGCTTATTCCATGGCCCGACGCAATGATTTACCAACTGCACTATCTCGGTTGCACCACAGGTTCTTAACACCTTACTACGCGATTCTCGCCACGGGTATTTTGATGGCGACTTTGGTTTTGTTTGTAGATTTGAAGAGCGTAGTGGCGGTTAGCACATTTGCACTTCTTTTCAATTATTCAATAGCTAACATCTCAGCGTTCAATCTGAAAAACGGGCAAAAGTTTGGGCGAATCATGCCTCTGCTTGGTGTAGCAACATGCATTTTGCTGTTAGCATTTATTCTCTTTGCCACTCCAGAAGCGTGGCTTGTGGGCGTTGTTTTCTTGGTGGCTGGAACAATTTACTACTATATGCGGAGAAAGCTCAAGGACAAAGATGAGAAAATGGATGTTTAGGTTGCGATAAAGATTTTAAGGTTAAAAAAGGGTTACCTGACAGGAAAAAGCGATGCCTATTAAAGCTGTCCTATTTGACATGTTCGATACATTAATGCTCATCGAAAAAAACCACGAGTTTTACAGTCCATCCCTGATTCGAATGTACAATTACCTGCATAAAAACGGTGTTGATGTTTCATTCGACAAATTTAATGAAGTGTACATCAAAGTTCGTGATGCACTCTATGTTGAGGCGGATTTGAATTGGGAAGAACCCCACTTCAACGTACGTATTTCAAAGACTCTTAAAAACTTGGGCTATGACTATGATGTCTCAAGCCCCATTGTAACAGCAGCTACTAACGAGTTCTGCGAAGAATTCATGAAGTTTGTACGAATAGATCAGAACGCAAAGGCAATGCTTGAGCAGTTACATGGGAAATACAAATTAGGAATCGTTTCTAACTTTGCAATTCCTGAATGCGTGTTTGAACTCCTTAAAGCTGACGGTTTGGATGGACTATTTAATGCAGTTGTGGTTTCAGGGGCAGTCAATAAACGCAAACCAAGCCCAGAAATCTTCAAAGTCGCCTTGAAAATTCTTAGTGTCTCTGCATCTGAAACAGTATTTGTTGGTGACACCATCGATGCAGATGTTGAGGGCCCAAAAGCAGTCGGTATGAAAGTAATTTACATAGAACGAAGAGCCCAGAAGAAATCTGAGAAGTTTTGCCCTGACCAGACCATAAAGAGCCTAAATGAGTTGCCTTTAGCGCTTGAAGGTTGCTGAAAGGTCCAATTTTGTTGAATTAAGTCTTAGAAAAGACACTCTCGTTGTAGTCTTTTTTTAGGGTTTTAATACACTGCTTTTTGAAAGAATTAATTTATTGTTAATCTAATGTTTTAAAGGATCTTTCTAAATATAATAGAAAGACATTATTTCTATAGGATAGAAAAAACAAAGAGTGAAATAACATGCTGATCGGTGCAATTTCGGATTCACATGATAATTTACCGCAGATAGAAAAAGCAGTACAAACTTTAAACAATCAGAAAGTCGATTTAGTTCTTCATGCCGGCGACTACGTAGCTGGATTTGTAATCCCCAAATTCAAAGCTTTAAACTGCAAATTAATTGGCGTTTTCGGCAACAACGATGGCGACCATGAACTCTTAAAGAAACGCTTTAGCGAAACAAATAACTGCACAATCCACGACCGATTCACCACAGTGACTATAAAAAACTACAGAGTTGCCTTGCTCCATGGACACGAAACTGAATTATTAAACGCGATAATCGACAGCGAATCCTTCAATGCCGTAATCCACGGGCACTCACACAATCTTGGCATTGAGCGAAAAGGCAAAACATTATCCATAAACCCAGGAGAATTGTGCGGATACCTAACAGCAAAACCCACCTTGGCAATTTTGGACACAGAAAAGAATGAAGCAAGAATAATCGAACTATAAGACACTAAATTTTAGAATACTATTTATACCAAAAAACCGCAACTCCACAATTTCAATGGTTCTTTATTTACTAAGAACTAAATAGACCCCATTGTTGTGTAAACATGCATAGTAAACCCAGTGCTCGTCTGAGGGAAATTTGCATTCTTTGAGGCGATTACCTATAAATCAAGTCAACCGTTTGTGTCTTTTCGCTAACTGCCAAATACCAAGGGATTGAGGAAATGTTTGACCAAAACACAAACAATGAACCGCCAGAATTTATAAAAGCAGCTATGAAACTCAAAAACGCCGTAGCCTACGAAAGCACAGGCAAATATGAAAGCGCATTAATGTCACTTGAAGAAGCACTCGTAATTCAACCGAACTATATTGACGCCTGGATCATAAAAGGAGTAATTTATGGCAAACTGGGAAAATGCAGTGAAGCAATCAAATGCTATGACAGAATAATAGGAATAGACCCGAATTTTGCAGATGCTTACCGGCTTAAAGCCGCAACATTTACCGCATTGAATCAATATGAGAAAGCTGTCGAATGTTTTTCAAAAGCGGTAGATTTGGACCCTGCAAACTTGGAGTATCGATTAAGTTTAGCCATCGCTCTTCAAAGACTCAAAAAGTATGAAGATGCACTCAAATGCTATGAAGAAGCGAAAAAACAAAGACCAACCGACGCCAGAATCGACTACTACATTGGACTCATGTGGGGAAACCTGGCAGATTACCAAAAAGCGCTATTTTCTTTTGAGCAAGCGCTGCGACTTAAACCTGATTTCACAGATGCACTGCTTGGGAAAGGAATAATGCTTGCAAGACTTAACAGAAAAGAAGAAGCAAAAGAATGTGCCGACAAACTACTGGAGATAAAAGGCACATCAGAAAAACAACAGAACATCAAAGCCCAATCCGAAAATGAATCCATCCGTAATGAGTTTAACGCTGCTCAAAAAAGGTTTAAAACCAAATACTCGTCAAATTCAAGTTAACTTGAAAACGCTAAACCAAACTATCCTTGCCAAATTATTGGATGCTTTTATTGTAAGGCTCTCTTAACAAGTTAGCTCTAACAAATATCTGTTTTAGTTCCTCATCGCTCCCGCCTTGGCGAATAGGCGTTAAAATATCGGTTAGATTATCGTTTCTCATTAAACAGGGTTTAAGTTTGCCGTCGCTTGTGACACGGAGTCGGGTGCAATGCATGCAGAAGTCAGTGTTTTCTATGGGTTTGACAACTTCGACGGTCGCGTTTGGCAAGTGGTAGATTAGGCGGTTGTGCATGAAAGGGCGTTTTTCTATCGATAAAGCTTTTTCTTTGAGCATTACCTCTTGCTCGTCTAGGCTACGGTGGTGTTCTTTATAGTAAATGTCGCCGACGTTTACGGGGTCAAGCTCGATAAGCTGTAAAACAATGTTGTTTTTCCCCGCGTAATCAATCAAATCGGGAACGTCGCCAACATTAACGTCTTTTAAAACAACAGTGTTTAGCTTGACTGGACGGAACCCTGCTTCATTGGCGGCTTTTACTCCCTCTAATGCAGTTTCTAGTTTTCCCCCTGTCAACTTATGGTATGTTTCTGGGTTCAAAGAAGGCAAACTGATGTTCACGCGTTTAAGCCCGCACTCACACAACTGCTTTGCCATACCGCCGCCAAGTAGCAACCCATTAGTTGTCAGCGATAAATCTCTCAGACCCTTTATTGTTGCTATTCTTGAGACAATTTCTGGCAGGTCCTTGCGCATAAGCGGTTCTCCTCCAGTCAACTTCACCCGCGAAATGCCTAAACTGATCGCGATTTTGGCTATGCGCACAATTTCTTCAACTGACATTAACTCTGCTGAAAGATTTGCCCGTTGCACTTCGCCTTCTCGGTGACAATAAGCACATCTATTGTTGCATCGTTGGGTAATTGAAATCCGCAGATTAAGTAGCGGTCGACCGCAATTGTCCAATAAATTCATCGTTATTCACGTGCGTGCCTAACGATGTGAGGAGCCTCGGGCAAAATAAGCATTTCGAGCGCAGTCTTCACAGCGTCAGGTGAACCTGGAATGCAAAAGAACACGCGACCTTTAGCAACTCCAGCTACAGCGCGCGATAAAACCGCGGCTGAACCCACGTGGTCAAAGCTTATTCTGCGGAAAAACTCACCAAATCCCGGTAACGTTTTCTCAAGAAATGGCGTCACCGTCTCAATTGTGATGTCGGTTGGAGTAATGCCTGTACCGCCTGAAAAGATGACGACATCCAAATTTTCCAAGCCCAACCCATACATTGCAGCATCTTGAATCATAGTTTCATCGTCAGCGATAATCTTTTTAAAAAGAACCTTCTGCCCTGCCTTCTCAATCAAGGCCACTAAAGTGTCTCCGCCATCATCGCTAACGTCTTTTTCTCCCGCCTCAATTTGGTTATAACGTGAAGTACTACAGATGAAAACTCCAAAATTCAATGTTTTAGGGGCTTTTGATTTATGTGCCTTAGAACTTTTACTCATACTCTATACCTGCTTAAATTTTTTAACTACATGAATATTATCAATTGACGTCGAAGGATACTGTCCTCCCGCGTCTTTTTCGTATTGCTTGGTCATGTCCCAAACAGTCAGTAATGCCATAGAAACAGCGGTTAATGCTTCCATCTCTACGCCTGTTTGGGCTTTGGTTTTAACAGTGGCTGTAGCCATTACCGTGCGGTCATCAGATACTTTCACTTCTACTTCCACGTTTGTCAACGGTAACGGATGACAAAGAGGAATCAAATCGCTTGTTCTCTTAGCCGCCAACACACCAGCAATCTTCGCTGTGTATAGTGGATCGCCCTTAGCGATTTTTCCAGACTGAACTAAACCAATAGTTTCAGACTTCAACTTAATCGAGCCAGTCGCGGTTGCTTCCCTGAAAACCTCTGCTTTACTTGAAACATCAACCATAGCCAATTTTAAATCAACCTTGTTTACCATGTTCCCAAGCATCTATTAGGTTTTGCACTGCTTTAGCCTTTGCTGAGCCTTCATTGAATCGGTACATCCTAACGCGACCATATTTTCGCTCCTGCAAAATGCCTTCGCACTCCAATAACTTGAGGTGACCCGAGGTTGAGGCAAAATTCAGTTTTAGCCGCCTAGCAACATCCGAAACGTTAAGTTGCCCCAGTTGGTAGATGAGTTTTAGGATTTTCATTCGAGACTTCGACGAAAAAACTTCCTCCAACTCCATACTAAGATCTCCTCTTTTCTGCTTGCAAACTCGCAGTCAACTCCTTCTCCAATTCAACCGCAGGAATAGAGGGCAATGAAAGCCGTGTTGTTCTTCCACGCGTCTGGACTGACGCTACCTCAGTTTTCAATACGCCTAACTTTGAGAGGTACTGAGCATAACTCCAAATTTGTGTATGTCCATTTGGTGTTTCATTGAATTCTTCACATGCAACCGCATAGTCTTTCTCAATTTCGGATAAAGAAACGAAAGCTTGCTCATTCTCTTTGAAGTAGCGAGCAACGGCGATAAGGAATAGTTTCTCATGCAACCCAAGAGACAACAACTCACTACGACGCAAACTAGGAATAATACTCGACACAGCCATTCGAACGTATTCTGGCTCCACACAACCAGCGTCCTGAGCATCAGCGTATTTGCCAGCACGCCACAATAACTCAATCCCAAATCTAGCATTTCCAGTTTCAGTGAAAGCTAACTCAGATATCAAGTCAACAACGTCCTCGGGCACTGAGCCATATTCAAACGCCATTGAAACGCGGTTGTTTAAGATGTCAACAAGTTGCGGTTTACCATAACGTTCCAAACTTATGATGCTTCTTTGCAGAGTGCTTTTGGCGCTTTCATCCAATGGCTCAATCGCTTTTAAATCACGCATAATAAAAATAAATGATAACCGCTGCGGCTTGCCCTGCCTCATCTCCTGCAAACGTGTGAGTTTGTAGACGGCATCTGAACCTTCCTTCTCGATTAAGCTGTCAAATTCATCGAGGGTTAGTATCATGTGAGCGTTATCTTCATCTAAAACTTGCATCAACGTACCCAGGATTTCCTCGGCGCCGTAGCCGCGTGCTGGGTAGTTGGGGCGGAAAATAGTAACAGCGCGATGCAGAATCGGCGAGAGGCTGCCGCGGTATTCACGGCAGTTAATGTGTACATAACGGAATTTCATGCCCCGCTTGTTGGCTTCGGAAGTAATGTTTGCTCCAAAGTGGTGAGCGAGCGCAGTTTTTCCTGTGCCTACATCACCGGTCAAGATGACTCTTTGCGTCATTTTTTCTGGGCAACGCAAAATAAAGTTGAAGAATTCCATGAGGAGACGGCTTTGAGTTTCTCGGTGCGGCAGCTTTTGCGGAATGTAGTTTATGTCAAGCCTTGATTCATCCTTAAACACGCTTTGATGCTGCGCCACTTGCGTTCCTCAAGATACAGTGTATTGTTTGGGTAATATTATGTTTTAAAACACGAACCTATAAGGTTACACGAAAACCTAATAAATTTATGGTTTTCCATTGTCTATCTTAATTTATCCATATTAGATTTTAAAATTTATGTATCTATGCTAAGTATTCAGAGTAACGAGGATAGTTTAAACAAAAAGCAACTATTTTGAACGTTGTATTTGAGATCATTACTCTACTTTCTGTTTTTCCTTTCTTTTGTTAAATCGGCTGCTTCCTTAATTGTTTTACATATGAAAACAGTATCTAAATCAAACCAAAGATGAGCATTGCCGTAGATCTTTCCGTTCTTAACATCCGTTTCTGGTCCAAATTTCTTTCCCAAAAACAATTTGAAAATTGGTTCTTCAGGTCGGTCATCAATTTCATACTTCTCAACATGGTAAATAGAATGTAACTTACCTTGATACCTAAAAGCAATATAATTGGGAGGATCTTGAGGCCAACCACTCCTCAGAGGGTAATTGTAAATTCCTTTTCTTGAAACAACATCAAAGTTTTCTTTGTTTAATACAACACAGAATACTTTGTTTGAACTTAGGTTATGCGAATGAGCCACCATTTCATAGTATTCAATAAAATTGTGATTTATAGCTTTTTGTGAGTTGTTTAAGCTAGAACAATTCTCGCTAACTAACGTTTTTACCTCATGCCAAGACATATATACGATTGGAAATTCAGATTTTATTTTTCCTAATACGCCTTGAGCGTACTCTCTTCTAAATTCACTTATGACAACAATTTTCTTGTTCTTTACTTTGCTGGCTCTTAACCTTGAAGAATACTTCTTGAGTTGTTTTTCTGTTGGTAGATGCAACCCGATTTTAGCTTCAATTATTAAGAAAATATTTTCATTATCTGAAATTTCAATGTCTGTAAAGCCCCGATCTTTTTCTCCGAATTTCTGAAGAATAATTTCAATTTTTTCTTTGTTAAATTCATATCCATTATTTACCCCTATTTTGTCTGTTATAGCTTGGACTAATCTTTCATTATTTAACGCTGTCCAGCCCAAAGCATAGGTTAAGGCGTTTTCGCTGTATCCGAGCAATTCAAAGAAATTAACAATATCCTGGTCATGGAGAAGCAATCTCATAAATTATTTTATCTTTAATAAACAATATAAAACTATCAAAATAATCCATACAGTTGTTCTCAAGTAATACATTCCACTTTAATCTTTATCTTGAAAACTAACTCTATATTTTTTTGGATCTGCAGGCTCCATCATCCCTTCTTTCCACTCGACCTCTAAGCCATCAAGATGTTTCTGATTTGTTATCATTTTAGAACAGGCAGAGTTAAGTGAAACCCGATAACCTCCGTTGTTCCAAGTTCTTTCACTGCAGACAACTGTCGCTCCCTGAACGCCACCAAAAAATGTCTAAATAACATCTTTCACAATTATATTTATCATAAGCATATTTCCTTGCGCATTCTTGAAATTGAATGCTTGTTTCAGGGGCAAGCGAATAAATGTTTTTCCAATCCAGATTTTTCCCCTTTAATTTTGCAATTTTCTTCAATTTCTTTGCGTTTGGATTATCTAACGGAACTTCAAGATAACAGATGATTTTGTCAAGAGCATAATATCTATTAAGAAATATATCGTGAGCTGCTTGGAAAAGAAATATGTTTAAGACCTTTCTAGCGATCCCCCATGAGTGAGATGGTAGCTCATTTTTCAATTTACTAGTATATGCATCTAACACGGTCCTAAATTGGTCTTCACTTGCATCGGAAAAATCTTTAAGGTTCACTGATTTGAGAAATGTTCTTGCGATTGTTACAGTACCTTTTGGTTGCCCTCGGACTGTCGAGGTCCCTACTGAGTTATTAGCTATCCTTTTTTGGATAAGATCTATTGGAATTGTCATCTCTCTAAAGTATTGATCTAAACAAATTTAAGACTTAGTACCCCCGAAAATTCTCCAACTGCAACCAACTCTCCTTTTTCCTTCTATTATCGTTCTTCATATGGAGAAAATTAGCATTAATAGTCAAAATAATTTATTCTGTCGTGGTCTAGTTTGGTCTAAGAACTCCGATGTGTTAACGCCATTTCACTTTTGACTTTTCTGCACAACTCTTCTTTTGACTAAATTTTAATCCAAACCCAAACCGTTACACTGCTCTCAAAACAAAGGAAATATTAAAAGCATAACTACAATTATTTTAATTGAGCAACTATGTCTAATTCGTCAGTTGGCTTGATAGATTTAATTAAAAGAATAGTAACACCTTTGTTTCTGTTGCTTGGCGTTATTTTGGTTGTAAGTGGAATCTTAAATGCTTTTTCAGTTAATGAAATTCATACCTTAGGCAATGTAGTGGTGATAACTTATCCTAAACTACTAATTGGCTCCATAATGAGTGTAATTGGTTTAGTAATTGCTGTTTTTTCATACCTTATTTTTCATGGCAAAGTTCAACTGCAAAAAGCTCGTAGATCCACAAGCTAAAATATGCTCTAAATATGCTCTATTGGTCTGATCTGCAGTAAATATACACTTTAGCTTAGGCAGGATTCAATCCCTAAGAACTATTTTTGGAGCGAAAAGAAAACTTTGCATAAAAAAAAGAGAGAAAAAGAAAAGGATGAAAGGAATAGGATTTAGTCGTCTTTAAGGAATTAAGATATATCCTGCTGCTGGTTGACCTGTTGCAGTTTCAAGGACTAAAGTCCATCCTTCATATGTGCCAGTTCCATGCCATACTCCTTTAACAACTATGTCAAGTCCATACATATAGCCAGTGAGTGGTCCACTTGAAAGTAATACAAATCTTCCTTTTGTGTTAATTTGGCCTTCAAATGTTCCGTCTGGGAATATGAGTGTTGAATCAAAGTGTTGGTTTCCTTTGCCAGCTGGACTGCCAGTTGGCAATATTGTATCAATTTTCATATTCTGAATAGCGGTGCCAGTACCTAGTACCATCCAAGAAAACTTCATCATCTATCAATACCTGATAACCTGTGTAACCAACTGCGCCACCCACAGTATGATAAGTATCTCCTTTGGTTGTCCAAGATTCTCCATCAGTAAAAGTAAAGCCAGTTCTCACATATGTCACAGGAATCATTTTTGATGATTTAGCCATAACTGGAGTAGCTAACATAGCTACAACCATTAAAGCTACAAATATCACTATGATTTTTCTATTCGTTTCAATCACCTCCTTTCCACAATATTTTTAGTGTGATTTTCATTTTTAGTTTAGGTTGTTTTTGCTTATATTTTCTAGTCAGTCTGAAAAGTTGACTATTTTTTTCTTTTGTTAAGTCTAAAACTCTTTTGAAACTAAGTACCTACTGTTTGGAGAAACACCAAGTTAGCTGGCGATGTCTCCTATGTCTTTCATTTCTTCCCATATGTGCTCATCTCGCAAAAAGTCCCTGCAACTATATTCTTTGTCTAATTCAGAAACACTAGACAACAATAAATGGCAGTCAAATTGTTTTTTTCTTAATTATTTTATAACACAATGAAGAATTTAGAAATATTTCACACACTACTTATAATAAATAAAATAAAAAGAATTCTTAACTTAAACTTTGATGCAAAATTATAAATAGTAATTACCCCAAAATTTGGAGTTTGGAGAATCAAGAAATTGAACATAAACAAAAAAACGGCATCATTATGTGCAATTCTAATATTGACAATGATTTTTCCTCTGACAACTCTACCCGCAAACGCGGCAACATCTGCAAAATCAACTTTCGCTTACATCGGTGCTATGCCAAACCCAGTTGGTGTCGGCCAGGCTGCAATGCTTCACGTTGGTATCCCTGACCCGTTAAGTACTTACACAGACGGCTTCACAGACTTAACTGTAATTGTCACAAAACCAGACAACACAACCGAAACCATTGGACCATACAGAACTGACTCCACAGGAGGCACGGGTGTTATCTACACACCAACAATGGTCGGAACATACCATTTAAAAACACACTTCCCAGCACAATGGTTCAACATCACTGCAACAAACTCCAACACCTACTACAAAGAAAGCTACAGCCCAGAATTAGCGTTAATCGTACAAGAAGACCCAATTCCATATTACTCACCCGCACCTCTTCCAACCGAATACTGGACACGCCCCATAAACCAGCAACTCAGAGAATGGACAGCCATATCAGGAAACTGGCTTGTGCCAACCCCAATATTACCAAATGATAACCTGTACGCTGCAGACAACGATGCCCCAGAAAGCGCACACATACTCTGGACAAAACCAGTAGGAGACACAATAGGCGGTCTAGCCGGCGGCATTGACTCAACTGGATACGGAATAGGCGATGCTTATGAAGGCAAATGGGGAGGCGTAGTAATCGGTGGCATACTCTTCTACAATAAGTACGACTCTGGACAACCACAACAAACAGTCGTCGCAGTGAACCTACACACAGGTCAAGAATTATGGTCCAGAAGTTTAGCAAACAATGGCACATTCTATGGTTCCGGGAGAATAGCCTTCGGACAAGTCCTGCGCTTCAGTTCAATGAACTATCAAGGAGACTTCTCATACCTATGGGTTACTAGCGGAACTAACTGGTACGCATTTGAACCTTTCACCGGAGATTGGAAATACAACATGACAAACGTACCTTCTGGCACAAACTACTATGGACCTAAAGGCGAAATTCTCAAATACGGCATAAGCACATCCGCAGGCTGGTTAGCACAATGGAACACAACTTCAGTCGTGGTCAAAGATAACGCAGGAATGGGTATTGCATGGGCAGCCAAGTTAGAGGCAAAACCTTCAATGCGTCGCTAACAAAAGCCTACGACTGGAACGTCACTATACCTAAGGGTTTGCCAGGAAGTGTGAGGACAGTTTATCCACAAGATCGACTTGTCGGTGCATCGATAAACGCCACAAACGTGGTAATATGGGCACTAAACCTAAATGCCTCAAAAGGACAAATTGGAACATTACTCTACAACACCGCTTGGACTGCACCATCAGCCTGGGCAGAAGGCAATCAAACCATAAGCTGGGTAGCAGCAAGTCTAATCGACAACGTAGCAGTTCTCAACTCAAAAGAGTGCATGAACTACTATGCGTTTGACCTTTCCAACGGACAATTCCTGTGGGGGCCATCACCAGCCGACAGCTATCTTAACATGTTCGACCGCATAAGCACAATCAACTACGGCAAACTTGTCTCATCAGGCGCAGCTGGAGACATAAGATGCTACGACGCAAAAACTGGAGAATTAATCTGGAACTACACAGCAGAAGATCCAAACACCGAGTTCACAATAGGCAACAACTGGTGGATGCAACAACTCTTAGTATCCGACGGCAAAGTGTACCTTGGACATGTTGAACACTCTCCAAACCAGCCTCTACCACGTGGAGCACCCTTTCTATGTTTAGACATAGAAACTGGAGAAGTCATCTGGAAGATGGATGGCGGCTTCCGTCAAACATGTTGGGGTGGAAAAGCAGTCATAGGAGACAGCATAATAGCCTTCATGGATACATATGACCAACGAATGTACGCTGTAGGCAAAGGACCAAGCCAAACAACAGTGTCGGCACCAACAACTGGCATCACTCTTGGAAGCAGCCTAATGCTAACTGGATCAGTAATGGATATTTCCCCAGGCACAACGGATTACGCTCTGACAGCACGTTTCCCTAACGGGTTACCCGCCATCGCAGACGCCAGCATGAGCGCATGGATGAAGTATGTTTACATGCAGTTCGAACGTCCGACAGACGCCACAGGAGTATCGTTTCAATCAGCGTTGTAGACGCCAACGGAAACTATAGAACTATAGGCACCACCACAAGCGACTCAGACGGTTTCTTCAGCTTAGCTTGGACACCTGACATAGAAGGCAAATACGCTGTCTATGCATCATTCGATGGCTCAAAATCATACTGGCCATCACACGCAGTAGCAGCATTCAACGTTGACCCAACGGCACCAACACCAGCTCCAAACCAAGCAATTCAACTACAATCCGTTGCAGACACGTATCTGCTTCCTGGAATAATTGGAATCATTGTTGCAATCGCCATAGGTTTTGCCGTAACAATCCTGGTGCTAAGAAAGCGACCATAAAAACACATAAAAAAACAAAATTATCTTTCCCCTTTTTTAGTCGAAAAATCAAAGTAACAAAGAAAAGTTGGGGGCTAAGTGAGCTTTGGAAAAACTCAAGTTAGAGTTATCTTTAAAGGAGGCAATTAAAGTAGAAATTAAAACGACAGAATTGCATGAAGCACCTTTGGCTTCAGAGACTGCTTGTTTAAGAAAAATCAAGCCCAGAGCAATCATACTTAAAGCTCATGATAAAGATTTTTATAAACTTAAAGACTTAATTGAAAAACTACTTCCTGAAGTTGAAATTATCTACGTTACGACTGGTCCTGTTGCATGTGTTCTTCGGGTTGTCAAATCGATGCCTTTTGAAATGCAGGAATCTTCTATGCAACCGTATTACACTATTGAGTAGCTGAAGGGGTCTTCGTAGACTTAGCAGATTTTCTTAGAACAGTTTTATCATAATCATCATATACCTCAAACGAGACCACAGAACCTAATCATAAAGCCTATATTTTTTGTCTAACATAAACACCATTGAAAACATAGAAAAGATTGTTTTTCTTTGTCAGGATTTCGGTTTATTTTCATAATCAATAGCATTAGACACACAAAAAAGACAGCCATTATCAAACCAGCAATGCTCCTTTCAACTGAATTTTCTGCTCTGTAAAACCAAATTGCAAAGAGAATTTCTGCGACTAAAAGCATTACTGCAAGAAGCGAATACGGACCTGATATTTTGGTTGGGTCAATTCTGTTTCTTCTGTATATGATTCTTGCCAAGCCATTTCACCTTACGAAAGGCTCTCGCAAAGTTGCTAATTACATTGATGGACGAAATTTTCAGAGTTTTGTTCGAGGCAAAATCTTTCTACAGTAGAAATAGCTTGGGTAAAAATTTTTTTGAGACCCTATTTATGCAAAAATCGAGGTTTCATGGAGTTGCCAAGGTCTAAGAGTGGGTTTTTGCGGTGTTTTGTCGGGGTGATTCCGACGGTATAAACGTTTTTGCCCATGTATTTCTACTGTAGAAAACAAAAATGGTTAACAGGATTCGATTTAGCGCGGGCAAAAACAACAAACAGAATGTCAAGATAAAATTACAGCAGTAGAATTTTTTCTTATTATTCTTTGTAGCCTATTATGAGGTGTACTTTGTTGCCTTCTGAATATCCTTTAATCTCAAGTTTTTTGTCGCAAAAAACCCTTAGGAGTTCATGGAGGTCTTTGGGAAAATTCGAAGTCACTTCCTCGTGCTTGTAAACCCGCAGGCCCTTCTTGTAGGACTTCTCTATTATTCTAAAGTGAAGCCTAACCATGCAATTCTCTCATTTACTCAAGCAGTTCGATAAGTCCTTTTGATTTTGTCCAGTGACTGTTTCATAGATTGATTTAGCAGTGTAGCCTACAAAGCTAAGCAAGTTAGCTGTAAAAAAAAACAAAAAAGGTATTTGCTGCAATCTGGGTTTATTCCTTCCTCAACGAGTTGAGCTGCTTTGACTCTGCGCTCATACTGCCTACCTTCTGAATGAGTTGAAGCCAGTTTTACGCTGTCACCAGCATGGACTTCGAAACCTTCCTTGATTAGTTGCTCTGCAGCAATTACTTGGCTTGATTGTTGATTGTAATATATTTTGGGGTTTTTGCACTGAGATGGCGTTGGCTTAACAATTACAGTTCGTCTCAATTTCAAAACTCTCATTTATGTTGAATGATAACAAAAATGATTTTGAGTTTTTAAACAGTAACTCCAAACGACTCTATTGCACAGTGAAGTCTGGGTTGAAAGTAAAAAAAGATTCCTTTTTCACCTGACGACAAGCCGCAAAAGCTAAACAGTTGCCAACAAGTCCTAACAAAACTGAGTGTTTTTTCAATTTTCTCTTCTCCTAATTTTTAGTTACACTTTTTAGTTATCCGAATTATTGCTGAATTATCTGAGTTAGAAAAAGCTATTTTCTTAAAAATAGTTAGCCAAAAAGAAGGTGCATCAGAGCCCTAAAGGTCTAAAACGAATAAGTATCCTGAGCGATATTGAGACGTAAGACCTACTTAGGAAAAAGCGTAGCTTCTGCCTTATAAAAAAAGTAAGGGCACTGTAATATTGCCTTAGCTTCCTTCAACAACGAAGGCTATTTTTACTACTGCTCTGTACTCTGCAATTTTGTTGTTTTCCACATTTGCTTTGCAGCTTTTAACATAAACAGATTTAATGTTTTTAACTGTCTTAGCCGCTTGTGTCAAAGCATTCTTAACAGCATCTTCCCAATCATTTGGTGAAGTTCCAATTAACTCAATTATTTTCACAACAGTCATTTATTTTATTCTCCAACGTAATCATCAACCAAACCAGCGCTTAAGAACATGTGTGGCTTCAAAAAGGATACAACAAGTCATCGCCTACAGATTTTTGCTTCATGGAATACCAAAAAAGCCATGACATTATAAGAGTTCAACAAAAACTCAAACGCAAATCCAGTAACAACATCATGATTTACACGCATTTGATAGATTTCACTATTGACAAGTTCATAAGTCGAATAGCCACAACAAGAGAAGAAAAACTTGGTTTGATTGAATCTGGCTTTGAATTTGTGAGCAGTGATCCTGATGGCACACAATATTTTAGGAAACGGAAGTGACTTTAGAAAGATGCTAAACGTAAAGTCAACTCTGGAGTTTAACTTATGTCTGGTATTGTGTAGTGGAGATATCTCCCGCGCACAAACCCTATTTTTTTATTCAGACTTGAGTGACCGAGGTTTAAATTTTGCATGGGAAAGTGGCCGGGGTGGTGTATTTTGTGTCAGTTTGTTGTCAACCGTAACCTTTTCCCCTTTTTATTTTTTGAAGGCTTCTTATTGGTTGATGCTGATCGTGTTAAGCGTAAACTGCAAGTTTGCTTGTAGACAGCAGCACAACTGAAAGGCAAAGCAGGAATAATTGGTGGAATGCGTTATTGCTATCGCTTTATCCGATTTAAGAAACGGCACCCGGAGATATTCAATAGTTTTGCTGACGGGATTTGGATTTAGGAGATTAGGGATCCGTTTATTTGTACTTGTTTTGGTTTCTTCTTTTTCTTGACGTAGATTACTACCGCCGCAAAGGTTACAACTAAGAGTACCATTGTGGCAATATATAGAAGCGATAAGTCTGTGTCGCTGGGGGTTTGTTTAGTGTTTTCGGGTGGCTGAGAAGCGTTATTCATGGCTTGGATTTTCAAATCTTTCAAAACCACAGCGCTGTCGACGTTGTTTGCTATTAGGAGTACAAGTTGTGTGCCGTTTTCTAAGTTGTAGGGAGCTGACATGCTTTCGATGGAAGTACCATCTTCTCTTTGTAAATTAGAGGTTATTCCGTTGTCTGATATTGTTGTTGTGACTTTATACCAGGCGCCTTCTTTTATGCCTTGAGTTGCGTTGAGAAAAGCGGTACTGCTTTCGTTATCTTGTTTTATGTTAGTAATGTCATAGTCAGTTAGTGCTTTAATGTTTAAACTATAACTGCTGTTGAGATTGTTTTGAACGATGAAGCAGAATTTGCTGTTTATTGTTTGGTTAAAATCATCAGATAATCTTAGAGGCCCCAAGCCCCGAGGTATGTTCGTAGGTACAATTATAGTTCGGGCAGGTATTTCGACTACTTTTGTTTGTTTGTTTCTCAATCTTATTATGTATTCACTTGAAGGTATCGTAATGTTATCTGTTTGAATGTCGGATGCGGTGTGCCCTGTCTGCAATACAATGAAGTTGTAGCTCAATGAAATGTTGGTTCCTAATTGAATGCTAAGAAAATCGTTAACACCTATGAAGGTCGAACGGCAATATCAGCGATGGATTTGCCGATTATGTAATTATAGCTATCAGTTTGAAATTGATTAAGGGCTCCGGGTCCAATGAAAACTACGAGGGTTTCACTATCCGCACCAGCATTAGTTGCATTACCGCTCCAACTTGCAGTAATATAGTATGTGCCGGTTGATGTGAAGTTCCAGATGAACGCGTACCTACTTATGTTGTCGGCAACTGTGTTGAAATAGCTGGTGTGAAATCCGTTTTTATTTATGAATATGGTAATTCTGCTATTTGGATTCGCTGGCTGAATTGAACCTGAGATTACAAGAGCTCGTTTATTCTCTTGGGCACTTGATTGTGGTGGAGACAGGTTTATTGTAATGGAAGACAATGATAGAGGAGTAGCTAAGGTTGAAGAAACCTGTCCAGGTGATGATTGCTCGCTTCTGTCGAGAGGAATAATTACGGGGTTTGCGTTTGCCATCTTGTAAGATTGGTCTCCGACTTTCCAGTCTCCTTGTGGGGTGGCTTCAGCTGTCCAGTATGTTTTGTTGTTGTAGTTAAAACTGGTTGTACTCATAAGTAAATTGTGATAAATGGGTGTGTAAGGCAAGTAGACTCCGACATTCATATGCGGCGGATCTATACCTGTGTATTTGATTAAGACAACGTCCAAGCCTCCCGCTTTCATGATGGAGGCTGCAAGCAGTGAGAGTGAACCGCAATCTCCATAATTATCTACAAGAGTTTCAACCGGCATTTTTGCACCGGTAATATTGTAGGGTATTTGGTGAACTATCGCTAATACAGCGTTAGCGAACTGTTCATCACTGTAGGGCATATTACGAGTTATTTGTAGAATATTCTCTGCAATGGTTTGAACTGCTTGAGGTGTTATTAATTTTGAGTAATTACTGTCATTGGTTAATGTGTGGGTCATGTTATTATAATAGGCATAGAGTGATGGCTGTACTGAAACAAACAGCTTTTGGCTAAAGAAACTGTACTGAGAGTTATAAGTAGAGGCTTTTTCTGTTTGTGCCTGATATGGCAAGGGTAGGTGTAATGAATAGTAATAAAAGGGTACTGATTACGATAATGATACTGGTATTCGTGTACCTATTCATACAAGTACAGCCTTAACTTTCTTATTATTGGTCTAAATAATGGGTTTTATAAAAGTCTATTCTTGTAAGAATGACATTAGCTTTTTTTCTGAGTCATAGGAGAATTTGAAGTTAACATCCAGAAGAAGCCTGCAATATCTGAAAGGATGACTAATTTAACATTTTGTTTCTTGATGGCTTCTTTGAGCTGATGCGTTATGAGGGCGGTTGCTTGGTAGGCTGTGAATGCTTATGAAATGAAAATGTTATTTAAAGCCTGTTTAGGGTTAAGTTGATGCATTCGGCCCATTTGGGGAATTTGATACAGCCTAAATTCACGCACGGCGTGGGAAAACGACTCCTAAACTTCATGGCCGAACTGTACGTTTCCCAAACGAAGGTTCCCTTCTACATCCTAACAAGCAACCCTCAAATTATACGTGGAAATATGGAGAACTGCAGAATAACTCGCTTTGGACACGTCAGCAAAGGGAAGAGGAAATACACAAATAACAAATGAAATAAGAAGTAGTCTTAGCCGAAAAACCAATAACAGTATCTCTAAAATATGTTCCAGTATTGACGGTATCTTAGAGAATCTGGGGTTTGCTTTATCTCCAGGATTTACTAAATGGAATTAATTTCACTTGCAACCGGCTTTGCCCATTTTCTTGCACCCTTAATCTCTTCTGCGTTAGGGTGACCTCTTCTGAGGAAATTCCAGCCACCGTAACAAAAGAAACAATTCTCAAGAACCTTTTGACCTTTTAACTCTAAAATATTCTTAAGTTTGGAAACTACATCTTGATTAGTTTTTCCTGCTCCACCCCACGTCACAAAAATGGCAAAACGTTTTCCAAAGAGGAAAAAGTAAAATTTTTTATGAAAGCCAATAGATGCTCATTTGGGTTGCCAAAATTGATACCTGTTCCAATGAAAATCAAATCATTCTTGTTCAAATCCGAACAATCGTGTGTGTTTACCTTTGATACTTTTACGATTCACAACAAAGTTCAGATGCAATTGCATCTGCAATCTTTTGTGTGTTTCCACTTCTACTTGAGTAAACTATTATCGATTTCATTTCTCATTGAACCTCTATATCATAATTAAAGAAAAAAGGAAAAGAGTGTTTATTGTTTTTTATGGGTGTTTCCTAAGGAGAAGTAAGCCAACTATTGCTATTGCAACGATTATAACAACTACTCCAATTGCTAAGAACATCACAATATCTGCTGTGGTTGCCAAGTTTGTTTGAGTTGTTTCGGTTGGGACCGGTGTCGGTGCTGCTGGATCCACTACGAATGCGCTCATTGCATTTGATGGCCAGTATCCCTGTGATCCTTGGAAGGATGCGTAGACTGTGTATTTGCCAGGGATGTCTGGTGTCCAAGTGACGCTGAAGAAGCCGTTTTCAGTTTTTGTTGAGCCGATGTCTCTATAGTTGCCATTTGCATCAACAACGCTTATAGTTACTGGAACACCTGTCGTGTCTGTTGGGCGTGGTTTTTGCATGTAGACGTATGCCATCCAGTTGCTCATGCTTGAGTCTGAGACTGCTGGTACGCCGTTGGGGAAGCGTGCACTTTGCTCGTTTTGTGTAGTGCCTGCAGCAATATCGCTAACTGTGCCACGGATTACAAGTGACTGCCCAAATGTAATGGCTGCCATTGGTGCAATTCATTTAGATTGACGGAAACATCTGTGTGTTTTACTATGGTCTGTTTTTCATTTTGTCTGAGGAGTCGGGCTTTGTCATACATTTTTAATTTTTCTTCATAGATTTTTGCTGCATCCAGAGTTCGACCACACTTTTCAAGATTTAACGCAAGAGCCGAATATCCACGCTTCACAAATTCGGGAGTAATATCCCAACAATCTGAATCAAACGTGCCATCATCAAACAATCCCAAAGGAAGAGCTACATCAATCCTTCTGTATCATTTTCTATTGCCCAACTTACCATATTTATTTCATTGGCGTGAAGAGAGGGTTCAACTTCTAATGGCATTTCGAACTGCAGTATAGAATAAATTACGAAGATTCTTCCCAAAATTAGGAATGTCCGTGCCTATGTCTTCCAATGGATAAGTCTTTACTAATTGCCAAAAATTCTCACTGCAAGAAATATTGCAAAAATTTATAGAATCATATGTAGCTCCGTCTTGTTTAGATTCCATTTTAATTTTAACATAAAAACAGTCTGGCCACTTGGCAAACATTTCTCACAAGTAATTTTTCCACACCAACCGCATTTATCAAAAGAAGTACGGAATAAGTATGATGTACCGCAATTTGGACACTTACCCATTTCAGCAACAACCAGATGGTTATTTCTTCCTATTTCTTAAAAGAATTTTCGTTAAGGCGTTTCGTGAATAAGAAGCCCTATTTTTCTTTTAGAAACAACTAGCAGTGGAACCTTAGCCTTATTGGCACTCCCGCTAAAGAAACGCAGTTTTTTTATGTCACTTTCAAGTTTCAAAATGTGCATTTTCCTATGACAGTTGGGACAAAGCGCGATAGCATTTTCACGTGCATCGGTTGAGGGTGTGGTTAAGGAAAGTATTGACTTTGGACTTATACTCTGTTGAGCAGTACCATTTTATCAGGCACGATTAGCTCAATCATTTCAGCCGCAGGTTTCTTTCGTTTGGGTTTTTCTTGGCTGAAAATTCTTCTAAGTCACGAGCTTGGATATTTGGTAAAGAGCACATGATTGTTATTTTGAGGTCGATGTACCCTTTATTCAATTCTGTTATTCTAAGGATGTTCCCGCCACGATAGTAAATGTTAACGTAATTCTTTCTGATAGCTAGGATCAAAGTGTCATCTCTTTTCAACCTTGAATGTATTGGTTTGAGAACTCCGTTAGGATTTAAGAAATCATCCATGAATTTATCAGATAATCCATACATGGTACACCCAACTAACAATCATACTAACACTAAGACCACACAAATAAGCGCAAAGAGTTAACTGGTCAAACCTTAGTATCTAGGTAGGTGCTGCGATTGAATGTTTAGATAGGTCACTACAAAGGCAACCCTCAAGAATGGTTTGTTGTTTGGCAAAAAGCAAGGATGAAGCATTTTTACAAATCGACCCACGACTGGTGAACCAGACTGAAATTCTTTTATGAAGTTGACAGCACCAGGATTTGTTGACTTTAAACCAAAAGATGAAGGTGGATACTTCAGTTTGAAGGCTGAAGGGGCTATCTTGGCGGTGCAGAGGGAAAATAGACGACATCGATGCGCACATTAAAGGTCGATTGCAAAAAAATAAACTTTGATTCTTGGTAGAAAACAAGTTATCGATGGTTATTAAAGTTGACTTTTAAACCAGTCTAAAATAATTTATATAAAAAGCGACCTACAAGTTTTCATGTCACGATACGATGAACTCCAAATTCCACTTTTAACTGAAACATAGGTAACTCACTGTTTGCTTAGTTTTGATTCTTTGCCGAAGTTCTACAATGAAGTATAGGTTTACTGCTGTTGAAACAAAGAATAGCCAAAATGGAAAATTAGGCATAATCCTAAAGCCCTCAACTCTGTAAATCTCACCATCAACAACCTCACCCCACATTGACGCAATGACATTAAGTGGATTCATTCCAGTGTGACCTAGAAGAGGCAAGTATCCACCATATTCCACATACCATAATTAGTGACAACAAAAAGTAAAATCAACACAACATTAACAACTACGATAAGTGTTAGTTTTCTCAACAGGTAACACCTACCTTCTAAAGCATTTAAGTCACCATTTAGCTTTTTGTCTAAACGCTCCAAAACTAGTCTCAGAGATTGAACCCTGTCTAAACTAAAGTGTACACTTAGTGCAGATCAGACTAAAGGAGCATATTTAGAGAGCATTTGCAATTATTCCATAAATGAATGCAACTATCAGAATTGCTCCTGCAATAACGCTTAGCTTAAACACAATAGAGTAGATTTTTCCTGTTTTTCTTAACTTCCACAAGACTACTAACCATGCATATTAATAAAAACCAATAAAAAGATAATTGAGATTGGAAAAGGAATTAGTTCAAATGCCATAAATTAGGTATTTACCTTTTATCTATTTAAGTTTCTTAAAAAGCTGCAGAGTAATCAGAAAGCCTTTTTGGCACCCCGAGATTCAAAAACAAACGGAATGTCAAATTTTATAACTATAAAACCCTGAAATGAACCAGTGGAGCACAAAAATGTTTGAGATTTGGCTTTTAGATTACTTTCGTGTTTTCGTACCAGCCGTACTATTTGCTTTTGTTTGTGTTATTTCCCTGCTTCAATTTTCAAAGACAAGAAAAAAAGGGCACCTAATAACAAGCATCGGTTTTAT
>CAWDRR010000008.1:0-147151 GCA_963804785.1 Candidatus Bathyarchaeota archaeon
ACTAAAACTCCAATATTAATCAAATACATCCGTTCTAAATATATTTCAATAAAATAATGATAAATTTTGGTAAATTTCTATAAGTATGCTAAATGGCAATACCTTCAGATTTAGGGTGATAATATGCCAACTGAAAAAGAAATAACAGTATACGGTGAAAAAGCTCTAGAAATAGTTGATGTGCTTAATTCAACAACTCTTAAAATCCCTCAAAGCAGCAAGAAATAACCCTATAAACATATCAAAAATAGCTAAAGACCTGCAACTAAGCGAAGCCTTCATAAGCGAACAAGTAAGATCCCTTGAAGACCTAAACTAGTGAGCACATAGACATATGAAGAGGAAACAGAGGAATTAGCAAAATTAGCTCATCTGCCCTAGAGAAAATAACAATAATTCTCAAAGATGAAGAACCCCAATCGTCTTAGTTCAAATGAAGAGAAAATAGAGTAAATCAATAATACTCTTTTTTTGAATTAGGCAAAAATAATAGTAACTGAATCATTAAAATTTGGTTTTATCTAGCTATTTAATCCTCTTAAAACCTGTCCTAGCAAGTATTGATAATTCTGTTTTAAATTGCTATGTAAATTTGCTCTAGTGTAACCTAATTATTTCTGTTCTAGATTTCTTAAAATTGAACTCTATGGGCGCTGTATAGATATTTTTAATCTTAAACTTTTTAAAACGCTGTATATACGCTGAATGTACGCTGGTGGTTCTACATAAAATATAGCTATTTAGTGGGTTATAGGGTATTTAGAGAATACTCTACATCAATATCTGATTAGATGATTGATACCAACCTTAGCTGTTAAGTCTCATACTGCTTTTGATGTTGCCTCAAACCCTAAAGGGAAGCAGCCAAGGATTAGCTTGTCCCACAACTTTAAGCTCCATCTTGTTGGATTTCTTGCCAATGCATTACAAAAAACTAATAGGCATTTGATTAAGTCTTTAATATTCATTTTTCTAAGAATATTTTGCCATTCTGCATGACAGATTTAATATTTGCAAACTTGGGATTTTTGTTGATACGCCACTTAAAAGCACTCAATACAGTTCTTTCATCCTTGCTTGGCAATGCATCCATTTTTACTTCCCAATAGTTACTTTCAGAAGCTATAAATTCAGATAAACATGCATCATATTGGGGCATTCTCTTTCTTGCTTTTGGCATCTTATCCTTAGTTATTGGTTTACCATATGTGAAATTGTTATTTGTTAAAGTTTAACCTCCTTATGCTATAGGTTATAGTGTATAACATAATAACACAGTAGTTGCTAATAAATCTTATCTCAATATTCAATACATCAAATGGACTGGGTGACCCTCCATCCATTTGAATAGTCAATTTGTTTTAACTACTTTAACCTTAGATTATCATTCTATAATGGTGGTCAAAGAGCATCATCTTTAGAAGTCCCTGCTCTTAAGTTTCATTGAGCAAGACTTCTCGAGTATGGTTTTATGGTAAGATCAATGGTGAATTGCATCATTTTGGTAAAATGCAAAGATTCCAATAGCATACGCCATGTTCCTTGCAGAACTCAGTCCAAACCTAGTGGTTCCCTAAAGAAATATACAATTTTAAGAAATAACTGATTATAGGAAAGAAATAGTTTAGACGTAAGCGTTAGTGTTACCTTTGGACTATTTCCTTAGCGTATAGTATTTAGACTTATATCTTGTCTTGGTCATTGAGCATATTTACTGCAGATCAGACTACTGGAGCATAATTAGAGCGTATTTGCGATTATTCCATAAGTGAATGCAACTATCAGAATTACTCCTGCAATAACGCTTAGCTTAAACAAAATAGAGTAGATTCTTCCTGATTTTCTTAACTTCCATAAGACTGCTAACCATGCAATTGCAAAAACCAGTACAAAGATGATTGAGATGGGAAAAGGAATTATTTCAAATGCCATAAACTATCTATTTGGCATTTATTTATTAAAGTTTCAAACAAAATACCAAGATTCCAAAATAGTTATCAAGGATTAAGCTGAATTATCAGGTTTAGATATACTTCGCCTTAGATGCCTAACATACAACAGTAAAGAAACAACAGAAATCACCAAGATTGCAATTGCCACCACAGCTAAATTCACAGCTAAATCTGCAGAGACAGAATCAGGTGGTGAAGTAGGACTAATATTTGGCAATGTTGATGAAGGACTTGGAGAAGAATTAGAAGTTATTGGAACATTAGCAGGAATATCTATTGTTTGTGTGCTACTCCATCCACTTGTTTCACCCCTAAATTCATCTCCAGAGCTAAATGCTGGGCTCTTACGAAAGATTCCTCCCAACATTGCTTCAACCTGAATGTCAATTTGCCTACCAACAAGACTCCCTGCAAAATAATAATCTTCTATAGAACCCCCAACATTGGTATAATCAGAACCATTTGATTGTGTGGGGAAGAAGTAGTTAGCTCTGTAAGTCTCAACCCAGTTATCAGTTGCATTATGGTTTTTGATGCGAACGTTATAGTAGAGATTCCCATAGGTACTGTCATAGGGTTGATTTTTAACATTTATTTCAAGTGCACTATATGGATTAGTGTAACCAATGTTGGCAACAATTTGTCCAGTATTAGGGTCTAGTGAATAGGTAGTGTTCAACAAATAAGGTGGACCAACAAGTCTTAGAGTAAATTCTGGAACAGAAGGTTTAGGTGTTGTTTGAGCAAATGCAGATTCAACAATCATTAGGCTTGAGACTGCTAAGATAGTAATAAGGAGAATAGAGAAAACTTTACCCAAACATGCTCATAAATACAATATGGAAACTTTGATAATTAAAGCATTATCGTAAAGATTCCTTGACTACCACAAGTCAAAGTTTCTTTACTAAAACACAATAGAAGTTTTCTTTACGCTCCAAAACTAGTTCTTAGGTATCTCACTGTTTGCTTAGTTTTGATTCTTTGCTAAGTTTTACAATGAAGTATAGGTTTACTGCTGTTGAGACAAAGAATAGCCAAAATGGAAAATTAGGCATAATACCAATGCCACTAATTCTGTAAATTTCACCATCAACAACTTCACCCCACATTGACACAATAACATTAATTGGATTCATTACAGTGTGACCTAGAATTGGGTAAGTATCCACCATATTCCACATACCATAATTAGTGACAACAAAAAGTAGAATCAATACAACATTAACAACTACGATAAGTGTTAGTTTTCTCAACAGGTAACACCTACCTTCTAAAGCATTTAGGTCACCATTTAGCTTTTTGTCTTTACGCTCCCTAATTTTGTTTTAATGGTCATTAAATAGCTCTTCTAGCACTCAGGTCAGCTCCAAGCCAAGAGGAATTGATAATAATGAAAATCAAAGGTTATAGATTCCCATGTGAAGTCTGTCAACAACTTAGAATTGACTGCAGTGTCCAAGTTTTCTTTAGGAAGAATGGAGAAGTATCCTATGCAAGGGCAAGGCATTATGGAGCAGATAAGAAGTTCTACTATCACCAACAAACTCTAGAATACATCAATAGAAAACTCAGAGAAATAGGCATCATTGATCCTTGTCAAGACTCAAATAACAAATCCATTGATCAAACTATGAAAGAATCAGAGTCTAAATTGGGATTTATGGCGGGTCCGAAGGGATTTGAACCCTTGACTTTCAGCTTAGAAGGCTGACACGCTATCCGTACTGCGTCACGGACCCACATAAGGCACTCTAAATGAGATGCTTCCACATATAATTTTACCTATCGCTTTCCGACAAAAAGCATCTGTAGCAGAAAGGCAGTCTTACTTCGAGAATAACTTGTTCTAAATTTTATGTAGGATTGATCACTTGAGCAGTGACCATTTTCATTAATGAAATAGGGGTCTAGAATGTTTGCAAAGCAGTTGTAATTGATGTCTTAGCAAATTTGCCTTTTGCGATAAATGTTCTAGAAGACTTTTCGATGGAAAGTTTTGGCCTGAAAAGGAATAATTGACGCAACTAAACGTTTAAACTTCAAAGAGCCTTGAAGTAATTGAAGAAGAATTCTTTGATGCAGTTGACGTTGACCAAGTTCTTGAGGATTTTATCAAAGCTTGTTGGATTTACCCATGCAAAATTCGTTTTACCTAACCGATTTGGAAGAGCCCTAAGTTATCTTAGGACCATGTTGACGAATTTTTCTGGATTAAAAAGTTCTAGGTCTTTGTAGGTTTGGCCCACTCCGATGAAAAGGATTGGTTTTTGTGTTACGTATGTTACGCTTAGGGCTGAGCCGCCTTTTACGTCTGCATCAACTTTGGTAAGGATTGTTGCGTCGATGCCTACGGCTTTGTTGAATTCTTCAGCCTGCATAACTGCATCATTACCGATAAGTGAATCTACTACGAAAACTGTTAAGTCAGGCTTTACAACACGCTTCACTTTAACGAGTTCATTCATTAAGTTCTGGTTAGTCTGCATTCTGCCAGCGGTATCAATTAATACTATGTTAAGTCCATGTGCTTTTGCGTGGCTAACAGCGTCGTAACCGACTGCGGCTGGGTCACCGCCATAAATACTCTTGATCACTCGCATACCTAGCCGTTTACCGTGCTCTTCTAACTGTTCAATTGAGCCTGCACGATAAGTGTCAGCTGCAGCAAGAATTACAGAGTAGCTTTTGTCACGTAGAAACTGAGCCACCTTCGCGATGGTGGTGGTTTTTCCAGTTCCGTTGATGCCTACAAACATTAAAACAAAAGGTTCTTTTTTCTTGCGTTTTTCATCTGCTATTTTTAGCAGGTCAATTCTTATGTTTGTTAACATGACTTCTAAGAGGACCTGACGGAGGTTGTCTTCAACAATTTTTTTGCGGTCTTCCAAACGTTTTACTTGAACGCCTGCCAAACGTTTTTCGAGTTCATCACAGATTTTATCTGCAACAGGGAAACGCAACATCGTTTTCGGCTAGGCTCATTTTAAATTCGGATAAAATAGGAGATAAGTTTTCGGTTTTAAGTTCAGTTGTTGTTACTTTAGTTATTAGACCTTTAAAACCTGATTTTAGCTTATCAAACATTAAACTATTGTTTCCCTTCTCTTGTCGAGAGCATACTTTCGAGTCTGCTTCTGCCCGAGTTTATTCGCTCAGCTACTTGACTGAATTGTTGTTGGGCTGATTGCATGGTTTTCTGAAGTTCATCTAAGCGTTCTTTAAGGATTGTTTTAGCTTCTGGAAGGGTTTTTTCAATTGATACGCCTGAACCCAATCCAATTATGACTTTGTTTGTGTCTGCAATCTTCGCTTTAACATATGAGCTTCCGCCGATTGGAATAAGCATTTCAGAATTTTCTTTTTCTTTTTCAATACCGTCAAGCGTCATGTTGGCGTAGTTTATGTCGGTTAGGGCTGCGTTAACCATGCTTATGCGTTGTTGCAATGCATCGGCTGTTTGTTCTAGGTAACGCATTTCCATGCTGAGGCGGCGGAGTTCTTCTTCAGCTTTCTCTCGTTGCGCCAAAAAGGTTACGCTCCAGCAACAATTTTCTTCAAGATTGGGTTTTTGATTTGGTCAACAGAAATCTCTTCAGAACTAATTATTTTTATGTGATGTCTTCTTACGCGGTGTCGGCTGCCTATTTCAGCGTAGACTTTCTCAACTGCATGTTCGCTTTTTTCAGCTAAGAGTTCTCGAGCAAATGAAGTTGATAATCTTGGCTTGTTGATTGTGCCTGTTACTTTGAAAGTTTTCATTTTTCTTCTTCCTGCACAACATCCATTGCGTTCCCAATTATAAACATCTCGGGTCCAGTTGTCATAGAACCAGCAACAGCTGCATGACTATTCGCAAGTAAGCCTGTTCCAACGTAAGGAACCCCACAGTTTATGGTACCTACATCAACGGGGACTTTGAAAACTGATTCAAGAATTTTTCTTTCCTCGTCTTTTAATAACGGGTGTGCTAATACCCCTTTATTTGTGGCTACAGCCAAAGAACCAACGTAAGGTAAACCAGCGATTTCTGATGGCACCGCTTCAACGCCTAAGGCTTTAGAGATTTTTGTGATTTCAGTCTCTTTGAATCGCGGATCCACTAAAGCACCTTTATCATTAGCTAAAACCAAGTTGCCGTAAGCGGTTTTCTTAGAATCCATAATGGTGATGTTTCCTTCAAAAACGGTTTTTATCGCCGCTAATTCTTCTTCGCGTATTGCTTGGGAAACCATCATGCCCGATGAGTTTGCGCTTACTAGTGAACCAGCCAATACTGAGCCAGAGATTGATGTGTAGGCAAGCTTCACTTTTAGGTAGTCGGCGAATTCCTGGGCTTTTTCAAGCGGAACCATACGTGGAATCAAAACGATATTTTCAGTTGCCAACGCATACACGCCTATACTTGCGCTTCCCACTATACTTGATAAGTAAACAGTCAAGAATAAAATCTCCAGACGAATGTGTTATTAGCGAAAGTCTCACGCGATACTCCTTTTTTTAGATTGCGGTATCTTATACGTTTTGAAAAAACATTTTGATGCCACTCTTTTTAATTCTGAATCTATATCACTTTAAATGTTGTTCATATTTCAGGTTAACCATAGAAAAGATGGGATAAGCTAATTTTGAGCTCAAACAGCTCCTGACATCATTGGCAATTTAGGTTCTAATTGATTTTTTTAGGTGAAAATAGCTTGGCAAAAAATTGTGCTTTAAAAAGAGACTCCTATAAAGAAAAGTCTAAAGAAGCAAATAACTTAAAAATCAAAAAAATTAAATAGGAAAAATTAAAAAAATAAATAATTTATTTTTATGTTTCTGCAAGGTAAACGGTTACATTACCGTCTTTGTCCTTGGTTACACGTGTTTTGATTTTGCGTGGTGGTTTTTCTATGCCGCGGCTCCAAATTTTTTCATTGACTTCTTTGCTGATGATCAGTTGCGGTAGCTCTTCTTCTTCCTCTTCTTCAGTAACTTTTATTGCAATTTTCATGTGCCTGTTTACGAATTCTTTAACTAGTTGCATAGCACGAGGTGCACGTTTTTTGGGTGGTCTAACTAAAGCTCTTGACAGGGGGATTGTGTAGAATCTTTCTTCAACAATTTGGTCGTCTTTCTTCTTTTTCTTAGGCTTCGCTTCCTCGACAGCTTCTTCTTCGGCTGGCGCAGCTTCAGGTTGAGCCTGACCAGTAGCTATTTCAGTTCCAGATTCCTCCTCTGGCATAGCTAATTCTTCTATTTCTTCTTCTTTTGTAATTTGTTTAGTAGTTTCTTTGGCCATTGCGCTCTAATTCTCCTATGCCTTTATCTTTCTGGTTCTCCAGTTGCGTCGTTGCTTAGGATTATTCCTAACTTTGCCGTCAGTTCGGGCAATAACCCATGTTGGAACAGACTGTGATTCTTTGCCAGCTTTGGCTAGTCTGAGTTTTTTTCCTGTTGGTTTAACTCTCGCCATCTTTATATCCTTCTGATTTTTGTCTCTCGCTTCCGTGATTGAAGCTGAACTAATATTTGTTTGAGCTGTGCATCTGAGAGTGGAATTGGCAACTTTCCTGACTGGGCCATCTCAATCAGCTGCATCTCAATACTCTCGGTAAATTCCTGCTTAACCATTTTCAGGTTATTTAGCCTTTGCCGAGCTTCAGGCGCTAATATTTTACTAAGCAACGCCTGTTTCTGATTTTCCATCTGTTGCTCTGCTTGAGCTTGCCTTTGCTCATCACTCATGCGATGCTGCATTGAAGAAAGTTTTCGCTTACGAATCTGGGCAAGCTCGTCATCTGACATTGTCACTATTCGCCTTGATATTTCTTGAGCTCAGGGATATTTTTAACCATTTCTTTAGATAAGTCTCCAGCTACTTCTTGGAGAAGCTTACGTCCTTTAGGAGACATTATTCGTCCTTTTGGTTTTGATATCTGGATTAAACCTGCAGATTCAAGTTGCTGAAAACTTTTGCGGATTCCGCTTCCGCCAGCTTTTTTTACGCGGTCAGGTTTACTTCCTCTGTTTTTTCTACCGCCATATTCAGCGCGTAATTTTTCTAGTCCGATTGGACCATAAATGTATACTTTGCGTAGAATTGATGCGCTTCGGGTATACCACCAATCTGGATCTTGGGGCTGTTTCTCAGCATGCATACCTGTTTTAGCGTAAGCTGCCCATGGAAGGGGTTGAACTTCGTCAACGTTTTCCCTAAGATACTTTGCTAATCTAACTATGAATTTTGAAGCTGGAACGTCGTGAGGAGTCGTCAAGTTGCTCTTATCCTTTGGTTTTTCCTTGCAGTTAAACAATGACGCCTAATATAAATATTCTCTGAACAACCCACAAGCATTAGCCAAAAAAAGTATTTAAAAATTTATGGTTGAGAAGGCTCTTCTTCAGCTTTTCGCTTCCTAAACAGGATAAAAACGTGACCCCTAACTTCAACTAAAGCTGAGTTAGTTTGTTCAGCAGCGTTAACCCCGATAGTTTGAGCTGTTATTTCACCTTGCAGGGCAGCGGGTAAAATCTTGACCTTAACCATTTTGTTTCTCTGCAGTTGCTTCTCGATTTCAGCTACCAATGAAGGGGTTAAACCTTCTTTGCCAACCCAAATCGTTGGGTTTTCATCTTTCAAAACGTGCCTAACATGGCGCTTCATTCGAGTAGTTATCTTGCTCAAGTTCTTTTTGCTCCTTTTTCTTTTTTAGTAGTATACGAGTTTGGTTACCGCAGTTTAAACATGTTACTACAACGTGAGGCTCCCTTTTCTGCTTTATCCTTACACGGCAATTAACACCCTGCACAAATAGTGAGTTGCATTTTTTGCATGTTCTCCGTTTAAACTCAATTGGTAAACTGGTTTTGGCAGCCATAGCAATTTTTCGTGCAGAAACAACGTATTGCTTAGCCAACTTTGGATTTGCCTTACAGACTTTTTTAGCTTGCTCAAACAGGATTAGAATACGCTGTCTAGCAATTTGTTTAACATTAGATGGATTCATCGAGTCGTCCCAAACAACAAGAAAAGCACTAAAACTTGCACATAACACTTGTGCTCAATTATTGCCTTTCTGGGAAAGTTCAAACTTCAATTGCTTTAAAGCCTTATCCATTTCAAGTGGTTTGTGCTGTAGAGTTTGCTGTGCCTTTGAAGTGTCAAGGGATGAATCCATGGGGCGTTTAGCAGACAAAGTAAATTGAGAAGACGAAACCTTGTCAATCAAGCCTTTATCTAAGTTGAAAACGTCTGCGATTTGCTCAGCAAACTCAAATCTACTAAGCCGTGTGGCACCGCACAAGTGATAAATTCCGGTTAACTTGCGCTCTACAGCTTCCAGAGTCATTTCAGCTAAATTAGTGTTGAGCGTGGGTGTGTTCCATTGGTCAGTTACAATTTTGATGTGTTCGCCTTTTCGCAGGGTGTCAATTATCCAGAGGGCAAAGTTGACTTTTCCGGCTGCGGGAGTAGAACCGTACATAACGCTGGGTCTTGCTATGAAGTATTCTTTTTGGGTTTTGACTATTTCTTCAGCTTTCAGCTTGGTTACTCCATAATAGTTGATGGGGTTTGGCGCGTGGGTTTCTTTGTAGCGACCTGTTTCTCCATCAAAAACGTAGTCTGTGGATATATAAATCAAAAATGAACCTGTAGCTTTGGCTGCTTCAACGATGTTTTTTGTGCCTTCAACGTTTACTTTCCAAGCAAGTTCCTTATTTAATTCGCATTTATCAACATCAGTCAATGTTGCAGCATGGACAACGACGTCGGGTTTTATGGCTTTGAAGGCTTCATCAACCTGTGCTTTTCCAGAAATATCTAGTTTTAGAAAGTTGCCGTAAACTGACAAGCTTTGAATATCTGATGAATAAACTTCGTAGTTTTTTGATAGTGCTATTTGAGCTAGTTTTGATCCGTAGAGTCCACTTGCACCCGTAATTAGAAGCTTCAATTAACAGCCACCAAGCTTCCAAGGTGTTGGATGCAAGATGACTTCGGTTGCAAAAGGTGTCCACCAATGTTCGTTGTCAAGATACCACTTAACTGTTGATTCTACAGATTTTTCAAAACTGAACTTTGGTTTCCAACCCAATTCAGTTCTGGTTTTTGTGGAATCCAAACTGTAGCGTGTGTCATGTCCTGGGCGGTCTTCGACAAATGTTATTAGGTTTTCAGACTTGTTGAGCTGGCGAATTATTTTTTTGGCTATTTCAATGTTTGCGATTTCGTTTCCTGCTGAAATATTATAGATTTCGCCTGCTTTGCCCTTGTCAAGTACAATACGCAATGCTTCACAATGGTCTTCCACGTAAATCCAATCGCGAATATTGGTTCCTTCTCCGTAAATTGGAATTGGTAGATCTCTTAGGGCTCGGATAACGGTTTTTGGGATTAGCTTTTCTGGAAGTTGGTAGGGTCCAAAGTTGTTGGTGCATCGTGTTATTGAGACGTTTAAGCCAAAAGTCTTATGGTATGATAGCACGAACATGTCTGCGGCGGCTTTGGCAGCTGAGTAAGGATTTGAGGGTTTTGGCGGTGTGTTTTCTGTGAATGATCCTTCAAGGGCTTCGCCATAGACTTCGTCGGTGGATACCTGTAGAAGCCGTGCTTTATGATTGTGCTTTCTTATGGCTTCAAGAAGTGTAAAGGTGCCCACTGTGTTGTTTTGGAGAAACAAGTTTGGGTCGGCGATGCTTCGATCAACATGAGTTTCGGCTGCGATGTTTACAACTGCATCCACATTATGAACCAGGCGATTCATGAGTTGTGGATTGCAAATATCGCCTTTGATGAATGTGTAGCGTTTGTCATTCTCAATATCATGTAAATTCGCTGGGTTGGCGCCTATGCCGATTTTGTCTACGTTTATTAATTCACAATCAGGGTACTTTGCAAGTATAAGCCTGCAGAAGTTGCTTCCTATAAATCCTAATCCGCCAGTGACTAACAGTTTCATATTGCATCACTTGTGGGGAAGGGTGTTCCAATCCCATGGTTTACCAACACGAGCTTCATCTTTTTTGCCGTTTACAATTTTGGGAATGAGTGTTGGGTCATTCCACGGACGACGTTCCTCGTCAGGATTTGATGTGTCATATAGGTTAGTGGTGAAGTATAGAAGCATTGCGGGTTCGGTGCCTATTGCTTTGAAGCCATGCCAGTAGTGTCCAGGCATGCGAACTAGTTGTAAATCTAAGCCGCTTGAAATTACCTCATTGACTTCCGCGGTTTTTTGATCGAAAGCGCAGATTTTAATTGATCCTTTAAGTGCTAGAAAATAGTCAACTTGACCTTTAACATGTCGGTGCCAAGCACGAATAACATTAGGATAGGAGAAAGAAAAGTTTGCTTGTGCGATAGTGTCTTCTCCAAAGAGTTCCTTCCAATCTTTGCGCATAACTTCAGTGAAAAAGCCTCTCTCGTCTGAAATTCGCGTTATTGGTCTAATTTTTATCCCCTGTAACATAAGTTATCCCTTGTCTACACTCAGACATATCAATTTGAAAAGTTTATAAATAGTTCCTTTTTCGAGTGTTAAACCTCGATTTCTGAGAAATCTCCCACATGTAGCTTTATTGTTCGGTTTCTCTGGTTCCGGGTTACTTTAGCGTTTTTGCCGATTAAGCTGTCCTCAAGTCGTTCAACATCCTTGACAGTTACGCATTCTTGTATAACGCAATATTCAAGGTTGGAATTATAGATCTTTGAGCCGTCTCCAACGCTTGTGTATGGACCGATGAATGAGTTTTCAATTAAAACATCTTTTCCTATCACACATGGTCCTCGAACTACGCTGTCCACGATTTTTGCTCCTGTGTCTACTTTAACTCTGCCATCTATTGTACTGTTAGTCACAGTCCCCTTTAGTTCACGTTGAACGTAGGCATCCAGAATTTTTGCATTAGCGGATAAAATGTCGTCTTTTTTACCTGTGTCGAGCCACCATGAATTTAAGATTTCAGCTTTAACCGAAAAGCCCATGTTGATCATTTCTTGGATTGCGTCTGTAATTTCAAGTTCACCTCGCCATGAAGGTTTGATTTTTTCTATAGCGGCGTGTACTTTGTTGGAAAATAGGTAAGTTCCAATAATTGCTAGATTGCCCATGGGAGTTTTAGGTTTCTCCACTAGCCTTGTAATATTGCCTTTTTCATCTAGTTGAGCGATTCCAAAACTTGATGGGTTATCGACTTCTTTTAGGATTATAAGTGCATCAAGATGTTCATTTTTAAATTTTTTAACGAATGGTTCTAAGCCTTGACCTGTTACGTTGTCGCCTAGGCACATGACAAAAGAATCTTGTCCTAGGAAACGTTTGGCTGTTTTTACTGCGTGTGCCAAGCCAAGTGGTTCTTGGGGAATGTATGAGACATTAAGGTTCCAGTTGGATCCGTTTTTAACGTAGTCTTGAACGAACTGGCCGGTTTCGTGTGCAGTGATTATGCCAACTTTTTTTATTCTGGTTGAAGCTACTTGGTCGAGAACGTATCCTAAGATGGGTTTGTTTGCTACTGGAATTAGTTGTTTGGCACAGGTGAATGTTAGTGGTCTTAGTCTGGTTCCTTTTCCGCCACTTAAAACAAGTGCTTTCATGGTTATCCGTAGTTCTTTAGGTAAAGCTTGGTATTATGACTTGTTGTTTAAGAATATATATTTTCAACTGACAAAGGTGTGGCTGTAGCGATACAACCACATAATTCTATTAGCAAATCAGGACATGATAATACTAGGTTACTCGTTTGCCAAGTATGGAGAGGGGAAAATGATAAAATCTAAAGAAAGGTTGTTTGGTTCTTTGGTTAACCGAAAAACAATTTGTAAATTTATTGGTTCATGTAGCCTCTACTCAAATGCGAGTTATACCTGCACTCACACCGGGGGTAACTATTGTGGCAAATATAGAAAATTAAGTCGCCCAGAAGGAAACGTTAGAGTAAATCGATATGTGATGGCGATTTCGCAGTAAACCAACTCTTTTTTTTAGCAGCTATTGGGATTTTCAGCTAATCAGTGTTTTTTGGGCTTACTTATTTTGGAAAGTATTCATTAATTTCTCGATTATTTTAATCACGAAAGCTAAGGGTTTTCGTAGGGGTCCTAGGGCGTTAACAATTTGTCGAATGTTAACTAGATCCGCTTTGCTCAAAGTTCTAGTAATCACGGCTAAAAGTATAACGGCAATCACGAAGATAATTACACCCACGATCAATTGTATTAGACTGCTAAAATGTAGTTGACTGATTGCAATATAGGTTAGGATTGCAGCAGTTCCTGATGAAAACATGATTTTTGCAGAAGATTTCCAATCTATAGAAACGCCGAAATTCTTCTTAATAAAGCGTAAACCTAGGAACAAACTTGGAAGCCCTACTAATGTGCTTGCTACTATTAGGCCTATAATTCCGAATTGAGAAATTAGCGCAAAACTTAATGGAAATCCAATTGATACTGTTAGTAATGTTAATTTTAAGTTGTATTTTGTGTATCCTTGACTATTTATTAGGTTACCTATGCTTAGACTGCCAAGTGCAGTTAAAAGATAGGTTACTGCTAACAAAGCTAGGTAAAATGGTGCTTGTTCATATTTGCCTTCGAATATAGTGTTTATTGCAGGTTGGGCAAGGGCCATAATCATCGCTGTTACTGGAACAACTATTAGAGTGGCGTATTTTACGGAGTATTGAAACACGCTTTGTAAGAGTTCCCGTTCTTTTTTGGCATCCAATTTTGAGAAGGCTGGAAATAGCATGGTTGTTACGGGAGTTGCAAAGAATGTGATTAGAACAACGAAATTGAGTGATACTGTGTAATTTCCTATCAGAGAGTTGTCTGTTACGAAAATGTACAGTATGGTACTGTAGAATTGGGTAAGAAAGCCTGCTAAAATAGCGCCTATGGATAGGGGCAATCCGTATTTTAGCATTATCTTGGTAGTTTTTATGAATTCTAATTTTGCTTGTGGAGGTTTAGGTAGAGCTCTATACATTACGTATACTAGTATAACGCCTGTAACTCCTGCAACCAAGACTCCTGCTGAGAATCCGACAACTGCACCAAGAGTTCCAAAACCTAAAATCACCAGTGCAAGAATAAGGGCGGTTTTAACTAATGATTGAACAACTAGCATTATGCTGTTTAGATGCATCTTTTCTAGACCTGTGAAGGCTGCACTTGCTGTGTTCAATAGTGCTCCGGTTAAAATGAATAAAGATGCTATTTGTATTAATTGAACGATTGCGGGGCGTCCGTAGAAGTCTGCTAGGAATTGAGAGAGTACCAAGGAAAGCACTGAGAGTGACACACCAACGATGATTTCGAAGGCTAATCCTGAGACAAAGACGCTTCTTATTTTGCCTACATTATTTTGGCTGTTGTATTCTGCAGAATATTTTACCATGGCGGTTGTTATTCCCCAATCTCTAAAGGTTGAAATTAGGGTGGGGGCAGCTAGTGCAATTGCGTATAAGCCATAGTTGTCTGAGCCTAGAAGTCTTGCAATAAAAATTGTTCCAACAGCTGAGATTACTGTGGATAGGACTATACCCCAGAGTAGATGAAAACCGCCTTTAGCTGAAACCCTCGCCATCTCTGATGCCTTAGACATATCTCTTCTTCTCTAGTAGTCTATGTTAGCTAACTGTTGGTGAAGATGTGCGCTTTATCAGTTTTGGTTTATTGAATAAGAATTAGCGATAATTTGGGAGCTTGGCTAGCTTATAAGAATAATTTGTTTTGTGTTGTTGTAGTCTTTAAACCATCAATATTGCGTAGTAAATATTAATATTACAGAATCACTAATAGCATTACGACCACCCAATTCCTAAAAAAGAGCAGAGACGGGGGGGAAGAAAAACGGAAGAAAAAACAAAATTAGTCTGCCCTAACAAGGTTTGCGGGAAAGTTTTTGCTAAACCACTTAAAACAATAAAAATTCATGAAGGATCAAAAGAGCACTATAACGCTTGCCCATACTGCTTAACAGAAATAACTATTACTGAAGTCGAAAATAAAAATCCGCTAGAAGAAACAGTTACAAAAGAAACAATCTATAAAGAAGAACATAGTAAAAAGGAAAAAAAATCATTATCCTGCGCATATCACCTTGGTTATTTGAGTGAGAAAGATCATAAACAGCAAATCCCGGAAGATTGCATGGTATGCAAAGAATTAATTGAGTGCATGCATAAAAAATAGTGCTTTAAAGTTTAATTCACTAAACGATGTTTTTTTCATTTACTTATTTTTTTTTAATGTCTCTTATTTGAATTCTCCTAATTTGAAGCTATTTTTCTTTATTTGATTTTTCAATCTGTTGAACAATTGAAACGTTCTAATCAGAATCAATAATGTTTATTAATATTTAAGATTCATTTTTGTTTGGCTGATAGAAATGAATGAAAAGTTAAGGGAAAGCGTCCAATACTTAAAACAATGCAGCAACATAGAAAATGAAACTCTTAAACTCTGTGAAACGCTATCCAAAAAAATGAATCAGCCGGAAAGCAGCTTTGTTTTAGGAATCGCTTATGACAGCCAGAAAAGCGCAAAAATTATTCAAGGAATACTTGACCGCTTAGACCTACCTGAAATAGAAAGCAAAAATTTCAGAAAAGAACTATCAGATTTAACCATTGATATTATGACGCTTGAAAAAACAATCTCCAAAATTAATAATTTAGAATACCTGACTGCTTATGATATTTTAAAAAAATTGACAAACCTCGAAGTTCTCCTCACCAAGGTTTATGCAAATTATCTTGCATCGAACTCGGCTAGAACTATTGTCGATGAACTATCAAATACTGAGATAATAGATTTAGAGAGTTTCAAGAAGGTGTTTGAATACATCATCGAAGAAAAGGGAAGACATAGACAAACACTCGTCGAAACTATGTGTGTCCTTGAAGCAAAAAAAATAGAAACCCGCAGGCAAATAACACCAGTAGTTAAATATCAGAATCCTGACCAATGGATTCGGGAATCAACAGTTCATTCTTTCTCAGGCGCTCCAGCTATGGCAAGCAGCGAAACTTGAAGATTCGATGCTTTAAATTTTCTATATTTATTTTGTTTGTAAGTTCTGCTTTGCGTCTATTTGATGGTGCATCTTTGTATTAGGCAATTAGGAATAGGGAAAGTTTGTGGGTATGCAAGAGTTATGCATAAGCCCGCATAGCTTGCGAATTTTCGATCGTCCTTTTACATTACTTGTTTGGTGTGGATTTTTCTTACGATGAATATTGAGGTTGTCATTAAGGCCATGGCTTCGATTGCGGTGAATATTACGGCCCAATTGGTGAAATCTAAGAGTTTGCCGACTTCTATGCCATATCCTATTACTGCGATTGCGCTTACTATGATAGCCAGGATTAGGGATACAATCGTGATTCCTGCTGCTGTGCCTATGGCGCGTAGATTTTTGCTCTTCTGAGCGGTTTTTCCATCGCCAAATGGGTTAACCTAAAGGTTGGATTCTTGTTCAGTGAATTTTAGACGTTGCCTTTATCATATTAGTTGGCAAATGAAAGCCAAAATTCTTATTGATTAAGAGGCAATCTCATATACGTGTGCTAAAACGTGACGACAACGAGGCAGTTTACCAGAGGACAAAAATTTTTCGTCATTATGGTAATTTTTGTTTGCGGTTTGTTGTTCTATGCAAATGCTGTAACTTTTGGGCTAATTTCTGCGCCCATATTCGTTAATGACATAATTGCTTATGGAGCTTTGATAGTCGCGGTTACTTTAACGATAATAACACTGACGATTGTTATCAGGGACAAACGTAGAAGTTTGTTTTCTAAAACACAAAAATCAAATATCGTTAATTCAAGCGAAGAATCAGTTGAAACGTCGAGTATGATTTTATCTCCAGTGGATTCCCAAGAAAATGCAGATACAGTTGACTCTAGTCAACCTGCCGTTCAAACTACAGATCAATCAGATAAAACACCAGTTACTCCATCTGCAAAGTCTTCTAGAAAAAGGAACCTTATCGCTATACTCATAACAATTGCAGCGGTTCTGTTGCTTTATGTAAATTTCGTTGCGTTTAACCTGATTGCGTTACCCGAATACTCTATGTATGTTGCCTTAGCAGGTGCAGTAGCCCTAACTATAATCATTATAGCGACAGCCTTAATCGACAAACGAAGGGGAGCGGATTCAAAAAAACATGCTACAAAGATCATTGATGCAGTCAAAGAGTCAAATGCAGTGCCAGAAACGGCAGATACAGTTTCTTCACTTGTCATTACCCAAGAAAGCATAGAAAAAGTTGATTCTAACGACCAAGTTACTCAAGCAATTCAAGTGCCAGATGAAATAGCAGTTACAGTTCTTTCAGCAGCCAAGAGATCTAAGAGACGAAGCTTTTTCGCAGCAATCATAGCAATTGTTGTGGGTCTTCTGGTTTATGTGAATATTGTTGCATTTGGTCTGTTTACTTTGCCTGTATTCTCAATGTATGCTGCCGCGGTTGGCGTAGCGTGCTTGATTGCAGTGTTGTTTGTTTTAGCTTTAGCTGAAAAAAGAAGGGGTGCGTTTGCAAAAATACAGAAGGCAAGTGTCGTTAGTGCGGCTACAGAATCAAATGAAGCTTTAGAAACAGTTTCTTCATCAGTCGATTTGCAGGAAAGCATAAGTGTAGTTGAGACTGATGGGACTGATATTCAAACTCTCAATGTATCGGATGAAGCACAGGTTTTGGCTCTTCCGAAAGCCAAGTCAGCAAAGAAAAAGAGTGTTTTTATCTTAATCATAGCGATTGTAGTGGGTTTACTTTTCTTTGCGAATTGTGTTGCGTTTGGCTTGATTAGTTTACCGGGTTATTCTGCGTATGCCTTAGTTGCTAGTGCATGTGCATTGACTATAATTATTGTAGTTTTAGCTATAGTTGACAAACGAAAGAGTGCGTTGCCAAAAGCACCTATTGTAGAGGTTGTTGAAGCAACCAAAGAGTCAAATTTAGCTAAAGTTTTTGGAAAACGAAACGTTTTCGTAATAATTGTAGCGTTTACAATCGGGTTATTGTTCTTTGCAAACACTGTTGCTTTTGGTCTGATTTCTTTGCCTGAATATTCCATTTATTCTGCCGTGGCTGGTGCAGTCGCAGTAGCTACAATAGCAGTAACGGTAATGTTAAGTGAAAAAGTTAAGGTCTTAGGTAGCAAAATAAAGAGCTTTTTGTCAGAACCAGATATGCAAGAGATAATCAAGGAAGTCAAAGAACCAGATCAGTCTCCAGACACTGCTCCTGCGCCGGTGATTGCTCAGACAAGTATGAAAAAAGTTGACGCGTATGCAGAATTGCTCCGACGATTTGGTGTCCAAAAAACCTTTAGTAGATTTGAGGCAGACAAAGCAGAACAGGAAAAACAGTTGCCTAAAAAACCTGTGATTTCGCCAACCAAGGTTATCTGTCCAGCTTGCAGAAAAGAGTTTAACCTACCAATTTATGAGAGAAATTACATAGTGGATTTTGGACCATCTAAGCCATCTAATTTGATCAGACGTTGTCCACACTGTGAGACATTTGTAACCTTAAAACAAAAAGGCGCTTTGGAAGAGAACTTGTGGAAAGAATAGTAGGTGATTAGAGAAGCTTAACTGAATTCCAAGTTTTTTATTAGTTCTTTGAGGTCTTGTATTGCTTCGTTTATTAGAATTGTATTGCCAACTGAATTTACTATTTTCGTAGGAATGGCAATTATTGCTTTCCTTAGAAAAGTCTTGCTTAATCCAAGTTCTTGGGCAGCATCCTTAGTTAAGCTGACCTGTAGAGCTTTAACTCGCCAATTATCAGGTTCTAAATCTATCGCTTCAACATCACCAACAATGTAGCCTTTGACACCCACAACTTTCTTCCCCTTCAGGTTGGGAGGATTAACAATGCATTGTTCGGCAAGACTATCAAGATTAAATAATGGTTCAATTAAAGTTATGACGTCCCCAATAGCTTTCACACCCTTGGTAGGCAAACATACAGTAATTTTACTCATGAAGGGTTTTTTTAATCCAAACCCTGCAGCAGCCTCATCGCTAAGACTTACATACAAAGTTGAAGCGCACCAAGTGTTCAAGTCAACGTCTACCCCCTCGACTACTCCCAGGATAGAACCTTGAGCTCCAATAACCTTCTTGCCATTCAATAAAGACGGATCCATAATTATCCTTCACATTAAAAATCGTCGACCTATAAATAAATAGGTTACCCAAATATTGAGCGCAGCAAACAGAATAGATTTTAGCCTCATCATTCAGATCTTGAGTGTTGAGTTTTTGGTTTCGTATTTGATGTGCTGATGTTGCATTACTTTTGGGTGACTATTTTGCTTTTTGTTAGATGCCTAGTTCTATTAGCGTTAGTGGACTGTTTATTTCTATGGCTTTTGTTCCTGTTGCTGCACTTGACAATGTGGGTTTTGCTTGAGAACCCATCGTAACAACAACATTGCCCATATACGAGAGCGTAACAGTGACACCTGCCTCAGATAGTTCTTCGGCAACCTCTTTTAGTTGATTAAGCTGACTTCTGGCGGTATTGATTTGGTCAACGGTTCCCTTTATGCGTTCAAGTATGCCTTTGCTCTTTCTTCCTTCCCGTGCAGCTGAAAGGGCTTGTTTTATGATTTTCTTGTCGATGGCGTTGATTTCGATTTTCTTGTTTGCAGCTTTGATTTCTACAGCTTTAACGCTATTGGAGGATACTGTGACTTTTCCTGATTCTAGCATCTCACCTATTAAAGCTGCAAAAGACATCCGTTGTTGCTCTTAGATTGGTTAAGTTGTTGCTTCTTTGGCGTAGACGATGTCTAAAACAATTGAGCCGTTAAGTTTCGCCTTGAACATACCCATGTCAAGCGTTAAGTCCTCGAAGCTTAGTTTAAGGTCAGATTCTTTTCCAGCAAGTTTATCCATTATTGCCAGGACTGTGTCAGCCATATTTTGAGCAGCTTTTTCCATGGATTTAGAATGGGTTTCAATTTTTCTATCAGTTTCCAATAAAAACACCTTTAGTAAAATGTAGGAGGGATAGCATAAATAGTTATTGTTGAAAAGCATTGCAAGTCCTTTTCTGGATTTCTATTAGTGACTATGGCAGCATATCAGCTAAAATTGATCAGTAGAAAAGCATACGAAAATTATCTTTTTGTTTTGGGTTGGAATAAATTTTTAATAAAAAATTAAATGGTGAAATAATCATTTCAAATTGAAATATGGAATTAACAGGTTTTCCATAGAATAAAATCCTTTTTTCCTATCGATAAGATTCTTAGCAGCAAACAATGCCCCATCGCCAAATGCCTCTCTTTGTATAGATTCATGAATTAAACGCACTGTTTGATAAGGAAACCCAAAGATGATCTCGTGACGACCAACAATGCCGCCTGCTCTAACTGATTTAATATCTGCGTCAGGTAACGATAATGCCTCAGAAATTTTTATAGCTGTACCGGAAACCTCTTTTTTGTTTTTGAAATGTTCTTCAACTATTTCAATATCTGTATAAGGAGCAATAGTTTTAAGGATTTTAGCTGCCAGCATCAAGAAATTGATGCCTATAGTAATATTAGGAGACCAAAGTACTCTTGTTTTTCGAGATAATTTTTTTAGCAAAACAACCGTTTCAGCAGGGTAAGCTGATATTGCAGTTACAATAGCTATACCTCTGTTAGCCGCTTCCTTTCCGTAAGATAATATGGCGTCAGCAGAAGAAAAGTCGATTATAACGTCTACAGGGTGTTTGTCGAAAAGTTGCTCAGGAGTCCATTCATCTTTAGAGTAAATTAATCCTGGCTCATCATGCTTAATACCAAGAAACTCTGGAACTGATCGATGCTGCAGAACTTTAGATTTTCTGATAACCCAGCAAAGACATGTTTCTTCGCTTTGCAGCAATACAGTCGCAACGGCTCTACCTGCTCTACCAAACCCAAAAAGTCCAACTTTCATCTTTAGTCAAAGTAATCTCTTTCTTATACGGTATATATCTTTTCGTAATTAGATTTTCAAGCGAGCACATATGGGATAGTTTGTTGTTTGATTTGTTGGAGATAACTTGGGTTTTTAACTGTTTTTTTAGTTGGTGTTTAGTTGTTGTTGACAAATAGTTGTGTTTTGTTGTTTGGGTAATGGAAATAAGTGTGTTTAGCATTGGATAAAAATGTCCTATAAATGGAAATTTGATGGTGAATTGAATGATTTTGTTTGTTGGATTGGGTTATTTCTTGGTTATTTTGTTCAAAGGAGTTTAGATTATGGTTTTCGATGGTGATGAGAGTGATGGTTTCGATGGTGGTTTTGAGGCTGGGGGGCGTGTTTTTGATACGAGAAGGCGTGTTAAGGGCAAGTCTAAGCCTGATTATAGGCGGGTTGTTGTGAATTTTAAGAGTACCAAGAAGTATTGGCAAGAGCGTAAACGTCGCAAGCAGGTTGTTGAGTTGCTTGAGCAGAATTTATCTATCAAGCAGATTGCTACCAAGTTGGGTGTATGTGAGCGAACGGTTAAGCGTGATATAGCTAAGACTTTGCCGTATTATGAGCGTAGAGCGCGTCATTTGCTAAATCAAGTGGAGGAGGCGAAGCGTTTGGAGTTTGAGGGGTTAAGTTCGATGCAGCAATTGAAGGCTTTAAAGTCAAAAATTAAGGAGCGAGATCAAATGCTTGAACAATTAGAGCGACGGGAGTATTGTCGTCATCGACTATTAGTTACTTTTGATCTTGATGAATTGTCTGGGGGGATACCTAAAATTACAACTGTGCCTAAGGAGTCTTTTAGTATGAAGAATCCGTTCAGGATTGATTTTGCGTTTAAGAAAAATGGAGTAACAACACAAATTCAAGGGTTAGTCATAAAAAATTAAAGTTGAGACGGTGCGCTTTTTTGGAGTATTGTTTTTTAACCTCCTTGCCGGTTGTGTTTTTATTTGCTGGTTCTTTAGTTTGTTTGGAGGAGGGTTAAAGTTGAGGGGGAAGTTGCTGATTGTTTTGTTGGTTTTAGCTATGCTTTTAGCAACCTTAGTTTTGCCTTTGATGGGTTTTCTGTTTGAGTCCTCGCCTGCAAATAGTAGTTTGCCCGCGGCACAGTTACCCATCTATGTTAAATCTGATGTTGTTCGGTTGGATGTTGGCAGCGGGTTTGTTCCTGGAGAGGTATTGGTAAAGTTTCGTGAGGGAATTGATGAGGGGCAGGTTGCTGGTTTGAGAAATGGTTTGGGTGCCAAAGCTGTGGGTTTGGGGGTTTTAAGTAAGGTTGAGCGGTGGAGTGTGTCGAATTCTCGCACGGTTGAGGAGTGGGTTGCTTTGCTTCAAAGAGATCCGTTGGTTGAGTTTGCGGAGCCTAATTACTATGCTTATTCGTCGATGGTTCCCAATGATCCTGGATTTGGGCTTCAGTGGAATTTAGATAATGTAGTTTATGGTGGCATTCATGCGAAGACAGCTTGGGATTTGGAAACTGGCGATTCAAGTGTTGTTGTGGCGGTGGTTGATACGGGTGTTGCGTATCAGGATTATGTTGCGCCTTCGAATTGGCATATCAGTACTTACAATGCTTATTCGGGGAGTTCTTGGTGGTGTGGGGTAAGCACGGCGCCCTCAAGTTGGACTGCGCTCTATGGGACGATTACCCCTAGTCCGCCGGGGTATGGTAATGGTTGGAAGGAGTATTTGCAGCATGATTTTGATTTGACTTCAGCCACCGGAACGGTTGTTTTTTCGTATCAGTATCGCTATCACTTGGAGGTTGACTATGATTTTGCGTTTGTGGAGATTTCGACAGATGATGGTTATAGTTGGGTTACACTAAAGAGTTACAATGGACCTTCAAGAGTGGGACTGGTAAGTTGGAGATCAGATTCCGTTGATCTGTCGGCCTATAAAGGAAGCGGAGTTTTGGTTCGGTTCAGAGTTTTTAGTGATGATTCATATAGTGATGAAGATGGGTTGTTTAATTCGGATGGCGCATTCTTTGTTGATGAAATCAAACTAACAGACCAAAATGGTGCTCACACAATTTTTTATGATGATGTGGAGTCGGGTGCAGGTGATTGGGTGACGACTTCCTATGAAATGGCTCCGGATCTAAGCGGAAATTCTTTTTTGGGAGGATGGGATTTTGTAAATCAGGATGCACATCCAAACGACGATAATGGCCATGGTACACATGTTTCAGGAACAATTGCCCAGACAACTAACAACGGCGTTGGGGTTGCGGGGGTTGCTTTCGAGACTACTATAATGCCTGTTAAGGTTTTGAATTCTGCGGGTTCTGGAACTTACCAGTGGATAGCTGACGGAATCTATTACGCAGTTGATAATGGGGCTGACATAATAAGTATGAGTTTGGGCGGTTCTAGTCCTTCATCTACTTTGGAGGCTGCTGTGGCTTATGCGTATAATAATGGTGTAGTGGTGGTTGCTGCCTCGGGAAATGACAACGGCGCCGTTGGTTATCCGGCTGCTTATGATGCTTATGTTATTGCTGTGGGGGCAACGCAGTATGATGAAGCTAGGGCGCCTTACTCAAATTATGGGTCGTCTCTGGATATTGTTGCTCCTGGCGGCAATACTGGAGTTGACCAGAATGGTGATGGATTTGCGGATGGTGTTTTGCAGAACACTTTTGGTGATACTCCTGTGGATTGGGGTTTCTGGTTTTATCAGGGAACATCGATGGCTACACCGCATGTTTCTGGAGTTGCTGCTTTGCTGTTAGCGCGAGACTCCACATTGACCCCAGATGAAGTTCGAGATATTTTGCAGTCAACTGCTGATGATTTAGGAGTTGCGGGAAGAGATAACACATTTGGAAATGGACTAGTTAATACCGAGGCAGCTCTTTTGAGCATCGCTAAACCGGTTCACCTCCTGTTAACTGTAGAGCCCTCAGGGGTTTATTTGAGGGGACAGCCAGTAACATTGATTACGACTGTGTTCAATGAGTTGAATCCTGCTTTGGAGTCTACTTTGGCGTTGACAATTACTGGTCCAGAAGGGCTTTATCATTATGATTTTCAAACCGTATCCGTAGCGGCTGATGAGGTTAAAGATTATAGTTTTAGTTGGGTTGTTCCGGATGTTGCTGGAAAGTATGTGGTGGAAGTAAGTTCTGTTCCAGCGGAGTTAACGACCTACGATGTGATATGGCTGGATGCAACATGATTTTCATTAAAAGGGTATTGTCGGTTTTGAAATATGCTTAATATTGCTGTTTTATAGTGAATGTTATTGTTCAGTCTTGTTGGTGTGGTTAGTCGGAAGGAGGTTGTTGACTGTTGGCGCTTCGTGGTGAGCTTAAGCGGTTGGATAGTTGGTTTGCTTACGACAAGTTGGATTGCCGAAGCAGCTGTTTTGCATCTTTAGTTTTTCTTTCTAGTTTTTTTTGGGGGAAAAGATAGATGAGTCGGCTTGGGGAATTCTTTCTTAGTGGGTTTGCTATCTGCTTGTTGATGGTTGCGTCTTGCTCAGGGATTGTTTCTCAAGGATTGTTAGATTTTCAGGAGGATATAGCCCAGACTGACTCGGGTGTTCAATCTTTGGATGCGGAACCTGCGGAAGATTTCACGATTATAGTCTTGCCAGATACTCAATTTTACAGCGAAAGTTACCCTTGGATATTTGATAATCAGACTCAATGGATTGTTGATGAGGTTCAAAATTTGAATGCAGTATTTGTTACTCATGAAGGAGACATAATTAATCAAGCGGGTGTTTTAGCTCAGTGGCAGAACGCGAACCGCAGCTTGAGCAAGTTAGATGATCAAGTGTCTTGGGCTGTATTGCCGGGAAATCATGATTTCGCGTCTGGTGGAAGTTTAACAAACTACGACACTTTTTTTGGATACAGTCGATTTGTAGGCAAAAGTGGGTATGGGGGGCACTATTTGAGCAGTAACGCGAACAATTTTGAGTTGTTTTCAGGTGGAGGAGATGACTACTTGATATTTCATTTTCAGTATCACCCCAGCGATGCAGTTTTAGCTTGGGCTAACAGCACGCTGGCTGACTTTCCTGATAGGAGAGTTATTGTTGTAACTCATGATTATATGAATGCTGATGGATCTGCATCAAGGACAACTGAGGGCAATCACATATGGAATAGTTTTGTGGCTCCTCATGCTGATCAGGTTTTTTTAGTTCTTTGTGGTCATAATCATGGCGAAGCAAAAAGAGTGGACACTGTGAATGGTTTTGAAGTCCATCAGCTTTTGGCGGATTACCAGTCCAGAACGAACGGTGGAAACGGTTTTTTAAGAATTCTCAAGTTCAGCCCTGCCCAAGACAAAATATACGTGTCTACGTTTTCGCCCTACCTCAATAGTTACGAAAACGACTTAGATAGCAAATTCGAGTTGGATTTTAAAATGACTGGAGCAACTGAAAACCAAAGCCATCTTCTCTTAAACATCGAACCCCTACAAGCAGTGTATTCTCAGGGTCAATCGCTGAAGTTAACGGTGAATGTGCTAAACCAGCCTACTCCTGCATTGGAAGCTACCTTAGCTTTGACTGTCACAGGACCTAACGGGTACGGATATTATGATTTTCAACTGATAAGCATTACCGGTGACGCTATGTATGAATACAGTTTCTTGTGGAACGTTCCTGTTGCTACTGGAACCTATGTGGTGGAGGTCAGTCTGGTTCCAGCACAATTGACGGCGTATGACACTGTATGGTTAGCGGTAAATTAGATGAGATGTTGCCTTCCGAAAGTACCCTTATGAGAAAGCTGGAATTAACTATTATCTACACAGGAACAACTTCTATATAACCACAGTTAAAAACGGAACCAACCATATTAAAGCTGAGATAGCCAAAACCATACTATCTCAGGTTTCCTACCTCAGAGATTACATAAACGATACAAACAAACCCTTCACCTATGTTGACCAAAGAGACAAATTGGCAATAGATGTCGTAACAACATAGCTTTATAGAACAGAACAATCTAAACTCGTGCTTTCAAGATAGTGTTGGATAAGTGGAAGAGGCCCAACCTAGTTCTATTTTTGCTTTATAGTATCAATAATTTTATGAAATTGAAGCACTACTTGGTTATATGTTTTCAGGTTTTCGTCTTAAACGTTTGAAGGCTACTACAGTGAAGATCAAAACTATTTCGGGAACGAACAAACCGATGGCGAGCGAATTTAAATAGGATGCTGTTTGAGTCGTTAATGGTTTCGTAAATTGTATATTTATTTGATGTGTACTAAATTGGGTTGTGTACCATACATAAAAGTTTTCAAGATCCTGTGTGTAACCTTGGTTTGCAGCTTGCTTGTTTTCTATAAATAAGGTTGGGGTGGTTCCATATGATATTAGGGTTTTTGGTATGGTTATGTTACTATAACCTGTGGTGCCGTTTTCGCCTGTTACTGTGAAAGTTACTATTGTTGCGAAGGATTGGTTTGTTGCTATTGTAACGTTAGACATCTGAGTTCCGGTTATGTTTCCTCTGATTGCAAGGTCAACTGTTGTGCCACTATCTGTCTTTGCCTTAACAGTTGTTTCTAATTGAGTTGGGGAAGGTGATGGCGCTGCTGTTGGAGTTGGAGTTGGAGTAACTTTTTGTGTGCTTGTAGGCGCTGGTTTTGATGTTGGCATTGACGTTGGAGTTGGAGTTGACGGTGGAGTGGGCTTGGGCGTAGGAGGTGGGGAATTTGTTACTGCAAACAAATTACTGACTCCTGTGCGATTCTCATAACTAACTGTAATATTGACCTCTGAGCCAAGAGCTGTCACAGTAACTGAAGCTGAGCCTACACCACTAATGAAAGCATCAATCGTGCTAGGACTAATTGATCCTGCAGAATAAGTCAGAGACGGCGAGCCAACATAGCCTGTAACTCTGTTCCCGTATACGTCTTTAGCCGTTACAGTTATGCTGAAAGCAGAACCAGCAGTCTGAGGACTACTGATAGGAGCAAAAGTGAAATTGTTAAGAGCACCAGGATTAACAGTGAAGATGTTGCTTGTTCCAGACACCCCTGACCCAGTTGTGAAAAGTGTAACTCCTGAACCTGCACCAGTAACCGTCACTGATCCTACCCAAATACCACTTGAGAACAAACCAGTGACAGATGGACTAACAGTACCAGTTGAAACATTCAAAGCGTTAGCTCCAATATAGTTTGTGAGAGTATTATTGGAAGCATCTTTAGCTGTAATTATTATGTTAAACGATGTTCCCGCAGTCTGAGTGCCAACAGAACTAAACTCAAAATGATCAGGTGGAGGAAAATTCACCGTAACAGACGCAGCAGAACCTGAAGCACTATTATAGTTACTATCACCACTGTAAACCACTCGGAACTGATAGCTACCGATAATTGGAGGAATGTAAGTCATAGAAGCTGAACCATTGCTAATAGACACCGCAGAACCGATAGTAATCCACGAGTCAGCTCCAATTTTAACCTGGAAAGTGGTCGTACCAGTCGGAGTCGCGCCACCAGAAAAACCAGAAATAGCCACAGAAACTGTAATCGTATTATTAACAACAACGGGGTTTGGATCAACTAAAGGAGCTGGAACAGTTGGATTAGCCTTATCAACCGTTAGAGATGCAGGACTCCCTGTTACGATATTGTAGTTGTTGTCTCCTCCATAGACTGCTCGGATGCGATAGTTGTTTCCAACCGCGTTCGGAGTATAGGAATCGGAAGTTGCAGAATTAGTAGACAACGTTTTTATGGTGCCAAGTTGGGTCCAGGTTAAACCGCTGTTTGTAGAATATTGGAATGTTACTGTTCCAATTGGAGTAACACCTGAAATTCCAGAAATAGTTGCGGTAGCAGTTATTGATCCTCCAAGGGAAATCGGGTTTGTCGGGTTCAGAGTTGGAGCTGGAACAGTTGGATTAGCCTTATTAACCGTTAGTGATGCTGCGTTCCCCGTTGCACCATCGAACTTGTTGTCGCCGCTATAGACTGCTCGGATGCGATAGTTGTTTCCAACCGCGTTCGGAGTATAGGAATCTGAAGTTGCAGAACCTTTAGACAACGTTTTGGTAGCACCAAGCGTATTCCACGTTTGAGCGCTGTCAGTTGAGTATTGGAATGTTATTGTTCCAGTGGGAGTACCTCCAATGCCGCCTACAATGACGTTGGCCTTTACAGAACCGCCTAAAGTGATAGGACTAACGGGACTAAGAGTTGGAACAGAGATAGTTGAAGAACCAGCAGCTTTAACGACTTGCGAACTTGCAAGTAGACATATTGAAAGCAAAATTGAAAATGCTACTACAAGCAATTGAATTTTCTTCATGTTACTTCTTTCTGATATTAATGGGTGACTTAAATTTGTGTTAATTATCTATTAAAACATAATGTTTCTATTTGCTTAAACCTTTCTTATTCTTTTTATTTCAGAGTTGCACATTTACAAAAAGATAAAGGAATTAACAGGCCGCGCGTTATAAGGTGAGGAGACAGAAAACATCGGAGTTCCTATCGATGACTCTTATGAGCTCGCACGACTGTATGCCAACGCGTTCGTTTGAGGCATAAAAAATATTCCAGGTCTCAGTTAAAGTGTAAACTCGTCTTCAGTCATAATTCTTTACAAGAGACAAGAATATGAGAAGACTTTTCTCCTTGCAAATTTCTTTGGAAAAAAATGGGTAAAAAAGGGTTAGGTTGCGGAGAACGCTGCAATAAGGTGGATGTTACTTAGAAACATTATCGAGTCGTCGTAGCCGTAGTATCTGCTAGCTGTTGCGTAGAAAGTGTATTTGTTGCCCGCTATGACGTTGTATGCTGCTTGAGCAGTCATGTCAAAAAATACGCGTTCATCTGTTGGGCCAGAAGTTCTTGTTCCACGTATGCAAATATCGAGGTCATCCCAGCCAGGTGAGGTTGGGGAGGTTCCAAGATATATCGCACATGAATTGTTGTAATACATATCAACATAGCCAACGTTCAATGTGACAATGACAACACCATTTGAGGGTGCAGTTATGGTGACGTTACCAATAGGAATTGCTATACTGTCATTGCTGTTAATATCAAGAGCAGTATAATCAATTTTTGTAGAGTTAACGGCGGTAATTCCGGGTGGACCTTGAATACCTTGAGATCCTGTTGCGCCTATTGGGCCTGCAACACCAGTTGCCCCTGGTTGTCCAGTAGCGCCTGTCGCTCCTGTTGCGCCTGTCGCTCCTGTTGCGCCTGTCGCTCCTGTTGCGCCTGTCGCTCCTGTTGCGCCTGTCGCTCCTGTTGCGCCTGTCGCTCCAGTAGCTCCCATGTCTCCTTTTTCGCCTTTCTCACCTTGCAGTCCAATAGCGAGCTGAGTTGAAACCACTGCTGAGATGACACTAGCAACTACAACTGTTAAAATTAGCACGATAACTAGTGTCATTTTTGGTATTTCTATTTTTTCCAATTCTATAACCACAATACCAGTATTGTTCCACTCGATTTAAACTATTTTACACTAACTTAGCTACTATTTGATTTTTCAAGAGCAACAAAATTATCAAAAAATGCTTTTCTCGGGTAGTAGTGTGGGTTAGAAAAAGTAACATCATGTACTACTTTCTGGTTCAGAGTTAAAAATCACTTGCTGCTCCAAAAGGGCAGTTGGGAAGGCAAGCCCATAGAATAGGTTCACCCAAATAACCCAACAAATACCTCTGATCAAATTCACTCACAGGAAGCATTTCTTTCTCATTATGAGAGAGGTTCTATGTACTTAGGAAACGCTCGCCTGACAGTTTTCCGTTATTTTTTGGAGAGCTTGAGAAGTTGGTTTGGTGCCTGCCCAGTTAACTGCCTAGGACACTGCATGGTTGAAGGTGAAGTAAATGAAGTTCGAAAAACGTTCTTATTAACTTGTTTCATATAGGGGTGTTGAGAGCAATGCCAAGAATAGACTCTCTTAAACTTCCAGAAAGCAACTCTGAGACTTCGAATCCAAAGACTGATTCTATCAAATCAAGCTCTGTTTCACCACTTCGCCGCTTCGAAAAGAGTATGGAGATCAATTATGAAAAGTGGCATGATGGCATAGGATACGATTTAGATGCAATAAAATTGGCTTCTCAGACAGAACGCATTGAAATTGAGCAAATGCTAATCAAGCACCGCCCTCGAGACTGGCGAGATATTGAAGCCCTTGCCCAAATCGACACAAAAAGTGCTCGTGAAACCATTAAAAATGCAATAGAAGATCCCAATCCAGCTGTCAGAGTTGCAGTTACAAGATTCGCCACAAACTTGGTAACAAACAACGAACGAAGCCACTCTATCATCGAAGCCCTGCAAAACGCCAAAATATTCGGTGGCCTTTCACAAGTACTAGACGACATCGAAAAATACCATCCAGCGAAAGTAAAGGAAGCACTCATAAAGGGATTGTTAACTCGAGAAGGTGATGTCGCAGTCCTCTTTGCTGCAATGCTCTTCTATTTGTATGGAAAGACAAAAGAGCCATTTGATATGAAGCAGCGCGCCTTCTTTTTGCTCTTTAACACCCAAAACAGAGAGAACCGAGTGCAAGCATTTCTTGAATTATGCAAGCAACTTGGCATCAACCCTGAAAAATATCTGACGCCAAAATAAACTTGGAGCAGCTAAACTAACCGAATTATACATGAGCATAAGAACTAAAATTATGTTAGCCGAGAGTATTAGGATTAGTCTTTTCTCTTGGATAGGCAATTGTTTGATTCAAAACAATTATCGCTTCTAGACGAGAAGGCCTACTGTGTTTGCGCAATAGTGAATCATGTGAATCCTGTCTGGGAAATCTTTAATGCGAGAAATATCCTTGCTCTTGTCAGTGTACGAGGCGAGAGGAATGAGTAGAAAAACTACGTTGAGATTAATGATAACTTTTTTGCTTTTCTCTTGCCGTGTGGTTTTTGTTAGGAAGGGTCAGTTTGAAAACGCACAACTTTCTGCATAACCATTCTAGGAAATCGATTTGGTTCTTAGCCCTATTGGCTGTTGTAAGTGTTGTGTGGTTGATAGTAAGAACGGGTACTAAGCCTTCGCGTATTTATTATCCGTGTCAGAAAGTGGCTGTGGCAAACATCAACGTTTTCTTGGTGGCGTTAGGCTTGCCTTTTGTGGGTTTGACGGGTAAATTGTTTCATAAGCGGATTCTTAGGTCACGCGTTGCAGTAGCAGTGATTGTCAGCGGTCTATTGGTTGTTTTAGCCGGTTCTAACTTTTCAGTGTTTACAGGTGATTCTGTTCCGGCGATTAATTTTGCTCCGGTTGCTCTTGATCTGCATTCACAACTATCAGGTGAAGCAACCGCATCTAATCTTTTCATTGTTCAGCATGCTTCTGGTGCGGAAGGGAATATGGACGCAGCGATGTCTGCGCTTTTATCCTCTATGCAGAGGGGTGGTTTGAGCTTTTTTAGAACCGCCGCCACTCCCTCGGGTTTAATTGGATCCGATGATGTAATAATAATAAAAGTGAATGGGCAGAGCCCTCAGCGCGGTGGCACAAACACCGACTTAGCTAAAAGCTTGGTCAAGTCCATCGTTGGGCATCCTGATGGCTTCACTGGTGAAGTAGTGATAGCTGACAATGGCCAGGATACGGGAGGAGTAGAAATGGCTGAAAGTAATGCTTATGATCGTTCGCAGTCTATGGCGGATGTTGCTGGGATGTTTCCAAACCATAAAGTGTCTGCTTATTCCTGGTATCCTATCCGTGCGGATAGCGTCGCGGAGTATAGCAGCGGCGACCTTTCGAATGGGTATGTGGTTAACCCTACACCTAGTCCAGTGACGGGAGTTAAGGTTTCCTACCCTAAGTTCCAAACAGTATATGGCACCCAAATTAGTTTCAAAAATGGGGTTTGGAATCAATTAGCAGAAACCTACGATTCGTCTAGGTTGAAAATAATCAACATGCCAATGTTCAAGTCCCACTACAACTATGGTGCAACTTCGTGTGTGAAGAATTACATGGGTGTCGGCTCACAAACGTTGACAGGTATGCATGACACCGTGGGTGATGGTGGAATGGGTACATTAATGGTTGAAACCCGGTTTCCTACCTTAAACATATTAGATGGGATTTGGGTTAACGCTAATCCGTTTCAGCCTGGAGGCGAACGCCCAACCTATGGTCCTTGCGGTCCTTTTACAACTTATGACGTTGCAAGTTATGCGGATGTAATTTGTGCTAGCAATGATCCGGTTGCCCTTGAATATTGGTTTGCCAAGCATGTAGCTATTCCTGCAGCTGTTCAAAGAGGATATACGTATACTTCATCGATTGACCCTGACTATGAACCCATCACTCAAAACTTGGTTCAGTCATACCAGCATTATCTAACAGCTTCAATGAACGAGATTAAGAACAGCGACCGACAAGTCACAATGCTGGAGAGTGAAATGAACGTTTACATAACCGAGCTAAACAGCGCATGCTACCTCATGTTGAATGTGGATCCGAATTTGGCAACTTACAATAAAGGGCAGTCGCTGAATTTGGGGGTAACCGTGTTTAACCAGTTAAATCCATCTTTTAGCTCTACATTGACGTTAACCGTTACCGGTCCAAGCTACTACTATTATGATTTTCAACCGATAAGCGTTTCCGCCGACGCTACGTGTGAATACAGTTTCTTGTGGAACGTTCCTGGTGTTACCGGAACCTATGTGGTGGAGGTCAGTTTGGCGCCTGCACAATTAACTGCCTATGATGTTTCATGGTTAAAGGTGAATTAAATGAGTAAAAAACATGCGTGCGCTTCATTAGTTTGGTTTGACTAAAATTTTATATCAGAGTTCTATCATCAGTATTATATAGGTACTTATGAGCCAACTGAGAACTGGAATTTTTTTTCTCATAATTGGTGTAATTGTTTTCCTTGTTTTATTGGGTGTCGCCTTAACTGTTAAGGCTGCACAGTTTGGAACCAACTTTAGATTCGATAATTTAACAGAGATGAAAGATGACGGCGGGTGGACCTTGATACATGAGAGCGGGATTAGTTTACCTGCAGGCGGAGGAGTTGTACTTTCTGGGGAAGATGGAATCTCATCAATTGCCCACTATAATATCCCTACAGGTGTTTACGATTGGAAAGTAGAGGTTATAGGAATATGGCTTGGCGGTGGAGGTCATAGTTGGATTGAAGCTACGGTTTATACTGAGAGACACACTTACACCTGGGCGGCTAATGGGGCGTCAGGAACGTTTGTATTTTACCGCGATGGTCAAGAAGTACCTGCAATGGTCTCAGAACTTTTTGGGAGAGGTGGATATAATGAGCAAGCAAATACTCCAGTTCAGTTGGATATGGAACGGCATGGCAGAACAATGTTTTTTTACGTTAATTCTGAACAAATAAGAACTTACATTGAAACCGACACTGAACTATCTCGAGTAGTTGGTGTGTCAATTAGTTCACCTCCAGCAAGCGTGGTTAAATACACTTATGCGGGTGCTTTTATTCCTGAACCCAGCAGCTCAGGACCAGTAAATCCTGTACCTCCTCCAGTTGATGATAATCCACCACCTCCACAAGTCACTGAAACAAACCCGCAGTCCCCAACTCAAGAAATAACGCCACCGCCATTTCCTCCATTTTCCTCAACTCCAATATCTAACCCAGATCCGACAAATCCAACAATTCCAGAATATCCAACAGGACCAGTAGACCAACCTACAAATCCGCCTCTTCAATCTCCCCCAACAACACTTGTCATAATGGTAAATCCTGGCACATATACCATTAACACTGAACCGGCAAAAATCAACGATGGAGCACAACTCGAAGCTGAACTCTTTCTTGTAAACGGGATTCCATCAGCATGGGTTTCTGATCCCTCTGCAATGGCTAATTGTGCAGCAGAACAAGCAATGTATGATGCGGGTCAAATTGCTCCTGAATCACACATCTTAGATTTTGAGCCATTCGGAGGCAGATCAGTAGGATACTATGTTACTGTAAATACACATGTAAGTGGAGACCTCTACAACCCCAACACTGCAGGTTCTTCTGTGGCTATAATTACCGCTCAAATTACGGATAGTACTGGAAAAGTAGTATACGAAGCACGAATAACTGCCACATCATCACAAGGAAAGACCTTAGATCAACTTCATATGCAAGCCGCAAATGGAATAACAGATTTCTTCAAAGATGTGTTGAACCAAAACAAGTAAGACTGTTTGCAAAATTATAATATGGGTAAAGAAAATGGTAAAAAGAAAAACCCTATCTACAATTCTGTTAATTATGTTATTGCCTATGGCAGTTCTGGTCACTTTTTATCCGCAGGCAGCTGGGGTTGATACTTTACAGAGCGGACCAAAAATAGATGTTCTTGCCTACAAGTTTTTTCCTCTTTTTGGATTCGACAAAGAACAAGCAGCATTAGTAGATGGGCAAGTTGAAATGATTCCAAGAGTAGGAAGTTTTGAAGAAGCTGCAAATCTGAGTTCAAATAGCAATTTGATGATCTACAGGTCAACTGAGGGAAGTACAAAACTTAGTAGTATTTTTTTTAACATTCGTAAAAGTCCCTTCAATGATACAGCAATTCGTCAAGCTGTATCATACTTAGTTGATAGAGCATACATTTGTGATACACTGTTAAGTGGCTGGGTTGATCCAGTGACAACTTTCGTGCCACCGCTCTCGCCTAGCTGGACAAATATTAATGCCGTTGCTCCTGATTTTGATTCACAAAAGGCACGTCAAATTCTAGACAATGCTGGATATGTAGTCAATAGTTTAGGTTGGAGAAATACTCCTGGTTCCAACGAAACACTTGACACTGTAACTATTTTGACCCCAACATGGACCCGTTCAGCAGTTCTTTGGGATATAGGATATACAATTAGCTATTACATGAATGCCACAGGAATCCCCACCTATCATTTGGCACTTCCAGACTATATCTTGCTTGAAAGAACTATGGAAAGGCGGGATTTTGATATTTGCGTAATGGATGTTTCTCTGGCTCACGCGCCGTTTGGTTTGTATCCTCTCTTGCATTCATCTCAGGATATCAATGGAACTTTTGCTTTCTCAGGAGTACATAACTCAACTTTAGATTCAGCGTTAGAAACGCTTTGGTTTGGTAATGACAAAGCTGAGGTTCAGAAGGCAGTCTTGGATGCCCAGACATATTCAGGACAACTTTTACCGTATTTACCTGTCTGCTCAACCCCTGAAATCGCAGCCGTAAGATCAAGCTGGACAGGAGTTGTTAACATGCCAGGTTTTGGCGCAGACAACTTCTGGACCTACCTAAATGTACATCCAGACAATTCACCGTTTGGTGGATCATTTGTGCTGTCAACTATAGGAAACTTGTCAACCCTAAACCCTTGCATTGCACTGCAAGCAAACGAGTGGAACATACTGCAGAAAATTTACTGTCCGCTATTCTACCTTGATCCATCCACACTGCAAGAAACACCAATGCTCGCAAAGAATTGGGTAATTGAGAACTGGACGACACCTCAAGGAAAAAATGGAATGAAAGTTACCTTTGAGTTGGAGGGCAATATTGTTTGGCAGGATAATGAACCATTCACATCCAGTGACATAAAGTTCTGCATTGACTACCTAAAAGCAAACAACGCCACGACCTTCAATAATATACTAAACAAAATTCTAAGCACAAATACCCCCAATGACTCCACGATTGAGATTTATGTAAATGCCACTGGCTACAAATACCTCTACGACATGGCTTGGTTCACAATTCTTCCAGAACATATATGGAAAAATGTAACAGACTACCAGACATTCCAGCCTTGGACTCAAACAAACCCAATTAACAACAATCTTACTATGTTGGTTGGTCAAGGACCATTTATTCTAGAACAATATGACCTAAACAACGGAGTAACTCTAGTCTGGAACCCATTATTTTTTATGAGTGATCCTGAAAAATCGGTCGACCCAACGCCTTCACCAACTCCAACAGCTAGTCCCACGCCATCACCAACTCCAACAGCTAGTCCCACACCTTCTTCGACGCCAAATACCACACCTACGCCTTCCACTTCTCTATCACCATCGTCCTCACCTACTCCAATAGTCTCACCGGGTCCATCCCCAAGTACAATTCCATCGCCAAGTCCCACGCCTTCACCAACTCCAACAGCTAGTCCCACGCCATCACCCGCACCATCGACGAGTTTCTTTGATACCAACTTGCTGCTGGTTGCTACAATTGCAGCAGTTGCTGTGATTGCCTTAGGTCTAATAATTTACTTCAAGAAACGCAAACACTGAGAAGGGTAAGCGCTAAACGTTTTTTTACTGATGAAATACGAGATACTTTGCAATCAACAGCTGGTGATGGTTGAGGCTGGTGAGATTAAGGATTTCAGTTTTAGGTGAGGGTTTCCAGACGTTACTGAAACGTATGTTGCGGAAGTTGGTTTGGTGCCTGCTCAGTTGAATGCTTATGACGCAGTTTGGTTGAAGGTCAGTTAATTGGAAGACGTTTTGTATGTTTTTTATTTTTATAATTTGTGAGTTTCTAAGTACTTTTAGTTCCTGGGTTGTTGTGTGAGAGTTTGTGGTTAGGTCTTTGCCGTAGACAAGGTTACGGTTCCTAAGCAATTGCAGTTTCGCGTTTTTTCTGAAGCTGGACTCAAGATTTTAGCGATATTTTAGGAACCTCTGTTTTTGTTATTCAGTGCTAGTTTGGATAGTTACCTGTTGTATTTGCTTTATAGTATGTGTCTTTTCGGCAGATGTGTTTGGATCTAAACTGATAATATTCTCAATTTCAGAATATCCATTAAATTCAATGAAGACGAGGTAATTTCGATGCGAAAAAGGGAGCCTTATTAGCTATATGAAGAATGTAGCGAGGCTGAAAACAGTAACATAAGCTATCCCTGCGTTAACGCGATAACCGGATTTGCGGAGATTCATGAAGTGAAAAAGATACAATCTTCAGGAGTAATAATCTTAGTTGTCATTGTAGTTTTGGCAAGTTTTAATATTCAGATAAGTCTCGCAGATCCAACACCAAAACAAGGCGCCATCACTATAACTTTTGATGATGGTTGGCAAAGCCAGTTCGACTACGCCCTTCCTTTGTTGGAGGAGCATGGGATGAAAGCAACCTTCTACGTGTCCACAGCCAGAGTCAGTGAACCATACATGACTGTTGCTGAACTTCAAACTCTTCAAAGTTATGGACATGAAATAGGCAGCCATGCGAATACCCACGTAGATTTTCCAACTCTATCTGAATCGGAAATAAGGGAGGAATGCCAAACCTCCAAACAAATGTTGCAGTCTTGGGGGTTGACTGCGAAAAACTTTGCTTATCCCGATGGGTTGAGAAACGACTTTACTGACTCGATAGTTGCTGATTATTTTCGTTCTGCAAGGTCAGGATTTGTTGGACCCTACTTGTTGCCGTATCCGACAAAACAGTTTTCGTTACCTTGTTTTGCTGATACCTCTGGAGACGAGGTTTTGCCTATACTTATGAGTATGGTTGACCAAGCTTACTCTTCAAATGGCTGGACCATTATCGCTTTTCACAATATAGCTCCAAACCCAGGTTATTGGCAACCCAATACAGATCCTCAAGTCTTTGATAGCTTTCTTGATTATGTCCAGAATAAAGGTGTTGCAGTACTCACTATTGATCAAGCCTTAAATCTCGCTGTCCCTACGCGAGGTGCTATCTCTATTCAATTTGATAATGGATACCAAACACAGTATGATGTTTATTATGAAATGCTTAAACCTAGAGGGATAGTTGCAACTTTTTTTGTAAACACGGCTGATATTGATTCAGATCCGTGGCCTGGTCAATACCCTACCCCTTGGATGACACATCAACAACTTGTAGAACTGCAAGATGAAGGTAACGAAATTGGCAGTCACTGTGACCATCATTATACTTTGACAGCTCTTTCTGAATTGCAGATAAGACAGGAACTTCAAGACTCCAAAGATAAATTACTGGGTTGGGGGTTGACTGCGAATAATTTTGCTTATCCCGAAGGGTTGAGAAATGACTATACTGACTCAATAGTACGTGACTATTATCAGTCAGCTAGGTCTGCCTATGTTTCGCCGTACTTGATGTATTTTCCGATAACTGACTTTGTGCAGCCTGCCTATGTGGCAGATACTGGACAATCAACTGCTCTGTCGGATCTCAAAGAGAAGATTGATGAAGTTTCTGCTGCCAATGGTTACATGAATATTGTTTTTCATTATTATAGCAGTTATGATGTGCGTGATGGGGATTTTGCTAGTTTTCTTGATTATGTTCAGGCTAAAGGTGTTGCGACAATAACTGTTGCAGAAGCCTTAGAGTTTGCTGCCCCGCCGGTTTCTGTTCCTTATGTCACAATTAATCCGATTTCTGCGATAATTGATGTTACCTGCTCAGTTGAGTGCTTATGATGCAGTTTGGCTAATTGTTAATTAATTTTGAACATGGGTTGAAATTAGAATTTTATTACTTTTTTGTTGTTTTAGTAACTTCTAGTTGCTTGACATTGTTGTGGGATAGTTTGTTGAAGATAAGTTAGGTTTCTAACTGTTTTTTTAGTTCACTGCTATTTTTTTCCCTAATAGTTCCAAATTCTTTGGTTCTATTTTTGATCGCTCTTTATGATTATTATAAATATATTGAACAAGGAAACTGCCTACAATTACAGCCCAATAAAGACTTCCTGCAAGCTGCCATATTCTGCCTTGGAACATTAAACCGCTAAGGGTAAAGACTAATAAACCAGAATATCCTGCAAGGCAAATAGTTCGCTTTACCTTTTTCCAATACAATTGTAAAGTCACAATTTTTCCTCGGTTTATTCGCTAATATGAAAATCATAAAAAAAGAATATAATCGATATTGCATATTTCGCAATATGTCAATGAAATTAATCCGGAATCTTCAATCCACCATGGCCAATCAACAGTTGCCTGAAACCTGTAAAAAATTTCCTACATTTCTTTTTTCTTTATGAATTCAAAGGCGATGTAATTTCTTGGAGTTATTTTTGATTTTAGACTTCGACCTATTCCAACAAACTGCAAAATGGTTACTCAATCGAGTTCACAAAACCATAATATTCCCAAAAAGAAAATATGATTTATATTACTTGTCTAAATATGATAAAACGAGCGATTATTAATGAACGGAGTAGTTTGGACTAAAAAGAAAGCGGTAACCGCACTAGTACTTTGTGCAATCATAGCAGTTTCATCATTCATGGTCCTGCAGACAAACAACAACGCACAAGCCGCCATAATAGACCCCCATCCAGGACTAGTAGGATGGTGGCGCTTCGACGAAGGAACCGGAACCATATGCAGAAGATAGCAGCGGAAACGGAAACACTGGAACAATAAACGGTGCAACATCAGTAGCTGGAAAATATGATCAGGCCCTCAGCTTCGATGGAAGTGCAACTATGTGAGTGTTCCTGAATACTCCATCTCTTATAACCTTCAAGTATAACTGTGAAGCGTCGTGGTTTAATCCTGACAGATAATTCATCAGTAGATTTTGTAATTGCATCTAAAACTGCTGATGATGCAAGTTATGGATGGGAAATGTATAACGCTACGGAACCCTAAGAGTGTCATTGCGAAATTGAGTCGTTGACAAAGTCGCTGGAACATTAGCTCTTAACACTTGGAGCTTTTGCGCTTTTACATAGATGGAACAACATTGAAGGTATATCTTAATGGTGTTAAATAGGAAATGCTGCAGGCACAGCTACTTTGACAGGTGCCAATCCCATTGTTGTGGGCGCAAGATATTCGTACTTTATCAATAAGTTTAAAGGTTCTATTGATGAAGTTCACATTTACAACCGCGCCCTTTCTGCAACAGAGATCCAACAGAACTTTCAACAGAGTCCAGATTTTTCGTCAAACCTTCTCGCTAAAGTACCAAGCGGCACAACTCAAGTTATAACTACGCTTTCGTGGCAAGGAACCGCAAGCATAACTGCTACAATAGTGTCTCCGTCTCAGACCTATACAGAATCAGACTCAACGGTACCCGTGTACCAGAAGACCTACCTACTCCACATCCGACGGCATATCTAGCATGTTGAACATAAAGCGCCTTTCAGTTTCAGTCAATGCACTATCGTCCGATCAGAATTGGAACGTTACGTTAACGTTTGACAATCCCGTCCCCTATCAGATAACAGTTGAAGTGCAAAAGTAAATTTCCTTAGTTCTCATTTTTTGTAGTTTTTGCCAGAAAAAAAATCTTGTTAATTTTTGTCAAGAACTGTGGGTTGAATTCTTAGCTTTTAGATTATGTTTGGAACTTCGCTGTCTCGGGACAATTATTTGGTCATAGTATTTCACTGAGGATAAGTGTGCGATTAGTCGAGACTGACTGTGAACGATTCAGGCAAAAACGAAGCCCTTAACGACAGAAAAGCAACCAAAGGATTCAACCTGATATTCAGTTAGGCAATTATGCAAATAAGAAATGAAGAAGAATCTTAAATTGTTCTTCTCACAGTATATTGAAGAGCTGGGAATGATATGCCATTATACAGTCGAGCTTTTTACGAAAGATACCAAGATGGATCAAAAAGATCAGCAAAAGAAGTAGTCCCATTAATCTTAGAATTAGTTAAACCAAGATCAGTTATTGATGTTGGTTGTGGTATCGGAACATGGTTATCTGTATTTTCGGATTCTGGAGTCCATGATATTCACGGAGTAGATGGAAAATGGGTTGACAGAAACACGCTACTCATACCGAAAGAGTCCTTTGCATATTGCAATTTAACACAACCTTTGAAGATAAATAGGAAGTTTGATTTAGTATTATCATTAGAAGTTGCCGAACACCTGCCAATTCAATATGCAGAAGTCTTCGTCGATTCTCTCACTCACCTTGGTCCGGTAGTCGTCTTCTCAGCAGCAATACCTCATCAAAGCGGAGACCACCACGTGAATGAACAATTTCCAGATTATTGGGCAGACCTATTCAAAAAAAAGAAGTATGTGGTGGTCGATCCAATCAGAAAAAGAATATGGCGAAACGAAAATGTTGAATCGTTTTATTCTCAAAATATCCTATTCTTTGTAGAAGAAAAATTTTAGAAAGAAACCAAAAACTTAAAAACGAATTCAGAAATACAGATGTTAATCAACTTTCAATAGTCCACCCAAAACAATATTTAGACAAATCTGACCCCAGTAATATTGGTGTAAAGGAAGCCATAGTTGGACTGCCTCTTTGGATTAAAAAGAAGATATTATTCATAACGTGGTTTTTAACAGGAAAATAAATTCTTGTCAAACAATCAAGGAAGTTAGGATTTGACAACGATCTTGGCAAGAATTGTCCTTTTTTAAAAACTGAATTTTTTAGAAAAAATCTATGGGATCAATTGACTTTCATAAAACAAACGATTTGGAATTAGATTCCAAAAAGGTAGAAACAATTTGTTCTGCTATACGTCTTTGATAGCGATTAAATTTTTGGAGCATACAAAACTTCAAAAAAAAAATTATTTAGGATAAAAATTATAAGAACGAATAAAAAGACTCGAAGAGAAAAAACTAATAATTATCATCTTGCAGCAGAGCTATACAACTTGACATATGATTCGGCAATTTTATTCCAGCTAAAAGACGACACAGCAATTTTATTATTTTTGCCGTATGCATTACGTATTGACACATTCTCGCAGAGGAACCTCATAGCTTGGGCAACTTGCGAAATTGAAGGTTCGGTCAAAATACCGTTTATACCATGTTTGATAATTTCAGGGGTACCCCCCACTCGCGTAGCAATTATTGCTTTTCCGGCAGCCATAGCTTCTAAAATAGCTACGGAAGCATTTTCAAATAAAGAAGGCAAAACAACTATATCTGCACCTTTTATTATTCTTATTTTTAGCGACTCATCTACTGGACCCCAGAAAAAAACACTGCCTCCTAAGCCATTTCTAGCAACGTAATCTCTGCAACTTTTTTCCATATCTCCATCTCCAACAACATGTAGCATAGGTTTCGATCCAAGTCGCAAAGAGGATAAAATCTTAAAGGCTTTCAACAAGATATCCACTCCTTTTCTACGAACTAAATGCCCAACAAAAAGGATCGATGGTTCTCCTTCCAAATAGAAAGGCTCAGAATTTCTAAAAAATTCTAAGTTGACTCCATTTCTTATGAGAGTAACCTTTCCTCTTAAAACTCTAAACCTTGCTAAGTCATTTTGTTCAATGAATTGAGAGTTAACTATGACCTTCTTAAAGACTCTTCCGAATTGATTCAAACACAAGTAGTAATATCCACGAACGAGTTTATTTTTATTAAATTCCTCAAGAGAATTATGATGTGAGTAGATCAAAGTCTTTTTGTGAATTAGCGCCTTTAAAGAAAAAGGTAAATCATTGCTTAATGGTAAATTGTGAAAATGCAAAATGTCAAAGTTGTCAACTTTCTTGACCAAATAATGCATGAAACTCTCAAAGATGCTTCCAGCCCATTTAACATAAACAATATTAACATTATGGGGATAAATTTTTTCCATTTCTTCTAATTCTTGTTTATCGTAAGTAGTTAACAATGAATACTCGATTTGATCTGATGTAAATTTGACAATATTATTAATTACTGCAGCGACCCCCCCACCTTTTTTGGGTGTCAATCCATTAGTATAAGCTATGCAAACTCTCGTCATCTTTTTTCTCTTATCTCCTTTTCAGTCCCTATATTTAAGAATGTAATATAATGCTCATATGTTCCAAAATAAGTAACATATAGAAGGATAGATAAGAATAGCAGAATTCTTCTCTTTAACGTTTAACCATACCATTAAAAATGCCCAGCCATTTTTCTGCAACTGCATCGATATCATACGCGCTAGAGGCTTTTTGCTTGGCATTATTGCCAAGAATTAATCTTCTTTCATCATTATTTAATAAGTATGATATTTTAGCCGCCAATTCTCCTATACTCTTTTCCTTAACCAAGTAGCCAGTTTCTCCGTCGGAAATTATTTGTTGCAGAGGAGCTGGTATGTCAAAGGCTATTGACGGTTTCCCTGAAGCCATTGCCTCAAGAAAAACCATACCAAATGGTTCTGCCGAATCTTTAGTCACAATTGACGGGGCAACATGAATGTCACATATTGAAAAGTAACTTAGCACTTCATAACGGGGTATAGTCCCTATAAACTTCACTTGATTACCCAACTCCAAGTCATGAACATTCTGCTGCAACGATTTTCGCAGCGGACCGTCTCCAACGATCAACAAGTGCACATCATTGGCTACAAGTTTCATTGCCTGAATTAAAAAAATCAAACCCTTTTCTTCGGACAATTTACCAATGTAAAGTATAATTTTGCCTTCTGTCAAACCCAATTTTTCTCTCAGTTGCTCGCAGTTTGTCCTATTGGTAAATAACTTAGTATTGATGCCATGGGGAATAATAGCAATCTTATCATCAGGAAAGCCTAACCTAACAAGACTCTTTTTGTGCATATTTGATAGAGTTACCACATTACTAGAGGTAATCCGCGAAAGGCGTATTATCAGTGATCTTAGATGACCCACAAATGTGGCAGGTAATGTGTGAACAGTAATATGCCAAATTACAGTAATTCCAACTAGCTTTGCTAAAACTGAATAGAATACTGAAACAATTGAACTTAATGGCAAAACCACAATTTCGAATTTCTGTTGGAGAAGCAATCTGCAAAAGGATTGACTAAAATTTTCGCTTTCCCTCAAAAAAGAAAAATGCACCTCATCAGGCAAAATTATACGGTTAAAAGTAGGCGATTCCAAGTTTGCTGAATCACTCCCGTAGGCTGCTCTAGACTTGAAGGTAACATTATATACTCGGGCATTTTTTTTCGCAATACATTGAAACAAGATATCTTCGTATGCAGTAAACCCAAAGTGATGAAAGCAGATTGTTGGGAGTTTTGGCGTCGAATTCATAAGCGGTACCCCGTTGTTCTTTTCAAATTGATTCAGTCAAACGCCCCACCACTTTGCGACATTTCAAATGTGCAGTATTTTTTCCCGTTCAATCCATTGCACCCCAATAAAATAGGCAGTCACGACTGTTGTATAAAATTGATTTCATACCCAAGTTTTCAATGACTTTTATCGCCCGAAGAGTATCCGCCGTTGAATATACCTTAACGATATCATGATGAAATTCGATAATTAACTGCCTGATTTTTTGAAGGTCGGATTTTGAGATGGAATTAATGAGTTCATACTCTTCCCCTTCAATATCAACCTTCATCAGTACTATTGGTTTACTCCCGCATTCCTCCAAAAGTCTATTTAACGTGATAGTTTGCACCTTATAGGCAGTTAATGAATCATTTTGAACGTTCGTATGATCCTTTCGGAGAGAACCGCTAACATTTGATTGACTTTCATAAAATGTTCTCATCTCATTCTTTGTTCCTAATGCAAAGGGCAAGTATCGAATCAAATGATGCTTGCTTTCAAATGTCTTGAGTTTTTCCATATGCTTTAACGTTGGATCAACAATGAAGCTTTCGATATCATATTTATTTATTAAAAATAATGTTAAATCTGGATTATCACCAACGCCGACATCTACTGCAATTCCATCTCGTAAAATTTCTTCAAAAAATGCATAATTGGGAGGCACAAAGTGCAAACCTAAGATCGCACATTTGACTCTTAAGTAAAAATAGTAACAACTTAAACGCAGATGCAAAAAGATTTTTTTAATCCAGTCGTTCATAATTACTCGCAATTCCTTCTCAGCAATTATTTTCTATCCTTTTAACTTTTTCATCGATAGTTAACAATATACTGTTTTCAAACTCTATGACTTAAAGAGACTTCTCAACAGTTTTGAATCTAATAGAAAATAAAATGAAACAAAGAAACTTTTCCATCAGTTTTCTCACCGCTAGAACGCTTCCTTCACTAGAACTATACTGTAATTCAGGAATCAAAGAGGGCATCAAAAAAACTGTAAAGTTCAAAATGCCCTTTTCACTCAAAAATGCATGACTTACTCAACCAATTGTGAATTATTGGTTAATAGCGCGCACTCAAACAAATGACTAATATCTTTGCTTTTTTTTATCTTCCGTGAGCCCTTGTATCTATGTTTCGGCAATAATATTCTAATTAGTTGGATAAATCAACTCTAAGAGACTATTGTGCATGCGACAAATTTGAAACCGCAATTCAACCAAGAAAAGAGTCATACTTAAAGACCGCGTAGAAATCAACATACACAGTCGCGGTGTTATTATTAGTACTTTGTATCGCCAAGATAGCTTGATCTATAATGGATTCCTTAAGTGGACCATCAATCTTAAAAGTTATTATCTTCCAATTTTCAGGCGGATGACTCCAATAAGGGAAATCAGCGAGTTCTCCATTTTGGGAATACAACCTAAAGTTCCATAGTGCATTTGAACTGCCCTTAACACGAGCAAAAACATAGTTATATTCCGAAGTGTTAAAGTCAGGTAATGCGAAATTTTGGAAATATGCTTTAGCATTTCCTGAAACACTCATTTGTAGTATCATGCCGTCAGTAAAAAAGCGCCATTCAGCATTTTTAGTAGAATATTCTTCGTAATATGTCCAATTTGTACTGAAAGAATTATCTTCCCACCCATAGATGACAGGATATTTTCCATAAATAAATTCGTATATATTCCAAGAGCTATAAGTTTGAACAAGTTCAAAGTAACGAGGATCATGCAAAAATTCGAAAAGTGATGATTGATTTGCGAGTTTACTTATGAAAGGTGTCACTTGCCCATTCCACTCCAAAAAATAGCGTACATTTAGTTGATTAAGTGAGTTGGCTATAAATGACGATGAATTTGATTCGACAGTACTTCTAAGGCCGCTAAATTGCCTGCGATATCAAGTGAGATTACACTAACATTTTTTTGAATAAAATATTGTAAAGGTCTAAAAGCATAATAATCTACAAGGATTACTTCTTCATCGTTTGTGTTGGAATTCATGTAAGCAGCAACTTGAGTGTACAAGCCGCCCCATTGAGAATCGAGTTGCGCTTTGCTGAAATTCTGAAAGTTGCCATCTCCTGTCTCGTAGGTTAGCCAGATATATGGAGCCACCATTATGATAAACAATAAGACAGAAACCACGATCACGTTGATGGACATGCTGTTGAATGATTTTAGCCTAAACTGTCTCTTCAGAATAACCTGAATTTTCAATTTGGATTTTACAAAACTCATTACCAAATTGACAATAAACGGAATAAAGATAATGACGCTAATAATTGAAGTGAAAATTAACATATTCAAGATCGAAGAGAGCAGTGCCATTTGATTGATAGACGTTTGCCCAGATAGAATGGCAAGAGAGCCACCAAATAATCCTGCAATACCATCAAGCATGTTCTTTATCGCTAATGGACCGTAGTTGCTGATAAGCATGGATTGAGCCAAAGATAAGAATCCGAAACAAGAAAGTAAGTATATGATTAATGCATCTTTATGCTGTTTTTTTGAAAAATCAATAATTATCAGTATTCCAATAGCAGATAATATCGAGAAGAAGGGGGCAAAGAAGAACAAGTCTCGCGGATTCACATTATAAGTTACGAAAATGATAAATGGTCCACCAAAAATAGCTCAGCCAATGACTGGTAATCCAAACAATAAATATTAGATTTTTATGCCTTACATAATCAATTAAGCCAAAGATTTTAGTTGAGAGCCAGTGAGTGCCCCCCACAAATACGGTAAAAGGAATTAACACAAGCAATAAAACAAACAGGAAAATATTACCGTCTGGGGTTGAAGAGGACGTAAAATTCAAAAAATTGAGTGCCCACTTATAGTTCAAGTCCCTAAAAGAGGTTGACCACATTATACCTCCAGTTGAGAACAATATTTCTGAGGTACCAAAACGCACAGCTTCCGCCAAATGTTCAAAGAAAATAAGAAAGACCCGATTCAACTTTTTTAAAGAAATAGTGTTGGGCGTCAAAGAGGTGTCAGATTTCGTGATGGAAAAAGACAAAATGGCTGTCAAGGCAATCACGAAAGACAAGCCGATTACTTTTGCTTCCAAAGGAAGATTGAAAAAATAACTGAGATCGCCCCTAACGATGTACATATAGAATAAACCAATAAGCAAGGAAAAAACGAGCGGTCAAAAATATTTCAGCCTTCTATTTTCAATAAGGGTAATAAAAGCAAAGACTACCGCAGGAATTACAAGAAAGAACTGGGGTTTTAATAAAGCAGCTAACCCGAAGGACCAGCCCTACCCAAAGAAACAATATTTAACGTCAAGTTTTTGCAGTAGGAAAAAATGAAAAAGAAAGTTGCCTAGAATAAGAGCATAATAAAGGGGATCAGCATAGTAAGAGCAATAATGTAAAATTGTATCTTGAATAGGAAGTAGAGCATAAATAATAACTGCGATTTTAGCGGTACGAACTGAACTGAAACTTGCAGTGATTTTGAATAATAGAAGTGTGGTGATAATTACTGAAAGGAAAGGTAAGAGTCTAAAACTCTCATCATATCGGAGAACGACCTATTGAGTGCAGCCAAGCATATAGAACGCTAATACCGAGTGGGTATACGTTCGCCTGGAAGTCATAATTAAAAAGGGGAATATGATCAACAATACTAATACGACGCCCAAAAGTTCGAAATACGTCGAGGGCATCTGAATCAATAATGCCTTTTAGCGACAAAAAATACAGTATTTAAACGCAAGAAAAACAATAACAGCAATTAATGCGTAATCCAGCAACGACAAACGCTTGAACGGTAAGCGAATGTTGATAGTTCTATTGATTCTTAAATCCTTGAAATATATTACGAAAGTTAGGGCAAACAGAATGACACTCCCAAAAAAGATGAATAAAGAGACTAACCTAAACCCAGTTTGGAAGGTGATCCAACAATCGTTAGTGGTAAAATAATTAACGATAAACCAAGAGTAAATGACATCAATACAACTGTCAGCATGTCCTCCTTTTTCAACAACGTGCGGAGTAATGGAAAAGATGCAAAAACTGTGATAACAAAAACTAAAAGACCGGCAAATGGATCCATGTTTTAAACAATTACCTCAATCGATTAAGGACGCAAGGTGCTGTTTGCTTCGAATTCGCGAAAACCGTCCCCTGTTACTTTGGGCGTCTCGCTTGTCATCTTCGGCCAGAACTACAAGATAGGATTATTTAATGAAATAATTGGATTTTCGATATTACTGGTAGACTTTCTCTAACTCATCAACTATTCTTGATAGGGAAAAATCGGATAACACAACGCTATAGCCTTTTTCTGAAAATTTTTGCCTCAACCCGTCATCAGATATTATTTTTTCTATAGCATCAGATAGGTCTCTGGGGGTTGGCCTGGTCACATAACCTACATTGTTGTGTATCCACGCTAAATGATCACCCAAGGTGGTTGTAACTATTGGTGTACCTGTGGCACATGCCTCAAGAAACGTTATTGGAAAGCCGTAAAAAGAAGGTGTTACAAAAATCTCCGCTTCACTTAAAGCATTGAGCTTGTCTTTATTTCCTCGATACCTGTAAATAGTACAAAGTCAGTTAAACCCAAAGTATTGACTAAAGATTTCAATGTTGCAAGGTTTCCATCATCTGGTCCGGCTATTACCTACGAAGCAATCTATTGTCTTTGAACGTATTGATCAGAATGGCAAAAGCTCTAATAAGAAGGTCTATTCTTTTTGTCTCGTGAATTCTCCCGATATAAAGCACAATCTTCCGTTCGTCGCCTATTTTATATTTATTTTTGAAGGACCCCAATGTTCCTAAATTTGAGTATTCAAACAAGTCGATTCCATTAGGGACAATAACAATCTTATAATCAGGAATCCCAATGCGTTCAAAATGAACTTTTTCAACTCTCGACAAAGCAATGACTCTTGAGGCATTTTTCAAAATTCTATTTCCGAAAAAGGCATTAAACAATAATTTTCTTTTTTTACGACCAAATATAGGTATTGAACCATGAGCTTGCAGAATATAAGGGACACCGTCTTTTTCGGGCATAGTGGGAAACAACAATATTCTGAAAGGTGGTATATTCATGAAGATGAATAACATCAAAATTTCGCAATTCAGATTTGCATGTTGAAATTAGTTCTGGAGACAAAAACAAGTTTGACATTTTGACAGGAGCCATACACAGGTTTCTCATATAGTGAACTTCAATTCCGTCGACATCTATAATACGGGGGCCCCTGAGTCTTTCAGTTTGACTTTTAACGTCTGTCGTATAGACCGTTACACTGTGACCCCTCTGAACTAGCTCTTTAGAAATTGAGTAGGCGACCTTTACTGGTCCTCCAAAAGCATAGGCAGGATGGAAATATGGCACGACCTGAAGAATATTCACTCTATCACTTTTGACAGTTATAAGATGCCTTTTCAAAGAGTGATTTCATTTTTAAACCAATTTTTTCCAATGATGAATTCTTTTCTACGAACAACCTTCCAGATACCCCTAATTGCTTTGCCTTTGACCTGTTGTGGCTGAGGGATAATATTGCATAAGCCAAATTTGAGGGGTTACCAGAGCGCAACCACTATACCCGATTTAGAATTCTCGATATATTTTACAGGTTCACCTAGCGCAACATATAATCGGTTTGCCCAAACTCTGATACTCATAAAGCTTTGAAGGAATCCCTAGATACGGGTGACCATAATCTTTCAAAGGCAAAATCAACGCGTCCGCTTCACTAAGAAGGTCTGCAACTTCTTTTCTGGAACCAAGAAGTTTGTCGCTTAACTTAACGTTGATCAAATTTAGTTCCTTTATTCTGTGTCGTATTAATTCTAAGCATTCGCCAATGCCGTGAATAACAAACTGTACCTCTGCTTTTTTTGATTGAAGAATTTTGGCGGCCCCAAGAATCTGTTCAAAATCATATCCTAAACCTAGCACTCCAGCATAAAAAACTTTAAAAGACGTATCTTTTGGATCTTTCGTCGCACCATTCTCAAAAACTCTGAGGTCTACACCAATATCTACAAAATGAATTTTACTTTTCTCCACGCAATACTTTTTTGAAATAGTTTCAATGTAACCTGGACTAATGGGAACAACAATATCACCTTTGACGTAAAAAAGCCTGTAAATACGTGTAGCTATTTTCATAAAAATTGACTCTGAATCGCTGATAAGTTTGAGGGAGGATACATCTTCAATAGTTAGATCAGCTACGTCCAAAGCAACTGGAGCCTTCTTAAATTTTCCATAAACTAAACCTGGTGCCCAACTTGAAGCAAACACAGCATCAACCTTTCCTACGAAAGGTATTGCAAACAACGAAGAAACTGCGAAAGCACTCATCAAAACTATTCTTTTGAAGAAGCCTTCAGATTTGATTGGAGGCATAAACGTTCGAATAAGCTTTATGTTTGCCCATCCACTCAACTTTCAAGGGCAGCCACCTGTACTCTTTGGGTATATTCCCATAAGGATAATGTGGAAAAGCCACTACAGCTGTAACGTTGCAACCGTTTAGGGCAAGTGCCGCTTAGCTATATTGAAAGCTCTCATCGCTGCCCCACCGAGGGATGGAGGAAAATACTGGCTAACAATTAGTACATCCAAAATGAATAACCCATCTTATTTGATATTATCAAGTTCTTGTTTGGAAAAGTTAGTTCTTAACTCTATACTCATTATATGGTCACATCTTCGCAGAAGTCAAAGAGTAAAGCTTTGGTGCAACATTGATTTCCTCAACTGCTTTGTTCATGTCGAAATCGATTGCTTGACCATACCATTCGATTGATTTGAATCGAGGTTTGTTTTCTTTTTTATTATTTCGTAAGCTTGTTCTCTGGTTAGTTTGCCTTCGCGTATTTGATGACTTCTAAAAATATCAAACTCGGTAAATCCAGCCATAGTCAGGTAGATGTAGTTGTAGAATGCTGCTGTGCCGTCGTCTGTGCGCCAAGTTGCTATTGTGTCGGTTTCTTTTTCCCAGTTAAACTTCTCAATTATTGTACTTAAGAATCTTGTTTTCGTCCCAATCTAAATAATGGAAGAGATACAGATAATCATCTTTCAACACGTAGGATGAATAGTAAGCGAATAATGTGTCGATTATTGACTTGTTGATGTATGCTGGATTCCTGATGAATTGTTTTAGGTAATAGTACATTATTTTTAGTTTATTCTTGGAGGATATGCCAGTCATTCGCTTTAGAGCATTTTTGCTGCCCTGGGTGGTAACATTGCAGAAACCGTACTTGAAAAGACCAGTTCCTTCCTCACCTTCGTAGCCACCACAGAAAATGAATAATTTGATACCCGTTTGTTTGCGAACCTTATGGAAGTAATAGTAGAATTGCTTATCACCAGCCATAAGAATGGGAACCATGCCCAAGTCAGGTCTTTTCAGCCAAGCCTTGAGGTTCTTGCGAATGTTGGCTCGTCTTTTTCCGAATGTCGGCTGAAATAACTATATGTTCGACACCAAGTTTGCCAACTACTCTTGCTTGGTTTCTGCGTGCAAGGTCATTGACCATTCCCCAATCGTAAGTGAAAGTTAAAGGATGCAATCCTAACTGTATTCTTAATGTAATCTAATCCATATGCGCTGTCTCTTCCACCGCTAAAACCAACAACAACATCTACTTCACCTGTGTTACTTCGGTACTTTGAAACAAACTCTTCGAGCGCTTTTTCACCCTTAAGATAATTACCCCTAGTCTCATAATCTCTGCAGAAGCTACAAACGCCTTCTTCATCGAAGCTTATGTAAGGCATTGTTTCAGGTAAAAGACACCGAGTACACCGTTTCAACACTTCTCGTTTGAATAAAGCGCTTCCCAAGTTTCAATCATACTTTGTTTAACGTCTTCACTAAGAAGATATTGATTTGTGTTTGGAATCATGGCTTACTTGCTGATCATACAGCTCGAGGATATTGAGTCTTTGATTTTAGAGGCTCATAATGAGTCATTTTCAACTAGTACCGTCTTCAAAAGAAACATATGTTTTCTTGATCAAGTTAAGGTCTATTATGTAGCCTTGACCTGCTTTAACCTGAGTTATTGAACTTCCCAGCAAACAGACTCTCTTAAGAATCCCTTATTGAGAATTTGTTCAAGAATATATTTCTCGGAAGCAAAAACCAAAATATTTCTCATTCTGACTTGAAGCAGATAAAGTGAGCCCGTATTGGTTGCTAACACAAGAGTTATTCGAATCATCAAATTCAACAGCCACCGACGCAGAACCTTCAATATGCTCAAAAACAAGTCTAACTGCTTCCACAATAGACTTGCCCTGAGCCCTAAACATTTGGACAAGGCTTAGGAAAACTTCAGTATCTACATCATATTTCTTAGTTAAGAGCTGGAAATGATTTCCACAATTCTACGATCATTAACGATTATTCCATTATGAATCCCAACAGCACCATCTTTGACTACTGGTTGATTGTTGGTGTTGATTTCGCTTAGCCCGTTTGTTTGCAAACGAGAATGACCCAAAACAACAACTGGAGCCTTAAGTTGGACGCCATCAGTACCCCTGTTGCCTTTAGTGTTTGATTGAATAGTTGCTTGTACTTTTGCGTTTTAACAAGTTTGGATGAGGTAATTGGTTCTTTAAGAACATAGATTGATTCGTCAAATCTTAGGGCTAATCCTGAGGCTTCTTTGCCGCGGGATTCTGAGAGCTTAAACATGCAATTTATGATTCGCATGAGCTCCTTGGGGGAGAGCTTTAAGTCCTCACCTATTACTATACCAAATATTCCGCACAAAAAAGTTCGGTCTCAAACTCTTATATGAAGCTTGAATATTTCCTTGGTTTTAAATAAACCAATTATTTTGTCGCCAACTCTATGCACTGGACAAGTTCCACGGATTTCAACAACTTCGATTTCAAGCATTACTTACTTTTGCCCATTTATTTTTCTTGAAATTCTCCCTATTGCATACAACGTTATTGAAGTGGAAACTAAGAAGAAGCCTATGAGGATAAAGGCTATTGAGGCTAATGCAATGTTGGTTGTTATTTCGTGTGTAAGCACGTAGAGCTGCATCATCCAGACGCCAAATGCCGTGCCTGCTATTAGTGAGATTATACCAGGTATCCCCAGAAGTGGCAAAGGTCTATCTTCAACAACAAGCCTAACTAGAGACATAACAAGCCCAAGTCCATGCACAACAGGATTCTTACTTGAGGTCTTAGCACCTGCACCATTTGGATACTTGACTGAAATAGGAACCTCACAAACCTTCAAACCCTTTTTACTTATAGATCGCAAAAGCTCAATACTAGCGCTCATACCCTTATCGTGAATAGATAACCGCTCCAATGCACTTTTGCTGTATGCTCTAAAACCACTTTGCGAATCACTAACACCATTCTTCCCCGTAGCCATTAGCTAACTTTGTGATAACTCCAATACCTATCTGTCGTATGCTGGCATCTGGGCAGTGCCATTTTTGTCTAAAAATCGGCTGCCTAAAACTACCTCAGCAACACCATCTTCGATGGGCTTAACAATTCGCGGAATCTCAGCGGAATCATGCTGCCCATCCCCATCAAAAGTAACCAAAACATCAGCATCTAACTCTCTGGCTTTCTTAAACAAACTCTGAAGAGCAGCGCCATAACCAAGATTCTTCTCATGCCGCAAAACCACAGCACCAAGACCCTTAGCAATCTCACCAGTCATATCAGAGGAACCATCATCACAAACAACCACAATATCAGCATTTTTCTGCGCAGACAAAACAACTTTCGCAATGGTTTTTTCTTCATTAAACGCTGGAATACCCACAACTACAAAGGGATTACCTAAATCATTGACTATTGAATCAACTACAACAGAGTTTGACTCATTATTTAAGACCAAGTCTGAGACCTTCCTTCAAAACAAAACACTAAATACCGTGCAAAGTCACGATCCAAAGCCCACAAGGAAGCCAAACAATTACCCCAACTAATGGCTATGCTACTTATTTTTTGCGCTAAAGACAGCCCAACAGTTCTCACCAAACGTTCAGCCTTGTTCTCCATTGATACCTGCAGTTTTTCAACTATGGCCGTCACTACCTGGGCCAGCTTTGAACTTTTGATGCTATCAACGTATCTTACGGTGAGGTCTATTATTCCGCGTTCAACCCGACTAAGAGATCTAAACCAAACGCCACGTCTTAAGGCAGTCTTCTTGAATTCAGTCAGTTTTCCAATAGATAAGAAACAACCTAGCTTCAAACCCGACATCAAGACCCCCCACGTATGCAGACTCTCTACTCCATGTGTAACTTAAAAGACTTACGAATTTATCTTTTAATCGATTAAAAGCATCTGAATTAGGAGTATCATAAAATATGAATTAATTGATACAAAAACAGGCAATGCCACTTGAGAATTTTACAAAAAATGTTTAGGTAGAAAACACCTATTTTGAATCTTTTTTAAAGTACCAGAAGCCAACAATAACTAGCACCACAATAATGACTATGGAAGCCGTAAGTGCAACCCATGCAAGAGACGAAAAACCGCCACCACTACCTGAAACAGATGCACCGCCAATGGCAAAGAGCGGATCGTCAACGCTTGTGACTGTAACGATGAAGGTTTGTGCATTTGTATCAATGTCTGCAGCCAACTCAAAATAGGTGTCGGTAACGGGACTATACTTGAAAATCGCATATGGCTGCTCAATCCCTGACACATCGCTATCAGTGTAGGGGATTGTAATTTGGGCTGAGATGAAATCAGCTGCATTCATGTCGAAAGTTACAATTACGAAATAAGTTAATTCAATCCCTGACGGAGTATTAGCGTTAGGTTGGGGATTTGAAGTGCGGATATCTGTAGTCACTGTTCCGCTAGAGCCAGGTGTACCTTGGATGTTGTAGGTAACCCCGAACGAATCATGTATATTGGAAGTTCCATCAGAGGCAATCACAATGTTGGAGGTTACTGCACCATCATATTGTGCGAAAACCGAAGAAACTGATAAAGACAGTAATAACAATGAAAAGATAACAAATACTTTAACTCTCAAATTGCGCACTAGTTTATCCAACCTACAAGGTCAATGTCGGAAGATACTTTTAAAAGCTTTTATTTTTTTGGAAACAAAACTCTCAAACCAAATACACATTCACCAGATGTTGATATTGAAAAGATACCTCAAGCTACCATTCAAAAGCATCAAAAAAACAAAAACCAACATCACCCCGATCAACCATAATCGCCTGCCCCCAAAACCCCCAAACTTAGAGCAGACAAACCAAACAACGCCAGCCAAACCCAAACCAGACAAAACCACCCAAGGCAGCATGAACAAAAACCGATTGAAAACAAAATCGTCAGCAGCAAACAAAATAGAAACACAACCCACACAAATCCAAGCAACAAAGAAACTAGAAACCTCAGACTTAAATCTCAACAAAACAAAAAACCCGACAACTGACAGAAAAACCAAAAGCCCACTGCCAAAAACCCCGCCCAAAGTAACTTCAACAGCCTGCCTCATTCCACTTAAAAGGAAAGCGGGATTAGGCAAACCTATACTCGACTGTACAGTCGCAGCAACAGAGGCAGTGGATGAGACAGGTGAAAGCAACTTTCGCATCAAATCGCTAAGCAAGCCAACACCTACTGATGCACCGACGAATAAAGCCTGAGTTTTAAACCGAGTCCATAAACCTCTGTCACGTGTTGCTGATCGCCACTGCAAAAATAGAAACAAGCAAAGACTTACTGCAAAGATAAACCAGGTCCAAGAATGCGAAAACAAAACAAGTATCGACACAACCAACAAAGACAAGAACCCAAAAATAGTCTGAGAAACAACTACTCTAAAAAACAAAACGATGTACACAAAAATAAGTATCAGAGCCAGCATGTTAGCAAAGTAGCCAGAGTAAATCAACCCTAAACTCTGAAAAGAAAACGGCACCAACAACACCCCAAAGACCCAAACCACCCTGTTCTTGCTAAATAGTCGTAGCACCAACAAAGAAACAACCCCAAACAACACGATCAATAACGCAGCTACAAATTGAACAACATTAATAATCGAAATAAAAAAAGACAAAATATAGCACAAAACCAAAAACAAAGCTCTATCGTTGCCAAAAGCAAAAGAGAGTGCAGAATTAACATCGACACTACGCATGTAACTAATCCACTTAAAATAATCACCAGAATCAACGCTTACCAACATGTTAGTTGGATTATTCCAAGGCAAAACAGTGAACAAAACAAACAAACACGAAACAACCGACGAAACCACAACAGCCAAAACAACAAATCGCCCCTGCAAAAACCCAGACCCATCTTGAACACCCAAAAACAAACTATTCAAACCAGAAACAAACCAGCCACCCCTAACCTTACCAACAAACCAGACCCATCCTTTTGGAAAAACTCGAAAAATATATACCCCAACCCCAAACAAAACAAACAACAAATATACATAAGGCAAAAAAGGATAGGTTAAATTCGCAAAAACCAACTCCACCCCACCCCAATGCAAACCTAAAACCCCAACCTCAAAACCCAAAACAATTGGAACATTAAACAAAACAAAACTAGCAACCTCAACAAACAAAACAAGCAACAACAAACCAAACAAAACCCGCAAAGAAAAACCCAAACGACCAACACCAAACAAATCAAAAGCAAAAACAAAACCCAAACCCAACAACAATCCACTAATCAAAACCAAAGACCACACCCCAACAAAACCCAAAACAACCAAACAAACCCCCAAGCCACATAAACCAACCAATAAACCCACAACAAATGACTTTTCGCCTTCAACCATTTTCGATCTCAAAACATAAACTAACCAAACCAGAACAACGATAATCGCAACTCCCCAAACTACAGGATCCCAAAAACCAGAAAGTATGCTACCACCAACAGTCTGCTCAATCATACCCCTGTTTGTCAAAACCAAAAAAGAAAGCCCAAGATATTTTGCCAGATAGAATAGTGAATAGAAAAAGCATAAGGCAAGCGAAAATACTGCTACCCAGATCATTGACTTTTTCTTGTTTGAGTGATTAAGCAGCGACATGGCCATTTGCTCATTCAATAAGATACAAGTAGGTGCAATTTACCGCTTAAAGCTTACTAACCCAAAGACTCATAGAACAGAAAACATTAAAAAAGAAAAACAGCGACGGCAACTAACGCGCCAACTATTAAGCCGCTTACCAGCAACTTCAAACCGAAAGGCACCCGATCGAGGTTAAAGAAGTCAGGAGAAAAAACAAAGCATAAAATCAAAATAATAATACTAATCGGAACCAAAGCCACAAAACTAATGAAACCAAGAATAGTTGAAATTACCCCAACAGCTAACCCGCAGATGGTAACCAACAGACCCATACCAAGATACGACCGATAGTATCCTTTAACCATGTTTAGCTCCAAATTGTAGCCAAGCATAAACAGTATAATAAAGATCGCAACTCCCCAAACCGCGCCGTCTAATGGAAGGGACAATACGCTGCCTCTTGCTAAATAAAATAAGGAGTAAACTAAACATACGGCAAGCGGCACTGCTGCTGCCCAAATCAAAAGGCCATTCTTTGTTATGCGTTCCAATAGCGACATAGCCATTCACAATTATTACACTGTAGATACAATATTCCGCTTAAACCTTACTGGTTACAAATACATAATTAAAATACATTTAATATTTTCTAAACATACAAAAAAAACTAAACAAACACACCGACCCCAAGTTTGAAGAGGTTCACACCAATTTAAATGGCACTTCTGCGGCACCTATTTGAGAAATGGTCATTTTTTTATTTCACTCTCTGTTTGCTTTAAGTAATCTATTGATTCATAAACAATAAAAAATTAGAGGGCATCAGCCATCTTGAGAACTTATCAGGACATATTCCCGAGACCCAATGCAATAAATTTCATTTTTTTTCTGAATTCCTCTGCGCTATAAATTCTTCGTCCATCAACAAGTATTGGCTGCTTCATGTTCTTTATGAAATCTTCTGGTGTGAGCTTTTTGAATTCGTCCCATTCCGTAACCACAATGCAGGCGTCCGCACCATTTAGGCATTCAAGCGCTGAGGAGACGTATCTGATTTTATTGCCGAAGAGTGTTTTAGCAATCGGCATAGCAACTGGATCATACGCAGTGACATTGGCACCTTCCGCTAACAACTGATTTATTATTGGAATCACTCGGGCTTCCCTCATGTCATCTGTATCAGGTTTGAAAGCTAAGCCCAGGATAGCAATTTTTTTGTCCGCAAGATATCCCAGCAGCTCCCTGCAGAACCAAACAGCTTTCAGAGGTTGCACTTTATTGACCTGCTCAACAGAATCCAAAAGTTCAGGATCATAACCCAAACTCTTCGAACAAGCAATCAACGCCTTAACATCCTTAGGAAAACATGAACCACCATAACCCAAACCCGCATCCAAGAAAAGCGGACCAATACGCTTATCCAAACCCATGGCCGTAGCAACAACCTTCACATCTGCGCCAGGAATTTTCTCGCAAATATTAGCAATCGTGTTTATGAAGCTGATTTTAGTAGCAAGCATAGAGTTACTAGCATACTTGATTAGTTCAGCCGTAGAAAGACTAGTTCTAATAATTGCGGGCACGCGTTCACTGTAGAAACTTTTGTATAAATCTTCTAAAACATCGCCTGAACGCACATCAAATGAACCAATGACTACTCGATCAGCATTTACAGTATCTTGAAAAGCTGAACCTTGACGTAAAAACTCAGGATTCATACACAACCCAAAACCGTCACCCGCAACTTTCTTTGATTCTCTCTCAAGAATTGGTTTAACTGTGTTTTGCGTTGTTCCCGGCACAACTGTACTTTTAATTATTGTAACATGATAATCATTTTTTTGTTTTAACGCTTTTCCGATGTTGCAAGCGGCAGATTCTATATATTTTAAGTCGATGCCCCCGTCCGGTTTACTGGGAGTTCCCACCGCAACAAACGTTAAATCCGTATCCAAAATAACTCGATCAATTTGACCAACTACACCTTTCAAATTACCTTTTTGAATGCTCTCAGAAAGTTTCTCTTGAAGACCTGGCTCGTAAAAAGGTGGAACACCTTTGTTTATTTTCACTATTTTTTCTTCATCCACATCACATGCAACAACGCTATAACCTCTGCTAGCAAATCCAACTGCAGTGCATAAACCAACATAACCAGCGCCTATAACAGATATTTTAGGTTGTTTTTTCAAAGCCAAACCCACGGTCAAAGTATAGTTTGGATTAATTATCATACTAAATATATATGGGTTAACATAGAAGAGAACAAGAGGACACTAAATGATCCGCAAAGTCATAATACCCGCAGCAGGCTTGGGAACACGCCTATTTCCAGCAACCAAAGAACAGCCAAAAGAAATGCTTCCCATTTTCTCAAAAACAACAAATGGTGACATGATGGTTAAACCCGTCGTACAACTCGTCTTCGAACAACTACACGACGCTGGACTTCGAGAATTCTGCTACGTAGTAGGCAGAGGCAAAAGAGGCATAGAAGACCACTTCACCCCCGACAACCATTGCATCCAAACACTAGAAGGAATGGGCAAAAACGACCAAGCCTCCGACCTAGAAAGCTTCTACGATAAACTTGAAAACTCTACAACAATGTGGGTCAACCAACCCGAGGCAAAAGGCTTTGGAAACGCAGTCATGATGGCACAACCCTTCGTACAAAACGAAAGCTGCCTAGTCCACGCTGGAGACAGCTGCATAATTTCTGCAAAAATGGATTACCTAAAAAAACTCCTCCAAACCTTTGACCGCCTCAACGCAGATGCCGCATTCCTTGTTCTTGAAATCGAAAATCCCAAGCAATACGGAATAGTCGAAGGAACAGAAATAGAACCAGGAATAATAAAAGTAAACTCAGTAGTTGAGAAACCCGAAAAACCCAAAACAAACTTGGCAATCATGGCCATGTACGCATTCCACCCAATCATATTCAAAGCCTTGGAAGCCACCAAACCTGGAAAAAACGGTGAAATCCAATTAACCGATGCAATCCAGAAACTAATCGACTGGGACTTGAAAGTGTACGCAGTAAAATTGAACAAGAATTATGAACACCTAGATATTGGAAGCCCAGAAAGATACTGGCAAGCACTTGAACTCTCATACAGACAATTTTGCAGGAAACAAACCACATGATAGACACAATTATCAGCGAAGATATTCAAAGAATAAAAAGAGAAGTAAAAGGGAACGTTTTTGAGGGAAAAAAAACCCTCGTTACTGGAGGCGCCGGATTTATCGGCAGCTGGATTTGCGACATACTCGTTAGCTTTGGTGCCGAGTTAACAGTCGTTGACGATTTGTCCACTGGACGAATGAAAAATATTGAGCACCTAGCTAAAAATGCAAATTTTAGATTTATACAGTCAGACGTTTGCACCTTTAAGAGCGAAGAAAAGTTTGACTTTATTCTGCACTTGGCAGGTCACGCATCGCCAGACGAATACCAAAAGCATCCAATAGAGACACTGCAGACAAGCGCCTTGGGAACCTTTAGCATGGCGGAACTAGCAAGAAAAAACGATGCAACACTAATGTTTTCTTCAACTTCAGAAACCTATGGGGACACAGAAGTAATTCCAACCCCTGAAACTTACTGGGGCAAAGTCAACCCAATCGGTCCTCGATCATGCTACGACGAGGGAAAACGCTTCGCCGAAGCATTACTCATGGCGTATATCAAACAATATGGATTAGACGTTAGGGTTCCAAGAATTTTCAACTCATACGGTCCACGACTAAGAGAAGACGGCCTCTACGGCAGAGCCCTATCCCGCTTTATCCAACAAGCACTAACCAATCAACCCATAACAGTCTACGGCAACGGAAAACAAACACGATCATTCTGCTACATAACAGACACCGTAACAGGATTGATGCTGCTAACAACAACTCCAAAAGCCAAAGGAGAAGTCGTAAACATAGGCAACACACAAGAAATCACCATACTCGAATTAGCCAACAAAATAAAAGAAATCACAAAATGCAAATCAGAAATAACATTCCACCCTCTACCAAAAGACGACCCAAAAAGACGCTGCCCAAACACAAACAAACTAGAGAGACTCGTCGATTGGAAACCAAAAGTTACATTTGAAGATGGGCTAAAAAGAACAATCTCATGGTTCGCCCAAAAATAGTTTTTTAATTCTATTAACTCCAAAGAGAAAGTCAAGACGGCACGTCATGAATCGGTCTTATTTTGTCTTTATGATCTTCAATTTGCTTTGCAATTCTGAAAGTTTACCCGTATTTAAAGCGTCAATTATCTTTTCTATTTAAATTACTAAGTGATTATTCTTATTCTCTTTTTGGCGATTATAATCAGTTTGTTCTCAGCTTCGTGAAGATCTACTTTCTTGCAGGCAGTTATGAGCGTTTCCAAGATGTTTAAAGCTGTGGAAGGGTTAGCTTTTATGACTATCACTGAAAGCGTGCCTTTTTTAAGCGTGTGATATATTTGGGCGAAATCTGTGTCTAAAGTTAAAATCGTCATGTTGTTTTTTGCGGCGTATTCAGCTATCGTATAATCCTTGGCTCTTTTAAGAGTAGTTTCCGAAACGTTAACAATGTTGAATCCTTTCTTCTTGAGCCACTCTCTGACGTTATTTGGTACGTTTTCGTCTACTAATATACCTGTCAAAAGTTTTGCCCTTAAATCGTAACAGTGACTTCGCGTTCTATGCATTTTGAAGCATAAAGTAGCGCAGCTTTGATGTCTTCCTTTTTTAATTGCGGGTACTCATGTATGATCTCTTTTTCAGTCATACCGTTTGCCACAAACTCAACAAGAAGGTAAACTGGAATACGAGTCCCCTTTATGACTGGTTTTCCCACCATGACATCGGGATCGATAACTATTCTATCCGCGATTTCTTCCATGCAAATTAACCATCACGTTATTTTACTGATAATCCAATGGTGCAAATTGATATATTACAGTTTCCCAGAAAGCTTCAGAAAGGTGACCAAATGGCAGGCAAATACGGCTTGAGAGCAGCGACAACGTTCGCTTGGGCATACTAAGAAGCAACGCCATAGAAAAAATGACCAACATAAAAACAACACTAACCTATCGAGCACCACTTGTACCCAACTCAAGCGGTTGCCTCGTAATCAAAGGTTTTTGAGGTAGTCAATTATTTTTAAGTAATCTTCAGCCGAAACGTACCAGCCGCTGTCCCGCATTTCTTTAACTTTCTCTATTAGCTCTTCCTTGTCGATTTTTCCAGTTGCAAAGATTTTGCCCAAGAGGTATCCGGTTCCGTGAAGTTCTATTCCTAGAATTCGTGCGACAGATCGGGCAACTTTATCATCAGCTACAGCTACCCCATTTAGTTCCTTAGCCAAGCACAGAACCTCAGCTTCTGCCTCATGTAATGGGTGCATCTCATTTAATGAAGCCAATTCCTTCACATATTTGATGTATACTTTGTTGCTTATGTTATGTACTTTGATTATTTCTTTTTGGAATAATGTTTCTAAAAGCGACGATTCAGGCGTATTTCTCCGTTTGCCTTCACGAACTACTTCTTCAAATACAGAGGCAACAGTAAATTTTGGTTGACAAATTTCTTTTAAGAACTCAGCTAAGGAAGATCTTGTCAAGTAAATTAGAGGAGTTGAATCGAAAACTAGCGGCTTAGTCATTACTGTTCCTTCAAAGCTTCTTCAAAGTCTTCACGGAAGTCTTCATACGACTGCTGGAAAGAAATTTTTCTTTGCCTAACTATCTCCATCATTTCCCAGAGGGACAAACCAGCGATTTTTGAAGCTTTCCAAAGCGTTACGTTTCCGCTACTATAGAGCGCTAATGCCCTTTCAAGTTTTCTGTCTGCAATCGCCTTTGCCAAGAGTTTTCTGACTACAGTTGCTCGGTCTGCTTTTTCTTCTTTCTCGATTTCGCCTATGTCTTTAGCCATTTCTTCAGGAACCCGTGTTGAGATTATTTCAGTCATTGCCTTGCCTCTATTGTTTACAATAACATGTATACGATACACATAAATGTTTACTAGCAACTAAACTGCTCGGGCAATAACCACCATATTCCAAACTGTCTCATCAACCACGCCAGAAAAACTTGGGAAAGGACAAATCTTCAAAACCTCAAACCCCCCCTGCTCAAGAAAGAAACTGATTTCTTGCGGGAAAAAAAAGCGGACAGGGTGGCTTTCAGAAAATCCTTGGGAGACATTGGTGTTTTTGATTAAAACAGAATAAGTGAAGTCTACAATGCAAAGATGCTTAAACGACTTCAAGATAGGATGAGCAACTCGGGTTACCTTGCAATCGCTGCTTTCAACTTCTTTAACTCTTACCTCAGGAAGAGTCCGCATAACTGCCAACCCATTCCACACATCAAACACAAACAAACCTCCAGGTTTCAAGTGTGCCCTAATATTACGTAAAGCTTTAATGACATCCGAGTTCTCAACCAAGTAACCCATCACAGCAAACAGGGCAACACAAGCATCAAATTTTCGACCCAAAGCAAAACTTCGGGCATCCCCGACATGAAAATCGCAATCACATTTCCTTTTTGCGATTTCAATCATTTTTTCCGAGATGTCCAGCCCAGAAACACAATAACCTCTTTGATGAAAAATCCTTATGTAATTGCCCGTACCGCAACCAACCTCAAGAACGCTTGAGGGCTTGCCAAAAACTGAAAAAACCTCCTCAACAAAATCAGCCTCTTTTTCATAATCTTTATCTTTGTAGAGTAAATCATAGAACTCAGCTGAATAATCAAAACTGTTGCCAGACATCAACAAGCATTACCTTCTAATTATCTATCCAAACACTGATCATAGATAAGATCTTACTGTCATCAGAGTAACAGGAAGCATCCAACAATAAGTCCGATAGAAAAGCTGCATTCGTAACCCCAGCAATTAAAGCAGGTATCCCCATATAATCAACTCGTATTTTGGGAGCAATCAAATTTAACACTTTCCCAAATCAGTCAGACACCGATTTTTTTCGAAGCGCCCTCTACTGAAAACACAAACTAAAGCTACTCCAACTTTTTGTTAAACTTTAGTAAAAGAATTAGGTAGTGTAAAACACCCAAAGAAACCAAAACATCCCGCGAAGACACTAAAACTCTATCAGTTAGCTTCGACCGCCCAAACATCATCTTTTTAGCCTTCCCCAGAATAGATACTGAACCCTCTGCCTTCAGAAAATAATCACTCATAAAACTATAGTAAACGCCAGGAACACTCCACTTCTCACCAAACTCCCTAACCCAGAAAGTCTTATTATGTGCGTTTATCCGATACAAGTCACCCTCAGGCACCTTGTTGAGAGTGGTTAACAGCAAAGTGCCCCCATCAGACATCACACGCTCCAACTCAGATATGACATGCCTATGATTATGCAAGTACTCTATTGACCCAAAAAAAGTAATAAAATCAAAAAACCCATCGCTAAAAGGCATAGAATCCTTATCCAAATCAATTACCTGAAGAAAAGGCTGCAAAACAGCTGGCGCACAAGAAATAGCATAAGAACTAACATCAACCCCATAAGCCTCGACACCCAACTGTCTAAAAACAAAAACAAAAGAGCCCTTAGCGCAACCAACATCCAGAACTCGCCTTGGATTAAAATGTCGTTTTACAATCTCGCACAGCGGCTTAAAAGTCAAACAATAATCTTCAAAAGAATAATAAGAAAAAGTGCCCGGAACCTCCTTTCCCGAATCAAAGAAAACCTTGTCAAACAAACCTCCATCTCCCGCTCCATTATTTTCAACAGCCTTTTCAACAACATTATGCCCGCTCAAATTGCAATCACCAACAAAAGAACGTTAATTACGACAAACATCAGCAATCGATTCACATACATACCTTATTTCTTCTAGTTTTAACCCTGAACTCGACGGCAAGTACAGCCCTTTCCTCGACAAACCTTCAGCAACAGGATAACTTTCACCTTCAAACAGATGCATGTTCCTAAAAACAGGTTGCTCACTCATAGGAGTAAAAAACGGTCTAGTCTCCACTCCTCTTTTCGCCAACTCAGTCACCAGTTCATCTCGGCTTACACCAAACTCGGGTTCAACCAAAATAGAATACATCCAATAAACATTTTTCGCCCAATTAGCTTCAGTCGGCAATCTTAATCCGGGAATTTTCTTCAAAAACTCTTCGTATATTTGAGCGTTTCGCCTTCTCATCCCGACTAACTCTTCTATACGTTCAAACTGAGCCAAACCAACCGCGGCTTGTAGATTGGTCAACCTGTAGTTGTACCCAACTTCAGTATGAAGGAATACTCTTTCTTTTCCACCTTCAAAAGACAGATTCTTAAGGGACATTGCATGCATGGCGATTGCTTCATCGTTTGTAACCATCATGCCGCCTTCTCCACAAGTAATTATTTTGTTAGCATAAAAGCTAAAACACCCAACATCGCCTAAACCACCAGTTTTTTTGCCTTTGTACTCTGCACCGTGTGCTTCAGCTGCATCCTCGATTACAAACAATCCGTGTTTTCTTGCGATTTTGAGAATTGGATCCATATCACATGGATGACCATAGATGTGTACGGGCATTATTGCTTTTGTTTTTTCAGAAACTTTTTCCTCTAATTGTTCTACGTCAATAGTCCAGGTTTGAGGTTCGCAATCTACCAGTACAGGTTTCGCGCCACAGTAGATTATGGGAAAAACGGAACCAATCATCGTAAACGCAGGCACAATGACCTCGTCACCTTTCGCTATTCCCATTGACCCTAAAGCCAAATGTATACTGGAAGTCCCATTCGTAGTAGTTATACCGAATCTACAGTTGCAGTACTCAGAAAATTTCCTCTCAAACTCTTCTACGTAGCGCCCTTTTGAAGAAACCCAATTAGTATCAATACAATCCTTAAGGTATTCAAGCTCTTTTCCCTTCAACAAAGGAACGCATACTGGAATCATTCAGTCACACAACCATAACAGACTCTAATTATTCCTCACTCAAGCAACTCCTTATCATTACCATTCCCCAAATAAGGTCCTTGCTTAACTTCTATAAACGTCGTATCTTCAGACATTTCAAACCCGTGCCCTCCATCGACAAAAAAAATCAAATCACCCGCCGACAAAGTAATTGATTTTACCAACTTTTTATTTAAATCATAAAGCCTAACAAGTGCTTTACCGCTCTTAAGATAAATAACTTCTTGGATGTTGTTTACGATTATCTCTCTGCTTTTGTGAAAATGAGCTTTGATCTCTTGACCTTTCTTGTAGCTATTTATTCCTAACTGAAGTGGCAAGTTGTCTGCTGACACGAAGTTCATACCTGTTTTATTGAAACTTTTTGTTACAACAATAGCTATTGTTGATCCATCACTTGATTTAATTTCTTCCAAACAGACATTCGCTCGCGCCAATATTTTGAAGTGCAAACTCAATCATGACTTAATAAATCATCCTAAGAGCTAGCAGTGACTCCTTTATGGAGATAATAATTATTATATCTTTTCACTTTCGCTTTTAACAAAAATTTTTCCTGTCAATTTACAAAAATAGAGAAAAGATAATTCGGTAATTAGTTACCGTTTGGATTGTAGCTCGAAGTAAACGTCAATGGTTTTCTTGGCCATATCATCCCAAGATAATAACTGTGCTCTACCCAGAGCACGTTGACCCATCTCTTCTCGATATGAATCATGTGACAACATAAAATTAATCGATTCTGCAAGTTTTTCAACATCAATAGGACAAACCTCCTTAACAAAACCCCCAACAGTCTCCTTCAAGTCAGGAGTATCACTCGTAATAACCGCCTTCCCACACGCCATTGCCTCTAACACAGGCAGAGAAAAGCCTACCCTATAAGGCAAAACAACCAAGTCAGCTAAGTTATAGTACATTGGAAGCTGAGAATCTGGCACGTGACCAAGTACCTTAACACGATTATCAATTCCTAATTTCTTTGCCAAAGCCTCACCATCAAAGAAATGCCATTTCCCACAAATCCACAATTCAACATCAGGTTGTCCTTTGACAACTTTTGCAAAAGCCTCCATCAACTTATCAGTCCCTTTTCGTGGATTAAAACCGCCTACAGTGAAAACGACTCTTTTCCCTTTCTTCTTAAGAAGGTCATTGCCTTTTAACTTAAGAGGCTTGAAAACTTTGGTATTTACTCCATAAGTTATTTTTCTAATTTTTTTGGGACTAACCTTTAACTTCGATATAATATCTTTACGAGTTACCTCAAATGGAACTATTATTAAATCACTTCGTGCAGCAATTCTGGTGCAGAGCCGCATATACTTAAATCGAATAGAATCACCCGACAACGCCTTGTCCTTATAAAACGCAGTTAACGAATCATTAAAAGGAATCAAATCATGAATTGTCGTAACCAATGGACGCTTCATAGTAAATATTGCTGCTTTAGCAATTTGCTGAGAAACAGCATGATAAACATCAGCATGCAAAGACAACGCCTTCATTGGTTGAACCAACTCATTCACAGCCCAATAAGCTCCGTTGGACAAGTTACCCTGATTTAACACCGTCACCCTATGATTATGATTGATTCTACTGCTTAATTCAAAAGCATACCTATCAATGCCATGACCCGTATTCATTCCTGTGTTATTGGTTAATAAACAAATGTCCAAAAAATCACCGAAAATACCACAGGGACACCGATAAAATCAGGGAAGAAATTGGCAAAAGCGTAAAGCTTTTCTATAATTGCTCAGGCACCACCAATTGAAAACTTTTTAGGTGAAACATTGGTTTGCTAAAACGGTTAACTATCATGATTTTTGCGAGAGATCTTGTGAGTTCATCCATGACCAGCATATCAACCTGCCCCTAAACCAGTTACTGCAAATCTTATGTTAAGCTGAATATATATGATTACATATATATTGAAATTAACGAAGCGATAAACTATAGTTAGCAAAAATCGTTAATTCTTTGTCAAATTGACTCTGAATTTCTTAACCCATGCAACCACCAGATAAGTTACAATCGCTATTATTACAGCTACAGAAACGATTTCGCCAATCAGATAGATTGTTTGGGGTTCATAATACAAATCAACATTCAAAGTTCCACTAGCAGTTATGTTCCAGCAATTGAAACCGTTAGTGTCATTAAAATGAGCGGAATCAGGCAAAACAACACCGTTAGCCCACGCGCGCCAACCAATAGAATACACCTGATTAAAAACCAAAGTAAATTGACCGGTAGAATTTACCTTTAGCTTATACAATGCGGGATCATGGTAAATGATTTCAACTTCAGCGTTCAGACTATCGGCGTAAACAACTGGCTTAGCATATTCATTTTCAAAAACCACAACACCGGGCAAAATGGCAACCTCCCGCAACCCATCCTGCTCGTAAAGATGACCTAGCAGGTTATCGATATTGTAGGTACTATTCACATTCAAGTATACAACTACATATTTTATGCTGTAAGACCCCCATTTTTCCGCTACTGAAGGATTACTTCTGACAAGTTCGTCGAGAAGCAAGATTGTGTTTGAGCTAAGAATACGCGGCAAATCATTAACTTCCGAAAATACCCCCATGTTTATCCCTTCGTAAGGTTCCGAGAAATAATCTTGATCAAGCATCTTGACGTTAGTTCGCAAGGGTACATAGAGAACAAAATAGCTATCATCTGCTTTAACAGCGCTGTTCCAGTCTGTATATCCAGAAGGCATTGAATACAGGTTCAGTTTGGTAGGCGAACCCCGAATAGGGTCACCCGAAGCTTGACCGCTCCACCAAGGAAAACCAGCTAATATGACAAGGATCAATATTACCACAAAACAAGCATGTCTAAATATACGCGCAGTAGAAGCTTTTCTAAATTTAACATATGACCCAGAAATTGAATCATGTGTGTAGCCAATTAACATAGCCAAACCAAGACTTGCTGGAACCAAAAAAATACTCGGAGCCTCAAAAATGCTGCCAAAAGGTAAGTTAAATACCAGAAAATCCAAATGGAAATAAAGATAATAAGCGACAAGCACAAAAAGGTAAGAAAGCAAAAAGAAAAGAACCCGCCTATCTCGCGGTCGCAATAAAATTGCTAGTGTACCTAAAATTATTGGCGTGAAGGATAAAAAAATTATTTCTAAGGGATAGTATGATCCAAATTGATAATTCAGTGTACTTCCCCAAAACCTGATTGGATTCAACAGGTTTGAAAAATGTTTAAATTGCCACATAATCGCGCTAAAATAGTCACCGTAATAGAATGATGCGTTTCCACCGGTAGTTAGCGAGGTAAAAAAACTTAAAGCTGTCAGAACCCAAACCGATACTGAGACAAAAGAAAGAGTAATTTCTTTACGCATTGCGCTAAAAGAACCCTTTGATTCAAAAAGTACAAATAGAAATCCAAACAGCGGAAAAACCAAAATAAACGTCGGTTGAATAGTTGCAACCGCCAAAACAAGACCATTAATCAAAGCGTAACGGAAATCACCTGTCACGATAAACTTTTTCGTGAACAAGACAAAAAGCGGCAAAAGATCATAGGCCAACAAATAGAAGATCCAACCAAACATAAGCCAATTAAACACAACAGGCGTTGACATAAAAAAAAGTCCAGCCAAAAACGAAGAAAGCTTACCCAAACCAAAAGATCTAGCAAGCAAATAAGCGGTTACACCGCCCAAAGCCACAAGGAAAACTGCCAAAATCTTAATCTCACTCCCTCCAACAAAACCTAACGGAGCCAAAACAGCATTTATAAGTGGGAAAAAGGGAAAACCCCAAAAAAGATCATGGCTTCCAAACCCATTATAATTCCAGACAAACAAGTGGGAATTAAAATCCCTAAATGCAGCACTAGCTGTTAGTGGAATTCCCCAGTCTTGTTGTGCCGCATCTCCACTGCTAATAAGAAGTTTAGAGAGAAAGAAAATAGCGATGGCAAAATAGATAGCCGCAGGTAATAAAAACTCTCGCGCTCTAACAACAGCAAATAATTGTTTTATACGCTTCATTATACAGTCAAATCGCGATTGATATGGTGAATTGTTAAATGTAACGTTAATTTCCTTTTAAATTCTTGGGAAAACCGCTGATAACCAACAATGTAATTCACGGAATAAAAAGAGTTAGTGTTTTAAACGGCTAATAATTCCAGTCGCGTAGCTTTTTCTAATTACTATAATCAAAAGATACAGCAAAACAACAAGTAAAGCAATAATAGAAATTATTGTACTGATCCTGTAGGTTGTTTGCGGCTCGTAGTAAATGTCGACCGACAAAATTCCTGTTTTGTCAATTTGCCAGCTGTTGAAGCCATTTGAGTCTTTGAAATGTGCTGAATCCTGCAAAACGGTTCCATTAACCCAAGCATGCCAACCCCTAGAATAAACCTGATTAAACACGATTTTAAAGGGCGCAGTTGAATTAGCCTGAATCTTAAAACAAGTTGGATCCCGATAAACAATCTGTATATCAACATCGGAACCCTCCGCGTAAATAACGGGTTGAGCATATTCATTCTCAAATACGACAACTCCAGGCAAACTAGCAACCTCTACCAAGCCATCTTGCAAAGACAAACGATTCAATATATCACTCATATTGTAAGCACTCAACACATCAGTGTACACCACAATATACCTAACACTGAAAGTCCCCCATTGCTCAACAAGTCCTGAAACCCCACTCATCAACTCACCCAAAAACAACGAAGAATTCGCAACAGAAACATAGGGCAAATCGTTCACCTGAGTAAAAGCTCCCATGTTGATACCCTCATACGCTTGAGAAAAATACGTACTATTTCTAATTTGCAGGTTGGTATCTAAGGGTACATAAAGCACAAAGTAGTCCCCACTACTTGAAACATTCTTGCTCCATTCCGTAAAACCAGAAGGCATAGAATACAAATTCAATTTTGTTGTGGGACCACGAATAGGGTCACCTGACACCTGACCACTCCACCAAGGAATACCAACAGAAATAACGAGGACCAAAAGCAAGAGGAAAGAAGCTGGCCTGACCCAGCGGACATGGAAAATATTCCTAAATTTGCCCCAAGAAGGAAGAACCTTGTCAAGGTAACCCAATAAGAAAGCTAAACCAAGGCTTGCAGGAACCAAAAAAACGCTCGGAGCCTCAAAAACGCCCCCTAAAGGCAAATTAAAAACCAAAAATTGCATATTATTGTAAATAAGATAAGCAAAAATGGCGGTCAGATAAGCCAGAAAGAAGAAAAGCACTCGTTTGTCTTTCGGTCTCCACAACAACACCAAAGCTGCCAAAACTATTGGAACAAAAGACAAAACAATTAGACCTTCAAAAAAATAGGTTTCAAATTGAAAATTATACGTGCTTCCCCACAGTCGAGTTGGATTTATAATACTAGCGAAATTTCTAAATTGATCCTGAATTACCCCAAAATAATCACCGTGGTAAAACGATAATGTTTCACTATTATTGTACGACGTAAAAAAGCTCAGAGCAGAGATAAACCAAACGGATAAAGAAACAAAAGTAAAGGACAAACCTTTACGTACAGCATTCAGGAAACCTCGACATTCAAACAAAACAAAAATAAAACCCACCGCTGGAAAAACCAAAAGAAAAGCCGGTTGCGAAGTAGCAGCCACCAAAATTAAACCGTTAACTAATGCAAAACGCATTTGGTTTGTTTCTACGAATTTCTTGGTTGCAAGAATCATAAGCGGAAAAAGGTCGTAGGCAAGTAAGTAGTAGATCCAGCCAAACATTAGCCAGTTGAAAACTACTGGAGTAGTCATATAAAATAACCCGCATAAAAAAGAAGAGAGCTTGTCTAAACGAAAAGACCTCGCTAAAACGTAAGCAGCTATTCCGCCCAAGGCAACAAGAAAAACAGATAAAATCTTTATTTCAGCTCCGCCAACAAAACCGATAGGAGCCAAAACAGCATTAAAAAACTGGAAAAAGGGAAAACCAAACCTACCTAAACTTGCTTCACCAAAACCATTGTATGAATGAACAAACAATCGAGAACTAAAATCGTTCACCGCTACACTGGCAGTTAAAGGAGTACCCCAATCACCCTGAGCTACATCACCAGAATTAGTAATCAACCCGAATAGAAAAAAAACAGAAATGCTGACATATAAAAGCGCAATTAATAAAAACTCATTCCTACTTCCTAAAAGAGCAGTTAGCCTCATTTCTATTCCAAGTGTTAAATTGTATTGTCCGATCATCAATTAATATTTAACCGATGACTTAAGGATTAACTATCTCTCACGCTCTCGATTAATTCTAGTTCCCGTAAAGCAATTTGGCTCCAATCATAACCCGTTGCCAAATTCACACCTGCTTTTCCAATAGACTTGGCCTCTTCGGGATGTTCTAAAAGAAAAGACACACGTTCAGCCATAAGATCGGTGCAACCTGCTGGAACCTTAACGAGCGTACCCCCAAAGATCTCCCCATAAACAGGCAAATCGTATGCGACCACAGGCAAACTACAAGCCATAGCCTGCAATACGGCAATACCGAACCCTTCCTCGTAACTAGGAAATAAAAAGCATTTAGCTGACTTTAAAAGTCCAAAAGCATCATCATCATTTAAATGCCCACAGAAAGCAATATTTTTGTCTAGTTGCATTTTTGAGACATAAGAGCGGAGTTTCTCTTGGATTTGACTATCGCCACGGCCAATTATCGCAAGTTTGGCATTCGGGTTTTTCGCAACAACATAATTCCAAACCCTAACCAAATCAAAAACACCCTTAGATACATTTAATCTCCCCAAAAAAACACTATCATATCTTAATTTAGATACCTCAAAACTCTTAATCTTCTGCAAGTCAACGCCATTATAATTAATGCTGAGCTTTTCTTCAGAAAAACCAATGTTAACTAGTTGGTCTTTTATGACTGGATTAACGACTATAATCAGATTAGAACTTCGTTTTATCAGCTTAAAACTTATTCTTTGAGAAAGAAAAACAAACAAATTCACCAAAAAACTCCCGCCAACCCTTCCAAACGGATTACCCTGAACATGATGAATTACTTGTATCCATTTAATTCGCCTGTTTCTTAATTTCAAAAGGTAAATCGGAAAAACATCAGGCAAAAAATCGGAGGTACCATATAAAAAAGTTTCATTGTCAATTTTAAAATTTAGAAAAAGGGCAGAAAAAGTCCTCTTAGCATAAATTAAAAAAACATTACCAAATGTCTCTTCATTTGAAGTAATTTTGAATGTTGCCTTTAACTGTTTTTTTTCACATAAGTCCTTGCCCAATCTAGAAGTTATAACAAACAATCTTGTATTGATTACATCAGTTATTCTTTTAAAAACCTCAACAAAACGTATGTCGCTTCCACTCAACCCCTCGCTATACGCATTTAAAAAAGCAATTAAGAATAGTTTTTTTAAACGTTTATTTTTTCTCTGTGAATTCAACATTTGCCACTCTTTAAATAAGTCTTTAAAAGTTTATTCGACAAAATAATAGAACAATCAGTCAACGAAGAATATTTCGCGAAATCATTTGAGAGTACGCCAAACATGAATAACAAATACGGGCGCTCACTACTCTTTAGGTTTGTCTCTAGATTTTTTAAAACTTACGAGAACTATATAGAGCGTTACAACAACCAATGTAACGCTGGTTATTATTTTGCTTATCAGGAACAGCGTTTGAGGTTCATAGTAGATTTCGATAGCCATATTTCCAGTAGAATCTATTTTCCACTCATTAAAACCATTTACATCCTTAAAATGCGCCGAATCAGGTAAAACAGACCCATTTACCCAAACGCTCCAACCACTAGAATAAAATTGATTCAGTGTCAAAGTGAATGGCGCATTGGAATTTGCCTGAATTCTAAACAAGGTTGGATCAATATGAACAATCCGAACATTCGCTGTGTCTTTATTGGAGTAAACCACTGGCTTAGCATATTCATCCTCAAAAACAATAACATTAGGCGAAGTTACGACTTTGGTCATGCCAGTCTCCTCTGAAAGAGCCGACAATATATCACTCATGTTATAAGGACTTAAAACGTTGGTATAAACAACAACATATTTTATGCTGCAGTCCCCAAACAGCTCGCCTACACCGGGAGTTCCATTCATTAAAGCATTAAGAAATAAACTAGAATTTCTGTCAGAAACGCAAGGAAAATTATTGACACGAGTGAAAATTCCATTACTAATCCCTTCATATTCATATGAGAAATAGTCAGAATCGGCTAGTTGAACATTAGGTTGAAGAGGCAAATAAAGTATGAAATATTCATTACTCACATTAAGACCATTACTCCAGCGCGTATAATCAGAAGGAATTTCGTATAGGTTTAATTTGGTCGGAGGACCCCTAATTGGACTACCCGAAATCTGTCCAGTCCACCAAGGAAGACCTGTTAGAACAATTAAAATCAAAATGATAACAAAAGAAAGTTTTTTAATGGAATGCAAAGAAAACACCTTTCGAAATTTAGCTAGAAAAACAGGAAGGAATTCATTAACATAACCTATCAACATAGCTAAGCCTACACTTGCCGGAACCAAAAAAATGCTCGGAGATTCAAAAATAGCGCCGTAAGGCAGATTAGTTACTAAGTAAGCCATGTTGTTCGAAACAAGATATGCCATACTAACCAGAAGATAACAAGATGAAAAGTAAAGTACTCGCCGGTCATTTGACTTTAAAAGAACAGCCAATATAGCTAAAACAATAGGAATAAATGATACAATAATCAATGTCTGCGGAAAATATGTCTCAAACTGATAGTTGAACGTACTCCCCCATAATCGAATGGGATTTATTAAAGAAGAAAAATTAGCAAATTGCGAGGTAATTCCGTCAAGGTAGTCAGTAAAATAGAAGGATAGAGTTTCTGCATTATTGTATGATGTAAAGAAACTCAAATTTGTTAGAAACCAAATGGATAAAGACGTTACAGCAATAGTTAGCCCCCGTTTTAAATATTTTAGTTTGCTTCTAGATTCAAACAGTATAAACGTAAAAATTAACAAAGGATAAATTAGGACAAATGTGGGTTGTATTGTTGCCACTGACAATATTAGGCCGCTGAGTAGGGCAAATCGTAAATCATTTGTTTCCATGAACCTCTTTGAGACTAAAATCATAAGCGGAAGAAGAGCATAAGCTATCAAATAGTATATCCAGCCAAAGATGAGCCAATTGAACACAACTGGTGTGGTCATAAAAAATAATCCAGACAAAAAGGAAGATAATTTACTTAAACGGAAGGAATACCTTGCTAGAAAGAAAGCGTTTATTCCGCATAGAGATACTAGAAAGATTGATAAAATTTTTATTTCTGTTCCACCAACAAAGCCAACAGGAGCTAAAATCGCATTGAGAGTCTGCAGGTATGGAAAAGATGAACGATCGAAAATTGATACGCCAAAACCGTTGTAGGATCGAACAAACAGGTGAGAACTAAAATCGTTTATTGCCGCACTCGAAGTTAATGGAATTCCCCAATCTCCCTGAGCAACATCACCAGAACTAATTATCAATCCGAAAAGAAAAACAATGGAGATTATAGCATAGATTGTTGTAACTAGAATGAACTCGGGAGTTCTATTGAAATTCAAGTTTAGCTTCATTTTGATTCTTTAGTACCTTACCGTTTCAATAACCATTAAAATTAATTCAATCTTGTTAAAATAAAGTATTCCAAACCTACTCCAATTCTAAGAATGTATAAGCCAACCGTTAATAATGGATGCCCCATAAGTCTTTTCCACTTACCTGTTTCAACAAAAACGCCAATAAGCCTATACTGCAATCCCAGTTGCTTAGCTATGTCTTGATCATTGAAACCCCATTTTTTAATATACTTTGCTATCCCCCCTGTATAGTAGCTTTTCTTCTTCAGATATCGCTTCATACTAAATCGGCCCTCATTATGGTAGATTGGCGCATCAGCAATGTTGATTCGACCGATTTTTTTTATTCTTCTATTAAAATCCCAATCTTCTGGACCAATAAGCGATTCATCAAATCCCTGAACCTTGAGAAACAAATCCCTTCGAACAAACCTAACAGCATCAACCACAGTACCAGTATAGAAACTTCGTTCAAAATCCCTAACTTTTATCCAAAAGCCCTCACCAACTATTCTTTCAGGAATATAAAGTGCATCAATATTATTGCGTTCACATTTGTCAGTACATTCGCTAATCAAGTTTGGGCTTAGAATCATATCAGCATCGAGGTATAATATGTACTTTCCACTAGCGAATTTAACTCCAAAATTTCTTTGTGCAGATCGTTCATTTCCTTTGAAGTAAACTTTTTCAGTATATTTTCTTGCCAACTCTGCTGTTTTGTCTTTAGAAAAATTATCAACCACAATCAATTCAATTGATTTAAAAGTTTGATTATTAACAGACTGCAAACAATGCTCTATGTTTTTCTGCTCATTTTTGGTAATTACGATTACAGAGACTATCGGAGCGTTACTTTGCTTTATGGAAGTGCCTGACACTCTTTACAAAGCCTTTTTCAATGATTTAACCACTTCTTCAATTTGGCTTTCCAAGAGGGTGGTTCCACTCGGCAGATTTAGACCCCTAAGAGATAGTTCTTCTGCGATTGGGAGTGAAAAGTTGGTTTGGTACGGAGGCATTAAATGTGTGGGATAGAAAAATGGTCTAGATTCTATTCCTTCTTTTTCAAGTTCCGCAATAACGTGGTTTCTTACTGATGCTCTTACTAAAATTGAATAGAGCCAGTATACGTTTTTTGCCCATGGCATCTCCGGCGGGAGGGTAACATCGGGCTCATCTTTAAGGAGCCTGTTGTATTCATGAGCTATGCTTCTCTTTTTATCTATTAAAAAATCGATTTTTTTTATTTGTGCAACACCCAATGCCGCTTGAAGATTAGTCATCCGATAGTTAAAACCAATTACATCATGCCAATATCTTCTTTGCGGATTCATGCCGTGATCTCTCAAAATCAACATTTTCTGGGCGAGCTCAGCATTATTTGTGAGACACATCCCGCCTTCGCCTGTTGTAATAATTTTGTTTCCATAAAATGAAAAACAGCTGATGATTCCAAAAGTACCCACTTTACGACCTTTATATTCTGCACCATGGGCTTCGGCACAATCTTCTATCACATGAAGGTTGTTTTCTTTTGCGATACTCATTATCTTACTCATATCACATGGATGCCCGTACAGGTGCACCGCTATAATCGCTTTTGTTTGCTCATCTATTTTTATTTTTGAAGGGTCCATGCACCAGTAATCTTGGTTTGAATCAATAAAGACTGGTTCGGCGCCGACGAATTTTACAGCGTTGGCTACAGATATGAAATCAAGTGAGGGAACCAGGACTTTATCACCTTTTCCTATGCCAAGAGCCGCTAAAGCCAGGTGTAATGCGGCTGTTCCATTGGATGCAGTTATGCCATATTTAGTTCCAATGTAATTTGCAAAAGCGTTTTCAAATTCTACTATGAAAGGTCCCTTTGAGCTCACCCAACCGCTTTTAACAGCAAAAATTACGTTTTCAAGTTCTTCTTCCCCTAACTCGGGTTGAGCTATTGGAATTTTACAATTCATTAATTTACATCCGTAAGGCTCTAGTCAAAATCCTGTTTTCATGCGGATAGTTTGGCGCATCCCAGGGGAATCTTTCGCCGTTAACCCATCTTTGCCATCGATTAAGATCTTCATTGACCAAAATTTTTGCTAGCTCTTTAAATTTGGTTTTAGGTTCCCAGCCAAGCTCTATTTTAGCTTTGGAACTGTCACCAGTTAAGCACTCTACATCTAGAGGGCGCAAAAATCGCTTGTTCACTTTGACGTATTTTTGCCAATCTAGTCCTAATGCTTCAAAAGCAACTTCGACAAAATCTTGCACTGAGTGCGCTTCACCAGTAGAAATTACGAAATCATCGGGTTTCTCTTGTTGCATAATAAGCCAAACTGCTTCCACGTATTCAGGAGCAAACCCCCAATCTCTTTTGGCAGTTAGGCTTCCTAATTCAAGCTCTTTTTCAAGACCCAAAGCAATTTTGGCAACAGCATTGGAAATCTTCCTAGTGACAAACTCCATCCCTCTAATTGGGGATTCATGATTGAATAATATACCGCTACAGGCAAAAAAATGATACGCGTCTCTATAAATTTGAGTTATCCAATGACCATACAATTTGGCAGCTGCATATGGACTTAAAGGTCTGAACCGATCCATTTCTGTAAGAGCCTGCCCATTATTTCCACTCAAACCGAACATTTCGCTAGTAGAAGCCTGATAGAATTTCGCATCAGGGCTAAGTTGTCTGATTGCTTCAAGGAATTTCGTTACTCCAAGACCCGTTACGTCTCCTGTAACTAAAGGTTGCTCAAAAGACGCCCCAACAAAGCTTTGCGCAGCGAAATTATAAATCTCATCTGGTTCTGAGATTTTAATTGCTTCTATTATAGAACTCATGTCTGATAAGTCAAATGGTATCAAGTTAATCTTGCCAAAGATCTCTAACTGCTGAAGTCTCCAAAAATTAGGAGTAGAAAGCCGCCTAAACGTTCCGAAAATCTCATAATCCTTTTCTAAAAGTAATTTTGAAAGATAAGCGCCATCTTGACCCGTGATACCTGTTATGAGGGCTCTCTTCATTATTTATCCAATTTCATCTGTCTTTTGAGTTTAAAAAAGCTTTACTATAATAGCTTATGACGTCTCAGGTTGTGTTCAAAACCATTTCAACACAGTCAAATTTCTTACCGCGCCAACTATCACCATACGGCATTATTCTAGTTACCTTAAAGCCAAATTTTTTATATAGATTTATTGCTCTAAAGTTACTACTGACTACAGTCAAGAAAATTTCTCTGAAGCTAAAATGCTTCGCAGTATCTAGTAAATTATTCATTAATTCAAATCCCACATGCTTCCTCTGATATTCATTCCTGACAAATATACCAAGTTCACCATCAAATGTTCTTGTAGTTTTTGAAAACTTCATTACCTTGATAAATGAGAAGCCCATTAACTCGCCACTCTCATTTTCTGCAATTTTTAGCAAAAAAATTGATGCGGGCATAATGTGTGTCAAAAGTCTTCTACCAAGAGAACAAGTGGATGTTAAAATTGCGAATTGAATAATTAACCCTTTAATACTCAGCAAATTTCTTTTTCCAAGAAAGATAGGATGAAAAAAATACTTGTCAACCTCAGGTGACGAATCATACATTTCATGCAATTCAAAAAAATCTTTAATTTGAAAGTTTCTAACTAAATTTTTCAAGCGGATTCCCGTTTCCTTATCATTCAAAAAAATTTAGAACGCTGCTTAACGTTGACCCAACTATCAAAGTGATTAAGATAATTATTCTTAGTTTTATCGATCAAATTACTCACTTTTTACAGAAAGTAAAGATCTAGCTATGTTTTTCCAAGTATGTTTACTAACCAGAATTCTTTCTTTTTCTAATAATGATAGGAAAGCCTTTTCACCATTAGCATCGTATTTTGAGATAACATCAATTAGTGTTTTAGCTAATTGTGCTACATCACCTTTCGGGACGGGAATTAGACATTCAGCGACGTTTTCATAGGTCGGTAGATAATACGTAACTATCGGCAAGTTTACGCTTGCCGCTTCAAAAAAGGTTAAAGGTATGCATTCCTCGTAGGCAGGATGAACTAAAATCTTCGATTGAGCAAGAACCAAAAATTTTTCTTCGTCAGAAATCGTTCCTTTGAAAACTACATTGTTTTCGAGATGCAATTCACAGATTAGGTCTTCTAGGATTTTTCTATAATTCGGATAGCCTCCACCAATTATGGACAATTTTGCATTCGGAAGTTTAGATGTTACAACAGACCATGCGTGAATTAAATCGAAAATACCTTTAGCAGAGTGAATTCTGCCAATAAAACAAGCATCAAACAATTTTTCTTTGCTTAATTGCTGGATTCGGTCAACAAAACTTTCATCAACCCCTCCACCGATGGGCAGGACTCTTTCAATTGGGATATTATAGTTTTTATTTAAAATTTTAGCAGTAAAGGTAGATTCAGTAAAAAAATAGGCTTTAAGTAGATTATTGGCTACAGTTAAGGAAATAAGGGCACTAATATGTTGTAGATACGTTACGACCGTTTTTTGGTAAGATGCTTTATGAGAAGTAAGATGATAGAACGGCATTATAACAATAGCTTTCTTCGAGTGTACTAGCGAATTTAAACAATTTGCTATAACAGCACCAATGAAACTAATTTGACTATCTACAAAGATGAAATCTAAGTCTCGATCACGAATTATCTTGAAAATATGCGCTGTACCCTTTAACAATCTCAGGAAATAAACCAAAGAAACGTTTATTACATTTTTGTTTTTAGGCGATTGATTGACGTACAAAATATTTCCTCTTTTTAAGGAGTTTTTTAAAAGTAGTGAATCGGACCAGTTTTGCGGCATAATTATACTAACATGGTTGTTGTCAGCTAACCATGCCTTACTTAGATTAAGGACAGTCTGGCCTACGCCTGAGATTTCAGAATTTACCGTGTCTAATTCGATGACGAGTATGTTCATCTATTTTTTCCCAATTTACCTATAACAATTGCAGCAGGCTTTTTGATTCTCAGTCTATGGATTTTTAGTGAAGAATAAACTGCGATCATACAAATGATTAAAAATGTAACTATCGAAACTAAGTTAGATACAGCAATCAGATTTGATTGCGCATAGTTTATTCGAAATGGTTGCTCATCTATAGTATTTATTGGAAATGCATTAAAGACATAGGATGCCGGTGTTGGATATAGTGTTTTATTTCCAAGTTGAAAAGACCAGCTATTGCCATAATAAGACTCCAGAAAAACAAGGAACGCTCGTTGGTTCAAGTTAACGTTCCCTTCCCATTCAGTCAGCCCAGTTTGTGTAAAATTAATTTCACCAATGTTGGTCTCAATGAAGGGCGAAGGGGATGCTCCCATTGATGAAGCAGGATCTTCGTTTTGGAAGTCAACTGTATCTGAAGTAATATACATGAAATCTAGCGTAGTGTCTACGTTGGAGTTATAGACTTCCATTATATGATCCCCCGCTACAATACTAATAGGCTTAGTAATTATCCATTTCCAATAAGGACTCCCATTTTGAATGTTATTGCCTTCATAAACGGTTTCATTGTCAATACTTAGTTTTAAATTACCAGACGGCGTCATTACTCTGATTCCGAGTGTATAAATACCGCTATTTACAATGAATAAACCTGTTTTAGCAGTAGCATTTGGATGCAATACCAAAGAATCATCCGAAGACGTCAACATTGGAGAAGCGATTGAAGCCCCTTTAGTTGAAAACTGCTTTGCAAATTCCAAAAGATATAGTGTTTTCAGGTTGCTTTCATTTATCAATAAAGACAGCTGACTAACATCACTCATCAATTTTTCATTAGATATTGGAGCGACAGTATCTAGATAAAGAGGGGTGTCATCATTATTGGTTATCAAAACACAATGACTACCTTTCTCAAGAGTTACTGGATTTGTTTTAACCCAGTTAAAACCATAGCCACCATCAAAGCTAGCTGTTTTTGTTTGATTAGAATCGAGAGTAACCGTGATAGAACCGGTTCCGTTGACCTTCAACGCTCTAACCCAAACGCTGAAAACTCCAGATTCTTCAACATCAAAACTGGTCTTCAGGCTATTAGCTCCTGAGGTATATGCAAAGAATTCTGAGTAAGCGTTCTGCCCCTCGATAGAATTTTGAACATTAAAGAAAGGGTGATCGATTGGGAATGCATCTGTACGTTTTATATCCCAACCTTTTGTATTGTAGATATCAATGGATTTCCACGGTTGCATAAAATTATTATTTTGAAGCAGTGAAAGGTCGCGTATATCTGAGTTATGAAAAATAATTGCGCCAAATGACTCAAGATCTGTAGGGGTTAAACCTTTTTTGGCTACCTGATTGGCATACATTAGAGCCCAATTCTCGGTCGCATTTAATGAGTAAAAAAGAGATAATGTTTGAGGACCACCCACTGTTAGTGCACCGTAAGCCGGATAAAGCCAAGGTTTTGTGACTTGATTTGCAAAGATAACTAAATCATTAATTTGATAAACCTTCTTGAAATCAAAAGAGCTAGAAAGAGCATTGTTCAAATCAGAGTAAGATAATTGGTTCCATCCAATGTACTCGCTTTCACTATCAACCGTAATTATGTATTTAACACCATAAAGCGAAAGGATTTTTCCGAAAGAGGGAGAGTCATACGCCATAAAAAAGAGATCCAAAGGAATCAAATACCCACTAAGTGTCTTGTGATCGAAAGAAAGAATCTGTCCATTGGTTGAAGCCATATCAATAACGCGGTATTCATTTTGAGGATCCTCTTGATCCAGAAACCTTTCAATCTTTGTGTAAGCTTCAGCAGAATCTAGGCTGCTTTGAGACGAAGAATGCATAAGAGGACCTGATGAGCTGTATGCCAGATTAGATTCTATTAACACATATGTTACTGGAACTATTAATAGAAAAACCATCCCCAACGCAATTAAACCTTTATGGAAACAAGAGACCCCTAAGCGTTCACACTGAATTAATCGGCCCTTCAATTTCGTTAGGATTAAGCCAATTAACACGCCGCCCATTAAACTAAAAACGAAACAGGCAGTAATTGAGAAACGAATTGGCACACGAATAAGATTGAAAAGTGGAAGATACTTGGAACAAAACGTAAATAATGGTGTGGCAGCCCCAAGGGTCATAAGTACGCTTAGTAATCCCACAATTGCAAGAATACTGAAAAGTTTATTTTTTTTCAGTAGAAGAAGGCAAGCAGAGAATATTGGTAAAAGAATTACAAAAGGTATTAACGGCTGGGCCCAATCTGCAAGCGAAAAAGACGATAGTACACTATTTGAGAGAATTTCAGCGTGGATAATCCGTTCATATGGGTTAGCACTAGCCAATATTGAATTGAAGGTAAACGATGGAAATATTAGATAAGCAGATAAAAGCAAGAAAGTTATGACCATAATAGCTAACAACCAGAGTCGTGAAAGTACGCTCTTAAAAAAACTTTTAGCGGTATATCCTTCAGCATAAAAAAATGCAATTAACAGAGCAAATACCGCCATGAAAAGTCCAGTTACATAGACATTTTGCAAATAAGCAAAGATTGTTGCTAAAGCTACAGTTCCCCCTGCAAATATCGCAAGTTTTGCACTTCTAAGAGTTAGCGCTTTGTAGATCAAATAGTAAGCAGGAGGAAGCAGTATATAGCTCCAAATAAAATAAATATGGCTCACTAGTTCACCTTGAAAATAGGGTGTCAAAGAATAAAATAAAGCGGCAACAATGCTTCCTGGGCCATTTTTAGTTAACTTAAAGGTTACGAGTAGCATCGAAATACCGCAAGCAAAAATTTCAAATATTATGTATAATTTGTAAGTATAAATTATGTTTCCATTAAGAATTAAAAAGAATAGGTAATGGAATACTGAGAAAACACTCAATCCATAGTTAGGCAAAGAAGAAAATATTTCCCAAGGAGGATAAAATGCGCCCCAAGTTTTTATTAGATAGTTATTGATGAAAAAACTTCGGAGATCCCCAGAAAGATCTCCTGCACTAAAACCACTGGGTAAGCTGCTATCTATTAAATATGGAAAAACTACAGCAAGAAGTGATGTAAGAAGAATAGAAACAATGACTAGGTAACGGTGTCGTTCATAAAAACTATGTGCAAAGTTCAAAAATTTAGTTAACAAGATTGTTGCCCTGTGAGAATTTCATAAGACATAATGCTAGCATCGTTTAATTTTTCTCATTAATACAACATATAACAAATTCGTAATAGAAACGATAGAGATATTTTTTCAATTTGGTGTCCAATTTCAAAAAGACTTGGAAATAACGATCATTCAAAAATCCTAAGAATGGTAACCCAAAAGTTTGAGAAAGTCCTTTGAATATCGAAAACAGAGGGGCAAAAAACAGTATATCCTTTTTTACAGATACAGACTTGAATCTCGATAATTCAAGTGTTTGCATTAGATGATCAAAGCTGTACATTAAAACGCGAGGTGTTTCATATCCGGACCCTACATCTTCACGAAACTGAAGGAAACTGTGCGGAAGAGAAGCTGCAACTTTATTGAAAGTAAAAAATAGTGGATTGCTGAGGTATGCATGATCAGATATGAAAAACGGAGAGCCATTTTTACCTATACGATTAATCTCAGAGATCGGATTTAGACAGGGTAAGTGATGAAGCAGATTTATTGAAATTATGCAATCAAATAAGTCGTTGCGAAATGGCAGGTTTTCAATATCACACACAATTAAATCAACATTTTCGCCCTGGACATGATTTTTTGCTCTAAGCAAAGCTGACTTAGACAAATCTCCACCGACCACGTAAACCCCCCTATTTACTCCAGCAGCGATATTGGTAAAGACCCCTTCGCCGCATCCTGCATCAAAAACCAAACCAGATTTTAGGTTAAGGAGTATTGTTCTAATGTCTTCAGCTATACGTGCATCTGATGCAGTAAGTCTTTTAGTCTCATAAGCAAAGAAGTCCATTTGACTAAATTTCTGCTCCATAAATTTCAATCCTTTGTTAGGCAAGTCTTTAAAAAATATTATTCAAAACTATCATAAGCCAAATACTTGAAAGGAAAAAACAGCCTTTAACTATTCGAAACAAAACTCGTTGAATTCACTTTAAGCAGTAACATCATTATGAAACGAGAATAGAAATATCAGAAAAAAGAAGTATAATTGTTTGCGGACCTCTTAGAAATGGTTATTCTAGGTGTCGTGTAAAAGCACCTAATGCAACAGAAAAAGTCTGAATAATTTTTAGAACAAATATCCCTAGATAGTGCAAAGGATCTGAAACAAAATATTCGCGATGTCTAAAATAAGAAGGCCTAATTATTGATATCTGTCTTAATCCACTTAAACCATGCTTTTTAGTAAATAACCCCAATGAACCAGTCTTTCCATATCGAACCATTCGGATAACTACTTGGCTAAGAGAAGAAGGTTCGCCAAGGTGCCAAAGGGCAGAATCTAATAATGAGTACATTGTGCAGCCTGATTTGAGCAACCTATTATGTAAATCGTAATCTTCCCAAGCTACAATTTTTTCGTCATACCCACCAACGGCTAAGAAGGTATTTCTGTCGATAAAGCGCGGAGCAACATTAGTCATGTCATCTAGAAGCATCTTTTGTTCTAACATTCTACAGGAAACCCAAAAATTTTTTGGACCATTGGAATGCGGCAAAACAGGAATAATAATTGCATCAATCCCCCGAGCGGATATTTTTAGACATTTTTCAATGAGGTCTTTATCTAAAACCATGTCTGAGTCAACGCGAAGAATGTATTTTCCTTTTGCATAATTTACGCCATAATTCATTTGCGCTGATCTTTCTGGACCTTTCAGCAAAATTTTTGCACCAAGATTTTCTGCAATTTGCACAGTCTTATCAGAACTAAAATTGTCAATTACGATTATCTCGATATTCGAGTACTTTTGCTTACTGACAGATTCGATACAAATACCTATCGTTGTAATTGAATTGTACGTGGGTATTAGAACGGACACTAAAGGCTTTTCGATTCGAGCTATAATATTATTCAAATTGTTAGCTTCGGGAACAATTAGATTAGCCAAATATTAAGCCTCTTGAACAAAGTACATTACACTTTCAGTCTTAGTTAGTTTGTTGAGCAGACTTTTTCGTTTGGGTAATACAATAGATTTCATCGGTAAAGTAGCTCTTGTTAATAAAACACTCATCATATCATGATATGATACATCACACAATTGGAATCGTTCTGTTTCAAATAAATGTTTTACCGTTCTTCTTTGAAGTGGTAGTTCATAACCAAACGGCCAGCCAAAGTTCAGAATTGATATACAATCTCGTTGAAGCCAGTAGCAAGGGGTCGGAGCAGGAAACTGACATGCGACATTGGTTACGATTCTGCAATGTTCAGAAACTATCCGATTTAGTTGTTTTCCCTTAAAATGCTCTATTAAGCCACCTGATAAGGAAAGATCAAAGCTTTTGTCATCAAAGGGAAGGTTTGTCGCATCTGCCAAAACAAACAAAGCTTTTTCTCCGAAGGTGTCAAATATGTTTTGTGCGGTTTTCAGTGCGGGTAGACTCATATCAACCAAGATTGGAACGTCAACAAGCCCCAACTTTTTTAGCAGAAGACTGTAAACTCCGGTTCCACAGCCCAGCTCAACTGACACTTTAAACCTTACTTTACGTTCACTTAATAAATCCACTAAAGCGAAATAAAGAAGCGAACTCGGTAAATTATGCAACGTCTTATCCACCAAACGAATTAGCTTAGAACCATGAACCGAATTACCTTTGAGACCAGTGGTGTGTAAGTTATCCCAATAATTATCATCAAATTTACTTAGAGTATTAAGAATACCATCTTTAAAATAATAATTGTTACCGCAAACTTTGCAGCAAAACGTACAACGAGATAACCCATTACTTCTTTTCTCAAAAGTACCCTGACTGCCACATCGAGTGCATTTAAGCTTTTGAATGAAATCATCATTTGGGTCTGAGTCTACGATTTGTTTCATTTTTTGAATCTCACAGAGTTTCTCGGTTGAATACTTGACAAATTAGATGATCATTAAACGAGCCAATTGAGATAATTCAATTTGTTGCTGTTTACCTTTTTGCAAAGTCTTTCACGTGCCCCAAAACTTTGGCAAGCCCCTTAACTGAATATTTTATGTCCCTTGCCGATCGAATTCTGACAAGTTGTTTTAGCATGTATTGTGGTGTTAGGAATACTTTGTAAATTTCATCACAGAGCTTCATTACTTCTTCAGGGGTCATATCAGGTGTTGTCATTACGGGTTCTTTCATGTCGAAGCGTTCGTAGTCTTTTGGGTCAAAGCGGAACCAATTGTTCTTTACTGCTTCAGCGTAGAGTTTGCTACCAGGATAAGGAATAACTACTGTGGATTGTAGGGTGACTGCCCAGCCTTTCTGCATCATTGTTTTGGCCGCATCAAGGGTGCTTTGGGCGTCTTGGCGTGTTTCCCATGGGTAACCTACCATTATGGTTATGTGGGGTTCTAATCCTTCTTCTCGGGGTATTCTGCATTCGTTCATGATGTCATCGATTTTTGTTCCTTTGTTTAGTCTATCAAGTGTGGCTTGGCTTCCAGATTCTACGCCAAAGAGAAGCATCCTAAAACCAGCCATCTTCATTAATCGATAATCGTCGCGAGATAGTGCTCCAAAGCGCATATTGCAGCTGAACTGGACTTTTTTGTTGTATCCTCGGTCTATCATCAGGTTGGCGAAGCGTCTTAGCCATTCGCCAGCTGGGAAACAGCCTGTATCATCGAAAACCGATTTAACACCGTGTTTTTCAATTAACAATCCAACCTCATCGGCTAATCGTTCAGGCTTCATAACTCGGAAAGTAGGATAAAGTGTTGGCCATGAACAGAAGGTGCAGCCGCCGTCTTTTCTCCACCAGCAATCCCGCCCAGCCATGGTATAGGCACCCGGCGTGACCTTGAAGTTTCCGTTGCGTTCGCTGTATAGCCGCCAATGAACTAAATCGCGGTCGATAAACGGTAGGCTATCTAAACTGTGGTTCAGCTTGAATTTGCCAGTATTCTTTATGGCTGCGTTTTCTCGGTACCAAACGCCAGGCTCAAGCTGCTTTGACTTGCCGCTCAGGTAATCCGCCAAGTTAAGTAGCAAAAAGTCGTAGTCGCCGCCTGTTAAGACAAAATCAACTTGGCTGCTCTCCATCGACTCCTGAGGTAGTGCGGTTACGTGGTCTCCAAATAAAACAACTTTTGAGTGTGGAAGAACCTTTTTGATTTCTCCGATAATGGCCCAATGTTTTTTAATCACAGGGGTTTTGGTTTCAATGGCTATTACATCTGGATTTCTTTGTTCAATATCTTTTAGCCACTGGGCGTAAGTTTTTTCTTCTGCAATTCCATCATCCCAAACAACTTCGTAACCGCCATTTTTCAGCATTGTTGCGGCGTAGGATGGGACAACTGGAAAAATGTATGTCGGTGACTGGAAGTATTGGAATTGCCTGTTTTGGCTGAGCAGAGGCACACCTTTCTCTGAGTGTATTGGTGGATAGGAAATTGAGATTTTCATCTTTTTAGATCACGTTTTGCTAAACCAAACAGAAAGTATGATCCATAGACTAAATGAGTTACTATTATACCTAACCAGACTGAAAGTATCAACTTTATATTTTTAACCTGCAACGATGCTGCGATCAAACTTAGAACCGAATAGCCCAAGATTCCCAGTAACAAGATGTAAAGAAATTGTGGGAACAATATTGAAAGTAAAATCCCAACTAAAAGTGAACATATAAGGGCAGAAGGCAAGAAATAGGTTGCTTTTACGGAGTTTTCAGGGAATTTCTTAGTAAAAAAACCTCGATGTTCGCCAAATCGTGAAACTTGTTTGAGGTGGGGACCAAAAAGAGAACGACGATGATGATAGACCACGACATCTGATGATTCAATTAGTTTTTTACCTATTTTTTTTATTGCAAGACACATCAATGTGTCTTCTCCAGGCCAATATTTTTCATTCCATCCACCAGCTTCCTGAATCACTGATTTTCTCGCGATAAAATTACACGAGTGGATATCATCAGATTCGTAACTGTTTTGCATTTTATATCTGTTCGATATACTACCGACCATAAATGAAGACATAACGTAGCCGCCTGCTTTTTGCATAAACCCGTCTGATTCAGGGGTCAATCCAGGACCACCTACTCCTCCAACTTGCGGATTTTCTAAACATTTCAAGGCGTTGGTTAACCAGTCTTTTCTTGGGTAAGCATCGTTGTCTATGAATGCACAGAAGTCTCCATTCGAGTTTTTGACGCCAATGTTTCGTTTCATTCCAGGAGATACAGGACCTGTTATTATCATTTTGACATCGCCCACGATTCTATCGTTATTGTCTGGAAGTACAATAATCTCGAAATCGTTGTATTCTATGGATTTGCATGAATTGATGCAGCCAATCGTATAGTCATCTATGGTTTTACATGGAATAATAATTGAAACCATACTCTTAGACGCCATTAAGCTTCACGAAAAACAAAAGCGGCTAGATTCTGTAACCCATCTTTTGTGGGAATCTGACGTTGATACCAATGAACTATCCTCAACCGATAAGCGATCCCGAGCAAATCAACAAACATGTGCCACATATCATCCAACTTAAAGGATGCATTCAATTTGATGTTAACCGGCATCTCCACCACTTTTAAGCCATGAAGGTGCGCTACAGCGAGCAACTCAACATCAAAAGCGTACCGTTTAACAGCCAATTTGGGAAAAATGTCCAAAAAGACGCTCTTCTTCATTGCTTTAAGACCAGACTGAGTATCTTTGAGAGGCACACCTGTAAGAAAACGAACTAACCCGTTGAAGGTTTCACTTAAAAGTCTCCTCGATATTGGAACGTCCACCCGCGAATTACTGTGCCTCTTAGAAGCGATTACAATATCGCCGTTCTTGAGGGCATCAAGATAATTTGAAATTGTTGTTAGGTCAATTTCCATATCGCCGTCGGCAAAAATAACTACTTGCCCGATAGCTTTCATGAAACCAGTCCGAACTGCGTAGCCTTTACCCACATTCTTGGGGTAGGATAATACTCTAACGTGCCCGTTTCTTTTGGCATACCTCATAGCATTATTAAATGTCCTATCGCAACTCCCATCGTCAACCACAACGATTTCATATGGTAAATGTTTCCCTTGGATAACCGTATCTATAGAATCGAGGGTATTTTCTATAAAGTCTTCTTCGTTGTATGCTGGAATAACAAAGGATAGTTCGATTTGCTCCATTATTCATCCTCGTCGCTAACTTTTTTGTATTTTATGTAGCATACAATCTGAAGCACTACACCTATAACTAGAGCATAATATGCGTAGATCGCTACTTGTTCAGCCCAATAAGATATATCCAAAGATAACAAAGTTGCAGCACTAAGCAAAAGAAAAATGAAGCCGACTACAAAGGGGGAGCCCCAGTTTTCTCTAACATATCCTTTGACTCTAATCGGGAAGTCTATGAAATTTATTTTTGCCATACAGATAGAGCCTACTTTTCATTGATTAGTAGAAGTAGACAGACTCAATATAACATTTGCCATATTTATGTAAAATGTAAACCACTTTACGGCGACATAGGCAAACAGGGATTTTAGCTATAACTGATTCAGCCATCAAAGATTACTTGCAAGCTTCAGCTTTGTTGTTTATATGCATCACTGCTAAGAAAACTGCAAAAGATGAGTCAAACGCCCAACCAATAGCCGAAGAGTTACCAATTTTTTGTCCTGCTAAACTAATTTTTTTAGCCAAAGACAAACCGATTTCCTGGACTCTTCGCGAAAAACCGCTCTTCATAACGTACTCCAACTTGTTTGCAAGTTCCTGTATGCTTTTTGCTAGCCTTGAACTGCGAATGTTATCTACAACTTTTATCGTTAAATCAATTAGCACTCTATCTATTCTCTTCAATGATCGAAACCACGCGCCAGAACGCATAGCTCTAGTTTTAAGGCTTAAGAGCTGTTTTTTGTCAAATTGGAGCAGGTTACTTTTAGGGGCAGGTTTAACCATTTTGTTCTATTCTCTTTAGTCGTTTCCAGTAGCATAGCATCTATGAAATGTGTATTTATGAATTACGCAATTATACAAAAAAAATTAGATAAAGAAGTAGGTTAATAAAAAAAGAAATTAGAAGACAAACAAGAAGTTAGACTAACTACGGCGTATATTGATAAATTGCAATGTCTCCGCTATGGTACACTTCCTTGAAAGATGCATCTACTGTAGGCTGTCCGTACCATCCACTTCCATTAACCCACCAAATCAAAAATATAGAACTCGACGAACCATTTTGCCTTAGTTCTTGCGCAACCACAGCAGGATTATCAAACACATAAGAAAACAATCGATTACTGGCAAAGGTTAGCCTAGCCCAACCATGAAATACATCATGAACAAGTAAAATACTGTTGGTAGGCATATTATTTTTCGCCCAGAGTAACGCGTTAGAAGTATCAGCGCAGTCGCTTAGTTGCACAGTATTCTGAAGCATCGATTTTGGCACGTATGCGGGAAAAGAACCATAATAAGAAAACGCCTGGGTGTTCGGCAAAACCATAAAACTTGTGCTCAACGTTATTAAAACTAAACCCACGCCAAGACCTACACCTATTCGGTACAATTTCCGTTTAAAATGACTAAAAACGTCCACAGCATAAAAAGCCAAAGGATAAGTCAACAGCAATATCCAACGATAAGGATAAACAGCAAAAGAAGCATTCGGACTAACAAGAGTTACTAGGCAGCAAAAGAAAAATCAAGCCAATCCAAGCTTTCAGCTGAATGTTACTTTTGAAATATCTCAAACCTATAATCAATAAAGGCAACAATGGCAGATAACAAAAACCAAGAAAAATAAAAGAATCAAAAACAAAATCGCCATAAGAAGAAAACCCTAATAACGCCATGTCCTCACCAGAAGATTGACTTGGAATACCGCCAATCACAGAAAAATTTGAAATCGAACTCATAGCATAAACCATCAAGAGAAACAAAGACGCGACAATGGCACTGTAAATAATGAGTCTTTTGAATTCAAATTTTTTCTTGTCGAAGTAAAAACGAATGAGCGATGCAAAAACTACCCCAAACATAATAACCGCAACAAGTTGATTAGAAAAAACAACAAGAGCCATAAACAGAAAAAGCAAAACCCCGTTTCTCAGAGACCGCCCACTTTTAAGAAATATAAGCACTCCAAACAAAAATATCAAACCAAGCTCGCTTCGAAGCATATCCCAAGATACTCTCAACGCCACAAAATACAAAGTTGCAAACAAAACCACAAGCAAACTTTTCTTTGACGACCACAGAAGTGTTTTATGAGCATAGAAATAGATGACAAAACCAAGAAAACTCAAGAGCAAGATAGATAGAACTTTAAGAGATAACACAACTGGAGCTCCAAGAGATATAGCGCTCAAGAGAATTGCATACATCATTGGAGCATCTGCCAGTATAGCCCAATAATTTCCACTATTGTGCAACAAATTTAGGGTGTTCGGTACGTAGTAACCAATCGTATCGAATCCTGTGAGGTAGGGACCCATTAAGATTTCAGGTATAGCCCTCACCAGAAATGGTATAGCAAAAGCCAAAAAGGGGAATAAGAGATACCCATTTTGGCGAACCCATTTCATGTTTGGACTACGAAACTGAATCAATCTTTACTCTCCAAGGATTCTATGGAAGCTTTGATTTTATAAACTGTGAAGTGCCTTCCTAAATGCCTTACGCTCCCTTATGCGCAATATATTCAAAAGATGTAAAGACAGACCAAAAACTCAGATGATTAGAAAACAACTGATGTTTAATATGATAAATACGATTTAAAAATACAGTAATAAATGAGCCAACAAAAATATTGAACCAACTGACAACCATAAGTTTAGAAAAACTAAGAAAAAACCTGCATTCTTGACAAATACAAAAATCCTAAACCGTGTATTAGGACTACAAATCACTCTTAATTACTACATCTTGTACACTAAAAGCCTTTTTTAACTGTTTTTGTCCAAACTCTTCTTCGTCTAAATACCAGTTTAAAGAACGCCCATCCAGCAATGAACATCTGAACAAGCCAGTAAACATAAATCGAAGGTATCCAGAGAAGGTTTCTTAGTTTAATTGGTTTTTCAGATGCAGTTAAACCGATTCCGATTGAAACAAGTGAAACAGCAGTCAAGGCAATTACTAGCCCAGTGAAATTCAAGATTGGGTTGCTTTGAGAAAGGAATACTGCAACTAAAAACCAGTTAATGTAACTTAAAAGTGACACAACCATCATAAATGGTCCTGCCATGGAAATTTCAGCGTCAACTGTTCGCTTATTCACGTTATCGAGCAGGCGCCCATATTTTATGGCGGTCTCCATATAGCCTCGATACCATCGGACTCTTTGATTAATCAAACTGCCAATATTGTTTGGCGTTTCTTGTCCTGAGCAGACATCTGGAGCATATTGTATATGATGGTTTTTTTCCACCAGTCGTAAGGCTAATTCAACATCTTCTGTTAGGGAATTCTCATCCCAACCTCCTAATTCTTCAAGCACACTAGCTCTTACGAATTGGCAGCTTCCGGTTAATGGAACAAATAACTGCAGTTTTTCTCTTCCACTCATTAACGCTTGGAACCAGGCTCGCTCTTCTATTGCGATTACTCTTGTAAGTGCGTTGTTTTTTTCGTTTAATGAGGTTGTTCTACCTTGTAGAGCCTTCAATTTCTGATCTTGAAAGTAATAAGCAACTTTTGACAGTACGTCTTTTTCAGGTAGACTGTCAGCATCAAAAACACCTACTAATTCGCCATTAATGTAAGGCAGGGCAAGGTTGAGAGCTGCTGGTTTACCGTTTGAAGTTTTCTCTGAGATGATTTTGATGTTTTCAGGGTATCGCTCTGAAAATTCTGAACATATTTTTCCTGTGTTATCTTCAGATTTGCCATCTACCACGATTATTTGCATTTTGTCTTTTGGATAATCGATGTTTAAAATACCTTCTAGGCAGCGTCGGATGACTGTTTCTTCATTTTTCGTTGGGACGATAAGTGAAATTTTTGGAAGTTCTGCAGATTTATTCAATATTAATGTGGTTTGTTTGCGTTTATTTTTTATGCCAACGTATATTATTGAGCCATTGTAGAGGGTCCAAAAAAGCAATATTGCAAGCAGCGTTATTGAAATGATTTCGGAAACTATCATCAGCATCCAGCCTGGTTTAATTCTTTACTGGATAACATGATAGTAGACAAATGGATTGCAGGATTTATCTTTGACTGCGTTTTTAATGCTCTATAAATCTCTACAGCCTTAGAGCTTGCCAATTTAGCTACGCTAGGAAAGATGAATCTATTTTTCATTACAGTCTCACATATATATTTTTGAAACCTTTTAAGGTTTGTTTTCAGTAAGGATAAATTGCAGTTTTTTTGAAGCCGCAGATTAGATTAAAATTGATAAAAAATATCGCAATTAACTCGTGTCAATTTCGTTTGAAACTTAATCTAAAGAAAAATATTAATTTTTGTTACTGACAACAAACTTGTTTTTTGCAGGTTTAGTTTTCTATTTCTTCTGAAAATGTTGAATAATGCATAAAAATTTAAAGGTGGCAACCACCTTTCTTACTATAGGAAGCGTTATGCGCAGATTTTTGTGGTTTTTGTGGATTGCAAGTTTGGTTTTAGCAGGTAGTTTTGTTGGCAGCAGTTCAGTTCAGGGTCAAAGTCAAGACGGGTATTCTTTGCAGCTTCAAGGATATGTATGGAGTCACTCAACACTAAACGCTCTTGTCGTTACTGCGGATAACGAGTCTTGGTGGGAACCCTCTTTTCTAAATACTTCACTTCGCGCGATTGGTCAATGGAATGAAGCAATCGCCACTTTTGCGTCTAACTACTCTGACTATTCATATTTATCTAGCCTTAGAATTCAACCGACTGTTTCGACCATTACGCAAGCGGGCTATGATATCTATGTAAGTTGGAATGAATCTCCCTTTAGCAATACAACAGACGTAGTCGGACTGTCACAAATCTCCGCCAACTACCAAAAAATAATCACTAATTGCAAAGTTAACCTTTCAGCGCATACTCACCATGGCGAAACACTAAACGAGGGAGACATGCAAAATGTCGTTATTCACGAAATAGGACATAGCCTAGGATTGGGACATAGCAATTACACGGGTGACTTGATGTATGCACTATACACTATGGGAAGTCCAGCCGAAGACATATCCACCCTAGACGTTTATGGTGTAGCCACAGTTTTTGCATGGAAGACAAATACATCCACATTTTACCCTGTTAAGAGTTTGGCAAATCAAGTAATTTTGCCGACTGGTATAACTTATCAATTTTTGCCTGTTTCACAAGAAAATGCTCGCCCAGAAACCATTGAAAATAATTCTGTGGTTCAGTTTTTTGGTCTTATGTTTGGGATTTTAATTCATCAAGAAATTTATCCGTTCGTTATTTTATTTATCGTTGTTATAGTGATAATCGCTGTATATACTAGACGAAAAAAACCGTCTAAGGCTGACTCATGAACTCGATGAATTCTTTGAGACTTCGCGGTTGCAGTGTGTAGTTTGACTTTTTCTCTTCACCTATGGTTGACGAAGGTTTATGTCCATAGTCATGTCCAGGGTAAACTTCAACGTTGTCGTCTAGTTTTATTATTCTATTGAGACTCTCGTACATCCTTTTTGTGTTTCCGCCGGGAAAATCAGTTCTTCCACATTCACCAACAAACAATGTGTCGCCAGTTAACAGTTTCTGGTCGTTGACAAACAAACAGATGCTGTCTGCTGTGTGTCCGGGAGTGTAAATAATTTCCAATGAGAGTTTTCCAACTTTAAGTGTATCGCCTTCACCAACGGGAAGGTCAAAATAAACTTTGGATTGTGTATGCGCAACTATTTTAGCTCCAAAAATAGACTGAAGTTCTACATTTCCAGCGGTATGGTCAGAGTGACCATGGGTATTAATAATGTATTTTAGTTGTAATTTTTCGTTCTTTAATGTTTTTATTATTTCGTCGGCGTTATAACTTGAATCTACAACGGCAGCTTCTTTGGTGTTCTCGTCAGCTATAATGTATGAAAAGTTGTCACCGTGCTGTTGAATTTGTCTAAAGAACATAAAACATCACTCTTTCACGCCCATTTGTCTATTTAGCTTTGGGACTTAAATCCGTTTCCGACACAAAAGTTTTCATTCACACCGTTGACCACTTGCATGATCTTTTGCTTTACTTGAGGAATGTTTGAAGACTTGCGACGTCTGAGGGTGGATTACCTGAGTAGTATTTGCCAAAGTAACCAAAAAGTGAATTTTGCATATCTGTTAGAAGTTTGATTTTTTCTGCCTCCAATTTCAAATCCTCCATCCTGTCAAGTTCAGTCTTACCCAAGGTTCCGTTGACTTTTTTTCGGTCGCCCTCCCACCGGATATACAGAAAATCAGCTGTTAGTTCACTGATTTGAGCCATTAGAGGGCTGTCAGTCCATGCTAAAGCCGTCTTGTTAGCTTTTAAAACTGAATAAAAGTCGTGGTTTAGCCAACTTTTGTTTCTAACTTCAACCACATAGCGGTGATTTCGAGGAAGTTTTTTTAGGAAATTTTCCAAGTCAGCTAAATATTCTATGCTGAAGGTGGGTGGAAACTGCAAAAGCAAAGCTCCAAGCTTTTTGCCAAGCAGGTCTACCCTTTCAAGAAAAACATCGGTTTCATATTGACAGTTTTTAAGCATTTTTATGTGAGTTATGATTCGTGGGAACTTGAGGGAAAAAAGAAAGTTTTCAGGTGTTTCTTCTTTCCAGTTGGCGACGGTTAGTGGCGTTGGAATTCGATAGAAGGTACTATCAACTTCAACCGTGTTGAACTGTGAGGAATAATATGCCAAGTAGTCTTTTGGAGAAGTTTTGTTTTGGTAGAATTTTCCCCTCCAAAAATTGTAGCTCCATCCAATCGTGCCCAAATATAGGTTTTGCATGCTACTCTTTTCCTTTAAACAAGAGCCAATTTTTATCTCCGGCCCTCTTCAGTCGAATCAGAATGTAGCGTCCGTTAAGGCGTTGACCATTGAGGGTAACTTCGATTTTATCTTTTTCCCAGAATTTAGTTTCGTAGTGTCCTTTATCCCAGATTTTTACTGTGCCCGCGCCATATTGCCCTTTGGGAATTGTACCTTCAAAACTTCTGTATTCAAAGGGGTGGTCTTCAACTTCCACTGCCAAATGTTTTTCGGCACCTTCAGGGATTCCTTTTGGAACAGCCCAACTTTTTAAAACCCCATCCTTTTCCAATCTAAGATCAAAGTGAAGAGCTCTTGCATGATGCTCTTGAATTACATAAATTAGTTTATCATCATTCTTTTCCGCTGAGGCTTTCGGTTCGGGAGTTTCTTCAAAGTGACGTTTTTTGGCGTATTCCGACAGTTTTTCAGATTCGGCAGAATCTTTCAGTTTATCCTTGCCAACCGTTTCATCAACATTTGTTTTCTTGACTTCGATTATTTGATCAAGTGTGCATTCTTCGGGCGGTTTATCATCTCTTAATCGTTTGAAACGTGCCAAACGCAGCTTTAGGTCTCGCGTTACTACTTGATAGACAACTTCGCAGACAAGTTTGGGTTCAAGCCAAGTCACCACATCGCCTGCCTCTGGCTTAAATGGAGCGACTTCTGCAGTTATTTTTTCAAAGTTTTGAACCAAAAATCTAATCATTTCTTGTGTAAAACCCGTGCCAACTTTGCCCAGATAAATTGGTTTACTCGTATTGTCGTAAACACCTATGAGCAGGGCTCCAAAGGTTGCTTCTCTTGATTCGCTGCCTCTTGTGTAACCGAAAATTATACAGTCGCATGTTTTGAGTTCTTTTATTTTCAACCAACTTCCCGTCCGCAAACCTTCCTCATATAAACTATCCTTCTTTTTTGCTACAATCCCTTCCAAACCCTTTTCAAAAACTGATTGAAAATAGGCTTCTCCTTTCGCCTCAATAAAATCGCATAAAAGCACGTTTGAACCTTCTTTAAGTGAGTCTTTAAGGATTGTTTTGCGTTCTATCAACGGCAGTTTAGTAAGCGGTTTCCCATCTTTCTCTAAAATGTCAAAAACAATATAGACCACAGGCAACCGATTTACTTGCCTTTGAATTTTACCCTCAGAAACAGCTTTTCCCCGTTCAAGCAGAGATTGGAAGTCGGGTTTGCCCTCTCGCATAACGATGATTTCGCCGTCTACAACAATGTTTTTGGCAAGTTTTTTTAGTTCCTGCAGTTCTGGAAAGTTGTCTTTCAGTTCTTTCGCGTTTCGGCTCTTGAGGCTAAAAGGTTCTTCAATGTAGGCAATTGCTCTAAACCCATCCCATTTTACCTCAAAAAGCCAGTCCTTATCTGAAAAAGCCTCTCTGGCAACCTTTGCAAGCATAGGATGGTAGATGTGTCGGCTCATTTAGTCTCCAACTGCTTGAGCGTTTCACGTAAGGCAACCATGAGGCTTTTGGCTTCAATTTCTGGAGGTCTCTCTATATGTATTTTTTCGCCCTTCACCTTTTGTCTTACTAGTTCTTTGATTCTTTTCTGGTAGGCGTCTTCGAACTCCGTTATGTCAAATTCGCCTGACAGATCAGTTACGATTTTTACTGCGAGATCTAATTCGGCTTTCTGAGGCGTCTCAAGTTTGTGTAAAGCTTCAAAATCTGTTGGGTCTACAACATCGTATGAGTAACGTAGGGTCGTCAGGACCAAGGCGCCTTTGTAGGTGTGGAGAAGTGCAGGGTATTCTTTGGTTCGCAGAGTGATTCTTCCCGCACCCGCTTTGTTTGTTTTTTCAAGAGTCTTCAACAGTAACCCGTAGGCATCTTTACTTTTGTCTGGAAGCAAAGCGTATGTTCTATCAAAGTAAACTGGGTCAACTGAGAAGTAATCGACAAACTTGCTGATGCGAATACGTTTGTCAGATTCAGGTTTGGCTTCATCGAGTTCTTTTTGATCGAAGGTTATGAATTCGTTTTTGGATACTTCGTACCCTCTAACTACCTCGTTCCAAGGCACTATTTTATCGTCTTTGGTGCACATCTTAACGTATTTCAGAGGTTGACCATCAGTTTTGTGAAGAAAATGAAAAGCTATGCCCTTATCGTAAATCATCGAGAACAACTTAACCGGAACATTCACTAAACCAATAGTGATGTTACCAGACCAAATAGATCTGCTTGGGGCTGAAGCGCTGGTTTTCTCAGAAGAGGATTCTTCAATGTCTTTTTGTTCCATAATCAAATCTCCAGTTTGCATCTTTTTTCAAAAATATCTTTCCACGGATTACTCGTCCGCTTAACTACATTAGAAATATTGTAGTCGGAAGGGTTTATTCCTTTCTTCACTTCACTCCATTCTAAAGGCGCTGAAACAGTGGCGTCAGCCGTCGGCCTCAAACTGTAGGGAACAACCATCGTTCGCATAGGAGAATTCTGTAAATAATCAGCAAAAACTTTTCCAGGTTTTTTTGTGTCCTTAAATTCAGAAACTATTATGTCGCTTTCTTTTGCAAGTTCAACGCCTATTTCATGGACAAAAGCCCTCGTTTTCTCAAACCTATGCTCAGCAACAATGGGAATTACCACGTGTAAACCTTTTTTTCCCGACGTTTTAACGAACGGTGTGAGCCCCAATTTCAACAGCTTGTCTTTGAGCACCAATGCAACTTCAGCGGCGTCGCTAAGTGTTGCAGGTGACTCGGGATCCAAATCAAAGAATAACAAATCGGCCTTTTCCAAATTGTCAACCTTGGAGAAAGGCATATGAATTTCCAAAGCAGCCAAATTTGCCAACCAAATTAGTGTATCCAAGTCATTGCATACGATATAGTAAACGTCCCGTTTTGATGAAGAGGAGTAGATTCTTTTGGTTTTGACCCATGCGGGTGTGCCTTCGGGAGCGTTCTTTTCAAAAAAACTGACTTTGTTACCTTCTACACCGTTAGGATACCTAGTTAAAACCAACGGTCTATCCGCAATGATGGGAAGAATTTTTGGAGCCATTCTAACGTAGTATTCGATTACTTGACCTTTGGTTACTTTGTTTTTGGGGTAGAAGATTTTGTCGAGGTTTTTTAAGTCAACTTTGGTTAGGTCTTTGAGGTTTTCGGTCATAATGTAACTCCAAAAATAAGAGCTCTAGTAGATCTTATGTGAAGCTATGTTTTTTGTTTTTTGGATAACCTCCGCATGCCTTTGCGCACCTCACACTAAAGCAACATGTTTTCCTTGCAAAAACCATTTTCTTATAGTTACACCTATATAGCTAAAGAAAGTTTACTATTACATTGCGGAATTTAATCAAGGAAAAAGTAAATTTTAGGGCTAACTTAGTTTGCTATTTTCAAGATTATTCGCTAAATTAAAAGGAGAATAAAATAAAGTATGAAACCAAAAAAGCCCACGCTAGAAGACCAACTTGCCTTCATCGCTACACAGCATGAAGTTTATCCAACCGAACTCTTCCAAGCCCTAATTGCAGCAAAAGAACAAGGCAAAAAAGTATTTGTGTCAGATTTAATCCGTGGAGTACCGCGGAAACGTAACTAGCCAAGCGATTTTCCTAATAACAAAAGAAACCAAAGTAGTTGCACAGTTCCGAGTGCCAGATGAAACACTTGCAAGAACAGATGTTTCATTCGATCTCTCAATGGATACAAACAAGGTTCGAAAAGAAATAGCTAGACAAAACCCAGCACCATCACATTTCAAAGTAGATAATTTGCGTGTTGGCATGAAAAAAGTAAATGTTACAGCCGAAGTTTTGCAAACTGCGGAACCAGCTAAAGTCCATACACAGTTCAGGGACAACGCAGTTGTTTCTAATGCAACAATTGGCGATGAATCCGGAAAAATTCTTTTGTGCCTGTGGGACCAACAGATAAATAGCGTCCACACCGGTGACTACATAGAAATCAAGAATGCACATGTAGCAATGTTTAAAGGCGAAAAGCAACTGCGGCTTGGAAAAAACGGAACAATCACCATTTTAGAAAAGCCTATAGAAAGCTAGATCCACAAAACTGAAACAAGCTTTATTTTAAGATAAAGTAAATAATTTTTTGATTTCTCAGAACTAATTTTTATATTCATAAAAATTCAAAGTTCGCGAAAACGCTTGATGCTATATGAGAAGGGCGACTGGTCGTCTAAATCAATAGAGCCATTAAGCTTCAAAAATAATTAGACCTAAATAATTGCAGAAAAAATAAAAAAATTGATGATTTTAAGTTTTTTAGACGTATTTTTTGTCGTTGTAGCAGTACCATCGTTGGTATTGCGGAATCCAGGTTAAAGGTTTACTACATGTTGGGCATACCGGTTGAGTTGACTGTTGAGCAGGCTGTGCCATCGTTTGAGCAGGTTGCTGTTGGACAGGTTGATATGTAGCTTGCTGAATGATCTGAGGCTTTAGAATTATGAAGTCTGAGGCTGCTTGAACATCTTCCCATGCGACGTTTTGCGTTTGGCCATCCTCGTTTTCAATTGTTAGTGCTATGCCCATTTTTCCAACTGCGAAAGCAACATCCTTAACTTTTCCCACAAGTCGTCCTTTTGCGTCTATAACTTGCATTGAGACTAAGGCGTCTCTAGTTAGAGGTTTATCGGTTTTTTCCATCTTTGGCTCACTACCCTTCTGATTAGCGTTTTCTTGTTTAAAGTTTTTTCGTTTCTTGCTAAGGCAATAGACTACTGCAGAGGGATTTCCCAGTAACTAATAATGTCCCCTTTAACCCATTTACCGCCTAAACTCCGTACAACCTCATTGATGTCATCCCATTCGGCTTTCAAAAACATCACTGGCTTGACTACTATATAATCCTCTTTTACAGTGAAGTTGAGGAGTTTGCGTTGTTCAGGGTTGAATTCATTCTCCATTTTACTAGCCATTCTACTCGGTTGAGGCTGAGGAAGCTTTGCAATATTAGATTTAAGTTCAGACGCTACTTGAATTTTAAGGGGAGCTGATAATTTAATTGGACTCTTTGATTCTACAGTTTTTGAGAGGATAAGTTCTGGAGTCGACATTGATTCGTCAACATCCTCAAAACTGTCGCTCCTAACTACCATGGAAACTTGTTTAGTGAACAAATCCATTTTAATGTCTAAAATTTCGGCATCGCCCGGTAAGTTGGAAACAACATCGGAAGATTTTCCTTGTAGCAACCTTGCGAGCGATTCAGGGGTTAATTTGACTATTCTGATTTTCATGTTAGCCGCTCAAGTTGCTTTTAGGTGACCGATAACTTAAAAGTATTTTCTATTTTTATAAAAAAGAAAGATTAAGGAGAATTATATTGTTTTTTTTCTGCGACTTCGCCATTCAGCGAAGTTGCCAGAGTACATAGCCCAGCTTTTGAGTTTAGGCGATACAGCTCTAATCAGGGCTGGAGATGCAATCAATACTATGGGTAAGTTAAGGGCAAAAGTACCAGGCAATAAAGGCCAAGCAACTTCCGCAGGGAACAAACCGACAGCTGAAAACTGCCAGAGGATAAAGCATGTCCCTACGAATAGAGTTAAAGCATAAACGCTTGAAAGAATTATTAATCCTTTTGTTGTTTTTGCTTCCGCGGCTGATTTGGGAATAAGGAGCCAATTTAAACCGTAAATGACTATTGCCGTTGTGATTTCCACCCAAGCAAGGTAAAGCGGTAAGCCTTCAACGTAAACACCCCCTATGAATGCTCCAATCGCGCTGCCGACTAATCCACTCCATCCAAACCACAATGGAAAAACTCCTAACAGAATGATTGGGAGGAAAAGGACAGTAAAAGTTGGTACACCTATCACGAATGATAAGAAGAAAAATACTGTGTAGAGTGCCGCGGTTACAGCGATTATTGAAGCTCGTTTTGCGCTACTTTGTTGCATCATGTTAAAGTCCTATCCTTTGATTTGATAATTAGAGGCTTCAAAGCAGTATTGCATAAAAGCATTTTCATCAGTATTACAATTGTAATACAACTCTAATCAATAAACAACCCTTCATAACAACCAAGTATAAAAGTTCCCAACACCGTGAATTAAGATCATAATAAAGTATACCGCTGAGATAAAATGACCAAACAACAACGCAAAACCATTTTCATGATCGCAGTCGTGGTTCTAATTGCCTTAAATTTTTACACGTTAATCGTAGCCTACCCAGAAACATACACGCCTTCCCCAGGAATAACCACTCCAGGAATCAACCTGGCAAAAGACTTCTCAGCCTACTACATAGGCGCTTGGAGACTATGGCACAACCCATCACAAATTTACCATTTCGGCGCTTTAGACGGCACAGAACCAGTCACCCCGCCCAACCCTCAAGCCTACAAGTATCTGCCATCTTTTCTTCTAATCGTCTCTCCATTGCTTACATTGAATTATCAGCAGGCACTCCTAGCTTTTGACATTATACAGTTTATGCTTCTTCCTGCAATGGCATATTTGCTTTATAGGCTCTTGTGCGAAAAGCATCTTGCAGTTACTTTCGCAGTATTGGCTATCGCTTTGCTTTTGCCTTTTCCAACCGCAAATTGGGGTTTGTCGCCGAGTTATTTTTGGCAATGGGGTGAGGGCCAAGCCAAAGTTTTAGTCACATTTTTGCTTCTCCTCAGCTTCTACTTTGGTCGCAAAGACAAACCGTACTTGTCAGGAATTGCTTTGGCACTGGGATTTTTTGACATAAGGTTTGGATTACTAGCTACTCCCCTATTCATAATGTACAACCGCAAAAACCTGAAAGCTGCAGTGACAAGTGCGCTTAGCGCATTGACGCTTTCAAATGTTATGCTGCTTTATCCGGGGATGGGTTCAAGCTTTGTTAAAATGGTTTTCTCTTCAGGAGTCACCACACCAATTTACTACTACTCGCTAATACCTTTGCTAACGTTAATGGCGCTAATTGCTGTTAATTTCAAAGAGTTAGTTGCGGTATTTGATTTCAAAGGGATTTTTGCCAGTTTTACGGGTGCATTACAAGCGAAATAACTTTTGCGGCGTTTTTAGGAATTTCAAAAGATATTTATTTATGAAATTCTGATTTTTATATGATTATAGATATTAGCTTGCAAAGCGCTATCTATACAATCGGGTGTTCATTGTGAAATTCAAGTTACAAATATTTACACAAGATAGCCTTGACGGCAACTACGTAGGTAGACACTATCGTTTTGCCGTAGTCGACTCAGACAAATCAAAGAGCTATCCTTCAAATTTTATCTGCATGCTCCCTTCTCAGATTAGTGTTGACCAGAAAAAAAACAATGTCTTTTCAAAGATGTTCGGAGACAAATGTGAAGAACAAGCCAAAACACTGTTAACACATGCTTTGTTAGGCGAAAACGATTCAGATATAAAAAATGAGATAGAACGAAGACTCAAACTGCTCGATCCCAAAACAATTAACCAAATCAAATGCAGTTCTTGCGGAAAACTCTTCCAGCCTAGACGAATAAAGAGGTTCAAACGAAATTACTGCCAAGATTGCATGAACAAAAGCTACGGTAACCGTGGGTAAGAATCGAGAAACAGTTGTTTTCAGAGCGAAAAGAGAGCAATGGTGAGTCTGTTCCTACTTCGCGATTGAAAACCCCGTTAATTGAGGGGGGATAGTAAACCACTTCACAGGCGCTCCTCACCAATAAACTAAGCTCTAACAAGATTGATTTAAGGTTTGGCAAATCTAACTTAAAAAACAGGAAATACAAAGCACGCACCAACCAAGCTGTCATTTGGAGTAAAAAGCACGGCCAACACAACCAGTATGCAATGAAGTAATTCTAATTGAGGCAGTAGCGTTTTTTGACATAGTCTTCGAAATTATAACAAAATATTGCTGGGTCGAAAAGAACCTTCGAGACGATTAGATACAAACTAAATACTTCAAGAAACAATAACTCTTGTTATGGGATATCAGCCTAAAGTAAAGTCACCTAAAGGGGCGATTCATGTTTATAAAAAACCTCTTCGCGAAAAACGCAAAGATAGAAAACGCGTTCAAAGAGGTATTGCAGAACCAATAATGGCAGAAAAGCATTCTACAACTGAAAGGGAAATTTCAGAATTAACCCTCAAGCAACTGCACACTTTAGGCAGCCAGAAGTTTGGTTCTTCTCCGTTCAGCGAGCATTTTAACCGTTGGCTGACAAATGTAACCACTGTTCTAGACGAGTTCAAGTCGCACACAAACATAGGCGCAGATGATCAATTTTCGAAAGAGTGCACACATACCCTTTCTAAAATCAAGCAGCAACTTGAACGTATATTCCTCAAAGAAACCGCACTTGATCAAGAATTAAATGATCTTTCAGATTGGAGAAGTCATCTTAGACAAATTAACAAAGAATATGCAACTCTGACAGGTTCAATTAAGGGTCAAAGAAACAGAGAAATCAAGCATCTATATAGCGTCATTAACCTCATGCAAACAGAACAAGACGAGGTAATTCGGATGAAAACCGGATTTTTCCACGGCATTTCCAAGAAAAATAGGGAAAGAAAAGAAAGTGAAGTAGTGAACGAATTAAACGATAAACAAACAGAACTCGAATTGAAGATGCTGGATTTTAGTGTTAAACAAAAGGAACTGAGAGCTGAGTACGACAGAAAAAGAGAGCCTGTGCTGGAAGAAATAAAGAAATTCCGAAGAATAATCCAGACCTTAGAGACAGACAGTTCCTTGGAAGACCGATGGTTTGCCTGCGAAGCACTTATAGATTCAATAAATTCATTTTTGCAAAGAAAATCAGCGCATTCCTCAGGAGAGTCAAACTAAAAATCTTCTTTTACCAAACGATACAAAAACCACTCTAAACATTTAGCTTTGTTTTTTCCGTAGAATTTCTGTGCTGACTTGTTCCATTTCAAAACTGTAAACTCTATTCTGGCGCAATCCTCGCTTTTAGCAATTTCTTTTAGATATTCAAACATTTTTTGGCCTATTCCCTGCCTTCTGAACTCCTTTAAAACAAAAATGTCTTCAAGGTAAAGGGTTGGCAATGCCAGAAAACTTGAGTATGTAAAAAAATAAATGATGTATGAAACAGGTTTATCACCGACTTTTCCAATAAACGCTTCATATTTAGGCTTGTCAGACAAGCAGTCTCGCCGTAACCTTCTTTTCGCAGCTTCATTAGGCGGAACCAGTTTTTCGTAGGCAGCAAGTTCAGCGATTAAACCTAAAAGATCATCGAATGTTTCTTCATCAACTTTTTTGATAACTACCAAATTCTCTTGATTATCCATGCGAGCTATTGGTTACTTTAAAAATAAAAGACTATTGTCAAAATGTACTCGCTATAGAGAACAAAAGTAGTGAATGTGGAAATTTAAACCAATACTCGAAGATATATTACTCGCACAACTATTCTTTTGTTAAAGGTAACCGGCAAAATTAAAGCGGATATGTCGGTATGTAGTCAGGACTACTTGCTTCGTCATAAGGGTAAAGTTCTTCAAATTTATCTTTATCATAAGCTCTTCTTAGGAGTAGTGGTGCCAAAATAGTTGTCACCATAATCATCCCTAAAATAGCAGCGTATGTACTTCGGGTTATAGCCCCTGCAGATATAGCTACTCCGGCAACTATAAGTCCTACTTCTCCTCGCGAGATCATTCCATAACCTACCTTAAGTCCTTTAGAGCGGTTTTTCAAGAAAAATATAGCAGGCAAACCGCATCCAACCATTTTGCTAACTACTGCGACTACTACAAGCACGATGAAAAAAAGATAGAAGAACCAATCGGAAGTAATGAAACTCCTAAGATCAAGTTGTGCACCTGCCAAACCAAAGAAAACTGGTGAAAAAATAACGCTTATCTTCTTAGTGTAATCACGTATCTTCTCAATCGTATGAGAACTTGCAACAGCCATTCCAGCAGCAAAAGCGCCTACAATGGGTGATAATCCTAAAACAGCCGCTATCGCAGATGCACCAAAACACGATGCTGTTGCTGCTGCCTCTGTCGTTGCCTCCGAACCTTTTGAGAAAAAATTAATAAGTTTTGGCAGGATAAAGGCTGCGAAAGCAGTCAATGCAAGCCATAATGCAAGTGATGTAAGAACTACAATAATCACATTTATTGCAGTAATTGGGGTTGAGGTGGATATGAATGATACGATTACACCCAAGAGCGCAAGCCCCAACACGTCATCAATAACACCTGCACTAATCATCATTTTTGATTCGATGTTTCTACTTTGGTTAAGTTCCTGTAGTACAAGAGCAGTAATGGAAATGCTTGTGGCTACAAGGGCGGCTCCAACCACCAAGCCCGTTATCGTTCCTAATCCAAGAGCAAGTGAAAGCCCGTAACCCATAATGAAGGGAATAACAACACCAACCGTTCCAATGACAAAACCAGCCGTGCCGACTTTTCGGAAATCTCTAAAAGTCATTTCTAAGCCTGCGATAAACAGGATAAGTATGCCGCCTATTTCTCCGAAAGCTAGAACTATTTCATTAATTTGAATTATCGAAGTTCCATTTATTGCTATTACGGAACCTAAAGCGAAAGGACCCAGGATAATTCCAGCAGATAACTCGCCTAAAACTGAAGGAATTTTTCTCCAAGAAAAAATTTCACCAAGCACCTTGGCTGAGAAAACCAAGATACAAATCGTCACTATCGCTGTAAGCACGGGGTCTAAGGCCATTGATTACACCTTTCTCATCGGAAGGCACAAAGACGCTTGAATATTTAAATCCGTTCAGCATCGTGTTTTTCTAAATGTTCAAAAACGATTGAAATGGCATTAGATTATAAAGCGTAATAGCATGAGATTTCAATAGTAAGTAGCCTATTGCTCCATTTTTTGAGTTTTTGTTTAGTGTTTTTGTCTTTAGTTTTGCGTTTGGAATTCTGGATATCTAAACTCTAATACCAAACCCAAAAATTAGCGGAGTTTTTTGATTGCTATCAACGCTCCAACCAAGATAGCTAGGAAAAGAACATAGAAAGCAACTCCAAAAATCAGACTATTTACTGGATTAAAAATCAAACTAGTCACTAAAAGATCGAGTATGACTCCTCCTGATAGAAATAACGTTCCACGGTTACTCAGACCTCTATATTCTACATAGGCAAAGATTACTAATTGTGCAGTCCAAGTTACAAATATCAGATGTATGCCCCCTACAAAAATGGGTTCTGAAATCAATCTATTAATTATCGAAATGGCAATCAAGAAAAGTGGACCCATTTTGTTTCTCCGGATAATCCAGATTAAAGCAACAAGATTTAGAGCTACAAAAACCGCAGCACTTCCAACAGCAATTGTATAGTCAACTGTCAAAGTGTAGCGAATATTTTCTCCAGTAGGAATTATTGGATTTGCTGTCCAGAGAATAATTGAAGCAACTTCACCAATAATTGTTAAAGCAACCAAAAGCAGCAAAATCTTGTGTTTTAAATCTTTCATGTTAAAACTTATGGATGAACTTGAATAAAAATATAAATCTCAAACATTTGGGAAAATTTCTATAATTTTATCAAACGACGCTTGATACTGCTATGAATTAAGAAAGTTTTGAAAAATGACGATTATAAGTTGCTGCTGGGAGCACAGCAAGAAATGGAAACTAAAGCAGAGAATTTATTACTACGTTAAACTTGGTTACTAACGGAAAAAAGATGCAGCGGCTGAAAACTTTACGCGATACGATTAAACATGAAAGTGTTGGTCCAATAATTCGCAGGTTCTTCATTAACACATTATTTGACTCCACTTTTATGCTACTTGGAATAATCGTAGGTTCAGCGTTCGCCGGTACAGCGGCTGGTTTGAGTATAATCATACCCACTATGTTAACAACAAGTCTTGCCTTGGGCATCTCAACTGGTGTAAGCGTCTATGAAGCTGAGAGTTTGGAACAAGAACGAAAAATCACGGATCTCGAAAAGGCACTTTTCACTGACCTGAAAGATACAAGCATCCAAAAAACCGCTAAATCCACTATAATAATTGCCACGCTAATTAACTTTGCAACACCCCTATTTTCATGCGCTGTAACGATAACGCCCTTCATACTTGTCGCCATAGGAATACTACCTCTGCACATAGCTGGGTGGATTTCTGTAGCACTTGCTTTGAGCACATTATTTGCCGCAGGCGTTTACATGGGAAGAATCGGAAAAACAAATCCCTACAATAAAGGGATAAGAATGGTGATCTTTGGAGTACTCGCCTTCACCATAGGTTACCTTTTAAACTTACTCATTTGAATAGTGATTAAGGTGTTGGTCTTTGCGAAATCTGCTTTACTTTTGTCACGTTGACTTCATCTACACCTTTAACTGAAACACCGTTTTCTTGTAAGATATTCACAATTCCACTATATTCAATATTGGCACCTCTAACAGTGAGTTTTATTGTCTCAGTTTTTGCGTCAACATCTGTCACTACAATATCGCATTCTTCAACCCCGTTTGCAGCACAAATTGCTTGAGATAGCTCCACAAGAGAGGTTTCTCGGGCTTTTAGAGCCTCAATTAAAACACGTCGAATATGAATTGCCATTATGTTTCTCCGCTCCTAAATACAAAGACTACATTTAAAACTCTTTTTCTAATCCTGAAGAACCACTGGTTTAAAAATTTCTCAATTCCACAGATTTCTATTCTTTTTAGGTTCGTGTTTGTACCCCTAAAAGAAATAGAAACTTCTTTGGGTAACTGAACTCGAAGAGTGGTGCCGGGGGTGGGACTTGAACCCATCACCCACTGGAGAAATCACCCGCATCACCCCATTTTTCTATCAGTCTCCACTACAAACAAACAATGTTGCATTAAATCAATATTTAATACTTCTGAACGCGTTTTTTTTGTAAGGACATGATAACCTCATGATGACTGAAAGTAAGCATCAAAACATAGGATCTAAGAAAATACAAAAAGAAGAAAGCAAAGATAACTGGATTACCTTAGCTTATGTATCGAACAGGATCCTTCTTTCGTACGGTGTTTTCACTCCCCCACGTCAGCAGCCACCGGTTCGGATCCTTCGAGAGGGGGTCTCGAAACATCGTAACCTGCGAATACTGGGCGTCCTTGGCCTCTTTGTGGTTTGACAGCAAATTCTTAAGCAGATCATCTGACCAGTCACAAACTATGGAGGCTTCATTACCCTGAGGATTTGTCGCCACTAAACGCAGAAAATAGTCGCCGACAGGTAAATCCTCAACCGGACAGCTATCGTCAGTTTTCTGCATGATTTCTATGGTGTGTACTTTGAAGCTGCCTTCCTTCTCCTTGATGACAAGATGGAAACCTTTTCCGACGAAGTTTTTCATAAATTTTTTCATCAGTGCGAGTTTCTTCATGTTTAGCACTTTCTTTGATGTTTTGCCATAGGTTGTATATAAGGTATATTACGAAACATGAGTTGTGCAGTTATGTACAACAAATCCACATCTTGAATCTCGATTCACAATATTTATATTTATGTCGTAAGTCTTAAGAATGTATAATCGGGGGAAATGAATATCATAACACCAGAAAAATATCCATATCAAGAACAACCTTTTGTGGAAACACAAGAGGAAAAAATTGAGAAATACGCCAAGATGGCTGTACCAACAGTTGCTGCCGTTGGACTCGGTGGTGGCGGATGCAACGTCATCACTTGGATTAAAGAAAAAGGAGTCACAGGCGGTAGGCTGATTGCAGTCAACACTGACGCAACCCACCTTAGTATTGTTAAAGCAGACAAAAGAATTCTCATCGGCGAGAAGCTAACACATGGTATGGGTGCAGGCGGTTATCCAGATGTCGGTGAGCGCGCACTCTACGAATCAGCGAACGAAGTTTTCCATGAATTATCTAGGTCTAACATCATATTCATGGTAGCTGGTTTAGGCGGAGGCACCGGTACAGGCGCAATCGTTGGCTTAGCAGATTCATTACGCAAGAAATTTAAAGACAACCCAATGGCACCACTGCTCGTAGGTGTAGTTACTCTTCCATTCGAAGTTGAAACAGCAAGAATGGCATCAGCTAAAAAAGGATTAAACAGACTAAAAGACGTATGTGACTCAGTAGTCGTTATCGACAACAACAGACTAGTAAAAGTTGCAGGAAACTTACCCTTCAAAGAAGCCTTAGGTGTTGCAAACACAACCGTCGGCAAATTCGTAAAAGGTGTCACAGAAACCATCACCACCGCCAGCTTAATCAACATGGACTATGCAGACCTCAAAGCAATCATGAGCGGCTCAGGCTTGGCATCCATCGGCATCGGTGAAGGTTTAGGTGAAGGTCGTATTGAAGCAGCAGTTGATAAAGCACTAAACGGCCGTCTACTCGACATTGAAGACGTAACAAAAGCTAAAGGCTTACTAATTCACGTCTCAGGCGGAGAAGACCTAACCCTTAGTGAAGTCACCCGAGCAGCTGAAATCATGAAACGCTCACTGCCACCCAATGTAAAGATCATTTGGGGCGCAAGAGTTGACCCTGAACTAAAGGGTGCAGTTTCCGTTATGGCAGTCGTTACCGGTGTTGAAAGCGCATTCTTGAAAAAGAGCGAGAAACACATCGGTCGTCTAAAGTTTAATTTCTAGACGTCTGTCAATCTTTTTCTTTTTTTCCTTTTTGTATTTTTTTAAATATTTAGTTTTACGAGTTTCTGTCCAATACGTCACTCTATTTCGCGCTAAACTAATCCCCCCATTATTAGACGGAACTATGCTATGTTGGGAACCACGCGACCTCTAAAAGGCACCTCCCCCCTTATTTAAAGGGCTAAAAAGTCAACATAGAGGCGACGAGGTATCTCTTGCGTGACCCCCTCCCTTCTATATGAAGCAAACAACAATCCAGACACTAACACAATGTAACTGAGCATATTACGAAATTTGTAATATTTTCAGTGTAGAAACAACGCTATTAAATGAAATCTACTGTATTTTGACTCGAGAGAGGAGAAGGCTCTTGCAGTCAACAATACAGCAGATAGAGAAACAGATGAAAGAATACGCAGAAGAATTCTTTCGAACCGAGTACGGCGATGAAGCAGTAAAAGTACTCAACGACATCCACATAATTGCAGTTGACGCTTACGACGATGGCGGAGTATCCGAAGCCACAGAGCAACACATCAAAATAGCTGCTAGACGAGACATTAACGCTGGAAAACTAACCAGTACAACAAAATTAATCATACGACACGAATTAGGCCATATCTTCTACGCCACGTCAGTTGAGTTCCCTGAATTCGAAGAAGAAATTAAACACGAAAAGATAGCATGGGCAAAAGCTAAACCTAAAAACGCAGCAGAAAATTGGTACAAGAACGTCTCGATTAGAACTCATATTGACCCGCTAAAAATGCAGTCAATGGGATTCCCCCGACCAGAAACTAAACTCTCACAAGACCAACTTCAACGAGGAACAGATTTAGAGATCAAGCGGATGAAGAAATACAATCCATGGGTAGACGAAGTTTTAGCCAAGAGATACGCCATGGCAAACCTGATTGAAAACCCAAAATTCTACAGCTAAACCAAGTTTTAAGCCGAAATTCGCTGATTCAGACGCATTCTGCGTGTTTTTAGCTAAACAATTAAAGAAGCATAGGTTTCTCTATTAATAGTTTCATCAAGAAAGTGATATGGATTATTAATGGGGGTTGGGGTAGGGTGTTGTGGGTCTTGTATATTTTGCATTGGTTTTGCTGGTCCAAAGCGGAAACGCTTGACTGTACTGTTTATCGTGCTATCGGGGTAGCCGTCATTCTTCATAAACAAAGCAAAAACAGAAATATCCTCTGCAAAGGGCTTCGAGGGTTCAAGGCATACAAAATTAGAAAATGCAAGGAGTGGTTCAAGTGGTGCCGGGGGTGGGACTTGAACCCGTCACCCAGTGGAGAAATCACCCGCATCACCCCATTTTTCTTTTATAGTAGACTAATAATTCTCAAAACCTAATAAGATGAAGCCTCAAAACAGCAACCCTATGGTCTATTGGAAAACTTTTTAATTTGCAAATAATAACAATCCAATCGAACACAAAATTCATCGCTCTTAAGAAACAAAAAAACAAAAGTATTTGTTTTTTATTAATGTTTTGTGTTGGTGTTTGTATGTCCTCAGAACTGAAAATGATTTTAAATGAAATAGTTGCAGAAGAATATGAACTTAGAAAAAAAGAGGTTGAAGAAGGAATAAACCGCTACAAATCTCTTCTACTTAGGATAGCAAAAGAAGAGAAACTGGACATAACAATTATATTTCAAGGAACCGAGCGGCTTGATTTGAATAAAAACGAGCAAGATTTGAAGGTACTCGAAAGAGCCGATTTAGTAGAAGGAAAAACAAAATACACGCATCGAAACACGTACCGTCGATATGTGCTCACCGCGAAGGGCGCTGGATTGGTGGAAAAGTTCTCAAAAGAGAACTGATGTGCTCAGATATTGAAACCGCACGCTCAAAACAGATCTGGTAGAACCTCTTGAAGCTAAACATTTTTTCAACTGGTTTCTTCTTTAATTGTGGTTGTAGAGTGGTGCCGGGGGTGGGACTTGAACCCACGAAGGCCTGCGCCAGAGGATCTTAAGTCCTCCTCCATATCTTAGGGGCAAATTGTTATCTGGCCGCCCATTTAGACCTGGCTCGGATACCCCGGCACCAGCACCGTAATGACTGCGCGGTATTGTTTAAGTTTTTTGCATCAGATTCTAGTGTTTCTAGTTGGCGGCTAAGGTGTCAATATAACATTATATTCGGTCGAGAGTTATGTTATATCTGCCTGTTGAGGAATAAGCTTCACGGTGACATTCAGTATTGGTCGTTTAGTATCTGCTGGATGAATCTAAGATTAGATCAATGATAAGTCTTGGCAAATGATTAGGCGGTGTTGCAGTAGAGTTTAGACTTAACCGTGTTTTTTCTTCTTCACCAAAAAAAGTATGGTTTTTTCAATTTTAGCATATTTCAAAGCACTAAAAAACGGCAACCATGACTTATTAGGTAGATGTTTAAAAATTGAATCAAACGCAGATTAGGCAAATTATTACTTATCCTGAGTTCACAAGTCTAATATGCTATTTTTGTTAAAGAGGAAGAGAGATACATATGACTCATTGTCCCAGTTGCGGGAAAGAAGTAAACAAACCTTCCAAAGTGTTAAAGAATCATTGCTTTACTATCGAAGCATACCACTGCGGAAAATGCCACCATTACTTTAAAGTTACAAACAACAAATCAGAATATATCTCTATAATTTAACTTAGATTCAATCCAAAAATATATTCTTAGAAAAACTAAATTATTCACGGCTAATTTGCATATTTAGAGCATAAGAAGCCAAATTGATAGGCATATAACCTCTTTTCTCAGGCTACAAAATTTGGATCAAAATATGGGAATATTTCTAAGATTGCACACTGTCCTGAGCTAACACCAGATTTATAGCGTAGGAGAATTAGGACATGATCTCTAGTTAGGTGACTTTCCAAAAATTCAAATATGTCAACAAACAAAACTCTGGTCAATTGGTGGAATGATATAAATGAAGAAAATGACAAAAGTTGATTCCAACAGATTGCTTAAGAAATATAAAACGTTAAGCGTTGAAAAGTTGGAAATAGAGAATGAGATTCTTAAGTTTTATGAGGTTCTAATTGCTGACAATGTTGTAACAATACCTTCTGATAAAATAGATACAATAAAATCCTTGAGACAGAGATTGAAAATCGTAAACCAAGAAATGAAGAAGACGGATAGAAAGATTGTAAAATTATTCAAAGACATCTAGCTATTTTTCTTTCTATTTCCACTATTTTTAAGTAGTCTCTACGCTCCAAAACTAGTTCTTTATGGTCATTAAATAGCTCCTCTAGCTCTCCAGCCAGCTCCAAGCTAGAAGGAATCTGTATGAAGATTAAATGTGTAAGTAAATTTTTATGTGAAGTTTGTAACGTTAGAGATTCTCTGCAAATATTCTACAACAGCAAAGGTGAAGCTAGATATTTTAGAGTAAGACACAAAGATGCAACCACCAAGAGATTTTATTATCATCAGCAATCAAAGATTTATGCAGATAAAGAATTACTCAATCACAGAGAAACTTTATCACAAACACAATTATCACTTAGCAATAAAGGCTTAATTGACCTAGGTCATAATAAAGGTCAAAATGGTCAAATAGAATCAAGCACCATTTCAAAGAAGAGTTGGGCGGGTAGCTCAGCACGGATAGAGCACCAGCCTCCTAAGTTGGGGGTCGAGGGTTCAAATCCCTCCCCGCCCGCCACAGCTGATCCCCGCCCATTTTGAGGAATAAAACGTTCGGGGTTCATCCAAAACATAGGGGGTTCATAACTCGCGTTTTTTGAACAACTTGTTTACCGTTGAAGTCGCAGACAAACTCAAAACCGGATTCTATTAGTTGACAGGCTGGCTTGAGTTTCAAGCAAAAGGAGAATTAAACCCTCAATTTATTACTCTTTCTCAAAAAGCTGTAGATTCAGCCTTAATGAACGGCAATTGAAAGAGCCCAAATCATCCTAAAGAATTGCCCTGAAATAATGTCCGAGGGGGGCACTAACGAATTTTGCTGGTCGTATTGAGCTGAGATCAAATAGGATAAAAGGTTCTTGGGGCTGATCCGCCGATGCCTAGAAATTGGAAATAGACAATATGTATAAGAAAAAAAGCCCTTTTTTCAGAATTACAATTTTTTTTCTTCCCCTAAAAAACCGAGAGTTATAAGCATTAAAGAGAAGAACAACAACAGTTGAAAAACATGTGTTGTTGTTCTACCAATTATATAGGAGATTATTTGCAAAACCAGGCGGATGTGAGCACTTTTATCCAGTTTCCAAATAATTAGCAAACCAAGCAAAAAACAGTAATATGTTTATCCCCTTTACATATTTCGCAGTATCTGGACATTTTGTGAAACAAAGTGTAGATAAGGTATTTTGTGTATCTAAACTTAGAGTAAGTGGTCAAGTTATTGTTGTTTTATCCGGCATCTTCTACGCCGTATTAACTAATGTAATGTTTTTGTAAAGAATAATCTTAAATCTACATAGCGTAGAAATAGATTATTTATGTCGACAAAGCATAGAGTTAGAGTAGCTTTTTCTGCAAAGAATAGAAATAGCTCAGATAGGGAAAAAATTGTACATCAAGGAAAAGTCTCAGAGCTGAATTTAAATGGTAAACAATGTCTTGCTCTGGATATGCCTCATAAAACTGAAAACACAACAAATTCATTTGTACTTGAAGCAATGTTATCCATTCAAGAAATCTTTGCACCTTATATTGGAAAATATATTAGCATAACCATAGAGAAAAGACAAGGGAAAATTCATCAGATTATAGTTACAGAGGAAAAAGAAGCTATTTAGAAAAGTAAGGACGAAGTTATTGCCAAAATTCGCTGTAACCACTAGAAACGACAAGAAATGTCCAAAATGTGGCATACGGCAATTAAACGATATGGGATTTTCAATAGTTGTCATAATGCAATACCCTCTAAGAAATAGTCTAAATTTAAAAGCGTAATAGCGGAACCAAAGGAAGCTGTTGAAAATGTTTTGAAGTAAAAAAGAAACAGAAGTTGCGGTATCAATAATACTTGAAATTACTTTTTGAAGAAACAGTATATGAATGCTTCGAACCTTCAGAGACAAGAATCCCAAAACTAAAGACTTGGGTTGAGCAGGCAAACTCTGCAAAAAATACAGATAACTTATACGCAAAGTCAAGTCAGCATTACAAAGCCTAGGAATTGATTACTTTTTACACTTTTGCTCCTTTAATGTTGAGTCTAAATCCTGAAGGTTAACCCTACCAAAGTAGGGATTATTCCTTTTGATGATGGAAAAAAGAAGCGCTGATATCTTCACATTTGCTTTTTTTCTAATAGCCTCTTTCAATTCGGTTTGATTTAGGTTTGTAAACTATAATTTGAGTTTCTTCTTCAATTATAGCACAATCATGCTCTCTTGAGATATTTTTTAGTTGCTGTTGACATTCTTTGCTCAAAGACACGGTCTTAACTCTAATTTTGCACCCTGCTGACAAAACATCCTTTGGGTCTGGTTCTAACAGAATAAAAGAATTTGATTCTAACTTGCATTTAACCAAGAGTTCCTTTAAAAGAGTACTTGCCTCTTGCTTATTCATCTCAAACTCTCCCATTATAACTACACATCTATGTTTTTAAGAGTATAGTCTATAGAAATTGAATAATCAAAGTTTAAGTTTTGTAGGCCTCAGCTCTCAATGCCTGCTGGAGACAATTAACAAATTGCTTGTTTTGTTTAAGCTTTAAAGTGCTAACAAATTAGAAAGCTTGATTGAAACATTTTTACCACTTCTTGCATTTAAGAGGTTCTTCTTTCTCCTGAAACAAGAAGTTGAATTTAACTGTTTATAGATACTAACTTCCACTAAAACTAATTACTAAAAACACTACGTAAATTGCAAGCAATATTGCTCCTTCTCTCTTGCTTACTTTAGTATTCTGCAAGATATACATTAAGACAATATTAGTTATTAACGAAAAAATTATCAAATCTGAAAAAGCCGATATGTTTACGTTAAAGGGTGCTAGAAGCAAAGTTAATCCCAGAATTAACGTGATGTTAATGAAGCAACTTCCAATGATGTTTCCAATTGCAAGATCCATGAATCCTTTCCTAATAGATTCTATGCTTGTTGCAAGTTCTGGAACACCAGTTCCAAAAGCTATCACAGTAGCTCCAACAATAATTGGGGGAACACCTACACTTAAAGCCAAAAAAGATGCAGAGTCAACAATAAAATAGGCACAGACAACAACTCCAATTATTCCCATGATAGATTTAAACAAATATTTTCCAATTTCACTTTTCTCTGCTGTATCAGAAATTTCCTCCACAGTTTCTCTCGTTTTAATTAGTCCATACATATTGTAAAAAAATAATGCGACAAGTACAGCCCCCACTATCTGGTTTGCAAAGCCAAAATAAAGCAAGAGCAAAGGAACAATTGACGCAACGAAAAGTCCGAAATTTAGATTTCCCACTTCAGCTTTAGCCATTCGGGTAAAAAAACCTACACTTTCAGGATATTTGAATGCCATAATAAGCAAGCCAACACCAAGTACCAAACATATGTTCACTATGTTTGACCCTAAAACATTACCTACTGAAAGACCAATAGTCTCTGGATTGAAGGCAGCAAATACCGCAACAAAAAGTTCTGGAAGAGAGGTTGAGAAGGCAACAAGTATGAACCCAATTTTTGTTTTTCCTAAACCCGTTATGCTAGCCAACTTAACTGAATTAGTAATAGCCCAACTGCTAGCCTTCATTAAAATAACAAGAGACAAAATAAGAACAGCAATGTTTCCAGCTAATCCAAATTGTTCTAGCAGTTCTTGCTCCCTCATTGGTTACTAGTTTTAGTTATTGAAACCATATATCTGGATATCTGCTTGTTTTCCATTGCTATCAGAAAAATAATTTGAATGTGAGAACCCTTTTTTGAAATTTCCATAATTGTTTTTTCCCACTAATGACCTCAGGATTCTGTCAAAAGCACAGATCTCAAAAAATATGAGCATCAAGTAGGCAAAGTCTGCCCCAAGTTATTTTCTACAAGTGTTCGTATTAAACAAGGAACTAGAGATTATCATGTCAGCTGTTGCTCTATTGCAGGCAGTGGGAATATTATATAAAACTGCTAATCTGAGAACTGCTTTAACATCTACATCATGAGGCTGAGACTCCAAAGGATCCCAAAAGAAAAATAAAATATCCAGTTTCTCATTGGCAATCATAGCTCCAAGCTCCATATCTCCACCAAAAGGTCCACTCTTTAACAGATTCACTTTCAAACCTGTCTCCTCAATTATCTTCTTGCCAGTAGTTCCTGTTGCATAAAGGCAGTATTGAGATAAAGTTCCTTTGTTGAAATCACACCACTCAACTATATCCTTCTTCTTGTTATCATGGGCTACAAGAGCAATAGTTTTCATATTCTTCAATTCCAATGTGTTTTAAACCAAACAAGTCTTAAGAACTCATCGAATAAAAACCTACATTGATTTTGCAATGGTTCCTTCTGGTTAAATCAGTTCTACGGACCCGCACCAAAACTTAGCTTTCAATTAAGCCGTCTTCTATTTTTATCTGTTTTTGGGCATAATTGGCGATTTCTTGTTCATGGGTAATGATAATTACGGTAGTTTTGGTTTCTTCATGAAATCTCTTGATCAATTGCATTACTTGCTTTCCAGTCTGAGAGTCCAAGTCACCTGTAGGTTCATCTGCAAACAAAACTTTCGGACGGTTCGTCAGTGCACGTGCTATAGCAACACGCTGCAATTGTCCACCACTCAATTGAGCAGGATATTGTTTAGCTTGTTTGCTGATTCCAACACCTTCAAGAAGCTCTTCTATTCTATTTTTCAAATCTTTGCTAAAACCTGCTATATCAGCTGGCAACGCTACATTCTCTCGGGCGTTGAAATGAGGAAGCAAAGCATAATTTTGGAAAATAAAGCCCATGTCAAGTAATCTAACCCTTGATTTTTCTTTGTCATCCAAACTGTGAAGGTCTTTTCCCTTGAAGAATACAACTCCATAATCGGGATCGTCAAGCCCAGCCATACAGTTAAGCAGAGTCGTCTTTCCTGCTCCAGAGTTGCCAACTATAGCCACAAACTCGCCGTCCTTAATGTCAATGTCCACTCCTCTAACGGCATACACAGTGGTTTGTCCTAAGGTGTAGTTTTTAACTAAAGCTCTAACTGAGATGATGCTTTCAGCTGAGGCATCTGAAAGCTGCGGGGTTTTTATGTTAAAGAGCGTGGATTGAAAAGCAAAGAAGGGAATGTCTGCACTAAAGAAATCTATCCAAAGCTTTGACAGCTCTGCTTCAATAAACAAATCAGAGCTCAATTCAGCCATATTTAAAAGTGCAAGTTTAAACTCGTCTTTGGAGCTAACGGTTTTTACTCCGTTCTTTGTTTCATCCAGATAATCTTTTAAGTCAAGTAGGCATTCTTCGAGTTTTTCTTGAACCTCAGCTACAAGACTTCTACCTTCATCTATCTTTTCAGATACTTCTTCAACAACTTTATGACACGCGGAATTTGGTTCTATAACGTTGGTTCTGGTCAAAGTATTCGTTTACTTCATTGAACAACTTAAAAATCGATAGGATTGCCTTATCCATGTTTTGCAGCGCACTGAGTTTTGCTGAAAGAATGCGTAAGAAACATTTCAAGCTTATTTTGGGTTTCCTTCTCGCTGCTTTTGAAGTGAGTTCCTTCAAGACCCAACTTTAGCCTTTCTAAGACTCCATTCATATCCTTGAGGCGTTTTAGGGTTGGATCAAGAAATGTTAAGAAGAAATTAAGGAACTCTATCTTATCGACCATTGCCTCTAAATCTGGTTGTTGCTGAATTTGCGGAAGCTTAAAGGTTTGATTGGGACAAGCTGACAGAAACACTTGGACTGAGTTCTCTTCAGTTAAGTTCCAAATTGCAGTGAAACTATTATTTTGGATTTCATAGAATTTTGTTGGAAGTTCTGAGAGGTGTTTTCTAAGTTGCATGTTGAATACTTTTTGAAGTTTGGGATCTATCTCCTTTAGGAACGTCCCAACTATCTGCGAGGTTTCTTTTAACTCTCGGCTGTTTTTAAGCTTTTTTTCAAGCTTTGACCTATTCTTGATGTAGTATTTTTGGAGTTGTTTTTGCAGTTTTTCTTGTGTTTGCTCAATAGTCTTTGAATCGAGCGTTTTTTGGAGCTGTTTTTCAGCTGATAGAAATAGGAAAGTGTTGAATTCCTTACGTTGAATTTTGGATTTGCGGGTTTAAGATTTCTCTTCAAGGTAACGGATAGGTTTTTGGATAATTTGGCGTTTTCTGAAACTGCAGATTTGTCTATTAGGGCAGAGTAGTAGGCTTTCATCTTTTTGCCTCCATGTTTAGATTATTGTTTTCTACACCTGAAATTTTACCATCACTCATGTGAACGATATAGTCGCATTTTTCTGCAATCCAACGGTTGTGCGTAACCAAAATTAGGGTCTGTTGGTTGACTCTGTTGATTCGGCGGAAAAGATCCATAACATCTGCACTCGTTGAAGAGTCTAAATCTCCAGTGGGTTCATCCCCCAAGATGATGGCGGGTTGATTGATTAATGCACGAGCGATAGCGACTCTTTGTTGTTGTCCACCTGAGAGTTCTTTTGGCAGGTGATAGAGACGATCACCCATACCTAATTCTCGCAGCATCATTTTTGCTTGCTCTCTTGCTAATCCAGAGTTTAAGCCTCGTAGCAGTAAGGGGGTTTCAACGTTTTCAACGGCGCTCAAGAACGGGAAGAGATTAAAGAGTTGAAATATGAATCCGATTTTGTCTCTTCGAAAAGTGGTTTTCTCACCATCAGATAACTTTGAGGTGTCTACTCCATCGATTATTATTTGTCCTTGCGAGCGGCGATCCAAGTTACCTATCATGTTGAGCAGGGTAGTTTTTCCGCATCCTGATGCGCCCATGATTGCCATCATGTCACCTTTTTTAACTGTTAAGTCAACTCCTCGAAGGGCGTGAACTTCGTTTGATTTGCCTTCATTGTATCGCTTGTGTAGACTAGTTATTTTGAGAATATCTTCTTGTGGTTGTATTGTTTTGTTGTTTTTCATCCGACATACCTCAAGGCTTCTGCAGGGGGAATTCTTGATGCCACAAGCGCAGGTATAGAACCCGAACCGATGGCTATGAACACGATGATGGAGAGGTAAATTCCGATTTCTTGCCAGGGAATCACCAGTGCAACGTCTTGCATGTTAGCAAACCCTACGCTAATAAGCAACCCGTTAACCACGCCTATGGCTAATCCGATTATACCCAGCACAACCAATTCAAAGAGAACAGATAGGACCACTTCTCTTCTGGAGAAACCTATGGCTCGCATCATTCCGATTTCGCGTTTCCGCTCAGAAACGTTACGAACTGAGATTACACCCATTCCTACGGCGCCTATTACTAGACCGAATGTGACGTATATTTGAAGGAAAGAAGCTATGCGATCAGTCATTTCTAAGGTTGTTTCGATGCTTGCAGTAGGTCAATGTAGTGCTAGCAACATAGAAGTCATCGTTGGCAAGAAGACGATATCCTTGCGCGTTTGTGTTTGTGAATTCCTGAATCTTTTGTGCAATATCTTCAAGCTGGGGATCATCAACTGGAAGAGAAGTCTTGACCATAAATGCATCATATTGGTCAGTTGCTCTCGAAGTTGAAGTTACACCGTCTGCTTCTCCAAAATAATCTGTTTGATTTGTCCAGTACCCAGAAAGATAAACCGAACCCAGTATCGAACTAAAGTCTCGTTCACCTGAACCAAAGCTTAATCCTCCGCCCAGCGGGAAACCTCCTCCTCTTTGAGAATCAAGACTAGCACCAACTGTAAATGCTTGATAATTCGGCAATACACCCGATGAAGCATTCATAGGTATCCAAATTTGCATTCCAACAGGCAACAGAAAAGAATCTGTAAAGACTATAGGATGCTTGATTATGCTAGTTGTATTATCAGTAAGCGGTTCTACACCTACTAAGGGGTCTTCGCTATTTCCGCCAAAACCGCCTCCTGATCCCAAATCCAAGTTGGAGAAGTCGCCTTCACCAGAGAATACAGAGAGCAAATCCGATGAAACATTGTATGCAGCCATCGTCATAATGAGGGGTTAAAGAGTAGATCCCATGACTTTTTGGACAATTCCTGCGTTTGGCTATCTGACATATCAGCAACAACAAATTCCCGAACACCATCTGGGAAAGTTGAAATATAAGACTGGATAACGCCAGTTACTATCTAAGTAGCTTGAAGCATTACCTCGAATTTGCTCTGCCTTAAACTCACCCAAACCAATCGGAAGCAAATCCGTTTTATAATCAAACTCATCAGACGTCGGATCTGTAAGAGCAACAAACTTTGTGAAAGTCCGTACCAGGCTTAAAAGTCTTAAATCCAATTACATCGGTTATTCGCTCATCGAGGTTGTAGATTTCTTGGGTGTAGTTTGTACCCGGGATGATTGCCTCTGGTTTGCTTAGAAAGACTGTAAAGTCAACCCCATTGGAATCTTTCTCGATCTGCGTTGCAGTTCCCAAGCTAGTCGGGATAAGCGCAGCAACTAGAACGTTTAGGGTTAGGATGATCGCGAATATGGCGAAGGTCAAAGTTGAGCGGGTAATGTGTGAGGATATGAGGGCGGGTGAGAATTGACCGATGCCTTTTGCACCCCGCATCTTTATGAGTATCGTTCTAAGGCCACGCATTAAGATAGGCAGGTTGAGGGCTACAAATAGGAGAGAGCCGATAATTATTTCGACAATACCCAAAATCAAAATATCAATAGATAGACCTGTGATTCCTTTTACCCAGTTACCCATAGCATAGATGAACAGAAATGAGGGAAACGCCCAAAGCGTGATTGCAGTGATGTTAAAGGCTTTAACGCGATCAATGAAACGCGATAGAATAAACCCTAAGCCACCGGTTAGAAAACCAAATCCTATCAGCAGATTTCGCCATTCACCCAAACTGTCCCATCCTTGACTACTCCAGATTACTTGTGTTTCTTTGTCAAGATTTCCGTTGGATAACAGAACAAAAACACCCAGCACCAGCCATCAGGACTCCCAGAGCTACTAGGTTTCTGCTTGATTTAGACTTGAACTTGACTTGTATACCTCTTAGAGCCTCCACTATTTTCACTTGTGAGGCTCTTAAGGCTGGAAGAACTCCTGTTACGATGCTAAGAACTACACCAATTATGACTGAAAGAACGACAGTTGTTGGAGAGATAACTGGTTGGACACTAAGTTGACCTGTTCCAAATAAGCCAACAAGATATACTGCTACAGCTTGCCCAAAAGCCAATCCACCCAAAAGTCCAAGAAGACCTCCGATTACTCCTTGAAATAGGTTTTCAATCATTATAGCTTGGAAAATTCCTCTACGATTATCTCCCACAGCTCGCAGCACTCCAGTTTGGAATTCTCTATCTTCAACACTCATCAATTGTATGTTTGTAATTAGAAGCACACCTGTTAGCATGATGAGAAAGCCCAACGCAGTTAACATTGTGCTCATCAGGGTAATGAAGAACGAGGCAATATCAAAGAAGTTAAGTCGAGCAGAACTAATCGTATAGATATCAACTGGTTCACCTGTAGTGGGATCTGTTTCTCTGGGAATTGTGGCATTTAGGTGATCTACTTTGCTTTGCAGCAAGTTTTCATCTATTTCTTTGACAAAATGATCTGTTTTGTAGGCTATCGAGAAAGCACTGATTATGTCTGTTTGCTGGTTTTGGTCTTTTAGGCTAAGCCAATCCTGAAGATAATTCTAGTCTAAATACCGCTCCGGAATATTGTGAACCTATCCCAGGGCGGTTAGAATCGTATACTCCAACTACTTGCAGGTCTACTCTTGATATCTCAGAGGAATATTTCGCGAGTAGACAGACGTTGGGAGCCGGTTTGATTGGATGTTTCAAAGGCTATCTCACTTATGTCAAGTTTTGCGTTGGTTCCATTTAGGCTCAAAGCAGTTAGGAAGCTTGTGCCGGTCAGAGTTCTATTCGTGTAGGGCTGTTAAGTCAAAGGATAAGGTGTTGAGGGTTGATGGATCCGTCAGGTTTGCTACAGTCATTGTGGTGCCATCGTCTAAAAGAAAACCCATTATTACCGCCGCGTTTGGGGAGCCTGTAGCGGTTATGTTAACATAGGAATAGTTTGTTAGATTCAAATTGGGGCATTCAATGGTGTAAGCCATTACGATTCCTTGAAAATTAATAGGTTGAACTTCTAAGGATAGGTTGGTTATGCTGCTGTTTAGGACGTAGTTTGCACTTGTCAGGTTTGCATTTATTGTCCAATTAACTAATGGAACAGTTGGGGGTATGAGTGTTTTAGTTAGATTTGTGAATTCAGTGGTTAATTTAACAGGCAACGATGTATCTTTATCGATCCCCAATTTTTCAGCTTGTTTGCTTGATAACAAGATGCTTGAGTTGCTATCTAGAAGACTATTAAGATCCAGTTTGTTTCCCGTTTTCCAATCGTAGAAACTACCAAAAACCTCAGAGTAATTTACGGGTATACCAGCCGCATCCATCTTCGGATCGAAATGACTTTCCACTAACGCAGGAATTTGAGTCGTAAGTTCCGGCATGATTCCAACTGCTTCAGGAGCAAGATCAGATATCAAGGCTTGATCTTCAATTTTGAGGTAGCCGCCCAAGGGTAGCGTTTGATATTTGAACGTCTACTTCGCCTTGACTTTGAGAAAGACTTGCAAGAAAAGCATTATCTAGGGTAGCCGTCGTAATTTGGATACCTACTAGTAAGGTTACCCCTAAAGTTACAGCTAGAATTGCGCTAAGGTTTTTGCTTTTTCTTCTGGATAACGATCGCCATGCAATCAAAAAACTAGATTTTAATCCCATACAAAACACCATTTATCTTATTCAGAAATCCGAGCTTGATTTTCTCTATTTATTTCTTCAATAATTTTTCTAAGCTGTGTATTAGAATTATCCAAGATTCTCGTTATCTCGGCGACATTTTCTTTTGTCAAAGTCTCTTTTTTTGAATCCAATTCTATAAACGTCTTTAAAACTCTTTTCGCAGATTCTTTGGCACTAAGCGAGTTTTCTTCGTTTTTGTCAAAATAGAACCCTCCAATGAACATCGGCACGAGACACTCCATCTTTTCCATAAATTTTTTTCCAAGCAATAACTGTTCTTTGAAGAATTCTTTCCCACTATTTGTTAAGAGAATAATGCTTCATTCCATTTTCAACAGCGAAGGATTCTTGAGTGAAGCCTTTTTCTTGAAGTCCAGCTAGAAGGGGGTAGATTGATCCTGGACTGGGCTTCCATTTTCCCCCAGTTTCATGCGCGATTTTCCCAACAATTTCAGATCCTGAAATAGGTCTCTCCGCTAGGAATTTCAAAACTAGAAAGCGTAAAAGACCTCGTGGGACTCCTTCAGTTTGTTTCATGAACATATCACTTGCGATATCGCAAATTAGAACAGGATGGAGATATATAACTCTTATTTAAAACCGTGGAAAATCAGGAGCAGAACGGGCTTACCTTAACTATTACATAACACTTGAAACCCACATCCAACACTAACCCACAAACAAATTTTACGAGATAACTCACCAGTTTTATATCAAACCCAAAATCCCATCTATTTCAAAAAGTTTTTCCCGCTTTTATTTATTTAACAAATTAGAATTTTAGAGATTTAAAATTCATAACCTTTAAGCAGATTGAAGACACTAACCAACAATGGCTTCGTAATAGTCAATAAACTATTGAAGTAGTCAACTGGATGGTAGAAATTTCAAAATGCAAAAAACAAAAGCTACCAAATTATTAGCTAAATTTACAGTTAAGGACAATCCATTTAGAGCTATTATCCCCTTCTTACTAGCCACGCTACTTTTTGTGGTAACGATAACACCCTTGTACCCTCAGTTTACTCAAGAAACCAAGCCATCTATGTATGAAAACCAAACAATTTTGAAAAACGCAGAAACTGCAACTGCTTCGTTGATAAAAACAGATACTTCACAATCGACATCCATCTTCTGTCCCAACTGCGGAAATCAACTTCTCATAACCGAAGGATCCTGCCCATTCTGCAATTCAAATCTTAATCAACTGCAGCAAACCACCAAAAAATAGTCACAGTTATAGGTGGTTCCCAAGAAGAATACACTCGATTCTTAATACTAAAAACACTTCATGAATCGCCAAGTAACCTACCGATATTAACCGCATTGCGAAAAAAGATTAATTACCGAATTATTTGCCGAAGGCAATAGTTGAATCCAAAAGCAGTTCCTTTTTTTAGTCTTTCTAAAAGTAATAAATATCTAATCAGTAAAATATTTAAAAAATAAATAAAAAAAACAAAGAAAGCTTTGTTTTAGTAAAAGCTTTGGATTACCGAATCTTCGTTACGTTCGGTGTTTGCCGGTTTGATTTCTTCGATTTTGGTTTTGGTTAGCGATTTGATTTGGTTGAAGTTTGACATTTCGCCGTAGCTTACTAGTGTGATTGCTGTGCCTTGTTCGCCTTTGCGTGCAGTTCTGCCAATGCGGTGGAAGTATACTGGTGCGTCGTTTGGTACGTCGTAGTTGATTATGTGTGTTATGCCTTCGATGTCTAAGCCTCTTGCGGCGACGTCAGTTGCTACTAGCAAGTTTAGTCGTCCTGCTTTGAAGTCGCAGATTGCTCGGTCTCTTTGTGCTTGTGTGAAGCCTGCGTGGAGTGCTTGTACTCTGCAACCCTTTCGGTAGAGTTGGTCTGAGAGGCGGCTGGTTTCTCTGCGGGTTCGACAGAAAATTATTGCTTTGTCAACGCGGTCATCATGTAGGATATCGCATAGTGCTCCGAATTTGCCGTTTTGGTTAACAATGGTGTAGAACTGTTTCATTTGAGTTAATGCGATTTCGTCTTTGCTAACGAGAATTTTCTCAGGGTTTTTCATGTATCTGTTGCATACGCGCATTACAGATTGTTCAATGGTTGCGCTGAAAAGGCTAGTTTGCCTGTCTCTGGGGGTTTTTGAGAGAATGAACTCAACATCTTCGGTGAAGCCCATGTCAAGCATTCGGTCAGCTTCATCAAGAACCACTACTTTAACAGTTGAAAGATTTAACACACGTCTTTCCATAAGATCGATTAATCTTCCAGGAGTGCCAACAACAATGTGGACTCCGCTTGCTAATGCGTGGATTTGTTTATTGATGGATTCTCCACCGTAAACAGCTAAAACTTTTAGTTTGGCGTATTTCGCAAAAAGCGCCATTTGCTCTGCTACTTGAACGGCTAATTCACGGGTTGGTACTAAAATCAATCCTTGAACGCCACGGATCTCACGGTTTAACCGTTGAACCATGGGTACGCCGAAAGCGGCTGTTTTTCCTGTTCCGGTTTGTGCTTGCCCGATGACATCTTTGCCTTCGAGTAAGGGAATAATTGCTTGAGCTTGAATTGGAAAAAGACTATCAAACCCGAGTTCTGCTATACTTTTTAGGACTTCTCCTGATAATGGCAAGTCCTTAAATGATTGAATTTGCATATTTTATTTCTTCTGCCACAGGATATTTCATGATGTCTCTAAAAGCTTCAGAAGCTTTGGTGATAGCATGATTAATGTGACAACCCAAGAGGCATGTTCGGCTTATAAAAAGCTTTAGCAAGTTTGGAGACAAAGGACACGTTAAAACCCTTTATTTACCAAAAAACAAAGATTTTGAAAATAAAAACGTTAGATTTTCCATTTTTTGCATTATTTTCACAAATCAAGAGATTTAAAAACATAAAAAATATCTTGAATCACCAATTAACAATCAATGAAAGCATTAGCAACTAAATCCAGATTTATTATCGAAAATACCCTAAAAAAAACCAAACAAACCTATGAAAAACAAAATGACAGCTTGACTAAAACAATCTGCAAAACCACAAATGAATTATGTGACTGTCAAAGCTCAATCACATAGCCATAAAAGCCATAAAAAGAACAAATAACATTAGAACAAATATGTAACTTAAAATGCTTAAAATTGAGAGGTTAAAGAAAAATGAGTAAAGCCCAAAAAAAACCCAAACCACATTTCTTTACTGGAGACCCCAAACCTGACATAGAAGAAGAAACCGAAGACATATACAACTCACAAGAAAGAGAAGAAATGCTTGAAGATGACGAGATAACTGCAGCCGAAGCAGGCTTCATGAGGGGACGAGAAGAGGCTACTTCAAACAAGAAGCGAACAGGCAAAAACGCTGTTAGCCACGACGACTCAATTTCAGTTGAGTTAGCTAAAGAAGACGCTGAAGACGACTAACCATTTTTCATTGTTTCAACTTCAAACGTATTATTTTTGTCAAAGTGACCAAGTTGAAAAGTAAATCTTTTTTGTTTTATTTTATGCTACCGCTAACCATAATAGGCAGAAAGTAGAATCTTGTGGATGAGGGTTATTTACAAGTAATGTCATTTAGAGATCCTGTTTGCGGAACTGTTCTAGACGAAAATACAGCTAAGTTCAAAATTTCTTATGACGGCGAAACATACTATTTTTGCAGTCTCGTCTGCAAGAAACGTTTCAAAAGACATTCCACAAAATTTGTCAAATAACCTTTTTTGAGTTCTATAAAAAAGAAAAAATTGTATTGTTTTATTTTTGCTCAAATGTTTTCTACACGATTGCATAGTTTCAATCAAGAAAACGCTAAATTGAAAAATACTGTCAGAGTTTTTCGTCATCAGAAATATCCATCATCATAAGACCCGAAACCAGCTTTGGATAAAAATCTGTACTTTTCTCGGGTAAAAGTCCATGTTGTTGTGCTATTTCTGCAACTGTTTTAGCGCTAATCGGATTAACCAGAAATGCGATGCTGGCTTCTCCACAGTTAACCTTCTCCACTGCTGCTTTGGTCCAACGCACATAGAGTATGTTTTCATCCATGTTTAACTCACCAGTCTTTAGAATGAATTTAAAGACTATATCCCGCAGGATTACGACGTCAAAGATTTTTGTTTCCTTCGATACGTTATCATTCACAAAATCATAGACTGCCTTATCGTGCTTAAGCGTTAAACCATAAGCTTTTGAGCCATCGTAGATGCAGAAAGCATGTTCATCAATATGTTGCTTTAAGAAAGTCTCTATTCCCACAACATTTGGCGCGATATCGTAAACCTCAAAGAAAAACTTGAATGCCTCCAAAAGCTCAAGTGTTAACTTATATTCTTTGAGGAGCCTGTGGGTTGGCAAAACTACAAGCCCCTCCTCTTGAACCGGCACCAAATAACTCATGTGGTAGTTAAATGCCGAATTCTCCGTCATAGTCGCCTTTGCTGCGCATTTCATCGCGATAGGCAATTGCACTCTCATAGCGGTGATGACCGTCAGTTATAACCATGGTTTTTGTCACCCAGCACAGCCTGCAAATAACTGATTTTCCCTGGATCAGTAACCTTCCAAACTGTATGCGTAACCTGCAATGAATCCGTAACTCTTGCTACTGGTTTGGTTTTTGCTGTTTCCTCAAGGAAAGCTATTGTCTTTTTTTCTCGGTCCTGATAAATTAAAAAGACCGGTTCAAGGTCCTTTCTTACAGTGCGCAACATGTTTAAGCGGTCAGCTTTAGGCGCTTTGTAGGTGCTTTCATGAGGAAACACCATGTTTTCGCTGTAATTGTAAAGCTTTAACGCAACGATTATTCCTGTGCGCTCAAATTTTTTGCCATCCAAAGTGAATTCTTGACGTGAAACGAAAATAGCGGGTTGGTCTTCTTTCGCCATTACACCTTCTTTTAACCACTCAATGATGCGTTGGTTTGCAACTTGATACTTATTTTCTTCTATGGGCAGAATTAAGCGACAGTAATTATACGGTGACTTCGCATAGTATTCTTTTTGCATCTGCAAATCTATTTTATCGTACGGTTGCGTCAATAGATTCTCTGGGTCGCCCGCATTAGCAGTATACCGTATGGCTTTGAAAGGTCTAATGTCAACCAAACGCTTCAGCTCACAGTTTTTTCCAGCGCTTCAATAACACTATTGGCTATTTGTATGCTTGCCCTCAGTTGCGCTTCACATGTTTGTGCACCCATATGCGGCGTGGCGATTACATTGCTTAATGTCAAGAGGTTACAGTTTTTTGGAGGTTCTTCTTCAAAAACATCCAAAGCCGCACCAGCAACTTTACCTGAAACCAGAGCTTGGTAGAGTGCTTCTTGGTCGACCACTCCACCTCGAGAACAGTCAATTAGCATTACACCATTTTTCATTAAATTAAATTCTTTTACAGAAATCATATGACGCGTGTGTGATGTTAATGGAACGTGAATTGTTATAAAATCTGCCTGGGGCAACATGTCAGCGAGCGGAACAAACCGATCATAAACACATTCCTCCACAGGCAAAACATTCATTCCAAACGCCATAGCTAAGCGTTCCACACTTTTACCGATATAGCCGCAACCAATAACACCCAAGGTTTTGCCATTGAGTTCACGACCCATTAATTTTTCTTTTTCCCATTGACCATTTCGAAGGCTTGTTGTGCCCTGAACAATGTTTCTTGATAAAGCCAACATATGACCTATCGTTAATTCTGCAACACTCAGGTAGGAAACATGCGGTGTATTAACCAGTGCAATGCCGAGTTTTTGGGTTTTTTCGAAGTCTACATTATCTAAGCCTTCACCAGCACGACCGATAACTTTGAGTTTTTTAGCGTTGTCAAGCAGTTCACCCTTAACTTTGGTGGCTGACCGCACAATTAACGCATCGTAGTCAGCGATTATTTTTGGCAACTCCGACTTCGGCATATCCCATGCACATGTGACTTGGTAGCCTTTTTCCTGAAGAATTTTTATGCCTTCGTCAAATATTTTATCGCTAACCAGGATCTTAATAGTCACTTATAATCCCCAAATCTGATCAATTAAGGCTATGACTTCTTTGATAGCATTTAGGTTCCATTCACCCATATGTCCGATTCGGAATGTTTTTTCCGCCAACTTACCGTAACCACCTGAGATAAGGTAGCCTTTTTCAACGAGTTTTTGATTTAGTTCTTTAACGTTTTTGGCAAGGGTGTTTTGAATGCAGCTAACAGTAATTGATTCAGCGCCAGATTCTGGAAACATAGCGAAATGTTGTTTTGCCCACTCTTGAGTGTATCTTGCCATGTCTAAATGACGTTGGTATACCTTGTCATAAGTTTCTTCAAGCAAAAGGTCCATTCGTCTGTCTAATGCGTATAGAAGTGAAATGTTTGGGGTGAAAGGGGTTTGATGTTTCTTTTCAAACTCGAAAATGTCTACAAGGTCGGTATAGGCTCCTCTATTGGGAACCTGTTTTGCCCGCTCTACTGCACGATCATTAACCAAGGCAATTGCTAGGCCAGGCGGCAACGCAAAACATTTTTGTGTTGAACCAAAAATGATGTCGCAGCCGATTTCACTTGGCAAAGTCTTATCGCCTGCCATCGAAGAAACCGCATCCACTGCAAAAATAACCTCTGGATATTCTTTGCGAATCATTGCTCCAATCTCGGCAATCGGGCTTCTAACACCAGTTGATGTTTCATTGTGACAAACCGTTAACGTATCATAGTTGCCACCATCAAGCTTAGCTGCAACAACCTCAGGCTTAACAGCTTTACCCCACTCAACATCTAAGACATCTGCAGTCTTACCACATGAGGCAATGGTTTGGGCACACCTCTGCGAAAACGCACCGTTAACACATACCAACGCTTTCTGTTTTACGATGCTTCTGCCAATAATATCAAACCATAATGTACCCGAAGAAGTGGTTACTGTGGGTTTGCAATCTTCTTTCAACTCAAAGAATTTAGTGAGCTTACTAGTTATTCCACCGTAAAACTCTGCAAACTCTTTTTCTCGGTGACCAATAATGGGCCGAGTTTGCTCATTTAGGATTTCTTGGCTAACTTCTGTTGGACCAGGAATCAAGAGTTTTTTATGCATCGTAGAACCTTCAACAAAAGAGGTTAACCCTTTAAAATATAAGGCTTATGCGCACAAACCAGAGGCTTTCAAGCATCAATAACCCCTGTAAAAAACAGTTAAGAAAACTATCCCTTGTAAGAAAATCGAAAACGTTTATTTCGATTTAAGCACTAATATTAATTAAAGCTCATTTGAAGAAAGCATTTTTGCTATCTCTAAATCTGGAATATATCGAGTTTAGTAATTTGATTCTTAAGCATTGACAGCAAAACATGTTTTGAAAAGAAAGAGCAAGTAGGAAGAAGGAGAAGGCTTCGATGTATTACGCGTTAAAATCAGACATATTTCCAAGTTTCATTTTAATACTTCTAGGTTCCATCGACTGCCTAACAACCGTCATAGGCGTTTTCTATTTTGGAGCTGCAGAATTGAATCCCTTAATGACAGGCATTGTCAGCACAAACATCGTTGCTTTCTTAGCCCTGAAAATCTCAGCAACTTTCTTTATAGGTTTCACATATATTCTAGCTAAAAGAAGCCTAAACAAAACCCAAAATAAAGAAAGCAAATCCTTCAAGTACTCAAACAGATTGATGAAAGTAGCTTACTCAGGACTTAATGGCTTTCCTTCTTATCGTGATCATAAACAATCTTATAGTCCTCTTAGCCTAAACCTTGTTGGCGAAATCTTCAGCTAAAAAACAGTAAAGTACAGAAGGTTATAGCACAAATCAAATATTTAGGTGCCAACAAATCTAAATTGAAGCCTCTATGTCAAGGTTAAAGGGAAGAAACGCTTAACTGTTAAAGCATTAATAATAGAGGGTTTAGAGGACAAAATAATTGCCTTTCAATCTATTCCGCAAAAAGAAACAAAACGAACAAGAAAAACTAGCTGTGCCTCCTCAAGAAGAACCCCAAACTAGAAACACCTGCTCCGATCCAAACTGAAACACCCCAAGAAGCCATTGCCAACGTTCAGGAAACAAAAGAAGAACCTTTAGTTACAACCCAGGAGCAACCAGAAGAAGGCCTCTCACTTACCCAAGAGCAACCACCAGAAAACATTGCACCCCAAGACGAGCAGAAACAAGAAGAATCTCAAACACCAGTAGAACAAAAACCCGAAACCCCAAACAAAACATACTTAAAAGCAATGCCTTTGCGTGACCTATCCGACATTGAAAACATTAAAACCGAAGTCAAAAACGGAAACATCATAATTTTACGTGTAACTCCTCTTGCCAGCAAAAGTATAGAAGACGTAAAGACCGCAGTTAATGATCTCTATGAATTTGCTGAATCCATAGGCGGCGACATCGCACGATTAGGTGAAGAACGAGTGGTTATTTGTCCAAAAACAATAAGGATTTGGCGAGAAAAATCACCAGCACCAGTTTCCAGTGATCCGTTACCTACATCAGCCTAAATTTTCTAAAAATTCATTTTATTATTCTATAGCAGCCGGTAGGTTTCTAGTATAGCTGGAACAACCGTGTTTATGCCTGCTTTAGTATCCATAAAGTTAGCGAAGTTCATTGTTTTCTGTTTTTCACCGTGTACAACAAAGATGCGTTCCGGTTTAGGTGTCAGATGCGTCAAGTAGTTTACTAGTTGGCGTCTATCAGAGTGTCCTGAGAAGCCTTCGATTGATTCTGTTTGCATCTTGACTGATATTGCCGCCATCTTGCCTTCGTTATCCATCATGGTTACTTCGCCCACGCCTTTTTGGACACGTTTACCCATTGTGCCTTCAATCTGGTAGCTGACAAAGATAATTGTGTTTTTGTCGTCACTTGCCCAGTTCTTGAAGTACTCAATTACTGGTCCGCCTTCAAGCATGCCTGAAGTTGCCAGAACAATGCATGGTTCGCCTTCAATTATGCTTTGACGAACACTTGGGTGTTCAACAATAGTAAAGTAGTCAGATTGGAAGGGGTTGACTTCTTCGTGAAGGATGCTGTGGCGTACTTCTCTACCAAGATATTCTGGGTAAGCTGTGTGGATAGCTGTGGCTTCGCTAATCATGCCTTCAATGAATACGGGGGCTTCTTTCATTAAGCCACGTTTCATGTAACCGTCGATGATAAGCATGATTTCTTGAGCTCTGCCCACTGCTGGAACTGGAATTAGGACTTTGCCTTTGCGTTCTAAGGTCTGGTTAATAACTTTGGTAAATGCCTCTTCAGCTTCAACTCTGGAAGGCACAATATCGTCTGCTCCACCATAGGTGCTTTCGGTAATCACGGTTTCGATGCGTGGAAACTCGGTTGCGGCAGCTTCTAGCAGCATGGTTCGTCCAAACTTGTAGTCGCTGGTGTAAACGATGTTGTGTAAGCCTTCGCCTATGTGCAAGTGAACCATTGCGCCGCCTAAAATGTGTCCTGAATTATGCAAGGTTAAACGTATGTCAGGAGCAATGTCAGTGACTACACCATAGCGCAGAGGAATCGTGTGCAAAACACATTCGCGAACGTCTTTTTGGTCGTAAAAAGGGGTTACACCCTGCTTGCTGGCAACGTCCAAATAATCGAGTTGAAGCATAGTCATCAAATTTGACGTGGGCGCAGTACAGTAAACTGGACCATCATAACCATATTTGTAGAGAAACGGAGCTAAACCGCAGTGGTCAAGGTGAGCGTGACTTATAACAACAGCGTCCAAAGAATCAAGCTGGAACTCTGGGCAATCAAAACGTGGGAACGATTCAAAAGGTCTTTGTGAACCCGGATGAATACCGCAGTCTAAAAGCACGCTACTTTCACGTGTTTTAATCAGAAATGCGCTGCGACCAACTTCTTGTGCGCCGCCTAAAACGGTCATGCGTATGTCGCCTACATCGAAGGTTTTTGGTCTAAAGATGCGTTCACCCACAGTGCGCAAGTATACGTTCACGTTCTTTGCTCTCTGAGTGTAGGTAATGACGCATATGAGTGACAATCTTGGATTTTATCGGTGGACTCCGCAAGACGTGAGGGCGCCACTTGGTTTTTTTTATGATTTCCTGCAAAACAGCGCCATTTCTGCCGATAACTAAACCTGGTTTTTTGGTTTCAATTATTATTTCGCCAAGGCTTGGATCAAAATTAATATCAGTTATTTCAGCTTCTGGAGGGATTAGTTCACGTGCGATTTTTTCTGCTTCCACTTCAGGAATACGCACGGATGGGTCGGGTCTGATGACTATTCTTTTCCGAATAACACCGACGATTTCAGCAACTATGCTGCTTTGATCAACTAAAATTTCTGGTTTTTTAGTGTAAACCGCAAGCATGGGACCTTCGTATTCAATTCTGGTGACCTCTGCTTCGCGTGGGACTTTTTCAAGAATATATTGGCTAATTTCAATTTTGTCTTTGTCTTGCGTTCGTCTCTCTTGTGTTCGAGCCACAGTCCTTAACTTCCTGCTTTGAGAAGGTTAGATTTCTCCTCATCTGACAATTCTTTGTAACCATACTGGTCAATTACGATAATGTTGTAGTTGTTGCCGCTTGCAACGTCACGTTTCATGGCTGCATTAACAGCTTTAGCGATTATTGGGAGTAATTCGGCAATAGTCATGCCTTCACGGAACTTGTCTTCAAGAATACCGTAAGCAACTGGTGAACCAGAACCTGTTGAAACAGATTTTTCTTCAGTCAAGCTTCCGTATGGATCCAAGTTGTAAACGTGTGGTCCAGTTTCGTCTATACCTCCAACTAAAACCTGTGTCGAAAGGGGCACATATCTTGCTGAAAACAGAAGGTTAGCCACCAGTCTTGCAGCTGAACTAATAGGCATTGGGCGATCAAGGTTAATTTTGTAAAGGTGCGCATTAGCGGTTAGGATGTCAACTACTCTTTGTGCATCTGCAACGGTTCCGGCAATGGTCATGCCCATGTGGTCGTCGATTTTGTAGACTTTCTTGCCGAATTTGTGTGCAACGTAGTAGCCCATGGTTACTCGGGTGTCTGAAGCTAAAATTACGCCATCTTTGCAGACGACGCCGATTGTTGTGGTGCCTTTTAGGACTAGTTGGCTAGTTGAATTATTTTGTGACATAGGTTTTGTGCTCCCTAAAACTCCGTTTCGCGGAATGTAACATCCACTAGGAAGTAGCATCATCTAATCTTTCCGAGAGCCTAATTAATATTTCGCAAAAGGCAACTGGCTAACTTGACTCATTTGTTCTCAATGCAAATGATCAGGGGTACAAGTTTGGTGGAGAAAGGTTCTTCCCGAATCATCTTTTTTCGTTTCTACGTTTCTTAAATAAATGAGTTCTGGTAACACTCTTCATGTCGCACAGCTGTTGATTTCCTTGAAGCCACTCGTTGCCCCTCAACAATAGGTTGGTGACAGATGGCGCAAAAAATGCAACCTTTCTTTTGCATTTGTATTAGAAGTCTATGATTTATTACATAGTGGTTTAATGCCATGTTCCACTCTCTCCTTAAGACTTGATTATTTTTCAGTTGATAAATGCATTTTCGTAAAGGTTTCTTGACTAAGTTTAGTCAAACTTTCTGGACTAACCTTCACTTAAATAGGGCAAACAAACGCAAGTTAGAGGGAAGTCTTTCACAACGTTTTTAGGCAACTCTTAGACTTTTATGGGCAATTGGCGGGTGAGTGGATTCTCCTACCCGTTCCGCCAACCAAAATAAAACCCGGGAGTAGGGAGAAAAATGCACTTGAAAATACGAACCAAAGATATAGCTCTAATAGCGATTTATGCTGCACTCTATGCAGCCTTAGTTGTTGTTCTCGGACCATTCTCTTATGGACCAATTCAAATTCGAATAGCAGACTCTTTGCTTGCTGTTGTCCCACTACTTGGTTTAGCAGGGGTTTTAGGTCACACACTTGGAGTATTCGTTGCTAACATTTTCTCAACAGCAGGTCCAATTGACTTGCTCAACACTGTACCTTCGTTTGCAATGTCTTTTGTAGTCTACTACGTTTACAAGCGCACCAAAAACGACTATACAGTAATTGGAACATGCATAGCTTACTCTGCAGTTTTAGGCATAACAGTCGGATGGATGCTTTCCTTCCTGTATCGAACTACCACTTCTTCCCACCATAGCTTACGTTGCTATTGGAAATACTATTGCAAGCGTGCTTATCGGATGGCCAATTTTCAAGTTGCTAAAGAAGAACCGGCATATTCCAAAGATGGTTCGGAGAATATGAGAAACCTACAATTAAATAGAAGGCAGAAAAAATGAACTCTACAAAAAAATGCGTAATCGTTCTTAGCGGTGGACCTGACTCCGCAACTGTCGCTTACTGGGCAAAAAAACAAGGTTACCAAATTTACCCCATCACCTTCAATTACGGACAAATCGCCTTGAAAGAAACCGAATGCGCCTACCAAATTGCCCAAAGATTAGACACAACTACAAAAATTATCGACCTATCTGCATTAAAGAAAATCTTCAGTGATGTAACCTCACTTTGCAACGCCGACATCCCTATAACCTCAGAGTTTAGCGCCCCTATCATCGTGCCGTTCCGCAACGCAATCTTTCTCTCAGCCGCCGTAGCATACGCAGTCACGGTTGGCGCAGACAAAATCATCTATGGCGCCCAAGGCTCAGACGAACCCTTCTACCCTGATTGCCGACGAGAATTCTATGAAGCTTTCGAGAAAGCTGCAAAACTGGGAACCTGCCAAGAAATTACTATCCAAGCTCCCTTCAGCGGCAAACGCAAATCAGACCTCTTCAAGGCAGGCGCCGAATTAGGTGTGCCCTTTGAGTTGACGTGGTCGTGTTATCGTAATGGCACCAAACACTGCGGAAGATGCGAATCCTGCGTAAACCGCAAAAAAGCCTTCAAAGAAGCAGGCATCGCTGACCCAACAAAATATGAATAATAGTCCTCAAACAACCAAAAAAGATGAGGATGCTAATGATTCTAATACATCCTTCACAACAGCATCATCTATCAAAGTAGCTACGATTGCCGTGCTAGAATATTCAGCCCACAGTTCCCAAAAACTAATTGTGACCCTGTTTCTTTAAAAAGTAGTCTCAAGGCATATTTTGAAATATTAGAAATCTGAAGAACCCAAAGAAGGTAGGAGCTGAAGCTACATAAAACAGCGCTGAAAACAACAGGAAAACAGTAACTAAAAGTTATGTGGTAAAAACCAATATTAGACTTAAAGGTTATTTGGTGTTTGGGAAGCGTACCAAAAATGGATGTTTTTGAAGCTACACAGCAACGACGTTCAATTCGTAGTTACCAAGATAAACCAGTTGAGAGAGAAAATCTCGAGAAAATTTTGGAGGCTGGACGTTTGGCACCTTCAGCGAAGAACATTGAACCCTGGCACTTCATCGCAGTAACCAACGCCGAGAAACGAAAAGCGTTGTCCGGGGGTACTTGGGCAAAGTTCCTAACGCAATCTCCGCTCGTGATTGTTGCATGCGGTGATAAGAAAGCTTCTCCCGATTGGTACGCCATCGACGTTGCTTTGGCAGTGGAGAACATGGTTTTAGTTGCCACCAGTCTGGGGTTAGGAACCTGTTGTGTGGGAAGCTTCAACGAAAAAGACATTATAATCGCCTTAAAAATTCCCGAAAACTTAGAAGCCCTCGTTATGCTCGCAGTCGGCTACCCAGACAACCACATAAACCTATCCAGCAAAATCCTAAACGTAGTTAAAAAAAGAAAAGTCCTCAGCGAAGTCGCCAGCGAAGAAGAATATGGAAAACGTCTAGTGTCCCAAAAAATAACTGAACTCTAAACCAGCGTCCTCTGCTTTTCACAAGAAACCAAACTTGAAACCCGCACACCAATCAACCTTACTTTTCTGTCTTTCTGCAAATAAGTAAACATCAATTCGTTAGCTGTTTTTTGAAGATCCTGAAGGCGATTAGTCAAGAAAAGCAGAGTTTTACTTCTGGTGTGAGTCTCAAAGCCCTGGTAACGAATCTTAACTGTCACAGTTTTGAAAAGCAAGTGCTGATCCAAGGTTTCCTTCAAAACATCTTCACAGAGGACACCCAAAGATTTTAAAATATTTTTAGAGTCTGCGGTATCTTCTTCAAACGTGGTTTCGCGACTAACACTTTTGACACCCACACGCTCCTCGACTTCGCTTTTGTCAATGCCCTTCGCCATCAAGTGCATCTGCAAACCCATCACCCCAAAAATCGAGGACAACGCAGTGGGATCGTAGCGGGCTAAGTCGCCTATAGTTTCTACTCCTAGTTCCTTTAGTCTATCCTCGGTCTTACGCCCCACCCACAATAACTTGCGCACCGGCAGAGGAGCAAGAAATTTTTCAACTTCCTCATCGTTTACAATTGTTAGACCATCAGGCTTTTGATAATCACTGGCAACTTTAGCCACAAGTTTACTGGGCCCCACACCAATCGAAGCGGTAATGCCCTCTTTCTCCTTGATCTCTTGTTTAATCTGACGTGCTAAAAGCTCTGCTCCAGCCCAATCGTCTACTTTGCTACTAACATCCAAAAAAGCCTCATCAATCCCCCACTGCTCAAACTTTCCAGCGTACTTATGCGCTATTTCCATGATTTCACCTGAAACCTTAATGTACAATGGAAAATTGGGCAAAAAATAAACCGCTCGCGGACAAAGCCGCCATGCCTGAGAAATGGGAATCCCTGAACGCACACCAGACTTCCTAGCTTCATAATTACTTGTGCTGACAACTCCTCTCCCTTTGCCTTCTTTTGGATCAGAGCCAACTATAACAGGGTTTCCTCTGATTTCTGGGCGCTCTCGCTCCTCAAGAGCTGTGTAAAAATGATCCATATCCAAATGGAAGATTACTCTAATCCGCCATCACCTTCAATCTAAACTTTTATTCAAGCAACCTAATTAATTGCACCATACGAAACCTAAAACACAACACTCAGTTACATCTAGTTGGCATAAACAATTTTTGCTGAAGTTGCCTCAACAATTTTTTAGACCATAAACTCTACCATTCCAATTGGAAAAGCACGAGTCACTTTATCTGTTGACTTTAAAATATGGTGCAAACATGCAATTTTTGCTGTACTAAACTTTGCAGCTTTCACGTTATTTTTCAAAGAGACAAAAATAGACCACTTTTCCTAATTAGTCCATTTTAATCATAAACAGAACAATTTCAGAACTCCTTCATAGGTGAAGCCTACATCGCATTTATAACGGGACAGTTTTTCTAGAAATCTTCACTCCTTGACTACAGAAAACTATCTAAACATTACGCTCTTGACCTTGAATCAACCAGAACAGCTACACCTAGAACCAACAAGGGTATCATCCAAAAATCAGTCAAAGGCAAGTAAGCACGATAAACCGGGTCCCAAACCGAAATTAAATCGTAAATCACAAAGTAAATCCCTATTAAAGCTATCGCAGTTGCCGCCAACGAAATGTTGAGTTTTTGCTTCTGTCCAAAAATTAAGCATACAAAAGTGCAAACCATGGCAGCTAACAGCAAAGTTAGCAAAGAATTAGCAAACCCAACCGTACCTAAAAAGTTCCAATGTTGAGTTTCTAAAGGCCAAATCGCATACACCCACAAGAATCCATGCCTAATCCAAAAGCCAAACACATACAAAGGAGCTGCAACACCCGCAATCTTTAGAATAGAAGGGATCTTTTGAGGGTCTTTTAGTTTGCGGCTCAGCATAAACAATGGAGGAAAAATCAACGCTGCCTGAAGCAGACATGAAACCCCTGTATAATAATTCAAAAATGCACTAGAGGAGATTACTGAGCCTACAAGGTGGTTGATTGCCGCCGGGAAAAGGAGAAGGAAGTAGAGCGATTCAAAAAGGATGACTCTTCCAAGTTTTTCAACGTACTTGGGATCTTCTTTGAAAAAAAGTATGGCACAGTTTAGGGCAAATATTGCACTGACCAAACGTAGGTAACTTCCTGCTGAACCAGCTATCTCTTGGAATAAGAAAAGGCCTAGTTGTAGGTTTGGTTGGGAGCTTTTAATAAAGTGTGGCAATTGAGTAATTACTGAGGGAAAATGGGAAACAAAGATTGTTGTAGTTACTGCTTGATAGATCGTGTATAACAAGAACGAGAAGGCAACAATCAGTAGCGCTTTTCTTTGCAAAGTTACTCTTTTCAGCTCCAATTTTCTATTGTTTCTCCAATACTTTGATGTTAGCAGTTTTCAGTTTTGTTTCCAAGATAAATGTTTTTTCCCATTATAGGAAAAAGCACAATTGTCCTAAATGGAACACAAATAGTATAATTTGTGACATAAAAGTCATAATATTTAAAAGAAATCTTTTCCCATAAAGAAGCAACAATCAAAAGAGAAAAAAATAATGACTAACCCCGAAAATCCAAATAACCAGAACAAATCCAAATGCCCAGACTGCGAATTCCAACTTAATGTTCCCTGCGATCTGGAAAAAGGAGAAGTCCTAAGCTGTCCAGGTTGCGGTCTTGAACTCGAAGTCAAAAAAATAAGTAATGGAGGTGGATGCATAGATCTTCAAGAGTTAACGATTGAAGGCGAAGACTGGGGCGAATAAAGCAATTGCAGAGATTTCGTTAGTCTCTAAAAAATTTTCTATTTTTAAGCATTTCTCATTGGAACATTTGCAGCCGCAGTTAGAAGGTTTTTAGGCTTTTCTTCTTCGTTTCTTTGGTTCTTTAATGAAGACTTCCTCAACTACTTGTTCAACGGTGCCTAAATCAAAAAAGTCAATCGTAATCGGGAACTCTAAAGTGCAGATTTCAAGCTTATGTTGACTCTTCATTTTGACTCAAAGACATGTTAACTTACAACATAAATAGATTTTATGAATGCAGGATTCAGGTTGAGGTTTATTTGGAACCAGCATCTGTTTCATCCATGGCTTCACGAATCAACTCAACATCTCGCACGCTTAGCTTCTTGTTAGTGGCTTTTAGAACTACGCGTTCTTGCCAACCGCACTTTGTGCACTCGTAGCTTGGCTGGAGCATGCCTATGTGTCCCCACATATCTCCTCCTGTGCTTTTTGCGCGTTCAACTTTGGGGCTTTTGCATCGGGGACAGACTTGGATGTCAACTTGTTCACCTTGTTTTTCCAATTTCTCCAAAGCCTCAGTGACTTCCCTGGCGTTTTGGACAGCAGTTTCTTCCTGCACCTGATCAACGACAACAAATTGTTTTTTGCGCTTTTTCTTCTGCCTTTGGGTTTCCGTCATTTCTTTGCCACCGCAATTGAATGGGTACAACTAAAAGAAAGATTTTTTGGTCTATCCCAGAAAGCATGACCTTGTTAAAACATAAATTTTTCTAATACAAGTATTTTAATGCCCAGAGTGAGTGAACAAAATAAGAGTTCCACATTGTGGACATTGATGATAAATTACCAGTTTTTCTTTGTTACATTTGGGCTTCATTTCAATAAAGCATTTAGGGCAAAGAGGTGCTTTGTGCATAACAGTCATTAAATCTTAGCCAACATTGACAATTTAACTTTTGCCCAGAAAAAACCAACTGATTGAAAAAATTGTCAGTTGTCTGCAAAATGTGGCTAACCAACAAAGCGCTAACGTCTACAAAAATAAAAAACGATAAAAACAAACTTCCTAAAAAACTCTTCTTTTTAATCGCAAATAACAAAACACACGAACAAAACAAACAGAAATCTCAGCAATATGACAGTTACGCCATGCATAGACCAAACACTACATCACACTACACCGAAATATGCGTCTCAACCAAATATCGCTCAGACACTACATTGACTCGACATCTCAGGCGATTGGTGGCCGCAGGCTGAGCTAGTCGACCGAAGTCTTCTAGCTTACACCCCGGCTCCATCAAACCCATCTTTTATGGGAGCCTTCGTCCAGTGAAACTGGAATGGCTGCCTCTTTTCGGGAGAGGCTTCGAGCTTAGATGCTTTCAGCTCTTATCCACAACGGCGTGGCTGCCCGGCGACTGCCTTATCAGACAACCGGTTAACTAGAGGCCACAGCGTCCCGTTCCTCTCGTACTAGGGACCCTTTCCCCTCAAGCAGCCAACACTCCCAGCAGATAAAGTCCGACCTGTCTCACGACGGTCTAAACCCAGCTCACGTTCCCTTTTAATAGGCGAGCAGCCTCACCCTTGGCCCCTTATGCAGGGCCAGGATAGGAAGAGCCGACATCGAGGTACCAAGCCGCGGGGTCGATGGGGACTCTCGCCCGCGACGAGCCTGTTATCCCTAGGGTAATTTTTCTGACACATCCAGCCCCCACCAAGGGGGAACATGGATGATCGCTAAGCCCGGATTTCTCCTCTGCATCCCTTACTGTTTGGGATTCAGTCAGGCTGGCTTTTGCCCTTGCACTCTACGGAGGGTTTCTGTCCCTCCTGAGCCAACCTTAGGGCGCCCTTGATATCTTTTCAAGGGCGTGCCGCCCCAGCCGAACTGCCCACCTACCGTTGTTCCAGCCCGCAAGGGGCTGGTGAGAAACACGGTTGCAGAAAGTCGGTGTTCCATTGTTGCCTCCCCCAGGTCCCAGAGAACCCAAGATCGACGGCTCCCGACTACGCTCTGCATCCACAACCGTATTCCAGCGGCAGGCTGCAGTAAAACTCCACAGGGACTTCTTTTCCCGCTGGGAGATCGTGGACTGTTCGTCCACGTTATGTGGTTTCACCGGGTACTACGCGGGGACAGTGGGGCCCTCGTTGATCCATTCATGCACGTCGGAACTTACCCGACAAGGCATTTGGCTACCTTGAGAGAGTCAGAGTTACTCCCGGCGTTTGCAGGCCCTTAGCCCAGTTGGACCCAGGTTTCAGGTACCTGTACTGGCCAGGATTCAGAAGCCGTTCACAAGCTTTCGCTCTTGCGGCTTCCTGTGTTTTTATTAAACAGTCGAGACCCCTTTGTCACTGCGACCTGCTCTCTCAGCACGAAGCTGAAAGAACAGGCACCCCTTATACCAAAGGTACGGGGCTAATTTGCCGAGTTCCCTCGCATTAGTGTATACCCGACACGCCTTAGGTTTCTCGCCTTGGGACACCTGTGTCGGTTCTAGGTACGGTCATAAAGGATCCTTCTTAGTGCGTTTTTCAGTGGCTCCAGAGATCAGCTGAACCCCCCTAAAACGGGAGGCTATTCCCACTTTCACCTAGTTCTCGCCATTACGGCACTCCCTAGGTTTATAAGGTTAAACAAGGCGAAGACCTTGCTCAGCTTACCCCGAAACGTCAACACTAAGCTTGCGTTGCCGCATGTACCTCTATGGTTCCGGAATTTTAGCCGGATTCCCTTTTTCGGCATAATCGGTTAAGTTATGCCTTAGGATCGACTTACCCCCGGCTGACGATCGTTGCCGGGGAACCCTGGCCCCTTCGGCGGAGAAGATTCTCACTTCTCTTTGCTGTTACTACCACCGGGATTCGCAATCCTAATCGGTCCACTGGACCTCACAGCCCAGCTTCTGCCCAACTAGGACGCCTTCCTACCAGCGCAGCATGCGCTGCGTTCTGAGGTATCGGTAGCTGGCTTAGCCCCGTCAATTTTCGGGGCCGTCAGCCTCGGCGGGTGAGCTGTTACGCTTTCTTTGAAGGATGGCTGCTTCTAAGCCTACCTCCCCGCTGTCTGAGGCTGACGACGCCCTTTGGTTTGACATTTAGCCAGCATTTGGGGACCTTAACCTCAGTCTGGGTTGTCCCCCTCTCGGTCCAGGAGCTTACCCCCTGTAACCCGTTTCCCAAAGTCTTAGGTGCGGGTGGATTCGTAGTTTGAGAGGAAAGTGGACCCTTTCGGATCCTTGTTTTCCAGTCAGTGCTCTACCCCACCAGCCGCCTCGTTCGGGACTGGGCTCAGGCCCACTTCGGAAGGAACTAGCTATCACCAGACTAGATTGGTCTTTAGCCCCTAGCCCCAGGTCTGGGGAACGAATTGCACGTCAGAACCCTTTCGAGCCTCCACTAGGCTTTCGCCTAGCTTCGCCCTGCCCAGGGCTAGATCGTCTGGTTTCTAGTATGTATCGCTATGACTTCAGGCCCTTTCAGACCTTGCACCTGGCTCTTGCGAGTTGCGCGCTTGTTGGTTTCCCTTTGCTTACAAGTTTATTGCTTTTAGGCTTGCCATAGCAATAAACTCCCCGGCCCGTGTTTCTAGACGGAACGTGCGACCCTGATCCACCTTCCTCGTACTGCCGCTTCACAGCGGGTTCCTATGGATGGTTTCTACTCTTCTGGGCCGCACACGTCTGTAACTGTCTGGTTTCAGGCACTTTTCACCCCCATTCCGGGGTACTTTTCAGTTTTCCGTCACCGTACTAGTGCGCTATCGGTCTTGAGATGTATTTAGTCTTGGAAGTTGGTGACTCCCAACTTTCCGCACCAAAACCATGGTACGGTAGTCTGGGACTCCAGCTCAACTCTTTTTGGTGTATGTTTACGGGGCTATCACCCTCTATGGCAGGCCATTTCAGGCCATTTCAGCTTAACCAACGAAGAGGCAGCCGGGCCCTTAACCCTACATCTCCCCCAAGTTTCCTTGGGGGATTCGGTTTGGACTGTTCCCAGTTCGCTCGCTGCTACTAAGGGAATCCCGTGTTTGGTTTCTTTTCCTCCCCCTACTAAGATGCTTCCGTTCGGGGGGTTCCCGCTCCGTGAAGGAGCAACAACTCTCACGAGTTGCTGAGAAGTCTCATTCGGGTATCCTCGGTTCTAAGGCTGCGTGCGCTTACCCGAGGCGGTATCGCGGCTTGCCGCGCCCTTCTTCGGCTCTCAAGCCGAGCCATCCTCCAGACAGCGTGGCATGTTTCGGGCCAATGGTAGTGTCTGTTTGGCGTTTGGTGAAACACATATTTCTCATTATATAGTGTGTTGCGTCGTTGTTGTTTGGCCTATGCATGGTGTCATTGTGAATCTCCCAGTGATCAGGAACTCAATTCACCCTTCACTCCACACTGATTAGGTGGGGAGTTGCATCAGTTTTTATGGTATAACCCATATTGCTGAATTGCAATAGAAGCAGATTTCGTTAATATAAGTGTATCGTTGAGCTGTAGCAAGGTTGTCGTCGGGGTTTTGAGGCTTCACTGGCTTCTTTTGCTTCTTCACTCGCGCAAACATTATGTTGCCGAGTTGCATATGTGGGGAACCTTACTAGCTACACTCAGTCATATAAGATTGTCGTTCTTTACGGAACAACTACAGCTTATTTTGTGCTATTTTATATATTTCAGGAAACTATTGGAAATGGAATTTTGAGACTTCTAATTGTTTTTTCGAGGCATCATGCTTATACAATAACCGTCTATCGTGGTTTTTCAGAAATTTATGCATCTTTAATAGGGCTTTTGGAATTTGAAATTATTGTGTCGTTGGGTTTATGTTTAATTTTCTTTAAAAATTTGTCAGTGCAATAGCCTACTGAATTTCAAAATTGTCCTCCATTAACAGAATAAATTTTTATTTAATAAAAAATCGATAATGATTTAGAATTTTTTTACAAAACGAAATAATAGTCTCAACTCAAAGATGTTCATTCATTCAGCAAGAGTTTTTCCTTTTTATCAGGAATAATTAAGAAAAGATTTTGCGATAGTAGCAACTTTTATTTGTGTAAGGTTTATTTGTTGGTGTAATCTGGGTTTGTTCGTTGGGTGCCTCGATAGCTCAGCCCAGTAGAGCGGCTGCCTTGTAAGCAGCAGGCCGCGGGAGCAAGGCCCGCTCGAGGCTCCAAAAATTTTTATTCTTCAGATGCAGGTTCGGGTTCTTCTTCTTTAGCGGCTGGATCCTTGCCTGTTAACGAATATTTGCGGGCTTTGGTCTCAATGATTTCGTGTTCGAAGAACTTCTTGAGTGACTTGAAAACTTTTTTGCAGGGTTCACCCGTTTTGTCGGTTAATTCTTGAAGAGTTAATTCTTTACCTTCCTCTTTCAGGATTTTGAAGACTTTTTCGTCGACTTTATTTAACTTCATTTTAGTCCACTGCCTAACACTGTTTTGTTCTGTTATTGTAGAGTGGCTTTTTCAAGTTTGCGGTACTTTG